>CAZCEH010000033.1:0-53228 GCA_964497705.1 uncultured Actinomycetes bacterium | reverse complement strand
AGCCCGCGCCGCCGTCGAAGCACTCGTCGACCCCGACGTCCTCCTCGCCCTGTAGCCGGTCATGTCGACCGACGGAACAGGTCTGGGGACCATCGGACGACTGCCGAACCCGACGCAGGACGCCTGGGAGTGGCAATTCGACGCCGCCTGCCGGGGGATGGACAGCTCGCTGTTCTTCCACCCGTGGGGAGAGCGGGGACCGGCGCGGGACAAGCGGATACGGCAGGCGAAGGCGATCTGCGCCGAATGCCCCGTCATCGACGCGTGCCGGCAGCATGCGTTGCAGGTCCAGGAGACCTACGGCGTGTGGGGCGGCCTGTCGGAGGACGAACGGATGACCCTGCTCGGCCGGGGGCGGCGCCCGCGCCCGCGGTCCGGCAGCCGGGAACGGCGCCGCCGGCCCGAGGTCGGCGCACCGGCGCGGTGACCGGACGTCATCGCCGCCGACCCGAGGACGTCAGCGGCGGTGACGCAGGTAGTCGGCGACCACCGACGCGCCGAGCCCGTCCAGGTCGGGTGCCACCACCCGGCCGCCGCAACGCCGGGCGAGCCGGTCGGTGAACACGGCCAGCCGCGGGTCATCGCCGAGGATGAAGAAGGTGACGGCCGCCCGCAGCCCGGTCAGCCGGTCGAGTTCGGCGACCGTGGCATGCACCGTCTCCGGCGCCGGCGGATACGAGAATGCCGGTGTGCCATCCGGTTCCAGATGAGCAGTGGGTTCGCCGTCGGTGACCACCAGCACCACCGGGGTGGCGTCGGGATGCCGGCGCAGGTGCGCGCCGGCCAGGATCAGCGCGTGGTGCAGGTTGGTGCCCTGCACGTACGCACCCTCCAACCCGACCAACCGGCCCAGGTCGACCGCCTCGGCGTGCCGGCCGAAGGTGATCAGCGCCAGGTCGTCGCCGCGGAACCGGGTGGAGATCAGGTGGTGCAGGGCCAGGGCGGTGCGCTTCATCGGCACCCAGCGACCCTCCTGGACCATCGACCAGGAGGTGTCCACGCACAGTGCCACCGCGGCCCGTACCCGTCGCTCGGTCTCGATCACCTCGACGTCGGTGACGTCCAGGGCGCGAGTGTCCCCGCCGGCCCGCCGCAGCTGCGCGTTCAACATGGTGCGCGAGACCGACCAGGGCTCGGTGTCGCCGAATTCCCACGGGCGGGTGGCGCCGGAGGCCTCGCCCGCCGCGCCCGACCGGCGGGTTTCCCGCTCGCCGACCCGCCCGGTGACCCGATCCGCGACGTCGCGCAGCGCGGTCTCGCCCAACCGGCGCAACGCCTTGGGGGACAGCCGGAGCGAGCCGTCGGCGGCGCGTTCGAGGATGCCCTGACCGCGTAGTTCGCGTTCCAGTTCGGCCAACGCGCGTGCGTCCACCCGGGCCTGCGGACCCAGCACCTGCTCGAGCAGATCGAGGTCGATGTCGTCCAGCCGGGCGCCCGGGTAATCCTGGGCCAGCTGCTCCCCCAGGGCCTCCAGCCGGCCCAGTTCCTCCAGCGTCCGAGTGGCCTCGCCCATGCCGAGCGGGTTGTCCCCACGGAACCGGCCGGAGCCGTCCCAGTCCTGGCCCGGCCGCAACTGCTGCAGCCGGGCGTCCAGCTCGGCCAGGGACTGCGCAAGCCGGGGGTCGCCGAACGCCTGCTCGGTCAGCGCGGCCAGCTCGGCCCGCTGCTGCGCGGACATCGAGTTCAACATGCGTTGCGCGGCCGCGGATCTCGCGGCCAGCACGTCGATCAGCTGGTCGGTGTTCTGCGGGTTCTCCGGGAAGAAGTGCCCGTGCTCGGCCATGAACTGCCGGAACTGCTCGGTGGTGTCCTCCAGCCGGGCGTGCGCCGCCAGCAGCGCGTTCAGGTCGTCCAGCATCTCCCGAACCGCCTGGACGTCCTGGCGTGTCGCGTTCTCCAGGGCCTGCTTCATCCCGGCGAAGCGCTGGTCCAGCAACTCCCGCCCGAGCAGGTCGCGGATCTGCTCGTAGGCGGCGCGACCGTCGGCGGACTGCCAGTCGTAGTTCTCCAGCTCACGGACGGCGCCACCGGCGTCGGTGGGTAACGCGTCCAGTTGCAGCTCGCGGAAGCGGGCACTGTCAGAGTCCAAGCCGGAGTCATTTCTTTGCAACGCGTTCCGCTCGGCGGTCAGGGCCCGGTCGAGCAGCTCCCGGACCTGCTGCAGGGTGCCGTCCAACCGGTTGTCGCGTTGCAGGTCCCGCCGCCGCTGCCACAGCTGGCGGGTCAGCTCGTCCAGCCCGCGGCGATCGCCGAGGCCGCGGCGCAGCAACTCGCGCAACGCCTGTCGCGGCGAGCTGCCGTCGAGCACATCCCGGCCGATCCGGTCGATGGCCTGACGCAGGTCGAACGGCGGGGCGAGCGGATCGGGGCCGCCGTCGTAGGACCGGTAGGCGTACCGGCGGTGCGGCAACCGGCCGCGGCCGGGATCCGTTGGACCGGAGGGGATGTCAGCCATGGTCAGCCGTACTGGATGGTGTCGTCGTCGGCGTTCTTGGCGAGTTTGCGGGTCAGGAACAGCAGTTCGAGGGCCAGCTCGGCGGCCGACGCCATCGGGCCGGGATCCTCGGTGCCGCCCGCACCCAGCCGGTTCGCCACCTCGGTGAGCACCCGGCCCACCGTGCGGCCGGCGGGCAGGGAGGCGACCACGGTGGCCGCGGCGACCAGGTCGCCGGTGCGCACCGGGTGCGCGCCGACCGCGTCGGCGAGAGGGGTGAGGTCGATGCCGCGCAGCCGATGCCGGGCGGTGTCGGCGGTCGCCCGGCGCAGCAGATGCTCCAGGATCTCGTCCTCCCGGCCCTCCTCGCCGGCCGCGAACTCCAGCTTCCCGCGGAGCACCGCGGGCACCGACAGCAGGTCGACCGGCCGGGCGGTGGCCGTGCTCTCCCGCGCCAGCGCCGACCGCCGCAGCGCCGCGCCCGCGACCGTCTCGGCGCCGGCCACCGAGAACCGGGCGGACACCCCGGAGCCCTGGTCGATCGCCGACGACTCCCGCAGCAGCCGGGTGAACCGGGCCAGGATCTCCACCAGGTGGTCGGGGACGGCGGCGACCAGATCGGCCTCCTGCCGGATCACCGCCATCTCGTCATCGAGCTCGAGGGGGTAGTGGGTGCGGATCTCCGCGCCGAATCGGTCCTTGAGCGGGGTGATGATCCGGCCCCGGTTCGTGTAGTCCTCGGGGTTGGCCGACGCGACCAGCAGCACGTCCAGCGGCAGCCGCAGGGTGTAGCCGCGGACCTGGATGTCCCGTTCCTCCATCACGTTCAGCAGCGACACCTGGATGCGCTCGGCCAGGTCGGGCAGCTCGTTGATGGCGATGATGCCGCGATGCGCGCGGGGCACCAGGCCGTAGTGGATGGTCTCCGGGTCACCCAGCGACCGGCCCTCGGCGACCTTGACCGGGTCCACGTCCCCGATCAGGTCGGCGACGGCCGTGTCCGGGGTGGCCAGCTTCTCCGAGTACCGCTGGGAACGATGACGCCAGCCGACCGGCAGCCGGTCACCGAGGTCCTTGGCGCGACGCAGCGACGCCGGGGTGATCGGGGCGTACGGGTGCTCGCCGATGTCGGACCCGTCGATGACCGGGGTCCATTCGTCCAGCAGCACGGTCAGCGAACGCAACAGCCTGGTCTTGCCCTGGCCGCGTTCACCCAGGAGCACGATGTCGTGCCCGGCGAGCAGGGCCCGTTCCAGTTGCGGCAGGACGGTGGTGTCGAAGCCGACGATGCCGTCCCACGGATGCCGTCCGGCGCGCAGCGCCAGCAACAGGTTCTCTCGCAGCTCATCCTTGACGCCGCGCAGGCGGTGACCGGACGCGCGCAGGTCCCCGACGGTCCGGGGCAGGTCGGCGGGTGCGATGGTCGTCACCCGCCCGACGCTACGCCCGCGACCGGACAGGACGGGCCGGTTCGCTCCCGCTGTTCGCGCTCGGCGCACCGCGGCGGCGGCCGAGGGACTTTCGGCACTGGTGCGCGGGTCCGCGGCCGGACGAGGCTCCAGGTAGGACAACGGATGTCCTGCGGCCAAGCGGCGGGAGGTCGTCATGGGTACCAACGAGGAACGGCGCATCGCGGCCGAGGCGGCCCGTTCGGTGGCCAACCGGACCGGCGGGATCACCCGGTACGAGCGGGCGATGCAGCGTTACCTGTCGGCGGAGGACTTCGGGGCGCATCCGGACCGGACCCCGGAGGGCTGGGAGGGCAAGCCCCAGCACCCGGCGCCGCGGGCGAACGATTCATAGGATCGGCAGATGGCGAAACGAAAGTGGTCCGAGCTGAGCACGCCGGCCAAGGCGGGGATCATCGGCTTGGCCGCCGTCGAGGCGGTGTTCACCACCATCGCACTGCGGGACTTGCACTCCCGTAACAAAGCCCAGGTCGTCGGGCCGAAGTGGTTGTGGCGGCTGGCGATGCTCGTCCAACCGTTCGGCCCGATCGGGTACCTGCTGGTCGGCCGGCGACGCTGAACCCTCTGTATCGGCGCGTGGTCGGTCCGCTGTGGCTGGTCGGCCCGCTGTGGCGGTCGGCCCGTGCTGCTGAGTCGGTCTGCGGAGCTTTCGCCGGGGCTGAGCCAGGTGCTCGGCGCGCTCACCCCGGCTCGGCGGCTCGCCGCGCGCGGGCCCGCCGCTTGCCCTCGTGCATGGCGGCCACCCGGGCCACCGGGATCGCCCGGCCCTGCTCGATCAGCTCGGCGGGGAGGTCGACCGGGGCCGGCATCAGCTCACGCCACGGATCCCCGTCGCCGAGCAGACGGGCCACGTCGCGGATGGTGAAGTCGCCCGGACTGGCCCGGTCCAACTCGTCCCAGGCGAGCGGGAAGGACACCGGGACCCCAGGACGCAGCCGCGGGCTGTACGCGGCGACCACCGTGGCTCCTCCGGCCCGGGTGGCGTCGATGAACACCTTGCCCTCGCGGTCCTGCACGATGTACGCCGTGGTCGCGACGTCCGGATCCAGCGCGGCCGCGCGGGCGGCCAGTGCGCGGGTCGCGGCCGCCGCCTCCTCGGCCTGCACCGTCGGCCGCAGCGGCACGAAGATGTGCACCCCCTTGGACCCGCTGGTCTTGACCGCGCCGGCCAGCCCGACCTCGTCCAGAGCCCGGCGGACCAACTGCGCGGTCCGCACCACCACCTCGAACCCCGCGCCCGGCGGGGGATCTAGGTCGAGCACCAGGAAGCTCGGGTGCACGCTGCCGTCCGGGATCAGCGTGGGATGGAACTCCACCGCACGCTGGTTGCCGAACCAGAGCAGCGTCCGCCGGTCGTTGCACAGCGCGTAGCGGATCTCCCGGTGCGAGGCGTGCGCCCACACCGTCGTCGTGCGCACCCACTCCGGGGTGTAGGCCGGCAGGTTCTTCTGCATGAACGGCGGCTGGCCCGGCCGCACCCGGATCACCGAAAGCGGGCGGTCCGCCAGCACCGGCACCAGCCGGTCGGCGACGGCCTCCAGGTAGTCGATCAGCTCCCGCTTGGTGACGTCACCGTCCGACAACGGCACGTCCAGGTTGGTCAGCTCGACACCGTCACGGGTCTCGGTCGCCCGCTTCGATCGCCGGGGACGGGCGCTGTCCGGTGCCATGCCGGTCAACGGTAGTCCGCGCCGTCACCCCGGCCGCCTCGATCGGCCTATCGTGTCCGGCGTGCGCAAGGCTCCGCTGCCGGTTCGGGACGGTCTCAACCCCAGCCGGATCCGGCTGCCCGACGGCGGACCCTGGCCGACCGTCCTGGACCACCTGCTCGAGCGGTTCGCCCGGGATGCCGACCGGGTCCGGGACAAGGTCGCCTGCGGGGAGGTCGTCGACGGTGCCGGCGCGGTCATCGACGCCGATACCCCGTTCGCGCCGTCCGGCTGGGTGTTCATGTACCGGGACCCGGCGCCCGAGCCCCGGGTGCCGTTCGAGATCGAGATCCTGCACCGGGACGGCGATCTGCTGGTGGTGGACAAACCGCATTTCCTGGCCACGATGCCGCGCGGGCTGCACGTGGTGGAGTCCGCGCTGGTGCGGCTGCGACGGCAGTTGGACTTGCCCGACCTGAGCCCGATCCACCGGCTCGACCGGGTGACCGCGGGCGTGCTGGTGTTCTCGCTGCGTCCCGAACAGCGCGGCGCCTACCAGACCCTGTTCGCCCGGCGGCGGGTCACCAAGTACTACGAGGCCGTCGCGCCCGTCCGGGACGGTCTCGCGATGCCGACCACCGTGCAGTCCAGAATCGTCAAGTACCGCGGAACGCCCACCGCGCAACAGATTCCGGGTGAACCGAATGCCCGGACGCGGATCGAACTGCTGGCCGTGCGGGGCCGGCGCGGCCTGTACGGGCTGCATCCGGCCACCGGCAAGGTGCATCAGCTACGGCTGCACATGAACTCGCTGGGCGTGCCGATCGTCGGCGACAACTTCTACCCGACACTGCTGGACACTCCGCACGACGACTATTCCAGTCCGTTGCAGCTGCTGGCCAGATCGATCGAGTTCGACGACCCGTTCACCGGTGAGCGCCGCCGGTTCACCAGCCGGCGGCACCTCGCCGAATGGGATTGAGCCGGTGCAGCCATGGCCGTGACGCCCTGCCAGGAGGCGCCACGGCCGCCATCGTCGGCGCCATTGTCCTGCCTCCCGAACCTGGATCCGCATGAATGCTGCTGTCTTGGCGGCTCTTTGAGTCGCAGATGGCCGTTCCTCAGGCGGAATAGGCGGCGAAGTCGCCATGATCCGTATGAGCGGGCCATCCGTGGATCCTCGCTGCGGGTCTGCCCAGCACCGCAGTCATCGAGCCGGTGTCGCCGTCCACCCGGACGGTAGTGTCCTGCCCTGTGAAATCGCTGGTCCAGGACTACATCGACGGCGTCTACCGGGACCTGACGGGGGAACGGTCGGGGTCGGTCGCCGACTACATCCCCGAGCTCGCCCGCGTCGACCCCGACTCGTTCGCGATCTGCCTGGCCACCACCGACGGGTACGTCTACGAGGCCGGCGACAGCCGCAAGCTCTTTGCCATCCAGTCGATCTCGAAGCCGTTCAGCTACGCGCTGGCCCTGGCCGACAGCGGCCTGGCGGCCGTGGCCGGCAAGGTCGACGTCGAGCCGTCGGGGGAGCCGTTCAACGAGATCAGCCTCGACCCGATCACCGAACGCCCGCGCAACCCGATGATCAACGCCGGGGCGATCACCAGCGCGTCGCTCGTCCGGGGCGACGATGTGCAGGAGCGATTCGAGCGGATCCGGCAGTTCTACTCCCGCTTCGCCGGCCGCGAGCTGACCCTGGACCAGGCGATGTTCGAATCGGAGGATCGAACGGGGAACCGGAACCGGGCGATCGGCTACCTGCTGCGCGAGTACGGGATTCTCGAGGAGGACCCGAACGTCACCCTTGGCGTGTACTTCCGCCAGTGCTCGGTCGAGGTGGACTGCCGCGACCTGAGCCTGATGGCCGCCACCCTCGCCGACAGCGGCGTCCACCCGCTCACAGGTGACCGGGTGCTCGACTCGTCGCTCAACGAACGGGTGCTGTCGGTGATGACCACGTGCGGCATGTACAACGCGGCCGGCGACTGGGTGACCGAGGTCGGCCTGCCGGCCAAGAGCGGGGTCGGCGGCGGCATCCTCGCGGTGCTGCCCGGCCAACTCGGGCTGGCCGTCTTCTCCCCGCGGCTCGACGCGCGCGGCAACAGCGTGCGCGGTGTGGCCGTCTGCCGGCGCCTGTCCCGCGACCTGGAGCTTCACTTCCTGCACGTCGGCCGGGCGGCGAGATCGGCGGTTCGGGCAACCTACGACGTCATCGACCGGCCGTCCCGACGTCGGCGCAGCCCCACCGAGCAGGAGCTGCTGCTGCGGGTCGGGCGCCGGGCCCGGGTGTACGAGCTGCACGGCGACCTGTTGTTCTCCGGAGCCGAATCGGTCGTCCGTCGGCTCACCAGCGACGCGGACGAGACCGACGTGATCGTGCTGGACGTCCGGGGCGTCGACGAGACGGCCGCGGTCACCCGGCGGATGATGCTCGACGTCCGTGACCAACTGCGCGCCTACGGAGTGGAGGCAGTCCTGGTCGACCCGACCGCGACGGTGATCGAACTCGACCCGGATCCGGCCAAACGGGTGCGCCACTTCACCGACTGCAACGAGGCGGTGGCGTACGCCGAGGACGTGCTCATCGGCCGGCACGCCGGCCCCGAGCACGCGCTGGCGATCCCGGCGCGCGAGCACCCGCTGCTGCGCGGACTGCCCGAGAACCAGCTCGATCTGATCGTGCCCAGGCTGGTGCACCGCAGCTACGCCGACGGCGACGCGGTCGTGCGCAGCGGTGACCCGTCCCGGGGCCTGTTCCTGGTCACCGCGGGCGCGGTCGAGGTGAGCGTCGAGCAGGCCGGTGCCCGTCATCATCTGTCGATGTTCACCGCCGGCACGACGTTCGGCGTCGCCTATGCGGTGGCCGGCCGGGAGTACGACATCGACGCCACCGCCCGGGGTGACGTCGAGGCCATGGTGCTGCCGGCGCCGGCCATCGCCGACCTGGCGACCACCGCCCCGGACGTGATGCTGACGCTGATGAGCAGGCTCGTCGCCGGAGCGTTCGACAACCTGGACTGGGTGACCCGCGCACTCGTCACTCCCCACTGAACGGCGGGCCGGCCGCGTCGAGCCGGTCGGCATGGTGGGATTCAGGGGGTGCGCTTGCCGCCGGAGGCAGCGCCTGCCGAGGGGGAGTATCCGATGAGCGCTGCCGCCGAACCCGGTCCGCCGGACGAGCCCACGATCAGCACCGTGACCACCGGTCTCGGTGACATCGAGTGCGCGGTGCAGGGCGATGGCCCGCCGGTGCTCGTCGTGCACGGGTCGCCGGGCGGTCACGACGCAGGCCTTGCGATGGCCCGCTTCCTGGTCGCCGAGGGTTTCCGGGCGATCGTGCCGGACCGGCCTGGGTACTTCGGCACCCCGCTGAGCTCGGGTGAAACTCCGGACCGGCAGGCAGACCTGTTCGCGGCCCTGCTGGACGCTTTCGGGGTCGACCGGGTTGGCGTCCTGTGCTGGTCGGGGGGCGGCCCGTCGTCGTACCGGTTCGCGGTCCGGTATCCGCGCCGGGTCGGCGCGGTGGTCGCGGCGGCCGCGGTCAGCCAGCGGTACGTGTTCGCCGTCGAGAAGGGTGCCGCCAAGCTCGTGATGGACACGGGCCTCGGCCGGCGGATGCTCCAGTTGATGGCCAGGCACACCCCGGAGAAGCTGGTCTCGGCGACGATCGCGGCCGAGGGTCACCTGACCAGGGAACAGGTGGCGGAGCGGGTGGCGCAGATCATGGCCGACGCCGACAAGGAGCGCTTCACCCTCGACGTGGCGATGGCGGCCAACCATTCCGGGCCGCGCAGGACCGGGTTCGAGAACGACACACACCAGTTCGAGGCCATCGAATCGCTGGAGCTCGAACGCATCTGCACGCCATGCCTGCTGGTGCACGGTGATGCCGACGGCGACGTCGACCCGGAGAACAGCCGGTTCGCCGCGGCCAGGATCCCCGGTGCGGAGCTGGTGACCCTGCCGTTCGGAACCCACCTGGCCTTCTGGGCGCACCCGGACGCCGAACCCGTGCGCCGCCGCGCGATCGGCCTGTTCCGCGCCGCGGCCGCCGGCTGATCGCCGCCGGCGCCGTGCCCGGATCGACACTCGTCCGGGCCCTGCGGGGCCGGTGCGCTGATCGAACCTACGGTGACCGAAATGCCCGAATCGCCCGTGCTGGTCGGCCTGGATCTCGTCCCGCGCTGATCCAACACCCACTTTCGGTGCCGTTTTGTCCGGTTTACTGAACGTTGGATCAGCGCGGCTCGCCAAGGTGGCCGGGCAGCGACGAAGCATCGCCGCGCGGCCAGGTTCACCCTGAGGGGACGGCCCCACCTGGCCGGCCCGCCGTTCAACGCACGAAATCTGCGCCCGAAATGTCCGGCTCGGTCGTGCGCTGATCAGCGTAGCGATCACTCCCGACTGAACACCGAGCTCACCGTCGTGCGCCGGCCGAGACCCAGACGCCGAAGCCGGTGAGCACGAGGACCCCGGCGAACGAGGTGAGCAGGGACGCGGTCCATGCCGAGGTCGCGTCGTGCAGGGCGCCCAGCACGGTCGGCCCCAGGCTGGCCACGCAGTATCCGCCGGTCTGCACCACGGAGGACAGCTGCCGGTTCTCCTGCAGCGAGCGGGTCCGCCACACGACCACGGTGAAGATCGTGACGAATCCGCCTCCCTGGGCGATCCCGCCGGTCGCGCTCCACAGTGCCCACAGATCCGGGGCGAGCAGCAGCCCGAGCGGCAGGGTGGACCACAGCACGCCATTGACCAGGAACGCGGCCAGCGGGCCGCCGAACCGGTTGATGATCACCGGCGCACCGAACGCGCCGATCAGCGCGAAGATCTGGAAGATCGACGACGCCGCGCTCGCCTGCCCGCGGGTCATCCCCAATTCGTCGGACAGCACGCTGGGCATCCACGCGGTGAGCCCGTAGTAGGCGTAGGCCTGGCCGGCGAAGGCGGCGGTGAGCAGCCAGGTATCGCGTCGGCGCAGGACAGCTGCCGGTCGTCCGCCGAACCGGCGGCCGGCGGCACGGTCGGTCGGGCCGCCAGATGTGCCGCCGGCTGCGTCGCTGATCTCGCTGCCGGTTTCCGGGCGGACCGCCGGTTTCCGGCGCTCGAGATGCCCCGTCGAGCCGGACGCGGTCGTGCCGCGCCGGCGGGCGATCAGCGGCACCCAGACCGCGACGGCCAGCACCGGCAGGATCGCCGACGCGGCCAGCGCGAGCTGCCAGCCGACGGCGGCGGCCAACGGTCCGCTGACCGTCAGCACCAGCATCGATCCGACGTTGAGCGCCGCGGTGTAGGTCCCGGTCATCGACGCGGCCCGGTGGCGGAAGTCCCGGCCGACGATCAGCGGGCCGAGCAGGTTGCCGATGGTGATGGCCAAACCGATCACCACCGTGCCGACGAACGCGGCCGGCACCGATCCGGCGGACCGGACCAGGATGCCGGCGAGGATGCCGAGCAGGGTGCACAGCACCGACACCTCGATACCCAGCCGGCCGATCGCCCCCGACGCCGCCGGGGTGGCCAGCCCGAAGCACAGCACGGGCAGGCTGGTCAGCAGCCCGACGGTGCCCGCCGTGATGCCCAGATCCGTCTGCAGGTCGACGGCGACCGCGGAGACGGCCACCAGCGGCCCGCGCAGCGTCAGGGCCAGCAGCACCAGCCCGGACAGCAGCCAGGCCGTGGTCGGTCCGGGCGGTGGGCGCTGGGCCATGAGGTCGGCGGCTCCTTCCGGTCGGCGGCCCGTCAGGATCTCATGGTCCGCGCGCTCCGCGGGCGGACATCACCGCGACCCCGACCAGCACGGCGAAAACACGCAGGCCACGCGCGGTCCGGCGAAGTCCGTGCCCGGTCGGGCCAGTCGCCCGCCAGGCTGCGGAATGCTGATGATTCGCTCGGCAAGCCTCGCTCATGACGCCGCCCTTCCGGGGCGCCTCGCCGGCTCGGCCGCCCCGCGAAAGGCGTCGTCGCTGTGTTGATGATTCGCTCGGCAAGCCTCGCTCGCCGGCCCTTCCGTCCGGGCGCCTCGCAGGCTCCGGCGCCCGCCGGGGTGCCGGCGCCTGTGTTGATGATTCGCTCGGCAAGCCTCGCTCATGTCCATCTGAGTGGTCGACGGTGCCGGCGAATACCGATGCCGCCGCCGGCCGGCCGTTCCGGTCGAACCGGATGCTGGTTGGATCTGCTGGTGCGCAGCGGGTCGACGTTCGGGTTCGTCGTGCATGCCCGGCTGCCCGGGCGGCCGGGCCGCACCGGCGTCATCAGCACCCCGCACGGGGCGATCCGCACTCCGGCGTTCGTCGCGGTCGGCACCAAGGCCACCGTCAAGTCGGTGTTGCCCGAGTCGGTGGTGGGCCTGGGCGCGCAGGCCGTGCTGGCCAACGCCTACCACCTGTACCTGCAACCGGGTCCGGAGATCGTCGAAGAGGCCGGCGGTCTCGGTGTGTTCATGAACTGGCCCGGTCCGACGTTCACCGATTCCGGTGGCTTCCAGGTGATGTCGCTGGGTGTCGGGTTCAAGAAGGTCCTCGCGATGAACGTGGACGGCGTGCGGACCGATGACGTCATCGCGCCGGGCAAGAACCGGTTGGCGGCCGTCGACGACGACGGGGTGACCTTCAAGTCGCACCTGGACGGGTCGATGCACCGGTTCACGCCGGAGGTCTCGATGGGGATCCAGCACCAGCTGGGCGCCGACATCATGTTCGCGTTCGACGAGTGCACCACGCTGATGAACACTCGCGGGTACCAGGAGCGGTCGGTGGCCCGGACCCACGCCTGGGCCGCGCGATGCGTGGCCGAGCATCGGCGGCTCACCGCCGATCGGGCCGGCCGGCCCTATCAGGCGCTGTTCGGTGTGGTGCAGGGCGCCCAGTATGAGGACCTGCGCAGGCAGGCCACCCGCGACCTGCTGAGCCTTGGCTTCGACGGCTTCGGGATCGGTGGCGCACTGGAGAAGGAGAACCTGGGCACGATCGTCCGCTGGGTGTGCGAGGAGCTGCCGGAGGAGCTGCCGCGGCACCTACTGGGCATCAGCGAGCCGGACGACATGTTCACCGCCATCGAGAACGGCACCGACACCTTCGACTGCGTTTCCCCGTCCCGGGTGGCCCGCAACGGCTCGCTCTACACCGAACGCGGCCGGATCAACATCACCAATGCCCGGTTCAAGCGCGATTTCGGGCCGCTGGACGACGGCTGCGACTGCTACACCTGCGCGCACTACACCCGCGGCTACCTGCATCACCTGTTCCGGGCCAGGGAGATGCTGTCGGCGACCCTGGCGACCATCCACAACGAGCGGTTCGTGGTGCGGCTGGTCGACCGGATTCGCGCCAGCATCGACGACGGCACCTTCGACGAGTTCCGGTGCGACTTCCTCGGTCGGTACTACGGAACCGTGGCGGCGGGCTGAGAATCCGCTCCACCCATATACCCGAAAGCGAATCTCATGAGCCACTTCATCAACGGAAAGTTGTTGTCCACCAGCTCGATCGACGAGACGTCGGCGGTGATCGACCCGTCGAACGGGACCCTGATCGAGACGGTCGCGCTGGCCGGCGTCGACGAGGTCGAGCAGGCCGTCCGCGCCGCGGCCGACGCGTACCCGGCCTGGTCCCGGGCCACCCCGGCGCAACGGTCGGCGGTGTTGGCCCGCTTCGCCCGCGTCGTGGCGGACCGGGCCGAGGAGTTCGCCCGGCTGGAGAGCCGGCAGACCGGTAAGCCGATCCGCCTGGCCCGTGAGTTCGACGTGCCCGCCACCATCGACAACATCGATTTCTTCGTCGGCGCGGCGCGCAACCTGGAGGGCAAGGCGACCGCCGAGTACTCGGCCGATCACACGTCCTCGATCCGGCGGGAGCCGATCGGCATCATCGGGTCCATCTCGCCGTGGAACTACCCACTGCAGATGGCCGCCTGGAAGATCCTGCCCGCGGTCGCCGCCGGGAACACCGTCGTGCTCAAGCCCGCCGAGATCACCCCGCTGACCACCGTCCTGCTCGCCCAGGCCGCGCAGGATGCCGGCCTGCCCGATGGGGTGGTCAACGTGATCACCGGTCGCGGCCCGACCGCGGGCGCGGCGCTGCTGCGTCATCCGCAGGTCTCGATGCTGTCGTTCACCGGGTCAACCGCGGTCGGCCGAACGGTGCTGGAGGCCGCGGCGACCACCGCCAAACGGGTGCACCTGGAGTTGGGCGGCAAGGCGCCGTTCGTGGTGTTCGACGACGCCGACCTGGACGCGGCGATCCACGGCGCGGTCGCCGCCAGCCTGATCAACGCCGGGCAGGACTGCACTGCGGCCACTCGGGCGATCGTGCACCGGTCGCTGTACCCGGACTTCGTCGCCGGGGTGGCCGAGCTGTACGCCGCGGTCAGGATGGGCCCCACCGACGACCCGTCGACGGACCTGGGGCCGCTGGTGTCCATGGCCCACCGGGAGAAGGTGGCCGGCATGGTGCAGCGGGCCCGCAGCTACGCGAGGGTGATCGGCGGCGGGATCCCCGGTGGCGCATTGGCTGCCGGGTCCTACTACGCGCCGACGCTGGTCGCGGATGCGCCGGTGGACAGCGAGATCGTCCGCGAGGAGGTGTTCGGTCCGGTGCTGGCCGCCTACCCGTTCGACTCCGACGACGAGGCGATCGAGTTGGCCAACGACACCCCCTACGGGCTGGCCGCCTCCGCCTGGACCCGGGACGTGTACCGGGCGCTGCGGGCCACCGCAGAAATCCGGTCGGGCTGCGTGTGGATCAACGACCACATCCCGATCATCAGCGAGATGCCGCACGGCGGCATGAAGGAGTCCGGTTTCGGCAAGGACATGTCGACCTACTCGTTCGACGAGTACACCGTCGTCAAGCACGTCATGTACGACCGCACCGGCCGGGCCCGCAAGGACTGGCACCGCATCATCTTCAGCGACGCCGAATGAGGATGGGGCCGCGGTGGCCGGCGCTCAGCACCGGCCACCCCGCCGGCGAGCCGCGCTCAGAAGGAAAGTGCTCGCGCAGCGACACTTTTCCTTTCCCGCTGGACACGGGCCGCTGCGCCCGCTGCACGTCTCCGAACGAGGCGCGCCGGCAGGACCCGCTCACGACCGCGGGCCGACCGCCACCGCGGCGCCCGGAACGTAGTCCGGTTCGTGCCGCTTGACCAGGGCGATCACCGGGTAGGTGATCGGCAGGAAGACCACCTCGATCAACACCTTGTACACGTACCCGGTGACCACGTAGCTGACGAACTCCGCGCCGGTGATCACGCCGAAGAAGGCGACGGTGCAGAACACGACGGTGTCGGCCAGCTCCCCGACCACCGTGGAGCCGATCAACCGCAGCCAGAGCGCCTTCTCCTGGGTTCGCTCCTTGATCTTGACCAGCACGTAGGCGTTCAGCAGCTGCCCGGCCAGGTACCCCAGGACGCTGGCCAGCACGATCCGCGGCACGAACCCCAGCACCGCCTCGAACGCCGCCTGGTTCTCGTAGGCGTCGGCGGCGGGCGCGATCTGCACCAGGTAGAACGTGATCGACGCCAGGATGGATAGGCCGAAGCCCATCAGGATCGCGCGTCTGGCCCGGCGGAAGCCGTACACCTCGGACAGCACGTCGCCCAGGATGTAGGTCATCGGGAACAGGATGGCGCCGCCGTCGGTGATGATCGGCCCGAACTGGATCAGCTTGGTGGCGCCGATGTTCGAGATCAGCAGCAGGCCGCAGAACAGCACGACGATCAGGTCGTAGTTGCCGGACCGGGGTTTGTCGGTCGCCGGGTCCGGGGGCAATTCGGTCACTGCGTCATCCAACCAGTCCCCGGCGAGGGGGTTCGTGCCGGGAACCGCCACGGTTCGTCCCGGGGAAGATCGAGTCGCGCTGGACGACCGGATGTTCCCCGCGCCGTCAGCCACCGAGCAGGGTGTCGGGGCGCACCTCCCAGGGCTCGCGGGGCAGCGTCCCCGGGTCGAACCGGGGGAGCAGGTCGTCGGCGGTCACCGGTTCCCGGGGGGCGGCCAGCGCGAGCGAGGCGGCGATCAGGCCGAGCACGGCGGGAGCGGCCAGCCCGCGGGCGGCGAGGTCGGCGAGGGTGACCGCGCCGTCCCGCTTGGCCAGCCGCTGCCGGTGCACGTTCAGGGCGAGCGGCACGTGCGCGTACTCGACGGCGGGCAGGTCCAGCAACCATGCCAAGTACGCCTGCCTGGGCGCGGAGGTCAGCAGGTCGTCACCACGCACCACCTGGTCCACGCCCTGCGCGGCGTCGTCCACCACGACCGCCAGGTTGTAGGCCGCCACCCCGTCGTTGCGGCGCAGCACCAGGTCGTCCACCGCGCCGGTGAACTCGCCGTGCAGCAGATCGGTGACGGTCCACCGGTCGACGCCTGCCCGCAGCCGCAGTGCGCTCGGCCGTCCGGTCGCCCGATGCTCGGCGATCTGGCCGGTCGTCAGCGACCGGCAGGTGCCCGGGTAGGCGCCGTCCGCGCCGAGCCGCAGCGGGAACGCCGGGTCGGGGTGCGGGGCCGACGCGGCCTCCCGGATCTCCCGCCGGGTGCAGAAGCACTCGTAGGTCAAGCCCCGCGCGGTCAGCCGCTCGATCGCCGCGCGATAGCCGGACGCCCGGTCCGACTGGTAGGTCACCGGACCGTCCCAGGTCAGCCCGATCGCCGCCAGGTCCGCCAGCTGCCGCTGCGCGGCGCCGGGCCGCACCCGGTCGAGGTCCTCCATCCGCACCAGGAACGCCCGGCCGGTGGACCGGGCGAACAGCCAGGCCAGCAACGCGGTCCGCAGGTTCCCCAGGTGCAGGTCACCGGACGGGCTGGGCGCGAACCGGCCCGCCGGTCCGAGTCCGGCCGGTATCCGCGGGTGCATGGCCGCCCATCATGCCAACCGGCCGCGCAGGATGGGACGCGTGCCGACCGAGGACACCGGGCCCGACGACAGTGTGGTCGATGACGCCCAGCCCGACGACGCCCAGCCCGACGACGCCGGCGCCGATGACGCCGTGCAGGACTACCTGGCCACGCTCACCGGGCGGTGCCGGAACCTGCTCGGCGCCGGCCTGGTCGGTGTGTACGCCGGCGGCTCGCTCGCGCTGCACGGCTTCCGGCCGGGCCGCAGCGACATCGACGTGGCCGTGGTCAGCGCGGACGCGCTGACCGATCCGCAGAAGCTGGCCCTGGTCGAGCGGCTGCGGCAGGAGAGCCTGCCGTGCCCGGCCCGCGGGCTGGAACTGGTCGCCTACCGCGCCGCGGTCGCGGCGGCCGGCGATCCGGCACCCGGGTTCGAGGTCGAGCTGAACACCGGCCCCCGGATGCCCTTCCGCGCCACCGCCGACCCGGCCCGGCGCCCGCCGGCGGACGGGCTGTTCTGGTACGCGATCGACCGGAGCATCCTGGCCGCGCACGGCCGCGCGCTCACCGGGCCGCCGGCCGCTGCGGTCTTCGGCTCGCCGCCCGAGCCGGCGCTCGTCCAGTTGCTGATCGAGTCGCTGCGCTGGCACCTGGCGTCGGACACGCCCGTCACCGACGACGCCGTGCTCAACGCCTGCCGGGCGCTGCACCGGGTCCGCTCGGGCCGCTGGCTGGCGAAACCGGCCGCCGGGCGCGCGATCCTGGCCGACCCCGGCCCGCCGGACCCGGCCACGCCCGAACGGGCCGTGCTCGAACGGGCCACGATCGAACAGGCACTGCGCGCCGGGGAGGGCGGCCCGATGCCGGACCAGGCGGCCGCCCGGCGGTTCCAGGTGGCGGTCCTGGACTTCCTGCGGCGGCGCCCCGCCGGTTGACCGTCGACCGGCGTCTTTCCGGTGACCGTCAGCCGACGGACGGCGGCGCGCTGGAGGGATTCGGTTCGACCGGGGCCGGTTCGAGCGAGCCGCGCTCGGGCGGATCGGGCTGGGACGGCGCGCCCGCGATGACGTCGGACAGCCACCGCCACCGGGGGTCCCACCGTTCGTCGAACTTCTCCTCCCGTCGCTCCGCGCGCTCCAGCTTGCGGCCCCGGTAGCGATGGCGCGCCCACCAGGAGCCGGGGCGGGCCAGCCGGACCGCGGAGATCCAGGCGACCAGCGGCACGAAGCAGCCGATCAGCGCCGAGCGGTACTTGCCCTTGAGCACGCAGACCAGCAGCAGCACGCCGTGGATCAGCACACCGGTCAGCAGGGTGACCCGGACCTGCACGTCGCCGACGGTCAGGTCGTCCACGCCCAACGGGCTGAAACCCAGTAGCGCCAACCCGATGCAGGCCGCGGCCAGGCCGGTCATCTCCACCGAGATCCGACCCTCGTTGGCCCAGTACACGTCCTCCAGATGCAAGATCAGCGCGAACTCGTCCAGCACCAGCGAGGTGCCGGCCCCGACCAGCACGGCGGCGATCTCGAACCAGGGCGACTCGGGCAGCCGCAGCGACATCAGCGCGCCCAGGATCAGCATGATGATTCCGGGCACCGCATGGTGGATGTGGATCCCGCTGGCGGACACGTTGTTCCGGAACGGCCCGATGCCGGCCCGGATCATCCTGGTGATCACCCGGGTGAGCAGGAAGGTGCTCACGAACGCCAGCAGGCACAGCAGCAGCGGGAGCTTGTCCGGCTCCACGATGTTGTCGTACCACCACTGATCCATTGACGAATCGTAGGCACCTGACCCGCCCTGGCACCCGGCCGAACCTGGCACCCGGCCGAACCCGGCGGGTCGACGGTCAGCCGGGCCGAACGGCGGCCCGTTCCGGTGAGCGCACCGGCAGCAGGGCCGCCAGGCCCGCGGCCAGCACCAGCAGGATGCCGACGATCCCGGCCCGGTCCGCGCCGAACAGGTAGGTGAACAGGCCGAACAGGGTGGGCGCCAGGAAGGACACGGCCCGGCCGGTGGTGGCGTACAGGCCGAACAGCTGCCCCTCCCGGCCCAGTGGCGCGAGCCGGGCCAGGAAGGTGCGGGACGACGATTGCGACGGCCCGACGAACAGGCACAGGAAGAGCCCGAAGATCCAGAACGCGGTGGGCCCGGACAGGAACAGCAGGATCGTGCCGGCCACCAGCATGCCGGCCAGCGAGAACACGATCACCGTCTTGGGGCCGAGCCGGTCGTCGAAGCGTCCCGCGGTCAGCGCGCCGATCGCGGACACCACGTTCGCCACCACACCGAAGATCAACACGTCGGCACTGTCGATGCCATACACGGTGACGGCCAGCACCGCCCCGAAGGTGAAGACCGCCGCCAGCCCGTCCCGGAACAGGGCGCTGGCGATCAGGAAGTACACGGTGTGCGGGCTGGTCCGGTACATCTCCCGCAGATCCCGCAGCAGCACCCGGTAGGAGGCGAAGAACCCGACCCGTTTGGCCGCCGGCGCGCCGTGGACCTCGGGCACCGCGAACAGCACGGGCACCCCGAAGACCGCGAACCAGGCCGCGGCGAACAGGGCGACCATCCGGATGTTCAGGCCCTCGTCCGAGGTCACCCCGAACCACCCGACGTCCGGGGCGATGAAGCCGACGTAGCAGACCAGCAGCAGCACGATGCCGCCGAAATAGCCCATCGACCAGCCGAACGCGGACACCCGGCCGATCGTGGTCGGCGTCGAAACCTGGTGCAGCATCGCGTTGTAGGAGACCCCGGCGAACTCGAAGAAGATCGATCCGAGGCCCATCAGCACCAGCCCGAGCCACAGGTAGTGGTAGTCGTCCTTGACGAAGAACAGCCCGACCATGGTGAGCACGGTGAGCCCGGTCCAGAAGGCCAGCGACAGCCGTCGCCGGCCGCCGGCGTCCGCCCGCTGCCCGGTGACCGGGGCGAGGACGGCGATGAAGAATCCGGCGATGCCCAGGGCCCAGCCCAACCAGGTGTTCGCGCTGATGTCGCCGGGCAGGTCGACCCCGACCGCGTCGGTCAGATACACCGAGAAGACGAAGGTGACGATGACGGCGTTGAACGCGGCGGAGCCCCAGTCCCACACTCCCCAGGCGATGACGCGCCCTCTGGGGACCGGCGGGCCGTAGGAGCCCGGTTCGATGGCGGCTGCGCTCATGGCTCCCGTCCCCGGGCTCATCGGTGCTGCGCTGGATCGGGCTGGATCGGGCTGGATCGGGCTGCGGAGTGCTGCCTGCGGAAGAATCTAGGACCTGCCGGCGCGCTGGGCACCCGGTGGCTGCGGCAGCGGACCGGTCAGGTACCGCTGGACGGTGCCGCCGACCGAGGTGATCAGCTGGGCCGTCGTCAACGACACCACCGGCTCCAAGTACAGCAGGTACCGGCCGATCACCACGCCGAGGACCTGGGTCATCACCAGCCCGGCCCGAACCGTGCGCTCCTGCGGCGGAATGCCCAGCGCCGTGGTGAACGGCACGGCGACGGTGGACTGGATGAACTCGCGGATCATGCGCGATCGGGCCTGGTCGGTCAGCGCGGTGCGCAGCCACGCGGCCAGCGCGGTGCCGGTCGGCGATTCCCAGACGGTCAGCATCATCGAGACCAGGCGGAAGCCGACCCCGTCGACACCCTGCGCGGCGATCCCGGTCAGGATCCGGGGCAGGTCGATGGGCATCTCGATGGTGGCCAGGAAAAGGTCGTTCTTGGTCCCGAAGTAGTGGTGCACCAGGGCCGGGTCGACGCCCGCCGCGGCCGCGATGCGGCGGATGGACGTCCCGTCGAATCCGGACTCGGCGAACGTGCCGCGCGCGGCGTCCAGGATGGCCTGCCGGGTGTCCGGGTTGCCGGGGCGGCGACCCGTCCGGGCCGGCCGGGCGGCGGCCGGCCCGCTGGTGGCATCCGTCATGCCGGTCCTCGCCGGGTCGCGGGTCAGGACGTACGCCGGCGCAGGGTGGCCGCGGCCAGCAGCAGGCCAAGCACCACGCAGCCGCCGACCACGGCCAGGTCGACCCAGAACGTCGAGGTGGGCTCGGTGTTCGCGCCCACCTGCTGCAGGGCCTCGACGGCGTAGCTCAGCGGCATCACGTCGGACAACGCGCTGAGCCAGCCGGCCATCGCGTCGCGGGGGACGAACAGGCCGCACAGCAGGATCTGCGGGATGACCACCACCGGCAGCAGCTGCACGGCCTGGAACTCGGTGCGGGCCAGCGCGGAGCAGGCCAGCCCGAGGCCGACGCCGAGCAGTGCGGTCAGCACGGCGATCAGCACGACCAGACCTGCCGAGCCCGCGGTCGTCATCCCGTAGAACCAGTACGCGCAGACCGAGGCGACGATCGCCTGAGCGGCCGCGGCGGCGCCGAACGCGATGCCGTAGCCGAACAGCAGGTCGCCCTTGCCGGTGCGGGTGGTCATCAGCCGCTCCAGCGTCCCCGACGTGCGCTCCCGCAGCATGGCGATGCTGGTGATCAGGAACATGATCACGAACGGGAAGATGCCCAGCATGATCAGCAGGATCTGGCTGACCGTCGGCGAACCGTCGAACATCGCGTAGACCAGGCCCATCAGTACCACCGGCACGACGATCAACAGCCCGACGGTGCGCGGGTCGTGTCGTAGCTGCCGCAGGATGCGGGTGGTGGTGGCGGCCAGCACGGTCGGGTTCACGAACGCGCTCACTGGTGCACCATCCCCGGGTCATTAATCCCCGATGGGTTGGTGATGCGCCCGAGGTGATGCCCGTTCTTCGCCCTGCTCATCGACCCGCCCCCTCGCGGATCAGCCGCAGGAATGCCCGGTCCATGTCGTCGGTGCCGGCGTGCCGCTTGATCGCGTCGGGGGAGTCGTCGGCGAGCAGCGTGCCGTCCCGGATGAGCAGCAGCGAGTCGCACCGGTTTGCCTCGTCCATCACGTGCGAGGACACCAGCACGGTGGCTCCGGCCTGGGCGCGCTGCCGGAACGCGTCCCACAGTTCCTCGCGGAGCACCGGGTCCTGGCCGACGGTGGGCTCGTCGAACACCAGGACCGGCGGGTCGCCGACGATCGCGCAGGCCAGCGAGGCCCGCGCGCGCTGGCCACCGGACAGGTTGCCCACCAGTTGGCCGGCGGCCGACGTCAGGCCCACCTGATCCACCGCCTGCCGGGCGACGGCGGCGCCGGCCCCGGCGACCGCGGCGAAGTACCGGGCGTTCTCCAGCACGGTCAGGTCCTGGTAGATGGACGGGGACTGGCTGACGTACCCGATCCGGTCCCGCAGCTCGCGGGCCCCGGCCGGCCGGCCGAGCACCGTCACGGTGCCCGAGCGCAGCACCTGCACGCCGACGATGCTGCGGATCAGGGTGGTCTTGCCCGAGCCGGACGGGCCGAGCAACCCGGTGATCCGGCCGGCCCGGACGCGGCAGTTCAGTCCCTTGAGCGCCTGCACGCGGCCGCGCTGCACGACCAGGTCCGCAACGGTGATGGCATCGGTCATGGCCCCTCCCCGGGGGACAACTCAACGCACGATGAATTCCTTTCCGCGACGGTAGCGCGGGCCCGAGAAGAAAGTCAACAGGTGATGAATTCCTCTGGGCGTGTCGGCCCACAGGAAGCCTGGCCGTACCCCCGCTAGCCTCGTGCGCATGTCACGCAGCTTGTACATCACCTCGCCGGAGGCTTTCTCGGGCAAGTCCGCGGTGGCCCTTGGCCTGGTCGACCTGCTGAGTCGGCGGGCCGGCCGGGTCGGGGTGTTCCGACCGATCGTCAGTCAGGAGCCCAGACGGGATTCGGTCATCGAGTTGCTGATCGCCCTACCCGGCGTCGTGCAGGCCTACGACGACGCCGTAGGGGTCACTTACGCGCAGTGGCATGCCGATCAGGATGCCGCGCTGTCCCGCATCGTGGACCGGTTCGGCGAGTTGAGCGCCCGCTACGACGCGGTCGTGGTGGTGGGCAGCGACTACACCGACGTGACGACCGGCAACGAGTGGGCCAGCAACGCCCGGATCGCCGCCAACCTGGGTTCCCCGGTGGTGCTCGTGGTGCACGGCCGGGACCGGGCGCCCGCGGTCATCGCCGCCACCCTGGAGCTCGCCCGGTCGGAACTCGTCGCCTCGCACGCGCATCCGGTGGCGGCGATCGCGAACCGGGTCGATCCGGCCGCGATCGGCGAGGTGCAGGGACTGCTGGCGCGCACCGGCCTGGTCAGCGGTGCGATTCCGGAGATCCCGCTGCTGAGCGCGCCGACCGTCGCCGACCTGCGGGACGCCTGCGGCGCGACCCTGTGGCGAGGCAATCCCGAGCTGCTGAGCCGGGAGTCCCTTGGGTTCCTGGTGGCCGCGATGACGCCGCCGAACGTACTGAACCGGCTGCGTCCGTACCTGACCGTCATCGCGCCGGGCGACCGCACCGACGCCCTGCCGGCGCTGCTGCTGGCCCACCAGTCGGCGACGTTCCCGGACCTGGCCGCGATCGTGCTCACCGGCGGGTACGAGCCGCCCGAGTCGATCGCCAAGCTCGTCGACGGCATCAAGCCGGACCTGCCCATCCTGGTCACCCAGGCCGGAACCTTCGAGACGGCAACCATTCTCGGCCGAGTGCGGGGGCGGCTGACCGCCGACTCCGCGGTCAAGCTGGAGAAGGCGCTGGAGGCCTTCGCCGGCGGGGTGGACGCGGACGCCATCGTCGGTGCGCTGGACGTCGCCGAGTCCGGCGTGGTCACCCCGATGATGTTCCAGTACCGGCTGATCGAGCGGGCGCGCGCGGACCGCCGGCACGTCGTGCTCCCGGAGGGCGAGGACGAGCGGATCCTGCGCGCGGCGGCCATCCTGCTCCGGCTGGGCGTGGCCGACCTGACGCTGCTGGGCGACGAGACGGCCATTCGGGCCAAGGCGCTCACTCTCGGTGTGGACATCGCCGCGGCCAAGGTGCTCTCACCGCACGACCCCGACCTGGTCGCCCGGTTCGCGGCCGAGTACGCCAGGCTGCGCGCGCACAAGGGCATCACCCTCGAGCTGGCCACCGACATCGTCTCCGACGTCTCCTATTTCGGCACGATGATGGTCCATCTGGGGATGGCCGACGGGATGGTCAGCGGCGCGGTGAACACCACCGCGCACACCATCCGGCCGTCCTTCGAGATCATCAAGACGGCGCCGGGCACCACCGTGGTGTCCAGCGTCTTCCTGATGTGCCTGGCCGACCGGGTGCTGGTCTACGGCGACTGCGCGGTCAACCCGGACCCGACCGCCCCCCAGCTGGCCGAGATCGCGATCTCCTCGGCGGAGACGGCCGTCCAGTTCGGCATCCAGGCGCGGGTCGCCATGCTGTCGTACTCGACCGGCAGCTCCGGGTCCGGCGCCGACGTGGAGAAGGTCCGGACGGCTACTGAGATCGTGCACACCCAGCGGCCGGACCTGCTGGTGGAGGGCCCGATCCAGTACGACGCCGCGGTCGATCCGCAGGTCGCGGTCACCAAGCTGCCGAACTCCGAGGTGGCCGGCCGAGCCACGGTGCTGATCTTCCCGGACCTGAACACCGGCAACAACACCTACAAGGCAGTGCAGCGCAGCGCCGGTGCGGTCGCCATCGGGCCGGTGCTGCAGGGCTTGAACAAGCCGGTCAACGATCTGTCCCGGGGCGCCCTGGTTGCCGACATCGTGAACACGGTGGCCATCACGGCGATCCAGGCGCAGTCGGGCGAGCAGGATGGAGCCAACCGATGAACAACCCCGTCCTGGTGATCAACTCGGGCTCGTCGTCGATGAAGTACCAGCTGATCGATCCCGACCAGGGGCAGGCGCTGACCACCGGCCTGATCGAACGGATCGGGGTGGCCGGCGCGGAGCCCGGTCAGGCGACCCACCGGCACGACGGCTCGACCAGCGAGTTCGTCGGTGAGATCGCCGACCACGGCGTGGCGTTGCAGATCATGAAGGACCTGTTCCGCGACGCCGGTCTGCCGCTGGAGCGGTCCGGCCTGGTCGCCGTTGGGCACCGGGTGGTGCACGGCGGATCCCGATTCGGTGAGCCGACGCTGATCGACCACCACGTCCTGGACGAGATCAAGGAACTGTCGGTGCTCGCGCCGCTGCACAACCCGGCCAACGCCACCGGTATCGCCCAGGCGATGGTCGCCTTCCCCGGCATCCCGCAGGTGGCGGTGTTCGACACCGCGTTCTTCCGGGACTTGCCGGCGGCCGCCGCGACCTACGCGATCGACCGCACCGTGGCCGCCCGCCATCAGGTGCGCCGCTACGGGTTCCACGGCACGTCGCACGAATACGTGTCCGGGCAGGTGCCCGAGGTGTTGGGCCGGGGGCCGGACGGGCTGCGGCAGATCGTGCTGCATCTGGGCAACGGGGCCTCGGTGTCGGCCGTCCGCGGCCGGCAGGCGGTGGAGACGTCGATGGGACTGACCCCGTTGGAGGGCCTGGTGATGGGCACTCGCAGCGGGGACATCGATCCCGGCGTGGTGTTCCACCTGGCGCGGACCGCGGACATGGACATCGACGCCCTGGACAACCTGCTCAACCGGCGGTCCGGAATGCTGGGCCTGGCCGGCGTCTCCGACTTCCGGGACCTGGACCGGTTGATCGAGGGCGGCGACCAGGACGCGGCGCTGGCGCTGGACGTCTACTGCCACCGGGTCCGCAAGTACATCGGGGCCTATCTGGCCGTGCTCGGCGGGGTCGACGTGATCACCTTCACCGCGGGCATCGGCGAGAACGCCGCCGGGGTGCGGGCCCGGATCCTCGACGGCCTCGAGGGCATCGGCATCTGCGTGGATGCCGAGCGCAACGCGGAGCGCGGGTCGAAGGCCCGGGTCATCTCGACCGACGACTCACCGATCACGGTGATGGTGGTGCCGACCAACGAGGAGCTGGCGATCGCCCGGGCGACCCTGGCGCTGGTTCGCTGACCGGGCCCTGCCCGTAGGCGTCGAGCCAGCGGGCCATCACCGCGTAGACCTCGGCCCGCACGGCCGGCGTGGACAGCAGCAGGTCGTGCATGCCGTCGGCGATGCGCACGCAGGTGACGTGCCGGCCCAGCCGGACCGACCAGCGGGCCACGGCGTCCGAGTTCAGCACCGCGTCGCCGCGCAGCAGGTCGTCGGTCCAGGTCTTGGCCCGCACGCTGCGGTTCGAGCAGAGCACTAGCAGCGGCATGGGCAGGTCGAGGCCGGCGTGCGCGCGGCCGATGGCGCGCTGGGCGGCGGACAGCCAGCGTGCCCGGACCACGCCGCCGGTCACCGGCTTCCACTCCGGGTTGAACTCCCATTCCCCGCGCTCGGTGCGGTGGATGCTGATCTGGTACTGGCTGCGGGTGGGCGTCTGCACCACCAGTTGCGGGCGGCTGCGGGCGAGCACCGCGAAGGGCCTGGGTGCCAGCGCTCGGACCGCCCAGTTCGCCGGGACGTCCAGGAACGGGCTGTTGAACACCACCGAGGAGATCGGTGAGAGGTCGACACCGCGACCGGGCGCGTCGTGCAGCCACAGCGCACCGATCAGCCCGCCGGTGGAGTGCGCGTTGACCAGCACCCGCTCGTGCCCGTCGGCGACGACGGTGGCCAGCGCCGCGTCGAGCTCGGGGTAGAAGTCGGACACGTCGGCCATGTCCGCCGGGGTCTGCCCGGGCCGCAGCGAACGGCCGTTCTTGTGCAGGTCGATCGCGTAGAAGTCGTCACCACGGGCGATGTGGAAGTCGGCCAGCTCGCGCTGGTGGAAGTAGTCGGAGAAGCCGTGGACGTACAGCACAGCCGTCGGTGACGGCGCCGCGCACCGCCGTCGCACCAGGGTGGCCACCACCGCGCCCTCGTCGTCGTCCGGGAGCCGGAGGGTGAGCGCCTCGTAGGGCTCGCCGAAGATGTCCGGCTGCGCGTCGGCGAAGGCCGGGGTCGGCTGATCGGGCATCGGGTCAGGATAGTGAGCGCCCCGGTGGCCGGCCCGGGCCGGTCGATGCGGCGTCGACCGTCTCGGGCACACTCGAAGCGTGACCGCAGCGGAGGAGTTCGAGCGCGGCACCGACGGCCCACGGGTGATCGTGGCCGCCGTCGACGGGTCGACCACGTCGCTGCGGGCCGTCGCCTACGCCGCCGGCCTGGCTCGCCGCCAGGGTGCGGAGCTGGTGGTGGTGTTCGTCCTCGCCGGGTCGGCGATGGTGGGGCTGATGCCGTCGGCCGGCATGGTGCTCAACGAGGCGGAGCATCAGATCGCCGACGAGCTGCGCGGGCAGATCGAGGAGGCGACGCGTCGGACCGAGCTGCGCGCCCGGTTCATCGAGACCAACGGCGATCCCTACACCGAGATCAAGCGGATCTGCGAGAACGTGCTCGCGGACGCGGTCGTGGTGGGCGCGTCCACGTCAGCCGGTCATCGCATCGTCGGGTCGATCGGCGTGCGGCTGGTGCGGGCAGGTGAGTGGCCGGTCACCGTAGTGCCGTAGCGATCCTGCTGGCGGGATGCCGGCCGGGTCGGCCGGGTCGAGTCGAGTCGGGCTCAGCTCTCGGCCGGCGCGTCCAGGTCGACCGCGTCCTGGGGATCGGCCTGCCCGTCCCGCTCGTCCCGGTCGGCCCACTCCAGCAGCGGCTCGATCGAGAACACCGCGTCGTCGATGCCCTCGTGCAGGTCGCCGAGTTCGGCGAACCGGGCGGGCACGGTGGCCATGGTGAAGTCGTCCGGCAGCGCGTCGTCGATCTCGGTCCAGCGCACCGGCGTGGACACCGTGCCGCGGGGCGAGCCGCGCACCGAGTAGGCGCTGGCGATGGTGTGGTCGCGGGCGTTCTGGTTGTAGTCCACGAACAGCATGGTCGGGTCGCGGTCCTTGCGCCACCACGCGGTGGTCACGTCGTCCGGGGCCCGGCGCGCCACCTCCCGGGCGAAGGCCAGCGCGGCCCGCCGCACGTCGGAAAACCCCCAGAGCGGCGGGATGCGGACGTAGACGTGCATCCCGCGGCCGCCGGAGGTCTTCGGCCAGCCGACCGCGCCGAGTTCGTCCAGGACCTCGTGCGCGACGTGGGCGACGCGGCGGACCCGGGCGAAGTCGCAGCCCGGCATCGGGTCCAGGTCGATCCGCCACTCGTCCGGTTTCTCGGTGTCCGCGCGCCGGGAGTTCCACGGGTGGAACTCGACCGTCGACATCTGCACGGCCCAGATCACGCTGGCCAGCTCGGTGACGCACAGTTCGTCGGCGGTGCGCTTGAATCGAGGGAAGAACAGCTTGACGGTCTGCACCCACGGCGGCGCGCCTCTGGGCAGCCGCTTCTGGTGCACCTTTTCGCCGGCCAGGCCGTCCGGGAACCGGTGCATCATGCACGGCCGGTCCCGCAGGGCGCGGACGATGCCGTCGCCCACCGACAGGTAGTAGTTGACCAGATCCAGCTTGGTCGCGCCGGTCCGCGGGAAGTACACCCGCCCGGGATGCGTGATGCGCACGGTGCGGTCGCCGACGGTCAGCTCGACCGGTTCACTGGTGTCCTGGGCGCGGGCCACCGGATCAACGTACCGAGCGCGGCGTCGTCAGCCGACCAGGCGGCCGACCGCGTCCGCGATCGGGGTGCCGCCGGAGACCAGCTCCAGAACCAGGCCGGCGGTGCGCGGCTCGTCCAGCAGGGCCAGCAGAACGGCGGCGACATCCTCGCGCGGCACCGCGCCGCGCCCGGTGTGCTCGGCCAGCCGAACCAGGCCGGTACCGGACTCCATCGTCAACCGACCGGGCCGCAGGATGGTCCAGTCCAGGTCCCGGCCGCGCAGGTCGTCGTCGGCGGCCTTCTTGGCCGCCAGGTAGGCGGCGAAGGCCTCGTCGGTGCCCGGCCGCGGTTCGCCGGCCGCCGGGTCGACGCCCATGGCCGAGATCATCAGGTACCGGCGCACGCCGGCCAGTTCGCAGGCATCCGCCAGCAGCGCCGCGCCGCCGCGGTCCATGGTGTCCTTGCGTGGCGCGCCGCTGCCCGGGCCGGCGCCGGCGGCGAACACCACCGCGTCCGCCCCGGCCAGCACCCGGGCCAGGTCGGGCGCGGTCCCGGACTCCAGGTCGAACACCACCGGATGCGTGCCGACCGCCACCAGGTCGGCCGCCTGATCCTGGTCGCGGATCAGGCCGACCGGATGCTCCTCACGCTCGCCGAGCAGCCTGGCCAGCCGCAACCCGATCTTGCCGTGTCCACCCGCGATGACGACCCGCATGGCGCCCACCGTACGCACCCCGGCGCCGGCGGGCGCCCGGAGCGGCCCCTGCCGGGTGCGGGCGTGCTTGACATCATCGGTGCGTGCCCGACTGGCTCAGCCTGCTGCTGGCGATGGTGCCGATCCTCCTCGCTGCGGCCTTCGGCACCCGCCAGGTCGTCGCGTCGACGCGGGCGCGGGCGCTGCCGGGTGTGCCGCCCGGATGGGTGGCGGCGCACGGCGTGGTCGTCGACGAGCGGGCCTACGGTCGTCGCGCCAGGTCCAAAGACGGTTCCTTACAACGGGTCCGACGGCCCGTCATCGCGTTCCAGGTGGTCGACGGCCGGGAGATCACCTTCACCTCGCGGATTCGGGCCGCCGGTACCCCACGGGTCGGGACACTGGTGGACGTCTACCACGACCCCGCGGATCCCACGCTCGCGTGCATCGCGCCGGCGTCTCTGCCGAACGTGGTGCCGCCGCTCGGGCTGGCCGAGAAGTGGGTGATCGTGAACATCTGGGTGCTGGCGGCGGTCGTCATCATGATCATCGCCCTGGTCGTGCTGCACGCCTGACCCGCGCTGATGCTGGCGGGTGTCACCGGCCGACGACGGCGCGCAGGTGGGCCAGGCCCGGTTCGGCCCAGCGTTCGTGCAGCGTGACGAAGGTGGTCCAGGCCCGGGGGGCGGGCCAATCGTCGGGCAACAACGACGCGGGCAGGCCCGGATCGATGCGCGGGAACACCCGCCACGAGTCGACGAGCCGCAGGTAGCTGACGAACGCCTGCTCGTCGCTGAGGTCCGTGGCCGCCAGGTCCGCGGTGTGCTCGCGCAGGAACCGGTCGTACCGGACGCGCAACGCGGGCAGGTCCCACCAGCGGGCGACGTCCACCGGACTCAGCGGCCGGGCGTCGAACCAGGTGACGTACCGGTCCAGATCGGCGGCGGCGAGCACCTGTCGGGTCGGGTCGGCCAGGTGCCGCGGCGCCACCCAGACCCCGGCCGCGACGGTGCCGAAGCCGAGCCAGCCGAGCTCGCTGCGCAGCCGATGCCGTTGCGCTCGTTCGGATTCGGGCACCGAGAAGACCGCGAGCAGCCAGCCGTCCGCCTCGCCGGCCACCCGCCGGTGGAAGATCCGCCGGTCGCCGCTGTCCAGGTCGGCCAGGGCGGCGTCGGTGAGCCGGTAGCCAGCCCGCCCGTCGACCTGTCCGGGGGTCAGGAAGCCGCGAGTCTTCAGCCGGCTCAGGGCCTGCCGGGCGGCGGGCTCGCCGACGCCGACCGGGGCCAGGCACCGGATGAGGTCGGCCACCGCGATGGCGCCGCCCAGCTGACGCAGGAACGAGCCGGCGAACGACACGATGATCGAACTCGGGCTGCCCTGCCGGTCCGGCGGCAGCACGGCCGATCCGGTGGTTCCGCCCATCGGTCCGCCGTCAGGCCGACAGGCGGCGGATGACGTCCAGCGCGTCCCATACCTCGGTGAACGAGGTGGGCAACGGGGACAGGCCGATCCGGATCGATCGCGGCGCCCGGAAGTCGATCAGCACGCCGGCGTCGATCAGTTGCCTGCTCAGGTGCCGGGCATCGGCGCGGGCGATGCTGACGTGCCCGCCGCGGCGCGCCGGATCCCGCGGACTCATGATCTCGAAGCCCTGCGGGAGCAGGGCTTCGGTGACGAACTCGGCCGTCATCTCGGTGAGGGCGACCGCCTTCTCCCGGATGGCGCCGATGCCGGCCTCGGCGATGATCGCCGCACCCTCCCGCACGCCGAGCAGGCCGAGCAGCGGCGGCGTGCCGGACATCATCGAGCGGATCCCCGGCGCGGGCCGGTAACCCTGCTCCATCTCGAAGGAGTCGCGCCGGCCGAGCCAGCCCCAGATCGGCTGATCCAGGTTCCCGTGGTGCCGCCGGTTGGCGTAGAGCAAGGCCGGGGCGCCCGGCCCGGCCCCGACGAACTTGTAGGTGCAGCCCACCGCGAAGTCGACATCCCAGGCGTCCAACTCGATCTCGGTGGAGCCGACGGAATGGCACAGGTCCCAGACGGCCAGGGCGCCGGCGTCGTGGACGACCCGGTTGACGGCCGGCACGTCGGCCAGATACGCGGACTGATAGGCGATGTGGCTCAGGGTGACGACCGCCGTCCGCTCGTCCACGACGGCCGCGACGTCCTGCGCGGTGACGCCGCCGTCCGCGGGTGGCCGCAGCCAGACGAGGTCCAGGTCCAGGTCACGGGCCAGGGACTCGACCACGTACCGGTCGGTGGGGAAGTTGTCCCGATCCAGTACCACCCGCCGGCGGTCCGGTCGAAGGTTCAGCGCCGCCCGCATGGCCTTGTAGAAGTTCACGGTGGTGGAGTCGGCGATGATGGTCTGGCCGGGTGCGGCGCCGAGCGCGGCGGCGGCCAGTTCGTCGCCGATGAGCTCGGGCAGCTCCATCCAGCCCTCGGACCATCCGCGAATCAGCCGTCCGGCCCACTGTTGCTCGGTGAACCGCTGCCAGGACTCGGCGATGGACCGCAGCGGCCGGCCGAGCGAGTTGCCGTCGAGGTAGGCGACGACCTCGTCGGTGGTGGGCAGGTAGCGGTCCCGGAACCCGGCGAGCGGATCGGCGGCGTCCAGGGCAAGGGCCCGGTCGCGGGTGAGGTCGGTGGTGGGGGCGGTCACGAGGGTTCCTCGACCGGGACGGCGCCGATCTCGGTGCGGACGGCGTAGAGCTCGGGGAAGAAGGTCAGGGACAGCGCGCGGGACAGGAAGGCGACGCCGGAGGATCCGCCGGTGCCGCGCTTGTAGCCGATGATCCGTTCGACCGTCTTGAGGTGACGGAACCGCCAGGTCTGGAAGGTGTCCTCGATGTCGACGAGCTCCTCGCAGGTCTCGTACACGTCCCACTGACGCTCCGGGTCGGCGTAGACGCCGGCGAAGATGCGCACCAGCTCCGGGTTGAGCGAGTGCGGCTCGGCGAAGTCCCGATCGAGCAGCTCGCGAGGGATCGGATAGCCGCGGCGGGCCAGGTAGATCAGGAACTCGTCGTACAGGCTCGGCGCGTGCAGGGTGCGCTCCAGGTCGGCGGCCGTCTGCGGGTCGTGCGCGAAGACTGCGATCATCGCCCGGTTCTTGTTGCCCAGCAGGAACTCCAGCGTCCGGTACTGGGCCGACTGGAAGCCCGAGGACTTGCCCAGCAGACCGCGGAACTGCGCGTACTCGGACGGGGTGAGGGTGGCCAGCACGGACCACTGCTCGATCATCTGCCGTTGCACGTGCTTGACCCTGGCCAGCCGTTTGAGCGCGGGCCCCAACTCGTCCTGGTCGAGAAGCTCTATCGCGGAACGAATCTCGTGGATGGCCAGCTTGATCCACAGTTCCGTGACGTGGTGCACGACGATGAACAGCATCTCGTCGTGGTGGTCGGAGATCGGCTGCTGGGCATGCAGCAACTCGTCAAGGTGCAGGTAGCTGCCGTAGTTCAGGCCCTGCAGGTCGCGCTCGATGCCGTCCTCGAGTGGCCGGATGTTCTTCGTCTGCGTCGTCGTCGTCATGTGCCGCCTCCCGTGACCTACGGTATCGCGTATGGATGACGATCGTCAATGAACCAATATGAAACTACGAATCGAGGGCGAACAGTTCGCGCAGGACCGCCGCGGTCATCCAGTCCGCGATCTCGTCCCGCGACCACGCCAGGTCCCGCGCGAACTGCGCGTACAGCTGCGGGCCGGTCAGCACGAGCAGGATGTCGCGAGCCCGACCGGCCGATAGGTCCGCGCGCAGGGCATGTTTCGCGGACAGCACGGCCACGAGGCGTTCGTGGCCGGCTCGCCGGTGCTGGCCGTGGGTGGGCAGACGGTGTTCGTGGTCGCCGAGCTGGCTTATCCGGCGAGTCCGGACACGGGCGACATCCTGTTCGGTGTCGGGCCGCTGGTCACGGCCTCCGGCAGGATCGTCGCCGGCGTCGCGGTGCTGCGGGCCCGGCTCTGGCGCGGGTGGTCGCGGTTGCTGCCGCTGCTGGTGGGCGGCTGGCTGCTGATCCCGATGATCCCGGTGCTGATCGCCACCGGTGGCCCGCCCGACCCGATCGCCCTGCTGACGATCATCGCCTGGGACGCCCTCCGGTGCGCCGCGGCCGTGGCGGTCATGGTTCGGGGCCGGGCGTCCGCGCCGCCGGTCGAAACCGTCGGGGCGACCGTGCCGCGGACCTGAGGCGGTCAGTGAGGCGACGGGGCCTCGGACGTGTCCCGGGTGAGATCCCGGATCCGCCCGGCGGCGGCCGGGGCGAGCGCGGTCAGCTCGTCCCGGGCGCCGAGAGCGAAGTCGTGCCAGTCGAATCCCGGTGAGACCACCGTCGAGACCAGGCTCCACGGCCCGTCGGGCGACGAGCCCTGCCACCAGCGCGCCGGCACATGCACCTGCGGTTGCTGACCGGCGGCCGCGGCCGATCCGAGCAGGACCTCGTGATGCCGCCCGTCCGGCTCGATCAGCAGCATCCGCAGCGGCGACCCGCCGTGGTGGAAGTACAGCTCGTCGCTGCGCAGCCGGTGCATCGCCGAGAAGTCCGACCCGATCAGCATGAACAGGATCGCGGTCGCCCCGCCGCCGGTGAACGTGCGGCGGAACAGCCCACCCTCCAGCGCCAGCGGCTCCAGGCCGAGCGCGGCGGCCAGCGCCCGGCCCTGCGCCGTCGATCCCTGTGCCGTCGATCCCTGTGCCGTCGATCCCTGCGCCGTCGATCCCTGCGGTCCCGCCCCGGTCATGCCAGCACGGGCACCGTCGCCAGGGCGGCGGCCAGATCCGCGTCGGACAGGCCGGAGTCGACCATCCGGTCGTTGAGGTAGGCGTCGTACGCCGCCAGATCCAGCAGGCCGTGCCCGCACAGCGCCGTGACGATCACCTTTTCCTCGCCGGACTCCTTGCAGGCCAGGGCCTCCCGGACGGTGGCGGCCAGCGCGTGGGTCGGTTCGGGAGCCGGCACGATGCCCTCGGTGCGGGCGAACCGGATCGCCGCGGCGAAGCACTCGGTCTGCTCGACCGCGATCGCTTCCATCAGCCCGAGTTCGTAGACGTGCGAGATGAGCGGTGCCATACCGTGGTAGCGCAGCCCGCCGGCGTGGATCGGGTCGGGCACGAAGTCGTGGCCCAGGGTGTGCATCTTCATCAGCGGGGTGAAGCCGGCGGTGTCGCCGAAGTCGTACCGGTACTCGCCGCGGGTCAGCGACGGGCAGGACGCCGGCTCGACCGCGCGGATCACCGGGTTCTGTCGGCCGGCCAATTTCTCCCGGATGAATGGGAAAGCCAGGCCGCCGAAGTTGGACCCGCCGCCGGTGCAGCCGATCACCAGGTCAGCGCCCGATTCGCCGGCCCTGGCGAGCTGCAATAGCGCCTCCTCGCCGATCACGGTCTGGTGCAGCAGCACGTGGTTGAGCACCGACCCCAGGGCGTAGTTGGTGTCGTCCCGCTGCGCGGCGATCTCCACCGCCTCGGAGATGGCGATGCCCAGCGACCCGGGGTGACCTTCGGCGAAGGCCCGGCCGGCGGAGGTGAGCCGCGACGGGGAGCGGTGCACGGTGCCGCCGAACGTCTCGATGACGGTGCGCCGGTAAGGCTTCGAGTCGTAGGACGCACCGACCTGCCACACCTCGCAGTCCACCCCGAACAACGAGCAGGCGAACGCCAGCGCGGTGCCCCACTGGCCGGCGCCGGTCTCGGTGGTCAGCTTCCGCACCCCCGCCCTGGCGTTGTAGTAGACCTGCGGCACGGCGGTGTTCGGCTTGTGCGAGCCGGCCGGCGAAACGCCCTCGTACTTGTAGTAGATCCGGGCCGGGGTGCCCAGCGCCTGCTCCAGCCGGTGCGCCCGGAACAGTGGTGAGGGGCGCCAGAGCCGGTAGACGTCCTGCACCTGCTCCGGGATCGGGATGTAGCTGTCGGCCGAAACCTCCTGCAGGATCAGGTCCATCGGGAACAGCGGAGCCAGGTCGTCCGGGCCGACCGGCTGCAGCGTGCCCGGGTGCAGCGGCGGCGGGGGCGGGGATGGCAGGTCCGGGACGATGTTGTACCAGCTCGTCGGCATCTCGGACTCGTCGAGCAGGTACTTGTGCTGCCGGATGGCCATGTGCGCCGCCTTCGTCATCGAGAGCAGGAACCGCTGGTAGGGCTGCGACGCTACTCGATGGCCGCGGGTGCGCGGGGTCGCGCACGATGCTGTGCCGCAAGGACCGGTCGTGCCGTACGCGCGTGGGCACCGGAGGCCTCGTCCGACAGGTCCCGGTCAGGCCCAGAGTTCCGCGAGGTCAGGCAGTATCACCCGGGCCCGGGTCGGCGATCGGGCGGGATCCGGTCGTGGCGGGGTCAGGTCGACCACCTCGACCGCGGCCAGCGCCGCGTCGTCCAGGAACCGGCTGATCGGCGCCATGGAGTGCCGGTCGTCGCGCGCGTGCCGGTGGTGCGGCATCCGTAGCGGCGCGTACAGGTGCAGCTCGTCGGCGGCCCGGGTGACGGCGACATAGAACAGCCGGGCCTCCTCCTCGATCCCGTCGGCCTTGGCCAGCGCCATGTCGGACGGAAATGACCCGTCGACCAGGTGCAGCACGTGCACCACCGGCCACTCGAGTCCCTTCGCCGAATGGACGGTGGACAGCACCAGGTAGTCGTCGTCCTGTCCCGGCGGTCCGGCGAGATCGCTGGTGGACACCGGCGGGTCGAGCGTGAGTTCGGCGACGAACGCCGCGAGGTCGGGTGACTGGTCGGCCGCGCCGACGAGCCGCTCCAGGTCGCCGAGGCGGGTCGACCAGTCGCGGTAGCGGGCGGTGACCAGCGGCCGCAGCAGGTCCAGGCAGCCGCGGGCCCGATCACCGACACGCCGCCGGGACCGCGAGTCGGTCAGCGTCTGCAGGGAGCCGGCCAACGGCACCCGGCACATCGCCGGAGCCGCCGCGACCGCCTCGGCGTGCCGGTCGTCGTCGATGGGTCGTCCTGGGTCGGCGAGCACCTCCAGCAGTGCGCGGGCCCGGGCCGGGCCGATGCCGTCGTGCAGCCGCAGCAACCGGAACCAGGCGACCTCGTCGAGCGGGTTGTCCAGGAGCCGGACGGTGGCGACGAAGTCCTTGACGTGCGCGGCCTCCAGGAACTTCAACCCGCCGTACTTGACGAACGGGACGCCCCGCGCGGTCAGTTCGACCTCCAGCAGGTCGCTGTGTCCGCTCGCCCGCATCAGCACGGCCTGGTCTCGCAATCGGCGCCCGTCCTGGTGGGCGGATAGCACCGCATCCACGATCACCCGGGCCTCGGCGGGTGCGTCGTGACAGCGGACGAGGCGAGCGGCGCGGCCGTCGCGACGGTCCGAGTGCAGCGTGATCCGGTGCTTCCCGTCGACCTCGGGCCGCACCACGTTGGCCAGGTCGAGCAGCCGTTGGTGGGAGCGGAAGTTGCGCTCGAGTCGTACCACGGAAACGTCGGGCAGGTCGCCGATCAGCGAGCGGAGATGGGCGTGGTCGGAGCCGCGGAAGCCGTAGATGGCCTGTGCGTCGTCGCCGACGACGGTCAGGCCCTGCCCGCCGGGGCGCAGCGCGCGCACGATGTCGACCTGGGTGGCGTTGACGTCCTGGTACTCGTCGACGAGCACGTGGTCCCACCGACCGGCGATCTGCGGGCCGGCGACCGGGTCCGCCAGCAGGCTGCGCCAGGCGAGCAGCAGGTCGTCGAAGTCCAGCAGACCGCGTTCCCGCTTGCGGGTCACGTAGGCCCGGAACAGGTCCATCACGGCGTCGACATGCGGCTGCACCCAGCCGAACTCGGACCTGATCAACGCTCGGGCCGGCACGCCGGTGTTCACCGCCCGGGAGTAGATGTCCACCAGGGTGGCCGCCCGCGGGAATCGCCGGTCGGTGCCGTCGAGGCCATGATCGTGTCGCAGCAGGTCCACCACGTCGACCGCGTCGGCGCGGTCGAGCACGCTGACCGCCGGCGGCAGGCCGAGCGCGTCGGTGTGTCGGCTGACGATGCCGTGCGCGACGGCGTGAAACGTGCCGCCCTGCAGGCGCTGGCCGGCGTCCGGCTGCGTGCACATCGTGGCCGCGCGGGACACCATCTCGTCCGCCGCGCGACGGGTGAAGGTGAGCAGCAGCACCCGGTCCGCCGGCACACCCCGGTCGAGCAGGCGCGCCACCCGCGCGGTCAGCGTGCGGGTCTTGCCGGTACCGGCCCCGGCCAGGATGACCAGTGGATCGTCGCCGTGCATCACGGCGGACAGCTGGGCGTCGTCCAGTCCCGCGTCCCACCCACTATCGAACATTCGTGCGATTCTAGTTGGTTGCCCCGGAGATCCGAACATCCGACGCGCCGGCGGGACCTGCCAAACCGTGCTCGTCCCACCATCCGCGGCGACCGATATCAGCCCGCTCGCCGCCCGGCACCCTGCACCCCGACTCGCCGTGAGGCGGCCCGGACGAGCACCGACGCCCAGGTCCGGTATGGCCGCCAGGAATCCGCGATCCGGGTGAACTGCTCGCGGGTCACCGGGGCGCCCAGCCCGTAGTGCAGGGCGACCAGTTCCAGCAGCAGGGGCTCGTCGGCGGGCAGCACGTCGGTGAAGCCGACGGCGCGGATGGTGATCAGGGATGCGTAGAACGGCCCGATGCCCTTGAGCCGCTGCATGTCCTCCTGACAGGCGTCGGGTCCGATGTGCCGCAGCCGGTCCGCATCGAGCGTCCCGGTCAGTGCCTTGCGGGCGATGCCGTGCATCCGGTGGATCTTCTCCGCGGTCAGGCCGGGGAACTCGGTGACCGCCAGCAGCTGCTCGGGAGTGGGCAGGGCCGCGAGCCGCTGCCCGGCCAGCTCGAAGATCCGCCCGTGTCGCTCCGCCAGGTGAGTCCGGACCTGGGCCATCTGTTTCGCCGGGCGTCGTGCGGACAGCACCGACCAGACGGCGGCCTCGTACGGCGAGTAGAACAGCGGCGGCAGCAGCCCGGGCGCCGCTTGTTGCAGCCGGCCGATGACCGGGTCCCGGACGCCGACGTCGACGAAACCGCTGCCGTCCTGATCGAGCGAGAGAACCCGCGCGACCTGGGCTTTCACTGCCGCCGCGCCATCCTGGCCAACACTGTTGCGACCAGCGTGGCCAGCATTGTGGCCAGCATCGTGGTCAGCACCGTGCACGACGCCGTGCACGATCCCGGCGTCGTCCTGGCGGAGCTCGACGCCGACCTGATCGGTGTACCCGTCGAGGCAGAACGCCAGCCGCATGACGCCGTCGAAGGCTTCGGGCGTGCGCCCGCCGAACCCGAACTCCGCCGACTCGCGCAGGCTGTAGGTGGTGGTCGGGGTGATCGTGAAGGTTGTCATGCCCGCATCATGCTGGCCGGGTCCGACAGTGACCCCCGGGGGACTTCGAGTCGCTCCAGGCGACCCGAACCGAACCGGGATCTGGTGGAGCGTTGGTGGCGGATGCGTTCTGTGATCCGTCGGGCCCGGTGGCGGGCGTCAGATGCGGTTGTCCGGCGGGTGCTTCCGTCCGGGCGGTCCGCGTCGGCATTTGCGCCTCCTTCAACCCGCGGGTCACCACCGGTCACCCCGAACCGGCCGCTCGACACCCCGCACGCGCTGGCCTACCTGCGAGAGGCCTTGGGTGAACTCGGATGTCGGGTCCCGGTGCCGTTGTCCGGGAGCGACCCGGCAAGGCCGTCGAGGATCAGGTCGAGCCCGTACTCGAATTCTGCGCCGAAATCGTAGTCGGGACGCATGATGTGCTCCATGGTGAACTCGAGCAGGGCCGGGTAGGCCTCGGCGTCGAAGAACTGGTTCATCATCGATGCCGCGGTGTTGGCGACGCTGTCCGGACCGTGGATGGGCAGCGCGTTCTCCGAGAGGGCAAACCCGAAGACGTAGCTGTCGATCAGGGCGAAGGCATGGGCGGTCAGGTCCACCGGGAAGCCCGCAGCGCGCAGGGTCGCGATGAAGGCGTTGTGATGGCGCAGCGTCGCCGGCCCGGGGTGCAGCCGTGACTGCAACAGCGGGGTGGCCCAGGGATGATTCGCCAGCACCCGGCGGGCCGAGTGGGCCCGCCGCTTCATTTCGCCGCGCCAGTCGCTCCCGGGCACCGGCAGGTCGATCTCCCCGTACACGAGATCGACGATGCCGTCGAGGATCTCATCCTTGTTGGCGACGTAGTGGTACACCGACATCGGCTTGACGCCGAGTTCTTGGGCGAGCGTGCGGATGGTCAGCCCACCGATCCCGCCGGTGTCGGCGACGGTGATCGCGCCGGCCAGCACCCGGTCCCGGCTGAGCGGAACGCGCTGCTTGGTGCCGCTGCTGACTGGTTGTGACACCGGGCCTCCCCAAACACGAGCAATCCCGTACTTAGTACCATAGCATCGTACTTAGTACCACGACGGCGACGAGAGCCCTGGAGCCGACCCGAGGCCACCGCGTCGCTACCGGCTTCCTCGTGCGCGGGGAACATCCGGCTGCGCCAGTCGACCCGATCTTCCCCGCATGGGCTCCGCCGCGCGGCAGCACTGACGACGCCCACCGCGGGGAACATTCGGTCGACCCATACGACCGAGGCTTCCCCAGGCATCGGCTCGCGCCGGTCACCAGGCGGAACGCGAAGGGGCGGAGCCGAACCGCCAGCCGCTCTCCGCGCCAGGCCGGGACAGATCCGTCGCCCGCGGGTCGACGTCGCGGTCCCGTCGAGCATCTTGCGCGTTCGTACTTAGTACGAGTAGAGTCCCATACTAAGTACGACGACGCTTCGGGCCCTGGAAGGGAAACGATCATGGGAATGGACGGCCGGCACGTGGCGACGACCGAGACGAACCAGGCGCCGATGGAGTCGACGATGCGGGCGATCGTGCAGGACGGCTACGGCTCGGCGGAGGTGCTCCGCCCGGCGCGGATCCCCCGACCCGAGATCGCCCAGCACGAGGTGCTGCTCCGGGTGCACGCGGCCGGCCTGGATCGGGGGACCTGGCATCTGATGACGGGCACGCCCTACCTGATGCGGGTCATCGGGTTCGGATTGCGCCGGCCGAAGAATCGGGTGCCCGGCGTCGATGTCGCCGGTACGGTCGTCGCGGTCGGCTCGGCGGTCAGCCGATTCGCCGTGGGCGACGAGGTGTTCGGGATGAGCCGTGGCTCCTTCGCCGAGTACGCCGCGGCCCGCGAGGACAAGCTCGCCCGCAAGCCGGCGACGGTCTCGTTCGAGCAGGCGGCGACCGTCGGCATCTCCGGCGGCACCGCGCTGCAGGCCCTGAGGGCAGGGCGACTGCAGGCCGGACAACGGGTGCTGATCATCGGTGCCTCAGGGGGCGTCGGCAGCTACGCCGTGCAACTGGCCAAGGCCGCCGGCGCCGAGGTGACCGGGGTCTGCAGCACCGGCAAGCTGGACCTGGTCACCGATCTGGGTGCGGACCACGTCGTCGACTACACCCGGGAGGACTTCGCCGACGGCATGCACCACTACGACCTGATCATCGACGTCGCCGGCAACCCGCCGCTGTCCAGGCTCCGGCGGGCGCTCACGCCCACCGGGACGGCCGTCATCGTCGGCGGCGAGAGCAAGGGCAACCTCACCGGGGGTATCGACCGCCAGCTACGGGCGATGATCCTGACCCCGTTCATCGGACAGCGGCTCGTCGGACTGGCCTCCAAGGAGCAAGGCAGCGACAGCGAGGTCCTCGCCGACCACATCGCGGCCGGCGCGGTGACCCCGAGCATCGACCGCACCTACCCGCTCGATCAGGTGGCCGAGGCCATGCGGCGCCTCGAAGCGGGACAGGTCAAGGGAAAGATCGCGATCACCATCTGAGGGTCAGCCGAACCCCACCGCCCCGTACTGAGCTGTGCCGGGCCGAGCCGCGCATCCATTTGCCGGCCGAGCCGCGCATCCATTTGCCAGGTTCAGCCCTGTTCCCGGTCGAATCAGGGCCGAACGTGGCAAATCGATCGGTGCCTGGGCGTCGAGGCGCGCCGCCGCGCCCGAGGGTCAGGCCGCCGAGAGTCAGGCCGCCGAGGGTCAGGCCGCCGAGGGTCAGGCCGCCGAGGGTCAGGCCGCAGCGGCACCCGAGGGTCAGGCCGCAGCGGCGCCCGAGGGTCAGGCCGCCGCGGCCACCTCGGCCGAACCGCCCGCCCCGCCGGCCGGCTCGAGCGCCTGGGCCAGGATCTGTCGCACGTCACCGACCGGGATCACGGTCAGCGCCGCCAAGACTTCGGCGGGCACGTCGTCCAGGTCCGGCTCGTTGCGCAGCGGGATGAACACCGTGGTCACCCCGGCCCGCTGGGCGGCGAGCAGCTTCTGCTTGACCCCGCCGATCGGCAGTACCTTGCCGTTCAACGTGACCTCACCGGTCATCGCCACGTCGGACCGCACCGGCCGGCCGGTGGCCAGCGAGGTCAGCGCGGTCACCATGGTGACGCCCGCGGACGGGCCGTCCTTGGGCACCGCCCCGGCCGGCACGTGCAGGTGGACGCTCCGGTTCAGCGCGCCCGGCGCAACCCCCACCTCAACGGCGTGCGAGCGGACGAAGGACAGCGCGATCTGCGCCGACTCCTTCATCACGTCGCCCAGCTGGCCGGTCAGCGTCAGGCTGCCGCCCTTGGCCGCATCGGATCCGGGCGTGACCGGCTCCGCCGAGGCCTCGATGAACAGCACGTCGCCGCCCATCCCGGTGACCGCCAACCCGGTGGCCACGCCCGGCACCGAGGTGCGCTCGGCGGTCTCCGAGGTGAACCGCGGCCGGCCGATCAGCCCGCGCAGGTCCGGCTCGTCCACAGCCACCGGCGCGTGCGCCGCACCCGACGACAGCCGGGTGGCGACCTTGCGCAGCACCTTGGCGATCAGCCGCTCCAGCTGCCGCACCCCGGCCTCCCTGGTGTAGTCGGCGGCCAGCTTGCGCAGCGCCGCATCCGACACCGACACCTCGGACGAATCGAGCGCGGCCCGCTCCAACTGCCGGGGCAGCAGGTGCGTGCGGGCGATGGCGACCTTGTCGTCCTCGGTGTAGCCGTCCATCGTGATCAGCTCCATCCGGTCCAGCAGCGCGGACGGGATGGTCTCCAGCACGTTGGCGGTGGCCAGGAACAGCACGTCGGACAGGTCCAGATCCAGGTCCAGGTAGTGGTCCCGGAACGTGTGGTTCTGCGCCGGGTCCAGCACCTCCAGCAGCGCGGCGGCGGGGTCGCCCCGGTAGTCGGAGCCGACCTTGTCGATCTCGTCCAGCAGCATCACCGGGTTCGTCGAACCGGCCTCGGTGATGGCCCGCACGATCCGGCCGGGCAGCGCGCCGACGTAGGTGCGCCGGTGCCCGCGGATCTCGGCCTCGTCCCGCACACCGCCCAGCGCGACCCGGACGAACCTGCGGCCCAGCGCCCGGGCGACCGACTCGCCCAGCGACGTCTTGCCCACGCCGGGTGGTCCGACCAGCACCAGCACCGCGCCCGATCCGCGGCCGCCCACCACCTGCAGGCCACGCTCGGCCCGCCGGCTGCGTACTGCCAGGTACTCGACGATCCGGTCCTTCACGTCGTCCAGACCGTGGTGGTCGGCGTCCAGCACCTCGCGGGCCGCGGTGACGTCGGTCTTGTCCTCGGTCCGTGCGGTCCAGGGCAACTCGAGCACGGTGTCCAGCCAGGTCCGGATCCAGCCGGACTCGGGCGACTGGTCGCTGGCCCGCTCCAGCCGGCCGACCTCGCGCAGCGCCGACTCGCGGACCTTGTCAGGAAGATCGGCCTGCTCGACCCGGGACCGGTAGTCCTCGGCGCCTTCGGAACCCTCGGCAGTGACATCTCCCAATTCCTTGCGGATCGCGGCCAGTTGCTGGCGCAGCAGGAACTCCCGCTGGGACTTCTCCATTCCCTCGCGCACGTCGTCGCGGATCTTCTCGGCCACATCCATCTCGTTCAGGTGGGCCTTCGTCCACTCGATCAGCACCTCGAGACGAGCGACCACGTCAGGGGTCTCCAGGATCTGCCGCTTCTGCTCGCCGGTCAGGTACGGCGCCCAGCCGGCCGCGTCGGCCAGCACCGACGGGTCGGTCATCTTCTCCACCGTGTCGATCACCTGCCAGGCGTCCCGCTTCTGCAGGTTCGCGATCACCAGCGACTTGTACTCGGCGGCCAGTTCCCGGGCGCGCGCGGACTGCTCGGCGGTGGCCTCCTCGGCGACGAGCTCAGCCTGCACCCACAGCGCGGCACCGGGCCCGGAGACGCCGGTGCCGATCCGGGCGCGGTGCCCGGCCCGCAGGACGGCGGCGGGAGCCCCGCCGGCCATCCGGCCGACCTGCTCGATCGTGGCGACCACGCCGAACGTGGCGTACCGGTCGGGCAGCCGGGGCGCCAGCAGCAGTTCGCCCTTCGCCGGCGCCGACGGGTCGGATTCCTGGGCCGCGGCCTGCGCCGCGTCGAGCGCGGCCTGCGCGGCCTCGTCGAGCTCGATCGGCACGACCATGCCGGGCAGCACCACGATGTCGGACAGGGACAGCACCGGCAGGCGGCGGATATCGGTCATGTGAACACCCTTCAAGAGTTGAGCCTGCATCACTCAAGCCTGTTGAGCCGCCCTTTGTTCCCCTGCGGGATCGACGCCCTTTCGCCCGCAGCGAACGGCAAGCCTCCCGCCGCCGACTTGCCTCAAACGCAGGTTCGGTATCGATTCAGAACCTGCGTTTGAGGCAAGTCGGGCGAGTAGTGGGGTCCGGGTCGGGCGAGTAGTGGGGTCCGGGTCGGCCTGGCGCACAATCGACCCGAGCGCTGCAACCCGAACGCTTGGAGGGGGGACAACGTGTCCGACGTGCTCGTCTATGCCTCGGCCCGGGGCAAGTGGGTGCTGGTCGCGACCGTGCTCGGCAGCGGGCTCGCCCAGCTCGACGGCACCGTCGTCAATGTGGCGCTGCCCCGGATCGGCGAGGACCTCGGCGGCGGGTTGACCGCGCTGCAGTGGACCCTCAACGCGTACACGCTGACGCTGTCCGGCCTGCTGCTGCTCGGCGGGTCGCTGGGCGACCGGATGGGCCGCAGGCGGATCTTCGCCATCGGCGTCGTCTGGTTCACCGTCGCGTCCCTGGGCTGCGCGCTCGCGCCGAGCAGCGGCGTGCTGATCGCCATGCGCGCCCTGCAGGGCGCCGGCGCCGCGCTGCTCACCCCGGGCTCGTTGGCCATCCTGCAGGCCTCATTCCGGCGGGAGGACCGATCGATCGCGGTCGGTGCCTGGTCCGGACTCGGCGGGGTGGCCACCGCGATCGGGCCCATCGTCGGCGGGCTGCTCGTCGGTGTCGCGCCCTGGGGTTGGCGGCTGGTGTTCCTGATCAACCTGCCGCTCGCCGTCGTGGTGATCCTGCTGTCCCACCGGTACATCCCCGAGTCCCGGGACGAGCAGGCGACCGGGCGGCTCGACGTGCCCGGTGCCGTGCTCGCCTCCGTCGGGCTGGGCGGCCTGGTCTACGGACTCACCGAGGGCCCGGCGACCGGCTGGCCACCGGGGGTCGTCGTGATCACCGCGGCGGGCGCGCTGCTGCTGGGCCTGTTCGTGCTGGTGGAGAGCCGTTCGCCGGAACCGCTGCTGCCGCTCGGGCTGTTCGCCGATCGGCAGTTCACGGCGGCCAACCTGGTCACGTTCGCGGTGTACGCGGCGTTGGCCGGCGCGCTGTTCCTGCTGCCGGTCCAGCTGCAGCTCGTGGCCGGATTCAGCCCGGTCGCCGCGGGCGCCGCGACGTTACCGATCACCGTGATGATGCTGCTGCTGTCCGCCCGGATGGGCAAGCTGTCGACGCGCATCGGCCCGCGACTGCCGATGACCGTCGGCCCGATCCTGGCCGGCGCGGCGATGCTCTGGCTGTCCTGGGTCGACGCCGGATCCAGCTACCTGAGCGCGGTGATCGCGCCGATGCTGCTGTTCGGGTTGGGGCTGTCGTTCACCGTCGCGCCGCTGACGTCCACCGTGCTGGCCGCCGCGCCCGACCACCAGGCCGGTGTCGCCTCCGCCGTCAACAACGACGTCGCCCGGGTCGCCGGGCTGATCGCGGTGGCCGTGCTGCCGGCGCTGGCCGGGCTCACTCCCGGCGCCTACAGCGACCCGTCGATAATGTCCGCGGGCTTCCACCGGGCGGTGCTCATCGCCGGCGCGCTCTGCGCGGCGGGCGGCCTGCTGGCGCTGGCCACCATCCGCAACCCGTCCGTCGCGACGGCGCGGCAGCCCGATCCCGCGCTGGACTGTGCCGCCTGCCCGGTGCTGGCTCCGCACGCGAAACCCCGCTGATGCCAGCGTGCATCACCCGAATGGCGTATTACCCAGGTCATAGACGCCGCCTCTGGGTCTGACCTGGGGGAGAGCGCGGATTTCCGCATCCAGAGGGACGCGTCCCGGCCGTTTCACCGGGAGACTCAGTCCGATTGGCGAGGGTCGGTGCGTTCACTCCGGCAGGTCGGTCGCCAACCGACAGTCGCGAGCGAGGGGTGCGCGACTGACTGTCGGCGACACGATCCCGAGGAGGACAAGGGTGCTAGCGCAACGGCAGGAACCGGTCGTGGGTTGGTTGACGGGCCCGGATGAGGGCGTGCAGTGGCCCGGGGTGCTACTGCACCGGGACGCCTTCGTGGTCGACGCACCGCTGGAGGTTCTGCAGGAGCCCTCCGGTGGCCTCGCGGTCGTGCTCGGGTCGGCCCTGCGCCGCATCGCGGAGATCCGCGTGATCGCCGACCACAGCACGTCAGCGACCCATGCCACCGCCATGATTCGGCTGGCCGACGACGAACCCGACGCCCGCTCGGTGATCATCGACCGGCCGGCGGTCATCGAGGCGTGGCGCGCCGGCGATCCGTTGTGGTCGACGCTGCGCTCACTGGGCGTGGTGCCGACGCACTGGCCCGACTCGCCTGGCCGGCGGCCCGCGGGGCACACCGAGCCGTCCGTCATCGCGGTCAAGACCGTGCAGGCCGACCCGGCCGACTGGTGCACTATCTTCTGGTGGCTGTGCTGACGGACGCGCCGATCGCCCATCCTGGGGTCGTCCGATGACAGCTCCGAACGGATCGGGCGCGGCCCGGCCGGCCCGGCCCCCCGAGGCCGCGTCCGGCCACGGCGGCATCGGGTCGTGGTGGCATCGGGTCGACCTGATCGTCCTGCCGGTGGTGTTCCTGGCCGACGTGCTCGTCTTCTCCCGCCTGTTGCGGGTCGACGGGGTGGCCGCCCCGGAACGGGCGGCCATCGTCGTCTATTCCGGCTTCGGCATCGCCCTGCTCTTGCTGCGCTGGCGGTTCCCGGTGCCCGTCTTCGCGGCGTCGGTGGTGTTGTCCGTGCCGCCGCTGCTGATCACCGACTACTACATCCCGTTCCTGATCCCGCTGGTCGCACTGGCGGCCGCCGCCCAGCTCCGCCCGGCGCGGGTGTCGGTCTGGTGCCTGGTCGCCGCCGTGCTGCCGGTCACGTTGCTGGTCGCGAAGGCGGTGATGGCGGCCTCGCCGGAGGGCAAGCTGACCTCGGCGGTCGGTTCGGCGGTGTTCTACTCCGCCGGGTACCTGCTGGCCTGGGGATTCGGGTACTGGATCGGACGCAACCAGCGGCGACTCGCGGAGATCGAGGCCACCCACACCCGTGAGGTCGAGCGCCAGCGCCAGCTCGCCGAACATGCCGTTTCCATCGAGCGGCTGCGCATCGCCCGCGAGTTGCACGACATCGTGGCCCATTCGGTGACGATCATGGTGCTGCACGCCGCGGGGGCCCAGCGGGTGATGCGCGCGGACCCCGACCGGGCCGCCGAATCGCTGGTCACCATCGAGGACGCCGGCCAGCAGGCGATGGGCGAGTTGCGCCGGCTGCTGGCGCTGCTGCGGGACTCGGGTGAGGCCAGCGCCCGCCCGGAGTCGTCGGTGCCGAGCCTGGCGCACGTCCACCACATCGTCAGTGCGGTACGCGGCTCGGGGGTGTCCGCGACGCTCGAGATCACCGGCGAGCCGCGACGCCTGGACGCCAGCGTCGACCTGGCCGGCTACCGGCTCGTCCAGGAGGGGATCACCAACGTCTCCAAGCACCGCGGGGCGGGCGCGCGGGTGGCCGTGTCGATCGAGTGGGAACCGGAGAAGGTGACGATCGCGGTGGAGGACGACGGGGTCGGCGCCCGGATGGGCCCCGCGTCGTCCTCGGGTGGGCACGGGCTGGCCGGGCTGCGGGAGCGGATCGCGATTGCCGGCGGGGACTTCTCGGCCGGACCCACGGAGACCGGCGGCTTCCGGGTGGCCGCCCGGCTGCCGGTGTCCGGCGCACTGCCGACTCCGCAACCGGCGCGATCCGTCGATGCCGCGGCGACCGTGCTGCCGGCCGGGCCGGCGGTCGAGACGACGACCGGCGCCGACTGATGATCAGGGTCATCGTCGTGGACGACGAACCGATCGTCCGATCAGGGATCGCCCTGTTGCTGGCCGGCGAGTCGGACATCAAGGTGATCGCGGACGTCGACGGCGAGCCCGGCGTGGTGGATCTGGTGCGCCGCCGGCGACCGGACGTGGTGATCGCCGACGTGCGGATGCCGGTGATGGACGGCGTCGAGCTGACCCGGCGCATCGTGAACGATCCGCACCGGTCCGGAAGCGTTCCGAAGGTGTTGGTGCTCACCACGTTCCATGCCGACGAGGCCGTCTACGCGGCGCTGCGCGCGGGCGCCAGCGGGTTCGTGCTCAAGGATGCGGCACCGACCGAGTTGGTGGCCGCGGTGCGGGCGGTCGCCGCGGGCGAGGCCTGGCTGGACCCGGCGGTGGCGCGCCAGCTGATCGACGAGTTCGCCTTGCATCCGCCCTCGGAGCTGCCGGGGCCGGAGGAGCTGGAGATCCTGACCAAGCGCGAACGGGAGGTGCTGGTGCTGATCGCGCACGGCTTCTCGAACACCGAGATCTCCGACTACCTGGTGTTGGGCGAGGGCACCACGAAGACGCACGTCGGCCGCATCTTCGCCAAGCTCGGGTTGCGGGACCGGGCCCAGGCCGTCGCGGTGGCCTACAAGTCCGGCCTGCTGCGGCCGGAGGACCCGATCCCCGCCCGGCGCGGCTGACGCTCGGCGAACCGAGCCAGGGCGATCGCCGGCTTTGCTGCGCTGGGGGTCGCCGGTTCCGGTGGTCGAGTGAACCAAAGACCTCCAGCGGGGCCTTGGATGCGTGTCTTTGGGGATGCGTGTCTTTGGTTCACCCGGCGCGAAGCCGGCGGGCGACCGGTCTTCACGACCGTTACACACTGAAACCGTTCGGTAACGCAACGCGCCTACCGTTCGGACGGCCGGTGCTGGTGCGAGCCCGCGTTTGCTTGCGCGGCCGGCCGCTCACACCCCCCAACCGTCCGGGAGGCCCTGGTGACCGAAACCGAACCCACCGTCGATCGACCGGTGCCCACCGGGTCGGACGATCTGCCGACCAGCCCGCCGGACGCGCCACCGGCAGTGCCGCCCACGCACGAGGACTTCCACGGGCTCGACGCGAGCAAGGAGACGCTGGAGGACTACACGCTCCGGTTCGCGCCGCGGTCCTACCGGCGCTGGTCGGCCGGGGTGGTCGCGACGTCCGCGCTCGGCGGCATCGCCTACCTGGCCGACTTCGCGATCGGCGCCAACATCGGCATCGCGCACGGCACGGTCAACGCGCTGTGGGGCATCGCAATCGCCGCGGTGATCATCTTCACCACCGGCTTCCCGCTGGCCTACTACGCCGCCAGGTACAACATCGACCTGGACCTGATCACCCGCGGCTCAGGCTTCGGCTACTACGGGTCGGTGCTGACGAACGTCATCTTCGCCACGTTCACCTTCATCTTCTTCGCCCTCGAGGGCTCGATCATGGCCCAGGGCCTGCAGCTCGGCCTGGGTATCCCGCTCTGGCTGGGCTACGCCGTGTCCACCCTGATGGTGATCCCGCTGGTGATCTACGGCATGAAGGCGTTGGCCAAGCTGCAGGTGTGGACCACCCCGCTGTGGCTGGTGCTGATGGTGATCCCGATGGCCTACCTGGTGATCAGCCACCCCGACTCGATCGAGACGTTCTTCGCCTTTCAGGGCGCCGACGGCGGCCAGACGCCGAGCTTCGCCGCGATGATGCTGGCCGCCGGGGTGTGCCTGTCGCTGATGGCGCAGATCGCCGAGCAGATCGACTACCTGAGGTTCATGCCGCCGCGCACCGCGGCCAACCGCAAGCGGTGGTGGCGGGCGGTCGTGCTGGCCGGCCCCGGCTGGGTGTTCTTCGGCGCGATCAAGCAGGTCATCGGCCTGTTCGTGACCGTGTACATCATCGCCAACCTGACCCCGGCGGACGCGGCCACCGCCAACGAGCCGGTGCACCAGTTCCTGACCGTCTACCGGGAGATGATGCCGCCCTGGCTGGCCATGAGCCTGGCGGTGATCTTGGTCGTGATCAGCCAGATCAAGATCAACGTCACCAACGCCTACTCCGGATCCCTGGCCTGGACGAACTCGTTCACCCGGGTCACCAAGCGCTACCCGGGCCGGCTGGTGTTCGTGATCTTCAACCTGGCCGTGGCGCTGCTGCTGATGGAGCTGAACATGTTCAGCTTCCTGAACACGATCCTGGGCTTCTACGCCAACTGCGCGATCGTCTGGGTGACCACCGTCGCGGTGGACATCGTGGTGAACAAGCACCTGCTCAAGCTCTCGCCGACGGTGCCGGAGTTCCGCCGCGGCATGCTCTACGCGGTCAACCCGGTCGGTTTCGGCTCGGTGCTGATCGCCGGTGGGGTGTCCATCGCGGTGTTCTTCGGTGCCTTCGGATCGGCGATCCAGCCGTACTCTCCGCTGGTCGCGGTCGGCCTCGCGGTCGTGCTCACCCCGCTGCTGGCGATCGTCACGAAGGGCAAGTACTACCTGCGGCGCGCCGATGACGGCATCGACGAGCCGATGTTCGACGCCGACGGCAACCCGTCCGGCGAGCACCTGACCTGTCACGTCTGCCGCTTGGACTACGAGCGGCCGGACATGGTCCGCTGCGAGACCCACGACGCCTACATCTGCTCGTTGGACCTGTCCACCGACAAGGTCGGCGATCACGTGCTCGCGGCGCAGCCGCCCGGGGTGCCGGCGACCCCCTGAGGACGGGCTCGCGGCCCCTGCCGAGGGTCGCGAGCGCACGTTCTTTCCCACGCCGTGCATCTTTTGTCCCGTTACGCCCTCTTTCTCTCGTTGGCCGTTCGTTCCGGGCCGGTGAACCGGCCCGACCATCGAGAGGAACACCCGCATGGCTCCGATCACCATCAACGGCATCACCGTCGACCCGGCGGCCCAGCGGCGGGTGCTGGCCGACGCCGGGCTGGAGGCGGCGGATGCGTCCAACTCGGACCACCTGCTGATCCAGACGTCCGAGCCGCTGCGGGCGGCGGACCGGGCGAGTTTGACCGACCTGGGCGTCCAGGTCCAGGAGTACGTCTCGGAGAACACCTACCTGGCGCAGTACCCGGGGTCCGACCTCGCCGCGATCCGCGCGCTGCCGTTCGTCACCTGGGCCGACGTCTACCTCCGGGTGTTCAAGATCGCGCCGACGCTGCTGCCGCAGGGCATCGACCCGGGCAACCTGGCGAGGCTGGCGGACACCACGCCGAATCCCTCGCGCGTGCCGACCCGGGTCGATGTGTTGCTGCACCCCGGCATCGAGCCGACGACCGACTTCGTCGCGCAGGTGGCGGCCGCGGCCCGGATCGAACCGTCGGCGGTCATCGTCACGCCGACCAAGGTGCGGGTGACCACTCAGGCCGGGCAGCTGCCGGCCATCGCCGCGTTGGACGAGGTGCGGGAGATCCACGCGGTGCCGCCGCGCCAGCTGTTCAACAACGTGGCGCGGCAGATCCTGGACGCCGACGTGCTGGTCAACGGCACGACGTACGACGGCGACGGAGAGATCGTGGCGGTGGCCGACACCGGCTTCGACCTCGGCGACCCGGCCAACGCTCATCCGGCCTTCACCGGCCGGGTCCTCGGCCTGCACCCGCTCGGCCGGACCGCACCGGCCAAGACCGACGACCCGCACGGGCACGGCACCCACGTCGCGGGATCCGTGCTGGGCGACGGCAATTCGCCGACGATGGGCGGCGCGATCCGCGGTACCGCGCCAGGCGCCCAGCTGATCCTGCAGAGCCTGTTGGACTCCGCCGGCGGGCTGGGTGGGATTCCGGCCGACCTGAACGACCTGTTCCAGCAGACCTACGACGAGGGCGCCCGGGTGCACACGAACTCCTGGGGTCTGCCCGGCATCCACCTGCCCTACGACGCGAGCTCACGGGAGATCGACGAGTTCGTCTGGAAGCACCAGGACCAGGTGATCTGCTTCGCCGCCGGCAACGACGGGACGGACGGCGACCGGGACGGCGCGGTGGACGCCAACAGCGTCGGCTCGCAGTCCGCGGCCAAGAACTGCATCACCGTGGGGGCGAGCGAGAGCCTGCGGCCCACCTTCAAACCGAGCTACGGCACGTACTGGCCGTCGGACTTCCCGACGCCGCCGATCAGCCGGGACCGGCAGGCCGACAACGCAGGCGGGATGGTGGCCTTCTCCAGCCGCGGCCCGACACTCGAGGGCCGCATCAAGCCGGACGTGGTCGCGCCCGGCACCTGCATCCTGTCCACGCTCTCCCGCGCCGCCTCGATGTCCAGCGACTTCGGCGTGTCCACCGACCCGCTGTTCTTTTTCGACTCCGGCACGTCGATGGCTACGCCGCTGGTCGCCGGGTGCGCGGCGGTGCTGCGCCAGACGTTGGTGCGCAACGGATTCGGCTCACCGAGCGCGGCGTTGATCAAGGCACTGCTGATCAACGGCGCGATCGACCTCGCCGGCCAGTACAACCCCACCGAGGCCGGCGCGTCGCCCAACAACAACTCGGGATGGGGTCGGGTCGACCTGGCCGGCTCGGTGATCATCCCCGGGCCGGGCGACCCGGACGGCGGTTTCGGTGAGGGTGGCCCGCTCAGCGAGGGCCAGGAGGACGGCATCGGCGTGACCATCCCCGAGCGCGGCAAGCCCAAGCACCAGGCCGATGACGACGACGATGACGATGACGCCCAACCGGTTCCGGCGGCTGTTGGCGCCACCCTGAAAGTCACGCTGGTCTGGTCGGACCCGCCGGGTGCGCAGCTGCAGAACGACCTCGACCTGATCGTCGTCGCCTCGGACGGCACCGAGCGGCACGGCAACATGGGCACCGGCTCGGGATTCGACCGGACCAACAACGTCGAGCAGGTGATCTGGCCGAACATGCCGCCGGGCGACGCGAAGATCGTCTTCCGGGCGTTCCGGATCACCCAGTTCGCCCAGCCGTACGCCTACGTCTGGCGGATCTCCTGACCGGACAGCAGTTTCCGGCGGCGGCGCGGTGGGTCAGGGCCGGTCCTGCACCACGTAGAAGCGGTTGCCGTCGGGATCGTCGAAGCTGAACATCGGCGGCGTGCCGGGCCACTGCAGCAACTCGCCCACGTCCACCCCGCGGTCGCGCAGCGCCGTGTGCTCGGCCGCGGCGGCCGTGGCGGTGAACCGGACGCCGGTGTCGGTGATCCCGCCGGCCCTCGTGCCGGCCTCGGCGGCTCCGGTGCCGGGTCGGGCGGGGGTCAGCGCGATCGAGGTCCGGGCGCCGGGTGGGGCCACCTCGACCCAACGCAGGGTCGGGGTGGTCGCGTCCAGCCGCTTCTCGAAGCCGAGGACGTCGACATAGAAGGTCAGGGCGGCATCCTGGTCGGCGACCTCGACACCGATGGTGCGCACGTCGCCGATGCTTGTCTCCGGCATGGTCGGTCCTCCAGGTCAAGGGTTTTCGGGTGAGCCGTACATCAGTGAACCGGGCGTGGTCAGCGTGCGGCCGGTCTCCAGCCAGGTCTTCATGCCGGACAGGATCATCGGCCACCCGCCGTACAGTTCGGGCGGCGCGTCGCCGGCGAGCTGGTCGTGGGTGACGGTCAGGTGACAGGAATCGCCGACGGGCTCGATCTGCCAGGTCACCCGGGTGGTGCCGGCCCGCTCGGCCTCGGCGCTCCACAGCGTGCGCATGCTCTGCACCAGCCGGTGCGGCGGTTCCACCACCAGGTTCTCGCCCTCGGCGAGCGGCCGGTCGCTGCCGGGGTGGGTCAGTGTGTAGGCCGATCCGGGCGTCCAGTCGGACCGCACCGAGGCGCCGAACTGGAACCTGGCCCGGGTCGCCGGGTCGGTGATCGCTGCCCACAACCGCTCCGGCGTGGTGCGGATGTAGATCTCGAAGATCTTCTCCATCGGCTGCTCCAGTTCCCGTTTGAGGTCGGCCAGGCCGGCGGCCCAGGGCTCGGTGTACTTGCTGACCCAGCGGTCGTGGATGAGGCGTATCGGGATGACGTTCAGGAAGTGCAGCTTCTCCCGGCCGCGCCGGCGGCTGACCACCAACCCCGACTCCTCCAGCAGGCGAAGGTGTTTGGCCACGCCGATGCGGGTCATGTCGTGGTGTGCGGTCAGCGCCGAGAGCGTCTGGCCGTCCCGCTCGAACAGCTCGTCGAGCAGTGCGCGCCGGGTGGGGTCGGCCAGCGCCCGGAACACCTCTTCCACGCGCCCATCATAGGTAACCATTCGGTTTCCTATCAAGCCCTCTTTCCCCGCCAACAGGTCTCCTCGTCGGGGTGAGGTAAGTGAGCCGCAGCGACCAGCCCGTCACCGACTCCACCTCGTTCGAGATCCGGCCCAAGCGGGCGATTCGTGTTTGTCGAAAGCTTGTGTCTGTGCAT
>CAZCEH010000032.1:0-53230 GCA_964497705.1 uncultured Actinomycetes bacterium | reverse complement strand
CAAGCGTTCCCGGGAGGAAGCCCTCATGAACGAAGGTAGAGCCATCAGCGAGGCTTGCCGAGCGAACCATGGTGGCAGGCGGCGGCGCCGCGTCGGGGTGGCCGAGCCCGTGAGGCGACCCGGAGAGGTGGCGACGTGAGCGAGCCCGTCGACCTGCACGATCCGGACGCGCTGGTGGCCGCCGACCTGGCCGGCTTGCTGCCGTCCGCGGCCCTGGCCGGGGCTCAGGTCCGGGCGACGGCCGAGCAGGTGGCGCCGCTCGCCGACTTCGGCCGGCCCCGGGCGCTCGTGGTGATCGGCGCGAACGCCGCGGTCGACGTGGGGCTGCTGACCGCGTTGCTCGGTGAGGTGCCCGCGCCGGTCGTCACCGGCACGACGCTGCCGATCTGGGTCGGACCCCTGGATATCGTCGTCGTGCTGGCCTCCGTCGTCGACGACATCGCCTGCGCGCAGGCCGCCGCCGACGCGGCCCGGCGCGGTGCGCGGGTGATCGTGCGAGCGGCCGCCGATGGCCCGGTCGCCGACGCCGCGGCCGGGTCGGTGTTGCTGGACCCGCTGGTCCCGGTGACCGAGGCGTTGGCCGGCGTGGCCCGGCTGACCGTGCTGATCGGTGTGGCCGCGGCCGCCGGGTTCGGCCGCCGACCGGACTTCCCGGCCGCCGCGGAACAGCTCGACGCCCTCGCCGTGGCCTGCCACCCGTCGTCGGAGTTCTTCGTCAACCCCGCCCTGACGCTGGCCGAGCACCTGTCGGCCGGGACCCCGCTGATCATCGGCACCGACCCGGTCGCCGACGCGCTGTCCGGCTACGCCTGCCGTTCGCTGGCCGGCATTGCCGGCTACGTCGGCGCCCCGCTGCTGTCGTTCCAGGCCGCGGGGTCCCCGCCGGTGCTGGCCAGTGCGGCGCGCACGGACGGGCCGGCCGGCACGTTCTACGACCCGTTCGAGGATCCCGCGGACGGCGTTCCGGCCGGTCAGACCGTGAGCAGCGTGCTGGTGGTCGGGCCGTCCGCGCAGGACCGCGGCCCGTCCCCGACGGGCACGCCGGCCGGCTCCGGGCTGCTGCCGCTGGAGTCGCTGCCGGCCTTCGGGTCCGAACCGGTCGACCCCAGCCGTCCGGTCACCATCCCCCGGTCGCCCCTGGCCACCGCGCTGCAGAACGCGCTGCCGCGGGCGATCAGCATCGGTCCCGAGGAACTGGCCACCCGCGAGCGACCGCCCGACGACGCGGATGCGCCGCAGCCGGCGCGCGACGCGTTCAGCTGGACGCTGGCGATGATGGCCCGGATCGACTTCGCCGCCGTCTACCTTGGTCTTCGGTCGGGCGCACGGCCGCCGATGGACAGCCCGGACGGCCTGGGCCGCCCGGGCGGCGCCGCGCGGCATCTGCCGTCGACCGGGGGTCGCGCGGTCTGGAGCGAGAGGGAGTCCGGTTCGTGGAGTTGATGCATAACCGGATCCGGCCGTACGCGTGGGGGTCCCGGACGGCGATCGCCGAGCTGCTGGGTGAACCGAGCCCGGCCCCGCACCCGCAGGCGGAGCTGTGGGTGGGTGCGCACCCGGCCGACTCGTCGTTCCTGCTCGGCAGCCCGAGCGACGGGGACCAGGCACCGGAGCGTCCGCTGACCGAGGTGATCGCGGCCGACCCGGTCGGTGTGATGGGCGAATCCGTGCACGATCGGTTCGGCTCCCGGCTGCCGTTCCTGCTGAAGGTGCTGGCCGCGGCCGAGCCGCTGTCCCTGCAGGCGCATCCGTCCGCCGCGCAGGCGCAGCGCGGGTTCGCCCTGGAGGAGGCGGCCGGGATTCCGCTCACCTCGCCGCAGCGCAACTACCGGGACAACTGGCACAAGCCGGAGCTGATCTGCGCGTTGACCGGATTCGAGGCGTTGTGCGGCTTCCGGGAACCGTCCCGCACGGTGCACCTGCTGGCCGCGCTCGAGGTTCCCGCGCTCGATCACTACCTCGGCCTGCTGTCCGGTCAGCCGGACGTGCACGGCACCCGCGCGCTGTTCTCCTCGATCATCACCATCCCGCCGTCCACCCTGGGCCCGCTGCTGTCCGACGTGCTCGCGGCCTGCGTGAAGCATGTGCAGCACGGCGGCGAGTTCGCCGTGGAGTACCGGACCGCGCTGGCCCTGGGGGAGCGCTACCCGGGCGACCCCGGGGTGCTTGCCTCGCTGCTGCTCAACCGGATCACCCTGCGGGCCGGCCAGGCGTTGTATCTGCCCGGCGGGAACCTGCACGCGTATCTGGCCGGGGTCGGCATCGAGATCATGGCCAACTCGGACAACGTGCTGCGCGGCGGCCTGACCCCCAAGCACGTCGACGTCCCCGAGCTGATGAAGGTGCTCGACTTCAGTCCCGGCGACGTGCCCATCCTGCACGGCGACCCCGGCCTGCCGGGCGAATGGGTGTACCACACGCCGGCCCCCGAGTTCCGGCTGTCGCGGCTCGAGCCGCATCCGGACAAGCGGGACATCACCCACGACGGTCCGCAGGTGCTGCTGGTCGTCGACGGCCAGGTGGAGGTGATCGACGGTCACGGCCATTCGATCCAGGTGCCACGCGGCCGGTCCGTGTGGATCGGCGCGCACGAGGGACCGGTGTGGGTCAGCGGCACCGGGACCGCGTTCCGCGCCACGGACGGGCTCACCTGACCCCGTCGCCACCGGCCGGTGTCCGGCAGGTCCTGTTTGCCGCCCCGCCCAGGCCTGGGTAGGTTCGCAGAGGACCGCCGGAGATGAGCGTGTTGCCAGGTGGCACGACGTCGGGGGCCCGGGCCCTGGGGCCACCGCAGTGGACATTCGACAGGGACCATTCGCAGGGATTCACAGGAAAGAAGTGAGGCCGACGTGGCTCTTCCGCAACTGACCGACGAGCAGCGCGCCGCGGCCCTGGAGAAGGCGGCCGCCGCCCGCCGCGCCCGTGCCGAGCTCAAGGAGCGGCTCAAGCGGGGTGGCACCACCCTCAAGCAGGTACTGATCGACGCCGAGACGGACGAGGCGCTGGCTAAGCTCAAGGTGTCCGCCCTGCTCGAGTCGCTGCCGGGGGTGGGCAAGGTGCGCGCCGCCGCGCTGATGGAGCAGTTCGACATCGCCCCGAGCCGGCGGGTGCGCGGTCTCGGCGAGCGCCAGCGGCAGGCGCTGCTCAACGAGTTCGGCTACTGACCGCCGTCGACTCCGGTGGTGGACCGGCCGGCGGGCCGAGGGCGCTTGTTCGTGCTCTCCGGCCCGTCCGGGGTGGGCAAGAGCACGGTGCTGGCCAGGCTCCGGGAGCTGCTCCCGGACCTGTGGTATTCGATCTCGGCGACCACTCGGGCCCGGCGGCCCGGTGAGGTCGACGGGGTGAACTATCACTTCGTCACCGCCGAGCGGTTCGCCGAACTGATCGCCGCCGACCGGCTGCTCGAGTACGCCCGGTTCGCCGGCAACTGGTACGGCACGCCGCGTGATCCGGTGGAGGAGCGGCTGGCCGCCGGTCAGGACGTGCTGCTGGAGATCGAGGTGCAGGGCGCCCGGCAGGTCCGCGCCGCGTCCGGCCTCGGTCCGGAGGCGGTACTGATCTTCCTGGCCCCGCCGTCGGTGGACGAGCTCAACCGACGGTTGGTCGGGCGGGGGACCGAGGACCCGGCGACCATCCGGGCCCGGCTGGCCGCGGCGCGGGACGAGCTGGCCGCCGAGCGGGAGTTCAACCACACGGTGGTCAACACCGATGTCCGGAGCGCGGCGGACGGCTTGGTACAGTTGATGGCTGGGTCCCGGCCCGGCTCGCGCGTGCCCTGAATCCAGGCGCCGGCGTCGAGGGTGCCGGTGAGCGACACCGTCCTCCGGTTCGCTGGGTTCTATCGCGGGTTTTGTCACGGATACAGGAGCACGTCAGATGAGCACTTCGGCAGACAGTGGCGCGCCCACGGCGGCGGCGATCGCGGCGGCGGGCATCACGTACCCGCCGATCGACGAACTCCTGACCAGGACCAGTTCGAAGTACGGGCTGTCCATCTACGCTGCCAAGCGGGCCCGGCAGATCAACGACTACTACGCCCAGCTGGGCGAGGGCCTGCTGGAGTATGTCGGTCCGCTGGTGGAGCCGTTGCCCAAGGAGAAGCCGCTGTCGATCGCGCTGCGCGAGATCAACGCCGGCTTGCTCACCCACACCGAAGGCGAGTGAACCGGCCGGGTCAGGCCATACCGGTTCAGGCAACGGTGGAGCCACAGCAGTCGTCCGGCCGTGATGCCGTCCGGCACCCCCGCGTGGTGATCGGGGTCGGCGGTGGCATCGCCGCGTACAAGGTCGGCGGTCTGGTCCGCCTGTTCGCCGAGGCCGGCGCGTCCGTGTCGGTGGTGCCTACCGCGGCTGCGTTGCGCTTCGTCGGTGCCGCCACCTGGGAGGCGCTGTCCGGGAACCCGGTGGCCACCGACGTGTTCACCGACATCCCCGACGTCAAGCACGTCGCTACCGGCCAACGCGCGGACCTGGTGGTCGTCGCGCCGGCGACCGCCGACGTGCTCGCCCGCGCCGCCACCGGGCAGGCGGACGATCTGCTCACCGCCACCCTGCTGGTGACCCGGGCGCCGGTGCTGATGGTCCCGGCGATGCACACCGAGATGTGGACGCATCCGGCCACGGTGGCCAACGTGGCCACACTGCGCGCCCGTGGGGTCACCGTGCTGGATCCGGCGGTCGGCCGGCTGACCGGCACGGACAGCGGTCCCGGACGACTGCCCGAGGTCGACCAGATCCATGCGGTCGGCTCGCTCCTGCTGCAGCGGGCCGACGCGTTGCCGCGCGACCTGGCCGGACGTCGCGTGGTGATCTCCGCGGGCGGTACAAGGGAGCCCCTCGACCCGGTCCGCTTCCTGGGCAACCGCTCGTCGGGCCGGCAGGGCTACGCGCTGGCCCTGGTCGCCGCGGCCCGCGGCGCCGAGGTGACTTTGGTGTCCGCAAACGTGGGGTTGGACACTCCTGCAGGTGTGACCCGCGTCGACGTGACCGATGCCCGCGACCTGGAGTCGGCGATGAGCAAGCATGCCGCCGGCGCCGACGTCGTGGTGATGGCCGCCGCGGTGGCCGACTTCCGGCCGGTCGAGGCCGGCCCGACCAAGATCAAGAAGCGGCCGGGGCAGGGGCCGCCGGTCGTCGAGCTGGTAGAGAACCCGGACATCCTCGCCGGGCTGAGCCGGCCCGGCCCGGACCGGGCCCGCGTGGTGGTCGGGTTCGCGGCGGAGACCGGCGACGCGCACGGCACTCCCCTGGACTACGGCCGGGACAAACTCGCCCGCAAGGGTTGCGATCTGCTGGTGGTGAACCGGGTCGACGACGGCCGCGCGTTCGAGGTCGCGGACAACGCCGGGGTGATCCTGTCCGCGGACGCCGAGCCGCCGGTCCGGATGCCCCTGGGACCCAAGAGCCTGCTCGCAGCCGCCGTGTGCGACGCCGTCGTGCGACGCCTCGCCCGATGTCCGCAGGCGGCTCCGCCGGTCCGCTCGCGGCCGGCCGGGCCGCCGCCCGGCGTACCAGAGCCGCCCGAATGAGCGGGATCGACGCGCCGACCACGTAGCGTTCGGACCCGATCCCCGATTCCCCGACGGCCGGCCGTGTGACCGGGCCGGCTCTGGCCCGATCCCGACATCCACACCCCGTCCACGACCTACGCCAACCGCGACCACCTACCAACCGCGACCACCTACCAATCGCGACCTAGGAGCAAACAGCCGTGACCTCCCGCCTGTTCACCTCGGAATCTGTCACCGAGGGGCACCCGGACAAGATCTGTGACGCGATCAGCGACGCCATCCTCGACGAGCTGCTGCGGCAGGACTCGACCAGCCGCGTCGCGGTCGAGACCATGGTCACCACCGGTCAGGTGCACGTCGCCGGTGAGGTGACCACCAGCGCCTACGCCGACATCCCGGCCATCGTCCGGGACACCGTGCTCGGCATCGGCTACGACTCGTCCGCGAAGGGCTTCGACGGCGCGTCCTGCGGCGTCAACGTGGCGATCGGGGCGCAGTCGCCGGACATCGCGCAAGGCGTGGACACCGCGTTCGAGGCGCGCACCCACTCACCGGAGGAGATCGACGACGCCCTGTCCCAGCAGGGCGCCGGCGACCAGGGGCTGATGTTCGGGTACGCCTGCACCGACACCCCCGAGCTGATGCCGCTGCCGATCGCGCTGGCGCACCGGCTGTCCAGGGGCTTGAGCAGCGTCCGCAAGTCGGGCGCGGTGCCGTACCTGCGCCCGGACGGCAAGACCCAGGTGACCATCGAGTACGTCGGCGACAAGGCGGTCCGGCTGGACACCGTCGTGGTGTCCAGCCAGCACGCGGAGAACATCGACCTGGAGCAGCTGCTCGCCGTCGACGTGCGCGAGCAGGTGGTGGAGCCCGAGCTGGCCGCGCTGGACATCGACACCAAGGGCTACCGGCTGCTGGTCAACCCGACCGGGCGGTTCGTCATCGGCGGTCCGATGGGCGACGCCGGGCTGACCGGGCGGAAGATCATCGTCGACACCTACGGCGGGATGGCCCGGCACGGCGGCGGCGCGTTCTCCGGCAAGGATCCCTCCAAGGTCGACCGGTCCGGCGCCTACGCGATGCGCTGGGTGGCCAAGAACGTGGTGGCCGCGGGTCTGGCGGACCGGATCGAGGTGCAGGTCGCCTACGCGATCGGCAAGGCCTCCCCGGTCGGCCTGTTCGTGGAGACCTTCGGCACCGAGCAGGTGGACCCGGCCAAGATCTCCGAGGCCATCAAGCAGGTGTTCGACCTGCGCCCGGCCGCGATCATCCGCGACCTGGACCTCAAGCGGCCGATCTACGCGCAGACCGCCGCCTACGGACACTTCGGCCGGACCGACGTCGACCTGCCCTGGGAGAACACCGAGCGCGCCGCCGACCTGAAGTCCGCGCTGGGCATCTGACTCCCGCCCGCCTGTTCCATCTGATCCTCGTCTGATCCTCGTCCGCCGGTTCGTCCGTCTGGGGAATCCCCGCGGCTGCTCCGCCTGCGTGGGGAAGATCTAGTCGCTTGGCGCGACCGGATCTTCCCCGCGACCGGGCGCGTGCTCGCGTGGGGTGCCGGCGGGCAGGTCGAACTGGGCCAGGCTGGGCTGGCGGCGTGGGGAAGATCGAGTCGCTTGGCGCGACCGGACCTTCCCCGCGGGTGGGTGCGCTCGGAGTCGCGGCGGCACTGTCGGCTGGGCTTGGTATGCATGGGGGGTGACCGCACCTCCCGCTCGCCGGACGACGCCGGCCCGTGCGCGTCCGATCGTGGGCGCGCGGGTCGCGGCGTCCACTCGGCCGGTGGCGCGGGTGCTGGTGGAAGTGCCGCTGACCCATCTCGACCGGGCGTTCGACTACCTGGTCGATCGCCGCGACGACGAGGTTGCCCAGCCGGGCGTGCGGGTCCGGGTGCGGTTCGCCGGCCGTCAGGTGGGCGGATTCCTGCTCGCCCGCGTGGCCGAATCCGACCACGACGGTGAGCTCGGCTTCATCGAACGGGTGGTCTCGCCGGAGCCGGTGCTCAGCGCGGAGGTCGCCGAACTCGCCCGAGCGGTCGCGGATCGGTACGCCGGCACCGTCGCCGACGTCCTGCGACTCGCCGTCCCGCCCCGGCACGCCCGGGTGGAGAAGCAACTCGCCGATGCTGTCGAGGAAACGGCCGCCGATGACCAGCCGCTTGCGGCCGGCGAGGCGTCCTTCGCGGAGTCCGGCGAGGCGTTCTCGGACGGCGATTTGCCGGCCGAGGGCCACGGTGAACCGCGGCGAGCGGTGGACGACCCGGAGCTCGGGCCCGAGCCGGCCGGCCGGCCACCGCCCGATGCGGTCCTGTCCGATGCGGTCCCGCCTGATGCGGTTCCGCCCGAATGGGCCGGTGATTACCCCGCGGGCACGGCGTTCTTCAAGGCCATCCGGGAGGGGCGCCCGGCCCGGGCGGTGTGGCAGGCGTTGCCCGGCGAGGACTGGCCGGCCCGGCTGGCCGAGGCCGCCGCGGCGGCCCTGGCCGCGGACCGCGGCGCACTGCTGATCGTCCCGGACGCCACCGACCTGGCCCGCCTGGACGCTGCGCTGACCGCGGTGGTCGGCGCCGACCGCCACGTGACGCTGACCGCGGATCTTGGGCCGGCCGAACGGTACCGGCGCTTCCTGGCCGTCCGTCGGGGGTCGCAAACGATCGTCGCCGGTACCCGGGCGGCCGCCTTCGCGCCGGTGGCGAACCTGGGCCTGGTCGCGGTGTTCGACGACGGTGACGATCTGCTGGCCGAGCCGCGCGCGCCGTACCCGCACGTCCGCGAGGTGCTGATGCTGCGGTCCGTGGCGCGGTCGTGCCCGATGCTGATCGGTGGGTTCGCCCGGACGGCCGAGGCGCAGCTGCTCCTGGACAGCGGATGGGCCCGGCCGGTCTCGCCGATCCGGCCCCTGGTGCGCGCCCGCTCACCCTGGATCAGGGCCGCCGGATCCGACCACGTCACCGGCGCCGACTCGGCCGCCGCGCAGGCCCGCATGCCTCCGGTCGCTTTCCGGGCCGCCCGCGACGCGCTGGCCGCCGGCGCACCCGTCCTGGTCCAGGTGCCGCGCGCCGGGTATCTGCCGGCGGTGGTCTGCGAGCAGTGCCGTCGGCCGGCCCGCTGCCGGCATTGCCGGGGACCGCTGCGGATCACTGAGCCTCACCTGCCCGGTCTGCTGCAGTGCCGCTGGTGCGGCGCGAACGAGGCCGCCTTCCGCTGCGCGGCCTGCGGCGGCGCCCGGATCCGCGCCGCCGCCGTCGGCGCCGGGCGCACCGCCGAGGAGATCGGCCGGGCGTTCCCGGACGTGCCGATCCTCGCCTCGTCCGGGGCGGCCGGGCGCCCGCAGGTTCCCGACGGACCGGCCATCGTCGTCGCCACGCCCGGTGCCGAGCCCGTCGCGCCCACCGGTTACGGAGCGGCGCTGCTGCTGGACGGCCGGTTGCTGCTCGGCCGGCAGGACCTGCGGGCGGCGGAGGAGACGCTGCGGCGATGGATGGCCGCGGCCGCCCTCGTTCGGTCCGGCCGGGACGGCGGGCAGGTGGTCGTCGCCGTGGAGGCCGCGGTACCCACGGTGCAGGCGCTGATCCGCTGGGACCCGGCCGGGCACGCCGAGGCGGAACTGTCCGCTCGCCGGGAGCTGGGATTCCCGCCCGCGGTGGCCATGGCCTCCATCGAGGGATCGCAGGCGGCGATCGTGGACGCGCTCGACCGGCTGTCCCTGCCCGCCGACGCCGAGGTCCTCGGTCCGGTGGCGTTGGACGGTGCCGAGTCCGACTCGGGCGATGACGGTGACGGCTCCGTCGGGTCGGGCGCCCCGATGCTCGGCATCGACCCCGACATCGGTGACGGAACCCGGCTACGCGTGCTGGTCCGTGTGCCGCTGAGCCATCGCAAGGCGCTGAGTGCGGCGGTGCACGCGCTGGCCGCCGCCCGCTCGGCCCGCAAACTCGGCGGTGGGTTGCGGATCAGAATGGACCCGGCCGAGCTCGCCTGACCCGCCGGGACGCCCTGGCTGCGCTCGGCGGGGCTGTCGGAGCTGTCGGGGCTGGGTGCGGTCCGGATTCGCGCCCAACACCATCTCCGGTTGCGTCGGGCGGGGTTCGGAAGGAAGCCGGGTTCGGAAGGAAGCCGGGTTCGGAAGGAAAGAGCCCACGCAGCGACACTTTTCCTGCTGGACACGACTGCCATACGCCGCTGACCGCGGCGCGCCACCCTTGCCCGCGAACGAAACCCGAGGACGGAAGATAAGCACGACCGGTCGTGCTTATCTTCCGTCCTCGCGTCTTCCGTCCTCGCACCGAAGGCGCCGCACAACCGGCACCAAGGGCGCGGACTTGGTCAGCGAAGCGAATCACCCACCCGCCGCGCTCACCCGCCGCGCCAACCCGGCGCGCACGGCCGGCCACTCGTCGCGCACGATCGAGAACACCACGGTGTCCCGGAACGTCCCGTCGGCCCGCGCCTGATGCCGCCGCAGCACCCCCTCCCGCACCGCGCCCAGCTTGGCGATGGCGGCCTGCGACCGCGGATTCAGTACGTCGGTCTGGATCTTCACCCGGCCGAAGCCGCAGTCCTCGAACGCGTGTCGCAGCATCAGCAGCTTGCATTCCGGATTCACCGCGGACCCCCACACCGCGGGCGCGTAGGCCGTCCAGCCGAGGTGGATCCGCTCGTCGAGCACCGACGGGTCGCCCAGCGAGGAGGTGCCAACGACGGTGCCGGCGCCCCCGGCCGGCCCGTCGGCCAGCAGCCGGACGACGTAGACCACGCACCGCCGCGGATCACGCAGCCCTGACGTCCACCACCGCTGGAACGCCGGGAGGTCGGCCGGCCGCCCCGCCGGGCCACCGGCGTACCCGCCCTCGAAGACCCGGGCGTCGTCCAGCACGCCGAACAGGGCCGGCGCGTCCTCCGGCCGGCCGGCGTCCAACCGGACCACCTCGCCGACCAGCGTCCGGCCATCGGGCACGACTGCCGCCATCACCGTCTCCCACCCCTCCATAGACTCGCCGGGGCCGCACCGATCCGGTCCGCAGACTCGCCGGGCCGCACCTGTCCGATCCGCAGACTTGCCGGGCCCCACCGATCGGATCCATAGACTTGCCGGGCCGCACCGATCCGAGCGGCGGCCGGGCGCCGTTCACGCCGATCATCGCGCACCCGGCCGGCACACCCAGCAGAAGGGCAGTCAGCTGCGCATCGTCTTTGCCGGCACGCCGGAACCCGCGGTCCCGTCGCTGACCGCGCTGCTGGAATCGCGGCACCAGGTCGTCGCCGTCGTCACCAGGCCGGCCGCCCGCCGGGGCCGCGGCCGAACCGTGCACCCGTCGCCGGTCGGGGCGCTGGCCGAGCGGGCGGGCGTCCCGGTGCTGACTCCGGCGTCCGCGAAGGACCCGGAGTTCGCCGAGGAGCTCGCCGCGTTGCGGCCGGAGGCGGCCGCGGTCGTCGCCTACGGCGCCCTGTTGCCGGCGCCGATTCTGGCCATCCCCAGCCACGGCTGGGTCAACCTGCATTTCTCCCTGCTGCCGGCCTGGCGCGGGGCGTCACCGGTGCAGGCCGCGATCCGGGCCGGTGACGAGATCACCGGCGCCACCACCTTCCGGCTGGATCAGGGCATGGACACCGGCCCGGTCTACGGGGTCCTCACCGAACGGATCCGGCCCGACGACACCGCCGGCGACCTGCTCGGCCGGCTCTCCGGCGAGGGTGCCCGGCTGCTCGTCGCAACCCTGGACGGGCTGGCCGACGGCACCGTCGAGGCCCGCCCGCAACCGGCCGACGGCGTCAGTTACGCCGGCAAGGTCACCGTCGACGACGCCCGGGTCGACTGGGCGCAGCCGGCCGCGGCGGTGCACCGGCTGATCCGTTCGCTCACCCCGGAACCGGGTGCCTGGACCGGCTCGCCGTGGGGACGGCTGGTCATCGGCCCCGTGCAGCACACCGACCACACCGGCCTGCCACCCGGCGAGCTGTCGGCCGGCAAGCGGGAGGTGCTGGTCGGCACCGCGACGACCGCGGTCCGGCTGGGCGCGGTCACCGCACCCGGTCGCCGCGCGACGGCGGCCGCGGACTGGGCCCGCGGCGCTCGCCCGGCGGCAGGGACGGTGCTGTCATGATTCGGCCGCGCGCGGTGTCCATCCGCGAATGCAACAGGAGGAGGGCGGCATGAGTCCGGCACCCCGCCGACCCGCCGGCGGCGGGCGCCCGAATCAGCGGTTCGGCGGCGCCCGCAAGGGCCCGGCCGGTCCACCGCGCCGACCCCCGACCCGGCGACCACCGGTCACCGATCCGGCCCGGCAGGCCGCGCTGGAGCTGCTGGCCGCGGTCCGGTCGCGCGGCGCTTACGCCAATCTGGCCCTGCCGCCGATCCTGCGGGAGCGGCGCATCACCGGCCGCGACGCCGCCCTGGCCACCGAACTGGCCTACGGCAGCTGCCGTGCCCTTGGCCAACTGGACGCGGTGATCGCCGCGTGCGGCGACCGCCCGTTCGACCAACTCGACGGCGCGGTCGTGGACGCCCTGCGGCTGGGCGCCTACCAGCTGCTGCACACCCGCATCCCCGCGCACGCCGCGGTGTCGGCGACGGTCGAACTCGTCCGGGCGGGGGAGCGACCCGGCGCGGCCGGCTACGTCAACGCGGTGCTGCGCCGCATCGCCGAGGCCGACCTGGACACCTGGACCGACCGGCTGGCACCGGCCATGGACACCGATCCGCTCGGTCATCTGGCGATGGCCACCGCGCATCCGCGGTGGATCGTCGCCGCGTTCCGCGACCGGCTGGCCGTTCCCGCCGACGCGCCGGAGCTGCTCGAGGCGCTGCGGGCCGACGACGAGCCGCCTGCCGTGCATCTGGTCGCCCGTCCTGGTCGGATCGATCGGGACGAGCTGGCCGCGGCCGCCGGCGGCAGTCCCGCCCGGTACTCCCAGTTCGGCGTCTATCTGCACGGCACCGACCCGGCCGCCGTCGCGGCGGTGGTCGACGGGCGGGCCGCCGTGCAGGACGAGGGTTCCCAGTTGGTGACGATCGCGTTGGCCACCGCGGACCTGGACGGCCCGGACGGGCGGTGGCTGGACCTGACCGCCGGTCCGGGCGGCAAGGCCGGCCTGCTCGGCGCGTTCGCGGCGCTGCGCGGCGCCAGGCTCGACGCGGTGGAGATCGCTCCGCACCGGGCCGAGCTCGTCCGGCAGACCACGGCCGGGCTGCCGGTCACCGTCCACACCGCCGACGGCCGCTCGCCCGGCCTGAAGACCGGCAGCTACGACCGGGTGCTGCTGGACGCGCCGTGCACCGGACTGGGCGCGCTGCGCCGCCGGCCGGAGGCGCGCTGGCGCCGGCAGCCGTCCGACGTCGCCGCGCTCACCCAGGTGCAGCAGGAGCTGCTCGCCTCGGCGACCGCGCACGTCCGGGTCGGCGGACTGGTCGGCTACGTCACCTGCTCGCCGCACCTGGCCGAGACGCTCGGCGTGCTCGGCCGGCGGTCCCCGCAGCTGGAGCTGTGCGACGCCCGGCCGCTGCTGCCCGGTGTTCCGGGCCTCGGCGACGGGCCCACCGTTCAGCTGTGGCCGCATCGGCACGGCACCGACGGGATGTTCCTGGCCCTGCTGCGCCGCGTCGGCTGATCGGGCTGGACGAACCGGCGGGCGGTACGGCGGCCGGTTCGGGCCGGCCGTGACCTGTCACGTCCGCCTCACCCGGACGGCCGCCATCACCTCGCCGGACGACCGTGCTCGGCATGGCCGCGGGGCGTCGGCATCCGGCCGATAGGCTGCCCAGTCGTGACCGTGCTGATCGCGCCCAGCATCCTGAACGCCGACTTCGCCCGCCTAGCCGACGAGGTGGCCGCGGTCGCCGGCGCCGACTGGTTGCACGTCGACGTCATGGACAACCACTTCGTGCCCAACCTCACCATCGGCCTGCCGGTCGTCCAGTCGCTGCGCAAGGCCACCGACCTGCCGCTGGACTGTCACCTGATGATCGACAATCCGGACCGGTGGGCGGTCGGCTACGCCGAGGCGGGCGCGTACAACGTCACGGTGCACGCTGAGGCGGTGGCCGATCCGATCTCGACGGCGGCCAACATCCGCGCCGCCGGGGCGAAGGCCGGGCTGTCGGTGAAGCCGGCCACCCCGATCGAGGACTGGCTCGACGTCCTGAAGCATTACGACACGCTGCTGGTGATGACCGTGGAACCGGGCTTCGGTGGTCAGTCGTTCATGGCCGACATGCTGGGCAAGGTGCGGGTGGCCCGGAACATGGTCGACACCGGGCACCTGTCGCTGATCGTCGAGGTCGACGGCGGCATCTCCGCGGACACCATCGAACAGGCCGCCGAGGCGGGCGTCGACTGTTTCGTCGCCGGGTCGGCCGTCTACTCGGCCGACGACCCGGCCCTGGCGGTGGCGCGGTTGCGGGCCGCGGCCGACGCCGCGCGCCGGCGGCCCGCCGGCTGATCCGCTCGCCCGGCACCGGCCGGGGCAGGGTGTCGGGTTGCGATCACCGGACCGGCCGTGGTGCACCGGCGCTGGCGGATTCCGGCGATGGTGGACTATGGACACGGCAGTGCGACGGACGGCATGGCAGCGCGACGGACACGGCAGCGCGATCCAGGCCGAAGGTGGAAGGGAATCGGATGTTCACCGGCATCGTCGAGGAGCGGGGTCGGGTCGTCGAGGTACGCCGGGACGACCCGGACGGTACCGGCGCCGGATCGGCCAGGCTGACCGTCTCCGGCCCGAAGGTCACGTCGGACGCGGCCCACGGCGACTCCATCTCGGTGTCCGGGGTCTGCCTGACCGTGGTCGACCGGGACGGCGCCACCTTCACCGTTGACGTCATGGCCGAGACACTGCGCCGTTCCACCATCGGCCGACTGAGCCCCGGCGACGAGGTCAACCTGGAACGTTCGGTCACCCCGTCGACCCGGCTGGGCGGCCACATCGTGCAAGGGCACGTGGACGGCACCGGGACGGTGGTGCGGCGGACCGAGCACCCGGCCTACGACGAGATCCGGATCCGCGCCGGTGCCCCGATCGCCCGCTACCTGGCGGCCAAGGGAGCGGTGGCGGTCGACGGCATCTCGCTGACCGTCATCGACGTCGTCGACCTGCCGGATGGCGTCGAGTTCGGCATCGGCGTCATTCCCGAGACGAGGAACGCGACCACCCTCGGCGCGGCGCGGGTGGGCACCGTGGTGAACCTGGAGGTCGACGTGATGGCCAAGTACGCCGAGCGACTGCTCGCCGTCGGCGCCGTGACCGGACGGCAGGAGACGGCATGACGGGCACCGCAGCGGACCGGCAGTCGCCGCCGGCCGATCCCGGCCGGGCCGGGATCCCGCTCGACGACCGGGACCCGGAACCGAGGCCGGCCCGGACCCGGGACCGGCGCAACACGGACGCGGGGGCCGAGGTCGGCTACGCCGGGATCCACGTCGACGACGCCGACCCGGCGCCGCCCCGGCACTGGGATCCCGACCGGCCGAAGACCGAGAGCGGGTTCGACACCATCGACTTCGCCGTCGCCGAGATCGCGGCGGGTCGGGCCGTCCTGGTGGTCGACGACCAGGACCGGGAGAACGAGGGCGACCTGATCTTCGCCGCCGAACTGGCCACCCCGGAGCTGATGGGCTTCACCATCCGGTACTCCTCGGGGGTGGTGTGCGTCGGGCTGTCCGGACAGGCCTGCGACCGGCTCGACCTGCCGCCGATGTACCGGTTGAACCAGGACCGCAAGTCCACCGCCTTCACGGTCAGCGTGGATGCCCGGGAGGGCACCACCACCGGGATCTCCGCCGCCGAGCGGGCACACACCGTCCGCCTGCTGGCCGACCCGCGCACCACCGACGCGGACCTGTCCCGGCCCGGTCACGTGTTCCCGCTGCGGTCCCGGGACGGTGGCGTGCTGGTCCGGCCCGGGCACACCGAGGCCGCGGTCGACCTGACCACCCTCGCCGGCCTGCAGCCGGCCGGCGCGCTGTGCGAGATCGTCAACGACGACGGGTCGATGGCCCGGCTGCCCGACCTGCGGGTGTTCGCCCGCCGGCACCGGCTCGCGCTCATCTCGATCGCCGACCTGATCGCCCACCGCCGGCGCACCGAGGTGCAGATCCGCAAGGTGGCCACCGCCCGGCTGCCGCTGCCGCAGGGCGAGTTCCGGGCCGTCGGGTATCTGAGCACGGTGACCGGCCGGGAACTGATCGCCCTGGTGGCCGGCGACATCGGGGACGGCGAGGACGTGCTGGTCCGGGTGCACTCCGAATGCCTGACCGGCGACGTGCTCGGGTCGCTGCGCTGCGACTGCGGTCCGCAGCTGCACGCGGCCCTGCACGCGGTGGCCAACGAGGGCCGGGGAGTGGTGCTGTACATCCGCGGTCACGAGGGTCGGGGCATCGGCCTGCTGGACAAGCTGCGGGCCTACGAACTGCAGGACGGCGGCGCCGACACCGTGGACGCCAACCTGCAGCTGGGACTGCCCGCGGACGCCCGGGAGTACGGCACCGGCGCCCAGGTGCTGGCCGACCTGGGCATCAGGTCGATGCGGCTGCTGACCAACAACCCGGCCAAGCGCGCCGGCCTGGAGGGCTACGGCCTGTCCGTCGTCGGGCGGGTGGCGTTGCCGGTGCACGCCAATCCGGAGAACCTGCGGTACCTGACCACCAAACGCGATCGCATGGGCCACGAACTTGACGGGCTGGAGACCCTGTACGGGGAGGGCCACGCATGACCCGGCGGGGCCGGGCCGGCGCGACGGCCGGCCGGCGCAGCGCACCTGACCGGGGGCCGGCACCCGGCCGGGGCAGAGCACGAGGGAGAGCGGGATGAGCGGCGACGGACGGCCCGACCTGGAGATACCGGCGGCCGCCGGGCTGCGGGTCGGCGTGGTGGCGACGTCCTGGCACCGCGAGATCACCGACACCCTGCTGGAGCGGGCGGTGTGGCTGACCACCCGGGCCGGCGCGTCCACGCCGACCGTGGTGCGCGTGCCGGGCGCCATCGAGCTCCCGGTGGTGGCCCAGGCGCTGGCCACCGGCCACGATGCGGTCTGCGCGCTCGGTGTGGTGATCCGCGGCGGCACACCCCATTTCGAGTACGTCTGCGATTCGGTGACGGCCGGCCTGACGAGGGTGGCGCTCGACTCCGGGGTGCCGGTCGGCAACGGGGTGCTCACCTGCGACACGCTCGACCAGGCGATCGACCGGGCCGGCGGGCCGGGCGCCAAGGAGGACAAGGGCGCCGAGGCGATGTCCGCCGCGCTGTCCACCGCGCTGGTGCTCCGTGGGTTGCGCGGTGCGAGCGGGCGGGTGGGCTTCGCGCCCGCCGCGGGACACCGCTAGAGGAGGTCCAGATGGGTATCGAGCCGGATGATCCGCTCAGGGAGACGGCGCCCGACCGGTCGCTGCCGGTCCTCTACCAGGTGCGCCCACGCAAGATGATCATTCTGGCGAGCATCGCGTCGACCGTGGTGATCGCGGTCTCGGTGATCGCCGGGCTGCTGCTCAAGGACGTCGACGAGGGCATCAGCTTCCGGACCAGCGACCAGATCGGCACGATCGGCATCGGCGTGGTGCTCGCCGCGGCCATCATGACCACCGCACGGCCGCGGCTGCGGGCCACCAGCGCCGGCCTGTGGGTGCGGAACGTGTTGGGCGACAAGTTCTACCCGTGGCTGCTGGTGATCAGGGTGGCCTACCCGCCGAACGCGCCGTGGGCCCAGCTGCAGCTGCCGGACGACGAGATCCAGCCGGTGATGGCCATCCAGTCCCTCGACCGGGGCCGGGCGGTGCGGGCGTTGGAGCAGGTGCGGCGGCTGCACGACCGGTTCGCGCCGCCGGAGTCGCGGCCGCGACCGATGGCGGTGACGGTCGACGACGCGCAGATCGCCCGCCCGCTGGGCCGGCTGGAGATGATCGACCTGGAGAAGGCCGCCGCCCACCGCCGGGACCTGCGGGCCAAGGCCGAGAAGCAGGCGCGCAAGAACGCCGCCCGCGACCGTTCGACCGGTCCGGCCTGAGCCTGCACGACCGCGCGCCGGCGCGCGGGGCGGCGCTGCGCTGATCAACGAGCCTCCTGGTGACCGAAATGCCCGAATCAACCCGTGCCGGTGGGCCTGAATCTCGTCCCGCGCTGATCCAATACCCATTTTCGGTGCCGTTTTGTCTGGTTTGCTGAACGTTGGATCAGCGCGGCTCGTCGAGGGTGGCCCGGCGGCGACGAAACCCGTCATGCGGCCAGGTTCACCCTGAGGGGCCGGCCTGCGCTGGATCAACGCACGAAATCTGCGCCCGAAATGCCCGGCTCGGTCGTGCAGATCGGCGCCGTGTCGCGGCGGCCGAGCGCGGAGGCGCGGCGGTCACGGCGTGCGCCTGTTCGCTCACCGACCGCACCCTTCGGTGGCCCTCGGAATCGGTTCAGAGCTGCCGTGTCCGATTCGTCCCGGCGGGCGTCGCACATTCGGCCTACCGTCCGTTGCATCGGCGGTCCCCCAACGCCGCAACGGGGACCGGAAAGATCGGTGGTCGTCTCATGTCTTCGATCGACGTCAACGTGGACGGGATCAGGCGCAGTGACGAGGTCGAGCCCCGGCTGCTGCTCGTGCACTATCTGCGCGAGAAGCTAGGCCTGGTCGGCACTCCCGTCGGCTGCGACACCTCCAACTGCGGGGCCTGCACGGTCCTGCTGAACGGGCGCAGCGTCAAGTCGTGCAGCGTGCTGGCGGTGCAGGCCGACGGTGGCACCGTCACCACCGTCCAGGGGCTGGCCAACGGCCAGTGGCACCCCGTGCAGACCGCGTTCAAGGAGTGCCACGGCCTGCAGTGCGGGTACTGCACGCCGGGCATGCTGATGTCCGCGGTGGACCTGCTCGCCGAGAATCCGGACCCGAGCGACGCGCAGATCCGAGAAGGCCTGGAGGGCAACATCTGTCGCTGCACCGGGTACCAGAACATCGTCAAGTCGGTGAAATACGCGTCCGGTCTGATGAAGGAGGCGGCCAAGTGACCGAACTCGCCGACCGGCCCGCCGTCAGCAAGCCCGTCATCGGGCAGCCGCTGCGACGCAAGGAGGACGACCGGCTGGTCACCGGACGCACCAACTGGACGGACAACATCCAGCTGCCCGGCGCCCTGCACATGGTGATCGTGCGCAGCCCGCACGCCCACGCCCGGATCACCCGGGTCGACCTGTCCGGCGCGCTGGCCATGCCCGGCGTGGTGGCCGCCTTCGACGCCGCCGCGCTGGGCGAGGACAACCGCAAGGTGCTGTGCGTCTGGCCGGTCGTCGACGACATCGTGATGCCGGACTTCCCGGCACTGGCCGCCGGCGAGGTACGGCACGCCGGTGACTGCGTGGCCGTCGTGCTGGCCACCGGCCGGTACCTGGCCGCCGACGCCGCCGAGGCGGTCGAGGTCGACTACGAGCCGTTGCCCGTGGTGCTGGACATGGAGTCCGCGCTGGCCGACGGGGCCGATCTGGTGCACGCCGACAAGGGCACCAACCACTGCTACACCAAGCACTACGTGTGCGGTGACTACGCCAAGGCGGCCGCCGACGCGGACGTCGTGGTCAGCCGGCGGTTCGTGCAGCAGCGGCTGATCCCCTCGCCGATGGAGCCGCGGGCGGTCGTGGCCGCGCCGACCGGCAACGTCGGCGACCTGACCATCTGGTCCGCCACCCAGATCCCGCACGTGCTGCGGGTCCTGCTGTCGCTGTCCACCGGGATCCCGCAGCAGAAGCTGCGGGTGATCGCGCCCGACGTCGGCGGCGGGTTCGGCGCCAAGCTGCAGATGTACCGCGAGGAGATCCTGGCCACGGTGCTGGCGAACCGGCTGGGCCGGCCGGTCAAATGGACCGAGACCCGCACCGAGAACATGGTGGCCACCCACCACGGGCGCGACCAGATCCAGTTCCTGGAGCTGGCCGCCAAGGCCGACGGCACCATCCTGGGCTTGAAGGTGGAGCTGCTCGCCAACATGGGCGCCTACCTGCAGCTGCTCACCCCGGGCATCCCGGTGCTCGGCCAGTTCATGTTCAACGGCATCTACAAGATGGACGCCTACGACTGGACGTCCACCGGCGTGTTCACCGACACCACGCCGACCGACGCCTACCGGGGCGCCGGCCGGCCCGAGGCCACCTTCGCCATCGAACGCATGCTGGACGAGCTGGCCGTCGAACTCGGCCGGGACCCGATGGACCTGCGGCGGCAGAACTGGATCAGGCACGACGAGTTCCCGTACGCCACGGTCGCCGGGCTGACCTACGACACCGGCAACTACGAGGCCGCCACCGCCCGCGCCATGGAGCTGTTCGACTACGACGGGCTGCGTGCCGAGCAGCTCAGCCGGCGGGACGCCGGTGACCCGGTGCAGCTGGGCGTCGGCATCTCCACCTACACCGAGATGTGCGGGCTCGCGCCATCCCGCACCCTGGCCGCGCTGAAGTACGCGGCCGGCGGCTGGGAGCACTGCACCATCCGGGTGCTGCCCACCGGCACCGTCGAACTGGTCACCGGCACGTCGCCGCACGGCCAGGGGCACGCCACCGCGTGGAGCCAGATCGCCAGCGACGCCCTGGGGGTCCCGGTCGAGGACGTCGAGGTGATCTTCGGGGACACCGCGCTGGCGCCCTACGGCATGGACACCTACGGATCCCGTTCGCTCGCCGTCGGCGGGGTGGCCATCGTGCAGGCCGCCGAGGCGGTGGTGGCCAAGGCCCGGGTGATCGCCGGTCACATGCTCGAGGTCAGCCCGGACGACCTGGAGTTCGTCGACGGCTCCTTCCAGGTCAAGGGCGATCCCTCGTCGGCCAAGACCATCCAGGCGGTTGCCTGGGAGGCGTTCACCGCGCACGACCTGCCGGACGGCACCGATCCCAACCTGTTCGGCACCTCCACCGTCGACCCGCAGGTGTTCTCCTACCCGCACGGCACCCACCTGTGCGCGGTCGAGGTGGACACCGAGACCGGGCAGACCACCATCCGCAGGTACGTCGCGGTGGACGACGTCGGGGTGCAGGTCAACCCGATGATCGTGGAGGGGCAGATCCACGGCGGCATCACTCAGGGCATCGCCCAGGCGTTGTGGGAGGGCGCCGCGTACGACGAGGACGGCAACCTGATCACCGCATCGCTGGCCGACTACCTGCTGCCCACCGCCGACGACGTGCCCGAGTACGTCACCGACCGGACCGTCACCCCGTCCACCACCCACCCACTGGGCACCAAGGGGGTGGGGGAGGCCGGCACCATCGCCTCCACACCGGCGGTGATGAACGCGATCATCGACGCGCTGCGCCACCTCGGCGTGCGGGACGTGACCATGCCGGCCACTCCGCAGACCGTGTGGCGGGCAATCCAGGCGGCGACCCAGGCAGGTGCGGCATGATCCCGGCGAGCTTCGACTACGTCCGGCCGTCGTCGGTGGACGGCGCGGTCTCCGCGCTGGTCGAGGCCGGCGACGAGGCCAAGGTGCTCACCGGCGGGCAATCCCTGCTGCCGTTGCTGCGGGTGCGGCTGGCGGCGCCGTCGGTGCTGGTGGACTGCGGCCGGATCGACGACATGCGAGGTGTCTCGGACGTCGGCGACGCGCTGCTCGTCGGCGCGGCCACCACCCACCACGAGGTGATGCACGACCCGCTGGTGCGCGAGCACGCCCCGCTGCTGGCCGCGGCGACCGGCACGGTCGCCGACCCGCAGATCCGGCACCGCGGCACGTTCGGCGGCTCGTTGGCCCACGCCGATCCGGCCGGCGACCTGCCGGCAGTGGCCCTGGCCCTGGACTGCGTGCTGGTGGCCGCCGGCCCGAACGGCCGGCGGGAGATCCCGGCGGCGGAGTTCTTCGTCGACTACTTCACCACCGCGCTGGACTGGAACGAGGTGCTGGTCGCGGTCCGGGTGCCCAAGCTGGGCGACGGGTGGGGGTACGACTACCAGAAGTTCCACCGGACCGCGCAGTCCTGGGCGATGGTCGGGGTGGCCGCCGCGGTGCGCCGGTCGAACGGCTCGATCGCGCAGGCCCGGGTCGGGCTGACCAACATGGGACCGACCCCGCTGCGCGCGTCGGCCACCGAATCGGCGTTGGCCGGGGCACAGGCCAGCGCGGCGGCCGTGGCCGGTGCGGCTGCCCACGCCGCGGAGGGCACCAGCCCGACCAGCGAGCTGCATGCCCGGGCGGACTACCGGGAGCACCTGGCCCGGGTGCTGACCAGGCGGGCGGTGCTGGCCGCGGCCGGCATCTGAATACCGGCAGCTCCGGCAGCCGAGCGCTGGTAGCTGAGCGTCGGTGTCGGGCGCCGCTGTCGGGCGCCGGTCGGGCGGGCCCGGTGACCGGGCCCGCCGGGCCGTCAGCCGACCCGCACCAGCTTCTTGTTCACGAACTCGTCGGCGGCCAGGTAACCGAGTTCCCGGCCGGTGCCGCTGCGCTTGATCCCGCCGAAGGGCAGCTCGGGGGCGTCGGCCAGCACGATGTTGACGTAGACCATGCCGGCCTCGATCCGGTCGGCCACCCGCTGCGCCTGCTGCTCGTCGGTGGTGAACACGTAGGAGCCGAGCCCGAACCCCGTGTCGTTGGCCAGGTCGACCGCGGCGTCCTCGTCGGCGACCGAGTAGACGACCGCGACCGGCCCGAAGAACTCCTCGCCGTAGGCGTCCATCTCCGGCGTGACGCCGGTGAGCACCGTCGGGGTGTAGAACGCGCCGTCCCGCTTGCCGCCCACCACCAGCCGGGCCCCCTGCGCCACGGCCCGATCCACCTGCGCCTGCAGGCGCTCCGCCGCGAGCAGCGAGGACAGCGGCCCGACCTCGGTCGCCTCGTCGGTCGGATCGCCGGTGCGGGCGGCCGTCATCGCCGCGGCGAACTTCTCCAGGAACGGCTCGTACAGCTCGTCGACGACCACGAACCGCTTGGCCCCGTTGCACGCCTGCCCCGAGTTGTCCAGCCGGGCGGCGACCGCCGACTCCACCGTGGCGTCCAGGTCGTCGGTGGACAGCAGCAGGAAGGGATCCGAGCCACCGAGCTCCAGCACGACCTTCTTCAGGTAACGGCCGGCGACCTCGGCGACCGCGGCGCCGGCCCGCTCCGACCCGGTCAGCGACACCCCGCGGACCCGCGGGTCGGCGATGATCGCGGCCGCCTGGTCGTTGGTCGCGTACACGTTCACGTAGGCGCCCTCGGGGAACCCGGCGGCCCGGTGGATCGCTTCGAGCGCGGCCGCCGATTCCGGACACTGCGGCGCGTGCTTGAGCAGGATCGTGTTGCCGATGATGAGGTTCGGCGCCGCGAAGCGGGCCACCTGGTAGTAGGGAAAGTTCCACGGCATGATCCCCAGCAGCGGGCCGAGCGAGGCACGCCGGATCACCGCGCTGCCTTCCCCGCCGGCCAGCGTGATCGGCTCGTCCGTGGTGATCTGCGCGGCATTGTCCGCGTAGTACTCGTAGATGTCCGCGGCGAAGTCGACCTCGGCTAGGGCCTGGCTCAGCGGTTTGCCCATCTCGCGGAGAATGATGTCGGCGAGTTCGGTGCGCCGCTCCCGCAGCAGGTTCGCCACCCGGCGGATCAGTTCGCCCCGCTCGGCCGGGGTCGAGGTGGCCGACCACGTCCGGTGCGCCGCCTCGGCGGCGGCGACGGCCTGCTCGACCTGCTCGTCGGTGAAGGTCGGGTAGACGGCGAGCGTCTGGCCCGTGGCTGGGTTCACTACCGCGTAGTCGCTCATTTCCGGAGCCTACCCAACCGGTCGTCGGGACGCTCAGGTCCGCGAAGTCGGACCGCCAATTCCCGACGGCGTGTCGACACCCGATTGACCGGCGTGGGCCGCCCGGCGCGACGCCCTGCGCACGGGCCGGCGTCCGGTCGCCGGCTTCCGCCCGCGGTTCCCCGCCCCCGGTCGACCTTGGGGGCGGAAGCGCTACTGGCGTAGCGGACTTCGATCGGCGGACCGTTCGTCGACGGCTCGCCGCCGGTCGGCCAGGCGGTCGAATCCGAATGGGTCGGTGCCCGGCGATCAATGTCGTCGAATTGCGTTCGGCATGCTGTCGGAATTCGTTTGAAAGAATGTGATCGCCGGGCGCCGACCGTTCCGCCGGGTTTCCGAGTCGGAAACGGGGCTACGCTCTCTCTCCGGGTCCGTGCCCGGGCGCGTCCGGCTCGACCGAGTACTCCCGGAACGCGCCCTGCAGCCCGGTCAGCCCGTCCCGGAAGGCCGCGGCATGCGGCCCCAGGTCCGGGGTGGCGGCGTTGACCAGCCCGGCCAGCGCGGTGATCAGGATCCTGGCCTCGCCCAGATCGCGGTGCTCGGGCCGGTGGGGGTCGGCCGCCGACAGTCCCAGCTGTTCGGCCGCCGCGCTCATCAGCATCACCGCGGCCCGGCTGATCACCTCCACGGCGGGGATGTCCACCAGGTCGCGGGTCGGCGGGGCGGGGTCACCGGCCTGCGGATGATCAACGGGTCGATCAGGTGTACTCACGGCGTGTACGCTGTCATGTGCGACCAGCCTCCGCGTACGCGGGGGAAACAAGCGGAGCCCGACTCCCACCCGAGCTGCTCGAGCGGCCGGGTCACCGGTCCGCCGACCGATGGTCGGTGACGCGCACCCGCGAGGGGACGCGCGCGGATGGCGACGTGGCCGTCCGGACCTGGGTTCGAGGGCTCTGCGCGTTTCGCGCCGGGCCCTTTTCCGTCGGCGGCTCCAGCCGACCGGAGGTGGACCCGGCAGGCCGGCGACGCACGACCTATCACTCGTCTGCAGGAGGATTCAATCAGCGTCGAGCCACGCATCAACGACAGGATCCGTGTTCCCGAGGTACGTCTCGTCGGGTCGGAGGGAGAGCAGATCGGCATCGTGCCGATCGGCGAGGCACTGCGCCTGGCGCAGGAGGCCGACCTCGACCTGGTGGAGGTCGCCCCGGACGCCCGGCCGCCGGTCTGCAAGCTCATGGACTACGGAAAGTTCAAGTACGAGAGCGCGCAGAAGGCCCGGGAAGCCCGCCGGAACCAGGTCCTGACGGTCATCAAGGAGATGAAGCTTCGGCCGAAGATCGACTCGCACGACTACGAGACCAAGAAGGGTCACGTCGTGCGGTTCCTCAAGGCCGGGGACAAGGTCAAGGTGACGATCATGTTCCGCGGTCGGGAGCAGTCCCGCCCGGAACTCGGGTTCCGGTTGCTGCAGCGGCTGTCCGCCGATGTGGCCGAGCTCGGGTTCGTGGAGAGTGCGCCCAAGCAGGACGGACGCAACATGATCATGGTCCTGGCCCCCCACAAGCAGGCACGACCCCGCCAGAACCAGCCGGCGGCCGCATCCTGATCGCGGTCCGCTCCGGGTGACCGTCCGACGAGAGTCGGAATCGAACCCGGCGCGACCGGTACCGACCCGGCCCGGGTCGGCCCGGTGGAGCAATCCCGGCCGATCCGGCGGTGGAGCCTGCGCCCAGCAGTTCCGGAAAGCAGCAAAAGACGCAGGTGATCCAGTCCCCACGGGTCACCACGACAGTGGAATGTGAGCAAAGCAATGCCCAAGAACAAGACGCACTCCGGCGCCAAGAAGCGGATCAAGGTGACCGGCAGCGGCAAGCTGACCCACGCCGGGTCCGGCAAGCGGCACAACCTGGAGAAGAAGTCCACCAAGGTGACGCGCCGGATGGACGGCGCCAAGACGGTCGCGCCGGCCGACGCACCGCGGGTGCGCCGGCTGCTCGGCATCTGAGCCCTCGGTCCGAGCCCACCGCCGCCAACAGCACGTCCTGAATCCGACGACTCTCCCCGGTCGACCGACCGGCCGACATAGAAAGCCAGGTGCCCGATGGCCAGAGTGAAGCGGGCGGTCAACGCCCAGAAGAAGCGCCGTGTCGTTCTCGAGCGCGCGAGCGGCTACCGCGGTCAGCGGTCCCGCCTGTATCGCAAGGCCAAGGAACAGGTCCTGCACTCGCTCAACTACGCCTACAACGACCGCCGCAAGCGCAAGAACGACTTCCGCAAGCTGTGGATCACCCGGATCAACGCGGCGGCCCGCTCGCACGGCCTGACCTACAACCGGTTCATGCAGGGCCTGAAGATCGCCGGCGTCGAGGTGGACCGCAAGGTGCTCGCCGAGCTCGCCGTCAACGACGACGCCGCGTTCGCCGCCCTGGTGACCGTCGCCCAGGACGCGCTGGCCGAGTCCGGCGCCGCCGCGGCCGCGCAGGCCCCGTCCGCCGCGGACGCGGCCTGACCGCGCACCCCGCCCGTTCCCGACGCCCGGCCGGCACCCCAGCGGCCGGGCGCTTCGGTGTTCGGGGCGAGACCGGTGTCCGGGGCGAGACCGGTGTCCAGGGCAAGACGACGGCGGAGCCGGACGGCGTGCTGACCGAACGGTCCGCCCGGATCGTGGCGGCCCACAAGCTGCTGCGCCGGTCCCGCCGAGCCGAGACGGGCGAGTTCCTGGCCGAGGGCGCGCCGGCGGTGACCGCGGCGATCGCCCGGGCCGCCGACCACCCAGGTGAGGTGCGCGAGCTGTACCTGACCGAGGCGGCCGGCGCCCGGCACACCGCGCTGGTCCGGCAGGCCTACGCGGCTGGGGTCACCGTCACCCAGGTCACCGACCGGGCGGCGGCCGCGCTCACCGACGCGGTCAGCCCGCAGGGCATCGTCGTTCGCTGCGTCCTGCCCGCGGCCGGCCTGGCCGACCTGCTGGAGCGCCGGCCGCGGCTGCTCGCCGTCCTGGTGCAGACCAGCGATCCGGGCAACACCGGCACGGTCATCCGGCTCGCCGACGCGGCCGGCGCCGACGGCGTCGTCGTCGCCGGCGATGCGGCCGACCCCTGGAACCCCAAGGCGATCCGGGCCTCGGCCGGCAGCATCTTCCACCTCCCGGTGGTCCAGGTGCCCGACCCGTCGGCCCTGGTCGGGGAGCTGTCCGCGGCCGGGCTCTCGGTACTCGCGGCCACCGGCCACGCCCAGGTCGAGCTCGATGCGGCCGGCCTCGGCGGGATCCTGGACCTGCCCACCGCCTGGCTCTTCGGGTCCGAGGCGCACGGGCTGCCGCCCCAGGTCGTGGACCTGGCCGACGAGGCGATCCGGATCCCGATCTACGGCCGTGCCGAATCCCTGAACCTGGCCGGCGCCGCCGCGGTGTGCCTGTACGCCAGCGCGACCGCGCACCGCCGCCCCAACCCATCGCCGACTTGAGCCATATGCAGGTTCGCGGGCCGTCTGAACCTGCATATGGCTCAAGTCGCGGGTGGGGAGGCGGGGTGTGTCGACGCTCACCCGCCCCTTGAATTGAAGATTTCTTCACATTCACATATACATCACTGGTCAGCCCGTCGACCCCCGTCGGAGGACCGGTGCCGGTTCCGCTGTACCAGGCCAAGGCCGAGCTGTTCCGCACGCTCGGCCATCCCGTGCGCATCCGGGTGCTCGAGCTGTTGCAGGACGGCCCGCGGCCGGTCCGTGAGCTGCTCGAGGATCTGCAGGTCGAGCCTTCGAGCCTGTCCCAGCAGCTGGCCGTGCTGCGCCGGGCCGGCATCGTCACCTCGACCAGACAGGGCGGATCGGTGGTCTATGCCCTCGCCGCGGCCGACGTGGCCGAGCTGATGCGGGCCGCTCGCCGGTTGCTCACCGAGGTCCTGGTCGATCAGGGCGCCTTGCTCGACGACCTGCAGCGCGCCGACGCGGCGACCGGGTAGGCCCGGGTCGACCATGTCCCTGGTTCCGCCGGCGCTGGCCGGCCTGCTGCCGAACGCCGCCGACTGGGCCGCGGTCCGGCGCCATCCACGTCAGGATCTGGTGGCCGGCCTGACCGTCGCGGTCGTGGCGTTGCCGCTGGCCCTCGGCTTCGGGGTGGCCTCCGGTCTTGGCGCGGCCGCCGGGCTGACCACCGCGATCGTCGCGGGCGCGCTGGCCGCCGTCTTCGGCGGGTCCAATCTGCAGGTGTCCGGTCCCACCGGGGCGATGACCGTCGTGTTGATCCCGGTGGCGCACCAGTACGGCGGCAACGGCGTGCTGATGGTCGGGTTGCTCGCCGGTGCGGTGCTGGTGGTGGCCGCGTTCAGCGGGCTCGGCCGCGCGGCGCGCTACCTGCCCGCCCCGGTCATCGAAGGTTTCACCGCCGGGATCGCCGTGGTGATCGCGCTGCAGCAGGTGCCGGCCATGCTGGGCACCACCGGCGAGGGCGAGAAGGCATGGCAGTCCGCCTGGTCCGCGTTCACCGCGTTCCTCGGGCACCCCGGCGTGACCGCACCGGCGATCGCCGTCGGCGTCGCCGTGGTGATCCTGCTCGCCGCCCGCTGGAAGCCCGGCATCCCGGTCTCGCTGGCGGCGCTGGCCGTCGCCACCGTCGTCGTGCACCTGACCGGCCTGGACGTGGCGCTGATCGGCGAGCTGCCCGGCGGCCTGTCGGCACCGAGCGTCGAGTTCTTCGACCCGGCGCTCGTCGCCACGCTGGTGCCCTCCGCGTTGGCCGTGGCCGCGCTCGGCGCCCTCGAATCGCTGCTGTGCGCGACCGCCGCCGACGGGATGACCGTCGGCCAGCAGCACGACCCCAACCGGGAGCTCTTCGGGCAGGGCCTGGCGAACCTCGCGGTGCCGCTGTTCGGCGGCGTGCCGGCCACCGCGGCCATCGCCCGGACGGCGGTCAACGTGCGCGCCGGCGCGGGGTCCCGGCTGGCCGCGCTCACCCACGCGGCGGTGGTGGCCGCGATCGTGCTGGTCGCCGCGCCCGTCGTCGGCGGGATCCCGTTGGCCGCGCTCGCCGGGGTGCTGCTGGCCACCTGCGTGCAGATGATCGAGGTCGGCTCCCTGGCCGCCATCGTCCGGTCGACCAGGTCGGACGCGCTCGTGCTCGCGGTCACCTTCCTGGTGACGGTGGCCATGGACCTGGTCGTCGCGGTCGCGGTCGGCACGGCGATCGCGGTGGTGCTGGCGTTGCGGTCGGTGTCTCGCTCGGCGCAGCTGGAGCAGGTGCAGCTGGACCACGCCGACCACGACGCCGAGGAGCACGACCTGCTCGCCCAGCACATCGTGGCCTACCGGATCGACGGGCCGCTGTTCTTCGCCGTCGCCCACCGGTTCCTGCTGGAGCTGTCCGAAATCGCCGACGTGCGGGTGGTGATCCTGCGGCTGTCGCGGATCTCCTCGCTCGACGCGACCGGGGCCAGGGTGCTCGGGGACGCGATCAACCGCCTGGAGCGTCGCGGCATCGTCGTCATGCTCTCGGGCATCAAGGACGAGCACAACGAGATCCTGCGGCGGCTGGACGTGGTCGGCGCCCGCGCCGACCGGGTGTTCCCGGACAGCCCGGCGGCGATCGCGGCGGCTCGGGAGATCATCGCGGACCCACCGGATCCGACCGACGGAGCCTGACCCGGGTCAGCGCCAGCCATAGCGCTGCCGCAGCCGTGCCTGGACCGTGGCGTATGTCCGCTCCGGCAGCCCCGCGGTCTCCCGCCGCATGCCGTCGGCATGCACCCGGAACACCCGGTCGACGTTCACCCACGACGGCCGGCCCGACGCGTCCCAGGAGCCCGCGCCGATCGACACGAAGTCGGCGCCCTGGTGCGCCTTGGACGTCAGCTGCACGGCCAGGTAGCTGCCGGCGGGCTCGGCGGCCACCACGAGCACCGGGCGGTCCTTGCCTCGGCCGTCCCGCTCCTCGAAAGGCACCCACGTCCAGACGATCTCGCCGGGATCCGGGGCGCCGTCGCGGACCGGCGAGTACGCCATCCGGACCTTGCCGATGCGGTGCGGGTCGACTTCGACGGTGGCGGACGGTCCGGTTCGGCCGGGGGAGAGCGGCTGATCGGTGCCGGCCGACCCGGGGCGTTGCCGACCGCCCGGCGACCCAGGCGGCGTGCTGGGCCGGCCCGGCGCCAGGATCGACCGGACCGCCTCGGTCAGCCGGTTCAGAAAGGACATGCCGGCAACCTACCCATCGGGGCCGGCGACGACCGTCCTACCCCGTCGGGGGCGTCGAGCTTGGTCGCCCGCAGACCGGGCGAGCGGGGCCGAGCCGCGGGAGCCAGTGGCGGCCGACGTTGAGTAGGAAAAGTGTCGCTGCGCGGCCACTTTCCTTCCGGACGCGGCTCACCGGACGGTCGGAGTTCGACCGGCCTGTCCCGGTCTTTATGAACTTATCCGTGACCCCGCGTGCGCTCGGCGGCATGCTGTGTCCGATCGCTGCACGTCCCGTCCGATCGCTCGACGTCCCGTCGAGCCAGGCTTGCGTAACCTTCACCAGGATGAGAGGCATGACAATGGCTGTCGCCCCGTACGAACTCGTTCACGGACCCCGGGAGGTGGTCGCCCGGGTTCGCGCGCGTGGGCGAGCCATCCTGTCGTCGCCGACGATCAATCGGGGGACGGCCTTCACGTTGGACGAGCGGGAGAGCTTGGGGCTGACCGGGCTGTTGCCGACCGGGGTGTCGACCCTGGAGGGTCAGGTGCGGCGGGTGTGGGCGCAGTACCAGCAGCAGCCCAGTGATCTGGGCAAGTGGGTGTATCTGGCGAATTTGCGGGACCGGAACGAGGTGCTGTTCTACCGGTTGTTGTCCGAGCATCTGTCGGAGATGTTGCCGGTGGTGTACACGCCGACGGTAGGCACGGCGATCGAGCGGTTCAGCCATGAGTTCCGGCGCAGCCGGGGCGTGTTCCTGTCGGTGGATCATCCCGATCAGGTGGAGACCGCCTTGCGGAACACCGGTCTGGGTCCTGATGACGTGGATCTGTTGGTGGCCACGGACTCGGAGGGAATTCTGGGGATCGGTGACCAGGGCATCGGGGGGATCGAGATCTCGATCGGGAAATTGTCGGTGTACACGGCGGCGGCCGGTATTCATCCGCGACGGGTGCTGCCGGTGGTGCTGGACATGGGCACCGACAACCTGCGGCTGCTCAACGACAGCATGTATCTGGGGGAGCGGCACGCCCGGGTCCGTGACGAGCGGTACGACGAGCTGATCGACGCCTACGTCACCGCATGCGGCAGGTTGTTCCCGCACGCGATGCTGCACTGGGAGGACTTCGGCGCGGCCAACGCCCGCCGGATCCTGAACAAGTACGCCGACCAGATCTGCACGTTCAACGACGACATGCAGGGCACCGCCGCGGTGGTGTTGGCCGCGGTGTTCTCCGCGGTGCGCGCGGCCGGGTCCCGGCTGGCCGATCAGACGGTCGTCATCCACGGTGCCGGCACCGCCGGGTTGGGGATCGCGGACATGTTGCGGGACCAGATGATCCGGGAAGGGCTGTCGCCGGCCGAGGCGACGAGCCGGTTCTACCCGCTGGCCCAGCAGGGCCTGCTGGTCTCGGACGATCCGACGCTGCTGGACTTCCAGGTGCCGTATGCCCGGTCCCGCGACGAGGTCGCGTCCTGGCCGGCAGGCCCGGGCGGGATCGGCCTGGCCACCGTGGTCGGCCACGCCCGCCCGACCATTCTGATCGGCACGTCCACCCAGGCCGGGGCGTTCACCGAGGCGATCGTGCGGCAGATGGCCTCGTTCACCGAGCGGCCGATCATCCTGCCGTTGTCCAATCCGACCAGCAAGGCCGAGGCGCTGCCGGACGATCTGATCCACTGGACCGACGGGCGGGTGCTCACCGCGACCGGCAGCCCGTTCCCGCCGGTGCACTACAAGGGCGTGACGTACCAGATCGCGCAGTCCAACAACGCGCTGGTGTTCCCCGGCCTTGGTCTGGGGGTAGCGGTGACCCGGGCGTCCCGGATCAGCGATCGAATGATCGCCGCCGCGGCGGACGCGGTGGCCGCCCTGTCCGACGCCGGCAAGCCGGGCGCCAGCCTGCTGCCGCCGATGACCGTGCTGCGCACCGCGTCCGCGGCGGTGGGCATCGCGGTGGCCAAGGCCGCGGCCGACGAAGGACTGAACCGGGTCGAGCTGACCAACCCCATCCAGCAGGTCTACGACGCCATGTGGCAACCCCAGTACCCACGGATCGAGATCGTCGACAGCTGATCGGCCGGGCGCCCGCTCACGAGCAGGAGGGTCGTCATGGACGACACCCGACGGCTGCCCCGACCGGTCGCCGGCAACTGGGACTGGCAGGTGGCCGGAGCGTGCCGAGGCATGGACAGCGAGGTCTTCTTCCACCCCACCCGGGAACGGGCCAAGGCGCGCCGCGCCCGGATCGACGCGGCCAAGGCGGTCTGCCGGACCTGTCCGGTGATCCAGCAGTGCCTCGACCATGCGCTGCAAGCCCGGGAGCCGTACGGCATCTGGGGTGGGCGGTCGGAGGACGAACGGGCCGAGATGCTGGGCGTGCAGTCGCTGCGCTATCCGGCGGCGCGGGTGGAGCGACCGGCCCGGAAGTCGGCCCCGGTCGGTTGAGCAGAGCCCGGCAAGGGACGGGAGTCGGGAGCGCCAACGCGATGGCGCCCGCATGGTTGCCGGTGCGATACTGCGCCCGTGAGTGCGCTGATCGACCGCCGCTGCCGGGCCGGCGCCCGGCGATTTCCCGGGCCCGTGCCCGGGCGTGTCCGCTGAACTCGGCCGGACTCACTGACCCCGGGCCGGGCGGCCCCGACCCGGGCGTCGCGTTCCCGCGGCGTCCGTAGACTCCCTGCTGGTCCTCGCGCGTCGCCGCGGACCGGCACCGCCCGCAGGACCCGCCCGGAAGGCTCTGATGACCACCGCGCCACCCAGCACCCCCGCGCCGACCGACCAGGCCGCCATCGAGCGGGCTGTCGAGTCCGCGCTCGTCGCCGTCGCCGGGGCGACGGACCTCGACGCGCTCAAGGCGGTCCGCCTGGCACACGCCGGCGACCGCAGCCCGCTGGCGCTGACCAACCGGGCGCTGGTCGACCTGCCCAAGACCGAGCGCGCCGCCCCCGGCCGGCTGATCGGGCAGAGCCGCGGCCGGGTGAACGCGGCGATCGCCGCCCGCGAGGCGGAGCTGGTCGCCGAGCGGGACGCCCGGATCCTGCGGGAGGAGGCCGTCGACGTCACCCTGCCCTACGACCGGGAGCCGGCGGGGTCGCGTCACCCGATCTCCACGATCATGGCCCGGATCGAGGACGTCTTCGTCGCCATGGGCTGGGAGGTGGCCACCGGTCCCGAGCTGGAGGCCGAGTGGTTCAACTTCGACGCGCTGAACTTCCCCAAGGACCATCCGGCCCGGGCCATGCAGGACTCCTTCTACATCTCCGGTGACCACGTCTCCGGTGATCACGTCTTCGGGGGGCAGGCGGCCGGCGGCAGCGGCATGGTCCTGCGCACCCACACGTCCCCGGTGCAGATCCGCAGCATGCTCGACCGGGAGCCGCCGATCTACGTGGTGTGCCCGGGACGGGTCTACCGGTCCGACGAACTCGACGCCACCCACACACCGGTGTTCCATCAGGTGGAGGGACTGGCCATCGACCGGCACCTGTCCATGGCGCACCTGAAGGGCACCCTGGATCACTTCGCCCGGGCCATGTTCGGTCCGGAGTCCCGGACTCGGCTGCGCCCGTCGTTCTTCCCATTCACCGAACCCAGCGCCGAGATGGACGTGTACTTCCCGGACAAGAAGGGCGGTCCGGGCTGGGTCGAGTGGGGCGGCTGCGGCATGGTCGATCCGAACGTGTTGATCGCCTGTGGGCTGGACCCGGACGAGTGGAGCGGCTTCGCGTTCGGCATGGGTATCGAACGGACCCTGCAGTTCCGCAACCAGATCCCGGACATGCGGGACCTCGTCGAGGGCGACGTCCGGTTCACCGCCGCGTTCGGCTGGGAGGTCTGAGCTCATGCGACTGTCGCTGGAGTGGCTGCGGGACGTCGTTGCCCTGCCCGACAGCGCCACCTCTGGAGCGACCGCCGACGAGGTGGCGGAGACGTTGGTGCGCATCGGTTTCGAGGTCGAGGACGTGCACACGGTGCCGGCCACCACCGGGCAACTGGTGGTGGGCCGGGTCCTGTCGATCGAGGAGCTGACCGGGCTCAAGAAGCCGATCCGGTTCTGCCAGGTCGACGTCGGGCCCGGCAACGGTCCGGACGGTTCCGACGATCCGCGCGGCATCATCTGCGGTGCCACCAATTTCGCGGTCGGGGACGCGGTTGTCGTTGCCCTGCCGGGCACCACGTTGCCAGGCGGCTTCCAGATCGCGTCCCGGAAGACGTACGGGCACATCTCCGACGGGATGATCTGCTCCAACCGGGAACTGGGCATCGGCCAGGACCACGACGGCATCCTGGTCGTCGCTGCGGCCGGTTCGACGCCCGATGAGACCCGCGGCGGGCCGGCCCTCGAGCCGGGCGCCGATGCCCGGCCGATCATCGGCGCCGACGACGTGGTCATCGAGCTGGCGATCACCCCCGACCGTGGCTATGCGCTGTCCATCCGCGGCCTGGCCCGTGAGCTAGGCGCCGCCTACGAGCTGCCGTTCACCGATCCTGGCCTGCGGGAGCTGCCCGAGCGCTCCGCCGGTGGCTGGCCGGTGACCATCGCCGACCCGGCCGGCTGCGGCCGGTTCGCGACCGTCCGGGTCGAGGGCATCGACCCCACCGCGCCCAGCCCGTACTGGATTCGCCGGCGGCTGACCGCGGCCGGCATCCGGGCGATCTCGCTGGCCGTCGACGTCACCAACTACGTGATGGTCGAACTCGGTCAGCCGTTGCACGCGTTCGACGCCGACAAGCTCACCGGATCGATCACCGTCCGGCGGGCGACCGAGGGGGAGTCGCTGGTCACCCTGGACGGGTCCAAGCGCACCCTGGTCGCCGACGACCTGGTGGTCGCCGACGAGTCGGGCGCGATCTCGATGGCCGGCGTGATGGGCGGCGAGTCGACCGAGATCTCTTCGGCCACCGTCAATGTCATCATCGAGGGGGCGTATTGGGACCCGCCGGTGATCATGCGGACGGTGCGCAGGCACCGGCTGCCCAGCGAGGCGGCCCGCCGCTTCGAACGGGCCGTGGACCCGGCGATCGCCGCGGTGGCGGCCGAGCGGGCGGCCGAGCTGCTGGTCCGCTACGGCGGCGGCACGGTGGTCGGCCGGTCGGACGTCTGGGGCGATCCGCTGCCCCGGCCGAGCATCGAGTTGGCGACCAGCGAGCCGCAGCGGCTGACCGGCCGGCCCTACGACCGGGCCGTCATCGTGCACCGGCTGGCACAGGTCGGCTGCGCGGTGGACGACGTCGCCTCGGGTGTCGACACGATCTCGGTCGCGCCGCCGAGCTGGCGTCCCGACCTGACCCGTCCGGCGGACCTGGTCGAGGAGGTCGCCCGGCTGGAGGGGTTCGACTCCATCCCGTCGGTCCTGCCGGCCGCGCCGGCCGGTACCGGGCTCACCTCCGCGCAGCGCCGCGAACGGCTGGTCGCCGCCGACCTGGCCGCTGCCGGGCTGACCGAGGTGCTGTCGTTCCCGTTCCAGAGCGTGGCCGATCTGGACCGTCTCGATCTGCCGGCCGGCGACACGCGCCGGGCGATGGTGCTGGTCGCCAACCCGTTGGACGCGGACCGTCCCGGCATGCGCACCACGCTGCTGACCGGACTGCTGGACACGGTGCTGCGCAACATGTCCCGCGGATCCCGAGACCTGTCGGTGTTCGAGATCGGGTCGGTGTTCCTGCCCCGCCGGAACGCGCCCGCGCTGCCGGCGGTGGGAGTGGACGGGCGTCCCGACGCGGACGCGTTGGCCGTGCTGAACGCCGCGCTGCCCGCGCAACCGCTGCACGTCGCGGCGGTGCTGGCCGGCGCCCGGGAGCGGTCGGGCTGGTGGGGGCCGGGCCGGCCGGCCGGCTGGGCCGACACGATCGAACTGGCCCGGCGGATCTGCGCCACCGCGGGGGTCGCCGTTCGGGTGGTCGCGGCCGAGCAGGCGCCCTGGCATCCGGGCCGGTGCGCGAGCATCCGGGTGGGCGACTGGCCCATCGGCTTCGCCGGCGAGCTGGCGCCCAAGGTGGTCGAGCAACTCGGTCTGCCGCCCCGTGCCGCGGCGCTGGAGCTGAACCTCGACGGCCTGCCGGAGCGGCGGACCCCGACCGCGCCGCGGATCAGTGCCTTCCCGCCGGTGCACCTGGACGTCGCCGTGGTGGTGCCGGACTCCGTGCCGGCCGCCGCGGTCGCGACGGCGCTGCGATCGGGCGCGGGTGACCTGCTGGAGTCGCTGCGCCTGTTCGACGTCTACGCCGGCGACCAGGTCCCGGCCGGGCACCGGTCGCTGGCGTACGCCCTGGTCGTCCGGGCCCCCGACCGCACCCTGACCGCGGCCGAGGCGACCGCGGTCCGGGATCGGGCGGTGGCCGCGGCGGCCGGGCTCGGGGCCATCCTGCGCTGACCGGCGTGCCCTCGCCCCCCATCGATTTGCCGCCTTCCGCCCCGTTTCGGCCGAGGGTGGGGCCGAATGTGGCAAATCGGTGCGGGAGGCCGTTCGGTTCGTGATCTTGCTCGGTGAGGTGCCACCATGGGGCCATGCCGTTGACGCAACCTGCCGACCTGTCCCGCAAGATCGAGAAGGCGGGCTACTACCCGGACCTGGTGGCCGACGTTCTCGATGTCGCGCTGGCCGGCGAGGAGGTGCTCGCCCACCTGGTGCACGCCGAGACCACGTTCGACATGGACACGATCCGCCGGCACCTGTCCGTGGTCGCGCTCACCCCCGGTCGGCTGATCTTCGTGCACGCCGACGATCACAGCGCGGACGAGGACCACGTCGACGAGGCGCACGGCATCGCGACCAGCGAGTCGGTCCCGCTCAGCGCCGTCCGGTCGGTGATGGTCACCCACGTGGTGCCCAAGCCGGAGCGGTACCGGCGGGGCTCGCTCGGCCGAGAACTGACCCTCACCATCGGCTGGGGTGCGGTGTCCCGGGTCGATCTGGAGCCCGCGACCTGCGGCGATCCGAACTGCGAGGCAGACCACGGGATGACCGGCAGCATCACCGCCGACGACCTGTCCCTGCGGATCAGCGCCGACGCCGAGGGCGAGGGCGCGTTGCGCGACGGCATCGCGTTCGCCAAGGCCCTGTCGGCGATGACCGCGGCCGCGCAGCGTCGCTGATCGACGCCCGCACCGGCTGCACGACGACGCTCACCGCCCGCACGACGCGCCGTCCTGTGGTTGCCCGTCAGGGCAGCCCGGACTGCCCGAACGCCCAGCCCGGAAACCGTGGTCGGCGGCGGGGGCGCGGTACACCATCGACGGGTGACGATGGCGGGCGGCCGGGCGACCCCGACGACCGGTGACGCAGGCACCGCCGGGCGCCGGTCGGAGCGGGTGTCCGGCGGCGACCGGGACCGGTCCGCGGCGCCCGCCTGGTCGGCCCCGTCGTCCGCGTACCTGCTGCTGCTGCAACGCGCGGCCGGCAACCGGGCGGTCGGCTCCTACCTCCACGGCCGGCCACCGGGGGTGCGGGTGCAGCGGCAGCCGGCCCCCTCGACCGCGATCGTGCACGACGGGCAACAGCTCGTCGACGACGGGCCGGCGGTCCAGGCGACGATCGAGAAGGTCGTCGTCGAACGAGGCTGGGGCGGCGCCGAGGTCTGGGCCTCCGCCTTCTACAACGCCGAGCCGACCAGCTACCTGCGCTACCACCCCGACGCCGACTACGTCAAACGGGTAGCCGCCCGACTCAAGGGCGAGATGGAGATCAAGCACAACGCGGTCAAGCAGCTGACCGGAACCCCGACCCTGAATCTGGGCGACGTGGTGATCGGGCAGGGCGACTTCGACCGCTGGCTGCACAAGGACGCGCAGAGCATCCTCGACAACAGCGAGAAGCAGCTCAAGGCCCAGGCCGAGCGGTACGGGCTGAAGGTCTCGGGCTGGGTGTTCAAGGACTACACGATGACCGTCGGACCCGAGCAGCAGAAGCTGCAGGCGGAGGCGACCAAGCTGGCTCAGCAGCGGGACAAGTGCGACACCGGGCGGTTCACCTTCGAGCGACTGCAGAAGCAGGCCGACGCCATGGGGCGGCAGTTCGACCTGAGCCAGGCCATGCCGGGCGTGGTGAGCGCGGAGGATGCGGCCAGAACGGCTTGGATCAAGCTCGAGGACGACTACCACGCCACGTGCCAGGTTTCGCACGCGCAGTACCCGGTGCTGGCCGCCTACACCTCGCTGAACGACGCCGCCGCCCAGCTGCGGGACATCGGCACGGAGTCCACCACCAAGCTGGCCGAGCGGCTGTACAAGGCCGTCGACGAGCGCATCAAGAACATCGGGACCGTGCGCGAGCAGCTCGACGGCGCGCTGAACCTGTGGCTGCAGCCCCAACTGGTCGCGCTGACCAAGGCATCCTCGACGCTGCCGCCCTGGCAGAACCGGGTGATCGACGACACCGTCCGCACGATGCGGCGCGACCAGGCGCAGGACGAGAAGGTCTGGACCGTGCTGGCCATCGGGCTGGGGCTGCTGGCCGCGCTGCCCACCGGAGGCGGCAGCGTCGCCCTGGCCGGGCTGGCCGCCGCGGGCGCCGCTCTCGGCGCGGCCTACAGCATGAACACCCTCTACCAGCACTACAAGGACTACACGCTCGCCTCCGCCGCCAGCGGCACCAACCTGGACAAGGCTCAGGCGATCTCGGCCGACGACCCCAGCCTGACCTGGCTGGCCTTCGACCTGCTGGACCTCGGGCTGAACGTGATCGGCGCGGCCGCCGCGTTCAAGACCCTGAAGGGCGCGCTGGCGGCGGCGGAGGCCGGTGGCGCGGCGGCCCTGCCCAAACTGTTCACGGCGGCCGACGAGATCGGGCTGACCGCGGCGTCGAAGGGCCGGCTGGCCAAGGTCGCGCTGAACCCGCGCGGGGGCCCGCGGGCGGTCGAGGAGATGCTCGCGGCGATCAAGGCGCAGATCGCCAAGGCCGGCCCGGGCGCCGACGCCGACTTCATCGCTGCCTGCAAGAAGGCGGCGACCACCGCCATCGACGAGGGAAAGGTCGGCTTCATCAGATCGACGAAGGGTCAGACGCTCAACGAGGTCGAGCGGCTGCTGCGTAACGCCGGTGAGGTGGAGCCCGAGGTCGGCCGGCTGGCCCGGATGATCACCAAACAACTCGCGCAGAATCCGACCACGGGCCTGTACCTGCAGAAATTCGACGTCATCCTCATCCGGGAGGGCGACGACGTCGGAAACGTGCTGATCCACGAACTCACCCACCGGGCGCAGAACTACGAGCGAAAGATGTTCCAGATCGGGGCGATGCGCCGGGAATACCAGGCCTACCACGCCGAACGCGAATTCCTGCGGGCGCTTCCGCCCGACCTGGTGCCCGAGCACGCGAAGGAGATCTGGCAGGCCACGGACGCCGGCCTGGAGGCGCACATCGCCCAGGAATACGCCGGCGAGATCGCCGACGAGATCCTGCTGAAGAAGAAATTCAAGGCGCTCGATCCGTCCATCGACGGACCCCTGGCACTCGAGTGGTTCAAGAACCTGGCCAGGTTCCCGTGACCGACCCGGTTCCCACCCGGCTGCTGGACGCGATCGCCGAGCACCTGCTCGACGAGCCGGACGACCTCACCGTGACGGCCGGCGAACCGGGCGGCATGACGATCTCCGGACGATCCCACGAGTGGCTGGCGCGCGCCGTTCCGCTGCCCGGCGCGGTCCCGTTGTTCCTGCTCACGCCGCTGCCGGTGATCGTCGACGGCTACTCGTCGACGCTGCTCGCGCTGCCCGGCGACGGTCCGGCCGTCGTCCTGCGCACCCGGTCCGACCTGGACCGGTTGATCGTCCGGACAGGACCCGACCTGCCGGACGAGGCAGTCGCGGCGATCGCCCGGCATCTGGAGAGCCGATCGGTCGGCCCGCGGCCGTCACCACGGCACCCATGACGTCGACGGGGCGCCGTGGTGCCGGCGCCCCGTTCGCCGGGGCATGATCACTCGGAGTGCGAGCGGGATGGGGGCGGTGGGATGACTTCCGGGCTGGACTGGCTGATCCCCCGGTACGACGAGAACGGGCTGGGTGCCTTGCTGCCCGGCGTCGCCGCGTCGCTCGGGCACGAGTTGGGGCTGCCGGCCGTCCCATTGCCGGCCGCGGACCGGGTGTGCGTGGTGCTCATCGACGGTCTGGGCCATCGGATGCTGCTCGAACGCACCAGATGTACGCCGTTCCTGAGCTCGCTGCTGGTGCAGGACCAGGCCCTGGTCGCCGGTTGCCCGAGCACGACGGCGACCTCGATGGGCTCGTTCGGCACCGCGCTGCCGCCGGGCCGGCACGGCCTGGTCGGCTACGAGGTGATGGACCCGGACCGGGGTGAGCTGCTGAACGAGTTGCGCTGGCACCCGGACACCGACCCGCTCGCCTGGCAGCCGTATCCGACGGTGTTCGAGGCCCTGGTCGCGCGCGGCGTGCCGGTGACGCAGATCGGCAATCCCGAGTTCCTCGGCTCCGGGCTGACCACCGCCGCGCTGCGCGGCGCCTCCTTTCTCGGCATCAAGCGGCTGCACGACCGGGTCGACGCCGCCGTCGACCGGCTGCGGGAGCCGGGCCTGGTGTACCTGTACTGGGCGGACGTGGATGCGGTCGGGCACGTGCACGGCTGGCGCTCGTCCCAGTGGCGGCGGACCGTTCGGCTGGTCGACGGCGAACTGGCCCGGTTGGCGCGGCGGCTGCCGGACGGCACGCTGCTGGTGGTCACCGCGGATCACGGCATGGTCGACGTGCCGCACGTCGACCGGCTGGATCTGGCGACCCGGCCCGGACTGTGGTCGCGGTTCCGGGTCCTGGGTGGGGATGGTCGCTTCGCGCAGCTGTACTGCGAGCCCGGCACCCCCGCCGAGGCGGTCGAGGACCTGTCCGGGCAGCTCGCGGACTGGATCGGCGTTCGGGCCTGGGTCGGCACCCGGGCCGCGGCCATCGACGAGGGCTGGTTCGGCCCGGTCGAGGATCGGGTCCGGCCACGGCTGGGCGACGTCGTCGTCGCCGCCCGGGAGCCCTTCACGCTCATCGACTCCCGCACCGCGCGGCCGCAGCTGCTGTCGCTGATCGGGCAACACGGTTCGCTCACCGCCGACGAGCAGCTGGTGCCACTGCTGATCCACCAGACCTGATCCCGGGTGTGCTCGTGGCCTGGTCGCCCCGACCCCGGCCTGCCTCCCCGCGCCGTGTTCCGCATCGATTTGCCACTTTCGGCCCCACTTCCCGCCGAAACAGGGCGGAAAGTGGCAAATCGAGGCGGGGAGAGGGCACGATCGCCGGCATGGACGTGCTCGCCAGCCGGATCATCCTGCGACCCGCGAACCCGCAGGTGACCCAGCGGTTCTATCGGGACGAGCTGGGGCTGGCGGTCGCCCGGGAGTTCGGCCCGCCGGACGCGCCGGGCGTGGTGTTCTTCGCCGGATCCGGCCTGATCGAGATCTCGGGTCGGGTCCAGGCTCCCGTCCGGACGGAGATGGCGATCTGGCTGCAGGTCCGCGACGTGCATGCCGAGGTGGCCCGGCTCGCCGAGTGCGGCGTGCCGATCGTTCGGAAGCCACGGCTGGAGTTCTGGGGCCTGGTCGAGGCCTGGATCGCGGACCCGGACGGGACGCCGATCGTGCTGGTCGAGGTGCCGCCCGACCACCCACTACGCCGCGACACTCGACCCCTCGCCTGACAATCCCGGTTACCGTCGGTAAGGGACCACCCCTCGGGCATGTCTGAATGAATATGCGGCGTGCTGTATAGTCAGCGCTTCCGAAGGAGGAGCGCATGACATACCGAGTGGCGGTGGCCGGGGCCAGTGGGTACGCGGGCGGTGAGGCGCTGCGCCTGCTGCTCGGCCATCCCGAGGTCGTCATCGGCGCGGTGACCGCGCACAGCAGCGTGGGTGACCCGCTCGGCATTCACCAACCACACCTGCTGCCGCTGGCCGACCGGATCATTGCGCCGACGACCGTCGACGTCCTCGCCGGCCATGACGCGGTGATCCTCGCCCTGCCGCACGGCCAGTCGCAGGAGATCGCCGCCCAGCTGGGCGATGACACCATCGTCATCGACTGCGGTGCCGACCACCGCCTGGAGGACGCCGACGACTGGCGTCGGTTCTACGGTGGCGAGCACCCCGGCAGCTGGCCCTACGGCATCCCCGAACTCCCGGGCCAGCGGGACCGCCTGCGTGGCACCAAGCGGGTCGCCGTCCCCGGCTGCTACCCGACCGGCGCCTGCCTGGCGCTGGCGCCTGCGCTGGTGAGCGGACTGGTCGAGCCCGACGTCGTGGTGGTCGCCGCATCAGGCACCTCCGGCGCCGGCAAGGCGCCGAAGACGAATCTGCTCGGCGCCGAGGTGATGGGCGCGGTCTCGGCCTACGGTGTCGGCGGCGTGCACCGGCACACCCCCGAGATGGTGCAGAACCTGAGCAGGGCCGCCGGAAGCCCGGTCACCGTCTCGTTCACCCCGCTGCTGGTGCCGATGTCGCGCGGCATCCTGTCCACCGTGAGCGCCCCCGTCGCCGACCCCGGGCTCACCGTGACCGACGTCCGCGCGGTCTACGAGAAGACCTACGGTGACGAGCCTTTCGTGCATCTGCTGCCGGAGGGCCAGTGGCCGACGACGGCGTCGACGCTGGGCTCGAACACCGTGCTGCTGCAGGTCGCCGTCGACGCCAGCGCCGGCCGGGTGGTCGTCATCGCCGCCCTGGACAACCTGACCAAGGGCACCGCCGGCGCCGCCGTGCAATGCCTCAACCTCGCGGTCGGCCTGCCGGAGACGACGGGCCTGCCCATCGTGGGAGTAGCGCCATGACCGTCACGAGCCCGCAGGGCTTCCGGGCTGCCGGGGTCACGGCCGGCCTGAAGCAGTCCGGCAAGCCGGACGTCGCGCTGGTCGTCAACGACGGCCCGCGGTTCGACGCGGCCGGGGTTTTCACCTCGAACCGGGTCAAAGCGGCGCCGGTCCGCTGGTGCGAGGCGCTGTTCGGCATCGGAAAGGACACGGTCCAGGGTCCCGGTGCTCAATTGAACGCGGTGATCCTCAACTCCGGTGGAGCTAACGCCTGCACGGGCCCGGAGGGTTACCAGGACACGGTCACCACCGCCGAGCACGTCGGCTCGGTGCTGAGCCTGCCGGCCACCCGGGTCGCGGTCGCGTCCACCGGGCTGATCGGCGCGCGGCTGCCCATGGACCTGCTGCTGGCCGGCGTCGGTGACGCCCACCACGCGCTGTCCGGCGGCGAGGGCAGCGGCGGCTCGGATGCCGCAGTCGCCATCATGACCACCGACACCGTGCCGAAAACCGTTGTGGTGCGGGGACAGGGCTTCACCGTCGGCGGCATGGCCAAGGGCGCCGGCATGCTCGCGCCGGGCCTGGCCACCATGCTGGTGGTGCTGACCACCGATGCGGTCGCCGACGGCGCCACCCTCGACGAGGCCGTGCGCAACGCGACGAGGGTGAGCTTCGACCGGCTGGACTCCGACGGCGCCATGTCCACCAACGACACCGTGCTGTTGCTGGCCTCGGGGGCGTCCGGCGCCGAACCGAGCCAGCAGCAGCTGACCGCCGCGGTCACCCGCGCCTGCACCAACCTGGCCGAGCAGCTGCTGGCCGACGCCGAGGGCGCCACCAAGGAGATCCGGATCGAGGTGCGCGGCGCGGCCACCGAGGACGGTGCCGTGCAGGTCGGCCGCGCCGTCGCCCGCAACAACCTGGTCAAGACCGCGTTCTTCGGGCAGGACCCCAACTGGGGCCGCATTCTGGCCGCCGTCGGCACCGTCGGGCCGCACGTCGAGTTCGACGCCGACGCGATCGACGTCTCGATCAACGGGGTGCAGATCTGCCGGGCCGGCGGCACCGGCGACGACCGCGATCTGGTCGATCTCACCGGACGTCGCGTGCATGTGGTGATCGACCTGCACGCCGGCACCGAGACCGCGACCGTGCTGACCAACGACCTGTCGCACGCCTACGTGCACGAGAACTCGGCGTATTCGACATGACCGGCCGGGACACGGACGTCGAGCCCAGGGAGCTGTCCCAGTTGGCGCACGCCCGGCAGCGGGCCGAGGTGCTCGCCGACGCGCTGCCGTGGCTGCGCCGGTTCGCCGGGAAGATCGTCGTGGTCAAGTACGGCGGCAACGCGATGACCGACGATGCTCTCAAGCAGGCGTTCGCCGCGGACATGGTGTTCCTGCGCACCGTCGGGCTGCGCCCGGTTGTGGTGCACGGCGGCGGCCCGCAGATCAGCGCCATGCTCGAACGCCTTGGCCTGCAAGGGGAGTTCAAGGGCGGCTTCCGGGTCACCACGCCGGAGACGATGGACGTCGTGCGCATGGTGCTGGTGGGTCAGGTCGGCCGGGAGTTGGTCAACCTGATCAATTCCCACGGACCGCTGGCCGTCGGCATGTCCGGCGAGGACGCCGGCCTGTTCACCGCGGCCCGCCGGCACGTGCTGGTCGACGGGGTGGCCACCGACGTGGGCCTGGTCGGCGACGTCGTCGAGGTCAACCCGGACGCGGTCATCGATCTGATGGACGCAGGCCGCATCCCGGTCGTGTCCACGGTGGCACCCGACGCCGACGGGGTGGTGCACAACGTCAACGCCGACACCGCCGCCGCTGCATTGGCCGTCGCGCTGGACGCGGCGAAACTCGTGATGCTGACTGACGTCGAGGGTGTCTACGCCAACTGGCCGGACCGCGGCTCGCTGCTGTCCAAGATCGGCGCCGACGCGCTCGAGGCCCTGCTGCCGAACCTGGAATCCGGCATGGTGCCCAAGATGGAGGGCTGCCTGCGCGCCGTCCGTGGGGGAGTGGCCGCCGCGCACGTGATCGACGGGCGCGTCCCGCATTCCGTCCTGCTGGAGATCGTCACCACCGAGGGCGTCGGCACGATGGTCCTCCCATACCTGGAGTAGCCCATGACGAACCAACAGGCTGCCGCGCGGTGGCAGCACGCCCTGATGAACAACTTCGGCACCCCGCCGATCGAGTTGGTCAGCGGACACGGCGCCGTCGTCGTGGACGCCGACGGGAACGAGTACCTGGACCTGCTCGGCGGTATCGCCGTCAACGCCCTCGGACACGCCCACCCGGCGATCGTGGCGGCCGTCAGCGAGCAGATCGCCACCCTGGGGCACGTCTCCAACTTCTTCACCCATCCCGCGGTGTTGAATCTGGCCGAGAAGCTGCAGGACATCAGCGGTGCCGGCGACACCAGCCGGGTGATCTTCGCCAACTCCGGCGCCGAAGCCAACGAGGCCGCGTTCAAGATGGCCCGGCTGACCGGTCGGCCGAAGATCATCGCCGCCGACGGCGCCTTCCACGGCCGCACCATGGGTGCGCTCGCGCTGACCGGGCAGCCGGCCAAGCGGGCCCCTTTCGAGCCGATGCCGCCCGGCGTCGAGTTCGTTCCTTACGGCGACATCGACGCCCTGGCAGCGGCTGTCGACGACGATGCCGCCGCAGTCTTCCTGGAGCCGATCCTCGGCGAGGCCGGCGTGCTGCCCGCCCCCGACGGCTATCTGGCCGCCGCCCGCCGGATCACCGCCGAACGCGGCGCGCTGCTGGTGCTCGACGAGGTGCAGACCGGCATCGGCCGCACCGGAACCTGGCTGGCGCACCAGTGTTTCGGCATCGTGCCGGACATCGTCACGTTGGCAAAGGGTCTCGGCGGCGGGCTGCCGATCGGTGCCGTCATCGGCTACGGCGATGCCGCCACCCTGCTGCAGCCCGGCCAGCACGGCAGCACCTTCGCCGGCAACCCGGTCTGTGCGGCCGCTGCGCTTGCCGTGCTGCGCACCATCGAGAACGACGGCCTGCTCGACCATGTCGCTACTGTTGGCAAGCACATCGCCACCGGTGTCGAGGATCTCGGCCACCCGAAGGTCAAACATGTGCGTGGCCAAGGCCTGTTGTTGGGCATCGTGCTGACCGACGGCATTTCGACCGCGGCCGCCACCGCGGCCCGCGACCGAGGATTCATCGTCAACGCCCCGGCACCGGACGTGATACGGCTGGCGCCGCCACTCATCCTGACCACTGAGCAGGCCGACTCCTTCGTCGCGGCGCTCCCCGACATCCTCGACACCGCAAGCACTCAGACAACCAGCTGAAGGGCGATCCAGTGAGCAGCACACCGGTCCGGCACTTCCTGCGGGACGACGACGTCACCCCAGCGGAACTCACCCAGATCCTCGACACCGCCGACACCTTCAAGAAGGACCGCACCGGTTACACCCCGCTGGCCGGCAAGGCCGTCGCCGTGGTGTTCGAGAAGAACTCGACCCGCACCCGGCTGTCCTTCGAGGTCGGCATCGCCCAGCTCGGCGCGCAGCCGGTCATCGTGGACGGTCGCACCAGCCAGCTCGGCCGCGAGGAGACCATCGAGGACACCTCGCGGGTGCTCTCCCGGTTCGTCGACGCCGTCGCCATCCGCACCTTCGCCCAGCGCCGCATCGACGCGCTCGCCGGGGTGTCCCGGGTGCCGGTGATCAACGCGCTGACCGACGAGTTCCACCCCTGCCAGGTGCTGGCCGACCTGCAGACCATCCGGGAACGCAAGGGCACGCTGGCCGGGCTGACCCTGACCTACCTGGGCGACGGCGCCAACAACATGTCCCACTCGCTGATGCTCGGCGGCGCCAACGCCGGCATGACGGTCCGGGTCAGCGCGCCCGCCGGCTTCGACCCGCACCAGCAGATCGTCCTCGACGCCAAGCAGCGCGCGACCGAGACAGGCGGCGGCATCGAACTGGTCGGGGATCCGCACGCCGCCGTCGATGGCGCCGATGTGCTGGTCACCGACACCTGGGTGTCCATGGGCCAGGAGAACGACGGCCTGGACCGGGTCGGCCCGTTCCGGCCCTATCAGCTCGACCAGGACCTGCTCGACCGGGCGAATCCGGACGCCATCGTGCTGCACTGCCTGCCCGCACACCGCGGCCAGGAGATCACCGACGACGTCATCGACGGGCCGGCATCCGCCGTCTGGGACGAGGCGGAGAACCGGCTGCACGCTCAAAAAGCACTGTTGGCGTTTCTCCTGACCGCACCACAAGACCGATGACCGACCGATGACCGCGGGGGCGCCGCCGACCAAGGCCGCCCGGCACGGCCGGATCACCGAGCTGATCCGCGACCACCCGGTCCGGTCGCAGACCGAGCTGATGGTGTTGCTGTCCGAGTCCGGGATGACCGTCACCCAGGCCACGCTGTCCCGTGACCTGGAGGAACTCGGTGCGCTCAAGCTGCGGGGCGTCGACGGCGGGCCGCCGGTGTACCGGATCCCGGAGGACGGACACCCCCGGCCGATGGAGGGCGGCACCGACCGGCTGTCCCGGCTGCTCGGCGAGCTGCTGCTGTCCTACGACGGATCGGCCAATCTCGCCGTGTTGCGCACCCCGCCCGGCGCCGCCCAGTTCCTGGCCTCGGCGATCGACCGGGCCAGCCTGACCGACATCGTCGGCACCATCGCCGGCGACGACACCATCCTGGTCGTCGCCCGGGACGGGCTCACCGGCGCCCAGGTCGGCCGGATGCTGGCCGGCTACGCCGCCGGTGAAGCCTGATCGGCAACCCGGGGGCCCCGTCCCCTCGTGATCACTTGGCCGGCCAAGAAGGTGGCCGACCCGCACAGATAGGCTCCGCCCTCGTGTCAAAGGTTCTTGAGTCCCTGCCCCAGGGCCAGAAGGTCGGCATCGCGTTCTCGGGGGGCCTGGACACTTCGGTGGCCGTGGCCTGGATGCGCGAGAACGGCGCCGTGCCCTGCGCGTACACCGCCGACCTGGGCCAGTATGACGAACCGGATCTGTCCGGCGTCCCCGGCCGGGCGGCCGAATACGGCGCCGAGATCGCCCGCATCGTCGACTGCCGCGCCTCCCTCGTCGAGGAGGGTTTCGTCGCGCTGGCCTGCGGCGCGTTCCACATCCGCTCGGCCGGGCTGACCTACTTCAACACCACCCCGCTCGGCCGGGCCGTCACCGGCACGCTGCTCGTCCGGGCGATGGCCGACGACGAGGTCGACATCTGGGGCGACGGGTCGACCTACAAGGGCAACGACATCGAGCGGTTCTACCGCTACGGCCTGCTGGCCAACCCCAGGCTGCGGATCTACAAGCCTTGGCTGGACACGACGTTCGTCACCGAGTTGGGCGGCCGGACCGAGATGAGCGAATGGTTGCTGGCCCGCGGCCTGCCCTACCGCGCGTCGGTCGAGAAGGCGTACTCCACCGACGCGAACATCTGGGGCGCCACCCACGAGGCCAAGCGGCTGGAGCACCTGGACGCCTCCGTCGAGATCGTCCAGCCGATCATGGGTGTGGCCTACTGGGACGAGTCGGTGACGATCGTGCCGGAGGACGTCACGCTGCGGTTCGACCGCGGCCGGCCGGTCGCGATCAACGGGGTCGAGCTGGACCCGGTGGCGCTGGTGATCGAGGCCAATGCCATCGGTGGCCGGCACGGCCTGGGCATGAGCGACCAGATCGAGAACCGGATCATCGAGGCCAAGTCGCGGGGGATCTACGAGGCGCCCGGGATGGCCCTGCTGTTCATCGCCTACGAGCGGCTGGTCAACGCCATCCACAACGAGGACACCGTCGCGACCTACCACGACCAGGGCCGCCGGCTGGGCCGGCTGCTGTACGAAGGTCGCTGGCTGGATCCGCAGGGCCTGATGTTGCGCGAGTCGCTGCAGCGCTGGGTCGGCTCCGCGATCACCGGGTCGGTCACCCTGCGGCTGCGCCGCGGCAACGACTACACGATCCTGGACACCACCGGCCCGGAGCTCTCCTACCACCCGGACAAGCTCTCGATGGAGCGGGTGGCCGAGGCGGCGTTCGGCCCCGGCGACCGGATCGGTCAGCTGACCATGCGGAACCTGGACATCGCCGACACCCGCTCCAAGCTGGAGCTGTACGCCGGGCTGGGCCAGCTCGACCCGCAGCAGACGCTCGTCGGAACCCTGCGTCCCGGTCAGGCCGAGGCCATCGCCAGCCTGCCGGCGTACACGGACGAGCATCCGGAGGAGGCGCAGGCCATCGAACAGGCCAGTGACAGCGCCGCCATGGACGCCGGAACCGACTGATGCGCCGCCCACCGGTCGTGGCCCCGTCCTTCCCCGCCACCCTTGGCCCGCCTACCGCCACCGACTTGCCTCACATGCATGTTCGAGGGGGCGATGACCCTGGATATGAGGCAAGTCGGCGCGGGGGAGGGGAGGCGCGATGACGGAGGCGTCGGTATCGGATTCGGGCGCGGCGGTCGCGGAACCGGGCGCGGCGGTCGCGGAGCCGGGCGCGTCGTCGGGGGGACTGTGGGGCGGCCGGTTCTCCTCCGGCCCGTCCCCGGAGATGGCGGCGCTGAGCCTGAGCACCCACTTCGACTGGGTGCTCGCCCCGTACGACATCGCCGGCTCCCGGGCGCACGCCCGGGTGCTGCACCGCGCCGGCCTGCTGAGCGACGACGAGCTGTCCGGCATGCTCGCCGCGCTCGACCGGCTCGCCGCCGACGTGGAATCCGGGGCGTTCGGACCCGACCCCGCCGACGAGGACGTGCACACCGCCCTCGAACGGGGCCTGCTCGACCGGGCCGGGAAGGACCTGGGCGGCAAGCTGCGGGCCGGCCGGTCCCGCAACGACCAGGTCGCCACCCTCTACCGGATGTACCTGCGCGATCACGCCCGCGTCATCGGGCGGCTCGTCACGGACCTGCAGACCGCGCTGTTGGACCAGGCCGACGCGCACCCGGGCGCCGCGATGCCGGGCAGGACGCACTTCCAGCACGCCCAACCGGTGTTGCTGGCGCACCATCTGGCGGCGCACGCGCAGGCGCTGGCCCGGGACGTCGACCGCATCCGGGACTGGGACCGGCGGGCCGCCGTCTCCCCGTACGGCTCCGGCGCGTTGGCCGGGTCGTCGCTCGGCCTGGACCCGGCCGCGATCGCCGCGGAATTGGGATTCGACGCCCCGGCGGCCAACTCCATCGACGCCACGGCGTCCCGCGACTTCGCCGCCGAACTGGCGTTCGTGCTGGCGATGATCGCCGTGGACCTGTCCCGGTGGGCCGAGGAGGTCATCGTCTTCACCACCGCGGAGTTCGGCTACGCCCGGCTGGACGACGCGTTCGCCACCGGGTCGTCGATCATGCCGCAGAAGAAGAACCCCGACATCGCCGAACTCGCCCGGGGCAAGGCCGGACGGCTGATCGGCAACCTCACCGGGCTGCTGGCCACTCTCAAGGCGCTCCCGCTGGCCTACAACCGGGACCTGCAGGAGGACAAGGAGCCGCTGATCGACTCGGTCGACCAGTTGGAGCTGCTGCTGCCCGCGATGGTGGGCATGACGGCGACGCTGACCTTCGACGACGCCAGGATGGCCGCGATGGCGCCCGCCGGGTTCTCGCTGGCCACCGACATCGCCGAGTGGCTGGTGCGGCAGGGTGTTCCGTTCCGGGTTGCGCACGAGGCGGCCGGCCGCTGCGTGGCCGTGGCCGAGGCGGCCGGCAAGGACCTGTCCGAGCTGACCGACGAGGAGCTGGCTCGGATCAATCCGGCGCTCACCGCGGAGGTCCGGGACGTCCTCACCGTGTCGGGTTCGCTGGCGTCGCGGGACGCGGTGGGAGGCACGGCGCCGGCGCGGGTGGTGCAGCAGATCACCGAGTTGCGCGCGCGGATCGCAGCCGATCGCGCCTGGTCACACGGACCGCGCTGAGCAACTGGCCGCGCTGAGCGACTGGCCGCGCTGAGCGACCGAACGAATCAGGCCGGACCGGGCACGAATCATTGCGACGTCACGCAGACGTCTTGTTGACATCGCCATGACGTCATAAAGTGACGTCATGGGTGAGCTGGGATTGCGGATATCCGACCTTGATCGCGAACGCGCCGCGGCCGTGCTCCACCAGGCGGTTGCCGACGGCCGGCTGGACTGGGCCGAACACAGTGAGCGTTTGACAGCGGCGTATGCGGCGAAGACCGACGCCGAACTGGTCCCGCTGCTTCGTGATCTGCAAGCCGCGGAACGGCCGATTCTGCCGTCACCGACGGGATTCCCGGCCCTGCCGCCGTCGATGGCAGGGCCGTTGCGGGTCATGCTCGGCACGGTGCGCCGCAGCGTCGAACCGAACACGTCGCAGCGCGTCACGGCGACCCTCGGGGCCGCGGTCGTCGATCTGCGCGGTCTGCCGCAGGGCTGCGCCGTGGAGGTGCTGGCCGATTCGCTGCTGGGCAAGGTGGAGGTGTACGTCTCGCCAGGCACGCGGCTGATCGACGCCGGGACCGCCTGGCTCGGCAAGCGGTCCACCGTCGAACCGGGTCGCGGTGAGCGGCGTGCGCCGGTCCCGCCCGGCGCGCCGATCGTTCGGGTCGGCGGCCACAGCGTTCTCGGGCACGTGCGGGTCACGATCGGCTGACAGGGCCCGCATCCTGCCCGGCTCGGATCGGGTCGTCACCGCGGCGGTCCGGCCCACCGTGTCACGCGGACCCCCGTCGACCGTGGTGGACCGGCGGGCGCTGGCACAATGTCCCGATGCAATGGGGGCGGCGCCTGACAAGGGTCTTCTTCGCCCGCGACGTCATGACGCTCGCTCCCGACCTGCTCGGCCGGGTGCTGGTCGGCCACTCGCCGGACGGCACGGTAGCCGTCCGGCTCACCGAGGTGGAGGCCTATGCCGGGCCGCTGGATCCGGCGTCCCACGCATACCGGCGGACCGCCCGGTCGGAGATCATGTACGGCCCGGCCGGTCACCTGTACGTCTATTTCGTGTACGGGATGCACTGGTGCGCGAACATCGTCGCCGGTGCGGACGGCACCGCGTCGGCCGTGCTGCTGCGTGCCGGGGAGGTGGTCGACGGGCTGTCGATCGCTCGCGCCCGGCGTCCGTCCGCGCGCCGCGACAGCGACCTGGCCCGTGGCCCGGCCGGCCTGGCCAGGGTGCTCGGGCTGACCGGCGTCGACACCGGCACCGACATGTGTGACCCCGGCGGGCGGTTGCTGGTGCGGGCCGGGTCCGGCGGCCCGCTCGAGGTGGCCCAGGGTCCCCGGGTCGGCGTGTCGACCGCCGCCGAGGTGCCGTGGCGCTTCTACCAGCAGGGCGATCCGACGGTGAGCGCCTACCGGCGGGGTACCCGGATGACCCGAGGACGGGTCGGCTGAGCTGGGCAGGCTGTACCGAGCCACGCTGCGGGCCGGCCGATCCGGTGAGGTGGGCCGCAAGGAGGCCGGCCGGTCCTGCCAGGATGATGCCGTGCCCGACGCGATGACCACGACCGAGCCGACTCAGCCGGAACCGACCGCCGCCGAGGCGCCGACCGTGCTCGACGAGCTGCGCTGGCGCGGGTTGGTGGCCCTGACCACCGACGAGGACGCGTTGGCCCGTGCGCTGGCCGCCGGGCCGATCACCGCCTACTGCGGATTCGACCCGACCGCGGCCAGCCTGCACTTCGGCAACCTGGTGCAGCTGATCGTGCTGCGCCACCTGCAGCGGGCCGGGCATCGGGTGATCTGCCTGGTCGGCGGGTCGACCGGGCTGATCGGGGACCCCCGGCCGACCGCCGAGCGCGTGCTCAAGTCCAAGGAACAGACCGCGGACTGGGTGACCCGCATCCAGGCACAGGTCCGGCCCTTCCTGGACTTCGACGGGCCCAACCCGGCGATCATGGTCAACAATCTGGACTGGACCGCGCCGATGAGTGCGCTGGATTTCCTCCGTGACATCGGCAAGCATTTCCGGGTCAACGCCATGCTGCGCAAGGACGCGGTGGCCGCGCGGCTGGCCAGCGACGAGGGCATCAGCTACACCGAGTTCAGCTACCAGCTGCTGCAGGGCATGGACTATCTGCACCTGTTCCGCGAGTACGGCTGCATCCTGCAGACCGGCGGACAGGATCAGTGGGGGAACCTGACCGCCGGCACCGACCTGATCCGCAAGGTGACGGGAGAATCGGTGCATCTGCTGGCCACGCCGCTGATCACCGATAGCCATGGGCAGAAGTTCGGCAAGTCGGAGGGCAATGCCATTTGGCTGTCCGCCGAGATGACCAGTCCGTATGCCTTCTATCAGTACTGGCTGAACGTCGAGGACGCGTCCGTTGGCCACCTGCTGCGGGTGTTCACCGACCGCACCGCCGAGGAAATCGCGGACCTGGAGCGCGAGGTCGCCGACCGCCCGCAGGCCCGGACGGCCCAGCGCACCCTGGCCGGCGACGTCACCACCCTGGTGCACGGTGCGGCCGCGACCGAGGCGGCGATCGCCGCGAGCGCCGCCCTGTTCGGACGCGGCGAGCTGGGTGCGGTGGACGAGCCGACACTGCGGGCGGCTCTCACCGAGGCCGGGCTGCACATCGTGGTCGGACAGATACCCACCGTGACGGGCCTGCTCGTCGCGTCCGGCCTGGTGAAGTCGCTGTCCGAGGCCAGGCGGGTGGTCGCCGAGGGCGGCGCGAACATCAACAACGTCCGGGTACGCGACGTCGATCACGTTCCGGCGGCCGCTGATCTGCTGCACGGAAGCCTGCTCGTGCTGCGCCGGGGCAAGCGATCGGTCGCCGGGGTCGAGCTGACGAAGACCTCCTGACCTGCGCAGACGGATCCTCCGGCGACAGATTTGACTCGGTCGTTCGGCACGGGTAAGTTGGATCGCGCTCTTGGGGAACCGCACAGCGACCGGATTGATCCGGTGTGGCTGGGCGGCCCAGGGCAAACAACCCCGACGACGTACTCGTTGATCGCCACGCGATCAGGGAGTCGGCGAAGCACGCTTCACCGAGCGTCGGGTAACCGGCAGGAACGGCGATTTGAAATCGGCCGGTCCGATCGGTAAGGTAGTTCGGGTTTGCTCCGGAGGTGCTCGAAAGAACACCGAGGGTGTGCGTCCGTTCTTTGAGAACTCAACAGCGTACTGATAGTCAGTGCCA
>CAZCEH010000031.1:30259-55213 GCA_964497705.1 uncultured Actinomycetes bacterium | reverse complement strand
ATCTCGGTGTCCCGGGTCGGTGGCGCCGCGCAGGTCAAGGCGATGCGGGCGGTGTCCGGCACGCTGCGGCTGGACCTGTCCGCGTACCGCGAGCTGGAGGCCTTCGCCGCGTTCGGCTCCGACCTGGACGACGTGTCCAAGCGCTCGCTGGCCCGCGGCTCCCGGCTGGTGGAGTTGCTCAAGCAGCCCCAGTTCAGCCCGTACCCGGTCGAGGAGCAGGTGGTCTCCATCTGGTCCGGCACCCGCGGTCACCTGGATCGGGTGCCGGTGGAGGACGTCCGGCGGTTCGAGAGCGAGTTCCTGCAGTACCTGCGGCACGCGCCGGGCAGCCCGCTGCAGGCCATCCGCGAGTCCAAGGTGCTTTCGGACGAGTCGGAGCAGGCGCTGAAGAACGCGCTGGCCGAGTTCGCCGACACCTTCACCACCTCCGAGGGCACCATCCTGGGTCGCGAGCCCGAGGTGAAGCCGATGGACGCCGCCGCGGTCGGCCGGGAAAAGGTGCAGGTCCAGCGGCCTGCCCAGAAGAAGTGAGGCCGTTGTCCGGGCGCGACCAGGGAGGTGAGTGATGGCCGCTCAGGTGAGAGTGCTGCGCCAGCGGGTGAAGTCGGTCAAGTCGACGCAGAAGATCACCAAGGCGCAGGAGATGATCGCCACCTCGCGGATCGCCAAGGCGCAGGCCAAGGTGGCCGCGTCGGCACCCTATTCGCAGCAGATCACCCGGGTGCTGTCCTCGCTCGCCTCGGCCTCCGCGCTGGACCATCCGCTGCTCAACGAGCGGGACGACGCCCGCCGGGCCGGCATTCTGGTGATCACCGCGGACCGCGGCCTGTGCGGCGGGTACAACGCGGCGGCGATCAAGGCGGCCGAGGAGCTGGGTGCGCTGCTCCGCTCGCAGGGCAAGGAGTCGGTGCTGTACGTCATCGGCCGCAAGGGGGTGGGGTACTACACGTTCCGGCACCGCCCGATCGCCGCGTCCTGGACCGGTTTCTCCGAGCGGCCGACCTACGCGAACGCGGAGGCGGCCACCGAGGTGATCCTGCCCGCGTTCCTCGCCGGGTCGGCCGGCTCGACCGCCGACGGCACCCAGGGGATCGATGAGATCCACCTGGTGTCAACGCATTTCGTCTCCATGATCACCCAGCGGCCGCAGGCCAGGCGGATGGCACCGATGGAGATCGAGTACGTCGACCGCGATCCGCTGCTGCCGGCCTACGAGTTCGAGCCGTCGTCGAACGAGCTGCTGGACGAGATGCTGCCCAAGTACCTCAAGACCCGGATCTACGCGGCGTTGCTGGACGCGGCGGCGGCCGAATCGGCGGCCCGCCGGGCGGCGTGCAAGTCGGCGACGGACAACGCCAACGAGATCATCAAGAAGCTGAGCCGGCAGGCCAACCAGGCCCGGCAGGCCCAGATCACCCAGGAACTGACCGAGATCGTCGGCGGCGCAGACGCTCTGGCCGCACTTGGCAACGAAGAGGACTGAGGTTTCCATGACCACCACCGAGGCGCCAGCCACCACCGGACGCGTGGTCCGAGTGATCGGGCCCGTCGTCGACGTCGAGTTCCCCCGCGGCCAGGTGCCCGACCTGCTCAACGCTTTGCGCGTCACGGTGACCCAGGGCGGGCCGGAGCGGACCCTGACCCTCGAGGTGGCCCTGCACCTGGGCGACGACATCGTGCGCTGCATCTCCATGCAGCCCACCGACGGCCTGGTGCGCGGCGCCTCGGTGACCGACACCGGTGCACCGATCTCGGTACCGGTCGGCGACGCGGTCAAGGGCCACGTGTTCAACGCGCTCGGGCAGTGCCTGGACGTGCCCGGCACCGCCGAGGACGCCGAGCACTGGCCGATCTACCGCAAGCCCCCGCCCTTCGACCAGCTGGAGGGCAAGACCCAGCAGCTGGTCACCGGCATCAAGGTCATCGACCTGCTCACCCCCTACGTGCAGGGCGGCAAGATCGGCCTGTTCGGCGGTGCCGGCGTGGGCAAGACCGTGCTCATCCAGGAGATGATCACCCGGGTTGCCAAGAACTTCGGCGGCACCTCGGTGTTCGCCGGGGTGGGGGAGCGTACCCGTGAGGGCAACGACCTGTTCGTGGAGATGACCGAGTCCGGCGTCATCCACGACACCGCGCTCGTGTTCGGCCAGATGGACGAGCCGCCCGGCACCCGCATGCGGGTCGCGTTGTCCGCGCTGACCATGGCCGAGTACTTCCGGGACGTGCAGCACCAGGACGTGCTGCTGTTCATCGACAACATCTTCCGGTTCACCCAGGCCGGTTCCGAGGTGTCCACGCTGCTCGGCCGGATGCCGTCGGCGGTGGGGTACCAGCCGACCCTGGCCGACGAGATGGGCGAGCTGCAGGAGCGGATCACCTCCACCAAGGGCCGGTCCATCACCTCGCTGCAGGCGATCTACGTGCCCGCCGACGACTACACCGACCCGGCGCCGGCCACCACCTTCGCGCACCTGGACGCCACCACCGAGCTCGACCGGGCGATCACCGAAAAGGGCATCTACCCGGCGGTGAACCCGCTGTCCTCGACGTCCCGGATCCTGGACCCGCAGTTCGTCGGCGACGAGCACTACCGGGTCGCGCAGGAGGTGATCCGGATCCTGCAGAAGTACAAGGAGCTGCAGGACATCATCGCCATCCTGGGCATGGACGAGCTGTCCGAGGAGGACAAGCTGACGGTCGGCCGGGCCCGCCGGATGGAACGGTTCCTCGGCCAGAACTTCTTCGTGGCCAAGCAGTTCACCGGCCAGGACGGGTCGTACGTGGAGATGGACCACACCATCGAGGCGTTCGCCGCGATTGCCAAGGGCGAGTACGACAACATTCCCGAGCAGGCGTTCCTGAACGTCGGCGGGATGGACGACGTGCTGGCCAAGGCCAAGACCCTGTAGGTTCCCGATCCCGGTGGGTTCGCCGCCGGGATTCGAGCCGTCGTGCGGTGTCCCGGTGCACCGTGACCCGGCGCACACCGCGGCCGCCGGCGGGGGCCCGATTCCGCACCGGGGTGACGGCGCCGCGTCGGTTAGACTCCACGGGTCCGACCCGCCGCGGTCGGGGCCCCGTGCACGTCCACCGGTGGGCCGGTGGCGCACCGGTGGGCCCCGGTGTCTACGTCACGGCGGGGTGACATCGAGCGGAAGGCCGTGCGTTCGTGGCAGAGATTCAGGTCCATCTGGTCGCCGTCGAGCGCGAGCTGTGGTCGGGCCGGGCGCAACTCGTGGTCGCCCGGACGGTGGACGGCGACATCGGGGTGATGGCCGGGCATGCCCCGTTGCTCGCGCAGCTGCGCGAGGGCTTCGCGGCCCGGATCGTCGAGCCGAACGGCAACGTCCTCGGGGTCGCCGTGCACGGCGGCTTCCTGTCGGTCACCAAGGACGGCGTCTCGATCCTGGCCGAGGACGCCCAGCTGTCCGACGAGATCGACGTAACGAAGGCCCGGGCCGCCTACGAGCGGGCCAAGTCCCACGGCGGAGACTCGGCCGACACCGCGGCCGAACTGCGCCGGGCGCAGGCCCAATTGCTCGCCACCGGCAACGACATCTGACCGCACGACCGGCCGAACCACTCAGATGGATTTTGCGTCGCTAGCCCAGTTCTTCGGTCTGGCGGTGCTTGTCGTCGTGCTGTTGTCCATTTCGGTGATCGCCTTGCGACGCTCCGTGCTGATCCGGTCGGGCGCGGTCGACGTCAGTTGGCGCCGCAACCTGCATCCGGACGGCAGCGGCTGGGTGCTCGGCCAGGGTCGCTACCGCGGTAACGAACTGCTGCTGTACCGGGCGTTCTCGCCGTTGCCGGGTGCCGCCCGGCGGCTGCACCGCGAATCGCTCAAGCTGGGCCCGCGCCGGGCGGCGGTGGGCACCGAGCCGGACCTGCTGCCGGTGAACGCGGTGATCGTGCGATGTACCCACGGCGGCAGCGACCTCGAGCTGGCCCTGGCCGAGGAGGCGCTCACCGGGTTGCGCTCCTGGATCGAGTCGATGCCGCCGGCAAGCCGTTCGGTCCGGCTGTTCCACCGCGGTGCCCGGGACAACTGACCCGCCGGTCCGCCGCCGTCCGGGCGCCCTCATCCGCCGTCCCGCTCGCCGCCGGGAACCCACAGCACGTCACCGTCCGGATTCGCCGCCCGGGCCAGGATGAACAGCAGATCCGACAGCCGGTTCAGGTAGGTCGCCGCCAGCGGATTGCTGCCCGCGGGGTCGGCCTGCCGCAGCGCCCAGGCGCTGCGTTCGGCCCGTCGGGCCACCGTCCGGGCCAGGTGCAGCAGCGCCCCCGCCGTGGTCCCGCCCGGCAGGATGAACGAGTTCAGCGGCCGCAGGTCCGCGTTGAACGCGTCGCAATCCGCCTCCAGCCGATCGATGTACTCCTGGGTGATGCGCAGCTCGTGCGGCTCCGGCTCCCGACCGGCCCTGATCGGCGTGGCCAGGTCGGCGCCCAGGTCGAACAGCTCGTTCTGCACGCGCCGGACCACCGCCGCGACGCGCTCCGGCGGGGTGCCCAGCGCGACGACCATGCCGAGTGTGGCGTTGGTCTCGTCACAATCGGCGTAGGCCACCAGGCGAGGGTCGGTCTTGTGGACCCGGCTGAAATCGGCCAAACCCGTCGTGCCGTCGTCGCCGGTGCGGGTGTAGATGCGAGTCAGGTGCACGGCCATGCGGCCACCCTACGGCGAGCCCCGTGTCGGCCATCCCGCTGCGCCGGGCCGCCTCGGTTTACAGTGCCTGGCGTGGAACGCTTCCTGGTCACCGGCGGATCGCGGCTCGTCGGCACCGTCCAGGTCGCCGGGGCCAAGAACAGCGTGCTGAAGTTGATGGCCGCGGCACTGCTGGCGGAGGGCACCACCGAGATCGCCAACTGCCCGGAGATCCTGGACGTGCCGCTGATGGCCGACGTGCTGCGCGGGCTGGGGGCCCGGGTGACGTTGGACGGGGACACGGTGGCCATCACCACTCCGGCCGACCTGTCGTTCCACGCCGACTTCCCGGCCGTCAGCCGGCTGCGGGCGTCGGTGTGCGTGCTCGGCCCGCTGATGGGCCGGTGCCGGCAGGCCCAGGTGGCGCTGCCGGGCGGGGACGCGATCGGCTCCCGGCCGCTTGACATGCACCAGTCGGGGCTGCGGGCGCTGGGCGCGTCGATGAGCATCGAGCACGGCAAGGTGGTCGGCACGGCGTCGCAACTGCGCGGCGCGGTGATCGGCCTGGACTTCCCCAGCGTGGGGGCAACCGAGAACATCCTGATGGCGGCCGTGCTGGCCCGGGGCACGACGGTGATCGACAACGCCGCCCGGGAGCCGGAGATCATCGACCTGGCGCAGCTGCTGGTGCAGATGGGTGCCCGGATCGACGGGGCGGGCACCGCGACGATTACCATCGAGGGCGTCGACCGGCTGCACCCGACCAGTCACCGGACGGTCGGTGACCGGGTGGTCGGCGGCACCTGGGCGTACGCCGCGGCCATCACCCGCGGATCGGTACGGGTCGAGGGCGTCGACCCGGCGTTCATGACGGCCCCGCTGGAGCGGCTGAGCAGCGCCGGCGGGCAGATCGACACCGAGCCCGACGCGATCACCGTCACGATGCCGGAACGGGCCAAGGCGGTCGACTTCATCACCATGCCGTACCCGGGTTTCCCGACCGACCTGCAGCCGATGGCGCTGGCCCTGGCCGCGGTCGCCGACGGCCACTCGCTGATCACCGAGAACGTCTTCGAGGCGCGGTTCAGGTTCGTCGACGAGCTGATCCGGATGGGTGCGGACGCGCGGACAGATGGGCACCACGCCTCGCTGCGCGGTCGCGAGCAGCTGTCCAGCGCGCCGGTCTGGGCGACCGACATCCGGGCCGGCGCGGGCCTGGTGTTGGCCGGGCTGGCCGCCGACGGGGTCACCGAGGTGCACGAGGTCTTCCACATCGACCGCGGTTACCCGCATTTCGTGGAGGACATGCAAAAGCTCGGCGGGCACATCGAGCGGGTCGGTTCGGACACCGAATGACGTCCGACACCGGTCGTTGATCGACCGTTGATCGCCCGTTTGACCGATCTCTGACGGCCGGCCGACCCGGCCGACGGGTTGCGGTGACCCGGCTACTACGGTGTCCGGGTGCGTCTGGTGGTGGCTCGGTGTTCGGTGGACTACGTCGGCCGGTTGACGGCCCACCTGGATCCCGCGGTCCGGTTGCTGATGGTCAAGGCGGACGGCTCGGTGCTGGTGCACGCCGACGGCGGCTCGTACAAGCCGCTGAACTGGATGTCGCCGCCCTGCCGGCTGACCGAGCAAGACGGCTGCTGGACCGTGGAGAACAAGGCCGGCGAGCGGTTGCTGATCACCCTGGAGGAGGTGCTGCACGACTCGCGGCACGACCTGGGAGCCGATCCGGGACTGGTCAAGGACGGCGTCGAGGCCCACCTGCAGGTGCTGCTGGCCGAGCAGGTGGACACCCTGGGCGACGGCTGGACGCTGGTGCGGCGGGAGTACCCGACGCCGATCGGTCCGGTCGACCTGATGTGCCGGGACGCCGGCATCGCGGTGTCCGTCGACGGCCCGTTCGAGCCGGCCGCGGACGCCGTCGCGGGCGCCGTTGCGGCCGACGCGGCGCCGGCCGGAACCCGGCCGGGCTACGTGGCCGTGGAGGTCAAGCGGCGGGCGACCATCGACGCGGTCGAGCAGCTCACCCGATACCTGGACTACCTCAACCGGGACCCGTTGCTGGCGCCGGTGACCGGGGTGCTCGCCGCCCAGGCCATCGCTCCGCAGGCCAAGACCTTGGCCGAGACGCGCGGCATCCGGTGCGTGGTGCTCGACTACGACCTGATGCGCGGCATCGAGGTCGACGGCACGCTTTTCTGATGCGTCCGCCGGTGCGCGGCTTCTGCTGTTTTCCGTTGCGGGGCTCTGCTGCGTGGTCGGCCGGCCCGGTCGCCCGGCCCCGCCGCCCGGCCAGGCCGGCCGTGTTCGCGGTCGGCGCAGCGGTACCTGGCCGGCCGCGGGTGACGGCTGCACTAGCCTGAACGGCGGTGCGCCCGGCCCATTGCTCGGGTCGCGGTCGAAACCCAGTGAGTCGAGCCCGGTGAGCCGGGCCCGGCGACATGACGATGGAGGTCTGGCGTGGACGTCAAGATCGGTGTGACGGACACCGGGCGTGAATTGCTGGTCAGCTCGGCAGCGAGCCCCGACGAGATCCAGGAGCAGGTCGCCGAGTCGCTCAAGGATGCCAGCGGCACGCTGGTGCTGGTGGACGACAAGGGCCGCCGGGTGATCATCCCGTCGTCCCGGATCGGGTACGTGGAGATCGCGCCGGCCGACAGCCGCCGGGTGGGGTTCAGCTACACGCCGTGAGCGGCCGGCGCCGGGCCGCCGCCGGCCGGCTGGTCGGACTCGTGCCGGGGGAACCGGGAGATCCCGCGCCACATCAACGTCGAGAGCAGGTCGATCGCCTCGGCGCGGGAGACGTGCGGTGACTGCTGAACCCAGTAACGGGCACTGACCTGGGACAACCCGACCATGCCGGAAGCGAGCAGCCGGGCGCGCTCCACATCGACCCCGGTGTCCGTTGTGATGGTCTCGGTGATGGCCGAGATGCACTTGTCCGTCGCACGTTCGACGATCCGTTCGACCTCCGGCTGACCACGCAGGTCCGACTCGAAGATCAGCCGGTAGGCCTGACCGTTGTCGGCGACGAAGGTGAAGTAGGCGGCCACGGCGTTGTCGACCCGCACGTGGTTGTCCGTCGAGGCCCGCAGCGCACCACGCACCAGCCGCACCATCTCGTCCGCCGACTCGCCCAGCAGCGCCAGATACAGCTCCAGCTTGGATGGGAAGTGCTGGTAGAGCACGGGTTTGCTGACCCCGGCCCGCACGGCGATGTCGTCCATGGCAGCCGCGTGGTAGCCCTGGGTGACGAACACCACCTTCGCCGCGGCCAACAGCTGAGCGCGGCGGGCGGACTTGCTCAGCCGCGGCGTCACCCTGGTCGCGTCGGTCATCGCAGGCTGGGTCTCCTCTCATCCGCCCGCGCTCACCCTACGCGGCCGGCCGGCGACGTCGGCTCACCGTCGGTTCAACGTCCCGGGCGCAGCGGCACGTCGTCGTACCGGCCGACCACGATCGAGGCCACCGCGTCCAGTGAGGCGCCGGACAGGTAGTTGTCCTCGCGGTGATGCGCGGACAGGTCGACGACGTCGTTGGTCAGACCGTCCACGAGCCAGCCGAACGGGCCGCCGAGGTGCACGGACGGATCCTGGACGTTGCTGGTGACGTCCAGGACCTGCGCGCCGAAGTCCGCGTCCGCCGGATCCGGGCCGAACGGTGTCCGTTGCAGCGGGTTCAGGCCCACCCCGTTGAGCACACCGGCCAGCTCGTCGGTCACCGCGGAGGTGATCGGGTCCTGGTCGTACGAGGCCACCCAGACGTGCCGGGGCGACAGGCCCGGATAGTCGGCGGCGGAGTCCACGTCGACGCTGGCCCCGGGCGAACCGAGCATGACCAGATCGTCGAAGCCGGCTCCGCGGGCCGCCGCCGCGGACACCGTGGTCGAGCCCATCGAGAAGCCGACCCCGATGAACCGGGCGTCGTCGGGGGCCCACGCCCGGAAGCTCTTCAGGTCCTGCACGAGCTGAGCGCCGCCGGCTCGGGCGTACAGGTCGTTGCCCGCGGCCGCGACGTTGGCGAGCGCGGCGTCGGGCGTCATGGGGGAGCCGCCGCCGGCCACCGCCAACGGCGCGTCGTAGCCGTACCAGGAGATGACGGCGGTGCGCTCGCCGGGGTCGAGGTCCTCGGCCCGGTCGCGCAGCGCCAACGCGTCGCCGATCCCGTCGCTCATGCTGGCGGGCGCGCTGGAGACGCCGGGAGCCAGAGCCACCACGTTGTCCGCCCGGGTGATGTCGCCGACGCTGATCGCGGCCCGACCCTGGCTGGTTCCGGTGGCGGACTCGTACACCAGAAGCTGAGCCTGACCGCCCTCGGCGCGCGCCCGGTCCAATGCGATCTGCACGCCCTGCGCCGCGTACCGCACGCTGACATCGCTGGACTGCAGATCCGCCGACAGACGATCCAGGTTGATCCGGTCCAGGTTCGCCGATCCGGCCGATCCCCGCCGGCCCGGGATCGGGTTGGGGCTCGCGGCCGGGTCGGCGGGCGGCGAGGGCAGCGACGCCGCCAGCCGGTCGACCGGTTCCGCGGGATCGACCTGCAGTGCGGTCGCCAGGGACTCCAGGGTCGCGTCGTTGCGCGAGCGCAGCTCTCGCAGGGCATCGGACAGCCCGCCGATGGCCGCGGCCATGGCCGGGAGCTGCCCCGCGCCGGCCGCCCAGAGCAGCAGGTCCTGGCCCGGTGGCCAGCCGGTGGCCAGGATCCGGGACTCGGCCCGGGCGATCTCGGCCTGTGCCGAGACCCGGCTGGACTCCAGGGTGGCGATGACGTCCAGCGCCGTGTCGATCTGCCGGCCCAGGACGTCCCGGGCGGCCAGCCCGGCCTGCCGGTGGCGTTCCGCGGACTGGCGCGGCGCGGGGTTGGACCAGCCGCCGCTCAGCGCCGGAATGGCCTCGCCGAGCCGGCCGGCGCCGTCCCACAGGCACTGCCGGACGGTCGAGGTGAGTCCGCTCCAGTCCCTCAGCGCCCCGACGTCGACCCCGGTCAACTCGTTGGCCAGCGCGATCGGGTCCTCGAGGCCGAGCCGGAGCGCGGCGTCGGTGATCGCCGCGGCGGCGACCGGCCCACCACCGGGCGCGCTCATCGCGGATGGCCGATCAAGGTCGATTCGAGGACCTCGAAGCCGTCCGCCGTCCGGTGCAGCTGGCCGGCCAGGACCCCGCTGAGCGAGGCCAGCCCTCCGGTGGCGTCGTGCGCCCGGGACAGCTGGTGGCCCGCGGCGGTCACCACCGTGAGCGCGATCGGCGAGGTACCCAGGCTGCCGGGGGTCAACGGGGACGGATCGGGGTGCCCGGATCCGCCCGACCCGGCGAAGGCGGAGGACGCCTGGTCGATGATCTCTGCCGCTCTCCTGATCTGGGTGCTGTCCACCGTCAATGCCGATCCCGTCATCGGGTTCCTTCCCGGGTGTCTGTGCCTTGGGTCCTGGTCCGTGGTGTGTCGGTGTCGGGGGTCCGTTCGGCTCCTCGCTGGTGCTCCCGGTTGGCTGCCTCGTGATCCGCGCTGAGGTCAGCGTGCCGTCCACCGGCGGCCTCGGCCATCGGGTTCGGGCCGGATGTGGATGAAATTCGGACATGTGGACAAACGTGTGGGTCCACTGATCCCGATGGCTCCGATGCCGTGATGCGACGGTCCCGGCGCCGGGATCGACATGGCCGGGCACCATGAAGGGGTGACTGCGACCCCGTCCTGGCACGTCGCCGGACCCCGCGCCCGTGACGAACTCGCCGCCTGGAGCGACGCGCCGCTCGACGACGGCGAACTGGGCGACATCCCGGGGCTCGCGCATCCGGCGCCGGCCGGCCGTACCGAGTTGGTCTTCGGCGGCGGGGTCAACGTGCGGTGCCAGCCGGGAAGGCTCGGCTCGACGCCGGCCTGGTACGTGCACGGGCTCGGCGGTTCGTCGACGGACTGGACCAGGTTGGCGGCCGCGCTGGCGCCGCGGGCGACCGGCTACAGCCCGGACCTGCCGGGGAGCGGTCGATCAGACCCGCCGCCCGGTGGTCGGTACGCACCGGCCGTCGACGCCCGGGTGGTGGCCCGCACCATCGAGCAGGTCGCCGACGGTCCTGTTCACCTGGTGGGCAACTCCTATGGCGGGGTGGTGACGACCCTGGTGGCCGCGCGGTGGCCGCACCTGGTGCGCTCGTTGACCGTGCTCGCCCCGGCCGCACCCGACCTGCGGCTGACCACCGACCGAGGGGCCGATCCGAGGCTGGGCCTGCTACTGGTGCCCGGGACCGCCGGCCCGGCCTATCGCCGGCTCCGTTCGATCCCGCCGATGCTGCGCGCCCGCGGGACCGGCGAACTGTGCTTCGGTCGGCCGGAGGTGATCACCGACCGGGACTATGCGCTGGCCGCTCGCGAGCACGCGTGGCGCGCCGACCTGCCCTGGGCGTACGAGGCGACCGTCGGCACGCTACGGGGCCTGATGAGCTGGTACCTGCGGCGCGGTCACCAGTCCTTCGGGGCCGTGGCCGGACGCGTGCGGGTGCCCACCTTGGTGGTCTGGGGCACTCGAGATCGGTTGGTGGACGTGCGGTTGTCCAGGCGCGTGGCGGCCGCCTACCCACGGTCGCGACTGCTAGTGCTGGCCGGTTGCGGGCACGTGCCGCAGTTGGAGGAGCCGGAATCGACCGCCCGGGCGGTGGCGGCCCTCTGGCGCGACGCCGAGAATCGGGCGGTCGAGAATCGGGCGGTCGAGAACCAGGCCGCCGGGAACCCGGGCGTCGAGAACCCGGCCGTCGAGAACCCGGTGGTGGGCCCGGATCGCGGGGAGCGGCCGGCGCGCCCGGTCGTGATCACCCCGGGCGCGCCGCCACGGCCGGCCCCGAGCCCTATGGCAACCTCATAACGTGACGTGGGAATCCGATCGTCCCCGCCGGCCCGGCTCCGGCGACGGATACGGGACATCGGACGGGAGTTCCGCGGCCGACCAGGCGCGGCGGCGCGAGCGGGATCCGCATCAGTCGTCGGGCCGGTCGTCGTCGCGGTGGAACTCGTGGATCCCGGAGTCGGCGCCGTGGGACTCGTCACCGCCCGAGTCGGGGCGCTCGGAGTCGCACTCGGGGTCGTCGCACCCGGGGTCGTCGCATCCGGGATCGTCACTGTCGAAGTCGTCGCTCTGGGACGAGCACGATTCGCCCTCGATCCACGCCGAAGCACCCCGGCGGCCTCGTCCTCGCCCTTCGCCCGGCCGTGGGCCTGTTCCGACGGACGGAACTCCCGGCGGCGCCTCGTCCCGCTCGGTGCGGGGTGGCCCGGGGAGTCGGCGCTACCGACCGGCCGACACGAGCCCGGGGCGGTATTCCCGGGACGGGCCCGACGGGCGATCCGGCGGGTCCCGAACGACCGCTCGACGGTCGACCGAGCCGGCGGGTGCGGTCTCCCCTGGACAAGACAGCCGTGACGGCCGCGACAGTAGAGGCAGCCGTAGCCGGGCGACCAGCGGCGACCGGTCCGGGCGGGGACCGGCCGGCAGCCGCGCCGCAGCCGCTCGGCCGCGGTCCGGCCGGCCGTCGCGTACGTCACAGACCGGGCGGGTGGGTCGTAGCCCCTGGCGGCTGATCTCGATCTCGGTGCTGGCCGTCCTGACGCTGCTCGTCGTGATCCAGGTCGGGGGTGAGTCCGCCCCGCCCGCATCCGAAGCGCAGAACGTGGCCGACGCCGGCACGACCTCGAACGGTGCCGCCACCGGATCGATCAACCGGGCGACCACCACCGCGTCCGGCACGTCCGGGTCGCTCACCGTGTCGCCGGATCCGACCGATCTGGATGCGGAGGGCCAGATCGCCGGCACGATCGCCGCCGGTGCGTTGCCGGACGGCCCGCCCTTCACGGCGGCCGGCAGCGGGGCGTGGCATGTGGTGCCGGGCACGTCGCCCACCGTGGGCACCGGATCGCGAGCCCTGACCTACACGGTCGAGGTCGAGGACGGCCTGCCCGCCGAACTCGACCAGCAGTTCGCGCAGACCGTCGACGCGACCCTGGCCGACCCGCGGTCCTGGATCGGTGACGGCCAGGTCAGCTTCACCAGAATCGACAACGGCGACCCCGACATCCGGATCTCGCTGACCAGCCAGATGGCCATCCGCTCGCCGGACAACTGCGGGTGGGACATCCCGCTCGAGGCCTCGTGTTTCAACGGGTGGATGGGCCGGGTGCTGATCAACGACGCGCGCTGGACCCGCGGCGCGATGTCCTACGACGGCGACCTGGACGCGTACCGGGCGTACGCCGTGAATCATGAGGTCGGGCACGCCCTGGGCAATCGGCATCAGCCCTGCCCGGCCAACGGCGCCCCCGCGCCGGTCATGATGCAGCAGTCCTGGAGCACGTCGGACAACGATCTGGCGGTCCTGGATCCGCAGACCATTCCGGCCGACGGCAACGTCTGCGTGGCCAATCCGTACCCGTTCCCGACCGTGACCGCGGTCCCGCCGGCCGCCCAGCCCCCGTCGCCCGCCGGCTGACCGGCCGGCCACCTCCGGCCGCGGAACTTCGGTTTGCCTGGGGCCGGTGGATGTTCCGCGGGTGGCGGGGTGGGCGTGAGGCCGGGCCTGGTTGTTCCGTAGGTGCGCCGTGGTGAGTTGCGCGGCATGAGGCGAAGCGGTGGGAAGATCTGGCGGCCGTTCGCGGTTGCTGAGAGGGCAGAGGAGTGGTCCGTGCACAAGGAGAAGAAAACGTGACAGTGCCGCCGCTGGTGGAGCCAGCAGAGTCGTTGACCAAGGCCGAGGTGGAGCGGTATTCGCGCCACCTGATCATCCCGGAGGTGGGGATGGTCGGCCAGAAGCGGCTGAAGAACGCGAAGGTGCTGGTGGTCGGCGCGGGTGGGCTGGGTTCGCCCGCCCTGCTGTATCTGGCCGCCGCCGGTGTGGGCACCCTCGGTATCCTGGACTTCGACACCGTGGACGAGTCCAACCTGCAGCGCCAGGTGATTCATGGGCAGTCCGATATCGGGAAGTCCAAGGCGGTGTCCGCCGCCGAGTCGATCGCCGAGATCAACCCGTACGTCATGGTGAACCTGCACACCGAACGGCTCGACTCGGGCAATGCCCTGGAGATCTTCGAGCCGTACGACCTCGTGCTGGACGGCACCGACAACTTCGCCACCCGCTACCTGGTCAATGACGCGTGCGTGCTGCTGGGCAAGCCGTACGTATGGGGGTCGATCTTCCGGTTCGAAGGTCAGGTCAGCGTGTTCTGGGCCGAGTACGGCCCGCAGTATCGCGACCTGTACCCCGAGCCGCCACCGCCGGGCATGGTGCCGTCCTGCGCCGAGGGCGGGGTGCTGGGGGTGCTGTGCGCCTCCATCGGTTCGATCATGGTCACCGAGGCGATCAAGCTGATCACCGGGATCGGCGAGCCGCTGCTGGGCCGGCTGATGGTGTACGACGCGCTGGAGATGACCTATCGGACGGTCCGGATCCGCAAGGACCCGGCCGGCGAGCCGATCACCGGGCTCATCGACTACGACGCCTTCTGCGGCACCTTGTCCGACGAAGCCGCGGAGGCCGCCAGCAACCACACCATCTCCGCGCGTGACCTGAAGGCGAAGATGGACGCCGGCGAGGAGTTCGTGCTGGTCGACGTGCGGGAACAGAACGAGTACGAGATCGTGTCGATTCCGGGCTCGGTGCTCATTCCCAAGGGCGACATCATCTCCGGCGAAGCGCTGTCCTCGCTGCCGATCGACAAGCCGTTGATCCTGCACTGCAAGTCCGGCGCGCGATCGGCGGAGGCGCTGGCGGTGCTGCACAAGGCCGGGTTCGGTGACGCGGTGCACGTCGGCGGCGGGGTGCTGGCCTGGGTCAAGCAGGTCGACCCGAGCCTGCCCACTTACTGAGTCCGTCGGCCTTTCTGAGTCCGTCGGCGACGATGCCGAGTCCGGCGGCCGCGCAGGCCGGTCGGTCGGCGCGCGATGCGGTGAATTGCGCCAGCCGCCCGGTACCGTCACCTGGTGACCGCTGGACCGGATGGGCGCCTGTCCGGACGTGTCGCGCAGGCCGCCGATGACCGACGTCGCCCGCTGGACGAGGTGCTGCCGGCCGGATCCGGTTGCCCGCCCGACCATGTGCTGACCGCGTTCAACGCGTCGGTGGCCGATCTGGAGCGGTTGCCCGGGGGGCGGGGCCGGAGTTGGCGGGCCGGCAACACGGTGATCAAACCGGTGCACGACCCGGTCGAGGCGAGCTGGCTGGCCACCGTTTTCGAGCAGCGGCCGGTCCGGGACGTGCGGGTCGCCCGGCCCATCCGGTCGACCGACGGCCGGTGGGTGGTTTCCGGATGGACGGCACACCGTTTCGTGGCGGGTGCGCCGGCGCCACGCTTCGACGAGGTGCGACGCGCCGGGCAGGCCGTGCACGAGGCGGTCGCCGACGTGCCCGAGCCACGCTTTCTGCGCGAGCGGTCGGGCTTGGTCAGCTGGGCGGACCGGCTGGCCTGGGGTGAGGTGCTGGATACCGAAGGACGCCTCGGGCACGGGCATGGGGCGACCGTGTACCACCAATTGGCGGCCACCCGCCGTCCGGTCACGGCGCCGAGTCAGGTCGTGCACGGCGACCTGTTCGGCACCGTGCTGTTCGCCGGCGACGCGGCACCCGCGGTCACCGACATCGCCCCCTACTGGCGGCCGGTGGGGTGGGCCATCGGCGCGCTCGCCGTCGACGCGGTGGCCTGGGGCGACGCGCCGATCGAACTGCTCGACGACTGGGCCGACGGTCCGGACTGGCCCCAACTGGTGCGCCGAGCCCTGCTGTTTCGCCTGGCGGTGAGCCTGGCCCACCCGCGCACCGCCGCGAACGACCTGGTCGTCATGCTCTCGACCGCCGAACGGGTGGACCGATTCCTGCGCTGAGTGCCGCAGGCGGCGCCATCCGGCCCGTGCGGCGCGGTACGGCGGCGGTGCCGGCGGGCGCGGTGCCGGCGGCCGGTCAGGCGACGGCGCTGTCATCGCCGGTGTCCGGTTCTCGCTGATCGCGCCACCATTCGTCCGGAGGTGCCAGCAGTCCGTCCAGGACGGACGGCGGCATCCCGGCGGAGATGGCGGACACGAGCAGGTGGGCCAGCGAGTTGGTGGGCTCGGCCCGCAGGCAACGGTCCAGCGAAACCTGGGCCAGCGCACCGTCCCCGTGCCGGTAGGCGATCGTGGCCAGCACCGCGCAGATGCCCGCCGCCAGCGCGTCGGGCGTCCAGGTCGAACAGGAGATCAACATCGACAGCCACGACCGGTCCAGCTCCAGAAGGCCGCGCAGGAGGACCGCGTCCCGGATGTCCCGATCCAGGCAGGCCACCGCCAGGTCCGCGGCCAGCCGCACATCGACCGTGCCGGACGCGAGGGCCTGCGCAAGTGCGCGGTCGATCAGCCGGTCCACCGAATCGGGCAGCGGGACGATCCCGGCCGGCGACCCCGGATCGTGCGCCATCGGATCCTGCGCCATCGGCCCGTGGTCGGCCTGCGGGTGCCGGCCGAGGTCGGACGGCGGCACCGAGCCGCCGCCGCGGGCGATCGCGTCGACGGCCTGCTCGGCCAGGGCCCGGCGGTGGCCGCGCGGACCGGCGATCGACGCACGGAGCTGTTCCCGGTCGGCCAGCACCGCTCGGCCGGACAGGGCGTTGGCCGCCGCCAACGTGGCCATGTCCGGGTCGTCCCGGTCGGGCACGGGCATACTGTCGGCCAGCCGCAGGGTCCGGGCGTGTCGAGCGGACCAGACACGGCCGGCATGCACGACCAGCGCGGCGAGCAGACCGACGCCGACCGCGTCCAGATCACCCAGCAGCTGGTCCAACACCGGCGGCCGGCGTCGCGTGCGCGGATAGCAGACCACCGCGACATCGTCCGCATGACACAGCGCCGTTGCGGTGAGCTGGCGGGCCAGCGGCCGATCCCGACCACGCGGGAGATCCACCCTGGCCACCGGGCCGAGCGCGTGTCGGTCGCCGGAGAAGCACATCAGGACCAGGCTGTTGGTCGGGTGGAAGCCGAGGCTGCTCGGGACCGCGGCCACCAGCCCGCTCGGGCCGTTGAGCCTGATCCGGGGTTCCTCGCGAATGTCGTCCATGCCGGCCCACCCTGGCCGGATGTCGCCCGCCCGGCCATCCCGTACCGGCGGGTTGTGGACGAATCCGGGCATGGGGACAAAGTCGCGGGGTCAGTCTCCGGTCGGCCGTCGGCGATCATCTCGCCAGCGATACCTGCGCAGATCCACCCGACCACCAGTGGCCAGGACGCCCTCGGCCCGCAGCCGGGCCAGCTGCTCGTCGGCCAGGTGCGGGGCCGGCGTGCCGTCGCTGCGCAGCACCCGGTGCCAGGGCGTGTGCTCGTCGGCCAGGTTGGACAGCACGAAGCCGGCCAGCCGGGGGGAGCGGCTGCCGGCGCGGGCGGCGACGTCTCCGTAGGTGCTCACCCGGCCGGGCGGAATCGTCGCCACCACGTCGAGCATCCGTCCGGCCAGCTCCATGTCCATCCCGTCAGTGTCTCCCGCCACCTCAACCGGCCACGCGATCCGTCACCGGCGACCCGATCCATGTCGCGGACGGGCGTTGTCGGTGCCTCGTGATGGGATCGGGACATGACCTCCAGTCAGTTGCTCGCCGCGCCGGCCGGGTCGGCCGTCGCGGCCGCGGCGGCGGGCCTCGTCCGGCTCCGGCGGCCCGGCGCGCCGGCCGTCGTGCGCCCCACGCCGCAACAGCGCAGCGTCATCGAGCACACCGGTCGCCGGCTACGGGTGCTCGCCGGCCCGGGCACCGGCAAGACGGCGACCCTCGTGGAGGCGGTCGCGCGGCGGATCACCGATCGTGGCGTGCCGCCGGAGCAGATCCTGGTGTTGACCTTCTCCCGGCGGGCCGCTGCCGAGCTGACCTCACGGATCACCCGCCGGCTCGGGGTGACCACCCGCGAGCCGATCGTGCGGACCCTGCACGGGTATGCCTTCGCCGTGCTGCGCCGGCAAGCCGCGCAAGCCGGCGAGTCGGTGCCTCGGCTGCTCGCCGCGGGGGAGTCCGACCACGTCGTCCGCGAGTTGCTGGCCGGTCATCTGGAGGCCGGCGGGGCGCCCTGGCCGGCCGCGTTGCACCCGGCCCTTGGTTCGCCGACCTTCGCGGCCGACCTGCGTGAGCTGTTGCTGCGCACCGCCGAACGGGGCATCACGCCGGGCCGGCTGGCCGACCTGGGCCGGCGCCGAGGGCGGCCGGAGTGGCAGGCGGCGGCGCGGTTCGCGCGCGAGTACCAGGACGTCGCAGACCTGCGGCAGGGCACCGCCGGGCTCGGTCCGGCGCTGGACCAGGCCGAGCTGACCAGGGCGGCGCTCGCCCTGCTGGCCGACGACCGGGTGCTGGCACAGGAGCAGTCGCGGGTCCGCCGATTGTTCGTCGACGAGTACCAGGACGTCGACCCGGCCCAGGCCAGGCTGATCGACCGGCTGGCCTCCGGGGCGGACGAGCTGATCGTCGTCGGGGACCCCGACCAGGCGATCTACGCCTTCCGCGGCTCGCAACCGGGCGCGCTACGGGACGTCCGGGTCGACGCCACCGTGTCGCTGACCGTCTCGCACCGTCTGCCGGCGGCCTTGGTGGCGGCCACCCGGCAGGTCGCCGCACGCCTGCCGGGCGCCTGGCCGCACCGTGACCTGCAAACCGCGCCACCGGACCCACAGGCCCCGGCATCCGATCCGGTGGCCGCACCATGGGACGTGCCGGCCGTACCGGAGGACCTGGCGATCGCGGCACCGGATCAGCGGCCGACCGAGCAGCATCCGGACGGCGAGGTGGTGGTACGGACCTTCCCGACCGCGGCGAGCGAGGCCGCGTTCCTGGCCGACGAGCTTCGCCGCGCCCACCTGCGGGAGGGCATCCCGTGGGCCCGGATGGCCGTGTTGGTGCGGTCACCGGCCGGCGACCTGCCGGCCGTCCGCCGCGCGTTGGCCGCGGCGGGTGTGCCGTGCGCGGTCTCGGGTGTCGATCCGGCGGCGGACGACCCCATGGTGCGGGCGATCCTGGCGATCGTCCGGTGCGGCCTGGATCCCGCTCGGCTGACCGGCGAGCGGGCGCTGGACCTGATGACCGCGCCCGGCATCGGCATGGACGGCGACGGCGTGCGCCGACTGCGCCGCCGGTTGCGGGCGGCGCATCCGGCCACCGCGGGCCCGACCGCCGATCTGGTGGCCGCGGCGCTGCTCGGTGCGCCGCTGCCCGACGACCTACCCGACGACCTGCGGGAACCTGTGCTGGCGGCCCGGTCCCTGCTGGCGGCGGTGCGCTCGGCCGCCGACGACCCGGACCCGCGGAAGGTGTTGTGGCAGGTGTGGCACCGCCTGGGCCAGGCGGACCATCTGGTCGCGGCGAGCCTGCGCGGCGGCCGGGCCGGGCAGCGGGCCGACCGAAGCCTGGATGCGGTGCTGAGCCTGTTCGACGCCGCTCGCGAGCTGGTCGATCGATTGCCGTACGCGGGGATCCGGGCGTTCCTGGCGGAGTCCGCGGACCAGCGGTTCATCCCGGGCTCGCCGGCCGGCCCGGCCCGGTCCGCGCCCGCGGTGGCGTTGCTGTCCGCGCATGCGGCGAAGGGTCTGGAATGGGACGTGGTCTGCCTGGCGGGCGTGAGCGAGGGCCGTTGGCCGGTGCTCCGGCGACCGCAGGATCTGCTGGGTCTGGCGGAGCTCCTCGACGCCGACGAGGGGATCGGCGCCGGCGCTCACCGGACCGGTGATTCGCTCTCGGAAGAGCGCCGGCTGTTCTACGTGGCGGCGACCCGGGCGCGCCGGCGGCTGGTGGCCACCTCGGTGTCCGATCAGGACACGGTGCCGAGCCGGTTCCTGACCGAACTCGCCGGCACGTCCGAGCTCGCACACGGGTGGCCGGTTCAGCGCGACGGCGCCCCGCGGCGCGGCCTGCAGCTGTCCCAGCTGGTCGCGGACCTGCGCCGGACGGTGACCGACCCGGCCGTCCCGGAACGCACCGCGGAGCTGGCCGCCCGGCAGCTGGCCCGGTTGGCCGCGGCCGGCGTGGACGGCGCGCATCCCCGCGACTGGTACGGGTTGTCCGGACCGTCCACCTCGGCGCCGCCGGTCGGCCCGGGCGTACCGATCAGCCTGTCGCCGTCGGCGGTGGAATCGATCACCCGGTGCCCGCTGCGTGCGGTCCTCGAACGGCGCGGTGCCCGTTCGGCCACCAGCCAGCAGCAGATCGAGGGCATCGTGATGCACGCGCTGGTGGACGGGCTGGCCCGGGGGGTCTCGCAGGCCGACCTGGTCGCCGAGATGGAGCGTTACCTGGCGCGGCAGACCAACTTGCCGCGGTGGCTGGTGGCCCGGACGCGGCGTGCGCTGGAAGCCATGCTTACCGCCGCGCAGGCCTGGCTGGCGGACCTGCCGGCGGACCGGCGCCCAGTGGCGACCGAGGCGCAGCTGTCGGCCTGGCTGCCGCGCGGCGCCTCCGCGCGCGATGACCGGGAACCTGCCGATGACCGGGAACCTGCCGACGACCCGGAACCGGCGGACAACGATGCGCACACCGCGGGCGGCCGGCCGATCGCACTGAACGGGCGGGCGGACCGGATCGATCGCGCGCCGGACGGTGGCCTGATCATCGTGGACTTCAAGACCGGAGCCACCGTGCCGTCGCGGGCGGCGGTCGAGCAGAACGCCCAGTTGGCGGTGTATCAGCTGGCCCTCCGGTTGGGTGCCGGCCGGGCACTGATCGACGAGTCGGCCGAGCCGGCGGACGGCGCGACCGACGAGGCCGGGCCCGCCGGCGCCGAACTGGTCTATCTGCGCTCGGGCACGCCGACGGTCCGCCAACAGCCGGCGCTGGACGACGCCGACGCGCGGGCCTGGATCCAGCTGCTCCGACAGGCGGCGGAATGGCTGGCCGCACCGACCAGCGTCGCCCTGGAGAACCGGTCCTGCGAGCGGTGCCCGGTGCGGTCCAGTTGCCCCCTGCAACCGTCGGGTCGGCAGGTGACCCGATGACCAGCGCGGCCGCCTTGGCCGCCGAGCTCGGCCTGCCCGCGCCGACCGACGAACAGGCCGCGGTCATCGAGGCACCACTGGAGCCGGGCCTGGTGATCGCCGGCGCCGGCTCCGGAAAGACCGAGACCATGGCCTCCCGGGTGGTGTACCTGGTGGCCACCGGTCAAGTGCGGCCGGATCAGGTGCTCGGCCTGACCTTCACCCGCAAGGCCGCGGCGGCGCTCGCGCAACGGATCCGCCGGCGGCTGGCGCTGCTTGCCGCGATGGGCGGTTCGTCGCCCACCGCCGGCGACGCCCTCGCTATCCTCACCGGCGAGCCGGATGTGGGCACCTACCACGCGTTCGGTGGCCGCATCATCGCGGACTTCGGCCCGTTGGCGGGGATCGAACCGGCCGCGCGGGTGCTCACTCCGACCGGTGCCTGGCAACTGGCCAGGCGGGTGGTGGGCCGTTGGGACGGGGATCTGCGGACCGACCTGGGCCCGGACCAGGTGACCGAGCGGCTGTTGGCCATCTCCTCGGCCCTGGCCGACCACCTCACCGACGTCGGTCTGCTGTCCGACGAGCTCGCGACCGTCCTGGACCGGCTGCGGTCCGCGCCGCCCGGCCCCCGGCAGCGGGCCGCCCTGCACAGTGGCCTGGCCGGTCACGTCAAGCGGCTGCAGGACCGCCAGTGGATCCTGCCGCTGGTCCAGGCCTACGTGCGGGCCAAGCGTGAGCAGGGCGTGGTCGACTTCGCCGACCAGATGCAGATCGCCGCGTCGCTGGTCCGCGACCATCCGCGGATCGCGGTCACGATGCGGGACCGCTACCGGGTGGTGCTGCTCGACGAGTACCAGGACACCGGACATGCCCAGCGGGTGATCCTGCGCTGCCTGTTCGGTGACCGGGCGAGCGCCGGTGAGCGGACGGTCGTCGGTGACGGGCCGAGCGCCGGTCACCACCAGCCGAGCAACCTCGGGCCGGGGCATCCGGTCACCGCGGTCGGCGATCCGGTCCAGTCGATCTACTCCTGGCGCGGGGCATCGGCCTCCAACCTGCCGCGGTTCGTCACCGACTTCCCAGAGGGTGCCGGGCGGCCGTCGGGCGTGCGGTCGTTGCTGACCAGCTTTCGCAACCCGGCCGCGGTGTTGGCACTGGCGAACGGGGTGTCCGGCCCGGTCCGCCGGCACGGGCGGACGGTCCCGGTCGGCGAGCTCCGGCCGACCCTGGACGCACCACCCGGGCGGATCAGGTACGGGCTGTTCGGTACCGCGGCCCAGGAGAACGCCTGGTTGGCGCAAACCCTCGCGGGCTACTGGCGCGAGGCGATGGACGGCTCGGAGCCGGCCGCGGGATCCGTGCCGCCGACCACCGCGGTGCTGGTCCGCCGTCGCAGTGACATGGCCGACATCGCCGACGCGCTGCGCGCGGCCGGGCTGCCGGTCGAGGTGGTGGGCCTGGGCGGGCTGCTCGACGAGCCGGAGGTGGCCGACCTCGTCGCCACGCTCCGGGTGCTCGTCGACCCGGCCGCCGGCCCGGCGGCCATGCGGCTGTTGACCGGCGCCCGCTGGCAACTGGGCGCCTCGGACCTGGAGGCGCTGGCCCGGCGCGCCCGAGAACTGGCCGGTCCGGTCCGAGCGCCGGGCGAGCGTCGGGCCGGCGGACCGGGTCACGACAACGCCACCGACACCGACACCGATGACGCCGCGACCGCGGTCCGGTCGGCGGTGACCGCGGCCCTGCCGGTCGAGGACATCGACACCTGGTCGTTGGTCGACGCGGCCGCCGATCTCGGGCCGGCCGACGCCTTCTCGCCGGAGGGTCACCGGCGGCTGGTGCGCTTCGCCGCCCATCTGGCCCGGTTGCGCGGCCGGCTGAACCAACCGCTGCCCGATCTGATCGCCGATCTGGAACGGGCCTGTCTGCTCGACGTGGAGACGCTGGTCAGCGGCAGCGCCGGGCGCGCCCACCTGGACGCGTTCGCCGACGTGGTCGCCGACGTGGCGGCGACCGGTGCGGGTCCCGCGCAGCTGCTGGAATACCTGGACGCCGCGGCCGAGCGTGAGGACGGACTGACACCCGGGGAGGTGCCCCAGCCGTCGGGCCGGGTCCAGGTGCTGACCGTGCATGCGGCCAAGGGCCTGGAATGGGAGATCGTGGCCGTGCCGCATCTGACCGACGGCGTCTTCCCGATCACCCGCGGCAGCACCTGGCTGGGCGATCCGGCCCAGCTCCCGCCGCAGCTCCGAGGCGATCGTGACGACCTGCCGTGGCTGGACCTGCCCGCCGACGGCACCCAGAAGGACCTGGCGGACGCGCTGGCCGCGCACGCCGCCGAGTTCGCCGCGCTCCGGTTGACCGAGGAACGGCGGCTGCTCTACGTCGCGGTCACCCGGGCGGAGCGGACCTTGCTGTTCTCGGGTCACCACTGGGGACCCGGCACCGCCAAACCAGCCGGTCCCAGCGAGTTCCTGATCGAGTGTGCCGACCTGGCCCCGGGTTTCGCCGAACCCGAGCATTGGGCCGAGCCGCCGGACCCGGAGGATGCCGCGATGGCGGCCCCGCGGACGGCGGTGTGGCCGGTCGATCCGCTGGGGCAGCGGCGGCCCGCGGTCGCGGCGGGTGCCGAGCGGGTCATGCGTGCGCTGGCGGGTCTGGCCGATCACGACGAGCCGATCGAGCCCGACGGGGTGCCGACCGCGGACGAGGCCGACGATCCGTTCGGCTGGGCGGCCGACGTGACCACCCTGCTGGCCGAGCGGTCTTCGCGTGCGCACGGCATCCGGGACGTCGAACTGCCCGGCACGATCTCGGTGACCTCCCTGGTCGAACTGGCCGACGACCCGGCCGAACTCGCCCGCCGGCTGAACCGGCCGGTGCCGGCCGAGCCGTCCGGTCGACTGCGCCGGGGCAGCGACTTCCACAGCTGGCTCGAGCACCGATTCCGCGGAGACGCCTTGCTCACCCTGCGCGACCTGCCCGGCGCCGGAGACGAATGGCTGGACCTGGACCCCGAGGTGGAGGAGCTCAAGCGGGATTTCCTCAGCTCACCCTGGGCGGACCGGATACCGGTGGAGGTCGAAGTCCCGTTCGCCACCCGGATCGCCGGCCTGGGTGTGCGTGGACGCGTGGACGCCATCTTCGCCGACGGCGACGGGGGCGTCACCGTCGTGGACTGGAAGACCGGCCGTGCCCCTCTGCGGGAGGACGCGGCAGCTGTCCAGCTCGCCTGCTACCGGCTGGCGATCGCCGAGCTGCGAGGCCTGCCACTGGCTCGGGTGCGGGCGGCGTTCCACTACGTCCGGTCGGGTGTCACCAGGGCGCCGGCCGACCTGCTCGACGCGGCCGGAATCGCCCGGCTGATCGCCGCCAACACCCTCGAGCCGGCGGCGCAGCCATGAACGCCGCCCGCACGCGCACGAACGGCCGCCATCCACCTGTGGTTCTCCGTGGGCGCCCGCTGCCGGCGGACCGGGCCGCGGTGATGGCGATCGTGAACCGCACGCCCGACTCGTTCTTCGACGCCGGCGCGACCTTCGGCGAGGCGGCGGCGATGGATGCGGTGAGCCGGGCGGTGGACGAGGGCGCGGACCTGGTCGACATCGGCGGCGTGAAGGCCGGCGTCGGGCCCGAGGTCACCGAGGCGGAGGAGATCCGTCGGGTGGTCCCGTTCGTGTCCCGGGTCCGGGCCCGCTTTCCCGACCTGCCGATCAGCGTCGACACCTGGCGGTCGGGGGTGGCTGTGTCCGCGTGCGAGGCCGGTGCCGACCTGATCAACGACACCTGGGCCGGGGCGGATCCGGAACTGGGTGAGGTGGCCGCCCGGTTCGGAGCAGGCATCGTCTGCTCGCACACCGGGGGTGCGGCGCCCCGCACGAACCCGTACCGGGTGAGCTATCCGGACGTGGTCGCTGCGGTGATCGAGCAGACCGTCACGGCGGCGCGGCGGATGGTGGCACTCGGCGTCCCGAGGCCGGGCGTGCTGATTGACCCGACCCACGACTTCGGCAAGAACACCTGGCACAGCCTGGAACTCGTGCACCGGACCGGCGAGTTGGTGGCCACCGGCTGGCCGGTGCTGATGGCCCTGTCGAACAAGGACTTCGTGGGCGAGACCCTGGACCTGCCGGTCGACGAGCGCCTCGAGGGCACGCTGGCGGCGACGGCGATCGCGGCGTGGCTCGGTGCGGCGGTGGTCCGCGTCCACCACGTGCGGCAGACCCGCCGGGTGGTGGACATGGCCGCGGCCATCGCGGGCACCCGGGCACCGGCGGCGCCCCGCCGAGGTTTGGTATGAGCGAGGCTTGCCGAGCGAATCATCGGCGCAGGTGCCGCCGCTGCGTTCGGGTG
>CAZCEH010000031.1:0-30159 GCA_964497705.1 uncultured Actinomycetes bacterium | reverse complement strand
GCCGAGCTTGCGAGGCAATCCGGGAAGGCGGAGGCAGGCGAGGCTTGCCGAGCGAATCATCGGCGCAGGTGCCGCCGCCGCGTCCGGGTGGCCGAGCTTGCGAGGCAATCCGGGAAGGCGGAGGCAGGCGAGGCTTGCCGAGCGAGTCATCGGTGCAGGTGCTGCCGCCGCGTCCGGGTGGCCGAGCTTGCGGCAATCCGGGAAGTGCGGGTGAGCACATCTGCGCGCAGAGGCACTGTCGGTGGCTCGTGGCACGATCGTCGGGTGAGTGAACGTCGGCTGATGAACCATCGGCCCGGTCCCGGGCGCCCCCGCCGGGCGGGCGCGTCTGCCAGGCCGTTCGACGGGTCGGCCCCATGACCACGGTGCTGCAGTACCTGGTGATCGCCGCGGTGATCGGCGGGGTCGTGTTCGCGCTGGCGGTGTTCGTGTTCGGCCGCGGCGAGCAGTTGGCCGCGTTGCCGGCGCGCACGTCGCCGACCGAGCTGCCGGACACGGGCATAACCGGACAGGACGTGCGGACCGTCCGGTTCGCCATGGCGTTGCGCGGCTATCGGATGAGCGACGTGGATTGGGCCCTGGAGCGGATGGCGACCGAGCTGGACGTGTTGCGGGCGCGGCTCGCGGACCGCGAACCGGTGTCGGTCGGGTCGGCCACGGCGGCAGCGCTGAGCGAGCCCGGTCCGCTGGGCGAGCCCGGCCCGCCGAGCGAGCCCGGTCCGCCGAACGAGTACGGCCCGCCGACGGAGAGCGAATTACCGGCGCACGGCGGACTGCCGAACGAGCACGGTCCTCGGGACGACCTGGCCCGGCGACGCAGCGCCGCCGGCGCGCCGCCGGCCGGCACGGCCGAGCCGTCCGAGTCGGCCGGCCCGTCCCCGACCCGCGGCGACCACGAATGACCGGGGTGCCGATCCCCATCGCCGTCCCGGTCGCCGCGGCCGTTGCCGCCGTCTCGATGGCCGCGGTCCGGGCGACATCGCCGGCGGACACCGGCGGTCTCCGATGACCGCCGTGGTGCGGGCATCCGTCGACCTGCCGGGAGTCGCACCGGAGCAGGCCTTCGCGGCGATGGTCGACCTGGGTGCGCAGGAGCGGTGGATGATCGCCACCCGGCTGTACGCGGTCCAGTCCACGGTTCCGGTGCCGCAGGTCGGCTCCCGGGTAGCCGCGTTCACCGGCATCGGCGGCCTCGGTCTGCTGGACACCATGCAGGTCACCGTCTACGACCCGCCGCGCCGCTGGGAGGTCGCCAAGGACGGTGGCCTGCTGCGCGGCGTGGGCACCATGCTGGTGGAGCCGATCGTGGGCGGCTGCCGGGCCAGTTGGATCAACGAATTGACGCCGCCGTTCGGCGTTCTGGGTCGGCTGGGATTCCTGGCCGCGCGACCGATCGCCGCCGCGGCGCTGCAGGCGTGCCTGCGCCGGCTCGCCCGCGACCTGGGAACCGGTGCGCTGCCGGCCGCGGCGGGCCGGGAGGTGCGCAGATGACCGGCGACGTCACCCTGGACGCGCGGAGTTCTGGACTGTCCGTCGACGATCAGGGGCGGGCCCGCTGCTGGTGGGGTGCGAGCGCGCCGGAGTACATCGGCTACCACGACGGTGAGTGGGCGGTGCCGCTGCACGGCGACGACGCCCTGTTCGAGCGACTGTGCTTGGAAGCCTTCCAGTCCGGGCTGAGCTGGTTGACGATCCTGCGCAAGCGGCCGTCGTTCCGCCGGGCGTTCGACGACTTCCGGATCGAACGGGTGGCCGGCTTCGGCGATGCGGACGTCCAACGGCTGCTGACCGATGCCACCATCGTGCGCAACCGGGCCAAGATCGAGGCCTCGATCCACAACGCCCGGGCGGCCATGGATCTCGACGTGGGGCTGGACGCCCTTTTGTGGTCCTTCGCCCCGTCCGCCGGCCGTCGCCCCCGGCCGGCCGCGATGGCGGACATCGTGGCGGTCACTCCGGAGTCGACCGCGATGGCGAAAGAGCTCAAACGTCGCGGATTCCGGTTCGTCGGACCGACGACCGCGTACGCCCTGATGCAGGCCACCGGGATGGTCGACGACCATCTCGTCGGTTGCTGGCGGGCGGGCCGCGGCTGATCGGCGCGAAACCGACGGCGGACAGCCAAACCTAGCCGGGAGGCGGCGAAACTGGCCCGAAGGCGGCCGACCCACGCACCCACCGGCCAACCGGACACGGCGAACGACAGCGGAAAGCGCCCGGACGATCGCGACGGCGGACCCGTCCGGATCGTCTCGGTGCTATCGCCTCGACGCGCTCATCGCCCGCTTGCCCCTGGGGCGCACCGGTGCCGGGGCCTGCTCGTCGTCGAGTCGCTCGTCCGCCGCCTGCTCCGCGGCGCCGGCCTGCGCCCCGCCGGCCTGCGCCCCGTCGACCTGCGGCCCGCCCGCTCGCGGCTGACCCGGGCCGTTCCGGACGGTATCGCCGGTGTCGTTCTCGTGCGCGTCGTCCTCGTCCTGGGCGTTGATCACGGCAACCCCGGAGTCCAGGTCGATCCGCAGGTCGCCGTCGCGGGCGTTGCCTTCCTCTTCGCGGCGCTCGGCCCGGGACCGGCGTTCCTCGAGTTCATGACGCATGCCGGGGTTGAACAGTGCACCCAGTTCACCCATCGGACCCACCCGTCAAGGCTACGGCAATCCGGCAGTAATCCAACCGCCGTTCAACAACCGTCCGACCTCAGCCCAGCGCAGTACGACGGCGGTCCGGCGGCCGTCCGACAGGGGTCGCGGATCAGTGTCCGACGAATCGAGCAGGCCGCTTGTCCACGAACGCCGCCACTGCCTCGCGATGGTCGTCCGAGGCGAAGCACCGGGTCTGCGCGCGGTCCTCGAAGTCCAGGGTGGAGGCCAGGTCCGCCGAGGCCCCGTGCCGCAGCGACGCCTTGATCCAGCCGTAGGCGGCGGTCGGTCCGGCGGCCAGACGGCCGGCCACATCGGCGACGGCGCCGGCCAGGTCGGCGTCCTCGACCACCCGATCGACCATCCCGATGCGCAGCGCCTCGGCGGCATCCACCTTCTCACCGAGCAGCATCATCGCCGACGCCCGACCCTGCCCGACCAGTCGCGGCAGCAGGAAGGACGATCCGGTGTCCGCGGACAGCCCGGCCCCCGCGAACGCCATCGAGAACGTCGCGGACCGGGCGGCCACCCGTAGATCGCAGGCGAAGGCCAGGCCGGCCCCCGCGCCGGCGGCCGCCCCGTTGACCGCCGCGATCACCGGCTTGGGCATGCCGGTCAGTGCCAGGACCAACGGGTTGTAGAACTCGCGCACCGTCGTGCCCACCCGCTCGTCGCCGGTGGCCACCAGCGCCATGTGCTCCTTGAGGTCCTGTCCGGCGCAGAACGCCCGGCCCGCGCCGGTGATCACCACGGCCCGCACCGACGCGTCGACGGTGGCCTCGGCCAGGGCTGCCAGCAGGGCACCCTTGAGGGTGAGATCGAACGAGTTGAAGGCGGCCGGGCGGTTCAGGGTGAGCGTCCGGACCGCGCCGTCGTCGGCCACCAGCACGGGCACGTCGCGGGTGGCCGCGTCCGACCGGCCGGACGGATCCTGCTGTGGCGCTGTCATGCGATGTCCCTTCGCTCGGTCGATGCGGTGCCGTCCCGGAGTGCCGGCCGAGCCGGGTGGCCGGACACGCGTCCGGTCCCGGCGACCTGGTTTCGGTGCCGAGCCCATCATGGGGGAGAATGGACCGTCCGCGAATCGGCGCGGGAGGTCGGCGGGGCATCACGGCCCGATCCGGCCGCAGATTTCTGGTGAGTGTTGGAGGGAGTCGCACATGGCGGCCATGAAGCCCCGGACCGGGGATGGTCCTCTCGAAGTGACCAAGGAGGGCCGCGGGATCGTCATGCGCGTACCGCTGGAGGGTGGCGGACGCCTGGTCGTGGAGATCTCCGCGGACGAGGCTTCCGCACTGGGTGATGCGCTCAAGGCCGTGGTCAAGTAGACCGGCCGGAGCAGGCGGCGAAGCCGCCGACCCGAATGTCTCGACCCGCCCGGGTTCGCCGTCCGACCAGGACCGCGAAACCCGGGCGGTTTGTTGTGCCCGCGTTGTGATGCGTGTGTTGTGATGGCCGCGCCGGACGCCCCGGGACAGCGGGACCGCCCGGACCGTCAGCCGGCCAGCACCCGCCGGTACAGGTCGACCGTCTGCTCTGCGATGGCGGTCCAGGAGAACTCGTCGACCGCTCGGTCCCGGCCGGCCTGCCCGTAGGCCGCGGCCCGTGCCGGGTCGCGCACCAGATCGTTGACCGCGGTGGCCAGATCGTGCTCGAACGCCTCACCCTGGGCGCTGTCGTAGTGCACCAGCAGCCCGGTCTCGCCGTTGTTGACCACCTCGGGAATGCCGCCGACGTCGCTGGCGACCACCGCGGCGCCGCAGGCCATGGCTTCCAGGTTCACGATGCCCAGCGGCTCGTACACCGACGGGCAGACGAACACGGTGGACGCCGAGAGCACCTGCTTGACCTCCGGCAGGGTCAGCATGCCGTCGAACCAGAAGACGCCGGGTCGCTGTGCCTGCAGCTTGGCGATCGCCTCGGCGGTCTCCGCGGCGATCTCGGGGGTGTCCGGCGCACCCGCGCAGAGCAACAACTGCACGTCCGGATCGAAGTGGTGGGTCGCCGCCACCAGGTGTCCGACGCCCTTCTGCCGGGTGATCCGGCCGACGAACGAGGCGATCGGCGCGTCCAGGTCCACACCCTTGTCGACCAGCAGCGAACGCTCGTCGGTCTCGGCGTAGATGTCGGTGTCGATGCCGTTGCGGATGACGTGCACCCGGGCCGGGTCCAGCGCCGGATAGCTCTCCAGGATGCCCTCGCGCATCCCGCTGGACACCGAGACGATCGCGTCGGCGGCCTCGTAGGCGGTCTTCTCCGCCCAGGAGGACAGCCGATAGCCGCCACCGAGCTGCTCGGCCTTCCAGGGCCGGTGCGGCTCCAGCGAGTGCGCGGTCACCACATGCGGCACGCCGTGCAGCAACTTGCCGATGTGCCCGGCCATGTTGGCGTACCAGGTGTGCGAGTGCAGCAGTTCGACGTCGCCGGTCGCGGCCACCATCGACAGGTCGACCGACAGGGTGGTCAGGGCGGCGTTGGCCCCGGCCAGGTCCGGAGCCGGCCGATGGCCGGTCGCGCCGGGGCGGTCGTCGCCGAAGCAGTGCACGTCGACGTCGATGAGCTTGCGCAGTTCGCGGACCAGATACTCGACGTGGACGCCGGCGCCGCCGTAGACATCGGGCGGGAACTCTCGGGTCAGGATGGCGGTATGCACGCCGGGAAATCTACTCAGCCGGACCGGCCCGCGCCCGCCGAGTGTGCTCGTGTGCGCGGATCGAGCGTCCGCGAGCGGAAGCGGTCCGGCGCCGCTAGGGTCAGCGGCATGGCCAAGCCCAAGGTTCTCGGCATCGTGTTGGCGGGCGGCGAAGGAAAAAGGTTGTGGCCGTTGACGGCCGACCGCGCCAAACCCGCAGTGCCGTTCGGCGGCAACTTCCGCCTCGTCGACTTCGTCCTGTCCAACCTGGTGAACGCGGGATATTTCAAGATCTGCGTGCTCACCCAGTACAAGTCCCATTCGCTGGACCGCCACATCACGCAGACCTGGCGGATGAGCACGATGACCGGCAACTACGTGACGCCGGTCCCGGCCCAGCAGCGCCTCGGTCCCCGCTGGTACACCGGCAGCGCGGACGCGATCCTGCAGTCGCTGAACCTCGTCTACGACGAGAGGCCGGACTACCTGGTCGTTTTCGGTGCCGACCACGTGTACCGGATGGATCCGTCGCAGATGGTCGATGACCACATCGCCACCGGCGCCGAGGCGACCGTGGCCGGCATCCGGGTGCCGCGCAAGGAGGCGACCGCCTTCGGTGTCATCAAGACCGCCGACGACGGGCAGCACATCTCGGAGTTCATGGAGAAGCCGGCCGACCCGCCCGCTGTTCCGGACGATCCGGACGTGTCCTACGCCTCCATGGGCAATTACGTGTTCACCACGCAGGCGCTGATCGAGGCTTTAAAGGTCGACGCGGCTGACGAAGCCTCGGTGCACGACATGGGCGGCAACATCATCCCGTATTTCGTCGGCCGGGGCAGTGCCGCGGTCTACGACTTCGCCCGTAACCGGGTGCCCGGCTCCACCGAGCGGGACCGCGGCTACTGGCGGGACGTGGGCACCCTGGACGCGTTCATGGATGCGCACATGGACCTGGTGTCCCTGGAGCCGATCTTCAACCTCTACAACATGGACTGGCCGATCCTGAGCTACCCGCCGCCGCTGCCGCCGGCCAAGTTCGTCGAGGGCGGCACGGCCCGGGACTCCATGATCGGCACCGGCACGATCATCTCCGGTGCCACGGTGACCCGCTCGGTGGTGTCCGAGGACGTCCGCATCGGCACCGGTAGCCGGGTCGAGGGCTCGGTGATCATGCCGGGCGTGCGGATCGGCCGCAACGCGGTGGTGCGGCACAGCATCCTGGACAAGAACGTCGTGGTGCCGGACGGCGCGAAGGTCGGCGTCGACGTCGAGTTGGACAGCGACCTGTACACGGTCAGCCCCGGCGGCATCACCGTCGTCGGCAAGGGCGTGACCATCGGCAAGTAACCGGACGATCAAGATCCGACATCGGGCCGCTTCCCACGGGGGAGCGGCCCGATGTCGTGTGGCCGGGTCCGGAGCTCAGGCGCCGGGGAAGGGCAGCCGGGCGGGGCACCCGTGCACGGCGTACGCCGGGTCGTACTCGAAGTGCCAGGCCTCGTTGTCGTAGATGCGGCAGAAGGACAGCGCCCCGGCCGTGCCCTCCAGCCAGGTGTAGGCCGCGTACGGCTGCACGTCGACGGCCAGACCCAGCACGTGCGCCGACTTCTCCGGCGGCAGCACGTACTGGTCGGCCATCGCCTGGCCGTACTGGCGCACGTAGTCGTCGTAGGTGTCCTGTTGCTGCGACCGGCTGCGCTTGCTGTCCGCCAGGCAGATGGTCAGGCCCTGCGCCTCACCGGCCGCGCGCACCGCCAGCCAGGCGGCGGCGGCATCCGCGCGCATGCCGACCGGTTCCTCGTCCGCGTACTGCTCATAGCCCGGGCAGCGGGCGGTGTCGCCCTCCTCGCCGGGACTGTCCGGGTCGGCGGGCTCGGCACCGGCGGCAGCCGCCGCCGCGGCCGCCACCGAGGCGGCCGACGCCGCCGATTGGGCCGCGGACTGGGCTGCGGCCGAGGCCTGGGCGGATGCGTCCGCCGCGGCTCGGGCCGCCGAGGAGGCGGAGGCAGCCGACCGGGACTGCTCGGCCAGCCGGGTCGCCGCCGAGGCCGATGACGCCGCCGCAGCGGCAGCCGACGACGACGCGGCCGCCGCCGAGCGGGCCGACGCGGCGGACGAGGCCGCGACCGCCGCCGAGGACGAGGCGGCCGCGGACGAGGAGGAAGCCGCGGCCACCGAGGCGGCCGACTCCGCGGCGCGGATCTCCTCCTCGGATCGGCCGCAGCCGGCCACGGTCACGACCGCCAGCACGACGGCCGCGGCAGCGGTGATCGGGGCGTGCCGGCGCCTGCGTCGATGGTTCGCCCGCTGACGCTCGCTCACGCCCGCTGACGCTCGCTCACGCCCGCTTGACCGCGGTGAGCAGCCCGTCGCCCAGCGGGACGAGCACGGAGGTGAGGGACTCGTCGTCGCGCACCAGGCGGCCGGCGTCCCGGACGGCGACGGTGTCCGCATCGCGTTGCGTCGGATCGGCGACCTTGTCGCCGGCCAGCGCGCCGTCCACGATCAGGATCCCGCCGGGCCGCAGCAACCGCAGCGCCTCGGCGACGTACTGCGGATACTCGGTCCGGGCCCCGTCCACGAAGACCAGATCGTAGGCGCCGTCGGTGAGTCGAGGCAGCACGTCCAGGGCACGGCCGTTGATCAGCCGGGTCCGGGTCGGCGCGATGCCGGCCTCGATGAACGCCTTCTTCGCCGCCCGCTGATACTCGGCCTCGACGTCGATGGTGGTCAGGATCCCGTCCGGGGCCATCCCGGCCAGCAGGTGCAGCCCGCTCACCCCGGTACCGGTGCCGATCTCCACCACCGAGCGGGCGGACAATGCCGCGGCCAGGAAGGTCAGCGCGGCGGCGGTGCCGGATCCGGTCGGCGCGCTGCCCAGATCCGCCGCCCGGGCCCGCGCGGACAGCACGGCGTCGGACTCGGGGACGAAGAACTCGGCGTAGGACCGGCTGGTGGTCACCGGGGAACCTCCTGAACGGGCATTCGGGTGTCGCGGGAGCCGGCGGGACCGGCGCGGACCCGGCCGGCGCGATCGACCGGACGCGATAGTGGTCACCGGCCGTCGGCGTACTCCCGGCAGAACCTACCGGCCGCCACGGGCCGCGCGGGACAGGCACACCGCGGTTGCGGCCGCCGGATGCCCCACCCGGTTCACTGGCGTCACGGCCTGCACAACCGTCACTGACGTACCGGGCCGCGGGCCGGTGTGCGGGTGCGGCGAAGGCTGACAACCACCGCGCCGACCGCTCACATCCCGCTCACACATGCCCGGGGAACAATGATCGGACGCCGGCCGTTGCATCCGGCGAACGAGCCCGGAGGTGGTTCCGCTGTCCAGTGTTCCCGTCCCGCCAGGTCCCGTGTGGACCCCGCCGGCCTGGGACGAGATCGTCCGTGACCACGGCGACCGGGTCTATCGACTGGCCTACCGGCTCTCCGGCAATTCTCACGACGCCGAGGACATCACCCAGGAGACCTTCATCCGGGTGTTCCGTTCCCTCGACGGCTTTCAGCCCGGTTCCTTCGAGGGCTGGCTGCATCGGATCACCACCAACGTCTTTCTCGACCTGGTTCGGCGGCGGCAGCGGATCCGGATGGAGGCCCTGCCGGAGGAGACCGACCGGATCGCCGGCCGCGAGCCGTCCCCCGAGCAGGCCTTCACCGACGCCCACCTGGATCCCGACCTGCAGGCCGCGCTGGACGACCTGCTGCCCGAGTTCCGGGCCGCGGTCGTACTGTGCGACGTCGAGGGCCTGACGTACGAGGAGATCGGTGCCACCCTCGGGGTCAAGCTGGGTACGGTTCGCTCCCGGATCCACCGCGGGCGGCTTGCCCTGCGGGCGGGTCTGGAACGACGACGTGCCGTGCGTGGTGAGGCCACCGGCACGCAGGGACACGACGGTGTGGAGGCGGTGCGGTGACCTTGGGTCCGATCGATCATCTGACGCTCGACGCCATCGTCGCCTACGCCGACGGCGAGATGTCGATGGTGTCCTACCAGCGTGCGGCCGCTCACGTGGCCCGCTGCCCGCAGTGTGACGCCGAGGTCCGAGCGCAGATGACGGCGCGGTCATGGCTCCGCTCGGCCGAGGCACCGGCCATGCCGGCCAGCCTGCTGGACACGCTGCGCTCCATCCCGGTCGCGCTGCCGTCCCCGCCGTCCGAGCCGCCGGGCGTCGAGCCGCCCGCCGGCCCGCCGGCCGACGGACATCTGTCCTCACACCAGCGGTCCGCGCACCGGGGTCGGCGGTTTCGGTTTCTGGGCGCCGGCGCGCTGGTCGCCGGACTGACCGTGGGTGCGTTGGTGGGCGCGGAACGGGCCGTGGAACCGGACAGCCAGCCGGACCGCCCGCAGGTCGCCCATGTCAGCCCGGTGATCGGGCCGCAGGTCCTCACCGCCGGGTGGGACAACCCGTAGCGGTGCCTGTCGAGGACAATCGGGCGATGCCGAACGGAGCACCGTCCAACGGATCGGACCACCGGCCGGCCAAGCCGGTGCGGATTCCGGCGCTGGACCCGGCCCATGCCGGGGCGTACGCCCGGCCCGGCGGAGTGAACGGATCGTTCGGTCCTCGCCCGCGGCGCGAGTCGATGACCCTCGGTGCGCCGCCCGTGCCGGAGTACCTGGTCGACGCGTTCGGACGGGCTCCCGGCGAGCAGGGCATCGGCCGGGCTCCCGAGCAGCCGCCCGCGCCGCCGGACACACCGCCCGAGGACCCGTGGCGCGATCCCGCCGCCGACGCCCGGCTGGGCCCGCCGGCGCTGACCGCGGAACGCCCGGCCCCCGATGTGAAGGTCCCGGCCGAGCGATTCACCCTGCGGCAGGCGCTGTTCGAGCGGCGGCTCCGGCCGTCGGCGATCATCGGCGTGCTGGTCAGCGCGCTGGTGATCGGCGCCGTCGGCGCCGTCATCGGGGTGTTCGCGGCCGGTCGGCTGCCGGCGCCGACGACCGATCCGTCCTTCGAACTGGCCCCGGTGTCGCCCGCGGTCACCCGCGAACCAGGCTCCGTCGCCGACATCGCGGCCAAGGTCCTGCCGTCGGTCGTCTCACTGGAGGTCCGCACCGGCGACGTGGGCGAGACCGGCTCGGGTGTCGTCATCGACGGCAGCGGCTACATCCTGACCAACAACCATGTGGTGTCCACGGCCGCCACCGACCCGTCGGCGACGCTCACCGCCATCTTCGACGACGGCCAGCAGAGCCGGGTCCCCGCGATCATCGTCGGGCGTGACCCGCTGACCGACCTGGCCGTGCTCAAGGTCGACGTCAGCAACGCCACCGTCGCGCAGATCGGGGACTCCTCGGCGTTGGCGGTCGGTGACCCGGTGATCGCCATCGGCTCACCGTTGGGCCTGGCCGGAACCGTGACCACCGGCATCGTCTCGGCGCAGAACCGGCCGGTGCGGCTGCAGGGCGGCGGCTCGGACACCGACGCCGTCATCGACGCGATCCAGACGGACGCGGCGGTCAACCCGGGCAATTCCGGTGGTCCGCTGGTCGACGCGGCCGGCGCCGTCGTCGGCATCAACACCGCGATTCGCACGCTCGGCGGCCAGGAGAGCGGGTCGATCGGGCTCGGCTTCGCCATCCCCATCGCCATGGCCAAGGACGTCGCCGAACAGATCATCAAGTCCGGCACCGTGCAGCATTCGACGATCGGCGTGAACGCCCGGTCGGCGACGGACGGCGTGACCGACGGGGCCCAGATCCAGAACGTGCAGGCCGGCGGCCCGGCCGCGGCCGCGGGGATCGCCGAGGGCGACGTGATCACCAAGGTCGGCGACCGGCAGGTGGGCAATGCCGACGAGCTGGTCGTGGCGGTGCGGCAGAACCCGGTGGGTGCCTCGGTTCCGGTGGTGCTGCTGCGGGACGGCCGGGAGATGACCGTCACCGTGACGCTCGGCTCGGAATAGGCCGGCCTGGGCCGGTCATCCGGCGCCCGCCGGCGGCACGGCTATCCTGGCCGCGGCGACCGGCCCAGGGAGGAGGCAGACATGTTCGGCCTCTCCTGGGGTCAGATCACGATCATCGTGCTCGTCGGCGTCTTCGTCCTGGGGCCGGAACGGATTCCCACCGCGGTGCGGTGGGTCACCGACGGCCTGCGCAAGCTGCGGACCATGGCGGCGGGCGCGCAGGCCCAGCTCAACCGGGAGATCGGCCCGGAACTGGACGAGCTGCGGCGACAGATCGCCGACCTGCAGTCGCTCAAAGAACTGCAGGAGTTGCGGGAGCTGCGCGAACTGCACCCCAAGCGATTGATCGGCAACACGATCCTGGGCGAGGAGCTGGCCGGCGGCGGGATCGGCGGGTTCCTCGGGCTGACCCCGAACGGCCGGGCCGCGGCGACGCCCCGCCCGGGGACCCCGAATGACGCGACGGTCATCCCGGCGCCCGCGCCGGCGTCACCGCCCGCGCCGGCGTCACCGCCCGCGCCGGTGCCGTCGAACGTGCCGGCCCCGCCGATGTCCCCGGTGCAAGTGCCCAGGCTGGCCGCGCCGAAGGTGGTCGGCAGCCCGCGACCGCCGGCCCCGCCGCCCGCCGCCCCCGCCGGATTCGACGTCGACGCGACCTGACCGGCCCGGGCCGGCTCCGGTCAGACCTGCGCCCGCTCCCGCCGACCGGCCGGCGAGATGCCCAGCGGTACCCGGGCCAGCGGACGGGTCTTCTCGGCCAGACCCGCCGCCACCGCGTGCAACGCCCGCGCCGCCGGGCTCGCCCCGTCCTGAAGCACCAGCGGGACACCGGCGTCGCCGGCTGCCCGCAACCCCACCTCCAGCGGGATCTGCCCCAACAACGGCACCGCGGTGCCGGTGAGCCGGCTCAGCGACGCCGCGACCGCCTCCCCGCCGCCGGAGCCGAACAACTCCAGGACGCTGCCGTCCGGCAGGGTCATCGCGCTCATGTTCTCCACCACCCCGGCGATGCGTTGCCGGGTCTGGTTGACGATCGCGCCGGCCCGCTCGGCCACCTCGGCGGCGGCCGCCTGCGGCGTCGTCACGACCAGGATCTCGGCCGTGGGCATCAGCTGCGCGGTGGAGATGGCGATGTCCCCGGTGCCCGGCGGCAGGTCCAGCAGCAGCACGTCCAGGTCACCCCAGTACACGTCGGCCAGGAACTGCTGCAACGCGCGGTGCAGCATCGGCCCCCGCCACACCACCGGCACGTTGCCGTCGACGAACATGCCGACGCTGATCACCTTCACCGCGTGCGCGACGGGCGGCAGGATCATGTCGCCGACCCGCGTCGGCCGGCCGGTGACGCCGAGCATCCGCGGCACCGAGAACCCGTAGACGTCGGCGTCCACCACGCCGACGGCCAGGCCGGCAGCCGCCAGCGCCGCGGCCAGGTTCACCGTCACCGTCGACTTGCCGACGCCGCCCTTGCCGGACGCGATCGCGTACACCCGGGTCCGCGACTCGGGCCGGGCGAACGGGATCTCCTTGCCGGGGCCGCCGCGCAGCCGCTCGCGCAACGCGGTGCGCTGCTCGTCGGTCATCACGCCCAGGTCGAGTCGAAGGTCGGTGACCCCGGGCACCGCACGGACCGCGGCGGTCACGTCGCGCACCAAGGTGTCCCGCATGGGACAGGCCGCGATGGTCAGCAGCAGGGTGAACCCCACGACGCCGTCCAGGTCCACCGACAGGTCCTGCACCATGTCCAGATCGGTGATCGGCCGGCGGATCTCCGGATCCTTGACGGTGGCCAGCGCCGCACGCACGGCCTCGACGGTGACGGTCATGATGTCCTTGCTGGGTGGTCCGGATACTGCGGCAGGTCCCCGACCCGACCGGCCGACATGGTGCCGGCCACTGCCAGGCTACGTCGCCGGTCTTTCCGCCCCCCTGTGATCTGTGCTTCCCATGACCCACACATCTGCATGTGTCAGCATGGGAGTCGTTCAGTTCGGAGGTGCTTGCATGACGTCGCCCATCGGGTTCCGTACTGCCGCGTCGGTACCGAACCTACCCACTCCGCCCACCGGATTCGCGGTGGCCGCGTATCCGACCTATGCCAGCGCGCAGGCCGCCGTCGAACAGCTCATCAAGCACGATTTCTCGATCCAGGACGTCACCATCGTCGGATCCGACCTGCAGCTCGTGGAGCGGGTGACCGGCCGGCTCACCGCCGGCAAACTCGCCGCCGCCGGCGCGGCCTCCGGGGCCTGGATGGGCCTGTTCGTCGGGTTGCTGATGTTCGTCTTCTCGCCGGTGCAAAGCGGCGTGCTGGTGCTGGTGCTGGTCGCGGTCGCCATCGGCGCGGCCTTCGGCGCGGTGATGGGTTACCTGGGCTATTCGGTGGCCCGGGGGCGGCGCGACTTCACCTCGGCGTCCCAGGTGGTGGCCCGCCGCTACGACGTGCTGTGCCAGCCGCGGACCGCCGAACAGGCCCGGGACATCCTGGCCAAGATGGAACTCGGCCAGCGCGGCTGAGCCGCCGGGCATCGCCCGGGCACGATCCGGCACCGACGACAACGGCCCGGCGGGGGAGTACCCCGCCGGGCCGTTTCTCGTCGCGATCTCGCTCGGCGAGCGTCGCCGCTGCGCTGCGTCGGATGCTTCGCTCGGCAAGCCTCGCTCGGCGAATCAGGCGAGCGCCTTGGCCTTGAGCCGCTCGAACTCCTGCTGGGTGATGGTTCCGTTGTCCAGCAGCGCCTTGGCCTCGGCGATGTGGTCGGCCGGCGACTTGCCGGCGACGTCGCGGATGTAGGCATCCGTCTGCTGCCGCGCCTGCTGGGTCGCGGCCAGCTGCCGTTCCGCCATCCCCTTGCCCCGGGCGATCACGTAGACGAGTGCCGTCAGATACGGGAAGAAGATCAGGAAGATGATCCAGAGGGCCTTGAACCAGCCGCTGAGCTTATGGTCGCGGAACAGGTCCGTCAGGATGTAGAACAGCACGAACAGGTAGGCGACGAACACGAAGCTCCAGATGATGAGCCAGACGACGTCCCAGAAGTTGCTCACGGACATTTCCTCCACATGATGGCCGGCGTTGTGCCCGGCCGGGTTTCGAGCGTGCCGCGGCGCACGCTCATGACACCATTTGCCCGGGTGTGCCCGGATCCGGGGAAATCCTGGCACACCGGCAGGCGGCTATTGATCACCCGGTTCGGAGGGTTGGCCACAATTCGGTGACGGGTCGGTGTCGAAAACGTTCCGGCGCCTCGACCGTCCGGCCGGTCCGGGCGGTCAGAGCCAGCCGCGGCGGCGCAGCAACAGATACAGCGTCACGCACAGCGCGATGATCACCCCGAGAGCCATCGGATACCCGAAAGTCCAGCTCAGCTCGGGCATGTCCTGGAAGTTCATGCCGTAGATCCCGGCGATCGCGGTGGGCACCAGGGCGATCGCGGCCCAGGCGGAGATCTTGCGCATGTCCTCGTTCTGCCGGGTGGTGACCTCGGCCAGCGCCGCGTTGACCAGTGTGGTGAGCATCTCGTCGAAGGTGGACACCCGATCCGCGACGACCGACAGATGGTCCTCGACGTCGCGCACGTATTCCCGGATCTCGGCCGGCATCAGATCGGTGGACGTCCCGGCCAGTGACCGCATGGCGGGCAGCAGTGGGGCGACCGCGCGGCGCAGCCCGAGGATCTCGCGCTTGAGCAGGTAGATCTGCTCGATGTCGACCGGCCGGTTGGGGGTGAAGACGGAGTTCTCCATCTCGTCGATGTCGTCCTCGACCGCCTCGACGACCGCGAGGTACTCGTCCACGATGTGGTCGGCGATGGCGTGCATCACCGCGGCCGGTCCGATCGCCAACTGCTCCGGGTCGGACTCCAGGGCCGCCCGCACGGTGCGCAACTGCGAGTGCGCACCATGCCGGACGGTGATGATGTAGTCCGGGCCGAGGAAGACCATGATCTCCCCGTCCTGGACGATCTGGACGGCGTTCCCGGCGGTGTGCTCGACGTAGGCCACGGTCTTGAGCACCAGGAACAGGGAGTTGTCGTAGGTGTCCATCTTGGGCCGCTGGTAGGCCTGCACCGCGTCCTCGACGGCCAGCTCGTGCAGCCCGAACAGCTCGGCGAGGAAGGTCATCTCGTCCTCGTCGGGCTCGTGCAGCCCGACCCAGACGAAGCCGCGCCCCTCGGTGCGGACCCGCGCGACGGCCTTGACCGGGTCGGCGCACTCGCGGATCCGGCGACCGTTGATGTAGGCGGCGCAGTCGACGATCGCCTCGGCGCGATGGGTACCGCCGGCGGACCCGTCCGACGTGGTCGACCCGCGCCGATGACGTTGATGTCGTAGCGACGGTAGCGAGGGCAGGACGGGCATGGCCACCTCCTCGTGGGGTCCGGTGCGACCGATCGGCGCAGGTCAGGCCCGATGCGCGGGCGTATGACCCGGTCTGCCCGACGAGCGTACCCGCGGTGGGCCCGGCCGGTCGGCCGTTGCCCGGGCCGGTCGGGAACGGGCCGATGAACGGATGACAGTGGTTCGGTGAACCCTTGCCCGCGACCCGCGGTCGGTCCGGCGGCGTGCAACCGGCAGGATGGACCGTGTGCTCATCGACCTGCACACGCACTCGACCGCGTCGGACGGGACGGACACCCCGGCCGAGTTGATGCAGGCCGCGGTCGCCGCCGGCTTGGACGTGGTCGCGATCACCGACCACGACAACACCATGGGGTGGGCGCCCGCGCTGGCCGCGCGGCCGGCCGGCCTGGCGGTGATCCGGGGCGCGGAGTTCTCCACCACGGTGCGCACGCCGGAGCGTCGGGTCAGCGTGCACCTGCTCGGCTACCTGTTCGACCCCGGGCACCGGGCGATCGTGGACGAGCAGGCGCGCCTGCGCGAGGAACGGCTGCACCGCGGGATGGCGATCGTGGAACGGATGGTCGCGGCCGGGGTGCCGATCACCGCCGACCAGGTGCTGGCGATCGCCGCGGGAGCTCCGGTGGGCCGGCCGCACATCGGCCGGGCCCTGGTGGACGCCGGGGTGGTCGAGTCGGTGGACGAGGCCTTCGCCGTGCATCTGGCCGGGCGTGGCCCCTACTACGTGCCGAAGGCGGACACCGACCTGCCGACCGCCGTCGAGATGATCACCGCGGCCGGCGGGGTCAGCGTGATCGCGCACCCCCGCGGCCGGGGCGAGCGCCGCGCGCTGACCGCGGACTACGTGGCCGAACTCGCGCGCCTGGGCCTGGGCGGACTGGAGGTCGACCATCCCGACCACGACCGGGACGACCGGGCCGAGCTGCGGGCGATCGCCGACCGGCTGGGCCTGCTGACCACCGGGTCCTCCGACTACCACGGCACCAACAAGGTGGTCAGGCTCGGCCAGGAGACCACCGACCCGGACGTGTTGGCCAGGCTGATCGAGGCCAGCAACGGGATCACCGAGCCTGTCGGCCCGGGCGGGTGACGTCGCCGGCGCGGTCCGGCGCGCACGACGCCTCCGGCACGCGCGCCGGTCCGCTGGTGCGGGTGCTGGACGGGTTGGCCGGGTTGCTGTCCGCAGGCCTGCTGGTGGTCGGCGTTCTGCTGGTGCCGGCGCAGTTCCTGGCCCCGCCGCTGTTGTCGATGGCCGGCTGGGGGCAGGCCACCGGTCCGGGATGGGTCCGGATCGGCGCGCACCTGCTGGTCGGCGTCGCCGGGGAGGTGGTCGTCCGGTTCCGTGGCCGGCTCGGCCGGCCCACCCGTGTCGCGGCCGACCTCGCGGTCGTCGTCGCCGCGGTGGTCACCATCGCCTGGGCCTGGTGGCCCTGACGACCCGGCCCTGACGACCCGGCCCTGGGCGAGCCTCTCGAGGCGAGCCCAGGTGGGTCTACCGGCCCGGGGAAGATACGGTCGCGTGGGGCGACCGGATCTTCCCCGCGCATGGCCGAGCGTTCCCCGCGTCGCGGCCCCGGATCAGCCCAGGCCGACCACCAGGTCGCCGCGGGTCTCGACGATCATCGAGCCGACGGCGGCCACATCCACCCGTCCGGTGTAACCGGCCCGGTCGACCGCGATGACGGCCGGCACGATGCCGGGATTGCCGTTGCCGGCCGCGACCGCGGCCAGCCCGCCGGCGACCGGGAGCAACGTCTGGGCGCCGATCACCGCCGGCAGTCCGAGGACGCCCTGCCTGGTCCAGCCGACGCTCAGGTCCTCGATCTGCTCGGTGACCGGAGCCGCCTCACCGGGCAGCTCCGAGGCCAGCACCCCCGGGGTGGGCGTCGGCGCGGTCCCGAGCAGGTCGCCGGTGGGGGTCGGCGTCGTCTGCACCGACGCCGATTGCTGGGCGACCGCGATCAGGGTGTCGCCGACCAGGGAGAATCGCAGCTCGCCGGCGCGAACCGAGGGCGTCGGGTCGGTGCCGCCGGTGGCCGTGAGCCGGTCCGCGTCGACAATCGCCTGGGCGGGCACGTCGACCGGCGTGCGGCCCACCTCCAGCCCGGTGGTGTCGTACAGCACGACCGCCGGTTCCGGGTCGGACACCAGCACCGCCACCCGGTCGGAGGTGATGCCGACCAACCGGGCCGCGGACGAGCCGGTGTCGATGTCGGCCCGCGCCTCGTGCTTGAACACGTCCTGGTCGTCGGGCTTGTTCGGCGCCGAGTCCGGCGTCGTCCAGTTCAGCACCACCCTGGCGGTGTCGCCGAGGTCCGGGCAGTGCTCGACGGTGCCGAACTGCTGGTCATCGATGATCATGTCGGTGAACGTGCACCCGGTGTGCGTCGCGTTCGGTTTGGGCGGGGCCGGCTCGTCGCCGTACTGGATGGTCCGGACCAGGTCGTCCCGCCACAGTTCCGCCAGCGTGGGCCCCAGCCAGCCGGCGTACGGCCCGCCGAAGGCCAGCGCGCCGCCGGCCTGGTTCGGGCTGGTCCGGTAGTAGTGCCGGTCCCCGGTCAGCGGGTCGAGCAGCATCACCTGCGAGCAGTAGCCGTTCTTCTCGGACACGACCATCACGCCACGGACCTTGCCCCGGACGGTCACCCCGGGCGCGTCGGTGTCGCCGGAGCCGATCGCGCACAGCTGCTCGTCGCCCCGACCGTAGGACCAGCGGCGTTCACCGGTGACGGCGTCGTGGCCGACCGCCGCCGTGCCCTCGGCGGTCACCACGACCCCGTACGGCGAGGCGACCGCGCCGATCGCCGGGTCGGTGGCCGCCGTCCACTTCTGCGTCAGCGCGGTCGGCACGGACTCGGGCGCGGACGGCGCAGGCACCTCGGGTCCGACGACGTCGGTCGTCGCCCGCACGTCGCTGGTCAGGTAGACGACCGCGGCGACCGCGAGCACCACCAGAGCGATGACGCCGGCCACGATCCGGTCGGTCCGCCGTCGTCGGGCCAGGCTGCGCGTCACCCGGCCGAGCCTACGGGGCGGTTGCCGCGATCCCGGTGAGTTCCCGGGCAGGGACGGCCCCGGCCGGATGCTCGTCGGACCCGATCACCGGGCCGACCGGCTGCCCGCTACGGGTACGCCGGCGCGCCCGGCGCCGCCGGGGCGTGGCCTCGGCCCGCTCGCCGGTCCGATCGTCGGGGGAGTCGGGCCCGTGCTCGGCTGCCGCCGCGGGCGCGGCGTGCGACGCGTCCGACCGGCCACCCCGGGTGCGGCGGCGCCGACGATCCGATGCCGATTCGGCGCCGGCGCCGGCGCCGGCGGGCGCATCCGTACCGTGGCCGCCGCGGGTGCGGCTCCGCGCGGGCTGCCGACGACGGCCGCCGGTCTCGCCCAGGTCCTCGACCTCTTCGGCGGCCAGCCCGGCCCTGGTGCGTGCCGCGGCGGGCAGCTCACCGCTGACATCCGCGGGGATGTCCAGGTCGGCGCGCATGTGCGCGGACGTCGAGTAGGTCTCCATCGGGTCGTCGAAGGCCAGGCCGAGCGCCTCATTGATCAACTTCCAGCGGGGCACGTCGTCCCAGTCGATGAAGGACACCGCGGTGCCGGTCTTGCCGGCGCGACCGGTCCGGCCGATCCGGTGGACGTAGGTCTTCTCGTCCTCCGGACACTGGAAGTTGATCACGTGCGTGACGTCGTCGACGTCGATGCCGCGGGCGGCCACATCGGTGGCGACCAGCACGTCCACCTTGCCGGCGCGGAACGCCCGCAGAGCCTGCTCACGCGCGCCCTGGCCGAGGTCGCCGTGCACCGCGGCGGCGGCGAACCCGCGCTCGGTCAGCTCGTCGGCGACCTTCGCGGCGGTCCGCTTGGTCCTGGTGAACACCATGGTCAGGCCCCGGCCACGGGCCTGCAGCACGCGGGCCAGCATCTCGACCTTGTCCAGCGCGTGCGCGCGGTACACGAACTGTCGGGTGGAGCTGTGCGTGGCGCCCTCGGCCGGGGCCTCCGCCCGGATGTGGGTGGGCCGGGACATGAAGGTCCTGGCCAGGGTCAGGATCGGGCCGGGCATGGTGGCCGAGAACAGCATGGTCTGCTTGACCGTCGGGACCAGGTCGAGCACCTTCTCCATGTCCGGCAGGAAGCCCAGGTCGAGCATCTCGTCGGCCTCGTCCAGGACCAGCACCTTGACCCCGCCGAGCACCAGGTGCCCGCTGGTGGCCAGGTCCAGCAGCCGGCCGGGGGTGCCGATGACCAGGTCGACGCCCGCCTGCAACGCTTTGATCTGCGGTTCGTAGGCGCGGCCGCCGTAGACCGCGGTCACCGCCAGGCCCAGGACCTTGCCGATCTGGTGCAGATCGCGGGTGACCTGCACGCACAGCTCGCGGGTGGGCACCATGACCGCCGCCCGGGGCGCGCGGCCGACGGGCAGCCGGCCTCGGGCGTCCGCCGTCACCGCCTGGTCACGGGCCAGCCGCTGCAGCAGCGGCACCCCGAAGCCGAGGGTCTTGCCCATGCCGGTACGAGCCTGCCCGATCAGGTCGGACCCGGTCAGCGCGATCGGCAGGGTCAGTTCCTGGATGGCGAAGGTGTGTTCGATGCCGGCCTCGGCCAGCGCCTTGACGATCCGGTCGTCGACGCCGAACTCGGCGAAGGTCGGGGATTCGGGCTGCACCGGGGCGTCGGCGGCCAGCGGATGTGATCGGGCGGCGTCGTCCGGATCGATCGCGGCGTCGGCGACGACTCCGTCCGGGTCGTCGACGGTCGGGTCGATCGGACTGTTCTGGGTCATGCAGGTGTGCCTTTCGTTCGTCCGCGCGCGTTCACGCGACAAGGAAAGACATGCCCCCAGGAACCGATCCCGATGGGACTCCCCGCCGTCCGGCCCGTTCGGGCGGTGGACCGTCGTCCTCCACCGGCCCGTCTGGTTCTCCCGGACCGTGATCACGGTTGCCGGTACGCGTTGTTTTCGCGTTTCACATGCCTGGTCGACCTCGGACCGGTGCTGTCGAAGCATCCGGTCGCCGGTCGTTCCGACGGGCTGTCGGGGCGATCCAACCGTCCGCGCGGGTGACGCGCGCACAGTACCGCGGTGCGGAGGTCGCACCACGGCACCGATTCTACCTGGTCGGCGGCGTCGATCGGCGCATTGCCCGACGGCCCTGCCACCGGCCCGTTAGGCTCGGTCCCTCAGCGGTTCTCGCCGGCAGGGCGCTCGCCGGGCTACCGGTGGGTGGGTCCGGGGGCGCATGGTGGACTCGCAGGCATGGCGGAGGAGTGGGACGTGAGTAAAGCGCAGGCGGCAGAGCCGGTGCCGACCGCATCCCTGCCGCCCCCGGAATCCGCGGTCGTCGACCTGCTCGGCGTGCTCGCCTACGGCGAGCTGTCCGCGTTCGACCGGATGGCCGCGGACGCGCGGTGGGCGCCGACCCTGGCCGGACGGGTCGCGCTGTCCACGATGGCCACTGCCGAGATGGGCCACTTCACCGCGCTGGCCCGGCATCTGGCCGCGCGCGGCATCGCGGTCGAGGACGCGATGAAGCCGTTCGTGGCGCCGTTCGACGCGTTCCACGACTCGACGGCGCCGCACTCCTGGCTGGAGTCGTTGGTGAAGGCACACGTCGGAGACGGCCTGGCCGCCGACTTCTACCGGGAGATCGCCGAGTGGTTGGACCCGGTCACCCGGGACCTGGTCTTCGAGGTGCTCGCCGATTCCGGGCACTCCGCCTTCGCGGTGCGCGAGGTCCGCAAGGCCTGCCAGGCCGACCCGCGGGTGGCCGGGCCGCTGGCGCTCTGGGGCCGCCGGCTGCTGGGGGAGGCGATCACCCAGGCGCAGTACGTGGTCGCCGACCGGGACACGCTGGCGGAGCTGATCGTCACCGGCTCGGGGGATCTGGCCGGCATCGCTGCTCTCTTTCGCCGGCTGCAGCAGGGACACACCGAGCGCATGAAGTCGCTGGGTCTGGCCTGACCCGCGGCCGATGCAGGTGGGCTGAGCCGCCGGTGGCAGATGCGACCTTCGTCAAGCGCCGAGCCGACGCCCCGGCCGGCTTCTTCCGCTGGGAGGCGGCCGGACTGGCCTGGCTCGGCGAGGCGGCCGCGGACGGCGGCACCGCGGTGGTCGGCGTCCGAGGGGTCGGGGACGGTGGCATCGTGCTCGACCGGATCGACACCGCGCCGGCGACGGCGGCCGCGGCGCGGGACTTCGGACGGTCGCTGGCCGCGACCCACGACGCGGGCGCGGCGGCGTTCGGCATCGGGCCGCCCGGCTGGGCCGGTGACGGGTGGATCGGCCGCCAGGTGCTGCCGATCGGCACGTTCGAACGGTGGGGCGAGTTCTACGCCACCGCCCGGCTGGAGCCGTACGCCCGGGCGGCGAGCCGGATCGGCAACCTGTCGGCGCCGGATGCCCGTGCGGTCGACCGGGTCTGCCGGCGCCTGCTGGACGGCGAGTTCGACGACGACGCGCCGCCGGCGCGGATCCACGGCGACCTGTGGGGCGGGAACGTGCTCTACCGGGCGGACGGGGCGGCCCGAGCCGCGGCGGTGCTGATCGACCCGGCCGCGCACGGCGGGCACCGACTCACCGACCTGGCCATGCTCGCGTTGTTCGGCACCCAGCACCTGGAACGCGTGCTGTCCGGCTACGCCGACGGCACCGCCCTGCGGCCCGATTGGCGGGCGTTGATCGGTCTGCACCAGTTGCACCCGCTGCTGGTTCACGCGGTCACCCACGGGGCCGGGTACGGCCGCCAGGCCGGTGACGTGGCCGCCCGGTACACCTGAACCGGTGCTGATCGGCGCCGGATGTGTCCGACTGTGTGATTGACCGGGGGAACACCTGTGTTGGGAGAGCGCGCGCGGGCCGAACAGGCAAGGATGAGGCGGCACATTGCTGTGCATGCGGCGTTCGCTGCCTTCGGCGAGCACCCCATCGGCGCGCCCACCGTCAGTTCTGGGTGCCGAGGGGGCGTCGGCGGAGGTGGGAACCGCTCTGGTCGAAGCGGATGGAGGAGCACCAGGCATGTTCTCGCGCATTGCGGTGATCAACAGGGGTGAACCGGCGGTCAGACTGATCCGCGCGGTCCGGGAGCTCAACGCGGAATTCGGGTATGGGATCAAGGTCATCGCCCTGCACACCGAGTCCGAGCGCGGTGCGCTGTTCGTGCGGTTGGCCGACGAGGGTGTGCGGATCCGGGAGAAGGGTGACCTGGGCAGCCCGTACCTGGACCACCAGGTGCTGCGCAAGGCGCTGATCGAGTCGAAGGCCGACGCCGCCTGGGTGGGTTGGGGTTTCGTCGCCGAGGACCCGACGTTCGCCGAGCTGTGCGCCGATCTCGGGGTGACCTTCATCGGGCCGCCGCCGGAGGCGATGCGCCGGTTGGGCGACAAGGTGGAGGCCAAGTACATGGCCGAGGCCACCAAGGTACCGGTGGCGCCGTGGAGCGGCGGGCCGGTCGAGACGATGGAGGAGGCGCTCGAGCACGCCAAGAGCATCGGCTATCCGATGATCCTCAAGGCGCGCAGCGGTGGTGGTGGCCGCGGCATCCGCATGGTGTTCGACCCGAGTGAGCTGGAAGAGGCCATCGAGCGGACCCAGTCCGAGGCGCAGAAGGCGTTCAACGACCACGTGATCTTCATGGAGCACCTGGTGCAGGGCGGCCGGCACATCGAGGTGCAGATCATCGCCGACAACTACGGCAACGCCTGGGCGCCCGGCGTGCGGGACTGCTCGATCCAGCGACGCAACCAGAAGCTGATCGAGGAGTCGTTCTCCCCGGCGTTGACCAAGGAGCAGGCCGACGACCTGGCCGCGCGGGCCATCGCGTTGGTCAAGGAGGCCGGCTACCGGGGCGCGGGCACGGTGGAGTTCCTGTATCAGCCGCAGCAGAAGACGTTCGCCTTCCTGGAGGTGAACACCCGGCTGCAGGTGGAGCACCCGATCACCGAGGAGTCCACCGGGCTTGACCTGGTCAAGCTGCAGATCCTGGTGGCGGACGGATACCGGCTGGAGGGCGACTGCCCGCCGGTCTATGGGCATTCGGTCGAGGCGCGGCTCAACGCCGAGGACGCGGACAACGGGTTCGCCCCGTCACCGGGCAAGGTCGAGTTGCTGACCCTGCCGGTGGGGCCGGGCATCCGGGTGGACACCGGCATCGCCACCGGGGACGCGATCTCCCCGGACTACGACTCGATGGTCGCCAAGATCATCGCCTGGGGCCGGGATCGGGACGAGGCGCTGGCCCGGCTGCGGGTCGCGTTGCAGGAGACCACCGTGGTGGTCAAGGGCGGCACGACGACCAAGTCGTTCCTGCTCAAGCTGCTGGACCGGCCCGAGGTCATCGAGGGCACCGCGGACACCGGCTGGCTGGACCGGGCGAACCTGCACGAGGATCCGGAGCTGGCGGCGGGCGCGGACGCAGCGCTGCTGTACGTCGCGGTGGACGTGTACGAGTCCGAGGAGCAGCTGGAGCGCGACGCGTTCCTGCGCACCGCCCGGGGCGGCCGGCCGAAGGCGTCGCACTCGGTCGGCCGGGAGATCGAGCTGGGCTACCGCGGGCAGACCTACGCGCTGAACGTCGCGCAGATCAGCCCCCGCCGGTACCGGGTGGAGATACCCGGTGGCGGTGTCGTCGAACTCGAACTCGAACGGCAGTCCCGGTTCGAGAGCCGGCTGACCATCGGCGAAAAGCAGCACCAGATCGTCGCGTCCACCAGTGCGGCCGGTCACCTGGTCGAGGTGGACAGTGTCAGCCACCGGGTCAGCCGGGACGAGGGCGGCATGGTCCGTTCGCCGGCCCCGGCGGTGGTGGTCGCGTTGCGGGCGGCGGCCGGGGACGAGGTCGAGGCCGGGGACACGATCATGATCCTCGAGGCCATGAAGATGGAGACCCCGGTGAAGGCCCCCTACGCGGGGCGGGTGCGGGAGATCCTGGCCGTGGTGAACTCGCAGGTCGACGCCGGTGGCGCGTTGTTGCGGCTGGACAAGATCGAGGAGGAGGGCGCGGTGTCCACCGCGCCGGTCGTCGAGTTCGTCGGCGACACCGTCCGCGGGGACGCCGACCTGCGGGAGAAGGCGTTCAAGGACCTGGCCGCGCTGCGCGCGCTGATCATGGGCTACGACGTGTCGGCGCAGCGGGCCCGGTCGCTGTGGGCCGAGTACGACCGGATCCGTGAGCAGGTCCCGCTGGACGACGACGAGTTGCTCGGCGCCGCGCTTGACGTGCTGGAGACGTTCGCCGACCTGGCGGAACTGTCCCGGAACCGGCCGGCGGGCGAGGAGGAGTCCGGGGACGAGCAGGTGCACAGTCCTCGCGAGCACTTCCACACCTACCTGCAGTCGCTGGATCTGGAGCGGGGCGGGCTCCCGGAGGGCTTCCGCAGCCGGTTGGCGCGGGCCCTGGCGCACTACGGGGTGACCGAGCTGGAGCCGAGCCCTGAGCTGGAGGAGGCGGTGTACCGCGTCTTCCTGGCCCAGGATCGGGTCGGCGACCAGATCCCGGTGATCGCCGGGCTGCTGGAGCGGTGGCGCGCCCGGGCGGCGGTGCTCGGTGAGGGTGTGCGGTCGCGGATCGGTTCGGTCGTGGAACGGCTGGTGGTGGCCACCCGGCTGCGCTACCCGCTGGTCGGCGACCTGGCCCGGTCGATCCGGTACGAGGTGTACGAGCGGCCGGTCATCGATGCCGCCCGGACCGGGCTGTACGAGCAGGTGCGGGCCGACGTCGGGGTGCTGGCCGAGAACCCGCAGACCCCGGATCGGGCCGAACGGATCGACACGGTCGTGCGCAGCGCGGAGCCCGTCGTCCGGGTGTTCGCGGAGGAGCTGCTGAACCGGGCGTCCGGGGTGCCGGCGATGCTCGAGGTGATGAACCGGCGGTACTACAAGATCCGCGAACTGGAGGATCTGCAGGTCGGCGAGATCGCCGGACGGCCGACCCTGACCGGCAACTACATCCTCGGCGGCAAGCGGCTGTACCTGATCTCCACCACGGCCGGCCACGCCGACTTGGCCGCTGCGCTGTCCGCGGTCGACGCCGAGGCCAACCGGGTACCCGACCCGGCGGACCTGGTCACCGACCTCTACCTGGCCTGGCCCGACGCGCCCGAGGACCCCGACGCGATCTCCCAGGAGCTGGCGCGGACCCTGCAGGACTACGGCACGATCGCCGGCGGTCGCCGGATCACGGTGACGGTGGCGTTCAACACCGAGTCGCCGGACGTCCTGCAGTTCACCTTCCGGCCCGGCTCGCACGGGCTGGCCGAGGAGCGGGTCATCCGCGGCATGCACCCGCTGACCGGCCAGCGGCTGGATCTATGGCGGCTGAAGAACTTCAACGGCACCCGGGTGCCGGCCGCGGAGGGCACCTACGTGTTCCACCTGGTCGCGCCGGACAACCCGGCCGACGAGCGGCTGGTCGCGCTGGCCGAGGTGCGCGACGTCACCCCGGTCCGCGATGCCGACGGGGCGGTCACCTCGTTCCCGGTGGCCGAGCGGGTACTGGCCGCTTGCCTGGAGTCGATCCGGCGGGCGCAGGCCGGACTCAGCGGCCGGAAGCGGTTGGCCAACAACGCGATCTTCCTGCACGTGTGGCCGCCGGTGGAGGTGCCGGTGTCCGACCTGGCCCGGTTCGCCCACGACACCGCGCCGCTGACCCTGGGCACCGGGCTGTCCGAGATCACCGTGCTGGCCCGGCTGCGGCAGGCCGACGGCTCGCTCAAGGACGTCGCCCTGCGGTTCGCCTATCAGGCCGGTGCCGGCGTCCAGGTGACGGTCAGCGATCCGCCGACCGAACCGCTGGCGGTGCTGGACGACTACGCCCTGAAGGTGCAGCGGTCGGGCGCCCGTGGCGCGGCGTACCCGTACGAGATCATTCCGCTGCTCACCGGACCGAACGGCACGTTCACCGAGTACGACTTCCGGGACGACAACTCGTTCGGGCCGGTGGATCGGCCGGCCGGGCAGAACAAGGCGGGCGTCGTCGCCGGCCTGGTGTCCACGCCGACCGACCAGTACCCGGAGGGCATGACCCGGGTCGTGCTGATGGGCGACCCGACCAAGGCACTGGGCACCGTGGCGGTACCGGAGTGCGCGATCATCGCCGAGGCCGTCAAGCTGGCCGGCGAGAAGGATCTGCCGGTCGAATGGTTCACCCTGTCCTCCGGCGCCAAGATCTCCATGGACTCCGGCACGGAGAACATGGACGGGGTGGCCCGGGCGCTGCGGGAGATCGTGCTGTTCACCCAGAACGGCGGTGAGATCAACATCATCGTGTCGGGGATCAATGTCGGTGCGCAGCCGTACTGGAACGCCGAAGCGACCATGCTGATGCACACCAAGGGCATCCTGATCATGACGCCGGACTCGGCGATGGTACTGACCGGGAAGATCTCGCTGGACTACTCCGGCGGTGTGTCGGCCGAGGACAACTTCGGCATCGGCGGCTACGACCGGGTGATGGGCCCGAACGGTGAGGCGCAGTACTGGGCGCCGAACCTGTCCGGCGCGGTGGACATCCTGTTCCAGCACTACCAGCACGCCTACCACGCGTCGGGGGAGAAGTACCCGCGGCGGGCGGTCACCCGCGATCCGCTGGACCGCGACGTGCGGTCGGCGCCGCACGTGCACCCGGACAGCCCGTTCACCACGGTCGGCGAGATCTTCTCGGAGGAGGCCAACAAGGACCGCAAGAAGCCGTTCGACATCCGGGCGGTGATCAACGCGATCGCCGACCAGGACCACCCGACCCTGGAACGCTGGGCGGGCATGGCGGAGGCGGACACCGCGGTCGTCGTGGACGCGCACCTGGGCGGCTACCCGGTGGCGATCCTGGGCATCGAGTCGCGGCCGGTCGCCCGGCGCGGGTTCCTGCCCACCGACGGTCCGGACTCGTTCTCCGGCGGCACCCTGTTCCCGAAGTCGAGCAAGAAGGCCGCGCGGGCCATCAACTCGGCCTCCGGGTCGCGTCCGCTGGTGGTGCTGGCGAACCTGTCCGGGTTCGACGGCTCGCCCGAGTCGCTGCGGAACATCCAGCTGGAGTACGGCGCCGAGATCGGCCGGGGCATCGTCAATTTCGACGGCCCGATCATCTTCTGCGTGATCTCCCGCTACCACGGCGGCGCGTTCGTGGTGTTCTCCGGTGCGCTGAACGACAACATGGAGGTCATCGCGATCGAGGGCTCGTACGCCTCGGTCATCGGCGGTGCGCCCGCCGCGGCGGTCGTGTTCACCCGCGACGTGAACAACCGCACCGACAACGACCAGCGGGTCAAGGAACTTCAGGCCCGCATCGCGGACGCCACCGACGACGCCGAGCGCGGCCGGCTGCGGGTGGAGCTGGCCGACACCCGTGCCGCGGTCCGCTCGGAGAAGCTCGGCGAGGTCGCAATCGAGTTCGAGCAGATCCACAACATCCAGCGGGCTCGTGAGGTCGGCTCGGTGCACACGATCATCCCGGCCGTCGATATGCGGCCCTACCTGATCCAGGCCGTCGCACGGGGCATGGCTCGGACCGGGGGAGTACCCGTCGACTGAGGTCGACGCACCACCGGTTGCGCAAAGGCCCGGTCGTCGGCGGGACCGCCGGCGACCGGGCCTTTGTCGTGGGTGCTCCGGGCCTTGTCGTGTGCTAGCGGAACCGCCGGCGGCCGGGCCTTTGTCGTGGGTGCTCCGGGTCTTGTCGTGTACTAATGGTGCGCTCGGTCGGTGCGCGCTGCGGTGCGCTTGGGGGTGCTGGGGGGTGCTGGGGGGTGCTGGGGGGCTTGCGGGGCCGGGCCGGGGGTGCGCTCGGGGTCGGGGTGCGTTCACAGGGCGCGCTAGGAGTGCTTGAGGTGCGCTCGGGTCGGGCGCGCTGAGGGTTGCGCTCGGGTCGGGATGCGTTCGCGGTGCGCACGGGGCGTGGGAATGCCGGCTGGCGCCGATGCCTGCCGACCGGGCGCCTCCTGTCCATCGATTTGCCACTTTCCGCCCGCCTGAATCAATTCAGGCGGGCGGAAAGTGGCAAATCGATCGGGCCCAGGCCGTATCTGGGATCGGCGCGAGACTGGCGACGGTTTCCCAGCCGGCGGCCCGTGCCGTCACAGCCGATCGACAGCATGAGCCGAGAGCATCGTCGTCGTGGATGCGGTGGAGCCGATGGGGCGGGTACCGAAGTCGAGCGGGCAGCGACCCCGTGCCCGATGGTGGCAGCGGTCGGCGGGGATGGCGATCGCGGTGGCCGTCATGGTGTTGGGTTCTACCGCTACCGCCTCCGGAGCGACGCCGCGCAAGCCCTCCCGAACCGAGATCGATCTCGTCGCCGCGGAACCGGCGGACGGCCCGGTGCACGGCGAGTTCCCGGTGGTCGACGCCGACGGAACCGTGCAGACGCGGCGCTGGCAGTGGGGTGAGGTGGTGGCGGTGGATTCGGCTCGGATCACCGTGGCCAGCGAGGACGGCTACGCGAGCGATTACCGGCTCGACCCTGCACAGGTGGGCCGGGTCGCCGTCGGCGACGTCGTCACGGTGGTCGGGCTGGTCGCGGCGAGCTGACAGGCAGCCGCAAGGCGTCCGTCGCGCGCGATCGGGCGCAGAAAGTTGTCGCTCGCGGCCTCGTTCGGTTTTTTTCCCGCGCATGTGCGGCGGGCGCTGGACTGAGGCTGTGCCCGACGCCGGCCGCGGAACATCCGACGGTGTGAGGCGAGCGGATGCTCCGCAGGAGGCGGATGTTCCGCGGGTGCGAGGTGCGCCGAGGCTGGTGCGCGAGGGGACGGGGTGTCGGGACTGGTGCACCTGGCTGGTGCTGGTGCTGGTGCTGGTGCTGGTGCTGGTGGTGGTGCTGGCGGTGCTTGGGGAAGATCCGGTCGTCACGAGCGACCGGATCTTCCCCGCGCACGTTGCATCTGCGGCCGTTCGGCGCTGACGGCCGTTCTGCGCCCAGGCCCCTTCTGCTCTCGCCGGGCCGTCCTGCTTCTGCCATGTCCTGCTTCTGCCATGTCCTGCTCCTGCGGGCCGTTCCGCTCCCGCGCGCCTGGTTGCGCCGACCTTCGCTGATCTTTCCCGCGGCGGAGGAAGTGATTTGTCCGGTTATGCGCGGAGAAGATCAGCGGACAGTCCGGGCCCACCTGGCTTCGCTGACCAACTCCGCGTTTCCGTGCGTGATTTGTCCGGTTGCGCGCGGGAAAGATCAGCGAACCCCGCGGAGGCGGGCAGCACAACGGGGCAGCAAGAAGGGTGGGGGGCAGCAAGGGCGGGGGCAGCAAAGAGGCGAGGCGCGACTTCGGTCGCGCCCCGCCTCAAACAGAGCCACCGGCAGCACCAGCGCGCTGCAGCCTGGCGCGATCTACCGCATAGCGCGCCCACAGCACCAGCGCAGCTACAGCACCAGCGCAGCTACAGCACCAGCGCAGCTACAGCACCAGCGCTGACGACCCTAGCGCGCCGACAGCTACCCACAACCCGCCGTTCGTACCGTGGTCGCCGACCACCAGCACCGACGACCCCAGCGCGCCGACGGCTACAACACCGACCCAGCGCGCCAACAGCGACAACACCGACAGCCACAGCGCCGCGGCTACCGCACCAGCCCCTACAGGGCGAGGAGGACGTCGGGGTCGACGAGTGCTTCGACGGCGGCGCGGGCT
>CAZCEH010000030.1:0-57589 GCA_964497705.1 uncultured Actinomycetes bacterium | reverse complement strand
AATAGCTGAGGCACGACCACCCGCCACGCGCTCAATCTCGGTGAGGCACGCCGTCCGCTTCAAGAAGACAAGCGGGAAGATATACTGCTTGTAGTCGCCGGCGTCGATCAGGCCGCGCAGCACGATCGCCGCGCCCCACAGGTAGGACTCCAGCTCGCGCTGGGCAACTCGCTTAGTCATGCTGACAACCCCCAGTTGGCCAGCTCGGCCTCCAACGCGACACGAGTCTCCGTAGCTTTCGCATGGGCGGCCTCAAGGTCGGCGAGCGCATCGGCCAGCGTCAGCTTCTCGCCGGCGTCGGCCGGTGCGACGTAGAGCGGCACATTCAGGGCGTACTTGTTGTTCGCGACCTCGGCCAACTCCACAACCCTTGCTCGGCCCTTAACGTCGGCGAACGACTCGTAGGCCTCGAAGATGGCTTGAGCATGGTGAAGCTCGAGGGTGTTCTGATTGCGGCCAGCTTTGAAGAGGTCTTCCCCGTTGATGAAGATCGTCTTGCCCTGCCGTTCAGACGTCTTCGTCGCACGAAGGACGAGGACGTTGGTCACGAAACCTGTCCCGTAGAACAGATTCGGGGCAAGGCTGATCACGGCCTCGATCTTGTCGAGTGCCGCGATCTGACGTCGAATCTTGGCTTCTGTCCCGGAGCGGAAGAGAGCGCCCGGCGGAAGGACCACGGCGACCCGCCCAGTGTCAGGGCGGGCCGAGGTCAGCATGTGCTGGACCCACGCCCAGTCGGCGTAGCCCTTCGGCGGGACACCGCCCAGGCTGTTGCGGCCCCACCTGTCGGACGCCCACTCGGTCTCGCCCCACGCCTTCAGCGAGAAGGGTGGGTTGGCGACCACGCAGTCGAACTGCGCCAGACGGTTGCCGGTGTAGAAGGCCGGGTTGCGCAGGGTGTCCTCGCGAACGATCTTGAAGTCCTCGACACCGTGGAGAAGGAGGTTCATGCGGGCGATCGCGGAGGTGGCGAGCACCTTCTCCTGGCCGAAGAGCTTGCCCCACAGCGTCTTGGGGCTGCCGCCGGCGGCCTTCACGTGCTCGATGACCTCGATCAGCATGCCGCCCGTCCCGCACGCCGGGTCGTAGACGGACTCACCCTCTTGCGGGTCGAGGATGTTGATGAGAAGACCGACGACCGAACGCGGGGTGTAGTACTCGCCGGCCTTCTTGTTGGACTGGTCGGCGAACCGCTTGATGAGGTACTCGTACGCGTTGCCGAACACGTCGGGCGCGACGTTGGCGTTGCTCAGCGTCTTGGTCGAGAAGTGCTCGATCAGGTCGGCGAGCTTGCGGTCGGGCAGCTTGTCCTTGTTGGTCCAGTTGGCGTTGCCGAAGATCCCGTACAGCGTCCCGGGGTTCGCCTTCTCGATCTCGCGGAGCGCAGTCTGCAACGCGGTCCCGATGTTCTCGGAGTGGTTGCGCACCTCGCCCCACAGGTTCCCCTCGGGGATCGCGAAACGGTGGTTCTCCGCGAACGCGGCGAACTCGTGGTCACCGCCCGACTCGGCGAGTGCCTGCTCGAACTCCTCGTTGTAGACGTCGCAGATCCTCTTGAAGAACATCAGCGGGAAGATGTACGCCTTGAAGTCGGCCTGGTCGATGCTGCCGCGCAGCAGGTCGGCCGCCTTGGCGAGGTACTGCTCCAATTCGGGCAGGGTGATCGGGCTCGTCATCTCGGTCTTTGCACGACAGCGCCATCACTCTTCAGTCTCACAGGATGAGCCTATTGGAGTCGGCCGATAGAAGTGGGAGGTAGTCACCGATCGGGGCGATCGCCCTTCCAGCGTCGTCAAGCAGAAGCTTCAGGCTCAGCCCGTCGACGCAATACTCGATGAGTCGGTCCACCGCCATCTTCAAGACGGCCGACAAGCTCGGCCCTCGTGCCGGTCGTCGGGGAGCGCGCCGGGCCAAGGCCACCCGCGATGAAGTCGAGCTGAGTAAGCAGACGGTCGAAGTGCGCCGACAGTCCGCTGGTGGCGCCAGCAGGGCGCCGGCCCGGACTTCTTCAAGATCGGTAAACGTCTCTGCATCCACGTAGGCGGCCTACGCACCTGGATCCGCGCCCAGCGTCTCGCGTCCCAGCCCCCGTGGTCGGTCGACCGAAGGGGGTGTGAGCGACAGACGACCCGCGCCTGCGGCCTGCCCGGAGCAGCGGATCCGCCTCCCTGCCGGCCACCGCTCGACGCGTCGTCGACACTCGCGTCGAGAGCCGACCGCGCGGCTGCAATCGCAGCCACTACGCCGGTGAAGCCGACGGACTCGCCGAGAAGCGTCATGAGTTCTTGCGCCAAGTCGAACGACGGACTGACCTGGCGAGCTTCGATCCGCGTCACGGTCGTCGGAGCGACGTCGACCAGCGCCGCGAGCTGGCGAACGCCAAGCTAGGTTGGGATCGGTTGGCCTGCGGACCGTCTGCGGCCACGAGGGCCCAGTCCAACCCCGTCTTCGTGTTGGTCGATGGAAGCCGCGTGAGAGGTCGATTCAGCGGTGCACGATGATCCGCTCCAGACGGTCGACAAGGGACACAATGGCGTCAGCCTGATGACGCAGGTGGTCGATCAGCTCACGAACGCCGCGCACCAGCTCGTCTGCTCCGGCCGGCAACCCGGCGACTTCGATCTCGTCCACTAGTTCCGGCAGACCGGCTAGTTCGTCGACGATGCAGACCGCCCGCGTCACAGAGTCGGCGACCGTTGCCGGCGATGTCGTCCCGGCCGCCTCGTTCTGGGGTGTTAGCGCTTCCCGAGCGACGGACGGATCGGGAATGGAGGTTCCCGCTCCAGATTGCTGCGCTGTCCCTCCGGGTCGCGGTCCCCGTCCCTGGGCGAACAGATCCCATGGGCATCGGTCGGGTGGCTCCTCGTGCATCTCTCCGCAGATCGTGCAGGCGGTCTTCCGCCGCCTAGGATACTGCCGGCCGTCCCGTCCCTGGACGATGGCCGATGCCGGCTCTCCGCCATGCGATTCGTCGAACTCGCCGCCTCCGCGATATTCGCCGACTGACGCGTCGCGGTGTGCCGTCGCCACGCTGACGCCCAGGACCTTGGCGATCGCCCGCAGCGACATCTGCGCCTTCGACAGCGACTGCACGACGGCGCCCCGCTGCTCCCGCGGCACGGTCAGCCGCAGATCTCCCAGCCGGTCGTCGACGTACTCGTCCCAGCTCGCATAGCCGAGCGCCAGATGCGCGCGGCCCTGGTAGGCGATCGCGATGTACTCCCAGGCCCGCTCCATCATCGACCGGATCTGCAGCGTCACCTGCTCGGCGCCCGCCGACGACATCGCGAAGAACGCGACGCTGTCGAGGTCGGCGTCTTCTTCGGCCGCGGACCCGACCAAGCCTTCGATGGAGCGCAGTCCGGCCATCAGGCTGCCCGCCGCCGGCCGGTGCGCACCGGGCGGCCCTGCACCGCCGCCCGGACCACCCGAATCAGATCCCGGTTCCGCCGGATGCCCGCAGCACCGGCCAGGTCGATCTGCACCGCGACCCCGGTCGACCGGGCCTCCGGACGGCACCCTGGACCGGAACCGAGGGTCAGCAGCTCCAGCGCCGACCAGGTGGCTGCCGGCACCCCGGTCTCGTGTGCGGCCATCGCCGACCGCGACCGCCGCGACGTGCTCGTCGCTCCGGCCGCGGAGGCCATCACGGCGTGCAATGGCGGGACCGGCCAGGCCCAGCCTTCCATCGCAAGCACCGTGGCCAGGGTCCGCATCCATGCCGGGGCCTCCGGTTCCTCGTCCGGCTCGGGCCAGGCATCAGCCGTCGAGTCGGCGAGTTGGCTGACCGAGTGCAGGTCCGCGCGGCGGACGGCGCCGATCAGACCGCGGCTGGTCACCGACCCCACGCCGGTCTGCGCAGCGGCTGCCTCCGCCGCGTAGGCCCGGCGGGCCGCGATCCGGAGCAGCCCGGGGGCGTCGGCGAACCGGTCGGTCCGTACGAGCCGGTCCATCTGTTCCCAGACCACGGACAGGCCCTCGTCGGTCAGCCAACCCGCAGTCCGGGTCCATTCGGCCGCCTCCCGCCGGCACGCGGCCTGCATGATCCGAATCGCCTCGCGTCCGGCGTCGCTCGCCCAACCCTGGACGGCCACCCGGCCGAGCAGCTCACCGAGCTTCGACCGCTGCCCGCGCTGGGCGCCAGCCCAATGACCACTTCCGCTATCGACCGACATGGCCGCCGTCCAGGTCTGGATGAACGGCCGGGCCGCAGGCACACTGAAAGGTGCAGATCAGTGGTGACGCGGGGCGAGAGCCGCAGAGCCACAATGCATCTGCAACAGGCGGAGACAGACGCTGACAGACAGGAGACCGCAACAGATCCCGCCGGACCCCCGCAGACGATGAGCACCGACAGACAGGAGTCTGACACCTACGGTTGACACCTACGAGCATGCACTTCGACACACGTTGGCAGACAGCGACAAACACATCGCAGCACGTCAGAGACGTTGCCAGACAACTACAAACGGTGCGGAAATGTCTCTTAATCAGCGGGTTCGGGGTTCGAGTCCCTGATGGCGCACCCGCGACTTCGCTGATATCTACCTACTCGCGAAGCGCTTCGGCAAGGACACGCTCATGGAGCAAGTCGGAGCGATCGACGCCGGCTTCGATCCAGGCGTGCTGGCCCAGAGAGTCGCACCATCGAACGTTTCGACGACGAGGAAATCCCGCTCGCACCCGCGGAACGCTCGCGGGCGAGGGCGTTCTTCATGGACTGGAGCGGCGAGTTCACCCAATACACCGGCGGTGCGTCGATCCGACTCTCGATCGTCAACCGCAGCGAACACCAGCTCGCCCATTTGACCGCCCACGATACGGTTCCCGTACGCGAGGCAGGCCATCGCACGAGACCGCACCTGCTCGTTACGAGGGTGTCTGACATGGGCTCCTGGCCAGTCAGCTGCTCAACCGCCTGGCGGGAGGACACGGCGCCGAAGATGAGATGAGCGACGATGGACGTCACCGTCTGTCAGCTCTGTCGATGGCTGAACCACGATCCTTGCCGAGTAGAATTCCATCGCCCAACTGCTGTCGAGCCCACGGAATGAGCACACCGAAAGGAGAGCCGGCCCGACCCCGACGGCGGCTCGCCTCCACTTAAACCGTCAGCGCTCCACGGCGCACTTGAATCGAGGCCAAGGCGCCCCCGATGACGCACTGGTAGTGACGCGACATGCCGCCGAGCATCTGACGTCCGGTCGTTGCTCGCTTGAAGTGCAGGTGCACGTCGGTCTCGTCCGTGATCGCGATGGCCCCATGCACCTGCACGGCCGTTCCGGCGGCGCGGAGGTACGCCTCGGACGCGAGAGTGTGAACGACGCTTCCGGCGAGGACGCTTTGCTCGTCGGCGCTGTCGACCTCGTCTTGGATCCCCGCTGCGGCCGCCCAGGCTGCCTCGTTCTCCAGAACGACGTCAGCGAGCAGGTGTTTGACCGCCTGGAACGATCCGATGGTCCGACCGAACTGCGACCGGAGCTTCGCGTAGTCGCGAGTGGTCTCGAGGCACCATCGCGCGCCGCCGAGCTGCTCGAACGCCAGATCCTGGGCGATGAGAGCCACCGTCCGCCGAGCGTCCAGCTCTCCGAGCGCGGTGGCCTCCGTGCCGTCGAGGACCAGCGAGGCGAGCGCGCGCGTGGGGTCGGTCGAGCCGATCGGCGTGATGGAGACCCCCGGTCTCGCGACGTCGACCAAGAACGCCCGAGGCGCGCCCGAGTCCGCGGCTGGCGTTCCGAGGACGACGATGATGTCCGCGTCCACACCCTCGATGAGGGTGCGGACCTCGCCGTGAAGCAGCCAGCGATCCCCGCTCTCCGGTCGCGCTGAGATACCCTCCGACACCGAGAAGCCCGCTGTCAGCGCGCCTGTGGCGATCTCCGGCAGGCACTGGGCGGCGGTCTCGGTGTGACCTGAAGCGGCTATGAGGCGGGCGACCGCGAGCGTGGAGAACGCCGGCCCCGGGACGAGTGCCCGGCCGAGCTCTTCCAGTACCATCTGCCGAACCTCGCGCTGCTCACCCACCCCTCCGTACTCCTCCGCGATCCCGAGGCCGCTCAGCCCGAGCTGATCCGCCAGCCCCGCCCACATGCGAGCTCGTGCGTCGGCCGCGGAGTCGCGGACACCGTGGGCAGGATGGAACTTCCCCAGGAGGTCGCGCACGGTCAGCCTCAAGTTCTCGAGCTCAGCCGTCGTTAGCCTCATCGGCTCTGCGCCCCCGTTCCCGCCGGCGCCGGTTCGCGGTCCAGCCCGAGGATGCGCTCGCCGATCGTGTTGCGCTGAATCTGGCTCGATCCGCCGAAAATCGTCGCCGCGCGCGACATGTAGTAGTTGTCCAGCCAGATCGAAGAGGCCTGCGGAGCGCCGAGCGGCTCCGGGCCGGTTCCGCCTACCGAACGCTCCGGCCCGCGTTCCATCGACTCCTCGCCGAGGATATCGATCGCCAGGTCCATCTCCTCTCGCCGAAGCTCCGAGAGGAAGAGCTTCAGGAACGAGGACTCCGGACCTGGCGCGCCATCACGGATTCCGGCCAGGACACGCGATCCGAGGTGTCGGAAGGCCTCGATCCGCGTGTAGCAACGGGCGAGGCGACGGCGGATGTCGGGGTCATCGAGCACCCCACGCTGCCGAGCGAGTTCCACGATGCGCTCCCACTCGATGCGGGCCGCGACCGCCTGGCCGGCCGCGGACTTGCCGCGCTCGAAGCCGAGCAGGGTCAGGGCCACCTTGGCACCCTGGCCCTCCGGTCCGAGCACGTTGTGGGCCTGCGTCCTGGCGCCGGCGAAGAATACCTCGCAGAATTCTGTCTCGCCGGTCATCGTCCGGATCGGGCGGACAGAAACCCCGTCCTGATCGAGCGGGACGAGCATGAAGGACAGGCCCTTCGACTTCGGTGCCGAACGATCCGTGCGGCAGAGTGCGAAGATCCAGTTGGCGGTGTCGGCCGACGTCGTCCAGATCTTCTGACCGTCGATCACCCACTCGTCGCCGGATCGTTGAGCGGTGGTGCGTACGGCGAACAGGTCGCTGCCTGCGTCCGGCTCCGAGAAGCCCTGTGCCCAACGGTCGGTTCCGGCGAGCATCCGCGGGATCAGCCGGCGGCGCTGCTCGTCGTCACCCCAGTGCGCGACGGTCGGACCGATGAGCTTGAAGTTGAACGGGTCGTTCGGGTGTGGGTAGAGCGGGGCGCCGACCCGGGCGAACTCCTCCTGGAGGATGCTCGAGCCGATCTCGTCCAAGCCGACCGTTCCGTATTCGGCGGGAAGGTCGAAACCCAGGTATCCGGCGACGCGCAGTTGTTCGCGCCACCGGACGAGGAAGGTCGACCTCTCGTCGGCGTCGAGCGCCCCCACGCCGCGCCAATCCACAGGAAGCGCCTCGTGCAGGAACTCACGGATCCGGGCGCGCAACGCCACCCGCGTCACGACGAGTTCCGCCGGCGCTGGGCCCACATCTGCGTGGAGCGCTCGAAGTACAGGGCCGCCTCCCAGGGAATCCCCGGCGAGCCGGTCTCGACGCGGAAGGACCGGATCGCCTCGCGCGAGAGCGCCGGGTCGGTGGCCGGCCCCGCCGCGAGCTCCAGCGCGCGATCCTCGACCTGGTCGTCGGCCACCGATTCCCAGGCCAGACCGATCTCCACGGCGCGCCGTCCGTCGATCTCCTCGTTGAAGATGCCCATCGCCGCAGTGGCCTCACGTCCAGCGGTGCGATTCGAGATCGTGTAGTAGCCACCGCCCGGGTGGAGGCCGATCTTCAGGAACCCGGACAGCAGGCGGGCGTCGTGGGAGACGATGCGCAGGTCGGCCGCCAGCGCGAGATTGAGGCCCGCCCCGACCGCGGCCCCGCGGACCGCGGCGATGGTGGGGACCTGGAGCGAGCCGAACCGCATGAACGCCGCGTAGATCGATCCCACTGCGCGATAGGTCGAATCCTCGGCCTGATCGGCTCCCGGAACCCACTGCCGCCGGTCGGCGCCGGAGCAGAACGTGCCGCCAGCACCGCGGATCAGGGCGGCACCGACAGTAGCATCGGCGTCGATCTCGTCGCAGGTCGCCGCGATCTGATCGCCCATCTCGGGAGTCAGGCCATTCTTCACCTCCGGCGAGTCGATCGTGACGACGGCGATGCCGCCCAGTCGTTCGAGGCGGATCTGGCCCATCAGTGGCCTCCTACCTTGTTCGGGTCGATGTGCACGTCGATGAGCACCGGGCGATCCCGATGCGGGAGGTGGGCGAGTGCAGCGTCGAGCTCGGCGACGGTGCGCACGGTGAATCCGCGGCCGCCGAGCGCGTCGGCGACCGGACCGAAGTCCGGCCAGTCGAACAACGACATCTCCGGGTCGAGACCGCGCCGGACGAACTGGATGTGCTCGGCACCGTAGGAGCCGTCGTTGAGGATCAGCACGATCAGATCGAGCCCGTGGCGCACCGCGGTGCTGAACTCGTTCAGGCCGCCGAGCATGAAACCCCCGTCCCCCGTGATCAACAGGATCGGATGGCCGGGACGCCCGACCCCGGCGCCGATCGCGGTGCCCATGCCCAAGCCGATCGAGCCGAAGCTCGCGGTGTGGACGAAGTGCTTCGGATCCTGCGCGCCGATCGTCGGCCAGCTGGAGAAGATGAAGCGACCGCTGTCCGTCACCACCGTTCGGTCAGCGGGAACGGCCGCCTCTACCCGACGCAGTGCCGTGTGGATGTCCACGTCACCGTCGGCGCTGACACCCTGGTCGCTCTCGGCCCTCAGTCGCGCCAGATCGGCGGCCAGCTGGGGCGATGCGAACCTGCTCGGAGGGATCTCGGCCTCGTCGAGCAGCGCAATGAACTCCTCGGCACTGCGTGCCGCGTCTCCCAGCACCGCGGCATCAGGGGCGACGAAACGACCCAGGCTGCGAACGTCGTCGTCGACGTGCACGACGCGGCACTTTTCCGTCAACGACCCGTCGACCGTCGTGTGGCGGTTGAGGCCTGCCCCGAACACGATGAGGCAGTCAGCGGCGGAGATCGTCGACGACGCCACTGCGTGCGACAGCGTGCCGAGGATGCCGAGGTCGTGCGGCTCCCCGCGGAACAGCCCACGCGCCTTGAGGGTCGTGGCCACCGGCGCCCCGATCCGCTCGGCGAATCGCACGACCGCCGCACGGGCCTGCGCACTGATGGCGCCCCTGCCGGCGAGTACCACCGGACGGTTCGCGCCGGCGATCAACCCAACGGCCGCGTCGAGCGCTTCGTCGGAAGGGCGAATGCCTCCACTGTCGACCAGCCGGGAGGGCGACGGGACGTACTCGGTCTCGGTCCACTGGAAGTCGGCCGGCATGTTGAGCACGATCGGTCGCTTCTCGACCTGAGCCCGGCGGATCGCGGTCGCGAGATCGGCTGCCGCTGACAGCGGGGTGCGCAGTTGCTCGAAGCCGGCTCCGGTAGCCAGGACCACCTCTCGCTGGGGGACATCCGGACTCGCCTTCCTCTTGTACGTCGATATCGATCGGGCGTAGGCCCGGACCAGCGCAATCATGCCCTCATCGGCGGGGGCCCGCCGATGAGGGCATGGCCGCTCGATCAGGCACGACTCCTCAGAACGTTCCCGAACCCGTCTGTTTGGGTGCGGAAGTCACCCCGGGGACGATGACCGCTCGTCCGCGAATCCGTCCCTCGTTGAGGAGGCGATAGGCCTTCACACCCTCGTCGAGCCCGAACGTGGCTGTCCGGATGGTGATCTGGCCGCGCCGGGCCATCTCCACCAGATCATGGAGTTCGCTGCGCCGCCCCCAGGTCGAGGTCGAGACCGTGACGTCGCGGGGAGCGCTGGTGAACCCGACCTGGGGGCCGCCGCCTCCCGCTCCGACGACCACGATCGAGGCGGCCACTGCGGCACAGCGCAGCGCGACCTTGCCGGTGGCGTCGTTGCCGACGAAGTCGAGGACGACGTCGGCGCCGCGGCCCCGGGTCAGCCCGCGGATCGTCTCGGCCGCCGACCGGTTCGACTCGAACGCCTCGTGGGCGCCGACGTCGCGGGCAAACGCCAGCCGCTCCTCGCCCAGGTCCAGCGCGATCACCTGCGCCGACGTCAGGCTGCGCAGCAACTGGACGGCCACGTGGCCCAGCCCGCCCACGCCGATGACCACCGCGGTGGACCCGGCCACCAGCTTGTGGAAGACCGACCTGATCGCGTGGTACGGGGTGAGCGCTGCGTCGGTCAGGGAGGCGGCGCTCACCGGGTCCAGGTCACCGATCGGCACCAGGTACCGGGGGTCGTTGACAATCATGTATTCGGCCATCGCCCCTGGATGTCCCAGCCCGCACCAGCGATGATCGTTCAGGCACAGCTGCTCCGAACCGTCGGCGCACATCACGCAGATACCGCAGCCCCACGCTCCGTAAACGATCACCGGGGTGCCGATCTCGATCCCGCTCACCCCGGTGCCGAGTTCGGCGACGGTGCCGGCAGGTTCGTGCCCCAGCGTCTGTGGCATCAGGTACGGATAATGCTCCTCGGGCAGCGACATGATGAAGTCGTCGGAGTGGCACAGACCCGATGCGGTGATCTTCAGCAGCACCTGACCGGGACCCGGTGTCGGGGTGTCGATCTCGACCAGTTCGGGACCCTGGCCGAACCGGCGGTACTGGATGGCTTTCATCTGACACCCGCTTCGACGCGCTGGTGGGTGAGCCGGCCGGTGCCGATCGCCGCGGCGATCTCCTCGTCGGTGAGTCCGGCGTGGCGCAGGGCGGCGGTCGCCGCCGCCTGATCGGTGGTGGGCGGCACCGGCTTCGCCGCCGGGGTACGACTGAAGCGCGGCGCCGGCATCGGTTGCCGAATGCCGTCGACACCGTTCGCCAGGGTGCGGCGGGCAGCCATCTGCGGGTGGGCCGCGGCCTCGTCCAGCGAGAGCACCGGGGTCGTGCACGCCTGGGTGCCCTCGAACACGCGCTCCCACTCGCCGCGGGGCCGGGTGACGAACACCTGCTCCAGTCGCCGTACCTGCGCCGGCCACCGATCGCGGTCGTTCTGGTCGGCGAACAGCGGGTCGTCGGTCAGGCCGAGCACCCGCAGGAAGTCGGCGAAGAACTGCGGTTCGACGCAGCCGACGGCCATGTGCTCACCGTCCGCGCACCGGTAGGTCCGGTAGAACGGAGCCGCGCCGTCCAGGAAGTTGGCCGCCCGCTCGTCGCGCCACAGGCCGTCGGCGACGAACCCGTGAATCATCCCCAGCAGCAACGAGGCGCCGTCCACCATGGCCGCGTCGACCACCTGACCCTGCCCCGTGGCCCGGGCGTGCACCACGGCGCTGACCAGACCGAACGCGAGAAGCATGCCGCCGCCACCGAAGTCGGCGACCAGGTTCAGCGGCGGCAGCGGATCGCCGTCCCGCGGCCCGATGGCGTGCAAGGCTCCGGTGATCGACAGGTAGTTGATGTCGTGCCCGGGGGCGCCGGCCCACGGCCCGTCCTGGCCCCAGCCGGTCATCCGCCCGTACACCAGCCGCGGGTTGCCGGCCAGCAGGTCGTCCGGCCCGACCCCGAGCCGCTCGGCGACGCCGGGCCGGAATCCCTCGATGACGATGTCGGCTCCGTGCGCCATCCGGCGGACCAGCGCGACCCCGTCAGGGTCCTTCAGGTCGACGAACAGCTGCACCCGGCCGCGGTTGAGCACGGTATGCGAGGTGTCGCCGGCCCGGCCGGTGCGGATCACGGTGGCGCCCATGTCGGCGAGCATCATCCCGGCGAACGGGACCGGGCCGATGCCGCCGAGTTCGAGGACGGTCAGCCCGGACAGGGGTCCGTGAGTTGCGGTCACGTGATGTCCTTCGGTTCGGTGCCGCCGAGCCAGCCGGCAGCGAGCGTGTCGATCATGGTGGTCAGCGCCAGCGGCTGGTCGAGCATGATGTGGTGACCGGCCTGGGGCACGGTCAGCTGCAGGGTCCCGGGCCCGGTGCGCTCGGCCAGCTGGGTGCTCAGCGCCGGGCTCAGGAACCCCCACTGGCCGCGGACCAATGCGACCGGGCAGTCCTGCGGCGTGACGTCGTCGCGGGCCATCGCCGCGTGCGCGAAGATCTTCGGGTCGAACTGCCAGCGATAGCCGTCGGCTACCGCCCGGACCGACCGGCGGGCCAGGTACTCGCCCAACCAGGCCGGCAGTTCGGTGTCCAGTGGCAACGGGCGGAACCGGGTGACGATGTCGGCGATGGTCCGCCGCACCCGCACGGTGGCGTCGGCGCGCTGCCGCATCCGGGAGGCGGCCTCGGGCGAGGCGCCGCGCACAGGCGAGTCGATGACCACGATCCCGGCCAGGTCGGATCCGTGGTGCTGCGCCACCTCCAAGGTGACGAAGCCGCCCATGCTGTGCCCGACGATCATCGGAGGGCCGGCCAGTCCGGTCTGCCGGGCCACGGCCATCACCTCGTGCGCCCACCCCGGGCGGGTGTACTCGGGCCGGTGGTCGCTGTCCCCATGCCCGCTGAGGTCCAGCGCGACCACCCGACGGCCCGGGCTGAGCCAGGGCGCGACGTGGTCCCACCAGTGGGCGTTGGCCGCGCCGCCGTGCACGAGCACGATGCCGGGTCGACCGGGCTCCCCCCACGCGCGGTAGTTGATCCGCGCGCCGTCCACCCGGACGTGGCCGATCGCCGGCTCCACCGAGGTGGCCCAGTCGAACCACTCCGGTCGCGGCCCGCACTGGGCCTGAATGAACTGCGTCTGCATCATGTGTCCCACTTCCCCCGAGCCCCGGCCGGTCCCATCCGACCGGGGCACCATCCAGGCGGTCAGCCCTCGAAACCGCCACCGGTGACGATGATCTGGCCGCTCACGTAGTCGGCCTCCGGGTAGGTCAGCATGACCACCGACCCGGCCGCCTCCTCCGGCGTGCCTGGCCGGCCCAGCGGGATCATCGCCTTCATCGCCTGCAGGACCTGCGGATTGACGCCGACCCGCAGCTCGCGACCCTCGATGTCGATGGTCGCGCCGCCGTCCGCGTCCACCTCGGTCAGCCGGGTGGTGATCAACCCGAATGCGATCGCGTTGACGTTCACGTTGTACCGGCCCCACTCCTTGGCCAGGGTGCGGGTCATGCCGACGATGCCGGCCTTGGCCGACGAGTAGTTCACCTGACCGGCATTGCCATACAGGCCCGCGATGGAGGAGATGTTGACGACCTTGCGGTTGACGATCGTCCCGGCTTCCCTCTCCATCTTCGCGGCCTTGCTGATCACCGGCTGAGCGGCCCGCAGGATCCGGAACGGCGCCTTGAGGTGCACGTCCACGATGGCGTCCCACTGATCGTCGCCCATCTTCTGAATGACGGTGTCCCAGGTGTAGCCGGCGTTGTTGATGACGATGTCCAGCCCGCCGAAGTTCTGCGTGGCGGCGCCGACGAAGCGCTCGCCGAAGTCCTCGGCGAGCACGCTGCCTGCGCAGGCAACGGCGTTGCCGCCGGCCGCGGTGATCTCGCCGACCACCCCGTTCGCCGGATCGCTGTCGAGGTCATTGACGACAACGTTGGCGCCCTCGGCGGCCAGCTTGAGGGCGACGCAGCGGCCGATGCCGCGGCCCGCTCCGCTGACGATGGCCGTGCGCCCGTCCAACTTTCCCATGATGCAAGTCCTTTCGAGGTGGATGCGTCAGTCGAGGGCGACGGTGGCGTCGCCGATGAGAGTCGTGGTGCCGTCGGCCAGGGCGACCCGCAGGGCCAGGGTGGCCAGCCGCTCTCCGCCGACCTCCTCGACGGCGGTCACCGTGCCGGTGCAGATAGGCGCGCCGTGCACTGGGGTGATGGCCGCGAACCGAACGCCGTACGAGCGGATCCGCTCCTGAGGAACGACGGCGGTCAGCAGCCGGGCCAGGTAGGCCATCGACAGCATGCCGTGCGCGAAGACGTCGTCCAGCCCGGCGGACCGGGCCACGTCGACGTCGATGTGGATCGGGTTGTGGTCACCGGACGCACCGGCGAACAGCGCCAGCGTGGTGCGGGAGATCGGCGCGATCGGCAGCTCGGGCAACTCGGTGCCGGCCTCCAGGGTGGCGGTCGTCATGCGGACTCCTTCGCGGCCGGGTGGTTCTGGACGACCATCACGCTGCGCAGCTCTCCGACGACGGCACCGTGCTGATTGGTCACCGTGGTGGCCTTCACGACGAACTCCAGCAGCCCGCCCTTCTTCTCGTAGATGTCGGTGATCCGGCCGACGGTGGTGAGTTCGTCACCGGCGTAGGCCATCTCGTGGTAGTCGAAACGCTGCTCGCCGTGCAGGACGGTCCGCAGGTCGATACCCAACTCGTCGACCCAGGCGAACGGTGCCGAGCCCTCCAGGTCGATGCCGAACACGAAGGTCGGCGGCACCGGCAGGTCCCGGTGGCCGGCCTGCTTGGCGGCGTCCAGGTCGGTGTAGGCCGGGTCGGTCTGCCCGGTCGCGGCGGCGAAGTGACGCAGCCGGCTGCGGGTGATCAGCAGGCTCGCGCCCGGCAGTTCGCGGCCGATCGCGGAACGGTCCAGGGCCATCAGTTGTCCACCTTCTGGTACAGGGTCACGACGCAGGCGCCGCCGAGCCCGAGGTTGTGCTGCAGCGCGAGGGAAACGCCGTCGACCTGTCGGGCCTCCGCCCGGCCGCGCAGTTGCCAGACCAGCTCGGCGCACTGCGCCAGCCCGGTCGCCCCCAGCGGGTGCCCCTTGGACAGCAGCCCACCCGACGGATTGGTGACAACCCTTCCACCGTAGGTGTTGTCACCCTCGAGGATGAACTTCTCGGCGGTGCCGACCGGGGTCAGGCCGAGCGCCTCGTACGTGAGGAACTCGTTGGTGGTAAAGCAATCATGCAGTTCCACCACGGGAATGTCCTCCGGACCGACGCCGGCCGCCTCGTACACGTCGTTGGCCGCCGCGGCGGCCATGTCGTAGCCGATGAGTGTGCGCATGTCGTGCGCGTCGAAGGTGCTCGCCGGGTCGGTCCGCAGGCTCTGCGCGCGGATGACCACATCGGCGCGCAGCCCGTGCCGAGCCGCGAACTCGGGCGAGCAGACAACCGCGGCGGCTGCGCCGCAGGTGGGCGGGCAGCACTGCAGGCGGGTCAGCGGGCCGTAGATCCGCGGTGAACCGAGGACCTGCTCGACGGTGATCGGATCCCGGAACACCGCGAACGGGTTGTTCGCCGCGTGCCGGCGGGCCTTCACCGAGATCTGCGCGAACACCGCCGGATCGATGCCGAACTCGTCGACATAGGCCTGGCCGGCGCCCCCGAAGATCTGGGCGGCCATCGGCGCCTGCGGGTCCTCGCCCTGCAGCTCTATCCGGGCGAGGTCGAACCGCTCCATCGCGCCGGGTCGGTCGGTGAACACGTTGCCCAGTGCGCCCGGAACCATCTGTTCGAAGCCCAGGGCCAGCGCGCAATCGACCGCGCCGGAGGCGACCGCCTGCCGGGCCAGCCACAACGCCGACGACCCGGTGGAACAATTGTTGTTCACATTCACGATCGGGATCCCGGTCATCCCGATGCCGTACAGCGTTTTCTGACCAGAGGTTGAATCGCCGTACACATAGCCGACGTACGCCTGCCGGATGTCGGCGTAGTCGACGCCGGCGTCGGCGAGCGCGGCTCGAGCCGCGGACTCGCCCATTTCCGAGTAAATGCTGCCTCTTCCGGGCTTGGTGAACGGCACCATCCCGACGCCGGCCACGACCGTATCGGTCATCCCTGTCCCTTCCCGTGCTGGTGGGGCGCTGCGATCTATCAGGATCTAGCTTAATAGATGTTCACTTCGGATGGCAAGGCCAGCCGCGGGATCGTGCTCGATCACCGGACCGATCAGGCCGGCGCGGCTCGGGAGGTCAGGAGGGCCCGCGCCATGGCCGCGACGTTGGTCTCGAAGGCGCCGTCGACCAGGTGCGGGGTCCGGCACAGGTCATCGATCATCGACAGGGCGATCCGCACCAGCACCCGGGCGACGGCGGAGTCGAGCTCGGGGCGGCTCTGTTGCAGCAGGCCCACCCACTCGGCGACGTACTCGCGCTGCCGCACGCGAGCGGTCTCCTCGATCGCCGTCTCGCCGCCGACCGGCAGTGCGATGCCCGACCAGTCCCGGGACCGGTGCACGTAGCCGGCGACCACCGCGGCCAGCGCATCCGCCGGATCCGCGTGCTCGCGCAGTGCCTCGTCGAGGCCCGCCCACAGCATGTGCGTGCCGCGCTCGATGCCGGCCAGCAGCAACGCGGCCTTGCTGTCGAAGTGCGCGTACAGGCTCGGACCGCTGACGTCGGCAACGGCACCGATGTCGGCCATCGCGGTGTCCTGGTAGCCCCGCTCGGCGAACAGCCGCATCGCGCCGAGCAGCAGCCGCTCCCGACGGGACACCGGCTGCAACGAGGATTGCGGTCGAGTCGGGGCGTCCGGATCGGGCGAGGTCATCGGCGCGGCACACAGGGCCAGCGCCGCGCCCAGCACCACCCGGCCCATGTCGGCCGTGGACAGCCGGGCGGCCGACCGACCCGGCCCGGCCATCACCGACTGGATTCCCCAGGCGAGCAGCTCGGCCTGCCGGTCGGTCAGCTCCGGCCGCTCGGTCCGCAGCCGGTCCGCGTAGTCACGGGTGAAGCGGCGCAGCAGATTCCGCACCATCTCATAGGTCTCGGTGGGCAGGAACCGGGCCTGCTGCGACCACAGCGCGCCCAGATACGGCCGGGACAGCACCGCCTCTGTGCTCTCGGCGAGGGAGGCAGCCAACGGCATCGCCGCGCTGGGCGGGACGAGGTCGGCGAAGCTGTCGCGCACCACCGCGTCGAACAGCTCCGCCTTGTTCGCGTAATGCCGATACAACGCGCCGGCCTGGATGCCCAGCCGCTCCGCGATCAGCCGCATCGTCACGTGCTGGTAGCCCAGTTCGACGAACAGGTCCCGCGCGGTCACCAGGATCTGCTGCTTGCGGTCCTTGGGCCGGGTGCGCGGTGCGGTGTCGGCGCTACTCATTCGTGGCATCCTTCGCGGGTCGGCTCACGCCAGCGTAAGGGGCAGGCCCGGATCAGCCGAGTTCGCGGCCCAGTTCCTTCCAGACGACGATCTCCCGCTCCAGCCAGTCCTCCGGTCGCAGGTGCCGGCCGAGAGCCGAGCCGACCATCGCGTAGATCAGGGTGTGCCGGATCGGTGGATACCGTGGGTCGGCAACGATGCCCGGACCCACCGACAGGTCGAAGAGCGTGATCAGCCGGGCGTAGGCGATCGGCTCGTGCCGGCGCACCGCCGCGGCCAGGTCCTCGTCGGTACGCGATGCGTTCCACAGCTCGATCGCCGCGATCGCGGTCGGCGCGAACACCAGGTCCGCCATCACGTCCACGGCGACGTCGAAACCGGCTGCCCCGTTGGGGAGGTCGAGGGCGCGCCGGCGCAGGTCGGCGAACATCTCGGCGCCGAGGTGCTCGACGGCGGCCATCAGCAGGTCGTTACGGGAGGCGAACTGGTGCAGCAGGCTTCCCCGGGAGACCCCCGAGCGGGCCTGCACCTCTACGGTGGTGGTCCGGGCGTAGCCCAGTTCGTACAGGCACTCGACGGCCGCGTCCAGCAGACGCCGTCTGGTCGCCGCCGCTTGTTCGGCCCGGCTCACCCCGCGTCGCCCACCGACGGGCGGTGCCGATTTCGACTCGACCGTGGTCATCTCAGCGCTCACCGACTGATCATCTCCTCCGCAGCCTTCCTAGTCAAGGATGACTACGACAGCGACCACAGTCACACGGAATGCAGCGATACAACCGCTCACAATGTGAAATCGACGAGAGCTTGGTAGTCACACTTGACTATTTACTGGCGATGCGCGAGGGTAGATCCATCGTGCGAGGGCCAAACGCCGATCACCCCGCGAGTCGGTCGATCGGCGAGCCCGGCCGCCGGCCCCACATCTCTGTCACCGCCCGGTCCACCAATCCCGGGACGGCGTCAGAACGACGGATCAAGGAGGATCCACCGTGAAGTACGCCCCTACCCTGTGCCACGCGTTCCAGCAGACCGTGGCCGCGTACCCCGACCAGGTCGCCGTGCGCAACCTGGGGGGAGCCGTGTCCATCACCTGGCGGCAGTACGCGGCGCGGGTGGAAACGATCGCCGCCGGCCTCGCCGGACTGGGTGTGCAGCACGGCGACACGGTGGCGGTCATGCTGACCAACCGTCCCGAATTCCACCTGGTCGACACCGCGGTGATGCACCTTGGTGCCACGCCGTTCTCGATCTACAACACCAATCCGGCGGAGACGATCAACTACCTGTTCGACAACGCCGACAACCGTGTCGTGGTCTGCGAGAGCCAGTTCATTCCGCAGCTGATGGCGGCCCGGACGCTGGGCAACCGGATCGAGCACATCGTGTGCATCGACTCGGCTGCCGATGACGCCGTCGAGGGCACGATCAGCCTGGCCGAGGTGGAGGCCGCGCCGGCCGCCGATTTCGACTTCACCGCACGCTGGCAGGCGGTCCGCCCCGACGACCTGCTCACCATCGTCTACACCTCCGGGACCACCGGCATGCCCAAGGGCGTCGAGCTCACCCACCGGAACCTGCTGCTGGACATCGTGGTGTGCGACCGGATCAAGGCCGGTCCGATGCGCGGCGAGCGAGTACTTTCCTACCTTCCGGACGCGCACATCGCCAACCGTTGGCTGAGCCACTACACCAACATGCTGCACGGGACCGAGGTCACCGACGTCGCCAACCCGCGTGAGGCGCTGGCCGCGCTGCTCGAGGTGCGCCCGGCCGTCTTCCTCGGCGTCCCGCTGACCTGGTACAAGCTCAAAGCCGCCATCGACCACGCGATCAGCACCGAGAGCGATCCGGCCAAGAGGTTCGCCATCGACCAGGCGATCGAGCTCGGCCGGCGCCGGGTGCGCGCGGAGCAGGCCGGCCAGGTCCTGTCCGACGAGTTCCTGGTGGAATGCGCCGAGGCCGAACGGACCGTCCTGCGCCCGCTTCGCGGCACGGTCGGGCTGGACGAGGTCCGACTGCCGGCCTCAGGTGCCGCGCCGCTGTCCCCCGAGGTGCACGAGTTCATGATGGCGATCGGGGTCACCATCACCGACGCCTGGGGCATGACCGAGAGCTCCGCAGCGGCCACCACCAACCCGATCTGGGACATCCGGCTGGGCACCGTCGGCAAGGCCCTGCCCGGTGTCGAGGTGTCCGTCGCCGATGATGGTGAGCTGCTGATCCGGGGGCCCATGGTGATGCGCGGCTACCGCAAGGATCCGGTCAAGACCGCCGAGGCGATCGACGCAGACGGCTGGCTGCACACCGGCGATCTCGGCGCCATCGACGAGGACGGCTACATCCGGATCATCGGCCGGAAGAAGGACCTGATCATCAACAGCTCGGGCAAGAACATGTCGCCGGCCAACATCGAGAACGCCGTCCTCGACGCCTGCCCGCTGGCTGGCCTGGCGTTGGCCATCGGTGATCAGCGTCCGTTCGTGAGCGCCGTGATCGTCCTGGACCCGGACGCGGCGGCCGCCTACGCGGCACGGCGCGGCCTGGCCGACGACTCACCGGCGGCCCTCTCGACCGACCCCGAAGTGCTCGCCCAGATCCAGCTCGGCATTGACACCGCGAACGCCAAGCTCTCCCGGGTCGAGCAGGTGCGGGCGTTCACCGTGGTCCCCGAGTACTGGGTGCCGGGCAGCGAGGTGCTGACCCCGACGATGAAGATCCGCCGCAAGCCGGTGAACGAGCGGTACGCCGATCGGATCGAGGCCATGTACGCCCGCTGACGACGGGTATCCGGCGGCAGGACCTGACCGCGGCATGTCACCTTGGACTTATCCATCGGTGACATGCTGATGGTCGCGTCCGGCCGCTCCACGCTGATTCCAATTATCTGACAAACCACCTCTGCCCGAGGCGACGTACCGATGGCGCTCAGCGAGGTTTCAGATTCGATTAATCTCAGTTCACTTCTGGCCTTCCCTGGTGATACCGTTGGCTCACCGCGCCGAACGCCGTAGACCGTCGCGGATGTCGGACGAGGACGAAGGGCCGGACCGGGTGAAGCAGACGACCGTCACCATGGGCGGCATCCGCACGCGCGTCTTTGATGTGGACGGGGCCGGGCCACCACTGCTGCTGCTGCACGGCTTCGCCGACTCAGCCGACGGCTGGCGCCCGGTGTTGGACCACCTCGGCCGGTCCGGCCACCGGGCGGTCGCCGTCGATCTGCCCGGCTCCGGTCTGGCCGACCCGATGGGGCGCCCGCCGCTGCGAACCCTCGACGCGGTGGTCGACGCCGCGATCGACGACTGCGCAGGCCCTACCGTCCTGGTCGGCAACTCCCTCGGCGGGCTCCTCGCGCTGCGGGCGGCCGCTCGAGGCGATCAGCGCGTCGAGGGCGTCGTCGCGCTCGCTCCCGCCGGGCTGGCATACGCACCGGTGCTGGAGTTGCTCAACGGCTTCCTCGATCCGATCGACGTGGCCGTGAGATTGACTCTGCGTCTGCCAATCCCGTCCGTCATAGTGCGTGGCTACGCCCGGCTGCTGTTCGAGATCGGGATGTCCCACGGGTCGGCCGACCGCGGCCTGGCCTCGCGGTACGCCGCCCATTTCCACGGGATCGGCGACCTGCGACGGCTGTGGAGCGACATTTTGGCCCTGGACGCCGAGGGCCGCAACGTCCTGGACATCAATGGCATTCGCGTACCGGTTCTGCTGATCTGGGGCGAGCGGGATCCCATCACGCCGGTCGCCGCCGCCCGCCGGGTGCTCGACGCGGTGCCCGGATCGAGCCTGGTCGTCTTGCCCGGCTGTGGGCACTGCCCCCAGGTTCAGCGGCCCGTCCGGATCGCCGATCTGCTGCTGGATTTCGCGACCCGATCTCGTGACCTGCCCGTACCGGCCTGACCATCCGGCCGGCCGACCGTCCCACCGAGCAACCAGGGAGTACCGATGAAGCGCACCGTGTACGACGAGGACCACACCGCGTTCCGCAAGGTCATCCGCGAGTTCATCGCGAAGGAGGTCGTCCCGTTCCACGAGGAGTGGGAGAAGGACGGCCATGTCGCGCGCGACCTGTACCGCAGGCTCGGCGATCTCGGCGTGATGGGGTTCGGCATCCCGGAGGAGTTCGGCGGGTCCGGCCCGACCAGTTACAAGTACCAGGCGGTGATCGAGGAGGAGGCCGCCGCCGCGGGGGTCACCCTGGGCAACCACGGTCTGACGACCGGCATCATCCTGCCCTATCTGCTGAAGCTGGCCAACGAGGAGCAGGCCGCCCGCTGGCTGCCCGGCTGCGCCTCCGGCGAGATCATCCTGGCCATCGCCATGACCGAGCCCGGCACCGGGTCCGACCTCGCCGGTATCCGGACCGCGGCCCGTCGGGACGGCGACCATTTCGTCATCAACGGCGAGAAGACGTTCATCACCAACGGGTCCCAGGCCGACCTGATCGTGCTGGTGGCCCGCACCTCCGCGCCCGACCCGGCGAACCGGCGTACCGGCCTGTCGCTGATCGTGGTGGAGACGACCAGTGACGGTTTCGCCGTGGGCCGGCGGTTGGACAAGATCGGCATGAAGAGCAGTGACACCTGCGAGATCTCGTTCACCGACGTCCGGGTGCCGGCGACCAACCTGCTGGGCGAGGAGGGGCGGGCGTTCGAGTACCTGACCCAGAACCTCGCCCGGGAACGCCTGGCCATCGGCGTGATCGGCTACGCGAACGCGCGCGCCGCGATCGACTTCACCGTCGACTACGTCAAGAACCGCGAGGTGTTCGGCCGGCCGGTGGCCGCCTTCCAGAACACCAAGTTCGTGCTGGCCGAATGTCAGGCGGAAGTCATCGCGCTGGAGTCGATGATCGACCGGGCACTCGACCTCGAGGACAACGACGAACTCACCGCGGTCGACGCGGCCGAGTGCAAGCTGGTCGGCACCGAGGTCGCCGGTCGGGTCATCGACAAGTGCCTCCAGCTGCACGGCGGCTACGGCTACATACTGGAGTACCCCATCGCCCGGCTGTACGCGGACATCCGGGTGTCCCGCATCTACGGCGGCACCAACGAGGTGCAAAAGACGATCATCGCCAAGTCGATGGGGCTGTAGTCGACTGAACCGACCCCGCGCCGCTCGACGCATCGGGTGGCTGTGTCAGCTCGCCGAGGCACCCCGCCGGCCGCGCACCGCGGCGGCGAGCGCCGGAGCGACGTCGAACAGGTCGCCGACCACCCCGACGTCGGCGATGTCGAAGATCGGCGCCTGCTCGTCGGTGTTCACCGCGATGATCGTTCTTGACGTCTGCATACCGGCGCGGTGCTGGATTGCCCCCGAAATCCCCAGCGCAACATACAGTTCCGGCGCGACCGTGGTGCCGGTCTGGCCGACCTGGAACTTTGCCGGGTAGTAGCCGGCATCGACAGCGGCACGGGACGCGCCGGCCGCGCCGCCGAACGCATCGGCGAGTTCCTCCACCACACCGAACCGTTCCGACGAGCCGACGCCACGCCCGCCGGAGACTACGGTGGCCGCGCCGGCCAGTGCCGGTCGGCCGGCGGCCGGCTCCGGGTGCTCGGAGAGGGTCACCGGCCACGGGTCCGGATCCACGGTGCAGTCGAGCGGGACAACCGCGGCCTCGACAAGCGTCTCGACGCCTGCGATCCCGGGCCGTACGGTGACGATCGGGATCCCGCGGGTGACGGCGGATCGCACGGTGTATGCGCCGCCGAACACAGAGGTGGTGACGACCACCGCATCGCCGTCGATGGCCAGGTCCACCGCCCCGGTGATCGCCCCGGAGTCCAGACGGACGGCCAGTCGCCCGGCGATCTCCAGGCCGTCGGTGGTGTCCGGCAGCAGGATCGCGGCGGGTTCGGCGACGGTCGCGGCGGCCTCCAGCGCGGCGAGTCGCGCCGACCCGGGATGGGCATCGGTCTCCGCGGCGTAGACGGTGCCGACGCCAAGGGCGCCGAGTTCCCCGGCCAGCTCGGCGGCCGTCCCGGCGGGGCCGGCGACCACGGCCGCGGGGGTGCCGATCCGGGTCGCCGCCCGGACGAGGTCGGCGGTTTCCGGGTCGAGCCGGCCGCTGTCGTTGGCCGCCGGAAACAGGACCTTCTTCATCGATTCTCCTTCAGACCAGACGCTTGTCGTTCAGGAACGCCACGAGCTGCCCGACCGCCTCGGCGCCGCCGGCGATCCGCCGGCCGGCGGTGCGCTGCGGGCGGGATTCGACGCCCAGCACCCGGGTGGACGGACCCACGTCGACCAGGCCGAGATCCTCCGGGGCGAGCGTGACGATCTCCTTGCGTTTGGCGGCCATCATCCCCTTGAACGAGGGGTAGCGCGGGTCGGTGATCTTCTCGACCACCGAGACCACCACCGGCAGCGATGCCCGGCTCCGCCGGTAACCGCCTGCGGTGAGCTCTTCCGCGGTAGCCAGTCCGTCGGACACGGTCAGCGATCGAACCGCGGTCAACTGCTGCCAACCCAGTCGCTCGGCCAACATGGGCCCGACGAGACCGGTACCGCCGTCGGTCGATTCGTCGCCGGTGAGCACCAGGTCGACCGGAAGCGTGCGGATCGCCGCAGCCAGTGCATCCGACGTCCGCAGGGCGTCGGCGCCGGCCAGGTCGTCGCCACGGACGTGCACGCCGCGGTGCGCACCCATCGCCAGCGCCTTGCGCAGAGCGTCGACCGCGCCCTCCGGACCCATCGTCACCGCGGTCACCTCGCCGCCGTGTCGCTCGGTCAGCAGGAGCGCGGTTTCCACGCCACGGGCATCGATCTCGTCGAGCACCGCATCGCCAATGGCGCGGTCGACGGTCCAGGTTTCGGGTTTCAGGCGGCGGTCCGATGCGGTGTCCGGGACGTGTTTGACCAGCACGGCGACATTCATGCCGACACCACCGCATCCCGACCGGCAGCCGAGACCGGCTCCGTCGCCAGCACCCGGCGGAGGACCTTTCCGGTCGGGTTGCGCGGCAGTTCGTCGAGAAAGACGACGTCGCGGGGCACCTTGAACCGGGCCAGGTTCACCCGCACGTAGTCGCGGACGTCCTGCTCGGTCAGCTCCCGGCCGTCGGCAAGCACCACGAACGCCCGCAGCCGCTGGCCGAACTGGTCGTCCGGCACCCCGACGACCGCGGCCTCCAGCACGGCGTCGTGCCCGACCAGCAGCTCCTCCACCTCACCGGGGAACACGTTCTCGGCCCCGCTGACGATCATGTCGTCGGCCCGCCCGTCGATGAACAGCCTCCCGGAGTCGTCGAAATGGCCGACGTCTCCGGACGACATCAGGCCACCGATCACCTCCTTGCCTCCACCGCCGGTGTAGCCGGCGAACTGGGCGGAGTTGCTGACGAAGATCCGTCCGGTCGTACCGCGCGGGAGCGGACGGCCGGACTCGTCCAGGATCCGGACCGCCGCTCCGGGGGCGACCCGTCCGACGGATCCAGGGGCGACGGCCAGATCGGCGGGGGTGGCGACGGTGGCGAAGGCGACCTCGGTCGAACCGTAGAGGTTGTAGACGACCGGACCGAACGCCTCCTGGGCCCGGACGGCCAGGTCCGCGCCGAGCTGAGACCCACCCACGAACACGATGCGCAGGTGCGACAGGTCAAGTCCGGCCCGGGCGGCCGGCCCGAGGTCGAGCATCCGGCGCACCATGACGGGCACCAGCACCACCGCGTCGGCCCGGTGGCGTGACATGTCGGCCAGGGTGGTGCCGGCGTCGAAGTGCCGGTGCAGGACGAGCGTCGAGCCGAGGGCGACTGCCAGCATCGCGTTCGTCGCGCCCAGCGCGTGGAACAGCGGGGCGGGGCAGACGGTGACCCGTCGGGCGCGGAACGGCACCCGGCCGAGGATCGCCCCGGCCGGAGTCAGCGTGTGCGGCTCGGAACGTGCTGCGCCCTTGGGTGTTCCCGTGGTCCCGCTGGTGAGAAGGACCAGCCGGGCCTTGACCCCCGGGCGTGGCGGTGCACCCGGCGCCGCCCGGGCGATCAGGGTGTCGATCGTGTCCTCGCCGGGGGTCTCGGCCCACGACCGCCACACCCCGCGATGGATCGACAGACCCTCGGTCAGCGGCACGAATTCGTCGTCGACGACCACCAGCTCCAGCCCCTCACGATCGGCCACCTCGCGCAACTGCGGCGCCGAGAAGTCGGTGTTGAGCAGGACGATCCGGGCGCCGCACTTGGCCGCGGCGAAAAGGGCCTCCAGGAATCCCCGGTGGTTCCGCACGAGGATCCCGACCGATTCCCCCGGGCGCAGGCCACGCTCCACCCACGCACACGCGAGCGCATCGGTATGCCGATCCAGTTCGCGGAAGGTCAGGGTGCCTCGCTCGTCGATGACGGCCGGCCGGTCACCGAACCGGGCCGCGGCCAGCACGGCGACCGCGCCGATCATGCCGTACTTCTGGTAGGCCAGGGTCACCTTGATCAGCCGGCCCGGCGGGTGCAAGGTGACCACACCGGACCGCGCCGCGTAGCCGAGCGAGAGCGTCTCGTCCAGCATCTGCCGGCGGACGCGGGTTGCCTGTTCGATGATCATCGGCCTCTCTCCGTTGCGAGATGCACCCTCGGGTGCGTCCTGAAGCGCATCAATACGTGAACATCTATTCGTCTATCTTGGCTCCGTCGGTGAGCCGGTCGGCCGATGTTAGCTCTGTCGAACAGCCTTGCCCATACCCTTTGGCGGCGGAGCTCGAGAATCGCGGATCGACGCTACAAGTGAACGTACAATCAAGCACGATGGCTGCTGATCGGCAGCGACGGCGCGGTCGGATCCGGCTGCCGAGCACAGGAGGCTTTGACATGGAGAATCCGAGCGTCGAGGGACCGTTGGCCGGCCGACCGACCATCGCCCTTGCCAAGTACGACCTCGCGGCGTCGGGCCATGTCGTCCAGGAGTGGCTGTTGCGCGGGACCGCGACCGGGTACCGCTCCGCCTCGGCGCCACGGCCGCACGGCCGCTGGGACGTCCGGCCGGCCGAGACCGCCGACTACGTCACCCGGCTCGTCGTGATCCGACCGATCGACCCGGCCCGATTCGACGGGACGGTCACTCTCGAGTGGCTCAACGTCAGCTACGGGCAGGACCTTCCGGTCGAGTGGTACTACCTGCACCGGCAGATCATGCGGTCCGGCGGGGCGTGGGTCGGGGTGTCGGTCCAACGAGCCGGCGTGAGCGGCGGGGGGTTCATGCCCGGCGACCATCTACTCAAGGTCGAACCCGAGCGATACGCCGAACTTCGTCATCCCGGCGACGCGTACGCGTTCGACATCTTCAGCCAGGCCGCGGCGGCCGTCCGCCGCCCCGACGGACCGCTCGCCGGCCTCGATGTCGGCACGGTGCTGGGCACCGGAACGTCGCAGTCGGCGATGTTCCTGGTCACCCACGTCAACGCGGTGGACCCTGTGGCGCAGAACATCGACGGGTACCTGATCCACGGACGTGGAGTGCGCGGGCCGTGGGTGGAAGGCACCCTGCTGGATCCGGTTCGCATGGTCACCGATCTCGTCCGGTACGCCCAGCCTGCCCTGCCTGGGCACCGCATCCGCGGCGACGTCCGGGTCCCGGTGTTGACGGTGCAGAGCGAAACGGATGTGGTGCTACTCGGCAGCGGGCTCGCCCGGCAGGGCGACGCCGACCGGATCCGCACCTGGGAGCTGGCCGGTGCCGCGCATTTCGATTCCTACGGGATCCGGGCCGGCATGCGGGACGACGGCAGCCTGACCCCGGAGGCGATGCGGCATGCGTTACGGCCGTTGACCAACCCGGCCGGCTTTCGCACTTCCCGGCCGATCAACAGCGGTCCGCAGCTGCACTACGTGTTGCAGGCGGCGCACGCGAGCCTGCTCGCCTGGGTCCGCGATGGGCGGTCGCCGGCCTCGGCGGAGGTGTTGTCCACCCGGCGGTTCCAGCCTCTGCGCCTGTCCCGGGCGTCCGACGGGATCGTGCACGGGGGGATCCGCACGCCGTGGGTCGCGGCTCCGGTCAGCTCCCTGTCCGGGCTCGGGCAGCGGTCGATCGGGATGGGGGTACTGCTGGGGTCGACCCGGGCCTGGACAAGGCAGGAACTGGCGGAGCGCTACCCCGACGGCCATGCGCAGTACCTGGACGAGTTCGGCACCGCCACCCGGGAGGCGGTGCGTCGCGGGTTCCTGCTGCCCGCGGACGAGGCCGAGATCCTGGGCTTGGGCGCGGTGGGCTGGCCGCCCGACTGCCCCGCCGACACCGCCGATCCGCGGCTGTTCGAGCGGGCCGGCCGGCGATCGGGCCAGGGCCGGCCGGCGCTCGTCGACTGAGCCAGCTCGGTTGTCCATAGAGCAGAATCGCGATTCACTTTGGCTGGCCTTCGAGGTGGTGATCAACCAATGTAGGAGCCGTCAAAGCCAACTGACTGTGAGCCACATCATCATGTCCGTGGCTTAATTGCTGTTCACTTATTCGGCACCTTCGAGCTATCCTGAAGGTGCGGTTCAACCGGCGCCGGACCGCACCTGTTCACTCCGCTACTCGAAGGGTTTGTTTCAACATGAGCACCGAAGTGTCGTTCGTCGATCGGTTCCGACTCGATGGCAAGGTCGTAGTGGTCACCGGCGCCTCCTCCGGGCTCGGCGCCGAGATCGCCGTCGCCTGCGCCCAGGCCGGCGCCGACGTCGTGGTCGCGGCCCGCCGCGCCGACCGCCTCGAGGACACCGTCCGGCGGATCAAAGCGACCGGTCGGGAGGCGCTGGCCGTCCGCGCCGACGTGGCCGTCGAGGACGACTGCCAGTGGATCGTTCAGGCCACCATGGAGCGGTTCGGTCGGCTCGACGTCCTGGTCAACAACGCCGGCACCGGCGAGCAGCGGTTCGCCAGCCGGCTGGAGACCGACGAGTTCCGTCGGGTCATGGACGTGAACCTCACCTCGTGCTTCTGGACCGCCAAAGCGGCCGCCGCGGTCATGCAGCCCGGTTCGTCCGTCATCAACATCGCCAGCATCATGGCCCATACCACCATCGACGAACTGCCGACGACCGCGTACTCGGCATCCAAGGCCGGCCTGCTCGGGATGACCCGAGCGCTGGCCAGGCAGTGGACCGGACGGAAGGGGATCCGGGTCAACGCCGTGCTGCCCGGCTTCTACCCGTCCGAGATGACCGAGGGGCTGGACACCGCCATCATCGCGGACCGGCTGATCAGCGGTCGGCTCGGCGACCCGAAAGAGTTGGCCGCCGCGGTGGTGTTCCTGGCCGGCGACGGCGCCAGTTACATCACCGGGACCGAACTGGTCGTCGACGGCGGCTTCCTACTCAGCTGACCACGCCCGCCGTCAATGCCCAGGAGGCACCCCATGAACCAGCCTTCGCCGCTGCGCAAGGTCGTCGCGATCGCCGAGCGCGGTCTGACCCCACCACTGCAGGAGCTCTACCACAGCAGCCCGTTCGGCGTGATCGTCGGCCTCGGCCTCAAGACCGGTCGGACAGTCGACCAGGTCGTCGGCTCGCTGACCGACCGTCTGTGGCATGCCGTCAATCTGCCGACCTACCGCGACGTCACGCGCGTTCGCCAACTGGCCGCCAATCTGGACCGCGATGTCCGTTCCCTCGCTCGCACTCTCAACGACCTCGATCCCAAGGACTCCTCCGATGCCCATCTCGACCGAGCAAGCTGACACCTCGCTACTGGACGGCGCGCGAAACCTGCTGCAGGGACTGCGCACCGAGACCGGGCGTACCGTCGCCCGCGCCCGCAACGGCGTCCGGATGGCCACCGGCCGGCTCACTGCGCCGCCGACCGGCGTCACTCCGCACGACGTGGTGTGGCAGCACGGGCGCGCCCGGCTGCTGCACTACCGCAGCGACACCGTCCGCTACGCCACCCCATTGCTGCTGATCTACAGCCTGGCCAACCGCCCATACATCTACGACCTGGCACCCGGCAACAGCTTCGTGGAGCGGTTGCGCAACGAGGGCGTGGACGTGTACCTACTCGATTGGGGAATCCCGGACGAGCGGGACGCGACCAACACCCTGCACACCTACGCGATCGAGGGCATCGGCGACGCCATCGGCGCCGTGCTGCGAGACAGCGGTCACCACGAGGTCAACCTCTACGGCTACTGTCTGGGCGGCCTGCTGACCCTGCTGGGCTGCGCGGCCAATCCGCAGTGGCCGGTCCGGTCCCTGATGACCGCCGCGGTCCCGCTGGACATGTCCAAGATGTTCCCCGGACCCACCCGGATGATCCGAGACGGCCACGTCGAGATCGACGACGTCTTCGACGAAAACGGGAACCTGCCGGGATCGATGGTAGCGCAGAGCTTCTCTACCCTGGAGCCGCTCACCTGGGTCACCCGCTACGCCAACCTGGTCGAAGGCATGTGGAGCGAGGAGTTCCTGCGGGCGCACCAGCTGATGACAGGCTGGGGCGACGACCACATTCCGATGGCCGGGGCCGCCGTCCGCGAGATCGCCGAGAAGCTCGTCCGATCGGACTCGCTGGCGACCCGCGGCGAGGTCGAGATAGGCGGACGCCAGGTCCGCCTCGCCGACATCAGGATGCCCTACCGCAGCTTCGTCGCCGACGCGGACACGATCGTGCCCCCGGCGGCATCGGCCGCGGCGCCGTCCCTGGTCGGCTCGCAGGACAGCGTCGAGATCCGCGTACCCGGCGGACACATCGGCCTGATGGTCGGTCGGCAGGCGCACAAGCGGTCGGTGCCAATGCTGATCGAGTTCATCAAGTCGCGGTCCGAAGAGGTCGCTCCGGACAGCGACCACGAGCCGGTTCCCGCCGGGTCGGAGGGTTGAACCCGCACTACCCTCCACGACGGAGCTTGGATCCCGGCGACGCGGTCCACCGCCGGACGACGTCACCAGAGTCCGTCCGGGTCGATGACGATCGATTCGACGGCTTGACGCGATCCGATGCACGACTTCCGTTGTGCGGCGCGGTGGGCGTCGGTCGCCAACCTGAGCGGCATCCTGCCGAAGCGCTCGTGCCCGCGCCATCACATCGCCGCGCGGGCATGGGTTTTCATTCGTCACCGAGTGTTGCGTCGGCGACGTCCTGGGCATGGTCGCGTCGATCATCCTCGCGGTCGCGGGCGGCCGCGGAGATCTCCCCGGCGGTGTCGGCTCGACCGACATAATCCGCCCATTCCTCGCGCCGGTCAGCGGCATCGTGCCGTACCCGCGCCGCGGCGTGCCGGATCGCGCTCCTCGTGTTCCGTTCCGTAACGGAGTTCCCGGTGACCGATTGCGACGCCGGAGCATCTAGCTCAGTCTTCTCGTTCATGCGCATGGTCCTCATCAGTAGATGTAACAGGGGCTTGCCGTCGGGGATTCGACGGGACTGTCAACCGTCGAGGCCGATCGGGGCCGCCTCCGACCACGCCGCGATCGCCGACTCGTACTCCACCACCGCCGCGTGCAAGGCACTGGCCGCGTGCCCGATCGCCGCGGTGTCGGCCCGGTCGGTGGTCATTCGCCAGGCCACGGCCAGCTTGAGGACGTCGCGGAACGCACACTCGATGCGACGGTCGATCTGTGCAGGCGTCGGTTCGGGCCGCGGCGCGTGGACGTCCCGCCTCCGCCCACCGGCCGCGCCGGACGAGGGTGATCGGTTGGACTCGGCCGCGTGAGTCATCTCGGCCGCTGCCTTGTCGTCGGGGCCACCGTCGCCTTGGTCGTGACTGGACGATGAGGAGCCTGTCGGCATCGGAACTCCTGATCCTGGCGATGGCTCCTTCGACAGGAACCCCTGGTTTTCACGATGGCTGCGTTCCCACCGAGAGCGGACTGAACGGACGGGCGGGCAACGGGGGCAAAGTTCCGGTGACCGACGCGGGACGACAACTCGGACTGCTGATCAACGCCGGGCATTGAGACCTCACCTCGACGGTACTCCCAGCTCGGACCAGGATGGTGTGGTGTCGCTGTCGGCGTGGGTGTGCCACACTGGCCGTGGCTAGCTGCCCCTTACTGCATCCGCGGCGCAGGCTGATCACCATGATTTCTAAGCCGTTTCGGGTCCACCGACGAAGACGAAGACCGTCGGCCAGCCGGCGGCCCGTGCCACGCGCACAACCACGATCAGGAGAAACGTCATGGCACAAGGCACAGTCAAATGGTTCAACCCTGAAAAGGGTTTCGGATTCATCACTCCCAGCAACGGCGGCCCCGATGTGTTCGTGCACTACTCGGAGATCCAGTCCGGGGCCACCGCTCGCTCGAGGAGAATCAGGCATTTCCCGGCTCGGACGCTCCGGTGAATCCGGCGCGGTCCTGCCACGCAGGGGCGGACACCGGGCCGGTCCTAGAAGCGACTATGCCCGATGGTTGCCCACCACGGGCCGTGAAGCACGCCGCTCGGACGAGGAGTGCGGCACGGCATCCGAGGGCGGGCCGAATCCGAGGCAGCCATCCGGATTTCCGGGCAACCAGCCGTCGGCACCCGACACGGAGTAGGCGAACGGCGGACACGGGGCGCCGGTTGACACCGCCGTCCGAGCCGGTGTCAGCGCGGTCGCCAGCTCGTGCCCTACGCCCGGTGCATCACGCGGATCCGACGACCCCACCATCAGCGCTCGACGCCAGGTCGACCTCGTGCGCGATCACCGACATCGAGTCCAGCGTCGGTCCACCGAACGAGGTGACCATGGCCACGTCCGAGGCGTCCCGGCCACGGCCGATGAGCACCCGGCCCTTGCGTCGATGGTTGTTGCGCGGATCGAAGGTCCACCACCTGTCGCCGAGCCAGACCTCCATCCACGCCGCGAAGTCCATCGGCGCTGGGTCGGCGGGCACGTCCATGTCGGGCAGGTACCCGAAAACGTAACGGGCCGGGATGTTCAGCGCGCGGCAGAAGGTGATCGCCAGGTGAGTGAAGTCGCGACACACCCCGAAGCCCGACGCGTTCACGTCGACCGCGGTCGAAGTGGGCGCACTGCTCCCGTAGGCGAACTGCAGGTGGTCGTGCACGTGCTGGCAGATCGCCGCAACCCTGCCGTATCCGGGCGGGACGAGGCTGAACCTGGCCCAGGCCTCGTGGCCGAGCATGTCCGGCAGGCAATACCGGCTCGGCATCAGATAGACGAGGACGGCGTCCGGCAGCGCGTTCGGCGCCCACTCCGGCGCCGATTCATCCGCGTCCTCCGTCGCGTCCGGAACGGTGACGAGGGCCTGGTACCCGAACCTGGAGCGTCCCGCCGGGAGCACCATCCGGTGGCAGCGGTTGCCGTACAGGTCCCGGTACTCGTGGACGCGTTGCGGCGGATCCAGGTACCACCGTTCGACCTCGATCGTCACGCCCTCCCCGCCCAGCGGCGCAACCTGCACGACCGCGGGGGTGGGGATCGCGGCGGTGTATCGGAAGTCGCCACCGATGGACAGGCTGCGGGTTCCCATCGGCTCAACGTAGGCGAAACAGATGCCGAGTATGTTTCCGAGGCCGCCGGAGTAACGTCTGTACTGATGAGTAACTTCGAGGAGACCACGGCCCGGGACGACACCCGGATCGTGGAGCTGCACGGCTACCCGATGTGCCTGACGGATGCCGGCTCGGGGCCGACCCTCCTTTTCGTGCACGGCCTGATGAGTTCGCGGATGACCTGGTCGGAACAATGCAGGCAGTTGGCCGGCGACCACCGGGTCCTGGCCCCCGACCTGTTCGGACACGGGGAATCGGCGAAACCGCTCGGCGACTACTCCCTTGGCGCGCACGCCGCCAGCCTGCGCGACCTGCTCGACGCGCTCGGGCTCGACTCGGTCTGCGTGGTGGGGCACTCGCTCGGCGGCGGCATCGCGATGCAGCTGGCCTACCTGTTCCCGGAACGGGTCGAGCGGCTCGTGTTGGTCAGCTCGGGCGGCCTCGGACGCGAACTCAACCCGTTACTGCGGGCGGCCACCCTGCCGGGCAGCGAGTTCGTGTTGCCCGTTCTGGCTTCCGGGTGGGTGCACGAGGTCGGTGACTCCGCTCTGCGGATCTGGTCCCGGGCCGGGCTGCCGATGGTCAGCCCCAGCTCGACCGAGGCGTGGCGGTCACTGGCGACCCTCGCCGACGGCCCGACCCGGCGCGCGTTCCTGGCCACCAGCCGCTCGGTCATCGACCCCGGTGGGCAGACCGTTTCCGCACGCAACCGGCTGGCCGGGCTGCGGTCCCGGGACGTCCTGCTGGTGTGGGGTGAGCGGGACCGGATGATCCCCTCCTCGCACATCGAGGCGGCCCGCGCGGAGCTGCCGCACAGCCGAGTCGCGATGCTCACCCGCTCGGGCCACTTTCCACATCTGGACGAGCCAGATGCGTTCGCGGCCGTGCTCGCCGAGTTCGTTCGGGGAGCTGGCCCGGTTTCCGGGCCGGGCCGCTGATCGGTGCGCCGGCGGGGAGCCCCCAGGGATCCAGGCCTACCGAACCACTCCGAGGAAGTCGATCAGGTCGCCGAGCACCTCGGCCGAGTTGGTCTCGTTGAAGACCTCGTGCCGTGCCCCCTGGTAGATCCTGGTGGTCAACACGGATCCGCCGATCCGTGCCATCGCCGCCTCGGTTGCGTCCAGGGGTGCCAGCTGGTCGTCCGTCCCGTGCAGCCACAGGGTCGGCAGGTCACCGAGACTCCCGGTCTGGGCGACGGTCTCGATGACGGCCACGGACTCCTCGACCATTGCCCTCGGCATCGGGTCATGGGCGACGAGCGGGTCGGCGGCGTACGCCTCGCCCACCGCGGGGTCCCGGGACAGCACCGCCGGGTCGATGGGCACCTCGGGCCAATCCTCCAGGGCCAGCAGCCCGGCCAGGACGGGGTTTCCGCCCACCACCGGAGCGGACAACGCGAGCGCGGCAAGCCCGCCGTTGCGCTGGGTGTACCTCGCCGCGATCAGCCCGCCGAGTGAATGCCCGATGAGCACGACGGGCGTGTTCGGGTGATCCGCCGTGGCCCGGCCGACCACGGTGTGCAGATCGGTGACCATGTCGTCGATGAGCGTTCCCCACGCCCGTTCGCCGGCAGATCGGCCGTGCCCGGCGTGGTCCGGTGCGTAGACTGCGGCCCCGTCCTCTAACAGGCGCGCGGCGACGTGCGCGTAGCGGCCCGAATGCTCGCCGTACCCGTGCGCGATCACCACGAGATACCCCGGCGACGGGGCATCCCACCGACGCACGACGAGAGTGCCGCGTACCCCGGTGAGTTCGAGATCAGTTGCCGCTGCCATACCAGCTCCGCTCATGAGACACCCCTATCCGCATCGGCCCAGTGTTGTTTGCGCAGTTCCCGTTTCAGGATCTTCCCGGCGGCCGACATCGGGAGCGCTTGGACGAATGAGATGCCGCGCGGCAGCTTGTAGTTCGCCACGTGCCGGCGGCAGGACTCGGTCAGCTCCTCGGCGGTGACCTGTTGCCCCTCACGCAGCACGACGACGGCGTGCACCCGCTCGCCCCACCTGTCGTCGGGCACGCCGATCACCGCGCAGGACGCCACCGCCTCGTGCTTGGCCAGGGCGTTCTCCACTTCGGCCGAGTACACGTTCTCCCCACCGGTGATGATCATGTCCTTGATCCGGTCGACGATGAAAACGTAGCCGTCCTGGTCCATGTAGCCGCCGTCACCGGTGTGCATGTAACCGCCGCGCAGGGCTGCCGCGGTCTCCTCCGGCCGGTTCCAGTACCCCTGCATCACGTTGTCGCCACGCACGATGATCTCGCCGACGGTGCCACGAGGGACCTCGTTGTCGAATTCGTCGACGACCTTGAGCTCCACATGCGCGACCGGTCTGCCGGCCGCGCGACGCAGCCGTGGGTTGTCGTGGTCCTCAGGGGCGAGCAGAGTGGCGATCGGGGCGAGTTCGGTCATCCCGTACCCCTGTGAGAACCCGGCTGCCGGGAATGCCTTCCGGGCCCGGTCCAGCACCGTCTCGGAGATCGGAGAGGCGCCGTACAGGATCTTCTGCAGGCTGGACCAATCCCGGCTGTCCGCGCCGGGGGCGTCGACCAGCATCTGGATCATCGTGGGGACGAGGAGCACGTCCGTGATCGCGTGCCGTTCGATGGCGTCGGCGACCGCCACCGGATGGAATGTCGGCAGGATCACATGGGTGGACCCGAGGACCATGCCGAGCTTCCAGGCCGCGATGCCGGCCAGGTGGAACATCGGCGCCACATGCAGCAGATTGCCGCGCCGGGTGAAGATGTCGGAGGTGGCGGTCTCCCCCAGCGCCGAGGTGACTATCGCGGTGTGGTCGAGCATCACGCCCTTGGGCAGGCCCGTGGTCCCGCCGGTGTAGAACAGCCCGTAGAGGTCGTGATCGTGCCGCCGGGCGTCCGGGACCGGATCGGCCACCCGCAGCAGCTGCTCGTAGTCCAGAGTGCCTTGGGGCGCATCGGAGTCGCCGCAGTAGATGATCGTGGTGAGACCGTCGAAACCCGCTTGGAGGTCGGGCACGAGCGGGACGAAGGTGTCGTCGACGAGCAGGACCCGGGTGTCGGACTCGCGCAGCGCGAAGATGATCTCGCTGGCGCTGCAGCGGATGTTGACCGGATTGACCACGGCACCGGACCAGGGCACCGCGAGCAGGTACTCGTGGTAACGGTCGGAATTGAGGGCGAGGATGCCGACCCGGTCGCCGGCGGCGACGCCGAGCCCCTGCAGCGCGGCGGCCAGCCGGGCGACGCGGTCGGCGCTCTCCCGCACGGTGCGGACCCGGTCGCCGAAGACGGTCAGCGGCCGGTCCGGGTACTGCTGCAGCTGACGGTGCAGTGCCATGGTGACTTCCATGTGGCGCTCCGTTCTCGAGTCCGGCTGATCGCGGGCCTGATCAGGCCGCGAATCGTTGTCTTCCTGTGGTTTTCGGCAGTCTGGGGTCAGCTCGGCGATGTCCGGCCGGCAAGACCACGCACGAGGTCGGCGAACTCGGTGGGTCGCTCGACCTGCGGCCCGTGGCCGACATCGGGCCACTCGTAGTACGCGGCGCCCGGGATCGTGGCCGCCAACCGGCGGGTGAGCGCCGGCGTAATCAGTCGGTCGGACCCGCCGACGACAAGCGTCGTCGGCACGCCCAGTTCGCCGATCCGCTGGTGCACCCGGTCCCCGCGGGCGGCGCAGATCGTGCGCCAATGGCCGGGTGCCGCATATCCGGCGAGCATCAGCCGCAGGAACTTCTCGCTCAACGCGTCGCGATTCACCACCAGGCCGCCGAGGATCGCCTGCCGAAGAGCCGGTATGCGCAGCAGTCCATCGGCGACCCGCGGTGAATAGAACAGGGTCCGCAGGGCCGTCACGGTGGCTATGAGGGATTCGAACCGCACCCGGGACAGCTTCATCCCAGCGGAAGCGGCCAACAACAATCCATGGCAGCCGGATCCGAGCCGCAGGGCGAGCCACTGGGCCACCACGCCGCCGAGCGAATGGCCCACGACGGTCGGCGGTCCGGCCTCGACCCGGTCCAACAGGGTGGCCAGGTCGTCCGCGTAGGGAGCCAGGTCCCGGTCGCCCCACGGCCGCGGGTCGGACCCGCCGAAGCCGGGCAGGTCGACGGCGATCACCCGGTGATCGCGGACCAGATCGGTCAGGTTGGCGGCCCAGACGTGCCAGCTCAGACCCAGGCCATGGATGAGGAGCACCGTCGGTCCGGTCCCGGCATCGACGTAACGGATTGCTCGACCGTCGATGTCGAGCTGCCGCTGGTGGTTGCGCTGCCAGTGGGCGACCACCTCTTCCAGTGGACGTGGCGCGCCGTCGGTCACTGCGTCGCCCCGGCCGCAGGACGTGGGGCCAGCGCCAGCACCTCGGCCAGTCCATCGTTCAGGCAGGCGACGAGCACGTCCGGGTCGGTGATCACCGAACCGTCCATGTTCAACCCGATGCAGCATGTTCCGCAGTGGGTGACCATGGTCGCCATGAGCGCCACCCCGGGCAACGGCCCGAACGGGTAGGTCCGTTCGACCTTGGCGCCGGCCAGGTACGTCTCGTGCACCAACCCCGGCACGTTGGAGGCCGACACGTCGGCGGCGACCCCCACCCGGGTGGCGAAGGCGCCCACCTCCGCGGGAAGCAGGTTCATCGCCCGCGCGAAGACCGTCTGGGTCTCCAGGGCCGGTTCGACCCGCGCCGCCAGTACCAGGCCGCGGACCGCGGCGATCCGCTCAGCCGGGTCGGCGATGTCGACCGGCGCCGGCAACAGCGCTCCGGCGAACTTGTTGCCGCCCAAGGGATCATCGGCCTTTCGAAGGCTGACCGGGACTGCCATCGGAAGCCGCTGCAGCGGGATGCCGTGCAGGTCGTGGTACCGACGCAGACCGCCGAGCAGGCCGGCGAGGAAGGCATCGTTGACCGAGCCGCCGGCCGCCTTGGCGGCGGCCCGCAAATCTGAAAGGCGGCATTCCAGCACGCCGAACCGCCACGACCGGCCGGTCCGGCCTTCGAAGAGCGGGGACTTGCCCCCGGGCGGTCCCCCGTACGTACGGCGCATCGAACCGAGGAACCGGATTCCGGTGGCCAGCGTCGTGCCCGGAGAGGTCAGCGCCTGCGCGGAGCCGGTCACCAGGCGGACCGCACCAGAGGTGACCTGTTGCAGTTGCTCGATGATCTGATCGTGGACGGGCGCCCGGCCGCCGGTCGCGCGAGCAGGAGCCGTTTCGGAAGGTAGCGGCGCGGCGCTCGATCGGCCGCCGTGCTTCTGCAGGAGTTCGAGCAGCTGGACCGCGCCGAGACCGTCGGTCAAGCTGTGGTGGACCTTGACCAGGTAGGCGGCTCGGCCGTCAGCAAGTCCCTCGATCAGGGTTCCCTCCCACAGCGGTCGGGAGCGGTCGAGCGGGACGAGCGCAGCCTCCTGAGCGGCCAGCAGAAGCTGCTGCTGGCCACCCGGCGCCGGCAGGGTGATCCGGCGCAGATGGTGGTCCAGATCGAATCTCTCGTCCTCGACCCAAGCGGGAGTGCCGACCGGCAGTGCCGGATCCGCCACCCGTTCACGTAACCGGGGTACGCGCCGGATCGCCCACTCGTGCGCGGCGCGCAGCCGTGACCACTCGGGCGCACTGTCGAGCAGCATCAGCATGCACATCGTGGAGGACTGTCGCGGATGCTGCTCGGAGCGCCACATCAGCGTTTCGAGCTCGTTCATCCGGTCGCCGCCCCAGTTCACCGGCTCGACGTGCGGCGCCTGCGCTGAAATAGTCACCATGCCTCCCCGTGGATCTCGTGTCCGGGCGTTCTTCGCAGCAATCCGCGGTAGGCGTCGGCGACCGGCCGGCCGTGATTGAGCACGGCGTCGACCTCCGTCGCAATCGGCAGGTCGACACCGAGGTCGGCAGCGAGTTTCATGATCACTCCAGTGGTCGTCACGCCCTCGGCGACCTGGTTCATCGACGCGAGAACCGATTTCAGGTCCCGGCCGCGGCCGAGTTCGATGCCGACGTGCCGGTTACGGCTCCGCGGACTGGTGCAGGTGACGATGAGATCGCCCATTCCGGCGAGTCCGGCGAACGTCTCCGGCCGGCCGCCTGCCGCGACCCCCAGCCGGGTCAACTCGCGCAGCGATCTGGTGATCACCATCGCCCGGGTGTTGTCGCCGGCGCCGAGCCCGTCACCTATCCCGACCGCGAGCGCGTAGACGTTCTTCAGCGCCCCGGCGAGTTCCACTCCGGTGACGTCGTCACCGGTGTAGACGCGGAACAGCCTGGAGTGCAACAGGTTCTGCAACAGTTGTGCAGTGCCGTGATCGGGCATGGCGATGGTGGCGGCGGCCGCCATCCCCTGCGCCACCTCTCCGGCGATGTTCGGACCGGACAGCACGCCGGCCGGATGACCGGGCAGCACCTGCCCGACGATCTGGCTCATCCGCAGCCGGCTGCCCTGTTCGAGACCCTTGACCAGACTGACCACCGGAACCCATGGCCGGATGTGCTCGGCCACCCGTTCCACGACGCCGCGGAGGTGCTGCGCCGGGACACCCAGCACCAGAACGTCCGCCGACGCGACGGCCGCGACCAGGTCGACGGTGGCTCGGAGTGTCGGCGTCAGCGGCACCTCCGGCAGATATCGCGGATTGCGGTGCGTGTCGTTGACGGCGGCCGCGATCTCCGGGTCGCGCACCCATAGGGTGGTGGCCGTGTTGCGGGCGGCCACGGATGCCACGGCGGTGCCCCAGGATCCACCGCCCAGCACCGTCACGACTGGGGTGCGAGGGTTCATCGCGTCGCTCCGGGCCATGAGTCGAGGGTGTCGGTGAAGAGCTGCCTGACCTGTGCGACGTGTGCGTCCAGCGTCTCGGCCCGCCAGTCGTCGGTGGGGATCGGGTCGAGCACGCACACGTCGACGACTCCCGGGTTGATGACCATGGATCGGCGCCACATCAGTTCACCGGCGTTGCGGATCACCACCGGGACCACCGGGACACCGGCCTGCATGGCGACGTGGAATGCCCCCTTCTTGAACCGGTACAGCGTCGGGCTGGGGGTGCGCGTCCCCTCGGGCGAGATGACCAGCGAGATCTTCTCCTCCCGGATCCGCCGCACGACGGTGTCCAGCGCGGCATGGGCCTGGGTCGGGTCCGAGCGGTCAACGTATGCCGGGTCGAGAACCGCACCCACCAGCCACATCCGGGGGTCGTAGCGGGCCTCACGCTTGGCCACTCCGGTGAAGTCGCGACGCAGTAGCGCGGTGAGCACCAGCCCGTCCAGCGAACTCTGATGGTTGAAGACGAACACCGCGGGCCGGGCCCGGTCCAGGTTCTGCGCGCCTTGCACGTCGAGCCGTACGCCGCCGAGTCCGAGTGCGGCGTCGCCGGCCATGGCGAGCCCTGCATTGATGCCGCGACGCCGGTCGCCGGTGACCAGCCCGACCAGGGCGCCGGCGGCGAATCCGGCGTTGAGCCCGGCGAGCGACGCCGCGGTGCCCAGCACGGAGCGCAGGCCGGGCGAGCGGGGTTCGGCGACCCTGACGACCGGCCATCCATAGCTTTCAGCCGCGGCGCGCAACAGGGGATGCGGATTGAGTGCGTGCGGGTGGCCGACCGTACCCAGGAACGCGATGTCCTCGTGGCCGTTGGCGTACCCGTAGGCAGCCGCCAGATCCACGTGCTGCGCCCGGGCGAATCTCCGGACCGCGGCGGCCTTACGCTCTCCCCAGAGCATTCCGGTCGAGCTGGTGCCGGTGAGAATCCCGTCGTCGGTGTCCAATTCGGTACACAGCACGTGCTCGATGCCCAGATCCGCGGCGATCGGCTCGATCTGCATCCGGGTGGCCGACGAGGCGATGACGACCACGTGGCCCTTTCGCCGATGCGCCCGGATCAGGTCCCTGACCTCGCCACGGATGGTCCCGGCGAGCTTCTGCACGAACAACCGCTCGCCGATCTCGGACAGCTCGTCGGCGGAGCGACCCTGCCAGCCGGCCATGACGACCTCACCGGCGGCCTGCGGATCACCGCCGAGGACTCCCCCGTCGACGGCGGCCACCAGTGTCCTGGCCAGCTCGGCCGGGCCGACGTCGAGCCGGCGGATCCGGTCGGCGTAGAAGGTGCCGGCCGTGTAGCCCTGCACGATCGTGCCGTCCAGGTCGAAGAAGGCGCCGATCCGCGGGCCGGCAGGGCCGGCATCGATCGCCGCCACGAGTTCGCGCGGGGTCGGGTTCACGACGCCACGCTCGCCGGGCGCGCGAGCCGCTCGATCCGGTCGACCAGGGCAGACGTGCGGTCCACCTCGTCAGCGAACGCTCGTCGCCGGTCATCCAGATCCGATGCGCCGGCATCCAGCAGGTTTCGATGCCGAGCCAGCCGCAACGCGGGGCGGAACAGCTCGAGCGACAGCGACTCCGGGCTGGCCATCCGCCGTTGCAGCACCCATTGCCGGCCGACCCGCAGCGCATCGTCCAGAAGCAGCTGCTCGTCGATATCCCTTTGACCCCAGGCGATCAGACGATCGGCGACGAGTCGGTAGGCGTCCAGGAACGGCCGCAGCACCAAGGGCGCGACGAGCGGCGTCAGCCGGCTGAGCCAGTCGACCGCGTCGTCGTGGCCGAAGTCGAACACACGGTCCGTTCCCTTCGCGTCCAGCGCGGCCAGCTCGGCCTCCATCTCGCGCGCGAATTCCTGGCGTGATGGGAAGAAGAAGTCGAACTTGAGCAGTTCGCGCAGCCGCAGCGACTCGGTTCCCGCGACCTGCGCCGGATCCGACAAAGCGGGTGCCTCGGCGGCGGCGAGCAGGGCCAGCTCCCCGATGGCCCGGTCGACCAGGATGTGGATGACCGTGTTGCGGTAGAAGGCGGCCTCCAGGTGCCGGTCGTGGGCTACGGTCCACACGGTGCTCGTACCGCCGGCATAGCTGGCGAGCACACCGGACGCAACGAGTTCCTGCAATGCCCGGCGGACGGTGAAGCGGTCGGTCAGGTTCGCCGCGCCGGCGACCGGCCAGCCGCGTCGGGTGATGTAACCGGCAACCGGGTCGAGGGTGACCAGCACCTCGTCCAGAGTCAGTGCCCGATCGTGCGCCAGCAGGGCGAGGCAGACGACCGCGGTGGTCGTCACGGGTGTGGCCCGGTTGATCCGGTGCATGGTGTCCAGCGCAATGCGCTCCACGACGTAGCGCCCGTCCGGGTTCTCGTCGCGAAGCTGTTCGATCCGATCGGCCAGATGGATCGGTTCACCGAAATCGAGGTAGGCCCGACCCAGTTTCTGGCGCTGGGACCGGCCGAAGTTGACCAGCCAGCGGATGTCCTCGGGCCGCTTGTGACCCCCGGTGGCCTCCTGCGTCATCATCCCGACCTCATGCAGCTGGTCGTAGACCATGGAGATCGGCACGATCACTGGGGAGGCGCCGGACACCGATTCGACCGCATCCACGACGTAGCGCAGGATGCCGTACGCCGGCGGACGCAGCTTTCCGGTCCTGGTACGGCCGCCCTCGATCGACCACCCGAGGTTGTAGCCGTTCTCGACCAGCCGGCCGATATAGGCGCGCAACGTCAGTCGGTACACCGGCAGGTCGGCGGTCGAGCGACGGACGAAGACCAGGCCGGTGCGGCTGGCGATCGTACCCAACGGGAAGAAATTGAGGTTCCCGCCACCCACCGCCCAGGCCGGTGCGATTCCGCTGTCCGCCAGCGCGTCCGCGGCCAGCCACGCGTCCAGGTACGAACGATGGGAGAACAGGAAGATCAGCGGGTGGCTGCGATCCAGGTCCCGGACCCGGGCGGCCGCGTCCTGGTCGATCACCACGTCGTGCGCACGCAGCATCCAGCGGCCCAACCCCGACCAGGCGCGGGTGACGAGTTCGTTGCGGCTCGCGGCCATCTCGCGCAGATAGGCCGCCGCCTCGGCGCGGACCTCGAGGTCGTCGCGGCCCAGTTGGGCGGCCAACTCGCTCAGCCGGTCGGCGAACTGTTCCGAGCGCAACAGTGCTGCGACCTCCGAGGTGTCCCCGGAGCGGGTGTACGGATCGGTGCCGGTGGCGCCAAGCCGCGCCGGCCGACGGCGGATGCGCGGTCCGTCGGGGGCGCTGACCGGTGTGGTCGGGTCGAGAGCTCGAAGCATCGTCGCTCCAGGCGGAATCGGGGTCGCGACACCGGACCGGACCGGCCGTCGGTGACCTGCGGCCGCCCGGTCTTTGGGCGGCGCCGCCGCCCGCGTGTGGACCAGTTGTGAATGTTCAAGAGGTGGAGTGCACCCATACTGGCGCCTGGTATTCCTTGGTGTCAAGCTCTGTGTTCCAATAAGTGAAGTGTCAGTTGGTCACATGCCGACTGACCGAGCTCGGTCGAACGTGGCGAAGGAGGCGCGGATGACACGTGCGGAAAGGGGCCGGCACCATGTCGGCCCAGGCGGTATCGACGTCGGTGATGCCGGTGCGGCCGCCCGGCGCGAAGGGGTGGGCTGATCCGGTGGCCATCGACATCGAGCGGGCGAAGGCATTCGAATTCGAACCGCTCACCGTGACCGTCGAGCGCGGCCGGTTGGCGTTCTTCGCTCGAGCGACGGGGCAGCGCGAACCGGCCTACTCCGATCTGAACGCGGCCAAGGCGGCCGGCCACCGGGACCTGCCTGTGCCGCCCACCTTCTTCTTCAGCCTTGAGCTGGAGTCACCGGACCCACTCGGCTATGTGCGCGAGCTGGGCGTCGACCTGCGCCGGGTATTGCATGGCGAGCAATCCTTCACCTACCATGCCACCGCCTACGCGGGCGACACGCTGCGACTGGAGCGACGCATCGTGGACGTCTACCACAAGCGCGGCGGCGCGCTGGAGTTCCTGGTCCAGGAGACCGACATCACCCGGGACGGGCAGCCGATCGCGACCGCCCGGGCCGTCATGGTGGTACGCCATCCGGCGGTGACGTCATGATCGAGGTCGGTACACAGCTGCGATCCCTGACGGTCGAACCGATTTCCAGGACCACGCTGGCCCTGTTCGCCGGCGCGTCCGGCGACCACAATCCGATTCACATCGATATCGACGTGGCGCGGTCCGGCGGTCTGGACGACGTGTTCGCGCACGGGATGCTGTCGATGGCCTACTTGGGCCGGCTGCTGACCAACTGGGTGCCGCAGGAACGCATCAGGTCATGGAAGGTGCGGTTCGCCGCGATCACCCCGGTGCACGGGCAGCCCACCTGCACCGGCCGGGTCGTCGCGGTCGCCGACGGCCTGGCGACCATCGAGCTTGTCGTCACCCTGGCCGACGGAACCACCACCCTCGTCGGCGACGCGGTCGTCGTCGTCGACTGATCCGCAAGCACAGCGAAAGGAACTGCACCGTGCGCAAATTGGATGGAAAGGTGGCGATCGTCACCGGCTCCGGTCGCGGCATCGGCCGGGAGATCGCACGCAAACTCGCGGCCGACGGGGCATCCGTCGTGATCAACGATCTCGATGCCGTGCCGGCCAAGGAAACGGTCAGGGACATCGAGGCGGCCGGCGGTCGCGCGGTGACCTGCGCCGGAAGCGTGACCGCAGACGGTTTCGCCGAGGAGTTCGTGCACACCGCCCTCGACGCCTTCGGTGGGCTGGACATCATCGTGAACAACGCGGGCTACACCTGGGACTCGGTGATTCAGAAGATGACCGACGAGCAATGGGACACGATCCTGGACGTGCACCTGAAGGCCCCGTTCCGGATCCTCCGGGCCGCCCAACCGGTGATCGCCGAGGCGGTCAGGACGGCCACCGCCGCAGGCGATCCGGTGCCGTGCCGCAAGGTGGTCAACATTTCTTCGATCGCCGGGCTCGGCGGCAACGCCGGTCAGGTCAACTACGCGGCGGCCAAGGCCGGGGTGACCGGACTCACCAAGTCCCTGGCCAAGGAATGGGGTCGCTACAACGTCACCGTCAACACCGTTGCCTTCGGCCCGATCAAGACGCGGCTCACCGAGGCTCCGGCGGACGGCGGGTCCACGATCGATGTCGAAGGCCGGACGATCGCCGTCGGTGTCCGCCCCGACCTACTGGCGGCCGTGGAGCGGACGGTCCCGCTCCGGCGGGCCGGCCTGCCCGCGGAGGCGGCCGGTGCGGTGTACCTGTTCTGCATCCCGGAGTCGGACTACGTCAGCGCGCAGACCCTCGTCTGCAGCGGCGGCTTCATGTTCTGAGACGACCGCGCGAGGAAGACACCATGAAACGAACCCTGTTCACCGACGATCACGAGTCGTTCCGCGACAGCGCGCGGGAGTTCATTGCCAAGGAGGTGGTGCCGCACTATCCGGCCTGGCAACAGGCGGGGATCGTGCCGCGGGAACTGTTCACCAAGGCCGGCGAACTCGGCCTGTTCGCGGCTATCGGTGAGGATTACGGTGGCGCAGGTGTCGACGACTTCCGGTTCAACATGGTGTTTGCGGAGGAGGCCGCGGCGGCGGGCGTCACGCCGGCGACTCTTGGGCCCGAACTGCAGGCCGACATCTGCCTGCCGTACTTCCTGGAGCTCGCCACGCAGGAGCAGCGGGACCGCTGGTTCCCGGGTCTTGCCACCGGCGAGCTGATCACCGCGATCGCCATGACCGAACCGGGCACCGGTTCGGACCTATCGGGAATTCGCACCCGGGCCGTCCTCGACGGGGACGACTACGTCGTCGACGGGGGGAAGACATTCATCACCAACGGCATCAACGCCGACCTGGTGATCGTCGCGGTGCGGACCGACGAGGATCCCCACCGGGGGTTGTCACTGCTGGCGGTCGAGCGCGGAACGCCCGGCTTCGAGCGTGGCCGCAAGCTCGACAAGATCGGATTGCACGCACAGGACACCGCCGAACTGACATTCGCGGGTGCCCGGGTGCCGGTCGCCAACCTGCTGGGCGAGCAGGGTCAGGGCTTCTTCGCGCTCACCCGGAACCTCCCGCAGGAGCGGATCTCCTGTGCCGCGTCCGCGGTCGCACAGTGTGTGGCCGCGCTCGGCTGGACCATCGACTACGTGCGCGAGCGCACCGCATTCGGCGGCCCGATCGGCGCCCTGCAGAACACCCGGTTCCGGCTGGCCGAGATGGCCACCGAGATCGACATCGCCCAGCAGTACGTCGACCGCTGCGTCGGCGAGCTTGTCGCCGGTGAACTGTCCGCGGTGGACGCAGCGAAGGCAAAATGGTGGACCACCGAGCTCCAGGGTCGGGTGATGGATACCTGCGTGCAGCTGCACGGCGGTTACGGGTACATGACGGAGTACCCCATCGCCCGGGCGTGGGCGGACTCGCGCATTTCCCGCATCTACGCAGGATCGACGGAGATCATGAAGGAGATCATCGGCCGCTCCCTGCGGCTGGGATAACTCGAGCCTCGGAAAGGGGCAGCGCATGACCAGGCCGACGACCACGCCGCCGCCGCGCGGCACGCGGCCACGCAACCGGCGGGCACTGATCGTGGCGGCCGCGTCCGGCCTGTTCGTCGAACGCGGCTACGACCGGATCAACGTGGGCGACATCGCACAGGCTGTGGCCATCGGCCCGTCCGCGCTGTATCGGCACTTCTCCGGCAAGCAGGATCTGCTCCGCGAAGTCATCGCGGCATGCCTGGTGCCGCTCCAGGAACTGACGGATGGCCTGGACAGCGACGATCTGGCCGGGGCCTCGCACCGGCTGGCGGCGTTCGGCATCGACGAGCGGCAGATCGGAGTGCTGTGGCAACGCGAGTCCCGCCGCCTCGCCCCGGCGGACCAGGCCCGATTGCGGTCCAAGACCAGGCGGCTCGGGGAGCGCCTCGAACTGATGTTGCGCAAAGTGCGGCCGGAACTGGATCCTCCCGCCGCGAACCTCTTGGCCTGGGCCGCCATCGCCGTCCTGATCAGCCCGTCGTTCCACCACGTCGACCCGCCGCGGCCACGTTTCGAGGAGCTGCTCGCCGAGCTCATCTCCACCGTCCTGGCCTCCCCCGTGCCGGTCGGGTTCGGCCCGCCGGCACCCGCCCCCCGGCCCGCCCTGACCAGGGCCTCCCGGCGGGAGGCGATGCTGTCGCAAGCGGTGCGCATGTTCGCGCTGGACGGATATTCCGCGGTGGGCATCGAGGACATCGGTGCCGCCGTCGGCATCACCGGCGCGAGCATCTACGGCTATTTCCCCACCAAGCTGGACCTGCTGACCACCGCCATGTGGCGCGGGGTCGCCGTTTTGCTGACCGACCTGTCGGCGGCGTACGGGTCGGCGTCGACCCCGGCGGAGACGCTCACCATGCTGGTCCACTCCTACATCGACTTCACCCAGACCAATCACGACCTCGTCGGGCTGATGATCACCGAGATCGACCAGGTCGGTGCGGACGATCGACGCGCCGGCCGCCAGGCGCAACGCGACTACGTCGGCGAATGGATCCATCTGCTGAGGATGTGTGATCCGACCCTGGACCGTACCGACGCCGCGATCCGGGTACACGCCGCACTGGGCATCGCCAACGACATCGCCCGGATCCCGCACCTGCGTGGCCGGCCCCAGCTCCGCCCGGCCTTGGACGGCATCTGCAGGCGGGTGTTGGGACTGCACGAAACGACCGGCTGACCCCGGCCTGCTTGATCGTCGGGGCGCTGACGAAGAGGGCAGATCGACTCGACCGGGGTCAGCCCGGCCCGGCATGGGCGACCCGGCTCCGGTGAACAGCCGATGGCGTGGCACTGAAGCGCGGGCCGGCCGCCGGTTGCAGCATCCCGTCGTCCACGACGTACGTGCGTCGTGCGACAAGATGCGGGTGCTGAGCTGCTTCGTCGGGGCGCAGCACAGGGCTGACGCAGGCGTCGGTGCCCTCGAAGACCGCCATCCATGCCGCACGGCTGCGCTCGCGGATCCGGGACGCGAATCGTGCGCGCGTCGCCGGCCAGCGGGACCGATCGTCCTGCTCGCCCAGCGCAAATTCGCCTGACAGTCCCAGTCCTTCCACAAGCTTTGCGTAGAAACGTGTCTCGATCGCCCCGACGGCGATCCAGCCGCCGTCGGCGGTCTCGTAGACCCCGTAGTAGGGCGCACCGCCGTCAAAGAGGTTGGCCCCGCGGGGGCCGGACCATTCCCCCGCTGCTCGCATCGAGTGCAACATCGCCGTCAGCAGAGCCGTGCCGTCGACGATCGAGGCGTCGACGACCTGCCCGACGCCGGTGCGCGCGACGTGCCACAGTGCCGCCAGGACACCACTGACCAGCAGCATCCCGCCACCGCCGAAGTCGCCGAGCATGTTCAGCGGTGGGGTCGGCGAAAGGTCCTTGCCGGCAAGCGGCTCCAGCGCCCCGGCGAGCGCGATGTAATTGATGTCGTGTCCGGCCGCGCCGGCCAGTGGACCGTCCTGGCCCCACCCGGTCATCCGTCCGTAGACCAGGCGCGGGTTGCGCCGCAGCAGGACGTCGGGACCGAGCCCGAGCCGTTCCATGACCCCGGGCCGGAATCCTTCGATGAGCACGTCGTACTCCGAAACGAGGTCGCGCACCTCGTTTCGGGTGCCCACATCCTTCAGGTCGCGCACGAGGACCCGGCGCCCGCGAAGCAGGATCCGGTGCGTGGCCAGGTCGGTGGGCGCGTTCGGCCGCTCGACCCTGGTGACCTCGGCGCCCAGGTCTGCCAGCAGCATCCCGGCGAACGGGCCCGGCCCGATGCCGCCGATCTCCAGGACGCGCAACCTGGCGAGTGGACCGGAGGTCATCGACCGACCCACCGCGGCTGCCGCTTCTCGGCAAAGGCCCGTGACCCCTCGAGCGCGTCGGCGCTGACGAAGACGGCATGGGTGGCCTCGTCGTTGACCTCCCACGGGTCCTCCCCCACCCAGTCGCCATCCCAGTCCGAGGGTCCGGTCGCCGTCCGGTGGACCATCCGCTTGGTGTGTTGCAGCGACAGGGGCGCGTTCACCGCGATTCGACCGGCCAACGCGAGTGCTTCGTCCAGGACTCGCTCAACCGGGACCACCTTGTTGACCAGACCCCACGCCTGCGCGGTCGCAGCGTCGATCCCGTCACCGGTCAGCGTGAGTTCGAGCGCCCGCTTCAGAGGCACCTGACGCTGCAGCCGCACGACGCCGCCGGCCGCGGCAATGAGGCCGCGCTTGACCTCGGGAAGCCCGAACGTCGCCGTCTGCGCTGCGACCACCAGGTCGCAGGCGAGCGCGATCTCCGTCCCGCCACCCATCGCGACACCGTTGACGGCCGCGACGAGCGGCTTGTCGATCCAGTGCCGGATCAGGCCGGCAAAGCCCCACTCGGGGTGGCCCACCGCGTCCACCGGCCTTCGCTGTGCGATGTCCTTGAGGTCGGCGCCGGCGCAGAATGCGCGGCCGGTGCCGGTGATCACCACGACGCGCACGTCCTCGTCCGCCACGGCGCGTTCCAGACCCTCGCCCACCGCCGTCGACAGCGCCGCATTGACGGCGTTCAGGGCCGACGGGCGGTTGAGCGTGATCACCGCGACGCCGTCCCGGACCGCATAGAGAGCCGCCGGCTCCGAATCCTCTTGTGCCATCACCGAACTCCAGGAACGTCGCCGGTGAGTGTGGTGAGCCGGCCGAAAAGCGCCCGGGGCACATACAGATCGAGCATGTCAGAGCCTTTCGATGATCGTCGCGTTGGCCATGCCGGCGCCCTCGCACATGGTCTGCAAGCCGTACCGGCCGCCGGTCGCCTCCAGGTGGTTCAGCAACGTGGCCAGCAGGCGCACGCCCGATCCGCCGAGCGGATGACCCAGGGCAATCGCGCCACCACGCGGGTTCAGCTTCACCGGGTCCGCGTCGAACTCGGCCGCCCATGCCATCGGCACGGGCGCGAAGGCCTCGTTGACCTCGTACGCGTCGAGGTCCGCGAAGCTCAGGCCGCCTTTCGCGAGGACCTTCTGCGTCGCCGGGATCGGGCCGGTCAGCATGATTTCCGGGTCAGAGCCGACCACCGCGAAGCTGTGCAGGCGAGCGCGCGGCATCAGCCCCAGCTCTGCCGCACGCGCGTCGCTCATGATGAGCGCGGCCGACGCGCCGTCGGCCAGCGGTGACGAGTTGCCCGGCGTGATCGACCAGTCGATCTCGGGGTAGCGCGTCGAGAACTCCTCGGTCCGGAAGACCGCTGGAAGCGATGCCAACCCCTGCGCCGTCGTGGCAGGGCGGACCGTCTCATCGACGGTGTGCAGCGAGCCGTCCGGAAGCGTCACCGGGACGATCTCGCCGGCGAAACCGCCCGACGCTGCGGTCGTCGCCGCCCGCTGGTGCGACATCGCGGAGAACTCGTCGAGTTGGTCCCGGCGCAGCTTCCACCGCGCTGCGACGAGCTCCGCACCGATGCCCTGATGAGGCAGGCTCGCGAAGCGTGACCTGAGCGGAGCGTGCGGGTTGCCGCCGGAAATCGCGCTACCCATCGGAACGCGACTCATCGACTCCACGCCGCATGCGATGGCCACGTCGTAGGCGCCGGCGATCACCCCTTGCGCCGCGAAGTGCACTGCCTGCTGGCTGGACCCGCACTGGCGGTCGATCGTCGTGCCGGGCACCGATACCGGAAACCCTGCGTTGAGCGCGGCGGTTCGCCCGATGTTGGCGGCCTGGTCGCCCGCCTGACCGACGCAGCCGGCGATCACGTCATCGATGGTCGCCGGGTCGACGCCGGTCCGGTCGATGAGCGCGGTGAGCACGGTCGCGAGCAGGTCGGCAGGATGGACGCCGGACAGCGCTCCTCCCGGCTTACCTTTGCCGGAAGCGCTGCGGACGACGTCGATGATGACAGCGTTGGTCATGCCGAATCCCTCCTACGGTTCAAGGTCTTGGCGGGCCCGCAAGCCCGGCGGATCGTTGTGCACCGACTCGGCGCACCGCTCGCGGCTCAGCGTGGCGCGGCGTCGAACCTCGGTCGGCGGCGCTCCCGAAAAGCGGCGACACCTTCGCGGAACTCCCAGCTTTCCAGCCGCGACACCTGCTCGCGGGACTCCCTGGCCAGGGCGGCCTCGAAGCCGGCCAGCGCATTCGCGTTGATCAATGCCTTCGTGCCGGCGAATGCGGCGGCGGGCACGGCGGCCAGCGCATCCGCCGCGGCCTCGACCCGTCCGTCGAGGTCGTCCGGCTCACAGACCTGCGCGATCAGCCCGGCGTCGAATGCGTCGGACGCCGACAGCCGCTCGCCCAGCAGGGCCAGGCGCATCGCTCGCGCTCTGCCGGCCGAGGACGCGATGGTCAGCGTCGCCCCACCGTCCGGCACAAGGCCCAGGCCGAGGAACGGCAGCGAGAAGTACGACGAGCTGCTGGCGAACACCAGGTCGCAGGCGAAGGCTATGGAGGCGCCGACCCCGACGGCCGCGCCCTCGACCTTGGCGATCACCGGGAGCGGCAGCCCGACCAGGCCGGTGATCAGACGAGTCACCGCGGCCATCATCTCGGGCCCGGGCAGATCCTCGCCGCCTTCGGGCAGGTCGGCGCCGGCACTGAACGTTCGCCCGGCCCCTGCGATCACCAGGCAGCGGACGTTCCCGGCAACGCTGAACTCATCGATGTGATCTGCCAGCAGTTGCGCGGCCGGGAGATCGAGCGCGTTGCGACGCGACGGCCTGTCCAGGATCAGCGTGACGATCGATCCGGCGCGCTCGACTCGGATCACGCCGACCACCTCACCGAGGACGAGAGCCGCGACGTGATGAGCGCGGCCGCCTGCTCGGTCATGCGGTCGAGCAGCGCGGCGACCGTCGGTATGTCATCGATGAGGCCCTGGCACTGCCCGACGGTCCAGATGCCCGCCTCTATGTCGCCGAAGTCGAACACCTTTCGCCCGCGAGCGCCGGCGACGAGTTCGCGCACATCGGCAAAGCCGGCACCGGCGCTCAGGCGTGCGACGACCTCACGGCTGACGCCGTTGCTCGCCACCCGGGCGGTGTTGCGGAGCGGACGGAAGATCAGCTCGGTGTCCCGCTCGGACTGGGCGACGATGCGCTGTTTGACCTCCTCGTGGACCGGCGCCTCCTGGGTGCACAGGAACCGTGTGCCCATGTTGACTCCGTCCGCCCCGAGTGCCAGTGCGGCGACAAGCCCGCGGGCATCGGCGATCCCGCCGCTGGCGATGATCGGGATGTCGACGGCCGCCGCGGCGGCCGGCAACAGGATCAGGCCGGGCACGTCGTCTTCACCAGGATGCCCCGCGCACTCGAACCCGTCGATGCTCACGACGTCGACGCCCTCGGCCTGGGCGCGCACGGCGTGCCGCACGCTGGTGCACTTGTGGATGACCGTCACATCCGCCGCCTTGAACGCGGGCATGTGGTCGCGCGGGTTCGACCCGGCGGTCTCGACGATGGTGACGCCGGAGTCGATGATCGCGTCGCGGTACTCGGCGTAGGGCGGCGGGGTGATCGTCGGCAGCACGGTGAGGTTCACCCCGAACGGCTTGTCGGTCAACGAGCGGCAGCGGTCGATCTCGCGCGCCAGTGCCTCGGGAGTCGGTTGGGTGAGCGCGGTCAGGATCCCGAGCCCGCCGGCGTTGGACACCGCCGACGCCAGCTCGGCACGACCCACCCACTGCATGCCGCCCTGGACGATGGGGCGCTCGATGCCCAGCAGTTCGGTGACGCGGGTGCGGAGGCGGACCCGGTCGTCGCTCATCGCGGAGCCATCCGGATCGCTCCGTCGAGGCGGATCGTCTCGCCGTTGAGCATCGGATTTTCGACAATGGAGTGCACCAGCGCCGCGAACTCCTCGGGCGCGCCCAAGCGACTCGGGTGCGGCACTTGCGCGCCGAGCGAGGCGCGAGCCTCCTCGGGCAACGTCTGCAGGAGCGGGGTCGCGAACAGCCCGGGCGCGATGGTCATGACCCGGATCTTCAGCGCAGCAAGATCGCGCGCGATCGGCAGCGTCATTCCCACCACGCCCCCCTTGGACGCCGAATAGGCCGCCTGGCCGATCTGGCCGTCGAAGGCCGCCACCGACGCCGTGTTGACGATGACGCCGCGTTCGCCGTCGGTCTCGTCGTTGGACGCCATGGCGGCCGCGGCGAGTCTGATGACGTTGAAGGTGCCGATCAGATTGACCGTGACAATCCTGCTGAAGTCGGCCAGCGGGAACGGCCCGTCCTTCCCGACGGTCTTGATCGCGTTGCCGATACCGGCGCAGTTGACGGTGACCGCAAGGTCCCCGCGGTCGTTCGCCTGGGCGACGGCCTGGGCGACAGCGTCCTGGTTCGTGACGTCCGCGGCGACGAACTTCACGCGTTCGCCGAGCGCGTCCAGGGCAGCGGCGTCGGCGTTGGGAAGATCGACAGCGAGGAGCCGCGCCCCGGCGGCGGCGAGTCGCCGCACGGTGGCCAGTCCGAGCCCGGACGCGCCGCCCGTGACCAGCGCGGTCTTCGTCCGAATGTCCATTGTTACCTTCTTTCTCAGGTGAACTGCCGAGCCGCCCGATGCGGTCGGAGCGAACGCTCGCTCATCGCCGGTACGATGGCCGCGATCAGGAGGTGGGCATGATGCAGGCACGGTCGGCCAAGTCAGTCGAATCCGCGGCGACCGGAGGCTGGCGCCACTTTCCGCGCCTGAATCTTTCGCGGATTCTCGAGGTGGCCCTCGCCCAGTTCGTGGAGCACGGGTACGACGCGACGAGCGTGCGCGTCATCGCCCAGAAGGTCGGCGTGACCGTGCCGGCACTCTACTACCACCACGAGAACAAGCAGGCGCTCCTCGTCGCGCTGTTGGACCACGGAATGGAACTCGTCGGCTCGCACGTCGACGCCGCACTCGCCGAGGCCGGCGACGATCCGGCCGCTCGCCTCAGCGCCATGGTCGAGGCCATTTCGCTGTATTCGGCGCACCACCGGGACCTGGCATTCCTGGACTCCGAGCGCCGCTCGCTGACCAGCGAGAACCTCAGGCGTTACATCGACCGGCGTGACGCCATCGACCGGCGACTGCGGGTCGTCATCGAGGACGGCGTCGCGGCAGGGGTATTCCGCACGACGGTCCCCGATGAGGTGCACAGGGCGATATTGGTCATGTGCCAGGGCATTTCGGGTTGGTTCCGGGAGGACGGGCCGAAGACCGCCGAGGAGACCGCCGAGACGTACGTGCAGATCACACTTGCCGCGGTGCAATACACGCCGCACTGACGTCAGTCGGGTGGTGCCCGGACAGGTGGTGCGTGTACTCATGTGCGGATGGCCGGACGTGCTTCGTCGGACATCCAGTGAGCGAGTTTCCTCTTGAGGACCTTCCCGCTGGCGTTCTTGGGCAAGTCGTCGACGACGCGAACCTGACGGGGAACCTTGTAGCCGCCGAGCCGCTCACGACAATGGGAGATCAGCTCTGCCGGATCGGGCAAGTCCGTACCGCTCGGGACCACCGCGGCCACGACGATCTCGCCCCAGTGCTGGTCAGGCAGGCCGAAGACGGCGACGTCGCCGACCCGAGGATGGCGCGCCAGCACGTCCTCGACCTCGCGGCAGTAGACGTTCTCGCCGCCGGTCACGATCATGTCCTTCTTGCGATCGACCACGTAGACGACGCCTTCGGCATCGACCTTCGCGAGATCGCCGGTGCGCAGCCAGCCGTCGGTGACGGTCTGTGCCGTGCTCTCGGGATTGCGCCAGTACCCGCGCATGACCTGATCGCCCTTGACGACGATCTCACCGACCTCACCGACCCGCACGTCCGTGAGGTCATCGCGGACGATGCGAACACTTGACAGGGTCATCCGCCGGCCGGTGGCGGTCAGCAGGTGGTGTTCGCCCCGCAGGGCCCTCAGGTGGAACGAGTGATCCAGATACAGGACGTTCCCGGACGCCTCCGACTGCCCGTACCCCTGTCCGAACTCCACGTTCTGGAACCGCCGCAGCGCCGCCGCGAGCAGCTCCTGGGTGATCGTTGAGGCACCGTAGTTGATCAGCCGAAGCGAGGAGAGATCGAACTCGTCGATCTTGGGATGCCTCAGCAGCATGCTCATCATCGTCGGCGCGAGAGCCGTACAGGTGACCCGCAACTCATCGACCGTGGTCATGAACTCCTCCGGTTCGAACCTGCGTCGCACCACGATCGACGAACCACGCAGGAGATAACCGAAGACGATGAAGACGGCGATGTGGCAGTACGGGAAGGGGTGCAGCAGCACGTCCTCCCGCGTGGGACGGACGTCGTGCGCCCAGCTCAGCGACGAAGCGAGGACGCTCGCGTGAGTGATCATCACCCCCTTGGGGCGACCGGTGGTTCCACTCGTGTAGACGAGCCAGGCGACGTCATCCGGGTTCGCCGCGGGCACCGCCGACTGGCCGGCGCCGGTGAGGAAGTCGTCCCAGGCCTGCTCGTCGGAACCGAGAACGATCACCTTCCTGACCGATTCGGGCAGCGCATCGATCAACGACTCGAGCCGCGACTCGACGACCACCACGGCGGGCTCGCAATCCCGCAGGATCGCGGCCACCTCGGGCGCACTGAGCCGGTAGTTGATGTGCGCGAGGACCATCCCGGCCGCGGGCACGGCGAAGAGGAGTTCGAAGTACTCAACCCGGTTCTCGCTGAGCACGGCGACCCGTTCCCCCGGGCCGGCCAGGGTGGCGAGAGCAGAAGCGGCGCGTGCCACCTCGTCCCGGAGTCGGACGAAGCTCAGCGTTCGGTGTGGCGCGTGGATGGCGACATCGTCGCCGTAGGCGATGGCAGCCTGGTCGAGCACGTCGGCGAGCAACACGGCAGATCTCCAGTCGCGGGTGAGGTTTCGGTCATCGACCTTGGAATGACGGCGATCGCTTCTCGAGGAACGCGGCCACCGACTCGGCATGGTCGCTCGTCATCATCAGTTCGGCGTTCCGCGCCAGACTCCAGCTGCCGAGCTCGACCAGGCTGGCGGTCCTGGCCAGGGACAGCCCTTGTTTGATGATCGCGACCGACTGCGGCGGCCGGTCGGCAAACTGTTCGGCGAAGGCCAATGCGGTGTCGAGCAGGTCATCAGGCTCGACGACCCGCGACACCAGCCCTATCCGCAGCGCTTCCTCCGCGTCGATGACGGTCCCGAGCATGAGCAGTTCCGATGCCTTCTCCAGTCCCACGAGTTGGCTCAGCCTGGCCAGTCCACCCGCGTCGGGGCACATGTTGCGCAGCACGAACAACTCGCCGAACCGAGCGGCTGCCGAAGCGAAACGGAAGTCGGCGAAGAGGCTGAGTTCCATTCCCCAACCCACGGCCGGTCCGTTCACCGCCGCGATGACGGGCAGCGCAGACTCGATCAAGGTTCTGGTCAGCGGCCAGATGCCGACCTCGAGCATTCGTTCGCGGAGGTGGTTACGGTTGGCCGAGAACCACTTCTGGTCGTCGCCGCTGCAGAAGGCACTTCCGCGGCCGGTGAGCACGATCGCTCGCGCGGTGCTCTCGATGACGGCCGTGTTCAAATCGTCGTATGTCGCCTGCCGCAGGCCGTTGCGCGCCGCCGGGCGTTCGATGGTGACGAGATCCACGGGGCCGTGGCGCACGACCGAGATGTCCGTGTACATGGGATTCCTCCACGCCTTCGTGGTGTGAGTCGTGAGCTCTCCGACTCTTTAGTTAGCGATCGCTAAGCTGCCGTACAGTAACCCGCATCGGGCGACCTTGTCAATAATGACGGGGAACGCCGGAGCACTACGATGGGCGGATGTCCGAACCGTCGACGCTGACCCGCCGGGAGCGGCGAACGGTCGACAGCCGGGCGCGCATCCTGCAGGCGGCCGTCGAGTGCCTGGTCGAGCAGGGGTACAGCGGCGCGACGACGTTGGCCATCCAGGCCCGGGCCGGAGTGTCCCGTGGCCGGCTGCTGCACCACTTCCCGTCCCGCCAAGAGCTGCTGGTCGCCGCTGCCGAACACCTCGCGGCCGAGCGGGTGCGCGACACCACCGAACGGATTACCGGCGACCTGCCCGGGTCGGCGGCGTCGCCGGAGCGCATCCGGCAGGTGGTCGAGTTCATGTGGCTGACCTTTCACGAACCGCACTTCTGGGCCGCCGTCGAGCTGTGGGCGGCGTCCCGGACCGATGACGTGCTCGCCGGCGCGCTGCTGCCCGAAGAACGCAAGCTCGGCGGTGTCATCCGCGCCGCGGTGGATGGCATGTGGGGCCCCGAATTCGTCGGGCATCCGCGATATCCGCAGGTGCGCGAATTGCTGCTGACAAGCATGCGGGGGGTCGCGCTGACCTACTCGTTCGATCGGCGAGACCCTCACCGGGACCCGCACATCGCCCAATGGGTCGACACGGCACGGATCCTGCTCGACTGCTGACCGACAAGCAGTCAACATTGACTTGTTGCCGCCACGGGTCCTATTCTGGCATCGCCCCCGCAGCGTGCGCCATCCGCCCGATCGCAGGCGACACGGCAGCAGTTGGCGTCCTCCCATGCTCAATCGGATGCTGCGCGCGCAGCACCGACATGGGCGGAACGACGACGGAGGAACGCACTGATGCCGACCACCACCAGACGACTGACCGCGCACGACTCAGTGTTCCTGGACTGGGAGCGCCCCGAACAGCCGATGCACGTCGCCGAGTGCATGATCTACGACGGACGACTGACCGCCGACGACATCGTCCGAATGATCAGGGAGCGGATCCATCTGCTGCCCCGGTACCGGCAGCGGCTCGTCCCGGCGCCGCTCGGTCTGTCCCGGCCTACCTGGGAGGACGACCCGGAGTTCGACGTCGGCCGGCACGTTCACGAGCAGACGCTGCAGGACGCCGACGACCGAACGCTGTCCCGCGTCTGCGGAGAACTATTCTGCCGGCTGCTGGACCGCGCCGCCCCGCCCTGGCACCTGACCGTGTTGCACGGGTACCGGAAGGGCACCGTGGTGTTCCTCAAGTTGCACCACGCGATGGTCGACGGGGTGTCCAGCGTCGAACTGATCGAGGTGCTGCACGCGACCGAACGGGGCCTGGCGCCGCCGGCGGCCTCGGTCGAGCAATGGCGGCCCCGGCCGGTACCGGGTCCGATCGGCCGCCTGCGCGACGCGGTCGCCGACCACGCCGATGCCGGCCTGGACGGAGCCCGCGCGTTGATCGATCTCATCCGCCCCGGAGCGGTGGGTGCGCTGGCCGGCCGGCTCGGCACACTCGCCCGGGCCACCGTCGACACGGGGCCGCTGATCCTGCGCAGGCTCCCGCCGACACCCTTCAACGGTGCGATCCACTCGGACCGTGACTTCGCTTGGGTCGAGCTGCCCCTGGACGAGACCAAACAGGTTCGCAAGGTCCTCGGCGGCACGGTCAACGACCTGGTGCTCACCGTGCTCAGCGGCGCCATGGGCCGGTACATGCGGCGACACGGCCACCCGACG
>CAZCEH010000029.1:0-64966 GCA_964497705.1 uncultured Actinomycetes bacterium | reverse complement strand
AGATCAACACCATGCAACACCTGCACCGCACCGAAACTCTTGTTCACCCCCCGCAGTTCCAACAGGGGCTGTTGCGTCGTCGTCATCGGATGGATCCAATCTGTCGAGGTGGGCGGAGGCGATGGCGCGTCTGCACGTTGCGGCTGTCTTAGTTGATGCCGAGTTCGGTGCAGGCAGCCGCGTAGTCCGTCGTGCAGAGCTCCTGGGTGGTGACCACTCCGTCGTCGACGACATCCCGGACGTTGTCCCGGAAGATCGACACCGGGGTCTCCAGGATGGCGTCGACGTCGCGGTTGCCGGTGGTGTCCTTGACGGTGCCGGTGGTCTGCGGGGTCTGACCTGTCGCCAGGGCGATGGCCACGGTGGCCAGCGCCGCGGCCTCCTTCTTGACCGGCTTGTAGACGGTCATGCACTGGTCGCCGGCCAGGATGTTCTGCAGACCCTGGACGGTGGCGTCCTGCCCGGTCACCGGGATCTGGATGCCGTTCTTCTTGTTGATCGCGATCGCCGCATTGCCCAGACCGTCATTCGCGGCCAGCACGCCGTCGATCTTGCCGCCCTGCGCGGTGTACATCTGCTCGTAGATCACGCCCGCCTGCTGGTTGTCCCAGTCCGGCACCGCCTGCTCGGCGACCACCTTGTAGGATGTGGCGTCCAGCACCTCGTGGGCACCCTGGGCGAACGAGGTCGCGTTCGAGTCCGACGGCGAACCGTTCAGGAAGACGATGTTCTTGTCCCCGCCGCCCAGACACTTGTCCAGGCCCTTGCCCTGCTCGCGGCCGACCTGGACGTTGTCGAAGGACACGTAGTAATCGGCCTTGCCGCCGAGGGTGAGCCGGTCGTAGTCGATCGTCTGCACACCCTGGGATGCGGCCTTGGACTGGATCGCCGCGCCGGACTCGTTGTCCAGGTTCACGATCGCCAGCACGGTCACCCCGTTGGCGATCATCTGATCGGCGATGGTGGCCATCGCGGCCTTGTCACCGTTGGCGTTCTGGATGTCGAACTCGACCCCGGCGTCCTGGAACGCCTTCTCCAACGCCGGCCGGTCCTGCGTCTCCCAGCGGGCCGACGACTTCGTGTCCGGCAGGATCACGCCGACCTTACCGCTGACCGCGGCGGCCGAACCGGAGGCAGCGGTCGACGTGGAGGTCGACGAGGAACCGCTGGATCCGCACGCGGCCAGCAGCAGCGCACCGGCTACCACTGCACCGACGATGGCAGGGGACTTCAGGCGCATGGAAGGTCCTTTCAGGCATGGGACAGCAACTCGACGCGAACGTCGCCTACTGGGGGGATTGCCGCACCGATCTGCGATACGTGGGCTAGGAGAAGACGGTAGAGGGTTCTTTTATTGCCGTCAAGTGGACTTTTCAGATGAAATTAATCCATCTGCGGACAAATATGCGGCTCGACGACCGTCCTGTGCCCGCGACAGCCGCCGCAGAGCCTCCGTTCGACGGCAGGATCGACAAATAAATCCGTTGAGACGAACAAGGTAGTATCCTCTGCGGCATGAGCATCGAGGATCGACTGCCGGTCTCGCGCGCGACCAGGAGCCAGCACCTTGTCCTCGGGGAGCTGCAGAAACGAGGCCAGGTCCTTCGTTCCGAACTGGTGGCCGGCACCGGACTGTCCCGCAGTGCGGTCGCCGATGCCGTCCAGGCACTGGTGGAACGTGGACTGGTGGTCGAGCACTCGGCCCAATCGGGATCCGGTCGTGGTCGGCCGGCCATGCAGGTCTCCCTGGCACCCAACACCAGGTACGTGGTCGGGATCGACCTCGGCCACTCGCATGTGACGGTCGCGCTCTGCGGCGCGGACGGCATCGGGATCCAGGAGCTGACCGAGCACCTGGACGTCGACGCGTCACCGACCGGTGCGCTGGACACCGCCGCGCGCCTGACCATGGACGTCATCAGCCGAGGTGGGATCACCATCGACGACGTCGCGGGCATCACCGCGGGGTTTCCCGGCCCCATCCGCGAATCGACCCATCGCCTGGTCGAGACGTCCGTGCTGCCGCGCTGGGTCGGGCTTGATCTGGGTGCCGAACTGGGCTCGCGCATCGGCCGCGGCGTGCAGATCGCCAACGACGCGGACCTGGGCGCCATGGGAGAACTGCACTACGGCGCCGCCCGCGATCAGCGGGACTTCATCTACGTCAAGGCCGCGCACGGAGTGGGCGCCGGGATCATCCTGGATCGGCGGGTCTATCGGGGAGACGGCGGGATGGCCGGCGAGATCGGCCATATCCAGATCCCCGAGCGCGAGGAGTACTGCCGGTGCGGCGGGCGCGGCTGCCTGGAGACCGTCGTCTCGATCGACATCCTCGAACGCCAGATCGCCTACATCTTCACCCCCACCGTCCCGGGTGGTTCGGGCCTGCCGCCCTGGGATGTCATTCGGGCCGACCCGGCGGCAGCTCGACTGCTGGCCGATGCGGGCCGGGTGATCGGCCAGGTGCTGGCCAGCATCTGCCAAGTGATCAATCCCGGTGCGATCGTGCTCGGCGGTCACCTGGGCGCGCTCGGTGGTGAGCCGTTCCGGCGAGGCGTCGAAGAGGCCGTCTTCCGCTATGCACAGCCGAGCATCACCGCCGGCGTCTCGGTACGGACGGCCGCGCTGGGCGGCCGCTCGGAGCTGATGGGCGCCGTCGCCATGTCACTTCAGGAGGCGGGGGTGGAAGCGGCCTCTCAATAAAACCGCCAAACAGCCTTATTTTGAGATGTATTGGCGTTTCAGAGTTAGTAAGCTACGCTGTGCAAGACCTGCTCTTCGAATTTCTTGCGGTCCCGCAGGCACCTTCGAAGGCATGCCGGTTCCGACGACTCCGGCCCGCATCAAGGCCGCCAGCACGCCGTCGGTCGCCGTTCTTCCGGCCGACCACTCGGTTTTTCCCGTCGCCGGCACATCTGTCCACGCACCGACGCCGCTGCCGCGCTACGGATCAACGATGGAGTTCAACGTGCCTGCCAACCGCTCGACGATGTCCGCAGTCTCGCAGAACACGAGGAGTCGCCTGCACATAGTGGATCTTGTTCGTCGGGGTTGGGCGACCACCCGCGGTGAGCTGGGGACCATGACCGGCCTGTCGCGCAGCGTCGTGGCCCAGACCGTCGGTGAGATGGTTGCCGAGGGGCTGCTGGTGCAGGCCGAACGAGACGCGATCGACGGGCGGGAATCCGACGCGAACCGGCTGCGCGCCCGAGGTCGCCCATCGGCCGTGCTCCAGGTCGCCGCCCGGCCCGGAGCCGTGGGCGCCGTCGAACTCGGCCATCATCACGTGGCCATTGCCGTCGGAGACCTGTTGAGCCACGTTCTCTTCCAGGAGGAGAAGGCGTTTGCGGTGGACACCGGCGCCGCCCCGACCTTCGAGTTGGTCGACGCGATGCTCAGCTCCGCGCTGCGACGACTCGCCATGAGTCGGGAGGATCTACGGGCGGTCACCGTCTCACTACCCTTTCCGGTCGTGGGCGGCATCGTCGAACCCTACGGTGACGTGCCAGGGTGGCGCGGCGTACGACCGGGCGACCTGCTGCGCCTGCCGGCCGGCACGGAAGTGGTCACCGAGAACGACGCGAACATGGGGGCGTGGGGCGAGTACACCCATGGGCCCGATCACCGCGCGGGCACCCTCGCCTACTTCAGGATCGGTGACGGCCTGGGGTCCGGTCTGGTCATCGGCGGGGAGGTCTTCGGCGGCGCGCACGGCATGACCGGCGAGATCGGCCACGTCACGGTCCCCGGCTGTTCGCTGCCGTGTCGATGCGGCCGGATCGGCTGCGTCGACGCCGTGGTCACCGCCGCCACGTCCGAGTCGGCGACGACCACCGACGTGCGCGCCGCCGGCGACGCGGTCGGCACCGTGCTGGCCCAGATCGCCAGCTTCCTCGACCCGCACGTGATCGTCATGGGCGGAGCGCTGGGCGTCGGCAGCCCCGAGTTCCTGACGGCCGTCACAACCGCCTACCACGCGCACGGCGTGCCCAACGGGCGGGTGGCGATCCGGCCGGCTCGACTCGGCCTGAACGCGGAGCGACGGGGTGCCCTCGACCGCGCAACCCAGGTCGGATGGGCGTCTCACATTCTTCCTGGCATCGGATAAATACCTGGTGTCTGCTGGCACATCGGGTCAGCCACACCTCACCTGACACAGCATCCACCTCACCTCACGAAGGAGTGACCGTGAGAAACTCCCTGCGGTCCCGACCGGTCGCGCTGACGGCGTTGATCGCGCTCGTCGTCGCCATGTTGACCAGCATTCCGGTCTCGGCGGCCAGCGCCGCCGACACCGATCTGGCCCGGAACGGCACGACGACCGCGTCGATATCGCAAAACGATCAGGACGGGAACTTCCCGGCGGCCAACGCCACCGACGGTGACGACTCGACCCGCTGGGCCAGCGGCAACGGTCCGGACGACGGCAACGCCTCGTTCACCGCGTCGCTGACCTCCGACCTGCACGCGCCGGCCACGCTGTCCGGTATCACCCTTCGTTGGGAGGCCGCCTACGCGGTCTCCTACACCGTGAGCACGGCCCTGAGCGATCCGGACAACCCGGCGTCGTGGACCACCGCCTACAGCACCACGACCGGTGACGGCGGGACGGACGACATCACCTTCGCCACCCCCGCCCACGCGCAGTACCTGCGGGTGGACATGACGCAGCGGACGGCCTTCACCTGGGACCCCAACCAGCTGCACTACTACGGATATTCCGTCTACACGCTGAACGTGCTGGGCAGCTACGACGTCCCGCAGGTCGGCTTCGGATCCACCGCGCTGTCCGTGCCGGCCGGCCAGGACGTCACGCTTCCGGTCACCCTCAGCGGTGCCGCGAGCTCCGACCAGACCGTCCGGGTGCGCACCGGTGACGGCTCCGCGACTGCCGGCACCGACTACACCGCGGTCGACCAGACGCTGACCTTCACCGCCGGCGAGACGACCCAGAACGTCGTCATTCCCACCGTCAGCCAGGGCGCGCTGGCCGGCAACCGGACCTTCACCGTCAGCCTGTCGGACGCCTCCGCGGGCATCGCGCTGTCGTCCAACGCCACCGCCACCGTCACCCTGACCCCGACCGGCGCGGCCGCCGACGCCGGCTCCTCGACGGTGATCGAAGGCTTCGAGCAGGGTGTCCCGTCCACCTACGCGGTGTGGGGCGACCCGGCCGGCGCCGTGCCCGTACTGTCGACCGCCACCGACGCCACCCGCCCGGGCGCCGCCGGCGACAACCACGTCCTGGTCGCGACCGTCGGCGCCACCCCCAACTACGACGGCTTCACCTACGAGAGCCGCACCAACAACGTCTCCGCCACCTTCGACTGGTCGGCCTACGACGGATTCAGCTTCTGGTACCTGGGCCAGGGCACCGGCAAGACTCTCGCCTTCGAACTGCACAACCGGGACACCTCCGACCGGGAACTGGGCTTCGAGAAGAAGGTCGTCGACGACACCGTCGGCTGGCGGAAGATCAGCGTGCTGTTCAAGGACCTGACCCCCAAGTCCGGCGTGACCGGCGTCTTCAACCCCGCCACCTCGACCGGCTTCGCCGTCACCCTGAGCGGAATGGGCACGGGCACTTTCACTTTCGACGACTTCTCGCTGGACAAGCGGGTCGTGCTGCTGGACAACTTCGAAAACGGCATCACCGGTGACGCCGACGCCAAGACCGGGTACTTCCCCTGGTTCTCCCAGGGCGCCACGGTCACCATCGGCACCGCCGCGCAGGAGCGTGGCGACGTCGCCGACAACCATGTGCTGACCGGCCAGTACCAGATTCCGACCGGTGGGTACGGCGGTTTCAGCGACAACCTGACATCCCCGCAGGACTGGTCCTCCTTCCGCGGCATCCGGTTCTGGTGGTACGCGTCGCAGGCCAACAACCCGGCGTCACCGAGCGCCGGGCCCGACATCCAGTTCGAGATCAAGGACGGCGGACCCGACGCCGAGCACGCCGAGAACTGGACGGCCACGTTCAAGGACAACTGGAGCACCGACGGCAGCCGGTGGAAGCTCGTCTCGATTCCCTTCAGCGCCTTCACGCCCAGCACGAACCAGCCGGGCAGCGCCGAAACCCAGAACGGCACATTGGATCTGACCTCGATGCGGGGTTACTCGTTCACCTTCCCGGCCGGCAGCGCCGCCCCGGTGAACTGGGCGATCGACGACATCGGGCTCTACGGCACCCCCGCCGTGGTGGGGCAGTTGACCGTCACCACCGACGAGGACGTGTACCTGGTGAACCCCGGTGACACCGCGAACGTCGCCGTGGCGGTGGTCAGCCCGACCGGTTCGGAGCTGACGAGCCCGGTCACCGTGACCTGGCGGACCGGCGGCGGCACCGCCGTCGACGGCACCGACTTCACCGTGGCCACCGGCACCCTGACGTTCCCCGCCGGCACCCCGTCCGGCACGCCGCAGACCATCGAGGTGCCGACGATTGCCGGCACCGTGCCGGGGGCCGCGCTGACCATTCCGGTCACCCTGACCTCCTCGGCAGTCGTGCCGACGTCGATGCCGCGGGTCGTCATCAACGCCCACGGCCTGCCGTACCTGGACGCCAGCCTGCCGATCGCCGATCGGGTGAACGACCTGATGAGCCGGATGAGCCTGCAGGAGAAGGCCGGTCAGATGGCTCAGGCCGAGCGGCTGGGCCTGTCCAGCCCGCAGCAGATCGCCCAGCTGGGCCTCGGGTCCATCCTGTCCGGCGGCGGATCCGTGCCGGCCGGCAACACCCCCGACGCCTGGGCGGCCATGATCGACGACTACCAGCGGCAGGCTCTATCGACGCCCTGGCAGATCCCGCTGCTGTACGGGGTCGACGCGGTCCACGGCCATTCCAACGTCAAGGACGCGACGATCTACCCGCACAACATCGGGCTGGGCGCCACCCGCAACCCGGAACTGGTCGGGCAGATCGCCGAGCAGACGGCCATCGAGACCAAGACGACCGGTGCCAACTGGGCCTTCGCGCCCTGCGTGTGCGTCAGCCGCGACGAGCGCTGGGGTCGCAGCTACGAGTCCTTCGGTGAGGACCCCGCTCTGGTGTCCTCGTTCGTCAAGGACACGGTCGAGGGCCTGCAGGGCGACAACCCCGCGGACATCACCGGCCCGGACGAGGTTTTGGCATCGGTCAAGCACTGGGCGGGTGACGGCGGCACGACCTACGACAGCTCCGTCGTCGGGACCGGTCAGTACCCGATCGATCAGGGCATCACCAACGTCTCCTCCCTCGACCTGTTCGAGCGGTTGTACGTGTCGCCCTACGTCCCGGCGGCTCAGGCCGGCGCGGGCACGATCATGCCGTCCTACTCGGCGATCTCGATCAACGGCAGCACCCCGGTGCGGATGACCGAATGGCCGCAGAACCAGGCTCTGCTCAAGGACACGATCGGCTTCAACGGGTTCCTGATCAGCGACTGGCAGGCCATCGACAAGCTCTCCGGCGGCACCTTCCCGGAGAAGGTGGTGCGCGCGCTCAATGACGGCTCCATCGACATGGGCATGGTCCCGTACAACTTCCCGGACTTCATCACCGCCGTGGTCAACGGCGTGAACGGCGGGCAGATCCCGCAGTCCCGGGTGGACGACGCGGTGCGCCGGATCCTCACCGAGAAGTTCGACATGGGGCTGTTCCAGAACGCGTTCACCGACGCCAGCCTGCGCGGGCAGTTCGGCAGCGCGGAGCATCGGGCCACCGCCGCGCATGCCGCGGCCCAGTCCCAGGTGCTGCTGCAGAACTCCGGTAACGCGCTGCCCCTGCACAAGACCGGCAACCTGTACGTGGCCGGGTCCAACGCCGACGACCTGGGCAACCAGATGGGCGGCTGGACGATCAGCTGGCAGGGCGGCTCCGGAAACGGCATGACCACCGGAACCACCATCCTGCAGGGCATCAAGAACGCCGCACCGGGCCTGCAGGTCACCTACTCCAAGGACGCCTCGGCGGACACCGCCGGGTACGACACCGGTCTGGTGGTCGTCGGTGAGACCCCGTACGCCGAGGGTCAGGGCGACGTGGGCAACAACGGGCACACCCTCGAGCTGTCCGCGGCCGACAAGGCTGCCGTGGACAAGGTCTGCTCCACCGTTCCCACCTGCGTGGTTCTGGTGATCTCCGGCCGGCCGCTGATGCTCGGCTCCATCGCGGGCGAGGCCGACGCCATCGTCGCCGGGTTCCTGCCCGGCTCCGAAGGTGAGGGTGTCGCCTCCGTCCTGCTCGGCGACAGCCCGTTCACCGGCCGTCTGCCGGTGACCTGGCCGGCCTCGGCCACTCAGGTCCCGATCAACGTCGGTGACGCCAACTACGCGCCGGCCTGGGCCTACGGCTGGGGTCTGCGCACCGACTCCGCACGGTCCCGTCTGACCACCCTGGTCGGACAGCTCGACGGCGACGCGAAGACCAAGGTCCAGGCCCTGCTCAACGCGAACGTGTGGGCTCCGGACGGCTCCCTGTCCGACCTCCAGGCCGGGCTGCAGCTGGTCGCCGCGGCGGCGCAGTCGCTCACCCAGAACAGCAACGTCGACCCGGTCGGCCCGTCCGTGCAGGACGCACTGGCGCACCCGATCGATCCGACGAAGCTGAGCCAGGCGGGTGTCGTGGTCTCCGTGGCCCGCGACGCCGCCCAGGCGGCGATCGTGGCGGAGGGCTCGACGCCCAACGCCGAGCACGTGAAGGCCAGCGCCGACGCCGAGCACCTGCAGGAGTCCGGCGACGCCTACGGGGCCACGGTGACACTGTCCGGGATCGCCGGCGTCACCATCGGTTCCGGTGGCACCGCACCGGTGGTCACCGCGGCCACCACGCCGGCCACGCCGGACGGAACGGCCGGCTGGTTCGTCGGCCCGACCACGCTGACCCTGACCGCCACCGACGATCAGGATCCCGCCCCGTCGATCGAGTGGAAGATCGGCGACGGAGCGTGGACCGCATACACCGGGCCCATCACGGTTCCGGAGGGAACGACCACCTACGACTACCGGGCGACCGACAACGAGGGCAACGTCGCGACCAACTCGATCACCGTCAAGCGGGACGCGACCGCACCCACCGCCACGGCCACGTACGACGACCACGGCGGCACCACCACCGACCCGGTGGAGGTCACCCTCACCGGGTCCGACTCGGCCGGCGGTTCGGGCGTCGCTTCGCTGAGCTACTCGATCGACGGCGGTTCGTGGACCGACTACTCGGCACCGTTCCAGGTCACCGGGGCCGGCCAGCACACCGTCACGTACAAGGCAGTCGACGTCGCCGGGAACAGCTCGGAGCCCCAGACGGCGACGATCACCATCGCCGCGCCGGACACCACCGCGCCCACGGTCACCGCGACCACGGACCCGGCTTCACCGTCCGGCAGCAACGGCTGGTTCAAGACGGCGGCCAAGCTGGTCCTGTCGGCGACCGACGCCGGCTCGGGTGTTGCCTCGATCGAGTACTCGACCGACGGCACCACCTGGACGGCCTACACCGCGCCGGTCGACGTGCCCGAGGGCACGACGAACTACAGCTACCGGGCCACCGATCACGCCGGGAACACCTCGACGCCCGGCAGCACCACGATCAAGGTGGACACCACCGCCCCGGCGGCCGCCGCCCAGTTCGACGACCACAACGGGACCGGCACCGCACCGGTCGCGGTCACCCTGACCGCCACCGACGCGGGCTCCGGCGTGGCCACGATCCAGTACTCCCTGGACGGCGGCAGCTGGACCACCTACACGACACCGGTCCAGGTCACCGGGGGCGGCACGCACACCCTCGCCTACACGGCCACGGACCAGGCCGGCAACACGTCGGCGACGCAGACGGCGACCATCCGCATCGCCAACCCGCCGTCGAACGCCAGCCCGGTGCTGACGATCACCCAGACGCCCGTGGCGCCCAACGGCACCAACGGCTGGTACATCGGCACCGCTCCCACTATCGCCGTCCAGGCGACCGCACCGTCCGGCGTCGCGTCCGTCCAATACCGGATCGGCGGTGGCCAGTGGACGAACTACACCAGCCCGTTGACCGCTCCTGCCGGCAGCACGGACTACCAGTTCCGGGCGACCGGCACCAACGGCAAGACGACGACCTCGTCGAAGGTGACGCTCAAGTACGACAACACCAACCCGGTGACCGCAGCCTCGTACAACGACCGCGGCGGTAGCACCCTTGGTCCGATCGCGGTGAAACTGACCAGCAAGGACACCCTTTCGGGAGTGAGCGGCATCAGCTACAGCATCGACGGCGGGGCCTGGACCACGGCTGCCGCGGTGAACACCACCCTGTCGGTCAGTGGCGCCGGCGCGCACACCGTCGCGTACTACTCCACCGACAAGGCCGGCAACAACGAGGCGGTCCAATCGGCAACGGTCACCATCGCCGGCGCCGACACCACCGCGCCGGACCTGACGATCGCCACCGACCCGGCCGTGCCCCAGGGCAACGATTCCTGGTTCACCGGCGGCGTCAAGGTGAAGGCAACTGCCACCGATCCGACCGTTCCCGGTGAGCTGACCAGCGGTGTCGCCAGCATCCAGTACCAGGTCAACGGAGGAGCCTGGGTGAACGGGGCGAGCGTGTCCGCGCCCATCGGGTCGACCACGTACTCGTTCCGGGCAACCGACAAGAACGGCAACGTGTCCGAGGTCAAGACCGTGACGATCAAGCGGGATCCGACTCCGCCGACCGTCGCCGCCAGCTACAACAACGGCACGACCGGACCGATCCCGGTCACGCTGACCGCCACCGATGCCACGTCCGGCGTGGCTTCGATCCAGTACAGCCTGGACGGCGGAGCCTGGACCACCTACACGGACCCGGTCCAGGTCAGTAGCTCCGGTAAGCACACCCTGATCTACATGGCCATCGACGTCGCCGGGAACATCTCGTCGGCCAAGACCGCCAGGGTGAACGTCAAGTAGGTTTCGCTCCTTCGGACTCCAAGGTCCCCGTGACCGGCGCCCCTCGTGCGCCGGTCGTGGGGACCTTGGTCGTTTCCGGCCGGTGCCGCGTGGCGCTTCCGGTGGAATTCCGCGTGGGGCTTGCCCTGGAATTCCGCGTGGCGCTTGCGGTGGAATTCCGCGTGGCGCTTGCCCTGGGATTCGGGTGCGTCAGGTTCCGCTGCCTCCACCTGCGCGGGAGCGAGCGGGCGGGACAGAGCGCCTGGGGAACATCCGGTCGCACCTGACGACTCGGGTTTCCCCATGCTCCGAGTGCGCCGCACACCCACCGACTGGACGATCCGGGTCTGTCAGGGCAGGCTCCGGCCGATCTGGTCGCTGTCCGAGGTCAGCAACGCTCGTCCGAGGGAGCGGCTGCGCCCACGAAACTCCGCGATAAGGTCACCGTCGTCGCGGGCGATCGAGACGTCGTACAGGCCACTGCGACCGAAGCGGGCCCGTTCCACGGCGGTGGCCACCAACTGGTCGCCCAGCCGGGCGGGCGCCACGAACACGATGTCGAAGCCGGCCGCGACGGTGACCTGGTCGTAGGTGTTGCAGGCGAAGGCGAACGCGCTGTCGGCAAGGGTAGCCAGGTACCCGCCGTGGCAATTCCCCTGACCGTTGACCATGTCGTCGCGAATCCGCATCGTCAGGATGGCCCGGCCGGGGGCAACGACGGGGGTGCTGATGCCCAGGCGTTGACTGGCCTGGTCACGGGCCCACATCGCGGCGGCGCATCGATCGGCGAGCGCCTGCGCCTCGGTGTCGCCCGACGACGACGGTCGTCCGGATCCCTCTGCTGCCATGATGATCGGCCTTCTCTGGTGTTGACGGAGTGGTGCGTCCAGGCCGGCCGGGTCGGCGGCCCACCTATGGCATCCATTTGCCAGTTTGTGCCCTTCCCGGGCGTGTCGGAGGGCGGAACGTGGCAAACGGATGCACAGGGAGGCGGGGCGAGGCCCGCTCAGCCGGGGCGACGCCGCAGGCCGTCGAGAGCGAGGCCGACGGCGCCGTTGACGATGCTCTCCCGGGAGTTGCCGCGCCCACCGGGCCGGTACCACTCGTGGACCGAGTTGACCATGCCGAACAGCAGCCGGCTGACCAGCCGGGGATCGATGTCGTCACGGATCTCCCCCGCTTCGGCGGCCGCGGCGACCAAGGCGGCCAACCGGCCGTCGATCCTGCGGCGCCGGGCGAGGGCGTCCCGCTCGACGTCGGTGTTGCCGCGGACCCGCAACAGCAGGGTGACGTACGGCAGTTCGTCGATCAGGGTCTCGGCGGTCAACCGGATCGCCTGCTCCAGCCGGTCCACCGGGCGCCGCGACGCGGCGGCCATCGTCCGGTCCAGGGCGTCGGACAGCCCCGTCAGCGCCCGGTCCACCGCCATCTGCAGCAGCTCCTCCTTGCTGGTGAAATGGTGGTAGAAGGCGGATTTCGTCAGACCGGTGGCCACGGCCAGGTCGGCCATGCTGGCCGCCTCGTAGCCGCGTTCGTTGAACACCGCCACGATCAGGCGCAGCAGTTCCTCCCGGCTGTATCGGGCCGGCCGTCCACGAGTCGCCCTGCGCGCGTCGTCCGCACCCGCCGACGGCCCGGTCCGTGCGGGGGCGGCAGGGTGCCGGACCGGCCGACCGGTCGTTCGGTCGATCGGTGACGGTTCCGCGCCGGGACGGCCCATGATCGAGCGGCTCACCGCTTGGGCCGGTTGTCCACGATCCGCCGCATCTTGCCGACGGAGCGCTCGATCCCGCCCGGCGCGACCACGTCGACCGCAACGGTGACGCCGATCCGGCTCTTGATCAGTTTCGCCAGGTAGACCCCCTGATCCCGGGCCGTGGCCGCGTCGGCGGCGACCCGGTGCTCGACCCGCACGGTCAGCTGATCCATCCGGCCGGGCCGGTCCAGGTGGCACTGGAAGTGCGGGGACAGGGCCGTCGTCCGCAGGATCAGCTCCTCGATCTGGGTCGGGAACAGGTTCACCCCGCGCAGGATGATCATGTCGTCGCTGCGGCCGGTGATCTTCTCGATCCGCCGCATGGGCCGCGCGGTACCGGCCAGGAGCCGGGTCCGGTCCCGGGTCCGGTAGCGGATCACCGGCATCGCCTCCTTGGTCAGCGAGGTGAAGACCAACTCGCCGTACTCGCCGTCCGGCAGCACGTCACCGGTGACCGGGTCGACGATCTCCGTGTAGAAGTGGTCCTCCCAGATGTGCAGGCCGCCCTTGCTCTCGATGCACTCGACGCCCACACCGGGGCCGATCACCTCGGACAGGCCGTAGATGTCCAGGGCGTGCATGTCCAGCCGTTGTTCCATCTCGCGGCGCATGTCCTCGGTCCACGGCTCGGCGCCGAAGATGCCCAGCTTCAGCGACGTCGCGGCGGGATCCATGCCCTGCCGCTCGATCTCGTCGATGATCGAGAGCATGTAGGACGGGGTGACCATGATGAAGTCCGGTTCGAAGTCCCGGATCAGCGCGACCTGACGCTCGGTCATCCCGCCGGAGACCGGGATGACCGCGCAGCCGAGCTGCTCGGCGCCGTAGTGGGCGCCCAGGCCGCCAGTGAAAAGACCGTAGCCATAAGCGATGTGCGCACGGTAGCCGGGGCGCCCGCCGGCCGCCCGGATGGACCGGGCCATCACCGACGACCACATCCTGACGTCCGCCTCGGTGTAGCCGACCACGGTCGGCGCTCCGGTCGTCCCGGACGAGGCATGGATGCGCGAGATCCGTTCCCGCGGCACGGCGAACATGCCGAACGGGTAGTTCGCCCGCAGGTCCGCCTTGGCGGTGAGTGGGAACTGCGCCAGGTCGGCCAGCTCCCGGCAGTCGTCGGGGTGCAGGCCCGCCGCGTCGAACGCGGACCGGTAGTGCGGCACGTTCTGATAGGCGTGCCGCTGCGACCACTGCAGGCGCCGCAGTTGCAGGGCGCGCAGTTCGTCGACCGAAGCCCGCTCGATCGGTTCGAGCGACTGCGGATCCGGAGTGCGGTCGTGCACGGGTCTTCTCCGGATCAGGCGATGGACGGCAGCGGCCAGGTCTTGGCCACCGAGGTGAGAACGTCGTAGGTGGCGACGATCTCGTCGTTCTGGTTGGTGATCAACGCGTCCCAGGTCACGTCACCCCAGTCGGCGTCCACCCGGGGCGAGATGGCCTTGGCGGTCAGCGCAACCGTCAACGCGTCACCCGGGTACACCGGGGTGGTGAAGGTCAGGTTCTGCAGGCCGACGTTGGCCAGCACCGGCCCCGGCTCGGGCGAGACGAACAGGCCCGCGGCCATCGACACCACGAAGTACCCGTGCGCGACGCGCCCGGTGAAGAACGGGTTGGCCCGGGCGGCCTCGTCGTCCATGTGCGCGTAGAAGGTGTCACCGGTCAGCCCGGCGAACGCCTCGATGTCGTCCAGCGTGATCACCCGGGGGCCGGCGACGACCGCGTCACCGATCCGCAGCTCGGCCAGGCTCTTGCGGAACGGGTGCACGCCGTCGGTGGTCCGTGGGGCGCCGGTCACCCAGGTACCGGTGATCGCCGAGACCGCCCGCGGGGAGCCCTGAATCGCCGTGCGCTGCAGGTAGTGCTTCATGCCGCGGATGCCGCCGAGCTCCTCACCGTCGCCGGCCCGGCCGGGGCCACCGTGCACCAGGGTGGGCAGCGGGGAGCCGTGGCCGGTCGACTCGGGCGCGGACTCGGCGTCCAGCACCAGCACCCGGCCGTGCCACGGCGCCACCCCGAGCACGACCTCCCGGACCACGGCGGGGTCGGCCGATACCAGGGATCCGACCAGGCTGCCCCGGCCGCGGGCGGCCAGCTCGACCGCGTGCGCGGTGTCCCGGTAGCCGATGACGGTGCTGACCGGTCCGAACACCTCGATGTCGTGCGGCTCCGACCGAGCCGCGTCCGCTGCGTGCAGCAGGATCGGCGGCAGGAAGGCGCCCCGCCCCGGGTCCGCGTCGACCAGGTCGAAGTGATCGGGGTCGCCGACGACGATCCGCGCCGCACCCTGCAGGGCTTCGAGGTTCTTGCGGACCTCCTCCCGCTGCGCGAGGCCGACCAGGGCGCCCATGGTCACCTCCGACGAGGCCGGGTTCCCGACGCGGACCTTGTCGGCGATGCGGCCCCGCACCGCGTCGATGACCGTGCCGACCAGCGGCTCGGGGACCAGGGCGCGGCGGATCGCGGTGCACTTCTGACCGGCCTTCGCGGTCATCTCGGTGACCAGCTGCCGCACGTACAGGTCGAACTCGGCGCTGCCCGGCACGGCGTCGGGGCCCAGCACGGAGAAGTTCAGCGAGTCGGCCTCCGAGCCGAACCGGACCCCGCCGGTGAGCACCCGCGGGTGCGCGCACAGGACGGCGGCGGTGGACGCGGAGCCGGTGAAGGCGACCGTGTCCTGGTCGTCGAGAAGATCGAGCAGGCCGCGGGAACCGCCGGCGACCAGCTGTAGGCTGCCCTCCGGCAGGATCCCGGAGGCGATGGTCTCGGCGACGACGACCTGGGTCAGATAAGAGGTCTGGGAAGCGGGCTTGACCACGGTGGGCACACCGGCCAGGAACGCCGGGCCGAGCTTTTCCAGCATGCCCCAGACCGGGAAGTTGAACGCGTTGATCTGCAGGGCGATTCCCCGCCGCGGCGTGTAGATGTGCTGCCCGACGAAATGCCCACGCCGACCGAGCTTCTCAGCACTGCCGTCGACGAGCACGGTGGTGTTGGGCAGCTCCCGACGACCCTTGCTGCCGTAGGCGAACAGCACGCCGATGCCGCCGTCGACGTCGATCAGCGAGTCCCGCCGAGTGGCGCCGGTCCGGGTGGACAGGGCGTAGAACTCGTCGCGCCTGCCGTTCAGGTGCAGGGCCAGCTGCTTGAGCGCCAACGCCCGCTCGTGGAAGGTCAACTCCCGCAGGGCAGGTCCGCCGACCGAACGGGCGTGGTCGATCACCGGGACCATGTCGACGGGATCGGTGCCGATCTCGGCGACGGGCTCGGACGTGGCGGCGTCGAGCAACGTGACCCGGTCGCCGGTCGGGTCCTGCCAGCGTCCCGCGACGTAACTGGTGACGGGGATGGTCACGGTCGAAACTCCTCTGTTCGTGTGTTCAGGCGGGCTGCTCGAAGACCTCGTACCGCTGCTGCTGATGGATGACGGTCTCCCGGTGGGTGAATCCGGCCTGCCGGGCGGTGTGCTGGCCGGCGATGTTCCAGTCGGGCACGGTCGTCCGCACCCGCCGGTCCAGCGCGACGGAGCGGGCGTAGCCGACGGCGGCCCGGCCCAGGTCGCCGCCCCAGCCGCGACCGGCCAGTTGCGGCCGGATGCCGATGGCGACGTCGAGCACCCATTCGTCCGCCGGCTGCCCGGGCACCCGGGCGGCGGCGCCCAGGCAGCAGAAGCCGAGCAGGTCGTCGTGATCGTCGACGACGGCCCAGTAGCCCTCGTCGGGCTCGGGCGCCTCCAGGGCGTCCTCAATGTGCCAGGCGCCGGGGCTGCTCCAGCTCGCCACCGCCAGGCCGTCCTCGATCGTCAGCTGACGCACCCGCAGCGGCGGCACCGGGTCGGGCACGGTCCGGCCGGGGACCGGCGTGGCCGGCCGGGTGGCGGCGCCGTCCGTCGCGGTGCGGGCTTTGCGGCGGGCCGCCCGGTCGTCCAGGAACCGGGTCATCCGTTCCTGCTTGTCCCGGCCGTCGAAAAGTACGGCCTGGCCGACGATGTCGAGCGAGGTGGTGGCCGGCCGGTGGGCGCGCAGAGCCAGCTTGGTCAGCTCCAGGGCCCGCCAGGACCGGGCCGCGACGGACTCGGCCAGTTCGACGGCCCGGTCCGGCAACTCCTCGGTCGGGTGCAACGCATCGACCAGCCCGGCGGCCAGCGCGGCCTGGGCGTCGAGAACCTCACCGGTGTACAGCATGCGCCGGGCCAACGGCAGGCCGACCGTCTGCGGCAGGCGCCAGTTGGCGCCGGCACCGGCCAGGATGCCCAGACCGAGTTCGGGCTGGGCGAACCGGGCGCGAGGACCGGCCACCCGCAGATCGCAGGCCAGCGCCAGCTCGCAGCCGCCGCCGAACGCCGGCCCGTCGACCACGGCGATGGTCGGCCAGCGGTGCGCCTCGATCCGGTCGAACAGGCCCGCGTTGATGCCGCGCAGCGCGGCGTCGGCGTCCCGGTCGATCAGCTCACCGATGTCGGCACCGGCCGCGAACACCCCGGGTGTGGTCGAGTGCACGACGAGAATCGATGGCTCGTCGCGGATGTCGATCAGCACCCGGTCGATGGCGGCGACCATCGCCTCGTCCAGCGCGTTGTGCTTGGCCGGCCGGTTCAACCCCAGCAGGACCACGGGGCCGCGGCGATCGAGCCGGATCCGGCCGGTGGCCGTCGGAACGGTGTCGGTCACTGGTCGAAGTCCACGACGACGTGGTCGGTCACCGGGTGGGCCTGGCAGGTCAGGACGAAACCGCGCCGGACTTCATCGGGTTCCAGCGCGTAGTTGGCGTCCATCTCCACTTTTCCTTCGGTCACCCGCGCGCGACAGGTGCCGCAGACGGCGTTCATGCAGGCGAACGGGGCGTCGGAGCGCACCTGCAGAGTGGCGTCCAGGATCGAGTCGCCGTCCGCGGGCACCGTCAGGTCGACCGAGCGACCGTCCAGGATCACCGTCACCCGGGCGCCGGTGGCCGGGACGTCGGCGGCGAGGCCGCGCCGACGGGGTACGGCACCGACGTGGAACAGCTCGCGGTGCACGTGGTCGGCGGCGACAACGCGGCCGGTCAGCACGTCCCGGACGGTGTCGGTCAGCGCCAGCGGCCCGCACAGGAACCATTCGTCGACGTCGTCGACCGGCAGGATGGTGTCCAGGATCCGCTCGAGGCGATCCACGTCCAGGCGCCCGGAAAGCATTTCCACTTCGGTCATCTCGTGGCCGAGGACGTGGATGAGCTGGAAGCGGGCGGGGAACCGGTTCTTCAGGTCCGCCAGCTCCTCCAGGAACATGATGGTCGAGGTGCGGCGGTTGACGTAGACCAGGGCGGCGGTGCTCTCCGGCTCCACCTCCAGGGCGGTGGCCAGGATGGACAGCACCGGGGTGATGCCCGATCCGGCGGCGACGGCCACGTACCGCTTGGCCTGGGCGGGATCCAGCCGGGTGGAGAACGTGCCCGTCGGCGTCATCACGTCCAGGCTGTCGCCGGGCCTCAGCCGGTCGGCCACAAAGGCCGAGAACACCCCGTCCGGAATGCGTTTCACACCGATCCGGAGCGGACCGCGGGTGGCGGGAGCGCAGATGGAGTAGTTGCGGCGCACATCGTCGCCCAGGGCGGCGGCCTTCACCGACAGGTGCTGCCCGGGATCGAACGCGAACTCGTCGCGAAGGTGGTCAGGAACGTCGAAGGTGACGGCCACGGAGTCCTCGGTGAGGCGTTCCACGGCAGCCACCCGCAGCGAGTGGAACACCGCGTGCCGCCGCGTCGACGGGCTGGTGGTCGTCATCAGATGGTCTTGAAGGTGTCGAAGGGTTCCAGGCAGGACAGGCACGTCCAGTGCGACCGGCAGGGGGTGGCGCCGAACCGGCTGACCTCGCGGGTGCGGCCCGAGCCGCAGCGCGGGCAGCGCACCGCCAGGGTCAGGCTCACCCGCCCGGGCGGCCGGCACCGTCCGGGCGGGGCGATGCCGTATTCCCGCAACTTGCGCCGGCCGTCGTCGCTGATCCAGTCGGTCGTCCAGGCCGGCGACAGCACGGTGCGCACCCGCACGTTCTCGGCTCCGGCGGCGCGCAGCGCCGCGGTGACATCGGCGGCGATCACCTCGGTGGCCGGGCAGCCGGTGTAGGTCGGGGTCAGATCGACCAGCACGGTGCCGGCCGGATCGCCGGCCGGATCGTCGCTGCCCCAACGGACGTCGCGCACGATGCCCAGGTCGTCCAGGGTCAGCACCGGGATCTCCGGGTCGCCGACTGCACCGGCGACCCTGCGCAGGCGGTCGATGTCGACGGCCGTCGCGGTCACCACGACGCCCCCGGGTGGGAGCGATGCAGGCTCTGCATCTCGGCGAGCAGGTGACCCAGGTGCTCGGTGTGCAGGCCGCGACGGCCACCCCGAGAGCGCCACGTCGGCTGCGGTTCGGTCAGCCTCGCCTCGGCCAGGACCGGCCGGACGTGGCCGGACCAGGCCGGCCGCAGGGTGGACTGGTCGACCGCGATGCCCGGCAGGGCGGCGAGCTGGCCGGCGATGTCGGAGGGGTCGAAGATCTCCTCGACGAACGGCCAGGTGGCCTCCAGGGCGGACTGCATCCGGGTGTGCGACTCGAGTGTGCCGTCCCCCAGCCGCAGGGTCCACTGCGTGGCGTGATCCCGGTGGTAAGCAACCTCTTTCACGGCCTTGGCGGCCAAGCCGGCCAGGGTCTCGTCGGCCGAGCCGAGCAGCGCGGTGTACAGCTCGTACTGGTAGCTCGAGAAGATCAGCTGCCGGGCGATGGTGACCGCGAAGTCCCCGTTGGGAATCTCCACGATCTGCAGGTTGCGGAAGCCTCGCTCGTCGCGCAGGTAGGCCAGGTCGTCCTCGTCCCGGTCGCGATCCTCCACCTCGCCGGCGTAGGTGAGCAGGGTGCGGGCCTGCCCGAGCAGGTCGAGGGCGATGTTGGCCAGCGCGATGTCCTCCTCGAGCTGGGGAGCGCGGGTGATCCACTCGGCCAGCCGGTGCGAGAGCACCAGCGCGTCGTCGCCCAGCCCGATGAGATAGTCGGCCAGGGCTGTCGTCTCGGTGGCTGCCAACGGTGTGCTCACAGGTGCGACACCCCCTCGGGCACGTCGTAGAAGGTCGGGTGCCGGTACGCCTTGTCCAGGGCCGGGTCGAAGAACGGGTCCTTCTCGTCCGGGCTGGACGCGGTGATCGCCGCCGCCGGCACGACCCAGATGGACACTCCCTCTCCGCGACGGGTGTACACGTCGCGCGCGTTGCGCAGGGCCATGGCCGCATCCGGTGCGTGCAGGCTGCCGACGTGCTGGTGCGACAGGCCACGGCGGGCCCGGACGAACACCTCCCAGAGCGGCCAGCCCCTGCGGCCGGCGTGTACCGCGCCGGTCCCGGCGATCGGCTCCCCGCTCCCCCGCTGCGCCGGCCCCGTCATGCACATGCCTCCGCTACGCGAGAGTGCTTGGCGGCATAGGCATTCGCGGCTTCGCGCACCCAGGCGCCGTCGTCGTGCGCGCCGATCCGGCGCGCCATCCGATCGGCGTTGCACGGTCCGTCGCCCCGGATCACCCGGTTCAGCTCAGCCCAGTCGATCGGGCCGATGTCGTAGTGGCCCCGCGCCTGGTTCCACCTCAGGTCGGGATCCGGCAGCTCCAGGCCCAGCACCCGCGCCTGGTCCACGCACATGTCGACGAACCGCTGCCGCAGCTCGTCGTTGCCGAACCGCTTGATCCCCCAGGCCATCGACTGTGCGGAGTGCGGCGAGTCGGCGTCCGGCGGGCCGAACATCATCAGCGCCGGCCACCAGAACCGGTTCACCGCGTCCTGGGCCATCTCGTGCTGCGCCGGGCTGCCGTGCGAGAGGGTGTACAGAATCTCGAAACCCTGCCGCTGGTGGAACGACTCCTCCTTGCAGATCCGCACCATCGCCCGGCCGTAGGGGCCGTAGGAGCAGCGGCACAGCGGTACCTGGTTCATGATCGCCGCACCGTCCACCAGCCAGCCGATCGCGCCCATGTCCGCCCAGCTCAGCGTCGGGTAGTTGAAGATCGACGAGTACTTCTGCCGGCCGGTGTGCAGCTGATCCAGCAGGTCCTCGCGGTCCACGCCGAGGGTCTCGGCGGCCGAGTACAGGTACAGGCCGTGCCCGGCCTCGTCCTGCACCTTGGCGATCAGGATCGCCTTGCGCCGCAGGCTCGGCGCCCGGGTGATCCAGTTGCCCTCCGGCTGCATGCCGATGATCTCCGAGTGCGCGTGCTGCGCGATCTGCCGGATCAGGGTCTTGCGGTAGCCATCGGGCATCCAGTCCCGTGGCTCGATGCGCCGGTCGTCGGCGACGAGTCGGTCGAACTCCGCGTGCAGAGCCGGCGACCGCACCGGCTCGGATTGCTCGATCCTGTCGACGTTGCCGGACACACGGCCTCCCTGCCGGGGTGACGGACGATCACATCCGGGCTATCACATCCGGACGATTTTCTGACCGATCGGTCTGTTTAAATTGTGCTCGTGGTGTCGCGTCGTGTCAACACTCCGTGGGTCGGTCGACCCACGGAGTGTCGGCCGGTCAGATCCCGCCCTGGCCGGCGGGCGGGTAGTACTTGTCCAGCTTGCCCCGGTACTTGGCCAGCTCGTCGTCGGTCATCTTGCGCTCGGCGCTGTCGTAGCTGATCGACCTGGTGCCGTCCAGGCTGTCGAACGACACGTCCTGGAGAATCCAGGTGGTGTTGCCCAACTTGATGACGAAGTTTCCCTGATCGCGCACCATCGGCATGCTGGCGTACAGCATCCCGATGTGGTGCGGCGAGATGGAGTACGACCGTGATTCCATCTGGGTGTCGCTGTGGGTGAAGGACTGCCCGTACTTCCCGCTGACCGTGAGCTCGACGGCGGACAGCACCGAGCTCTTCGCGGAGGCGGTGAGCTCCACGCTGCTGGTGGCGCTGGCCACGGCCGTCCGGCTGGACGTGAACGAGCGTGCGGTCTCCATCCCGTTGGCGCCCCGGTCCAGCACCACCTCGCGGTCCGGCGCCGTCGTCCGGTCCTTGGTGCGTTCGAAGGTGCACGACGCCGAGGTCGAGCCGCAGAGCCGGTTCATCAGATCGGCCTGCTGCTGGGCCTGCTGCCCGGTCAGCGTGATGGTCTGCGCGGTCGTGTCCTGCGCGATCACCTTGGTCAGGTTGCCCTCGCGGGCGACGTGCATGTTGATCGGCTGATCCGGGGAATTGAAGACCCAGGCCAGCGGCACATTGACGTACTTCTCGATGCCCAGGGTGATCTCGTATCCATTGATGACATTTCCCTCCATGGGGGTGGTGAAGCGCAACGAGGTATCAGTGGTCCCGAAGAACCAGAACACCTTCTCGTAGCGCAGCGATTGCCCCGGCTGCAGAACGGTTCCGATGGCGGGTGTTCCGTCGCCGTCGCCCGGACGGTCGATACCGGCCAAGGTCATCGGGTAGTGGCTGTTGTTCACGAACTCGAAACCCTGTGTCAGCGACGATGCACTGGCCGATGCGGCGGCCGGCATCGCGGTCGCGGCGGCCGGCACGGTGGCGTCCGCCATCGCGTTTCCGACGAACCCGAAGAGTGCCGCGGCGGCCAGGGTGGGCGTGGCAATGCGAGCGAGCGTTCTCATGACAATTCTTCCGTTTCCGCCCAGGTGGCCTGGGTCTGCACTGGGATTCCCTGGTGGAATCACCGACAACGAAAACGGTATTGATTCGGACCGTTCGATTCGATGGACCGACGACCACAGCCGGGTGGTACCAGCACCACACTCTGCCCGCGGTGACGCGGTGGCAACACCGACACGATCGCCCCCGGTGCGGCGCACCGGGGGCGATCATTTGGTCCGATCCGTCGGGCGGACGGCTCGGTTTCAGCTCAGCCGATGGCCGGGCCGAAGTACCACTGCTGGTTCCAGTCGCCGTTGTAGTACCACTGGTCGATTGCCGCGCCGGCGTTGGTGCTCGCGCCGCTGACGTCGGCGTACAGGTTGGTCGCCCGGTTGCGGACGGCCTTGGTCTGACCCAGGATGCTCTGCCCGGGGTAGACGTTCAGGTACCACTGCTGGCCGGGGTTGCCGGTGCAGGAGACCTGGATCAGCTGCTGGCCGGCGCCGTAGCCCGGGGCGGCCAGGCACTTGCCGCTGTTCCGGTTGACCAGTTCGGCATACCCGCCGTCGGTGGGCAGCACGTACCACTGCTGGTTGTGTCCGGCGTTGTAGACCCACTGCAGGACCGGCGCGCCGTCCGCGGTGCTCGCGTTGGAGACGTCCCACAGCAACGGCACCGAGTACCAGGGGTGGGCGGACGGCGAGTAGGCGCCCGAGTTGAACACGCCGGCCAGCGCGTCCAGGGTGCTTGAGCCGGCAGAGCCGATGGAGGTCATCAGGTTGTAGATCGCGGCCTGCCCGTCGCCGAACGCGTTGGCCAGCGCCGCCTGGATGGTCTGCGCCGGGACCCCGATCTGTTGGAACGCCACCGCGACCTGGCGGTCGGAGTCGCCGAACACGCTGTGCAGGGTGCCCGCCACGCTGGTCGCGGTGTTGCCCAGACCCAGCAGCACGGAGGCGATCCGGGCGTCGGCGTCCCCGTAGAAGCGGACCAGCAGGTTGGTGATCTGGGTCTGCTGGTAGCCCAGCTGAGCCAGGGTCGAAGCGACCTGGCTGTCCGCCGCACCGAGGACGGACTTCACCGTGGAGACCGCGGTGTCCACGCTGAAGCCGGTGTTCAACAGCACCCGCATGACCTTGTCGTAGCCGTCACCGTAGGCGGCCTGCAGCGCCCCGGCGATCTGGCTCGGCGTCGCCCGCAGGGTGTTCAGGGCGGCCGCGGCCTGGGCGTCGGTCCAACCGTAGGCATTCTTGAACGCCTGGGCGACCTGGCCCGCGCTGCCCTGCAACTGCTGCCAGAGCGCGCCGCTGGTGGTGGAGTAGCTGAACGGCACCGATCCGAGCGGCTGCCCGGCGACGATCACCGACGCGTTGCCGGAGGCGGAGAACGAGGCGCCGCTGCCGTTCACCGACACCGACCCGGCCAGGTCCGCACCGGCCTGCAGGTACTGGGGCAGCCCGCCGGCGATATGCAGGGAGACGGCGGCGTTGGCCTGCGACGCCGAGGCGCCCTCGTCGACGCCGGCGACGAACGAGATGCCGCTGTACTTGTCGGTGAACCCGCCGTGGAAACTGAAGTCGGCGACCGGGTTGGACGGATCGGCGGACAGCTTGATCTTCAGGTCGGTGTTGTTCAAGGTGACCGGCCCGACCGCGTAGGAGCCGACGCTGGCGTCGGCGGTCAGGCTCGGGTAGGGCAACACGGCGACGTTGCCATCGACGTGCACCATCACGCCGGCTACCTGGCTGTCGAAGACCAGGGTGGCGCCGGCGTCGATGGCCTTGCCGGCGGCGTCGGTGCCGGCCGCCGGGGCGAAGAGCAGCTGCGCGGTCTTGACCTGCACGGAGTCCGGCAGCGACGACGGGATCGACTTCCCGGCGACGGTCTTGATGATGGTGAACGGCTTGAGGGCGATCGAGTCCTTGTCCTTGCCGACGATCGAGAAACCCAGCACCGGGTTGTTGACGTCCAGCACCAGGTTCAGCGACGTCTTCGCACCGTCCTGGATGCCGATGGCGTCATTCCAGGCCTTGGGCAGTTGGAGGTTGTCCACCTTGAAGGCCAGGGTGGGCAACGGGACTCCCGCGGTCGTCGGGCTGTCCTTGACACCGATCTTCCCGGCGACCTCATCGACCGACAGACCGTCGATGCCGAACGCGTCGGTCCACGGTCCACCCAGACCCTTGATGTCGAACTGGACAGACACCGACACCGCTCCCTCGGTGGTGACGCCGAGGCTGCCGCCCAGGGTGACCTCCACCTGGGACGCCTTGCCGCTCGGGTACAGCTTGGGCAGCATCAGGTAGGCCGAGCCGGACACGGTCACCGTGCCGCTGGACGCACCCAGCTGGAACTCCAGGCCCAGCGTGTTCACGTAGGCGGCGGCGCCGCCGGGGGTGTTCTGCGCGAACAGCTTCGCACCGTTCTCACGTTCGCCGAACTGGAGCTGCGCGGTCGCGTCGAACCCGGTGTCGGACAGGGTGGCTCGGGCCGCGATGCTGGTGGGGACGGGCAGCCGCAGGTTCTTCAGGGCCGCGCTGACCTCTCCCGACGGCTGGTAGTCGAACAGCAGCGTGACGCCGGCCGGCAGGTCGAACTTTTGGCCGGTGGCCCCGACCGTGGTGGGGTCGAACTGGGTGACCTGCTTGCTGGCCAGCACCACGGTGCCGGAGTTGCCCTTGGCGCCGACGCCCAGGTCGCCCAGATCGACTCCGGCGGAGGCGGTGAAGCTGCCGTCGTCGGCGAAGTTCAGGATGACCGGGACGTGCACGGTGTGGTCACTGTCCGGTGTCACCGTGAGCGTCGCGCGCGCGGTCACCGCGACCTTGGCCGCGGCCGTGCCGACGCCGGTGCCGGTGATCGACACCGACGGCTTGTCGATCGAGAACCCGCCGGTGTTCGGCAGCGCGATGGACGGGGAGCTCGCGGTGATCTGGAATGCCTTCGCGGCGGGCACCACACAGGCCTGCGCGTTGCCGCTGATCCCGGCGGCGGAATCGGTCAGACCGCCCTGGACGTCGAACCAGAACTGGCCGGGATCGGCTGCGGGGCAGGCCAATCCGTCCGGTACCGCCGCGTTGGACACCTCGACATGGGTGAGCGAGAGGGTGGCCCCGCCGACCGTCCAGCCGGCGACGTCGTCACCGGCGACGTCGAAGGTGACGGCGCCGTTGGTGTCGGTGATCGAACCGGTGAACGTCGGGCTGATGGTCAGGCCGGCGACCGGACTGAACTGCGGTGTCTGAGCCGTGTCGTCGACGTTCAGCGTCCAGTTCTTGCCGTCCTTGACGGCACCGCTGACGGAGACGGTGAAGGCGGTGGAGCCGGAGCCGAGCACGGCGGAGCCGCTGACGGACAGGCCGGTGTCGGTCGCCACGGTGACGGTGGTCCCCGCCTTGACGGTGAGCACGCCGTCTGCGACGACCGCGTCACTGCCCAGCGTGCCGGTGAGCGAGGCCGCGAGCGTGCCTTCGGCGTACGACAGGGAGCCGGACACGTTCACCGTGGCGCCCAGCACCGGGATCCCGGTGATGTCGACGGTCGCCGTCAGGTCTGCGCCGGACAGGTCGGTGGTGTCGGCGTGGGCGATGCCGACCGTCAGCGATCCGCCGATGCCGTTGGTGGCGACCACGTTCGCCTTCAGGGTCAAGGTCCTCGTCGACTCGTCGATGGTCAGCGTCGCCCCGGTGAAGGACACGCTCTGACTGCCGGCCGGCAGCTGGAACGGGATCGCCGGCGCACCGACGTCGACCGTCAGGATCGACCCGTTCAGGGTGCCGGTGACCGCTCCCGATCCCACGTCGAGCCGCAGGCTGGACAGGAAGGCGCGGGCCGCCGCAGAGAGCGAGAAGGTCGTCGTGGGATCGGTTGTCGTCGCCTCCGCGGTGACGCCATCGGCGGCCGGGAGGCTCGAGGGTGTCGGCACCGCAGCATCGGCGGCGGGCGGCGGCGCCGGCGTGGGCGTGGTCGCGGCCGGCGCGGCCGTCGGTGCGGGGCTGGGATCCACCGCCGCGTCCGGAGCCGCCGACGGTGCCGGCGTGGGGTCGGCGGCGGAAGCCGGAGAGGGGTCCGCCGCAGGGACCGGGGCGGGATCGGCGGCAGGGGCCGAGGCGGCGGCGTTCTGCGTGGTTTCCGGGATGGCGGCCGCGGCGGGCAGGACGGCCGCGACCGGCGAGCCCACGCTGATCGGCACTGCGGTCGCCGGGGTCACCGGCACCAGACAGATCGTGGCCGCGGTGGACGCCGTCACCAGGCTCAGCAGGCCGCGTCGGGCGAGCGTACGCAGCACGGCCGGGCCTTGACGGTTGGTTCGTTGGGACATCGGCTTTCCTCGGGTCGGAGCAACAGGCTGACCAGAAAAGAGTCGGCCTTTGCGCCCGGTATCTCGATGGTGGTGACAACCGAATCCGAAAGGGGGTGTGCGCACCCCTGAAATGTCTCCCAAATGAGACCGCTCGGATCGTATCAGAAGTGAAAGCGACTGTAACGCAATAGATATTGATCGATCGAAATGTCGGGCGCGGGTCAGCCGATCAAGGCCGGCACGTCGAAGTCCTGCTTGCGGACGAACCGGGCGGCACCACATTCCTGGACGCCGGGCAGATCGGATTGCTCGTAGGTGGAGACCAGCACCACCCGGACGTCGGGGCGGGCCCGCAGGATCCGCCGGCAGGCCTCGGTGCCGTCGATTCCGGGCAATCGCACGTCCATCACGATCAGATCGGGATCCACCCGCAGCGCGAGGTCGACCGCCTGCTCACCGGTGCCCGCCTCGCCGACGAGAATCAGGCCGGGGGTGGCACCGATCAGCGCCGCGGCCGCTCGCCGGAACTGGGGCTGGTCGTCGACGAGCAGGATCCGCGTCGGCCCGTCCGGGTCGCCGGTCATCGCCGGCCCTCGGCCAGATACAGCAGGGCGGCCCGCACTCGGGGATGGTTGACCTGGTCGCCGCGCAGGCCCAGCTTGCTGAAGATCGCGTTGATGTGCTTTTCCACGGCGTGCGGGGTCAGCACCAGGTCCTGGGCGATGGCCGCGTTGGTGCGGCCCTGAGCGATGCCCTCCAGCACCTGCCGTTCCCGGCGGGTCAGCCGGCCCAGCTCGCCGTCCCCGGTCAGCGACCGTGCGTCGATGAGGGTCTCGACCACCTTCGGGTCGATGACCGAACCGCCGGCGGCCACCGTGTCGATGGCCGTCACCAGCTCGGCCAGGTCGCTCACCCGTTCCTTGAGCAGGTAGCCGCGTCGCTGGGTGCCCTGGCCCAGCAGCGCGCGCACATAACCCGGTTCCGCGTACTGGCTGAGCAGGATGACGCCCACGGTCGGGTGTGCCGTGCGGCAGTGGTTGGCCACCCGGATGCCCTCGTCCCGGCGATCGGGGGGCATCCGGATGTCGGTGAGGACGACGTCGGGCCGGTGCTCGGCGATGGCCGCCAGGGTCTGCGGCAGATCCTCGCAGCCGGCGACGACCTCGACGGTGTCGACGCCGGCGAGCATGCCGCGCAGTCCCTCCCGGAGCAGGAAGTTGTCCTCGGCCAACAGCACCCGGTGCGTCATGGCGTCCAGTCTTCCCGGTCGATCGGCAGCCAGGCCCGGACGGTGCGGCGATCGTCGTCGGCGGTGAACGTCGCCTCGCCGCCGAACGCCTCGACCCGATCCCGGACCGCGGCGGCGGTGGCGTCGTCGATGGCCTGCCGATCGGCGCCCTCCGGCACGGGCCCGACGACCTCCACCACGACCCGGTCCGACTCGACATCGACCCGGACCGATTGCCGCCGGCCGGACGCCGGCCGGTGGTCCAGCGCGGCGACGATCAGGAAGTACAGGCACGATCCGATCGCCGGATCGGCCCGCAGCCGGGGGTCGTCGCCGATCCGCAGGTCCAGCCCGACGCCGGTGCGCAGCTGCCAGCCCTCCAGGCCCGCGGCGAGACCGCCGTCGGCGAGCCGGGGCGGGTAGATCCGCCTGGCCAGGTTCCGCAGCTCGTCCAGCGCCTGCCCGACCCGCTCGCGCGCCAGGTCGATCAGCACCCGGCCGTCCTCGTCATCGCCGAGGTCACCGCCGAGGTCATCGCCGACGTCACGACCGAAGTCACCGCCGACGTCACGGCCGACCCGCTGGGCCCGGCCGACCAGGTCTTCGGCGGCGCGCAGGTGCGGATCCACCCGAGCGCGGATCTCCGCGGTGATCGTGTCGGCCTCGGTCTGCCGGGCCCGGGCGATCCGCCGGTTGGAGGCGGCGATGTCGGCCGCCAGCCGCCGCAGGGCATCCGCCCGGCGTCGCAACTCGACGGTGAGCCGGACGGTCGACATGGCCAGCCCGGCCGGGCTCGCCAACTGCCGCAACAGCTCCGCCTCGCGGTTGCTCGCGGTGCGGGGAACATCGGCCTCGATCTCCCCCACGGCCTGCCCGTCGTGCCGCACTTCGACCACGACCGGTGCCCCGTCGGATCGGGCCTGCGCCGGCCAGACCTGCGAAACGGACTGGCCGCCGTCGAGCAGGATGCGGACCTCGGACCGGTCGACCTGCAGGGTGCGTCCGGTGATCTCCGCCAGGGCCGGCAACACGTCTTCGACGGGCAGCGCGCTCGACATCCGCCGCAGCAGCGCCCGTCCCGCCCGATAGCCGTCCGCGTGATCGCGCAGCACGATGCGGCCGGCCAGCCGAGCCAGCGGCCGGCCGGTCACCGCGATCAGAACGCCGACCACGCCCATGGTGACGACGACGACCCACCCGGGCATGCCCCCCGACGCGGGCCAGACCCGTTCCGATGCCAGCTCCGCGACGCCGAAGGCGGCCAGCGCCAACGCGAACCGGAACGCCAGGATCAGCGCCGTGATGCGCCGCCGCTCAGACATGGACCGGCCGATCCGGCGGTGACGTCGGCGGATCGGCCGGGGCGATCGCGGCGCCGGCATCCAGGGGCACGAAGCCGCGTACCGCGGTGCCGTGACCGGGTGCGGACTCCACCACGATCGCCCCGCCCAGGGCCGCCACGCGGTCGTCCAACCCCCCGATCCCACCGAAGCCCGCGCCGGCGGTACCGGCCACGATCCCGGTGCCGTCGTCGGTGACGGTGAGGTCGATGCGCGACTCGGTGGCCACCACTGTGATCGACAGGTTCGTGGCGGACGAGTGTTTCACCGCGTTCTGGACCGCTTCCGAGCAGCAGAAGTAGGTCGCCACCGCCGCGTCGCTCCAGGTCGCCGCGGCACCGGAAGCCGGCAGGTCGACCCGGACCCGGACCGTCATCCCCGCCGACTCGGCCACCCGGCCGACGGCGGACATCGCCGTGCGCAGATCTCCGTCGCGCAGGGCGCGAGGCAGGCCGCCGGACGCCAACTCGTGCAGCTCCACGGAACTCGCCCGCATGGCGTCCTGCACGGCGGCCAGGACGCCGGCCCGCGCCTCCGGGTCCGCGGCGGCGGCCATCCGTATCTCGATCATCGCGGCGACCAGGGTCTGCTGCGCGCCGTCGTGCAGGTTGCGCTCCAACCGGAATCGCTCACGGTCCTGCGCGGCAACCATCCGGCGCCTGGTCTGCCGCAACCGTTCCGCCTGTTCGGCAAGGTCGCGAACGCGGGCCTGGAGCTGGTCGGCCAGCGTCGCGTTGTGCAGCAACAGGCCGGCGTGCCCGGCGAGGTCGGCGAGCAACTCGACCTGGGCCGGCGGCAGTCGCTCGCCGGCGGCGAGGTCGACCGTCAGCGCGCCGACCCGTTGCCGGTCGTACTCGATCCACCAGAACCGGCCATCGATCGTCCGGGGCTGCCATACCCCCGGCGCCGGCGGCGCGCCGGCCACCAACGACCACCCGCCGTCCCGGGTCGACCAGAGCTGGGCGCTCCGGGCGCGGGTGGCCCGGACGGCGACATCGACCAACTGGTCGAGCTCGTCGTTGCGGCTGAGCAGGTGCAGTCCGCTGACCAGTGCGCCCACGGCGGCCACCGGGTCCAGGTCCTGGCCGAACACGACTCGGTTGACCGCTCGACGCACCAGATCCCACGCCCAGCTCAGCATGACCGCCGCCGCGGCCATGACGACCACGGTCCACCAGCCGTCGCCCGACGCGAGCCAGCTCCCGGTGACCACCGCAACCAGATAGACCAGACCCGTCGCCACCAGCAGCAGGGCGGCGACGAGCACCCGGCTCAGCAGCCGGTCCAGGCCGAAGATCCGGTGCCGCACCAATGCCACGAACAGGACGATCGGCACGATCGCGAACACCACCGGGAACAGCTCGGGCAGCTCGGCCGCCAGGTTCGCCGCCGCGGTCCCACCGAGCCCGGCGAGCACCAGACCCTGAGCCGCGCACCAGAGCAGGGCGAGCGCCAGCGCCGGCAGCAACGCGCCGATGAGCAGCCGCGCGCTGTGCCGGTCGCCGGCCCGGACCCCAGGGTCCCGCAGACGCAGCGCCTGCATGCTCACCCCGGCGGCCGGGATCAGCACACCGAAGAAGATGACGAAAAACTGTGGGTGCGCGAGGAAGTCGCTCCACCAGCAGACCAGGGCGACGGCGGTGGTCACCGCCAGCGCCGTGCCGAGCAGCAGCCGACCCGACAGCCGGATCTGCCGTGGTAGCCGGCCGTCCGGGAACAGCGCGACGCCCCAGAGGTAACACACCCCGGAGGCGATGTGAAACGTGAAGTGCAGCAACGACACCGGCCAGGGACTGCCGATCAGGTGGAATGCCTCGTGACTGGGCAGGTTGAAGGTCGCGGCGGTGCCAAGCAGGCCGACGGCCAACAGCCGGGCCACGATGTTGTCACCGCATCGGACGAGCAGCAGCACGCCGAGCACCAGGTTGAGCGCGCTGAACGCGTACTGCAGGACGGTGATGCCGGTCAGCCCGGTCATCGGCATGGCCGGCGCCAACAGCGCGGCGGCCGGCGCCGCGAGGGCCCCGCCCGAGGACGCGAGCCGCCCCGCCTCATCGGCGGCGGGGCCGATGTCGGCGACCACGGTCGGCAATACGCCGAGGGTCAGCCACGCGAGCAGCCCGGCGACGTACGTCCAGGCGGCGACCCGGAAGATCGAGGATCCGGAGAGCGGGCTCACAAATGGGCATTATCGGACCTTTGCGTCGGTGGGTCGGACCGGGACGCCGCGGATGCGGGTGTCGCCGAGCATGCTCGCGGTGTGCTCGGCGGGCGAGGGTGTCGGCGGGCGGATCCGGTCGGGGGTGCCGGCACCCCCGAACTCCGCTCTTTCTGAGAACTTTGTGATCGCGCTCCGGCAAACTGCGGGTGCCCGACGGTGGTCGGGAGGTGGGAGGCGTCGGTGCTGGACACCCGGTCACCCCGGCTGCTGCTGGTGGAGGACGACGACCGGCTCGGCCCGCTGCTGGCCGAGGTGCTCGGCGATTCCTACGACGTCGACGTGGCACCCGACGGTCAGGCCGGCCTGCATGCCGGGCTGACTCGGGCGTACGCGGTGATGGTCATCGATCGTGGCCTGCCCGCGATCGACGGCGTCGACCTGGTGCGGCGGCTGCGACGACGCGGCATCACCACCCCGATCCTGATGCTCACGGCCCGCGCGGCCGTCGCCGACCGGGTCGAGGGGCTGGACGCCGGCGCCGAGGACTACCTGATCAAGCCGTTCGAGATCGACGAGCTGCTGGCGCGGCTCCGGGCGCTGCGACGGCGTCCGATCGATCGGGCGACCACCGTGGAGCTGGGGCGGCGCCGGTTCGACGTGACCGGGCGACGGGTGCTCGGGCCGGAGGGTGAGGTGGTCGACCTGTCCGGGCGGGAGGCGGCGCTGCTGGAGGTGCTTGCCCGTCGCCCGCACCAGGTGTTCACCCGACCCGAACTGCTCGCCGCGGTCTTCGACCCCGCCGACGATCCGGGCAGCGTCGACACGTACGTCTACTACCTTCGTCGCAAGCTCGGCCGGCAGGCCGTGCACACGGTGCACGGCCTCGGATATCGGCTGGGGGTCTGGTGAGCGCTCCGTCGGATCCGGATCGGCAGTTGGTGCGTGCGGCGACCCGGCGGATGGCCTGGCAGCTGGCCGCGGCCAGCGCGGTCGTGGTCGTCGTGGCGGCCCTGGCCACGCTGGCCCTGAGTCCGGTGCTCGGCCACGATCACGGCGACCACCCCGGCGGTCCCGACCACGACGACGACGTCCTGCGAACGACGCTGCTGGTGGCCGGCGGGATCGGGGTGGTCATCGCCGGCGTGGTCGGGCTGCTGATCGCCCGGCGCGCGGTGGCGCCGCTCGGTGAGGCGCTCGCCCGGCAGCGCCGGTTCATCGCCGACGCCGGGCACGAACTGCGCACCCCGCTGACCGTGATGCACACGCGGGCGCAACTGATCGCCCGTCGGATGCCGCCCGACGACCCGGCTCAGCCCGCGATGCGGCAGCTGCTGGACGACAGCCGGGTGCTCGGCGAGATCGTGGACGAGCTGTTGGCCAGTGCCCAGCTGACCGCCGATCCGGCCCGCGGTGAGCCGGTCGCCGTCGGGGAACTGTTGCAGCAGGTGGCCGACTCGTTGACGGTGCTGGCCGAGGAGCGGGACGTGCGGCTGGTCCGCGCTCCGGGCGAGGCGCGGGTCAACGGGTCACGCACGGCACTTCGGCGGGCGGTGACGGCGCTGGTGGACAACGCCGTCGCGCATACCCCGCCCGGGGGCGTCGTCCAGCTCGCGGCGGTCGTCGCCGACCACCGGGTCGTGGTGTCGGTCACCGACACCGGAGAGGGATTCGGCGGATCGGATCCCGAGGAGGTGACCCGACGGTTCGCGCACGGCCCCCGACCCGCGCACGGGCCGGGTGGCCGCCGGTTCGGCCTCGGGTTGGCCCTGGTCCGCGAGGTCGCGGTGGCGCACGGAGGGACCCTGCGGCTGGAACCCGGTCCGTCCGGCGGGGTTCGAGCCGAGATCGAGCTGCCGGCGGCCGGCTGATCGGGCTCGGCTTCGGCTTCCGCAACCGGCGACCGCCCGCCACGTGCGAGTGCGGCCACCTTCGGCTTGGGGAATATCCGGTCGCGTCAGGCGACCGGATCTTCCCCAAGCCGAAGGGGTCCGGTCGGTCAGCCGTTCGTCAGGCGCAGCGCCAGCACCGGGCAGGCGGACGCGGCCGCCTTGGTCCGCCGCACCAGCTCGGCGGGCACCGGTCCGGTGGGCAGGATCGGGTAGCCCCACTCGTCCAGCGTGATGACCTCGGGCAACTCGTCGGCGCACAGCCCGTGGGCGCGGCAGGCGATGGCATCGACCCGCAGGACGGCCGGTGCCCTCATCGCCGACCGCCAACGGCCCGCGCAAACGCGGGAAGCGGCCCCAGCGGAACCACCGCCGACGGCCGGCAGCCCGGTCCGCGCAGGTGCCGCTCCAGGTGGTACGGCTGCCCGGTGGTGACCGCCGCCAGCGCGCTGACGGCCAGTGCGACGGTTCCGTCCGGGTGGCCGCAGCCCCCGCGCCCGCTGACGATCGGTAGTCGACGGTGCAGCCGGGTCAGCGCGTCCCGGTCGCCGGCCGCCAAGGCGGACAGGTCCGCCGCGATCGCCGGAAGCCCGAACATGCACGGACCGCACTGCCGGGCGCCGGCGGCGGCCTGGTGGTGCACGATCCGCGCCGACTCGACCAGCGGGCATGCGCCCGGGGGCAGGACGACAATCGAGCCGACTCCCCGGGTTGCCCCGGCCGCGCGGAGTTCGGCCGAGCTGAAACCGATCTCGGCCGCCCGATGCAACTCGACCCATCTCCCGCCGAGGCCGCCGACCAGCGCCCAGCCGGTGCACGGCGCGCCGGCTCGGGCCAGCACGTCGACGACGGCGGCCCCGGTGGGGATCTCGAGGACGCCCGGCCGAGGCACCGCGCCGCCGACGGTGACCAGCGTCGTCCCCGGCTCGGCCGGGGATCCGACGGCGGCGAACCACTGGGGTCCGAAGCGGGCGATCAACGCAAGCTGTGCGAGGGTCTCCGCGTTGGCGACCAGGGTGGGCCGGTGGTCGACGCCGTCCTCCCAGATCGGGTTCAGCCGCCCGAGTGGCCGGGCGTCACCGGTGTTCAGGTGGCGCACGATTGCGGACGCCTCGGACGCGAGGTAGCGGTCCGGCACGTCGATCACGTCGACGTCCGGCCCGGCGGCCCGGCGTTCGGACAGCGCGCGGCGCAGGATGGATCCGGTGGCCGGGTCCGCGTGCGCGGCCAGCACCACCCGGTCGGCGCCGATCGCCGACGCGGCAGCGACGGCGCCGTCGATGACCAGGTGCGGCGACCGCTGGATCAGCACCCGGTCCTTCGCCGACGTCGGGTCGCCCTCGCAGCAATTGGCGACCACGATCGCCGGGCGGCGGGCCTTCGCGGAGGCCATGGCGACCGCGGCGAGCTTGCGGGCGGTGGAAAACCCGGCACCACCCCGGCCGGTGAGGCCTGCCTCGTCGAGCATCACGACGAGGTCCGGCGCCGAGCGCTCCGGAACCGGTCCGAGCCGCCGGAGATGATCGGCCCAGGACGTGGCGGGTCGAGCGGGCAGCAGCCGATCGATCGTCGACGGTGCGGGCGGCCAGATGTCCGCTCCGGCCGGCCATGGGCGTGGTCTGGTCGGCGATCCGGTCATCGGCGTCCGTCCGACGGGAACCGCGGATGCACCGCCCACGCGGACTGCCGGGCGGCCGTGTCCGGATGCCGGTCCGGCCGCAGCCGGTACCCGATCGCACCCAGAACCGCGGCCACGCAGGCGATGTCGATGATGATCAACCAGGTCTGCCGCCCGTCGCCGCCCGCCGTGCCCCAACCGTGGAGCAGGGCCAGCGGCCACATCGCATACGCGGTCAGATGGATCGACCGCCACACGCGCAGCGGGAGATGCCGGCGCAGCGCACTGCTGATCCCGATCGCGACGAGCAGGTCGACGGCGATGCTCGCCAGTCCGATCCAGAACGGTTCGTAGCCGGCGCCGAAGGGCAGCACGACGTCCCAGTAGTTCAGGTCGACGTATCCGTCGACGATCGCGGCGACGACGTGCACCGTCAGGAACGCCACCGACACGAGCGTCAGGGAACGGTGCAACCGCAGCAACCCGGCCCGCGGCAGCCCGGTGAAGCCGGCTCGACCCGCGGACAGGACGCCGAGGACCAGGACGGCCGTGAACAGCACCAGTGCCACCGCCCCGGTGGCGCGGCTGGCGAACCAGAGCAGCTGGGTGTCCATCAGGCGGCGACCTCCGGGTCGGGCCACTCGGCGACCGTGCGCTGCGATCCGTCGAGGCCGACGAGCAGGGCCGGCAGGCCGCGGCCGGCCAGCCAGTCCGGGGCCCGGTCACCGAGCACGACGGCGGCGGTCGCCGCGGCATTGGCATCGACGCAGGATGCCGCGGCGACGGACACCGTGCGCCACCTCGAGTCCGGGTTCCGCCCGGTTCGCGGATCGATGATGTGATGCCGCCAACCAGCCAACGTCCGCCATCGACGCACCGTCGTCGATGAGGTGGCCAGACCGCCCGACTCGATCGACACCGTTTGAAACGACGCGGTTTCCGCGCGGTGATCATCGGCGACGGCGATGCGCCAGCCTCCGTCGGGCGCTCGTCCGGCCACGGCGATGTCGCCGCCGATGCCCACCAGGACGCCGCCGTCGTACCATCCGGCGATCCGGGCCGCCGCCACATCCGCCGCGAAGGCCTTGGCCGTCGCGCCGAGGTCGATGCCCACGCCGGCCGGAACGGTCAGCGTCGCCGACGTCGGGTCGTACACGAGATTCCAGGCGCCGGGGGCGCGTTGGCTCGTCGCCGCGCCGGCGCTGGTGCCGGCGGCCGCGGTCGTGCTGCGGACGGTGGGCTCGACGGTCATTCCTCGTTCCAGCAGCAGGGAAAAGTCCCGGTCGTAGCCGGCGGCGATCACCGCGGCGGCGACCGTGGGATCCACCAGGTATCCCGTCCCGACGGCGACCCGCAGCGCGTGGCCCACCGCGCCGTTCAACATCGGGGACAACCGGGCCGGCCGACCCGGCCGGGACAGGATCCGGTTGAGTTCGGAATCCGGCCGGAATCGGCTGCAGCACGCATCGACCTCGGCGAGCACATCGACCAGATCCGCCGTCGCAGCGTCCAGCACGCCCGGGTCGGTGACCACCAGTGTCGCGGTCGTCGACCAGATCTCGAGGTCCACCCGAGCGGTGGCCTGGCCTCCTCGGGTCGGCACGGTCATCAGGACCCGCCCGTGGTGACGTGGCCGTCGCCCGCGGCCCGGCCGGGCGGCCGGATCGTGCCGCCCGACGACCCCGACGTGACGCCCGTATCCGATGGCGTCGACGCGCCGGCCGTCGGGCCGGCCGCCGGGCCGGCCGCCGGGCTGTCCGGAGTGGATGGCCTCGCGACCGATTCCTGTGTGTCCTGCCCGTCCGCCAGGATCGCGGTGACGCCGGCCGACGCGATGACCGCTGCGCCGACGGCCCCGGCGGTCAGCATGCGGACCCGTCGGCGGAGCCGGCGGCCGCCGGCACCGGGTGCGTCGGGAGTGTTCATCGGGTCGCCGCCTTTCGATCCGAACCGACCGTGTCCGGGCTGTGGTCTCGACCTTCCGGGCGCTTGCTGTACCTGTGCTGTGGGCGGTCGGTCCGGCCGCTGAGAATCAGGAACCGTCCGACCGCGCCTGCGCTTGGCCCTGACCGGCCGTGGGTATGCGGGTGGCGGTGCGAGGCTGTCGTGGTCGTGGTCGTGGTCGGGGCGGCGGCCCTTGGCGACACAGATGTGGCCGACCTGGGTGACGGAGCGGAGCCCGTCGATGCCGGCGTCGAGACCGCGGCGCCGGCGGTGCCGTTCGAGTTCGCCGGGCTCGCGGCAGCGTTGCCGGTCACGGTTGCGGGACGAACGGGCGTGACACCTGCGGGGCCGTCCTGCTCGTCCACGGAGCCGCGGACGGGACCAGCGCGGTGGCCGCTGCGACCCCGACCATCAGGGCCAGTACGACTGCCGACAGGCGCCACCATCGGCGCCGCGCACCGGGTCCACGCCAGGACGACCGCAGGTCACGCCACGACAGCACTGCCGCCTCCCACACATGCCCGAGCACGTGCACCGACATCAGCCCGAACCAGACCCAGAAGCTGGTCTGATGGGCGGTCAGCAGCAGGCCGGATCCGGTGGGACCGGTGAAAACCAGCGCGATCCCGGTGCACAGCAGCGCCACCGTCGCCAGGATGACCGGTGGCCCGATCAGCCGCAGCGGCAGCGGGGGCGGCCCCTTCCGGCGGTAGGGCTCGGCGCCGCCGTAGTACCGCGCGAACCGGTAGACGGTGCTCCCCGACTTGAGCATAACCGGGCCGATCAGCAACGCACCGACCACGACGTGCATCGTCAGCATCTGGCGCACGCCCAGGACCGTGACTCCCTCGACCGCCAGGAGAACCAGCAGCACCATCCCGGTCGCCGCGGTCAGCCGCGCATTACCCGCGGCCCCACCGTCGGAAGGGCTGTCGCCGGCGCGGTCGGGCGGGCGCTCGACCATCCGGCCGGTGAGACCACCGCCCACGCCGTCGGGGCTGACGTCCGGGCCGACCCCGCCGCCGGATCCCCTGACGGTTCCGGCGGTCATCGTCCGCGGCGTCGAGATCCATTCGGGCATTCTCATGACCCCTCCTCGGCGGTCGCGGGCCGACCGGTGACATGCGCCAGGATGCGGACCGAATCTCACAGCGCTGTCAGAACGCGCCGAGCGGGCAGCGTCGCCGAGGGTGCCGGGCGGTCGCATGGCGACGCGGATCGCCATCTACGATGCAACGAGAATCGTTATCGGCGCGACGGAGGGAGCATCCATGGTTGCCGGTCATCTGGCGGCCCGGGCGGCCGGGTTGTTGATCAGCGGGGTGGCCGGGGCGGTGGTCGTCGATCGACTGAAGCAGGCATCGAGCGGCACCGCGGCGAAGCGTGCGCTGGTTGCGGTCACCGCGACGACCCTGCGGGGCAAGCGCCGGATCGAGGCGGGCGCGGAGAACCTGCGGCTGGCCGTCGGCGACGTCGTCGCCGAGGCACGGGAGCGGATCGGCGAACAGGCGCCGCCGCCCGCCCACCCGGCCGAGCCGCACGATCACGACCACTGACTCCGGTGGCGCGGCAAAGCGATCCGGACCGGACGGCGCCGGGAGCGACCCGCCGGCAGCCGGCGACCGGTCGCGCTGCCGGTCGCGGTCGCGCTGCCGGTCGCGGTCGCGCTGCCGGTCGCGGCGGCCCGAAGCTTCCAGGCTCCGGCACGGGTGACCGCGGCACCGGTGATCCGGGCCCCGCTATCGGTGATCGAGGCGGTCGGCTCGAGCCGGACACGCGCCGTGCCGCCGCCGAGGCTCATATGGCCGCCCACGCCGACCCCGCACCGGCCGCCACCTCCACCGGCCGGCAGGTGGCCGGACCCGGCGCCCGCCCGCCGTCCGCGGCCGTGACGCCTCGGCCGGCGGAGCCACCCGAGCTGGAGGTCAGCACGGTGGCCGATGCCGCCGGGCGGTGGCGGTTGCGTGTGCCGGCCCTGCGCGGCAGCGCCGGCCGCGCCGTCGCGGTTGAGGACGCCGTTGATGCGATTCCCGGAGTGCTTGCGGTGCATGCCTTTCCGAGAACCGGCGCAGTGGTGATCTGGTATCGGGCCGACCATCTGGATCGGGCGGCCGCCCGCTCGGCGATCAGCCGGGCTGTGTCCTTCCCGCCGCCCGGACCGCCGGCACGTGCACCGCGATCGGCGGACGTCACCTCCGGCGACGTCGTCCGCATGGTCGTCGGTGGCCTCGCCCTGCTGCTGCTGGGCGGGCGGCGCTACCTGTTGCGCCGGCCACCGATGCTCGGTCCGGGGGCTCGCGTGGTCGCCACCGGGGTGACCGTCTTCACCGGTTATCCCTTCCTGCGCGGCGCTGTGGCCGCCCTTCGCGGCCGCCGCACCGCCGGCACGGATGCCCTGGTGTCGGCCGCGACCATCGCCTCGCTGGTGCTCCGCGAGAACGTGGTGGCGCTGACCGTGCTGTGGCTGTTGAACATCGGCGAGTACCTGCAGGACCTGACCCTTCGCCGCACCCGCCGGGCGATCTCCGAGCTCCTCTCCGGGACGGCCGACACCGCCTGGCTGCACCTGGGTGACGGCGTCGAGCAGCAGGTGCCGCTGGCCGCGCTCCGGGTGGGCGACGAGATCATCGTGCACGAACACGTCGCACTCCCGGTCGATGGTCAGATCGTCGACGGTGAAGGCATTCTCGATCAAGCTGCGATCACCGGCGAGCATCTGCCGATCACCGTGCGCGCCGGGGCTCTGGTGCATGCCGGCAGCGTGCTGGTGCGTGGCCGGATCGTCGTCCGCGCCGACGCGGTGGGAGCGGACACCGCGGTCGGCCGGATCATCCGGCGCGTCGAGCAGGCGCAGCAGGACCGAGCCCCGGTCCAGACGGTGGCCGAGAACTTCTCCCGCCGCTTCGTCCCATTGTCCTTCGGGCTGGCCGCGGCCACCCTGATGATCACCCGGGACGTCCGGCGGGCGATGACGATGCTGCTCGTCGCCTGCCCGTGCGCGGTGGGCCTGTCCACGCCGACCGCGATCAGCGCGGCGATCGGCAATGGTGCGCGTCGCGGCATCCTGATCAAGGGCGGCTCGCATCTGGAGGCCGCCGGGCGCGTCGACGCTGTCGTCTTCGACAAGACCGGCACGCTCACCACCGGTCGGCCGGTGGTGACGAACGTGGTGGCGCTGGCGCGCGGCTGGGAACCCGAACAGGTGCTCGCCTATGCCGCGAGTTCGGAGATCCACAGTCGACACCCGTTGGCGCAGGCGGTCATCCGCTCCACCGAGGAACGGCACATCCTCATTCCGCCGCACGAGCAGTGCGAGGTGCTGCTGGGTCTGGGCATGCGCACGCGGGCCGATGGACGGACCATGCTGCTCGGTCGGCTCGAGTTCCTGCGCAGCGAGAAGGTGCGGATCTCGGCGAAGGCACGCGACTGGGTCGACCGGCTCCGTAGCGCTGCCGAGACGCCGCTGCTGCTCGCCGTCGACGGCCGGCTGGTCGGCCTGGTCAGCCTGCGGGACGAGATCCGGCCGGAGGCTCGGCAGGTCGTGGAGGCACTGCGCGCCGACGGGGTCCGCCGCATCGTGATGCTCACCGGCGATCATCCGGTCACCGCCGCGGTGGTCGCCCAGGAACTCGGCATCGACGAATGGCGGGCCGAGGTACTGCCCGAAGACAAGCAGGACGCGATCGCCGCACTCCAGCGGGCAGGCCACATGGTCGCCATGGTCGGCGACGGCACCAACGACGCACCGGCGCTCGCGCTGGCCGACATTGGCATCGCCATGGGGATCTCCGGCACCGACGTGGCCGTCGAGACCGCCGACGTCGCGCTGACCGGGGACGACCTGCGCCGGCTGATGGCGCTGCGTGACCTCGCCCGCCGCACGATCGGCCTGATCCGGCAGAACTACGGCATGTCGATCGCGGTCAACGCGGCCGGCTTGGCGGTGGGTGCGGGTGGCGCGCTCTCGCCGGTGCTGGCGGCGGTGTTGCACAACGTCTCGTCGGTCGCGGTGGTCAGCAACAGCGCGCGGCTGACCCGCTACCGCTTGCCGAAGGTCTGACCGTTCCCGCCGTGTGTGCGGCGGGGGGGTGTCTCCGTCCGGGTTCTTCGGGGCCTCGTGTAGTTCTTCGGGACCTCGTGTGGTTCGTCGGGACCTTATGTGGTTCTTCGGGACCTCGTGTGCCTGGCCCGGCGGATGTTCCGCGGCGCCAGTGGTAGCGGCCGGTCGTGGCGGGCCCTTCAGCTTGGGGAAGATCCGGCTGCCAGGTGCGACCGGATGTTCCCCGGCGCCGGCGGTGACAGCCTGCTCGGGTGCCCCTCGCCGCACCCCGGCGCTCCCGGCGGTCCCGGCACGACCGCGGAACATCAGCCTGACTGGAGCCGGGCAAGGTTCCGCGGCTACCGGTGGCCGCCGCCGCGCGGAGTGGAACCCTTCAGCTTGGGGAAGATCCGGCTGCCCGGCGCCGGTGGATGCTCCGCAGCCGCCGGTGGCGACAGCCACACGGCCGCATCCGGCGGTCCCGACGCGACCGCGGAACATCAGCCTGACTGGAGCCGGGCAAGGTTCCGCAGCCGCCGATGGCCACAGCCGCACGGGGTGGACCCTCCAGCTTGCGGAAGATCCGCCTGGCACCAGCGAATGTTCCGCAGCCACCGGTAGCCGCAGCCGCACCGAGCGGACCGTCAGCGCACTCCCAGCCAGTTGTCCAAGCCGTCGTCGACCCGCGTCCACGTTGCCCGCCCGGCCAGCTCCTGGTCGGTCATCAGTATGGTCGCGAACGCTCGGGCGATCCGGGCCCGGTCGTCATCCACCCCGGTGAACACGAGCCGGGTGGACGGGCTGCCGACGCGCCATGGTCCGCCGTCACCGATCGACAGCTGGCGACCGGCTCCGTCCCAGACACCGACCCGGTCGGGGCGGGTGAGCAGGTGGAAGTGGCCCCGCGACCTGGTCCGACCGCCGGCCAGCTCGTCCAGTTGCTCGAGGAAGCGGCCGGGGTGCACGGGCCGGTGAGTGCGCAGGTCCAGGCTCCAGACGCCGTGCGCATCGGGCGCGTCCGACGCCCGCACCCGGCACGGATCGACCCTCGCCTCAGCATGCCGCGAGGAGTGCCGGATCGCGAAGAGCCGACCCGCGCGCGTGCCGAACAGCTCCGAGCGCATGGTGCGGCGGCCGCGCAGATGATCGGTCAGCGTCAGGCCGACCGGGTCGGAGCCGGTGGTGAGCACCAGGTCGGCATGGCCGAGTTGCGCGGCCAAGGCCTCGCCGACGGACCGGCGGTCGTCCGCGGACAACGCCATCCGCCGGTCGGCCAGCAGGTCGTCGCCCATCAGGTCGGCCTCCACCGTATCGGCGTTCAGCACGCAGGCGACAGCGGCCAGATCCGCGCCGAGCACCTCGCGGATGCCCGGGTCGGACAGTGGCCTGGACGCCGGCAGGGCCTCGGCGGACACCGGAAGCGCGAACAGGATCCGCTGCCAACGCCCCGCCTGCACCATCGATTCCAGCGCCGGCAACGAGTCCTCCCGGACCGCGCAACCCAGGCAGGTGTGCTCCAGTGGCCGGGTGACGTCCTCCACCACCCCGCTCTCGTCGCTGATCACTCGACGCAACGTTCCGGCGTCGGGATCCAGGTCCTGGCGCAGGATTCCGGTTCCAGGCAGGTCGGTCATCAGCGAGAAGAGCGCGGCATCGCGCAGGACGGGGTCGACGGTCGCGAGGACGACGACGGGCAGCATGGCGCTCACTCCGGGTTGTTCGGTGCGGCGCGGTCGGACACCGCACGGCAGTGGCTGGTTCGATGGCATCCTACCCGACGATTGAGAATGATTCTCATTTGATCGACCTGATGGGTCGGCGAAGAACGGTGATCGGGCAACCGGCCACCCGGAGCGCCGCCACGGCGGGCTCTTCGACGAAAGGCAGACTGCCGACGTGCGGCATTCCTGGACTCGGTGGATGTCGCTGGCGGTCGCCCTCGCCGCGGTGGCCGCGGTGCTCGTGTTGGTCACCGGCCAGGGGCAGGGAAACCGCGACATGGCGGCGCCGGACCGCGACGGGGCGGCGCCGTCGGTCGCCACTCCGACCGTCGGATCGGTTGATCCCCGCGCGGTCTGGCCGGCGGGCAGCCTGCTGGTGAGTCACGTGACCGGCGCGCTGGTCACCGTGATCGGCCCGGACGGCGACATCACGCAACTGACCGGCGATCCGGGCCCACTGGCCGCGCTGGCCCCGGAGGCCGGGACGGGGTTGGGCGGCACGGTGCAGGTCGTCGATCAGACGACCGGTCAGGTCCGTGAACTCGGCCCCGGCGGATGGCGCGGTGACGAGACGACCATCGGCGCCGACGTGCTGCCTGGCGCGGTCGGATTCGCCGGCACCTCTCGGGCCGGGCTGACCGGATGGCTCGACCCGGCCGGTGCCGCGGTGTTCGTCGGCGGCGCAATCACCACCGGGCCATCGGTCGCCGTGGGCGGCAACCCTTCCCAGATGCTTTTCGCACCAACCGGTGTCGCCGCGGCAGGAGCCGCCTACATCCTCTGCCGCGGCAACTCCGACCTTGAGCCCGGGTCGGTCACGGTGGCCGGGGCGGACGGCGCGATCACCCGGCTGACCGTCGGTGTGAACCCCACCGACATGGCGATCGCCGGCGCCGACCGGCCGGACGCGGGCACCGTGTACGTGGCGGTCACCGGCGACGACACCGTCGCCGTGCTCGACGGCGGATCCGGGCCGGTCCGGCACCTGACCGGATTCCATGCCCCGATGCGGGTCGAACCGGCCGGCACCGGTGCGCCCGACCCCCGGGCGGTCTACCTCCTGGACGCCGACGGACTGCAGGTGATCGACGGTGACGGGACGGCACGGCGGTCGGTCGGACTGCCCGCCGACGCGACCGACATGGCGGTTGCCCCGCCCGGGACACCCAACGCCGGCACGGTGTACGTGACCCACGCCGACGGAACGCTGTCCGTGATCGATCCCGCAACGCTGACGGTGACCGCTCGTCGCGTCGGCCGGCACCCGACGGCGGTGGCGGTGTTCCCGGCCGACAGCCCGCGGGCGGGCCAGATCGCGACCGCCGACCTGGTCGACGGCACCGTCTCCCTGCTGGATCCCGACGGCACGCCGCGCCTGTCCGTCGACGTCGGAGCCCTGCCGGTGGACGTCCGGGCCGTCGCGACGTCCGCGTGACCGGCGTCCCGGCGTCGGCGTGACCGGGCTTCCCGGCATCGGCGTGACCGGGCTTCCCGACGTCGGCGTGACCGGGCGTCCTGGCGTCGGTGTGACCGGGCGTCCTGGCGTCGGTGTGACCCGGGCGTCCTGGCGTCGGTGTGACCCGGGCCGCCGGCAGGCTGCCGATCAATCAGCCCGCCGCTCGATTTGCCACGTTCCGCCCTTTCTGAATCGTTCAAGTAGGGCGGAATGTGGCAAATCGGCCCGACCGAACGCAACCCGACGCGGCCCGACCGAACGCATCCCGACGCGGCCCGACCGAACGCATCCCGACGCGGCCCGACCGAACGCATCCCGACGCGGCCCGACCGAGCGCACCCCGACTCGGCCTACCGACACGAGGACGCGAGCGGGGGGCAAAGCGGGTCGCGCCGGATGACTCGCCGGTGAATAGGGTCGGGGGTGTGACGGATTCGCTGCATCGCCTGGCATGAGGTGACGCGATGAATCGGGCGTTGGTCGCCTGCACCCTGACCATGGTGTTGCTGGTGCTCGATTCCAGCATCATCGGCGTGATGCTGCCGAGCATCGACCTGGACCTGTCGCTGTCCGATGCGGACGTCGCCTGGGTGGTGTCGAGCTATCTGCTCGCTCTCGCGGTGCTGCTGCCGTTGGGCGGGCGGGTCGCCGACGCCATCGGGCCGGTGACGGCGTTCGTCGTCGGGATGGCCGGGTTCGCCGTCGCGTCGGCCGGAATCGCCTTCTCCGGCAGTTCTCTGGTGCTGATCGGCTGGCGCGCGGCTGCCGGCGCCGCCGCCGCGCTGCTGATGCCGGCCACCCTGTCGATCCTGCTCGGCGAGTTCGCGGGCGACGCCCGGGCGCGGGCGCTCGCGGTGTACGCGGGGGTCGGGCAGGCCTTCGCGACCGTCGGTCCGACGTTCGGTGGACTGTGCGCGCAGTTCGTCGGCTGGCAATGGGCCTTCTTGATCAACATTCCGGTCGGCATCGGCGGGATCGCCCTGGTCGTCAGCGCTCGCCCGGACAACCGGCGAACGACGGGTTCGCGCTGGGACCTGCCGGGTGTCGCGTTGCTGGTGGTGAGCGCGACCGCGATGGTGACAGCGCTGATCCAGCTGCCGGTTTGGGGTCTGCTGTCCTGGGCCACGCTGGGTCTGGCCGCCGTCGGCGGCGCCGGTTCGGCGGCCTTCGTCCGGCGCAGCCTGCGGGTGACCGACCCGGTGCTGAATCTGCGCATGTTCGCCAGCCGGCCGTTCACCGGAGGCACGGTGGTCCTGGCCTGCCTCGGCTTCGGCATGACGGTGGCCACGATCTACGGCGCGATCACCCTGCAGGAGACCCTCGAGCTGAGCCCGGCCGCCGGCGGCCTGGCGCTGCTGCCGCTGGTGCTGCCGCTGCTGGTGGCCACCCGGTGGGTGGCCACCGGCTACGCCAGGGTCGGCGCCCGCGCGATCGGGATAGCTGGCGCCGCGGCCCTGACCATCGGGCTGGTCGTCATCGCCGTGGGTGTCGGGATCGATTCGGTCTGGGTGCTGGCGGCCGGCCTGGTGCCCGCCGGCGTCGGGATCGGGCTGCTGCTCAGTCCGATGACCAACGTGTCGCTGAGCACGGTCCGCGACACCGAACGAGGGCAGGCGTCCGGTGTGGTCTCCACCGCCCGGCAACTGGGCAGCGTCGTCGGGGTCGGCGTCATGAGCGGCTGCGTCGCGCTCGCCCCGGAGGCCGAGCGCGCCGGCATCGTGGTCGGCTTCGCCGTCACCGCCGCGGTGGCCGTGGCCGGCCTCGTCGTGGCCGCGCGGACCTTGCCGGGAGTCGGCCGGACCGCTCCCGCCGCCGGCTGACCACCGCGCCGGTCAGGGCGCCGCCGCACCGGGCAGGATCGGCAGCAGCAGTTCGGAGTCCGACCAGACGGTGTTGACCGCGTTGGTGCCGACCGGAGCATGCCGGAAGTTCATGATCGCGGGAACGTTCTTTGACTGGTCGTCGCTGCTGAGCACCAGGCGGATGCGATGACCAGCGGCGAATCGGCGTGCGTTGGGCACCAACGGGATCCGGTACGGAACGCGCTCGCCCACGGGGACCGTCTGCGGGTTGCGGCAGGGCAGCGACGGCGCGCCTGGCCGGCTGGCCGACTCGTCGACCTCGCGCAGGCTGGCCCGCAGGTAGCCGGCGGTGACGTCGACGGCGGTGCCGTCCGGGGCGACGTCCTGCAGGGCGAGGATCCACGCGGTGTCCAGCGCGGTGCTGCTCGCGGTCAGCCGCAGTTCGATGTCGCCGACCACGTCGGCGTCCCGGTCCAGCGGCGCGGTGTCCCAGGTCAGCAGCGACGGCAGCGGGAACGGGTTCGCGTTGGGCGTGCGGTTCAGACCGGCACCCTGGCACAGGTAGCGGCGTGATCCGGGGGCGGTCGACCCGTCATCGGGAACGTCGCCCAACACGCCGTCGGCACCGAGCCGCAGGACGCGGTGGTCGGCCGGCGGCGGCCAACTGGCCGTGGTGCGCCACTCGTCGGCGACGGGCAGGTAGTAGCGGACCGGTGGGCCGTCCATGATGCCGGTGTCGCGCTCCTTGAGCCAATGGTCGAACCAGGCGAGCGCCTCCAGGTGCAGGCTCTCCCACGGCCAGGTCAGACCGTCGTCACCCAGCATGCCCATGCGCACGTTCGGGTTGTGCCGCAAGGCATCCCAGGCGGTGAAGGTGCCGGGCAAGTGCAGCGGGACGTTCTGCCAGTCGCACCCGAGGTAGACCGGGATGTCGACCCCGGTCAGCAACGGCAGCACGGTCCGGTCGTCCCAGAACTCGTCACGGGTCTGGTGTTCCAGGGCGATCTGGGCGAACAGCTCGTCCCAGGGTTTCGGGTCGTAGTGCAGCCGCATCACCTTCTTCATGGTCCCGACGGCGGCCTCGCCGTTCAGGTGCGCCAGCCGGGAGTGGATGGCCGGCCGGGTGAGGATGTGCCGAAGGGCGGCCAGCGCCTTGCCGCGCCAGAAGGCATCGCTGCGACCGGCGGTGACCCCCATCGCGGACATGAACGGGGCGTCGAAGCTCGCGTTGAGCAGGCCGTGGTGGTAGGCGGCCTCGTACAGGTCCGGGGTGACCGCGACCGGGAAGATCGCCTTCAGGTGCGGCGGCCGTTCCACCGCCGCCTCGAGCTGGGTCATCGCGAAGTAGCTGATGCCGATCATGCCGACCGTGCCGTCACACCACGGTTGCGCCGCGACCCACTCCACCAGGTCGTACATGTCACGGCGTTCCTGGCCGTCGAAAAAGCCGAAGGTGCCGTCGGATCCGCCGGTGGACCGCAGGTTGGCGATGACATGCACGTAGCCGCGCGGGACGAAGAAGTCGCTGGCGCCGGACTCGATGAAGCCCATTGGGGCGCCCAGATTCTGGATCTGCCGCGGGTAGGGAGAAGCGGCGACCAGCACGGGGAACCGGCCGCCGTCAGCCGGCCGGTGCACGTCCGCGAACAGCCTGGCCCCGTCGCGCAGCCGGACCTCCACGTTCTCGTCGGTGGTCATCCGGTGGAGCGGCTCGGAGAGGTTGCGATAGTCCCGTCCGGTGGTCTGCGGCCCGTTCAGCCGGCGCTCGCCTGGCGCGGTCCCGGCCGCGGAGATCTTTGTGGACATTCGACTCTCCCCACGGTCGGCGTACGGCCCTAGTTTCCGCATGCGAGGAAAAGTATGTGGCAGGATGGGCGCGATCGCAAGAGTCGCCCGAGCACGGAGACGACCATGCCGCAGACGGGGCGCAGGGGTCCGGCCGAGGACCGCGGCGTGCTGATGGAGCGCATCGTGGCCGTCGCCCGGGCATCGTTCGCCGAACACGGCTGGGCGGGCACCTCGTTGCGGGGCGTCGCCCGGGACGCCGGCGTCGACGCGCGGCTGGTCTCGTACTACTTCCGGGACAAGTCGGGACTCCTGCAGGCCTGCCTGCGGCCGCCGCCCGGCTACCTGGAACGGATCGCCGCCGTCGCGCAGACCCCGCTGCGCCGGCGTGGAGCCGCCCTGGTGGAGACGCTGCTCACCGCCTGGAACCTGCCGTCGTCGGCCGAGGTGCTGCGGTCGATCATCCTGACCGCCGCGCACGAGCCCGTCGCGCTGGAGCGGCTGCGAGTGGTGTTCCGGGACCACATGATCGGTGCGGTCGCCCGGTCGCTGGCCGACGACGAAAGGCTGGTCCGGGCCGGGCTGGTGGCCAGCCAGCTCGTCGGACTGTCCGTTACCCGCTACATCTGGCGGCTCGAGCCGCTGGCCGGTCTGCCCGACGACGACGTGGTCCGGCTGATCGGGCCGACCATCCAGCGCTACCTGGCCGGCCCGCTCCCGGGTCCGCTGGCGATCAGCGCAGATCGAACACGATCCGCGCCTTGACCTGACCCTTCTCGACCTCTTCGAAACAGTCGTTGACCTCGTCCAGGCTCCGGGTCTCCCGGATCACCGTGGTACGGCCCATCGCATGCAGCGCGAACACCTCGGCCAGGTCCTTGCGGGTGCCGACGATGGACCCGACCACCGTAATGCCGTTCAGTACGGTCTCGAAAATCGGTAGCTGCACGTGGTTGTCGGCCGGCAGCGCGACGAACACCAGCGTGCCGCCCCGCCGCAGGGAGCCGTACGCCTGCTGGAACGCCTTGGGTGCCACCGCGACCGAGATCGCCGCGTGCGCACCACCCAGCTTCTTGATCGCCTCGACCGGGTCGTCGGTCATCGCGTTCACCGTGTGGTCGGCACCGAGTTCCCTTGCCAGGTCGAGTTTTTCGTCCACAACGTCGACAGCGACGACGGTCGCGCCGGCGATCTTGGCGTATTGCAGGGCCAGGTGACCCAACCCGCCGATGCCGAAGATCGCGACCAGCTGACCGGGCGCGGCCCCGGAGACCTTGACGGCCTTGTAGGTGGTGACACCGGCGCAGGTCAACGGGGCGGCGTCGAGCGGATCGACCCCGTCGGGCACATGGGCGACGTAGTCGGCATCGGCGACCGCGTACTCGGCGTAGCCACCGTCACGCCCGTACCCGGTGTTGACCTGCTTCTCGCAGAGCGTCTCCCAGCCGTCCACGCAGTAATCGCAGTAGCCGCAGGCGGTGCCGAGCCACGGCAGCGCCACCCGGTCGCCGACCGCGACGTGCTGGACCCCCGGGCCGACCTGCTCGACGATCCCGACGCCCTCGTGGCCCGGGATCAGCGGCAGGGTGGGCTTGATCGGCCAGTCGCCGTGCGCGGCGTGGATGTCCGTGTGGCACAGGCCCGACGTCTCGATCCTGACCAGGACCTCACCCGGCCTCGGCGCCGGCTTGTCGAACTCCCCCACGGTCAGGGTCTTGGTGAAGTCGGTGACCACAGCTGCCTTCATGGACGATCTCCTTCGGTCGTTTCCGGCTCATGCCGACCGGTGCTCTCCGGTTGGCTGTCCCGCAGGCTATGGCGCGCAACGTTGCTCACCCGCTGCACGAGATGCAACGGCAGTGCAACGGTGTCGCACTATGCTGCCCGCGGCCGGCCCCGCGGATCGCCGCTGCGTGCAACCGCTCATGGGCGAGTGCGGCGAGGACGCCGGCCGGCCTCCTCACCCGGCGATCGGGCCGCCGGCCGAGCCGATCAGCCGGGCGGCGGTGGCGGCCAGTGCGTCGACCGCCCGGTCGATCTCCTCCTCGGTCGTCCACCGGCCCACGCTGAGTCGGACCGCGCCGAGGGCGCGACGGGCAGCCAACCCCATCGCGGTCAGCACCGGTGACGGAGTGCGGTCGCCGCTGTGGCAGGCGGAGCCGACCGACGCGGCGATCGGCGGCGTCCCGGCGAGCAGGTCGTGGCCGGCTACGCCGGCAACGCTGATGTTCAGGGTGTTGGGCAGGCGTCGGTCCGGTGCGCCGTTCAGCTCCGTCCGGCCGGGCACCGCGTCGTGCAGACCCCGCTGCAGCCGGTCCCGAAGCCGGGTCAGCCGCTGCTCGCCGCCCGCGGCCAGGTCGAGCCGGGCCAGGTCGGCCGCAACGCCGAACGCGGCGATGAGCGCGACGTTCTCGGTCCCGGCCCGCAGTCCGCGCTCCTGGCCACCGCCGTAGATCACCGGTTCCAGGCTGGTTCCCGCTCGGACATACAGCGCGGCAACGCCCTTCGGCGCGTACATCTTGTGCCCGACCACGGTCAGCAGGTCGGCGCCGAGATCGTCGACGTCGACCCTGATCTTGCCGGCAGCCTGCGCGGCGTCGACGTGCAGCGGGGCGCCGTGGGCGTGCGCGGCCGCCGCGATGGTCCGGATCGGCTGGATCGTGCCGGTCTCATTGTTGGCCACCATCACCGAGACCACGGCGGGTCCGCGACCGGCCAGTGCGTCGGCGACGGCATCGGGATCGACCAGCCCGACGGTGTCCACCGGCAGGTAGCTCACCGGCACGCCGTGCCAGCGGGTCAGGGCGGCGCAACCGGCCAGCACGGAAGGATGCTCGGTGCGCTGGGTGATCACCCGGGGCCGGCCCGATCCGGGTCCGCCGCGGCCGAGCACCGCGCCGCGCAGGGCCAGTTGGTTGGCCTCCGAGCCGGATCCGGCGAAGACGATCTCGGCCGGCGTCGCGCCGATCAGCGCGGCGAGTTGCTCCCTCGCCCGCTCGATCGCCGACCGCGGACCCCGGCCGTAGCCGTGATCGCTGGAGGATTGCCGAATTCGGCCGCCCAGAACGGCTGGGCGGCGGCCGCCACCCGCCGATCGACCGGCGTGGTCGCGTTGTAGTCCAGGTAGATCGGTCCGCCGGTCGGACCGCCCGGACGGTTGTCGTCGTCCGGCGCGGGATTCGCGAACTCCGCCATGGCTTGCGAACTCTCGGTCAGCTGCCGGATGCCTGCTCGGCGGCCTCTTCCGCGAGCACACGGCGCCGGCGGTTCAGGACGTACGCGGTGCCCGCCGCCGCCCCGGCGATGGATAGCACCATAAGCGGTTTGCCGGCCAGGCGGTTGCCGAGCAGCTGGTCCACCGACAGCCTTCCCGCTCCCGCCAGCGCGAGCGCAGCCGACGCCAGGCCCAGCACGGCCGGGTACTCGAAGCCACCCTTCATGGCGAAGAAGCCGCGCGGTGACTGCGTGATGGCCGCCACCGCCATGGTGCTGGCCGTGGCGGCCCCGGCCGACGGCGTCGCCAGCCCGACGGCCAGCAGGACGCCGCCACCGGCCTCCGCGACGCCCGCGGCCAGCGCCGCCGGGCGACCCGGCCGGAACCCCATCGACTCGAAAGAGGCGGCCGTCCCGTCGACCCCACCACCGCCGAACCATCCGAAGAGCTTCTGCGCGCCGTGTGCCGCGATGGCGCCCCCGACACCGACGCGCATCAGCAGGCGGCTCACGTCGCTGCGGGAGATCGTTGTCACGGGTCGTCCTCCTTCGCGGGCGGATCCCGACATCTCACGGCCGCCGCCCTGACCGGCTTGACGCCGAAACACTATCCACGGGCGCGGCGCGGCGGAAGCCGGCGGTCCTCAGCCGGCCGGCCGCACGCCACCACCCACCGCACCCGCCCCTCGACCGCCGGTGGCGCCGAGCCCGCCGGGGCCGCCACCGAACGAGCCGATCCCCGCCCCGCCGGCTCGGGAGGGCGCCGTCGACGTCGGAATCGGCGCCGTCAGGTCGGCCAGCACGACCGTCTGCCCGGCGGACAGACCCGAGGTGATCTCGGTGAGGTCCTGACCGACCACTCCTGTGGTCACCTCCACCGCCTGCTGGCCGCCCTGGTTCTGGACGGTGACCGTCGAGCGGGAGCCGTCGGTGTGCACGGCCGAACTCGGCACGGTCAGCACCCCGTCGACCTTGCCGACCGAGATCGTCACCGCCGCGCCGGAACCGTCGTAGAGCGTCGACGCGTCGTCCTGCACGGCGACGGTGATCGGGAACGAGGTCGCGCCGCCGGCCGAGGACGACTTCAGTACGCCGATGGCGGTCACCGTTCCGACCAGCGAGCTGTTCAGCACGTCCGGGCGCACGTCGGCCGACTCACCGACCTGGATCTTGTCGACCGCGGACAGCGGAACGGTCGCGCTGACCAGGTAACTGCCCGGGGCCAGCACCGAGACCACCGCGGAATCGGAGTTCGCGGTGACCGACGACCCGACCGAGATCGACACCGCGGCAACGGTGCCCGCCAACGGGCTGGTCAGCGTGGCGGCCGCGAGGTTCTGCTGGGCGATCTGCACGTCGACCTGGGCGAGGTCGATCGCGGCCTGATCGGCCGCCAGGTCCTCGGCGGTGGGCACCGAATTCGACGCACCTCCGCTCCCAACAGAGCCGCCCGAGCCGCCGGATGCTTCCGATCCACCGGCGGCTCCGGAACCGGCCGAGGACCCCGAACCGACACCGCCCGACCCGTCGGAGCCGCTGGTGCCGTCACCGGAATCCGAGCCGGAGCCGGCGCTGCCGGACGATGCCGAATCCGAAGACGCCGAACCCGAAGACGCCGAACCCGATGACGCCGCCGACGAGCCGGATCCGACGGTCCCGGACGATCGGCCCGCGGCGGACGAACCTCCGCCGGAGGCCGCGGCGCCGGCACCGGTTGCCGGCTGTGCGTTCGATCCGCCGGTCGACGACGAGTCGCGTGCCCCCTGGTCGCCGCCGGCGCCGGTGGTCCGCTGCCCGGCGATGGCCTGGTTCAGGGCGGCCAGCAGCTCGGACTGGTGTTGCTGCGACGTCGCGACGTCGCGCTGGGCGGAGCCGACCTTGGCCAATGCGTCCTGGCAGGCCCGGACGGCCGGCGCGGGGTCACCGGCCGCCTGGGTGACGGTCACCGTGGTCGGCGCGGTCACCGTTGCCGTGCTCCCGGCGGCCGGGTCGCCACCGGACGTGTCCGGGACGGTCGTGGTTTCGGTCGTGGTTTCGGTCGCGGTCGTGGTTTCGGTGGCGGTGCCGGTTTCCGTCGCGGTCGTGGTCTCGGTCTGCGTGACGGACTCCGTCTGCGTGACGGTCTCCGTGGGGGCTGCGTCGGACGAAGTATCCGGCTCCGGCGTCCCGGTGTCGTCGACCGGCTCGGCCAGCGCCCGGAACGCGCCGCGCAGGGCGGCCGGAGCGGTCGTCGCGATCGTCGCGATCGTCGAATCGTCTGTGGTCGCAGGTGTCGTCGCAGCGGTAGTCGTCGGAGCGGCCGGACCTGAGGTGTCGGCCGGCGTGGACGACAGGACGGGCGCGCACGTGGCCTGCTCGTCGGCGAGCGCCTGGGACGCGGCGGACAGCAGCGCGTCGAGCGTGCGCTGCTGGGCGATCACCGCCTGCTGGGCGTCGCCGAGCGTGCTCGTCGCGGAGCCCTGGTCGCCGGCTGTCGAACTCTGGTTGCCAGCGGCCGAACCGGAGGCGCCGGAACTCGTTCCGCCCGATGAGACGTTCGACCCGTTCGACCCGCCGGCAGCAGCCGCCGCGGCGGAGCCGCTCCCCGCGGAGGCGCCCGCGGCGGAGATGCCCCCGGCGGAGGCGCCCGCGGCGGACGACGAGAAACGACTGGTCGCGCCGGAGCCGGACGCCGTCAGATCGGCGGAACCATTTGCCGTGCCGGCGGAGTCGCCGCTCGAGGTGTCCGCGGACGCGGTTGTGCCGGTCTGCGCCGCGGTGTCGGACGCCAACTGTTGCTGCGCCTTGGTCAGGTCGGCCTGCGCGGCGCTCAGGCCGGCCTGCAGATCGATGGGATCCAGGGTCGCCAGGGGCTGGCCGGCGGTGACCGTGTCACCGACCTTCACGTCGACCGCCGACACCGTGCCCGCTACCGGGAAGGCCGCATCCACACGGTCTTTCGCGGCAATCGTGCCGACCGAACCGATGTCCGCGCTGACCGACCCGATGGCCGCCACGGCGGTCCGCACGGTCGGCGCGGACGACGCGGTCCGTGCCACCGCCAAGCCGGCGCCGAGCGCGGTGAGCGTGACCACCCCGGCGACGGCGACCATCAGGCGACGCCGCCGGGCTCGGGCCCGCCGGGCGTGTGCGGCGATCCCGGATCGCGACGCGGGCACCGGCGCAGCCGGGTCCGGCTCCGCGGGAATCGGTTCCGTTGGACTGTCCGACATCTCAGGATCCGGAGGTGCTGGGTGCTCCGGAACTGCCCTGTCCGGTCCGGCCGCGGCCGCCGCCGAACCCGGTGGCGCATCCGGTGGAGCCGGCGGGCGGCGGGCTCACCGCGATGCTGGTCGCCGTCACCGCACCCTTGTTGTCGGCACTGCCCTGCACGACGGCACACTGGCCGACCTTCAGCGCATCGGTCGTGGCGGATGCCGTCCTGGTGACCGTCGTCGAGCCGGTGACGGTGACCGTGCGCTCGCTGGTCTGTTGCGTCTGCTGGTCGGTCTCGGTGACCACGACGGTGTCGCCGGACACGGACGCGACGGTGCCGGCGGCCCGCTGGCCGAAGCCCGGTCCGAAGGCCTGACCGCCCTGTGGTTGCCCGCTCGGCGGCGCCCCACCACCCGACCGCTCGAAGTCACCCGATGGTGCCCCGCTGGGCCGCGGACCGCCCCCGGGCCCGGCGCCGCCCCCGCCGAATCCACCGAATCCGCCGGTGCACTGGCCGTTGACGGGATCCCGCAGCTGCACGACCGTCGCGGTGAACGGCCGGGCGTCGGCGGTGCCCGATCCGGACGGGGCGGGCGCCGGACTCGGCGCACCGGACGCGGCGGGCGAGCCTTGGCCGCCGCCCGCGGGGATCGCGGCGGCCGTGATGCACTCGCCGACGGTCACCGCCGAGAGGTCGGCCGCCTGCGTGGCGGTGATCGTGGTCGAATCCGAGAAGTCGACCGTGGTCTGGCTGGTGGCCGATTGCACCTGCATCGTGCTGCCGTTGACCGCGGCGATCGTCCCGTTCGCCGCGGAGCGGTCGGTGGGACCTTGGCCGCCGAAGCCACGCTGGCGTCCGGACTGGTCGCCCTGGCCCGACTGGACCGTCGACTGCGCGGTCTCGGCGGAGCCGGCCGCCGAGGAGGTTCCGCAGGCCGCGGCCAGGGTCAGTACGGCGGCGGCGGCCGCGACGACGCCGGCGATCCGCCGGGTGCGGTTCCGCCGGATTGCCGGTCGGTGGTCGGCTCCGCGTTCGATCGGTGCTGTGCTGCTCATGGATCGTCCTTCTCCGTTGTGCGTGGGCTATTCGCTGCGCAGTGCGTCGATGGGAGCGAGGCGGGCCGCCCGGGTGGCCGGATAGACACCGAAGACGATGCCGATCCCGATCGCGATGACCAGCGCACCTGCCAGCGCCAACGGGGAGATCACGATCGTGCTGCCGACGATGCCGGGCAGCACCATCGCGCAGGCGATACCCAAAGCGGCACCGAGGATTCCGCCACCCATGCCGAGGACAACCGCCTCGACCAGGAACTGCCGGCGGATCGCTCCGGGCGGAGCGCCGAGCGCCTTGCGCAGGCCGATCTCCCGGGTCCGTTCGGTCACCGACACCAGCATGATGTTCATCACGCCGATCCCGCCGACCAGCAGCGACAGCGCGGCGATGCCGGTGAGCAGGATCGTCAACGTCCGCGACACCGACGTCGCGGTGGCCAGCAGCGACTGTTGGTTGGCGATGGTGAAGTCGGCCGACGCGGATGTGCCGATGTGGTGCAGGTTCAGCAGCAGCGCCTGCGCCTCCTGGTAGGCGGCGGACAGCCCGTCCGTGGACGCGGCCTGCAGGTAGATCGTCGACACCGCATTGCGGTTCGTCCCACCGACCAGCCGGTTCGCCGACGTCGACAGCGGTACGACGGCCTGGTCGTCGAGGTTGGCGGAGGCGTCCGAGCCGGCCGAATCGAGCACGCCGACGACGGCGAAGTCGATACCGTTGATCGTCACCGACCGGCCCACCACGTCGGTGCTGCCGAACAGTTCGGTGGCGGTGGCGGGGCCGAGCACGGTGACGGCGGCCTCGTTCGCGTCGTCGTCGTCGGTCAGGAATCGGCCGGCCGACACCGTCCTGGCTCGCACGTCCAGCCAGGACGGCGACGTGCCGACCACGGTCGTTGTCCAGTTCGTGGTGCCGGCGGTCAGCGACAGGGAGGAGTTCTTCACCGCGGCCACGGCCGAGATGTCCGGCGCGGCAACGGATGAGGCCAGTGCGTCGGCGTCGCCGATGGTGAGGGTGGACGCGGACCCGGCGCCACCGCGGACACCCGCGGTGCTGGTGCTGCTACCGGGCGAGACGATCAGCAGGTTGCTGCCCAGCGAGCTGATCCGGGCGCCGACCTCCTGCTGGCTGCCCAGCCCGAGACCGACCGTGAGAACCACGGCGGCGATGCCGATGAGAATGCCCAGCATCGTCAACATGGACCGAAGTCGATGGCTGCGCACGGCATCCCAGCCCGTGCGGAGGGTTTCCAGCCAGGTCACCGGCCACGTCCCGGCTCGTCGGACAGGATCCGGCCGTCCCGCACCCGGATGACCCGCCGCGCCCGCTCGGCCACGTCCGCCTCGTGCGTGATCAGCACGATGGTCCGGCCCTGGGCGTGCAACTCGTCGAACAACTCGAGGGCGTCCTCGGTGGCCACCGAGTCCAGGTTGCCGGTCGGTTCGTCCGCCAGGATCAACGCCGGATCGGTCACCAGTGCCCGGGCCACGGCCACTCGCTGTTGCTGGCCGCCGGAGAGCTCACCCGGCCGATGAGTGACCCTGTCCCCCAGCCCGACTCGCTCCAAGGCCGCCTTCGCCCGTCGCCGGCGTTCGTCCTTGGGCACGCCTGCGTAGGTCAACGGCAGCTCAACGTTGCGCCAGGCGGACATCGAGGGCAGCAGGTTGAACTGCTGGAACACGAAACCGATCTGGCGATTGCGCACCCGAGCCAGATCGACTTCGTCCATCTCTCCGACATCCTCGCCGTCCAGCAGGAAATGGCCCCGAGTGGGCACGTCCAGGCAGCCGAGGATGTGCATCAGGGTCGACTTCCCCGATCCCGACGGGCCCATCACCGCGACGTACTCGCCCCGGTCGATCCGCAGGCTCACTCCCTGCAGCGCCGGCACCTCGACCGCGCCGGTCCGGTAGATCTTCTCGACACCGAGCAGGACTATGACCGGAGGTACGGCGGCGGTACCGCTGTCCGGGCCGGCAGCCGGATCGCCGATCGGTGGGATCGGTTCGGTCACGGTCACGTCGCCGGTCGACCAGGCCATCTCAGTTTCCCGTCGGCGGTCGATCCTGGGCGCCGCCGGGGAAGCCGCCCGCACCGCCGAATCCCGCACCGCCGAATCCGGCACCGCCGCCCCCGAACCCGCCGCCGGTTCCGCCGCCGAAACCACCCGCGCCGCCGCCGAACGTGCGGCCCGAGCCGTTGCCGTTCTGGCCCCCGGTCCGGCCGGTCCCGCCGGTGGTGGCGGTGACCAGGACCTCGTCACCCTCGTTCAGTCCGGAGGTGATCTCGGTGTTGACGCCGTCGGTGTCGCCGGTCTGCACCGGGGTGGACGTCTGCTGGTCCCCGGTCATCCGATACACCACGCTCTGCCCGTTCTCCGTGTGGATCGCGGCGCTGGGCACGGTCAGCACGTTCGAGTGCTGCTCGTAGATCAGGGTGACCGCGACGTTCGCCCCGTCGTGCAGGTTGGTCGGTGTTCCGGTGACGGTGACCTCCACCGGGTAGCCGGCCGTGGAACCGGTCGACGTGGAGATCAGTCCGACCGAGGTGACCGTGCCGAACAGCGGGTCGGTCGGACCGTCCATCGTCAGCTGGGCCTGGTCCCCGACCGCGAGCAGGCCGATCTGCGCCGAGTCGACCGTGACATCGACCTTCCACGAGTCTGTTCCGACGATCACGAACGCCGCTGACGAGGCCGAGCTCGAGCTTGCGGACCCGGTGCCGGTATTCGAACCACCGGATCCCCCACCGGCACCGGCCGCCGCCGAGGCCGCCGAGTTGCCGCCGGATCCGCTCGCCCCGCCCGACGCGCCGGTTCCGCCGGCCGAACTGGAGCCGGTGCCCGAGGACGGCGCGCTCGACGACGATCCGCTCGCCGCGCCGGTGATCTTCTTGCCGACCGAGACGTTGACCTCGGCGACCACTCCGTCGATCGGAGAGGTGAGTGTGGCGGAGTTCAGGGCGGTCTGCGCGGTGTCGACGGCGCTCTGGGCCGTGGTGATCGACGTCTGGTCGACGGTCACCTGCTGCTGCGCGGTGTCCACCTTGGCCTGGGCGGCGGTGGTGTCGTCACCGTCGTCCTGCGCGGTGGACAGCGCGTCCTGCGCCGCGGACAGCGCGGCTTGGTCGTCGGCCAGGGTGGCCTGGGCCTTCGCGAGGGTGAGGTTGGCCTGGGCCAGGGTCTGTTGCATGGTCAACGTGTCCACCGTGGCCAGCGCCTGTCCGGCGGTGACCGGTTGACCCTGGGCCACCGCCACGTCGGTCACCGTGCCGCTGGCCACGAACGAGACGTCTTGCTGCACGACCGGCGTCAAAGTGCCCGTCGTGCTGATCGACTTCTTGATCGTGTCCACGGTCGCCGGCACCGAGCGGGTGGTGACGGTCGGGCCGGACGCGGTCTCGTCGGTTCTCCTGGACAGCACGACCCACCCGGCAATACCGGCGACCAGAAGGCCGACGACAAGGCCGATGAGGCCGGCTGTGAGGGTGCGCCGCCCGGGCAGCCATTTCCGCTCGGTCATGCCGCTGCACCACCGACGCGGCTCGCGCTCTCGCCCTCTGCGTCAGTCGCACGGCCGCTGCGTTCACGATGTGCTCGGCAAGCCTCGCCGCCGTCGCTCCTCGCCGGAGCGGCTCGTAGGCTCCGGCGCCCGACGGAGCGTCGGAGCCCGTGCCGATGATTCGCTCGCCGGCGCTCGCTCATGCACTCATGTCCTGATCGTCCCCATATGCACGTTCATGCCCGGCCATGCGCCACGCGATCGAGAGCTTTTTCTCGCTTGCTGTGAAAAGGCCCAGCGGAACGTGGGGGTCACGCGAGTGAGGGGCACCGAACCTGTGAAACGGTCGATCAGGGCCAAAGACTTGACCAAGAGTTCACCGGCCGGCCGAACGGCGGTGTCGAGTGGCGCGGCTCTCGTCCGCGCCTCGGTCAGCCGGCGGGCGGGGCGCCTCCGCCGAATCCGCCGGTGAACCCACCGCCACCGGTGAGCCCGCTGCCGCTCCTACCCAGGCCACCGCCCGCGAACCCGGAACGGGTGCTGGCCGTCGATGTCGGGATCGCCTCGGTCAGGTCGGCAAGGACCACCGTCTGGCCCTCGGTCAACCCGGACGTGATCTCGGTCAGGTCCTGGCCGACGACACCGGTGGTCACGTCGACCGACCTCTGGGTGCCGTTCTCGTCCACGGTCACGGTTGTGCGCGAGCCATCCCTGTGCACGGCCGAACTCGGGACCGTCAGCACGCCGTCCACCTGACCGACCGAGATGGTGATCGTCGCTCCCGATCCGTCGTACAGGGTCGCGTCCGGGCTCTGCACTGCGATCGTGATCGGGAACGAGGTCGTGCTGCTCGTCGAGTTGGACGACTTCAGCACGCCGACGGAGGCCACTGTTCCGTTCAGGGTGTCGTCGAGCACGTCCGGCCGGACCTGCGTCTCCTGGCCGACCTGCACCTTGTCGACCACCGACAGCGGTACGGTCGCGCTGACCAGATAGCTGCCGGGTGCCAGTACGGTGATCACTGCGGAGCCGGAGTCCGCCGACACCGACGAACCGGCCGAGATCGACACCGAGGCAACCGTTCCGGACAGCGGGCTGGTCAGGGTCGCCGCCGCGAGGTTCTGCTGGGCGATCTGCACGTCGATCTGCGCCGCGTCGATGGCCGCCTGATCCGCGGCAAGGTCCTCCGCGGTCGGCACCGTGTCCGTCGTGGTGCCGGATCCGGACGCCGCTGAACCGCCGGCCATGTCGCCGGAAGCGGGTGCTCCCGTCGAGGTGTCGCCGGAGCCCGACGCACCGGAGGAGTCCGACGAGCCGGCCCCGCCGGTCGAGGCCGACCCACTCATCGACATCGAGTCGCCGCTCGATCCGGACCCACCGGAGGAGGCGGAGCCGTCGGCCGCCGAAGCGCTGGCCATCGAGCCACCGGTCGAAGCCGAGTCGCCGGAGCCTGTCGATGCCGAACTGCGGGCATCGGCCAGGTCGGCAATGGTCTGGTTGAGCGCAACCAGTTGCTGCGCCTGGAGGTTCTGCGCGGTGGCCACGTCGTTCTGCGCCGAACCGACCGCCTGCAACGCGTTCTGGCACACCCGCACCTGATCCGACACGTCATCCGCCGTCTCGGTCACCGTCACCGTGCTCGGCGCGGTCGCGGTGGTCGGAGCCTCGGTGGACGGCGCTGTCTCGGTCTCGGTCGTCGTCTCGGTTGTCGTCGCGGTCTCGGTCGCCGTCGTGGTCTGGGTTTCGGTGACGGTCGGCTCGGACGAACTCGTGCTCGTCGACGTCTCGTCGGCGCTGCTCGCCGATGGCTCCGCCAGGGCCGCGAAGGCCGCTCGCAGACCGGCCGCCGCGGTTGTCGGCGCGGTGGCGTCGGTCGACGAGCTCGCGCCCGAGTCGCCGGAGCCGGCCGCCGAAAGCACCGGCGCACAGATCGTCTGCTCGTCCGCCAGCGCCTGTGCCGATGTCGCGAGCAACGAGTCGACCGTCCGCTGCTGGCCGATGACCGCCTGCTGTGCCTGGGTCACCGCCGCCACCAGAGCCTGCTCCTCCGCAGACGGGCCGCCCGCCGATGGCGACCCGGACTCCGCCGAGCCGGAACCGGTCGTACCCGAACCTGCCGAACCAGCTGATCCGCCGGACGTGCCAGCGTCACCGGATGTCCCCGCGCCACTGGGCGTGTCGGCGGCCGAGCCGCTTCCGGACGACGTCCCGCCGGATCCGACACCGCCACCGGTCGATGCATCGGCCGCGCCGGTGGACGAATCGCCGGACGACGCGCTCGACGTCGAACTGCTGTCGTCCGACGAATCGTCGGTCTGGGCGGCGACATCCGTCGCCAACCGCTGTTGCGCCTTGGCGAGGTCGGTCTGCGCGCTGTCCAGCGCGTCCTGCAGGTCGGCCGGATCCATCGTCGCGAGCGTCTGCCCGGCGGTCACCGTGTCGCCGACCTTGACGTCGACCGTGGCGACGGTGCCGGCCACCGGGAAGGCAGCGTTCATCTGATCCTCGGCGGCGACCGTGCCGACGGCGCTCACATCCTGGGTCACTGAGCCGAGCCCGGCGACCGCCGTGCGCACGGTCGGGGTCGAAGAGGTGGTGCGGGCGACGGCGATGCCCGTTCCGAGCACGATCAAGGTCACCACACCGGCCACCGCCATCACGATCCGGCGGCGCCGAACCCGGGCCTTGCGAGCGTGGGCGCCGACTCCGGACCGTCCGGACGACGCGATCGTCGCGGCGGGCGGATCGTCCGGCGCCGAACCTCCTGGGGTGACGGGAACGGGCTCGGTGATCGCGTCGCCGTCCGAGGATTCCGATGGGTCGGGCACGTCAGCTTCCCGTGGTCGTACCGGCGCCTGGGACGCCCTGGCCGCCGCGTGCGCCCGGACCGCCGCCGAACCCGGCGGTGCAGGTCGAGCCGGACACCGGGGCGCTGACCGCGATGCTGGTGGCGGTGACCGCGCCCTTGGTGTCGGTGCTGCCCTGGACGACCGCGCACTGGCCGACCACCAGCGCCGCGGCGGTGGCGGTCGCCCGCTTGGTGTACGTCGTGGAACTCGTGACCGTGACCGTCCGTTGCGACACCTGTTGGGTCTGCGGGTCGGTCTCCGACACGACGACGGTGTCGCCGGATACCGACGCAACGGTGCCGCTGGCCCGGTTGCCGAATCCGGCGAATCCGCCTCCGGCGGCCGGGGCCCCGCTCGGCGGGGTCACGCCGTCGGGAAGGTCGGTGGGTATGGAACCGTCGGCGGGCAGGGCGCCGCTCGGCGGTGTCCCGCCGCCGAATCCGCCGAATCCGCCGAAGTTGTCGGTGCAGCGACCGTTCTCGGGATCGCTGAGCTGCACCGTGGTCGCGGTGAACCCGGCGGAGGAATCGGACGAGGCCGCCGATGGCGGTACGGACGGCACCGCGGACCCCGCGCCCTGACCGGTCGGGACGGCCGCCGCGGTGATGCATTCTCCGACGCTCACCGCCGACAGATCAGCCGCCTGACTGGCGGTGATCGTGGTCGAACCCGAAAAGTTCACCGTGGTCTGACTCGTCGCCGACTGAACCTGCATGGTGCTGCCGTTCACCGCCGCGATGGTGCCGTCCGCGGCCGACCGCGGCTGCTGCCCACCCTGACCACCACCATTACGACCGCCCTGACCCTGACCCGGCTGCGCCGACCCAGCGTCCGACGTCTGATCGGTCGCACTCGCCGACGACGACCCGCACCCAGCGGCCAGGCCGACAACAACCGCAAGAGCGGCTGCGGACCCGACCAACCGCCAACGCCGGGACACGGACATGACATTCATCGAGAATCCTTCTCTTCCGGAGTTATTCACTGCGCAACGCATCGATCGGAGCCAACCGGGCCGCCCGAGTGGCGGGATACACACCGAACACGATCCCGATCCCGATCGCGATCACCAAGGCACCGGCCAACGCCAACGGAGAGATCACGATCGGACTCCCCACGATCCCGGGCAGAATCAACGCGCACGCGATACCCAAAGCCGCGCCCAGAATCCCACCACCCAGTCCGAGGACCACTGCTTCCACCAGAAACTGCCGACGAATCGCCCCCGGTGGCGCCCCCAACGCCTTGCGCAGCCCGATCTCCCGGGTCCGCTCCGTCACCGACACCAACATGATGTTCATGACCCCGATCCCCCCTACCAACAACGACAATGCCGCCACGCCGGTCAACAAGATCGTCAACGTCCGCGACACCGACGTCGCCGTCGCCAGCAACGACTGCTGATTCGCGATCGAGAAATCCGCCGACACCGCCGAAGTGATCCCGTGCAGATTCAACAGCAACGCCTGCGCCTCCTGATACGCCGCCGACAACTGATCCGTCGACGCCGCCTCCAGATAGATGGTGGAGACAGAATTCCTGTTCGTCCCGCCCACCAACCGGTTCGCCGACGTCGACAACGGCACCAACGCCTGATCATCCAGATTCGACGAACTGTCCGACCCCGCCGACGCCAACACCCCCACCACGGTGAAATCGATCCCGTTGATCGTCACCGACCGACCCACCACATTCGTCGTACCGAACAATTCCGTCGCCGTCTGCGACCCCAACACCGTCACCGCGGCTTCGTCCGCATCATCCTCATCGGTCAGGAACCGACCGGACTCCACCGTCCGCGCCCGCACCTGCAACCACGACGGCGACGTACCCACCACCGTCGTCGTCCAGTTCGTCGACCCCGCCGTCAACGACAACGACGAGTTCTTCACCGCCGCCACCCCGGAAATGTCCGGCGCCGCCACCGACGACGCCAACGCCTGCGCGTCGCCGACCGTCAACGTCGACGCCGACCCGAACCCGCCCCGCACCCCGGAGGTACTGGTCGTACTACCCGGCGACACGATCAACAAATTGCTACCCAACGACGAGATCTGAGCACCCACCTCCTGCTGACTGCCCAAACCCAACCCGACCGTCAACACGACCGCCGCAATACCGATCAAGATCCCCAACATCGTCAACATCGACCGCAGCCGATGCGAGACAATCGCCGCCCAACCGGTAAGAAGCGTCTCCAACCAATTCACGACACGCGCCCCGGCTCATCGGACAGGACCCGACCGTCCCGCACCCGGATCACCCGCCGCGCGCGCTGAGCCACCTCCGCCTCGTGCGTGATCAACACGACCGTCCGACCGAACGCGTGCAACTCGTCGAACAATCCCAACACATCCTCGGTCGACACCGAATCCAAATTCCCCGTCGGCTCATCCGCCAAGATCAACGCCGGATCAGTCACCAATGCGCGCGCCACCGCCACCCGCTGCTGCTGACCACCCGACAACTCTCCCGGCCGATGCGCCACCCGGTCACCCAACCCGACCCGCTCCAACGCAGCCATCGCCCGAACCCGCCGTTCATCCCGAGAAACCCCGGCATACGTCAACGGCAACTCCACGTTCCGCCACCCCGAAAACGACGGCAACAAATTGAACTGCTGGAACACGAAACCGATCTGCCGATTCCGCACCCGCGCCAAATCGACCTCGTCCATCTCGCCGACATCCTCACCCTCCAATAAGAACCGCCCACCCGTCGGCACATCCAGACATCCCAAAATATGCATCAACGTCGATTTACCCGACCCCGACGGCCCCATCACCGCCACGTACTCACCCCGATCGATCCGCAGACTCACCCCCTGCAACGCGCGCACCTGCACACTGCCCGTCGTATAGACCTTCTCCACCCCCCGCAATTCGATCACCGGGGTGGCGTCGGCCATGGCGGCCGCTCCGCCGAGACGATGGGCGCCGACCGGAACGAACGGCTCGGTGACAGTCAGATCGCTTCCTGTCCAGGACATCTCAGCCGCCACTGGGCCCGCCCTGCGGGAAGTTGCCGCCCCCGAAGCCGCCGGCGGGTAGTTGGCCGCCGGCCGGTAGTTGGCCACCGCCGGGGAACTCGCCACCGGTCGGGAAACCCACGCTGCCGGAACGGTTCCCGGTGCCACCACCGATCGTCACGGTGACCAGCACCTCGTCTCCTTCGTTCAGACCCGAGGTGATCTCGGTATTGGTGCCGTCGGTCTCGCCCGTCTGCACCGGCGTGGACACCTGCTGGTCACCGGACACCTTGGTGACCGCTGTCTGCCCGTTCTCGGTGTGGACGGCGGCGCTGGGCACCGTCAGCACGTCGGTGACCTGCTGGTAGATCAGGCTGACCGTGACCGATTCGCCGTCGTGCAGCCCGGCCGGCGAGCCGGTGACCGTCACCTCCACCGGGTAACTCGCCGTCGAACCTGTCGAGGTGGAGATCAACCCGACCGAGCTGATCGTGCCGAACAACGGATCGCTGGAGCTCTCCGCCGTCAGCTGCGCCTGGTCGCCGACCGCCAGCAGCCCGATCTGCGCGGAGTCCACCGAGACGTCCACTTTCCACGAATCGGTGCCGACGATCACGAACGCCGCCGACGAACCCGTGTCCGAGCCGGTCGAGCCCGAGCCGGCGGACGACCCGGACGAG
>CAZCEH010000028.1:0-71230 GCA_964497705.1 uncultured Actinomycetes bacterium | reverse complement strand
GCTGCAATGTGGCCGATCCCGAGAGATCGGTGATGGAGCTCCGCAATTCTACACCGGCTGACCTGCAAGGACGGACCGCCTTGCGAGCGGTCCGTCCTTTCGATCGCTTGTCCAGTCTCTGTCCAGTTGTCAAGCTTCACGACACTACGTCTGACCTGCGCACGAGCGCTCAAGCGCGTGTAGGCGACCAACCTGCCGCTCGAAGGCTAGCGTCACACGATGGTGGGTCCGCTCGCAGGGAGTCGGCGCGATCGTCCAAAGAATGTCATCGCTGCCGTCGCCCCCAACGCTCCAAGATCGATGCATACCACCGAGTCCTCGTTGACATTGATCGCCGGAACGATATCCGAACGCCATTGTACGACCTCCATCTGACTCAGGTCGCACAGGAACACGGAATATTGGAGCCGTTCGCCGTAGGACTCCATGATCTTGATGACTCTTCGGAGCCTTCGGTCATCGCAGATGTCGTACGCGATCAGGTATCGACGCCGCGACATCAGCGAGTCACCATCGCGGTGTATTCGGGAATCTCGCCAATGAACACCGCCGCGAGAATCCGGACCTGGACGTCCATGACTCTTCGGTAACTGATGGTGTACTTGAACACCGGGTGTTGGATCTCCACGTCGAGTCGGCGTTCGTATGCCCTGACCACTTGCTTGCGCGCCTCCGGGGTCAGGAAGACCCCTCGGCTGCTTTGCATGAAGTCTCTCGAGGTGAGTTCACCGTTGTTGAACAGGCCAATGGTGACCGAATCGGCCAGCAGCGGCCGAAACTCCTCCGCGAGGTCGAGGGCCAGGGCTGGCTTGCCGAATCGTGGGCGATGGAACACACCGATGAACGGATCGAGCCCCACGGCGAGGCAAGTTGCGACCAGATCCTTGACCAGCAGGCCATAGCAGAAGCTCAGTGTCGCGTTCACCGGATCCGGTGATGGTCGTCGTTGGCGGCCGTTCACGTCGAAGTGCTCCGCGAACGCAGCGTTCCGCTCGGTGAGCATCGTTGCGAACTGGTTGAAGTACAAGCGAGCAGCGGTGCCCTCGACACCCAGTAGGCTCTCCGAGGATTCGATCCCGGCGACCTGCGCACGCAGGGCATCAAGCTGCCCGACCACCTTCGAGACGTCGCCGCGCGAGTTGCGTCGCAGTAGGGTTCGCTGGTTCGCGATCTTTCCTTCGATCATGCGCTGGGCGATGGTGAACGCACCTTGGCCGTGTGCAATCACCTGCCGCAGGCGCAGTTCCACGTACTTCGACGGCTCGCCGGTGGCCCATCCGCGAAGCCATCCATTGAAGGAGAACCACAGGACCGCGCAGCCGCGATCCCACAGGCGGGCCATCGCCTCGGTCGAAACCTGAACCCTTCCGAAGATCGCCAGATGCGAGACGTCGATCAACCGTACGTCGGCGATGAGATCACCGTCGCGTTTCACTTGCAGACGGCCGCCCTTCACACCAACGAACGAGCCTTGCTCGGTCACGTATACGGGTCGGTGGGCCGGGTCTCTAGGCAGAATCTTCCGTGGTGGCAGTTCCGCTCTTTCGAGGAGCGTGTTGGTCTCATCGGGCAGGCAAAGGCCGACCAATGAGCACCGAGGACATTTAGGACTGCTCACGAGGGGCAGCGGCGGTCGCAATTGGCCAGCCGTCACTCGCGCCTCTACGACCAGTGCCCGTATCTCTTCTTCGACGTCCTCAGGTATCTCCACGTCGACACGCTGGTTGGTCGCCGCGTAGTAAATGACGGCCGAGGGCACGTCGAAACCACGTCGGCGGAGCAGGACCACGTGCACCAGCACCTGGATGCGGTCTGCCGGCCACGGACCACCCGCGAGCGTCGGACGGCCACTCTTCACCTCGATAGGGACCGTGGTGCCATCGGAGAACTCCACCCGATCGAGGACAGCGACCAAGCCCAACTCAGGGTCCTCGATCCGGATCGACCGTGCCTGGCCGAGCCAGCCTTCCACCTCCGGATCCGGAAGCGCACCGACAGGTTTGTCGACTGCCCGATGAGTAAAACGGCCGTGCTCCGTATCGGCGCTGTCGGCCCATCGGTCGTCGACCCATTCGAAATAGAACAGCCGCGGACAATAGACATACTCGTTCAACATCCGGGCGGCGAGCAGATTCTGGTCTGCGCCGTCGGTGGTCATCGGACCGATTCGACGAGGACCCGCGCCGGGCCGAAGCTGCCATATCCGCCCTGGTCAGTGCGGCGGATCGGCGCTGCATAGACACGTTCAAGGGTGCGCTGGGTTAGCTGGTTCCCGCTGTCGCGTCGATTGACGGTTGATCCTCCTACCAAGCGTGGATCGCCCAGCAGCGACTTCGCGGTGTCTCGCGAGAGCGGCTGGGTCCAGACCGGCCATCGAAACTCCGACTCCTTCCAGGCAGCCTCACAGGCGCGAGTCCGAAGCCGTCCCTTGAACGTGGCCGTCGGATACATGGCCAGGCCGCGGAAGGCGAGCCAGTCCGCACCGGGAACTCCCAGCTTTTTCTCGCTGGCTGGGTTGATCGCGCGGAGCGCGAACGCTCGTTCTTCCCGGTTGTCGAATCCCAGCACCGGCGCCGGCGAGTCCATCCGCCACGGGCCGAACCACGCCTCGTCGAATCGCTCAGAAGGGGTCCTGGCAAGTTCACGAACCATGACCAGAAACTTCTGCTGGCCGGCGGTGAAGTGGAAGTGCGTGGGCTTGCTCATTCTGTTGTTGTCGAGCCCGGCCTCACTGACCAGTCCGCACCACAGATCCGACAACCAGTCTCGATCTGGCGAACCCAGCACGTCGGCCTGGATATCTTTAGCCCAGGCGCTCAGTTCGAGCCCGGACATCTTAAGATCGGTCAGTAGCGATCCGTTGATTGACCAGCTGAGAATCGAACTGTCGGCGACGTCAGCTTGATCGCGAGACACCGCGGCATGCAGGTCCTCGATGCTCACGCCCGTGAGCACCGCCCGTGGATTCAGCGAACCCGACCACTGCAGCCGCGCCTCGGGCCAGAATCGGGCAGCTACCTCCAGCGTGCCCACGGCCGCGAGGAATCCCAGCGGATTCCTCGCTTGCAGGGCAGTGAGTCGGAGCGCTTGATCAACCATCGCTGTCCCCTTCGACGACTTGGGACGGATGCTGACTCGCCTGGTGGTCTGCGAGCCGGAGCACTGCTGTGAGCCAGGCGTTCCCGAACCAACCTTGCTCACGCAGGCTCTGCCAGAACCATTCGGCCACCGGCGACCCGACCGAGATCATGTTGTGCGGACCGGTCCTGAACTTGACATCACCAATCGGCACGTCTTGGTTCCCCGGATCGCCGTCGTCCGCGATGCGGAGTGCGGGAGCGAACGGGCGCCCTCGCCCGTGATGGGATGCCACGAGGTGCGCAATCAGCGCGGCATCGGGCCGCTCCATCAGCCGCGAGTCGCGGAGCATTGCAGCACTGAGCAGTTCGTGCCGGGCCCCGCGGGGATAACCGGAGTTGACTTGCGCGGCGCGGCGTCGCCTCCAGTCGTCCGCAGGAATCGCCGACTTGGCTAGGAGCTGACCGTTGATGCGGCCCTCCCACAACTGCAGCTGGAACCGGCGATCGGCCTTCCCGATGTCGTGGTAGCGCGCGGCGATCGTGACCGGATGCTCGGCGATATCGCTCTCCGCCACACCAACGGCGCGGAGGAATCCGGCCGCCCATGTGGCGGTATCGTCGCTGTGCACCTCCAGCGCCACCCGGCGGCCTATGGTCGAACTCGACTCACGGTCCGAGTTCGGAGCGCGTTTCGCCGAGGCTATAGGTGCGAGCACCGAGGTTCCAGATTCGTCCCGGCTGGGGATCTCGATGAGCTGGAGTGTCTTCTCCTTGTGGAGATGACGCACAGCCCGCAGGTGCACATACTCGGTGCCGGCTGCTTTGTCGACAACGTCACGCAGCATCCCCGGCATACTTTCGATCCAGCCCTGGACATCGACGACGGTGGCCGGGGGGAGATCCGGATCGGTCGCCAGCGTGGGACAACTTGCCACCCACTCGTAGACCCTGTCCGCGTCTTCGACCTGGATCGTGCGTCTACCCGCGGCGAACTCCTCGGCCTCCGCGAGAACCCGGTCGAGTCGCGCGGGTGGTGGGCTGGAGTCGCCGGCAGACGAAAGTCGCGGCACCGCAGAAACGTCCACGACGGGCGCGGTGGAGGACGGATCCCAACTGCCCATGGTCAGGCCGCCCTCCGCCTCATCGACGATCACGGTGTCGCCCGGCCTCACCGCGGAGGGGCGCCCTCCGGTCACAGTGCCGTCCGGTGTGACGACCAGGAAGCGACGCGGCGCCGACGCTGATCCACTCTGCGGGGGGCCAGCCGTGACACCCTCCACGTCGGCCAGATCGTCGGCCGACCGGCGTCGAAGCCATGCGCGAACATGCGAGAGCGGAACGTCCACTGCTTCGTCGGATCGGATCGCCACGGCGTCCAGCATGGCCGCAACGAAGACGGTATCGCGACCGACCAGATCGTCTCGCCAGACCACGGAGACATCGGGGTCGGACTCGGCGTCCGGGCCGTGCAGCCAGGCGGCGACCTCTGGCGCGAAATGTGGTGTCGGATTCTGGGCCCACCCGTCGAGGTGGGTCGGCAAGAGAACCGGGGCGTGACGTGGCTCCGCGCACCCGTTTACCCGCACGTCCTGCTCGACTACCAAATGATCGATTCCAAAATCGACCTGACCGTTGCCCAGCAGCCACTTCTCGGTCACCGCCAGCGCATCGCCGTACACCGGATCTGGACCCGCCTGGCGCGATGGCGCCGAACACACGATGACGTTCGAGCTGGCTCGGCCGCCGGCGGCGAGATTCCCCTGGCGGTCGACCCGCCCGAACCGCTGCTTGAGTGCGTCGAGCGACGCAGCCTGGGTGACCAGCGCGTCCAGATCGAAATCGACGCCGGCCTCGATCGACTGAGTGCCGACGACGAACACATCGCGCTTCAGACTCTGGCGGTCACGACCGGTGCAGACCTGAGGCAACCACTCCGTCAGGACCTGGTCCCGTTCGAACGGGCGCATTCGCCCCGTCAACAGCAGGACCTCCGGTGGTTGGGAGGACTCAACACGGTCGAACGCCCGTTCCAGACGGCGGGCAACGGCGGTGGCGATGGCGACGCGGTTGGCGACGACCCCGATCACCGACGGATTCTCCGCATGTTTGGCCACCGACAATGCCTGCTCCGCCAGGAGGCGTGCCATGGCGTCGTCGGGCCGCTCGGCTCCCCGGCCCTTCGGCCCGGACAGCACCAGGGCCGGCTTGTGAGCGGTCAGGCGTTGGCCCAGCACGCCTGACCGATCAGCCGCGGTGAGCGAGAATCGTTGCTTTGTAGCATCTTCTGACGGGATCGTCGAGTGTCGTGGGGTCGCGGACAGCTGGACCACCTGCCACCGATTCAGTTGACCCGGCCAGACTGAGTCGCTCGTCCGCATGCGGTACCTCCTCACCGCGTCGAGGGTGTCAGCGAAAGGCTGGGACAGGTGGACCTCATCGAGCAGGAACAGCACATCGTGGGCGAGCAGCCCGGCATGCACGGGCCGCATCGAGTCCGACACCCCGTAGCCCTGCATGAGGAGCCTCGAGCCAACCTGATCCACCGTGGACGTGATGATGGTCGGCACATCGGGCCGCTGCGCCCAGGCCGGATCGGCGGCGACGCCGCCGCGTAGCTCCGCCGCGACAACTGCCTTCCGCCCAGCTGAACGGGGTGGCAGCGGAGCGGCCTTCGCGGCCAGCCGTTCAGCGACCGCGTGGACGATCGGATCGGCCTTCGCTGGCTTGCCCAAGGCATCGTTCAGCTGCTTGATGAGCTTGTTCGCCCAGGTCGCCGCCTGTTGAACCACCACCCTCCGGTCCACGACGAAAACGATGCGGCGCGGTGCATCGTCCCGGCAGGCCAGCACGAACAACGCAATATCAATCGTGGCGGTCTTGCCCGAGCCGGTGGGCAGGTCCAACAAACCCGGCCACCGGCCAGCTTCGCGACCGTCCGGGCTACCGTTGAGCAACTCGTCGACGAGACGTTGCTGCCAAGAAAAAGGGCCGGGGGCGGCTGCCAGCTGCTCGGCCGTTGGCAGATCGACACCGGTCCGAACCGCTCGAAAGAACCGATCGAAGTCGGCGCCGTCCAGGCTCTCGCTCATGATTCGCCGCGCCGGCGGTCGCTGGGCAGGAACAAGCCGTAACCGAAGTGCCGTCCACTGCCAAGCACCAGAGGTCCGCGAACGCGACGCTCGAACGTCACCTGAAGGTGGGTTGTGAAGCGGACCTGCCTCGAGCCTTCCGTGCGGTAAGGCGGGAACCCGGCCTTACCGCCGGCGCCGCTCCTGACCGGTGGGATACCGACCAACGGCGATCCGGAAATCGCTCGGACTGCCTGCGGCACAGGCAGTCCGCGGAGAGTACAGGCCCTGCCGACGAGTTCCGCGATTTCCTCGTCGAACGCGGTGAAGTCGACCGGGCCGCTGCGACGCAGGGCGTGGGGAAAGCGATCCAGGGCGATCGGTGTGACGGTTGTCCAGGTCCGGCTCGGCCGGGCCCAATACGCCCGGGTGGTCGTGTACCGTCTTTCGTCGAAACCCGTGGTTCCCGCATCGAAACGAGGCGGCTGGACCCGAAGCGCACGGTTGCCGAACCAGACCTCACCACCGGCATCGAGCCATCGACCGACCGCCTCCTCGATCGTCACGACATCGTCGGGTTTGATCGCCGCCGGGACGGCCAGGACCACGGCGCTGATGCTGCCGTCGCTGCGGGTGTTGCCCGCGTTGGGCAGCGCCAGGATCAGGGCGTGCGGATCGTTGTTCGGCCGATCGCCCCGATGCCCGGACAGCACCGGTGGGATGGGCTCGCGACAATGGCTTAGCAGCGCACCCCGAACCGCCCGGGTGAGCTCCGCTGTCCGGCCGACGTTGACGGTCGGTTGAACACCTGGCCGCTCCCAGCGGGTGCGAGCAGCGGAACTTTCGACCTCCATGATCAACCATTGGTCATCGGACCGCTCCCAGGGCTCGGGTTCCGCAACGACTCGGTCGTCCGACCACCGATAGGCGGCCGACCCGTGTGGCAGGCGGCGTGGAGCCCGACCGCGGTGCGTCTCGAACTCGATCTCCAGCTCGTCGAGCAGGTCAGCCGCTTGTATACGCAGGACCTCGCCTCCATCGGCGTCCGGAACGAGCAGAGCCCGTGGGGGGAAGTCGGCACTGTCGATCTCATCGGTGGCGTCCAGGGACTCATCGGTCACGAGTGTCAACTCGCAGTGGACGAACGTCGATGAATGACCGAGTCGACCGACTCGTCCGAGCAGCTTGGACAGCGGTACGACCATGTCGACGGGCACGTCGTCGTCGGGCCACCGGTAGTCGATGACGGGATTGTCCGGACGCACGGTGGGGTACGTCCGAAGCTGTTTGGGGCGATTGTCGGGCATGATGCCCAGGTCAGTGGACGCGCCGCCGCGCGGTTGTGCAGCCTTGGCGCTGTCTTGGGCAGCCTTCTTCTCCAGCGATGCGAGTGCCCGTGCCGCCTTGGCTCGCTCCTTCCCGTCGGCTGCGACATCCCGCTGGTGCTCAGCGTCGGAGATCCGCGGACCCAGCCCGTGCAGGTTCCGGGCGACCGCCACGTCGTTGATGGGTACGAAGTGGGGCACATCGTCCCTGAACAGGACGTCGGCTGGTCCGCTGCACACGATGGTCGGCGGTCGCAGGTTCTCCCACCAGAGCAGGGCCGCCCGCTCTGCAGGGTCACCGCCACTCTCGCCCCAGGCCGCGGCGGCGGCGTAGAACAGCCGCACCGGGTGAGGCGGCCACTCGAGAACTGGACCAGCCGTATATCGCCCGGTCAATAACCGGACCCGAATGGTCGTCATGGCTGATCAACCGGTTCGGCCAGCGAGATCCCGATGCTGCGCTTGAGCAGTTCGGTCAGGTGGGGCGTCGGTTGCAGGGTCAGCTCGTCGCCTCGCCAACCGATGCCCGCGGCGGCAGCAGCCTTGGCAGCGTCCCGCAGCAGGGTGATCGCCTCAGCTCGGGTCAAGGAGAAGGGTGTCCGCGCACCACCTGGGCCGACGAGTTCGAACCCGAGGTTATCGGTGGGCACGAGCACGCACCGGGACCGGAGGTCGAACCCGATGTCGAAAGCAAGTATCGCTGCACAGATGCCGAGCGCCGCGACCGCGGTCCGTGCGGCCAGTTCGATGGCAGGGACCTGATCGGGCGGATACGGCGCCCCGGCGGGATCGGTGGGGAATCGCAGCCTGCGGAGCTGAATAAAGGAGACAACGGTAGTGGCCTCGATGCTGTCAGCCGTGATGCCACCCGCCTTCGCATCGATGGAGGGCGCGATATTGCCGTGGTTCACCTCCGAGGGGTCCAGCGGAGCCGGGCCCTGCTTCCCGCTGGGGATTCCGTCCGCCGGATTAAGGGACCACGAGTGGTCCTTGGTGCGATAGACCGGGCCAGCCTTCTTCTCGATGCCGAGGGGGTCGAGCCGGGAAGCGGTCCGCACACCCACTGAGATTCCGGTGGCGACGATCTCCGAGGTGTAGGCACGCTCGTATTTGGCGCCTAGGCCGCCCCGCGGACCAGTCGAATCCCATGCGCCGAACAACAGCGCGGCCGGTGCATGATGAAAGAGCGCGGCCGCATTCGCCGGAGTGGCATCGGTGATCGAGCGCCCGATGGGACTGAGCCTGAAGAACACGCCATCGAGCGTCGAGTCGCGAATCAGCGCGTCGAACACTCTATGCGGGCATTGCAGGTCTGAGATCCGGCCGTAGCGCGCAGTTTCCGGATCGGTTCCGAAATCGACCGACGTCAACGGGACCTGGATCTCGTCGCTTCGGATGGCGGACAGCAGCGCCTCTTCAGCCCAGTTCGCTTGTGCAGCAACCGAACTGAGGACGACTGCGTCCGCCTCTGGGGCTTCGCTGTCACCGGTACGACGCTGCTCGGTCGCGTACTTGGTCTTTGCGCTATCCGCGGTCGCGTAGGTGGGCGGTGCCACCTTCGTTCGCGGACCGGCGAGCGGTTCCAGCTCGGTGATGGCGCGCACTCCGGCGGCGCCACCAGCAACGGCGTCGCGAAGATCGGCAAGATTGAACGACATTGGTCCTCCCCCTGTGCGCCGAGCGCACGTCGCGCTCGAGTTGGGATCACGGTAAACGAAGCCACCGACACTGGCATTTGGAGTAGCCGAGGCCTTCGTGACGCACCCGCCCCGAGTGCGTCACGAAGGCCCCGACATCCGCATCACAGGTGCGCTCAGCGCGGCACGAACCTGAGAAACTGACCCGGAAAACGGTACTCTTACTCCTGGGTGTACTGGCAGGTGCGTTCGCCAGCCACCCTCTTGTCCTCCCTTGTACACGACTTCACCCCTTGTCCAGGTAGTCCTGCTCCTGCTCACCAATCACCGCAGACACCATGTCAACCAACCCAGGCCACCGAGACATGTCCGGGTCGTCCCCGACCAACCCGGCGGCGTCCCCGCGCGCTTGCTCGATGATGTCCCGGTCCCGCAGCAGCGACAGCTGGCGCAACGCGGTGGACCTGCCGGCTTGCGCGGTGCCGAGCACATTGCCCTCGCGACGCAGTTCGAGGTCGGCCTCGGCCAACTCGAAACCGTCGGTGGTGGCGGCGACCGCGTCCAGCCGCGCCCGGCCCGGGGTTCCCTCCGGCGCCTCGCTGACCAGCAGGCAGATGCCCGGCGCCTGACCCCGGCCGACCCGCCCCCGCAGCTGGTGCAGCTGGGACATGCCGAACCGCTCGGCATCCATGATCACCATCATGGTGGCGTTGGGCACGTCCACGCCGACCTCGATCACCGTCGTTGCCACTAGCACGTCCAGGTCGCCACGGGCGAAGGCCGACATCACCTCGTCCTTCTCGGGCGCCGCGAGACGGCCGTGCAGCACACCGAGCCGCAGGTCGGCCAGCGGTCCGTCCCGCAGCATCGCCGCGACCTGGGTGACCGCCAACGGCGGCCGCCGGGCGGTCTCCTCCTCGGCGGGATCGGCGTCCGGGTCGAGCACCGTGCCGTCCTCGGACAATTCGCCGGCCTCGCCCGACTCGTCGCCGATCTTGGGGCACACCACATACGCCTGATGACCCTTGGCGACTTCCTCCCGGATCCGCTGCCAGGCCCGCTCCACCCACGCGGGCTTGTCCGCCGCGGGCACCACCGTGGTGCCGATCGGGGACCGCCCCCGCGGCAGCTCGTCCAGCGTGGAGGTGTCCAGGTCGCCGAAGACGGTCATGGCCACGGTCCGCGGGATCGGGGTCGCCGTCATCACCAGCACGTGCGGCGGGTTACCGTCGGGATGCTTGGTACGCAAGGCATGTCGCTGCTCGACGCCGAATCGGTGCTGTTCGTCGACGACGATCAGGCCCAGGTTGGCGAAGAACACGCCCTCGGACAGCAGGGCGTGGGTGCCGACCACGATGCCCGCCTGACCGGACACGATGGTCGCCAGCGCCTGCTTGCGCGCCCGCGTCGACAGCGACCCGGTGAGCAGGGTGATCGCCGTCGATTCGGCCGGCGCACCCAGTTCTCCACCACGGCCCAACGGTCCGAGCACGTCCCGCAGCGAGCGGGCGTGCTGGGCGGCCAGCACCTCGGTGGGGGCGAGCATGACGGCCTGCCGCCCCGAATCGATCACCTGCAGCATCGCTCGCAGGGCGACAACCGTCTTGCCCGAGCCGACCTCGCCCTGCAGCAGCCGGTTCATCGGGTGGATGGTCGCCAGGTCCCTGGCGATGGTCTCGCCGACCTTCCGCTGCCCATCGGTCAGCTCGAACGGCAGGCCCGCGTCGAAGGCGTCGAGCAGACCGCCGGCGAGCCGCGGGCACGGCTCCGCCGGAAAGTTCCGCGCCTGCTCGCGACGCCGGGCCAGCACCAGTTGCACGGACAGCGCCTCGTCGTAACGCAGCCTCTTCTGTGCATTGGTCAGGTGGTTCTGGTCGCGCGGTCGATGGATGTCGCGCAGCGCCGTACCCAGGTCGATCAACCCGTGCTCGGCCAGCAGCACTTCCGGCACCGGGTCGTCGACGACCGGCTCTAAATCGAGCACGACACGGACCGCGCCCTGGAGCACGGCCTGAGTGATGCCGTCGACCAGCGGGTAGACCGGGATGACCCCGCCTGGGAACGATTCGACGATCTCGATCAGGTCGCTTTCCGATCTGGGCCCACCGCCCCGGCCGTCGGACAGGACCGCCACCGAGGGCGAGCTCATCTGCAGCTTGTCCTGGAACTGGGTGATCTTGCCGGAGAACATCGCATCGGTACCCGGCGGCAATACCTTCGCCCAGTGATATTGGTTGAAGAACGTGCAGGTGAGTTGGCGGTAGCTGTCGCCGATCACCACGTTGGTGATGTGCTTGACGGCCGGCCGTCCACGCCCGTTTCCGCGGCCCCCGCCGCGATGAGGCCCCCGATACCCCAAGTCACGCTCGGTGACCCGGACGACCCGCCCCCACACGGTCGCCCGCTCCCCCACCACCAGCTTGGCCAGGTCGGTCAACCTGCCCCTCTGGTCGTACTTGCGGGGGTAATAGCGCAGCAGGTCCCCGGCGGTGGTCAGCTCAAGCTTCTCGCGCAGGCGGGTCGCGGTTCGCGCGCCGACCAAGCCCCGCAGCGGTGTGTCCAGCCCGATCCGTTCCACCGTTGTGCGTCCTCACTGCTCTGCCTTGGCGGTTCGCCACCATCTTGGCCGGACCCGCCGACAGTGCGGAGCCGACCCTCCGCGAATGTGGACAACTCCGGGCCTCAACCTCGGCTCGGGCCGAATCCGTCGAGGCGAGTGATCTGCAGGTCGAACGGCACCCCGCTGGCATAGAGCTGTTCGACCACCTCGCCGGGCCGGTCGGTGTGCAGGTGGAACGCGGGCGGCCCATCGGTGGGCCAGATGGCCACCTCCCGGCACAGCCGATTCAGCTCCCCGCTGAGGGTGGCCATCGCGTCCCGGTCGACATGCATCGTGCAGGTGATCTCGGCTAGGAAAGCGGTGCCCCGGTTCTCGCCCGGCATCGCCCCGCACACCGCCGGCCGGGCCGGTGGCAGCGGGTCGCGCGACTCCAGTTCGAGCGCCACCAGCAACATCCCGACGAGGGCCTTGGTGCGGTAGTCCGCACGGTCGGCCGGGTCGTCGGGCAGGCCGATCCGCCATCCGTTGACGGCGGCACCCGCGGCGAGGGCAGCCACCCGATGCACATCCGCACCGTTGACCACCAGTTCCGCCGCCGCCACTCCCGCCGAGCGGGCCGACTCGGCGGCGGTCGGCTCGCGGTGAGCCACCGATGCCGGCCGGCTGGGTGCCCGCTCGTCCATCGCGGCCGCCGCGGCGTTCAGCCCTGCGGCCAGCGCCAGCGCCCCCTCGGCCGCGGCACCCGGATCGACGCCGCCCATCAGGTCGACCGGCGGATCCACGGACAGGAGCCGGCGGGTTTCCGAGATTCCGGCCGCGAACCCGGCCAGGTAGTCGCGCAGCATCCGCGCCGGCGTCTGCGTCAGCTCCAGCACCGGGGCCGGCCGGGGAAGATCGCGGATCGCGCAGTCGATGCCGGCGAAGCCCTCGTCGATGGCGGCCTGCTCCTGGTCAGTGGGCCGCACGCCCCAGTACGCGATCACCGAGAGGTCCTGCCGGCTCAGCCGGTCGAACCACCGTCGAACCAGGTCGGCATCCAGCGTGGCCATGCCCCCCATGGTGCCCGGACGTCCGGCGACTCATCCGTCGACCCGCGAGCCGACCGCCGCCTCCGCGGTGTGGTCGGCTCCGCGAGCCCGTTGCCCGCACAGCAGCCACAGGCCCAGGGTGGGCAGGACGAGCGGCGCGAAGCCGTACCCGATGCCCAGACCGGACCACACCGTGGACCGGCCGAACCCGCCGACGATCAGCTCGGCGCCACTGACCAACAACACACCGGTGAGCTCCAGCACCAGGCACCACCGGCTGAGCCGCAGCGACCCCGGCGTCCCGCGGCGCAGGCCGATCGCGGCGCACAGGTACACGACACCGGACAGGCCGCTCAGCACGACGGCGACCGTCGCCCGGCCGGACGCCACACCGGTGGCCAACTGGTACCCGCTGCGGGCCAGCGCAGCGATCGCGAGCACCGTGTACGCCACGCCCAGGGCAGTCAACAGCGTCTGACGGCGGCGGTCAGGCATCCCCGTACCGCCAGGTGACGACCAGTCGCCATTCGACGAGCAGGGCCACGGCGGCGATGACGAGCCCGACGTCGGCGCGAGTCGACGACGTCCGACCCCGGGCAAGCGCGCCGCAGATCGGCAGCAGGCCGACCGCCACCACCAGGTAGGCGACGAACAGGATCGGCCGGGCCGGCCCGGCGCCGGCGACCAGCGCCGCCGCGGCAAGCACCGCCTGCAGCAGCAGCAGGCCCAGCAAGCTCCAGACGCCGGCCTGCAACCAATCGGGTCGACGCTGCCGACGCACCACGTTGACGCCGCCGAGCACGCCCATCAGGCCGCCGTAGGCGGCGACCGCGGCGGTGAGTCCGGCCTTCATGCCGGTGCCGCCGGGGGCAGGCCGGTCGACGGACCGGAGGGCGCGGTTCCGTCGGCGATCGGCGTGCGGGCCGGCTCGGCGGTCGTTGGCACGTCACCGGTCGGAGCCAGCGCCTCGTCGAGCACGTCGTCGTCCGGCACGGCTTCCGGCGCGGTCTCGCCGGCGCTCCCCCGACCGGCGCGGGCCAGCTTGCGCCGGCGCTTGTTCCCCCGCCGAACCAACCAGGTGGACACGCCGGTGACGGCCAGCACCAGCGGCGTCACGCCGAGGACGAACCAGACCAGGCGCCACCAGCCGTTCACCACCACCCCGGCGTGCACGGGGTAGCTCCACGAATCCCAGAGGGTCTGCGCGACCGCCTCGTCCGGAGCGCCGTAGGCCACGGTGGTCTCGGCCGTGTGCGGGTCGACCCCCACGCCGACGTTGCCCGGGAAGTCGCTGTGCTCGTACGTGTCGATGCCGGCGGCCAGCCAGACCGTGTAGGTGGTGGTCGGATCGTCCGCGGTCGGCGGCAGGACGGCGACCACCGTGCCGCCGGGCACGGCGGTGGCGGCCGCGGCCGCCGCGCCGTCGATCCCGATGTCGGGCGTGTCCGACTCGGCGGCGACCGGCCATTCGACTTCCTGCTCGTCGCCCGGGGTGACCGCGTACCAGGCCTGCTCCACCGGTCCGAACTCGAACCCGATGCCGGTGAAGCCCCAGATCAGCAGCAACGGCAGGGCGATCATGCCGACCACCTTGTGCAGATCGGTGTCCCGGGCGAACCGGCCCTTGCGCCAGCGCACCGCCATGGAGGTACGCCACCGGGAGGGCTTCGGCCACCACAGCACCAGACCCGACACGGCCAGGAACAGCAGCAGCAATCCGGCCAGTCCCAGGATCAGCCCGCCCACCGTCACCGGGGTGTCCTCGAAGCCGAGCCAGCCGGTGCCGGGCACCTCGGCGTTCAGCGCCGGGATGTAGCCGGGGTAGTCGTCGCAGGTGAACCCGCATTCGTGCAGGTTCTCCAGCCAGCCCCACCAGGAGGGCATCTCGTGCACCTCGCCGAGCACGGCGCCGGTGGCCGGGTCGACGGTGACGCTGGAGGTGAAGTCGGTGACCCGCAGCACGCCGTGCTCGGCGATCACCGCCTGTGGCACCAGGTCGGGATACCGCGCGGCGACCGTGTCCGCCGCCTGCTGGAAGCTGACCACCGTCGGTCCACCGGAGGCCGCGTAGGCGTCGCTGTTGAGCCACCGCTGGATCTCGGGGGTGTACAGCAGGATCGCGCCGCTCGTCGTGATGACCAGCAACACCAGGCCGAGCACCAGCGACAGCCACCGGTGGGTGACGATCAGGCTGCGTCGCAGCGGATTTCGGGGACGTCGCCGGCGGGGCGAACGCACGTCGGCACGCATTCGTCGGATTTAAGTTGGTTTGCCTTACCTATGTCAAGTACAGGCTAGGGAAACCTTCATCCGTGTTGTGCTTGCCGAGCGAATCTGTCGATACGGGCGTCGTCGCCCGGACGCCGCTGGCCCCGGCACGCCAGGCGTCCCGGCCACAGTGGCGCCGGTTTGGACTCGCAGCGATCGGTCAGTACCCTGGGATGGTTGCCCGGCGGACGCCGGGTCGTTTCCGACTGCACTGATCGGCCGCTGTGACACCGGTTCGGCCGCTCGCATGGATTGTGACAGGGGTGTTCGGCGTGGCTGCCGTGTGTGACGTGTGTGGCAAGGGTCCGGGATTCGGCATGAGCGTGTCCCATTCGCACCGGCGGACCCACCGCCGGTGGAATCCGAACATCCAGTCGGTGCGGGCACAGGTTGCCCCCGGCACGGTGCGCAAGCTGAACGTCTGCACGTCGTGTCTGAAGGCCGGCAAGGTCGTTCGCGGCTGACCCGAACCGCCGCAGCGTGCGACAACGGCGCCGATCGATTCCGATCGGCGCCGTTTGTCGCGTTTGCGCACCCCGCTGGGTGATCAGCCCAGCTTCGTCATCCAACCGTGCGTGTCGACCGCGCGGCCGTACTGGATGTCGGTCAACTGCTTGCGCAGTTGTATGGTGATAGGACCCGGCTGACCGCCGTTGATGTCGAATCCGCCGTCGGCGTGCAGCACCGAACCCACCGGGGTGATCACGGCGGCCGTGCCGCAGGCGAACACCTCGGTCAGCTCGCCGCTCTCCACCTTCTTGGCCCATTCGTCCGTGGAGATCCGTCGCTCGGTCGCCGTGTGGCCCAGCTCCCGGGCCAGCGTCAGCAGTGAATCGCGGGTGATGCCGGGCAGCAGCGACCCGCTCAGCTCGGGCGTGACCAATTCCGCGGTGGGTCCCGAACCCATCACGAAGAACAGGTTCATCCCGCCCATCTCCTCGACCCAGCGCCGTTCGACGGCGTCCAGCCAGACGACCTGATCGCAACCCTTCGCCGAGGCCTGCGCCTGCGCGGCCAGCGACGCCGCGTAGTTGCCGCCGAACTTGGCCGCGCCGGTGCCGCCGGGCGCCGCCCGCACGTACTCGGTGGACCACCAGACGCTGACCGGTTCGACTCCCCTGGGGAAGTACGGGCCGGCCGGCGAGGCGATGATGCTGAACAGGAAGCTCGCGGACGGGCGCACTCCCAGCCCGACCTCCGTCGCGATCGCGAACGGCCGCAGGTACAGCGACGACTCCTCGCCGGTGGGCACCCAGGCGCGGTCCACCGCCAGCAACTCCCGGATGGCGCCGAGGAAGAGTTCCTCCGGCAGGCGCGGCACCGCGAGGCGGTCGGCGGAGCGGTTGAACCTGGCCGCGTTGGCCTCCGGGCGGAACGCCGCCAGCGATCCGTCGACCTGCGAGAAGACCTTCAGCCCTTCGAAGATCTCCTGCCCGTAGTGCAGCACCATGGTCGCCGGATCGAGCATGAAAGGCCCGTAGGGCACGACCCGCGGGTCGTGCCAGCCCTGCCCCTGGTCGTAGTCGATGAGCACCATGTGGTCGGTGAAGTGGCGGCCGAAACCGGGCGCCGCGTGGATCTCGTCCCGCCGGCTGACACTGGTGGGCGAGGGATGCAGTTCTCGCCGGAATGTCGGTGCGGGGGTTGCTCCGGCGGTGGAGGTCGTCATGGATCAACGATATCGCAAATAGTAGGACGTCCGAGTATCGCCCTCGGCGGTCCCGGCGACGCCGAGTCAGCGCACGTGCGAGGCCACGAAAGGCGGCTTCACCACTCGCACCCGCATTCTCCGGCCGCGCACGTCCACGGCGATCTCGTCGCCCTCCAGCACGCCGGCGATGGTGTCGATCAGCGCCAGGGCGATGCCCACCCCCAGCGTCGGCGAGAACGTGCCGGACGTCGTCTCCCCGATCACCGTGCCCTGCGCGTCCACCACCGGCAGGTGGCCGCGCAGCACGCCGCGGTCCAGGGCCAGCAATCCCCAGGACGCCCGGTGCGGTCCGTTCTCCCGCTCGACCAGCAGGGCGTCACGGCCGAAGAAACTGGGCTTGCGCCAGCCGACCGCCCAGCCGACCCGCGCCTGCACGGGCGTGATCGCTGGACTCAGGTCCTGACCGTGCAACGCGTAACCCATCTCGGTGCGCAGGGTGTCCCGGGCGCCCAGACCGGCCGGCCGCCCGCCGCGCAACCCGGCCTCGTGCAGCACGGCATCCCACACCGGTCCGGCGTCGTCCCAGGCGGGCACCAGTTCGTAGCCGTGCTCGCCGGTGTAGCCGGTCCGGCACACCCGCACCGGCAGCCCGTCCAGCAGGCCGTCCCGCCAGGACATGTAGTCCAGGTCGGCGGGCAGCCCGACCGCCTGGAGGACCTCGGCCGACGCCGGGCCCTGCACCGCCAGCACACCGAAATCGGCGTGGTGGTTGCGGATCTCGATGCCGTCGGGGGCGGCCGCGGCCAGTGCGGCGACGACCGCCGCGGTGTTCGCCGCATTCGGGATGAGGAACACCTCGTCCGGCGAGACGAGGTAGGCGATCAGGTCGTCGAGCACGCCGCCGTCCCCGGTACAGCACAGCGTGTACTGCGCCTGGCCGGGCCGGATCCGGTCCAGGTCGGCGGACAGGCACTGGTTGACGAACGCTGCCGCGCCACTTCCGGTGACCGTGGCCTTGCCCAGGTGCGACACGTCGAACACGCCGACCGCTGTGCGCACGGCGGTGTGCTCGGCGACCACCCCGGCTCCGGCGTAGGAGATCGGCATGTCCCAGCCTCCGAACGCGCCCATGGTCGCGCCGAGGGCCCGGTGCCGGTCGTCGAGCGGGGAACGCTTCAGCGGTCCGGGCAGCTCGGCGCCGTCCTCGGCGTTGTCGGCGTTGTCGACGTTGTCGCGGTCGGCCATGCCGCCGACCGTAGCTTGCGGGAACCCGCCCGCACACTCCGCCGGGCTGTCCGGCTGCCGCGGCGACCCCCGGGTGTCCCCCGACCGCAGCGGCACACCCGATCGATACCGGGCCACGTCAGCACACTTGACCGGTGCCGGACCACGTCGGCACACCCGATCGATGTCGGATCAGGTGGGCCGGATCAGGTCGGCCGGGCCACGTCAGCGCTCGGCCGGTGCCTGGCCACGTCGGCACACCCGACCGGTGCCGGCCGGGCCACGTCGGCGACCACGCCCGGCGGCTACGGTCGACATCACGACTTCGGCCTGCCCGGCCGACCCACCCCCGCACCCGTCGAGGAGTTCCCGCCCGATGACCCGCCTGAGCCTGACCTCCGCCGACCCGCTGACCGCCAAGGCCGACGCCCTGGTGGTCGGGGCCTTCCAGGGCTCCGACGGACCCGTTGCGGCCGACGCGCGATTCGCCGCGCTGGTCGACGACGCGGCGCTCACCGGAGCGACCGGCAAGAGCGGTTCGGTGACCACGCTGCCAGGCCGCGACGCGGTTGCCGCGGACCGGGTGGTCGTCGTCGGACTCGGCGCCGCCCCCGGCCCCGCCGCCGCGGCTCCCGGCTCTCGCGACGCCGGCGGTGATCTGGGCGAGCGGACCCGGCGGGCCGCCGGCGTGGCGTCCCGCACGGTGGCCGGTCGGCGCAAGGTGGTGTCCACCCTGTCGCTGGTCGACCAGGCCGCGGCGGCCGAGGGACATCTGTTGGGCGCCTACGTGTTCGACACCTACAAGAAGCCCGGCGCGGAGCCGGTCGAAGCGATCGCGTTGACCGTGCCGGCGCTGAACAAGGCGGTCCGGCAGACCCTGGATCAGGCGGTGATCGCCGCCGAGTCGGTCGCCTTCGCCCGCGACTTGGTCAACTCCGCACCCAACGACCTGTATCCCGCCGAGTTCGCCGCGCGGGCGTCGGACGCGGCTCGCAAGGCCGGCCTGGCCGTCGAGGTGCTGGACGAGAAGGCCCTGGCCCGCGGCGGGTACGGCGGCATCCTCGGCGTCGGCTCGGGTTCGTCCCGGCCGCCGCGACTGGTCCGGGTCAGCTACACGCCCGACAAGTCGGTGGCCACCGTCGCCCTGGTCGGCAAGGGCATCACCTTCGACTCAGGCGGCATCTCGCTCAAGCCGGGTCCGAAGATGGATCAGATGACCAGCGACATGTCCGGTGCCGCAGCGGTTGTCGCCACGGTGCTGGGCGCGGCCCGGTTGGGGCTGCCGATCACCGTGATCGCCACGGCGGCGCTGGCCGAGAACCTGCCGTCGGGGACGGCGTACCGGCCGGGTGACGTGCTGCGGCACTATGGCGGCGCGTCGTTGGGTCGCGCGAGATCGGCCCGGACCGGCAAGACCGTGCACGTGCTCAACACCGATGCCGAGGGGCGGCTGGTGTTGGCCGACGCGATCGTCCGGGCCTGCGAGGACGATCCGCAGTACCTGCTGGAGGCCTCCACGCTGACCGGCGCGCAGATCGTCGCGTTGGGCAAGCGGACCATGGGCGTGATGGGTACGCCGGAGCTGCGGGACCGGGTCGCCGAGCTGGCCCGGGAGGTCGGCGAGGGGGGCTGGGCGATGCCGCTGCCCGAGCACCTGCGCGAAGGCCTGGACTCACCGCTGGCCGACCTGCAGAACATCTCCGGCGAGCCGGCCGGGGGGATGCTGGTGGCCGGGCATTACCTGGCCGAGTTCGTCGCCGACGGGGTCCAATGGGCGCACCTGGACGTGGCCGGTCCGGCGTTCAACGACGGCAAGGCCCACGGCTATACCGGCCCCGGCGGAACGGGTGTCCCGGTGCGCACCTTGCTGGCCGCGCTGGCCGACATCGCCGTTCGCTGAAGCCGATATCGCGGCTCGCTGGAGCCGACATCGCGGCTCGCTGGAGCCGACATCGCCGCTCGGCTGACGCCGACATCGGGCCCCGCTGACGCCGACATCGGGCCCCGCTGAAGCCGCCGCCCGCGGAACATCGAGCCGTGTCAGCCGGAGGTTCCGCAACCCCACGCCTCGCCGCAGCTACGAAGGCCGAGCGGCTGAGCTGCGGAGCATCGGCTCGCCCAGCACAAGCGGATGCTCCGCGACCACCCCCGACCGCACCCGGAAAAGCTGGTTCAGCCGAACCGCGGAACATCGCCTCGCTTGGCACAAGCGGATGCTCCGCGACCATCCCCAAGCCGCACCCAGAGAAGCCGGTTCAGCCGAACCGCGGAACATCGGCTCGCCTGGGACCGGCAGACGTTCCGCGGGTGCGCTGAGCGGGCTTGATGCTGCGGCAATGCAGGCGTTCTGCGGAACATCGCCTCGGCCAGCACAAGCGGATGCTCCGCGACCACCCCCAAGCCGCACCCAGAGAAGCCGGTTCAGCCGAACCGCGGAACATCGCCTCGCTTGGAGCGACCGGATCTTCCCCAGGTCAAGCGCAGCTCCAGCCAGCACGCTGCTCTCAGCGCCACCGGGGAACATCAAGTCGCTCGGAGCGACCGGATCTTCCCCAGGTCAGCCCCCGCCGTACCCACCGACACCGGTTCAGCCACCTGCGCACCCACCAAACGCCGGTTCAGCCGAACCGCGGAACATCGGCTCGCCTGGGACCGGCAGACGTTCCGCGGGTGCGCTGAGCGGGCGTGATGCTGCGGCAACGCAGGCGTTCTGCGGAACATCGCCTCGGCCAGCACAAGCGGACGTTCCGCGGCCACCCCCAGCCGCGAGCACCGACGCTGGTCCAGCCCACCCGGGGAACATCAAGTCGCCTGGAGCGACCGGATCGTCCCCGGGCCAGCCCTCGCCGCGGCCGGCCCCCGCCGCGGCCGGCCCCCGCCGCAGGCAACCTCAGCCGCAGCCACCCGCGGCGGCCACCCCGCGCCGCACCCACCGACCCCAGCTCAGCCACCCGCGGAACAGCCACCCACGGTCCTCAGTCACCCAGAGCCTCACGCTGCGCCCGTTCGCGCAGGATGTTCTGCCGGCGCGAGTAGTCACGCATCCGCTGCGGATAGCCGACGATCATCGCGTCGTAGATCGGCAAGGAGTGGGCGTGCGCGAACTTCTGCGCGGCCTTCGGCGACGAGATCCGGCGGCGGGTGAACTCGCCGTCGTGAGCGACCAGCACCACGCTGGTGCCGGTGACCGCGGTCTTGGGCTCGACGTAGACCTCGACCCCGCGCCGCCGGGCGGCCCATTCGGCGAGGTCGTCCGACACCCGGGTGCGGGAACGCCGGCCGGTCGATCCGGACGCGTCGCCCGACCCCGACGCGTCCCCCGATGAACCGGATCGACGCCCGGGTCGGTGCAGCCAGGAGAACATGCCCATCGCCGAAAGATCTCCGTCCGATCACGGGGCGACCCGCCCGCGGAGCCGGTCACGCCCCGACCCCCAGTGTCCCCGACCTCCAGTGTCGCCGACGGCCCCACGGCGACCGCTCCCGGAGCCGTCCCCCGGCCGGCCACGCAACCGGCCCCCGGCCGGCCACACAGCCGGCCATGCAGCCAGCCGCGCGGCCGGCGTTGCGTTGGTGGGGCGCCGATCCGGCGAGGATGCCAAGATGGACAGGCGCCGCCCAGGGAGGGCTGACCACGGACGGTCGCCGGGCCGTGATGAGGACTTCCGATCGGTGCGACAGCGTTGGCTCAGTAGTAATGAATTTCATATTCAGTTGGTCGGATGGAGCAGCTGAACTGGGAAGAGGAGCGCGTAGCGATGACCGACACCAACGTCGACCTGGTCGTCCTGGGCGGGGGGTCGGGCGGCTATGCCGCCGCCCTGCGAGCCGCCGAGCTGGGCTCGTCGGTGGCCCTGATCGAGAAGGAAAAGGTCGGTGGGACCTGTCTGCACTGGGGTTGCGTACCGGCCAAGACGCTCCTGCACGCGGCGGAGGTCGCCGACGAGGCCCGGGAAGGCGGGTCGATCGGCGTCAAGTCGACGTTCGACGGCATCGACGTGCCGGCCCTGCTCAAGTACAAGGACGGGATCATCACCCGGCTGTACAAGGGCCTGCAGGGCCTGATCAAGTCCCGCAAGATCCAGCTCGTCCAGGGCGAGGGACGGTTCGTCGGCCCGAACACCGTGGTCGTCGGCAACGACCGCTACATCGGCAAGGACGTCGTGCTGGCCACCGGCTCGTACTCCCGGACCCTGCCCGGACTGGAGATCGAGGGCCGGGTCATCACCTCCACCCAGGCGTTGAGCCTGGAGTGGGTGCCGGAGACCGCCATCGTGCTCGGCGGCGGCGTCATCGGCGTCGAATTCGCCTCCACCTGGGCCTCCTTCGGCACCGACGTGACCATCATCGAGGCACTGCCCACGCTGGTCCCGCTGGAGGATCCGTGGGCGGCCAAGCTGCTGGAGCGGGCGTTCCGCAAACGGAAGATCAACTTCAAGACGGGCACGCGGTTCAAGAGCGTCACCCAGGACGACTCCGGCGTCACCGTCACCGTCGAGGACGGCAGCCAGTACAAGGCGGATCTGCTGCTGGTGGCGGTCGGCCGCGGCCCGTACACCGCCGGGTGCGGGTACGAGGAAGCCGGCATCACCATGGACCGCGGCTTCGTGATCACCGACGAGCGCCTGCACACCAACCTGCCGCACGTGTACGCGGTGGGCGACATCGTGCCCGGGCTGCAGTTGGCGCACCGCGGGTTCCAGCAGGGCATTTTCGTGGCCGAGGAGATCGCCGGACTGAACCCGGTGGTCATCCCGGACGAGAACATTCCGAAGATCACCTACTGCGATCCGAACGTGGCTTCGGTGGGGGTGACCGAGGCCGTGGCCCAGGAGCGGCACGGCAAGGACAACGTCGAGTCCTACGTCTACGACCTCGGCGGCAACGGCAAGTCGCAGATCCTCAAGACCGCCGGCGGCATCAAGGTCGTGCGCGTCAAGGACGGTCCGGTGGTCGGCGTGCACATGGTCGGCGCCCGGATCGGCGAGTTGATCGGTGAGGCCCAGCTGGTCGTCGGCTGGGAGGCGTACCCCGAGGATGTCGCCCCGCTGATCCACGGGCATCCGTCGCAGTACGAGGCATTCGGCGAAGCGATGCTGGCGATGGCCGGCAAGCCGCTGCACGTGCACGACTGAGCCGCCGCCCGGATCCCCGCGCGGGCGACCGCGCGGCGTCCGGCAGCCTCGATCACCAGGACCGTAACCCGCACATTCCGGAGCCGGCCGAGCTTGCGAGGCCGCCATTCAGCACATTCCAGCCCGGTCACCAGCGAGGAGAGCAACACCCATGTCCCACTCCGTCCAGATGCCGGCGCTCGGGGAGAGCGTCACCGAGGGCACCGTCACCCGATGGCTCAAGAACGTGGGCGATCAGGTCGAGGTCGACGAGCCCTTGCTGGAGGTCTCCACCGACAAGGTCGACACCGAGATCCCCGCCCCCTACGGCGGCGTGCTGGAGAAGATCCTGGTCGGCGAGGACGAGACCGCGGCCATCGGCGCGGACCTGGCGCTCATCGGCGACGGGTCCGGCGTCGCCGCCCCGGCGGCGAGCGCCCCGGCCCCGGAGCCCGAGGCGGTGCCCGCCGCGGAGGCGGCCCCCGCCGCTGCCCCCTCGACGGAAACCGAGAAGCCGGCCGCGAAGCCCACCGCCGGCGCCGGTGCAGCCGCGTCGGGTACCTCGGTCACCCTGCCGGAGATGGGCGAGTCGGTCACCGAGGGCACGGTCACCCGGTGGCTGAAGGCGGTCGGCGACCAGGTCGCGGTCGACGAGCCGCTGGTCGAGGTGTCCACCGACAAGGTCGACACCGAGGTCCCCTCCCCGGTGGCCGGCACGCTGCTGGAGATCACCGTCGGCGAGGACCAGACCATCCAGGTCGGCGCCCAGCTCGGCATCATCGGCGACGCGTCCGCAGCACCGGCACCAGAACCAGAACCAGCGCCGGCCCCGCAGGCGGCTCCGGCGGCAACCGCCCCCGCGCCGTCGGCACCCGCCGCTCAGGCACTGCCGCCCGAACGGGTTCCGGAGGGCACCTACATCACCCCGGTCATCCGCAAGCTCGCCTCGGACAGCGGCGTGGACCTCGCCACGCTCAAGGGCACCGGCGTCGGCGGCCGGATCCGGCGCGAGGACGTGGTGGCCGCCGCGGAGGCGGCCAAGGCTGCCGCGGCCGCTCCCGCGCCGGCGGCTCCGGCAGCAGCGGCGGCTCCGGCAGCAGCCGCCGCTCCCGCCGCCGGGTCCAGCGTGCCCAAGCCCGACGCCGCGGCCAGCGCGCTGATCGGCACCACGGTCAAGCTGCCGCGGATCCGGCAGTCCATCGCCAAGAATATGAAGTTCGGCCTGGAGACCGCCGCCCAGCTGACCACCGTGTTCGAGGTCGACTGCACCCGGATCGCGGCGCTGCGGGCGAAGGCCAAGAACGCGTTCGCCGCCCGGGAAGGCGTGAACCTGTCGTTCCTGCCGTTCTTCGTCAAGGCGGCGCTGGAGGCCCTCAAGGCCTACCCGGTGATCAACTCCACGCTGTCGGACGACCTGAAGGAGATCACCTACCACGGCAGCGTCAACCTGGGCATCGCGGTCGACACCCCGCGCGGCCTGATCGTGCCGGTGATCAAGGGCGCGGACGACCTGAACATCGCCGGCCTGGCCCGCAAGATCGGCGATCTGGCCGCCCGCACGCGGGACAACAAGGTCGGCCCGGACGAGCTGTCCGGCGGCACCTTCACCATCACCAACACCGGATCGGTCGGCGCGCTGTTCGACACCCCGATCTTCGTGCCGCCGCAGTCGGCGATCCTGGGCACCGGCGGCATCGTCAAGCGGCCGGTGGTGGCCAAGGACGCCGACGGCAACGAGGTCATCGCCATCCGGTCGATGTGCTACCTGGCGCTGTCCTACGACCACCGCAACATCGACGGCGCGGACGCCTCGCGGTTCCTGTCCGCGGTCAAGAAGCGCATCGAGGCCGGCGAGTTCGAGGGCGACCTGGGCCTGTAACGTGCGCACGCGGGCGGCCCGCCTGGTGTGGGCCGCCCGCGGCCGTGCGTGTGCGGCCACCGCAGGTCCGGCTCGACTCGGGGAGGTTCGCATGGTGGGGCCACGGTGAGGGTCGTCGCCGCCGGGGTGAGCGGATTCCTGGGTGGCCGGTTGACCAGGGCGCTGACCGACGCCGGCCACCAGGTGATCCGGCTGGTGCGGTCCGAACCCCTGGGTCCGGACGAGCGGCTGTGGAACCCGCATTCGGGTGATCTGGACAGTTCGGTGTTCGACGGCGCGGACGCGGTGGTGAACCTGTGCGGCGCCCCGACCTTCGGGCACCGATGGACCGCCGACTACAAGCATCTGCTGCTCACCTCGCGGGTGAACCCGACCCGGCTGCTGGCCGCCGAGTGCGCCCGGCTCGGCGTTCCGGTGCTGGTGAACGCCTCCGCGGTCGGCTACTACGGCAGTGGCGGGATCGAGGAGATCGTCACCGAGAACTCGCCGCCCGGCGACACGTTCATGGCCGACGTGTGCGTGCAATGGGAGGCCGCGACGGCGCCGGCCAGGGACGCCGACGTGCGCGTGGTCAACCTTCGGTCGGGCCTGGTGCTCGGCCCGGACGGCGACCTGCTACGGATCACCTCGCTGATCACCAGGCTGTGGCTCGGTGGCCGGCTCGGCTCCGGCCGGCAGTACTTTCCGTGGATCTCGGCCACCGACCACATCGCGGCCATGATGTTCCTGCTCACCCGTCCCATCGACGGCCCGGTCAACCTCACCGCGCCCTACCCGGTGACCAACAGGCAGTTCACCGACGACCTGGGCAAGGCACTGCATCGGCCCACCCCGTGGGTGGTACCCGAGTTCGTCGTCCGCGCGGTGCTCGGCGAGTTCGCGACCGAGGTGCTGGGCGGCCGGCGGGTGGTGCCGGCGGTGCTGCACGAATCGGGTTTCGAGTTCACCCACCGCACGTTGCCGGAGGCGCTGTCCGCCGAGCTGCGATAGAGCGGTCGACCCCTCGTGGTATCAGATTGATACCATTGCGAGCATGGCAATGACCCTGCGGCTCGACGAGGCCACCGCAGATGCTCTCCGACAGCGCGCCCAAGCGGACGGCCGCTCCGTCCATCAGACCGTCCTGCTGGCGATTGACGAGTATCTTGTCCGCCACCAACGCAGCCAGACGATCAGCGCGCTCGCCGAGCGGGCCGCCGCTGACTACCCGGAGGTTCTCCGGCGCCTCGGCGAATGACCCGCTACTTGTCCGTCGAGGACGTGTTGGCCATCGCGCGGATCGCAGTCGGCGGCGAGCCCCGGGTCCGCGACCTGGGCCTGCTCGATTCGGCCTGCCATCGAGCTTCCAGCACCGTCTTCGGGGAGGACGCCTACCCGACCCTGATCCTGAAGGCGGCCGCGCTGCTGCATTCGCTGACGGCCAACCATCCCTTCGTGGACGGGAACAAGCGAACGGCGTGGCTGTCCACCATCGTCTTTCTGCGCGACAACGGCGCGACGGTCATCGCGCCGGACGCGTATGACGGTGACGTCACCGAGATGGTTCTTGCCATCGCGGCGGGCAAACTCCGAGACGTGCAGGGCATCGCCGGGCGACTCGGGCCGATGGTGCGTGAGTCGGGAGCCTCACCCCGACGCGGGCGGCTCAGTGCTCGTACGGGTCGTCCGGCTGGTCGGTCGGCTGGATCGAGGTGATCGTGACGGTCGGCACGTAGTTGTTGTCGATCGTGGCGGTGTTCGACACGTTGGTGACCACCGCCTGCACCCAGGTGTCGGACGGGTACGGGGCATCCCCGTCGACGTGCAGCTGCATCGGGTTGGCGTCCGCCGCGCAGCAGCTGATCACCATCCGGGCGATGGTGTAGCCGCCGCTGTAACCGTCGCCGGGCGGCGCGATGAAGCCGACGACGGTGACCGGCACCCCGTCCACCGAGTTGTCCGCGTCGTACAACGAGCGAAGCACGAACTCCTTGATGCCCAGCTGCGGGTCCTGCCCCGACAACGCCGGGAAGTGCATGGTGCGGCGACCGCCGCTGGCATCCCGAACGGAGCCGCTGCCGTCGTTGAAGGCGTAGCCGCCCCCGCTGCTGCCCACCGCGTCCTTGCCGCCGGTGTCGCCGGTCTGGCCGCTGGGCGCGCTGGACACGGCGACCTGGTAGCCGGCCAGGCCCTGCGAGCCGGCGTTGCGGGCCACCGCGTCGGCGCCCAACGCCGGGGGCGCCACCAGCAGCAGCACCAGCACCGGCGCCAGGATCAGCCACGGGGCCCTGGACGACGCGTGGTCGTGGCCGTGCGCGTCACCGCCGGACCCGTCGTGCTGCTCGGGGTCGGCCGCTTCCCCGGCCGCCTTGGCCGCCCGTCCGGCCTTCATGTCCGCCCGCACGGCCAGCGCCAGCGACACCACGCCGACGATCACCAGGATCGCGCCGGCGATCAGCAGCAGCCACTTGAAGCCGGGGCGCACGTACGAGGTGAACCGGCCGGAGACGGTGATCGAGATCAGCAGCCCGCCGAGCAGGGTGACGATGATGGCCTGGGTCTCCACCCCCACGCCGCCGAACCGGCGACGCCGGCCGGTCTCGTTCGGGCCGCCCATCACTGCCACCCCCAGAAGATCAGGCCGACCGTGGTACCGACGAGGACCGCCACGCCGAACGTCAACGGCGCGAACCGGACGGCGAACCGGCGACCGAAGATGCCGGCCTGCATGGCGAACAGCTTGACGTCCACGGCGGGTCCGACGGTCAGGAACACCAGCTTGCCGACCATCGGGATGGCGGAGAACGAGGCGGCGACGAACGCGTCCGCCTCCGAGCACAACGCCAGGATGAAGGCCAGGCCGGCCATCAGCAGCACGGACAGCACCAGGGACGAACCGATGCCCTCCATGACCCGGGCCGGCACGATCGTCTTGAAGGTGGCCGCGGCGGCGGCGCCGATCACCAGGAAGCCGGCGGCCTGGGTGAAGTCGCCCAGAATGGTCGACAGGAACACCCGCCAGCCCGACCGACCCGGTTCCGTCTTGGCCGGCACCCTGGGCCGCAGCCACGCGGGCCGGCCGATCCGCTCCCAGATCCACCCGACGACCAGGGCCGTCAGCAGCCCGGCGATCAGCCGCGCCCACACCATGGACGGGTAGCCGGTGAACGCCACCGCTGTCGCCACCAGCACGATCGGGTTGATCGCCGGGGCGGAGAGCATGAAGGCCAGCGACGCGGACGGACGCACACCGCGGTCGATCAACCGGTTGGAGATGGGCACCGACCCGCATTCGCAGCCGGGCAGGGCCGCTCCGCAGGCAGTGGCCACCGGCACGGCCAGCACCGGGTTATCGGGCAGCACCCGGCTGAACCAGGACGCGGGCACGAACGCGGCGATCGCACCCGACACCACGACGCCGAGCACCAGGAACGGGGTGGCCTGCACGCAGATCGCGACGAAGACCGTCGCCCAGCTCTGCAGCACCGGCTGGCCGAGCAGCGACTCCAGCGGCCCGCGCAGCAGGATCGCCAGCAGCAGGATCACCCCGAAGATCTCCAGGGAGCCCGGCCGGTACCGCCGGCGCCGCGCCGATGCCGTGGCATCGGCGGACGGGCCGCCGGTCTGCGTCTCGCTGGCCGTCATCCGGTCGTCACCTCCGCGTCGTGCGCCGTCTCGATCACCCCGCCGAATCGCCGCTGCCGCGACGCGTACTCCACGCAGGCCCGCCACAGGTCCCGGCGGTCGAAGTCGGGAAACAGGGTGTCCTGGAACACCAGCTCCGCGTAGGCGGACTGCCAGATCAGGAAGTTGCTGGTGCGCAACTCGCCCGAGGGCCGCAGGAACATGTCGACATCCGGCATGTCCGGCTCGTCCAGGTACCGCGCCAGCGTCCGCTCGTCGACCTTGGCCGGGTCCAGCCGACCCGCCGCCGCCTCGACGGCGATCGCCCGGGCGGCGTCCGCGATCTCGGCGCGGCCGCCGTAGTTCACACACATGGTCAAGGTCAGGACGCGGTTGTCCGCCGTCAGTTGCTCGGCGATCTGGAGTTCCTTGACCACGCTGCGCCACAGCCGGGGGCGGCGGCCGGCCCACCGCACCCGGACCCCCAGGGCATGCATGTCGTCGCGCCGACGGCGGATGACGTCCCGGTTGAAGCCCATCAGGAAGCGCACCTCGTCCGGCGACCGTTTCCAGTTCTCGGTGGAGAACGCGTACGCCGACAGGTGGGTGATGCCGATCTCGATGGCCCCCTCGACGACGTCGAACAACGCCGCCTCACCCCGTTTGTGTCCCTCGGTGCGCGGCAGACCACGCTTGCGCGCCCAGCGGCCGTTGCCGTCCATCACCAGCGCGACGTGCTTGGGCACGGCGCCGGCGGGCAGGGCCGGCGGCCGGGCCCCGCTGGGATGGGGCGTCGGCGGTTTCGGTGTCATGCGCCGACGTCCCGATCGACCATCGGCAGCGACCGCAGGCCCCGTTCCAGGTGCCACTGCATGAGGGCGGCCACCAGGCCGGACGCCTCCCGGCGGCTGCTGGGCGCGGAGGCGTCGGCGATCTGCCACACGCCGTCGGTCAGGGCCGCCATCAGATCGATGGTGGCCGGCGCCGGCCGGACCAGACCGGACGAACTCGACCGGCAGCCGGGACACAGGACGCCTCCGGAGGCGACGTGGAAGGCGCCGTGTGGTCCCGGGCTGCCGCAGCGGGCACATTCCCGCAGCGCCGGCGCCCACCCGGCGAGCACCATCGCCCGCAGCAGGAACGCGTCCAGGATCAGCGTCGGCACCCGCGCCGCGTCGGTCAGCGCCCGGAGCGCGGAGACCACCAGCAGGTACAGCCGCAGCGACGGCTCCCGCTCCTCCGCGGTGAGCCGCTCGGCCGTCTCGGCGATCGCCGTGGCGCAGGTGTATCGGGGGTAGTCGGCGGCCAGCGCGGCACCGAACGGGTCGAGCGTCTCGGCCTGGGTGACGATGTCCAGGTTCCGCCCGGCGTACAGCTGCAGGTCGACGTGGCTGAACGGCTCCAGCCGGCCACCGAACTTGCTCTTGGTGCGCCGCACCCCCTTGGCCACCGCGCGCACCTTTCCGCCGCGACGGGTCAGCAAGGTGATGATCCGGTCCGCCTCACCGAGCTTGGTAACCCGCAGCACCACGGCGGAGTCACGGTAGGCGGGCACCTGGACATGGTGCCACCGGCGTCGGGTGCTCGGTGGGACGAGCACGCACGGGTCATCGCCGAACGGCAGACCGCTTCACCAGCACTTCACCAGCACGCCAGCACGGCGTCACGCCGGCCCCCGACGCGGCAGGCGCACGGCCCGCATCGGCAGCGTTCCGCCGTGCACTAGCCTGGTCATCGTCGGACCGTGGCCGTTGTCGCCGGTCCGACACCTCGTCTTCGGTCGCGGCGCGGCCGGCGCGAACTCCCGGCACCGAAAGGTGGATGCATGAGCAGAGCTCGGCGACGCAACGACCGGTTCCACGCCGGCCGGCCGACGGCGGCCCCATCGGCCGACACGACGCCACGGCGGCGGGCAGCGTGACCGGACCGACGCCGAGGGTCCGCCAGGCCAGCCCGGACGACGCCGACGCCTTCGCCTCGTGCCACCTCGCCTGCTGGCGGGAGGCCTACGGCTCACTGTGGGGAGCGGACCGGTTCGACGGGATGGACGTGCAGCGGATGGCCGCCCGCCGGCGCAAGGAGATCGAGTCCGGCATCGCCGATCACTACCTGGTCGAGGAGGACGGCGAGGTCGTCGGCATCGCGATCGCCGGACCGACCCGGGACGACGACCCGCAGACCGACCGTGAGCTCTACGCCATCTACGTCCGGGAGGCCCACCAGGGCACCGGGTTGTCCGACGAGCTGCTGCAGGCGGCCATCGGCGACGGCCCGGCGTCCCTGTGGACCTACCGGGACAACCCGCGGGCGGCCGCGTTCTACGTGCATCACGACTTCATCCCCAACGGCGCCGAACGCACCGATTCCGAAGGCATTCTGGAGATCCGGATGGTTCGCCGCTAGGCCCGGATCCCCGGCCGGAGGTGGCATGCTGGCGGGGTGAGCAGGGTCACCGTTCGCACGCCGATTCTGCGGTACCGCAACGGCGCCTTCGCCGCCCGGGCGGACATGGTCACCGGCGAGGAGCCGCTGGAGATCCGGATCGGCGGCGAACCCTTCACCACCACCATGCGGACCCCCGGCGCGGACGTGGAGCTGGCGCACGGCCTGCTGCACGCCGAGGGGGTGATCGCCGGCCGTGACGACGTCCGCGCCGCCCGCTACTGCACCGGGGTCGGGCCGGACGGCCTGAACACCTACAACGTGCTCGAGATCGGCCTGGCCGACCCGGCGGCGATGCAGCGGGTGCAGCCTCGGGCCTTCGTCACCACGTCTGCCTGCGGGGTCTGCGGCGCGGAGTCCATCGACGCGATCGCCAAGGTCAGCCGCTACCTGCCGGGTCCGATCAGCATGTCGCCCGAGACGATCAGCGCCCTGCCCGACCGGCTGCGCGCCCGGCAGCGCGCGTTCCGGGCGACCGGGGGCATCCACGCCGCGGGGTTGGCCACCTCGGACGGGCTGATCGAGGACGTCCGGGAGGACGTGGGCCGGCACAACGCGATGGACAAGGTGATCGGGGCGGCGCTGCTGGCCGACCGGCTGCCGCTGGCCGACCGCGCCCTGGTGACCTCCTCGCGGGCGTCGTTCGAGTTGGTGCAGAAGGCGGTGCTGGCCGGCGTCGGCATGCTCGTCGCCGTGTCCGCTCCGTCGTCGCTGGCCGTCGAACTGGCCGATCGGGCCGGGCTCACCCTGATCGGGTTCACCTCGTCGTCCGGTTTCAACATCTACACCGCCGGATGGCGGGTTGTCGGCGCAACCTGACATCCGGGCATGACTCCGAACAGGGAGCCGGCACTCGAACGGATGCGTATCATCGGCCCGTCGGCGCTACTCCTGCCGGATAAGATCCACCTGCCAACTTCCTGTTACCTCCGTAGGAGTGAACACATGAGGTCTCGTCACGCCATCATTGCCGCCCTGACCCTCGGCGTGGTGACCATCCTGACCGTCGCGGCCTGTGGGTCGTCGGTGCAGGGATCGGCGCAGGTCAACTCCTCCGCCGCGGAGACCCTGACCACCAGTTCGTCCGAACACACGACGCGGACCCGGACCGCCACCGCCGAACCGACCGACCTGTCCGATCTGAGCTCGATGCTCAACGACCTGTCCACCGAGCTGTCGGTGCCGACCGACCTGTCATTCCCCACGGACCTGGGTGACCTGTCGAACCTGAACATCCCCGGCTACGACAGCTCCTGCATCTCGGTGTCCCTGGCGTACCTGTCGGTGACCCTCGCTCCCCTGGCCACCCTGACCGGCGGGTCGGGGCAGTACGACGCGAGCGACCTGAAGAACGCGCTGGCCGAGCTGCGCAACTCCGGCGACATCCCGCCGGAGATCGCGCCCGACATCGACAAGCTGGCCGCCCTGGCCGACCAGGCCGGCAGCGGGTCACTGTCGAACGCGGCCCAACTGTTCGAGAGCCAGGACTTCGTCACCGCCAGCGACAACATCTCCAAGTGGTTGGACAGCAACTGCGGCGGCAGCTGACCGTCACGACGAGAAGGCCCCGGACTCGGCGAGTCCGGGGCCTTTCCGTTGCCGGGGGAACTGGCGCAGCCGACCCGTGGTCAGGCGGACTTCTCCCGCGGTGTGCGCTTGGGCGGCCGCGGCACGATCGTCGGGTAGACGTTGGACCGGACGGTCTCGGCGCTCACCACGACCCGCTCCACGTCATCGCGGCCTGGGACCTCGTACATCGCCGGCAGCAGGACTTCCTCCATGATCGCCCGCAGGCCGCGGGCGCCGGTGCCGCGCAGGATCGCCTCGTCGGCGATCGCGTCCAACGCGTCGGCCTCGAACTCCAGCGCGACACCGTCCATCTCGAACAGCCGTTGGTACTGCTTGGACAGCGCGTCCCGCGGCTCGGTGAGGATCTTGACCAACGAGTCCTTGTCCAGGTTGGTCACCGACGCGACCACCGGCAGCCGGCCGATGAACTCTGGGATCAATCCGAACTTGATCAGGTCCTCCGGCATCACGTCGGAGAAGATGTCGGACCCGTCGATCTCGAACTTGCTGCGCACCTCGGCACCGAAACCCAGGCCGCGTTTGCCGACCCGTTCGCCGACGATCTTCTCCAGGCCGGCGAAGGCACCGGCCACGATGAACAGCACGTTCGTCGTGTCGATCTGGATGAATTCCTGGTGCGGATGCTTGCGGCCGCCCTGCGGCGGCACCGAGGCCTGGGTGCCCTCCAGGATCTTCAGCAGCGCCTGCTGCACGCCCTCCCCGGAGACGTCCCGGGTGATCGACGGGTTCTCCGACTTGCGGGCGATCTTGTCGACCTCGTCGATGTAGACGATGCCCGTCTCCGCGCGCTTGACGTCGTAGTCGGCGGCCTGGATGAGCTTGAGCAGGATGTTCTCGACGTCCTCACCGACGTAGCCGGCCTCGGTCAGCGCGGTCGCGTCGGCGATGGCGAACGGCACGTTGAGCATCTTGGCCAGGGTCTGCGCCAGATACGTCTTGCCGCAGCCGGTGGGGCCGAGCATCAGGATGTTCGACTTGGCCAGCTCGACCGGCTCGGGACCGCGATCCGGCCCGGCCTGGATCCTCTTGTAGTGGTTGTAGACCGCGACCGACAACGCCTTCTTCGCGGTGTCCTGACCGATCACGTACTGGTCCAGGTATTCGCGGATCGCGGTCGGTTTGGGCAGCTCGTCCAGCTTGACCTCGCTAGACTCGGCGAGCTCCTCCTCGATGATCTCGTTACACAGGTCGATGCACTCGTCGCAGATATAGACGCCCGGCCCGGCGATCAGCTTGCGGACCTGCTTCTGGCTCTTTCCGCAGAACGAGCACTTGAGCAGGTCGCCCCCGTCACCGATGCGCGCCATGAGCCCTCTCGATCCGTTGTGTGCCAGCCCTTGAAAGGCCCACCTGCCGCACTGCCGCGACCGCGTTGACGTTACCTGTTGGATACGCACCGGTCCCGGGTTTACCGGTCACGACACGGTCACTGCCGACTTGCGGCTGCCGTGGCGAGGCCGGGGCCGTCCGGGGGGCACCCGGCCGGCCGGCCTGGCACCGATGCCAGTTCACTGCGAGGCACTGCCTACCAGAGTATCGGGCCGCGCCGACGGCGCCCAGTGGCAATATCACCGCGCGGGATCGGCGGGATCACCGCGCGGGGTCACCGGGCGTGGACGGCCCGGCCGGGCCCGTGCACGCGAGCCGCTCGGCGCGGATCAGTCGAGCTTGCGGTACTGCAGCACCTCGTCGATCAGCCCGTAGTCCTTGGCCTCGGTGGCGGTGAGGATCTTGTCCCGGTCGATGTCCCGGCGGACCTCCTCCGGGCTCTTGTTGGAATGCCGGGACAGGATCTCCTCGAGCGCCGCGCGCATCCGGCCGATCTCGTTGGCCTGGATCTCCAGGTCGGACACCTGGCCGTAGACCCCCTCGGTGGCCGGCTGGTGGATCAGGATCCGGGAGTTGGGCAGGGCCAGCCGGCGGCCCGGGGTCCCGGCAGCCAGCAGCACCGCGGCGGCGGACGCCGCCTGGCCCAGGCACACGGTCTGGATGTGCGGGCGGACGAACTGCATGGTGTCGTAGATCGCGGTCATCGAGGTAAACGAGCCACCCGGCGAGTTGATGTACATGATGATCTCGCGGTCCGGGTCGGTGGACTCCAGCGTCAGCAGCTGGGCCATCACGTCGTTGGCGGACGCGTCGTCGATCTGCACGCCGAGGAAGATGATGCGCTCCTCGAACAGCTTGTTGTAGGGGTTGGACTCCTTGACGCCGTAGCTGGTCCTTTCGACGAACGACGGCAGGATGTAGCGGGCCTGCGGCAGCGACAACGCCTCGCCGTGGGCGACGCCCAACGGCATCTGGTGGCCGGGCTTGTTCACGATCGTGATCTCCTTCTCGATGTCCTGGCTACTTCTTGCCGGACTCGTCGATGGCGGCCTGCGCCTGCGGGTTGGCGCGGCTCACGACCCGGTCGATGAACCCGTACTCCAGGGCCTCCTGCGCGGTGAACCAGCGGTCGCGGTCCTGGTCGACCTCGATCCGCTCGATCGGCTGCCCGGTGTGCAGCGACTGGAGTTCGGTCAGCTCCCGCTTGGACTTGGTGAGCATGTCGGCCTGAATCGCGATGTCCGCGGCGGTGCCGCCGACGCCGGCGCTGGGCTGGTGCATCAGGATGCGGGTGTGCGGCAGCGCGGCCCGCTTGCCCTTGGTGCCGGCGGTCAGCAGGAACTGGCCCATCGAGGCAGCCAGGCCCATCGCGGTGGTGGCGACGTCCGGCTCGATCCACATCATGGTGTCGTAGATCGCCATGCCGGCGGTGACGCTGCCGCCCGGAGAATTGATGTACAGCGTGATGTCCCGCTCGGGATCCTCCGCGGCCAGCAGCAGCAGCTGCGCGGTGATCTCGTTGGCGTTGGTGTCCCGCACCTCCGAGCCCAGGATGATGATCCGTTCCCGCAGCAGCCGCTCGGACACCGAGTCGGACAGCGACATCGGGGTGCCGGCGCGCATCATCGGGTCGGCCAGCCCGGGAGCAATGGCCTCCAGGCGCTGCACTGCCTGCAAGGCCCGGGAGACGGGGGGTTGACGATCGCTCACGGAGTGCTCCTTTGTCGACTGCCCGGCCGGGTGCGGTGGGTGGTCACGGACTTCTGGTCGCCGGTACTGCTGCAATGTGGCCGACTGCAATGTGGCCGACCGCGTTCATCCGACAGTAACGACCGCCACCGGCCGATCGGTGCCGGTGCGCCGGTTGTTCGCTGTCGGCGCATGTCACGGGCTCGGAGCGCCGGTGTCGACACCGGCGCCCCGGCCCCACGGGTCAGGATCTGGCGGAGTCCGAACCGTCGCCGTCCTGGGCCAGGTCCTCGGCGATCTGCTCGGCCACGATCTCCTCCGCGATCTCCTCGGCGATCTCTTCGGCGATCTCTTCGGCCACGATCTCTTCCGCGAGTTCGTCCGCCACGGCCTCCTCGACGAGCTGCTCCTCGATCTCGTCCTCGGCCAGCTCGGCGGCCTCGTCGGCCAGCTCGACGGCCTGTTCCTCGGCGCTCTCGTCGTCGGCGACCTTCTCCAGCCCGAACAGCTCCGCGATGTCCAGCACCTCGCCGGAGGCGTTCGTCACGGTGGCCTGCTCGACCGCGCCGGCCAGGGCCTTGCCGCGGCGCACCTCGCCGAAGATGGCGGGCAGCTGGCCGGCCTCCTGAAGCCGCTGGAAGTACTCGTCGGGGGACATGCCCAGCCGCTGCGCGTTGAACAACACCCGCTCGGTGAACTCGTTCTGGTCCACCCCCACCTGGTTCGCCTCGGCCAGCGCGTCCAGCAGCAGCTGTGTCTTGACCGCCTTGACCGCGCTCTCCCGCAGCTCGTCGTCGAAGTCCTGACGGCTCTGCCCCTCCCCGGCCAGGTGGGCGTTGAGCGCGTCCTCGCTGTGGTCGAACGCGTGCACCGCGTCGTGCGCGCGGGACTCGAACTCCGCCTGCACGATGCTTTCGGGCGCGGGGATGTCGGTCAGCTCCAGCAGCGCGTCCAGCACCTTGTCGCGGGCGGTGGCGCCTTGTTCCCGGTTCTTGACCCGGCGGATCTTCTCGGCCAGGTCCGCGCGCAGCTCGTCGACGGTGTCGAACTCGCTGGCCAGCTGGGCGAAGTCGTCGTCGACGTCGGGCAGCGACCGGTCCTGCACGGCCTGCACGGTGACCGTGACCTCGGCGTCCTGGCCCGCGTAGGAGCCGGCGACGAGCGTGGTGGAGAAGGTCCGGCTCTCGCCGGCGGACAGCCCGGTGATCGCCTCGTCGATGCCGTCCACCAAGTCCCCGGCGCCGACCCGGTAGCTCAGGCCCTCGGTGGCGGCGTCTTCCAACGTGCTGCCGTCCACCTCGGCGGCCAGGTCGATGGTGACCAGATCACCGTCAGCGGCCGGGCGCTCCACCGGGGTGGTGGTGGCGAACCGGTCCCGCAACGCCTCCACCTGCTCGTCGATGTCCGCCTCGGTGACCTCGACATCGTCCACGGTGACCGAGATGTCGCCGAGGGCCGGCAGGGTGATCTCCGGCCGGACGTCGACCTCCGCGGTGAAGGCCAGCGCGTCGCCGTCCTCGATGCGGGTGACCTCGATCTCCGGCTGGCCGAGCACCTCCAGCTTCGCCTCGCCGATCGCCTCGTTGTACTTGGCCGGCACCGCCTCGTTGACCACCTCGGTCAGGATGGTGCCGCGGCCCAGCCGGGCGTCCAGGATCCGCGCGGGCACCTTGCCGCGCCGGAAGCCGGGGATGGTCACCTGGCCGGCCAGCGCCTTGTAGGCGCGATCGAAGTGAGGCTTGAGCTCGTCGAACGGAACCTCGACGGTGAGCTTCACCCGGGTCGGGTTCAGGTTTTCGACAGTGCTCTTCACGTGCGGTACTCCTCGGACGGACGGTGTCCGGCGTCGTCCGGGGCGGACGGACGCCGGGGCGGTGCCGGCGGACACAGCCCCGGAGCCTTCCTGCGCGGCCGGCACGTGGACGGCCGGCACCGCGCAATCGAAGGACGGGCTGCCAGGCCGCCGCGGCCCGCCGGCCGCGTCACGGCCGTGCTGCAGGCAGAGCCGCGGTCGATTCTAGGGCAGACCGGGCACCGGTCACCGCCACATCGGTCACCGCCACCCGAGGGCGACGGCCGGCGGGACCGGTACTGGAGCGGAGCGGGCGACGAGAATCGAACTCGCGTCATCAGTTTGGAAGACTGAGGCTTTACCACTAAGCTACGCCCGCCGTGCACCGCCCGGCGGCTGGTGCAGGAGCATGCTAACCCACTGACGTACCCTCGATCGGTCACGCCGGTGCGGTCACGCCGGTGCGGCGGCGGGGTGTAGCGCAGCTTGGTAGCGCGCCTGCTTTGGGAGCAGGATGTCGCAGGTTCAAATCCTGTCACCCCGACCAGCATTACCGCAGCTCAGCGGCTATCACAGCGCTGTTCAGGCCAGTCCGTGCCAAATACGTGCCATTGGTGACCTGGGCGAAGACCGCGGTTCACCCGGTCGGGCCGACCATCGGACTTCTCAGGTCGCCCGGTCGCGTGATGCGCCGGCCCGCCCGCCGTCTCCACCATGAACAAGACCCCCGCGGCCGTCGTCAGCGGCCCGGGGGCATGACCACGAGCACCTGGAGGCCCGCAGTGACCGAACAGTACGACCCCCGCACCGCGGTCGCGTGGCTCGACGAGCTCGCCGCGGCCGGCCGGGCGGACAGCACCCTGCTCGAGGTCCGCAAGGTGCTCCGCTGGGCCGAGCAGCAGCTCGGCGTACCGGTCGAGACGGCCAGCGCCACCCGGTGGGGACAACTACGGTTCCCGAACTCCCGCATCACCCGCGACACCCGGGCCCGAACGCTCCGCCGGTTCCTGGACTGGGCCGGCCGACCTATCCCGCCGGCCCTGCGGTTCGGCGACGGACGCCCCGGCACCAGCGGCCCGATCGGCCGCATCGGCAAGCTGGATCCTCGGTGGGCCGACGCGATCGGCGAATGGGCCGGGTCGCTGACCGGCACCGCCGGCACCGTCACCGTTCGCCGGATGGCGCTCGGCCGGCTCGCGGCGGCGATGGCGCCGACTGGCCCGTGGGACGTGACCGGCGCGGACCTCGCCCGGTGGCTCGGTTCCCACAGTTGGGCGCCGTCGACGGCGCGGCAGAACCTCGCGTCTGTCCGGTCGTTCTACAGGTTCCACCACGGCGCAGGCAGGGTGCTCACGGACCCGAGCCGGGCGCTCCGAGCCGCCTCCGCGGCCTGATCAGGGTTGGGTATGAACCGATGAGCAGTGGACGATTCCCGGACCGATTCCCTGACGACGTCGTCGTGGAGGACGTTGATCTGGACGAGACCGAGGTGATCGTCGGTGGGCAGCGGCTGACCGAGGCTCGGGCGGAGCGGCTGGCCGAGGAGACGCTGGACGCCATCGGCCGCGGCAACGAACCACGCTGACCGCGGGCGCCGGCAGGCTACCCGGCACCTCCGCCCCTCCGGGCGCGCTGACCCCAGACCGCCGCGGCGGCCGCCGCCTTGTCCGCCGCCAGGCACCGCGCCGAACAGAACCGGGCACCCCGCTGCGCCGACGCCGGCACCAGCTCCCCGCACCACGCGCAGCCGACGCCGGGCAGCTCCAGCACCGGCCGCAACGTCCGGCCGCACCGCGGGCAGGCGATCGTCACCCCCACCGCGGCCGCCGGCGCCGTGAACCGATGCCCGCAGCTCACGCAGCCGACCCCGATGGTGAACGGGCGCACCACCGCCGGCCGCTCCCGGCGCCGGTGGCTGGCCAGCAGCCGGGCCCGGTTCGCCGCGTAGTAGCGGGCGTCGTAGCAGCGACGGCACAGCCCGCGGGCGTGCGCGGTGGCCTCGCAGCCCGGTTCGGAGCAGCGCCGGCGGGTGGCCGCCTGGTCGACGTCGAGCAGGGACGTGTCGCCGGCGCGCATCAGCATCCCGAGATGCTCCCGCGGCCGCGGCGATCGGTCCACCACCGGCGAGGCCGGCCCGTCGGCCGAGCGACCAGGAAAGAACGAATTCACGAACAATTGTGGGGGCGCCGGCCTTGAATTCACCGGGGCGGGCCGGGAATTCACGACCCGGGGCCCATTAATTCACGGCCGCCGAGCAATTCCGGCGCGGCTGGCGCAATTCCCGGACAATTCGGCGCAATTCCGCGACGCAAAGAATGGTCGGTGTGAATGAGGCCACATCGGGTGTGAATGGCGTCACCCCGGAAAGAATGGCGGTGTGAATGGCGCCACACCGATGGTGACCTCATTCACACCCTCCGGGTGGGTGAAATGTCGGGACGGGGACTTCCTGGAGCCAGCCCCCGGCGCCTCAAAAAACCGGCCCGCCCGCGTCGTCGCAGGTCAGAGCACGTGTCGCCGGTCACACGGCGGCGTGGGCGCGGCGGTCGGTGCGTCGGCTGCTCGCTCAAATGCAATTCAATTGTTCGCGTGAATTGTTCTATTTCTCTCACATGTTGGGTGTGAATGGCGACACAGTGTGTGTGGTCCCATTCACGTGCGGTGTGTTCCCATTCACACGGGGTGCCCGCCATTTATCCGGGGGTGTGACGCCATTCATAGTGTGCCGGTAATTGTTGGGGTCGCCATTGTTTGCGCCCGGGGTCGCCATTGTTTATTGCGGGGGTCGGCGGGCGGCCGGGTGGCCGGTGAGCGTGCTGCCCCAGGGTTGCCCGGGGGGTCGGCCCGGGTGTGGTCACCCTCGGCCGGCGGCGTTCGTGGCTCTGCGGCGATCTCGTGCACCGCGTGGCGGGCTGCTGGTGGCGGTGCGCCCGGCCGGCGGGAGGGTTTGCCGGGGGCGCACCGCCGGGGAGGGGGCCCGGTTGCGCGGGCGGACCCCAGGGCTACAGGGGGACGATGTCCTGCCGGCGGAGGAACTCCCGGCCGTCGGGCAGGGGAAGGGCCCGGGCGGTCTCCAGCCTGTGCGCAAGCCAGTGCCGGTCGTAGGCCTCGAGGTCCAGGACGCGGTAGTCGCGGCCGTAGTGGGTCAGCACCTTCGTGCCGGTCGGCGGGCTGGGGACCTGGGCCCGGGCGATCAGGTCACGGGTGTGCGCGGCCAGGGCGAGGCTGTCGTCGATCAGCTGCCGGTCGGCGGCGACCCGCTCCTTCTTGGCCTTGATGCGTTGGATGCCGGGCGTCAGCAGCTTGATGTCGGCCAGTCGGCGGTCGACGGCGGCTTCCTTGACGCCGGGGATGGACCGGATCTCCTCGAGCTCGGCGGCGTTGGCCTGCGCCTGGTCGAAGTCGGGGTCGGTGACCTTCGCGTTGCGGTAGGCGGGGCGGGCGACGAGGCCGACCTCTTTGAGGCGGGCGTCGCGGTGCAGGAGCATCGGCAGGGTGTGGTGTGCACTGACGCGGGATGCGGTCGCGTTCATCTCGAACGTGATGCTGAAGTTGCTCATCAGCCCGCTGCGGATCTCGGTGGCGGCGTCGCGGCCGGCCTGGCTGTCGGCCCAGTCGACGATGCCGACGAGGCCTTGCGGGGTGTTGCGGACGGTGCACCAGCCGAGTGGGTCGTCGTGGCGGTGGCCGCGGGTGACGCGGATCCGTGGTGGGAGCTGCGTCCACGACTGCTGGTCGAACCGTTCGTAGGCCAGGTGCTCGCCGGGTTTGCCGGGCAGCGGCATGTAGACCAGGCCGAGGTCCTTCTCGTTCGGGCTGGTGGGGTTGGCGTAGGGGACGAGGGTGCCGCGGGTCCTCATCGGCTGCTGGTCTTCTCGACGAGGGCGGTGGTGCGGTAGCCGTCGGGGGTGGTTTGGACGTGGCGGTCGCCGCCTCCGTTGCGGCCGATGGCGGCGCGTTCGGCCCTGTGGCGGCGTTGGAGCAGGGCCCTGGTGTTGACCAGGCCGGCGGCGAGTTCCTCGGGGGTGCACAGGCCTTGGTCCCATTCGGGTAGGTCGGCGGTGCGGGTGAGGGGGTTGGGTGCGCTGCTGGTCATCGTGGCCTCCTTGGGGGTTGATTGTCGCCTGGGTGGGCGGCCGGCGGCGCATTCGGTGCAGAGTCGGCCGCCGCCGGCGGGTACGGGTGCTTGGCACCATTCGCAGCGGCCGGGTTCGTCGCGTGGGCTCTTACGTCGGCTCATGGTCGGCGGCTTCCTCGCTGGCGGCATTCGTCGCAGAGTCGGGTGCCGTAGCGGACGGGGGCGCCGCAGGCTTGGCAGTTGCTGCGGTCGGCGCCGGCGCGTTCGGCGGCCTCGCAGTCGCGGTCGGCGAGAGCGGCCAGCATCTCGTTGAGCGCGGTCATCGGGAAGCCTCCAGAGGGTTCGTGACGGTGGGTGGTCCCAGTCTCCGCACTCGCGCAGGGGTTATACGACACTGCTGACACTGCGGATACTGAAGGAATCTGCTGGTCAGAGGGGGTGCACGGAGAGTTAGTGTGATATGGACAGAACGGGCGAACCGGTGAATACCAGTCTCCGCAGGGGTACACACTGGCGGCGACGCTCTGACCAGGAGATTCCGCAGACTCCCTGATCTCCGCAACTCCGCAAACACGGCGGAACATTGCGGAGACTGGCTGAGTCATCACGACTCACCACCGCCCGGCAGCGTGTACCACCACGGACCGCCGGGCCGGCTCGGCGCCGCCCGCACGCCGAGAATCTTCCGGGCGGTGTCCAGCGCTCGTTCGCCGATCCCGGCGACTCGGGCGGCCACCTTCACCGTTTCCGCCGGCGCCGCCCCGTCGGGTGCTGCCTCGAGGTGCTCACGCAGCCACGCGGTGGCCCGGTCGCCGGCAGCCGGCCGCGCCGACGCCTGCCGGGCGGCGATGGCAGCGTCCCGCCACCGGCCGGTCAGCTTCCCGATCGTGGTCGACTCCGGGCCGGCCACCAGCAGACGAGCGGTGGTGCCGTCGTCCTCCGGGGTCGGCTCCCGGACCTGGACAACGTCGACGTCGAACCGGACCGCGTTGCGGCGGGCCGTCGTGTTCGCCTTGTCCGGGCCCACCCACAGACGGCGGCCGGAGTCGTCGTCGGTCTCGACGGCCGCGTACAGCAGCATCCGGGCAGCCTTGCGCAGCTCCCCGGTGACACCGACCCGGTCCCGCAGCCCGTAGTCGGCGCCGAACCGGTTGCTGTGCGCCAGGAGCAGCGCGGCCGCGCCTGTGCCGACCGCGAGGTCCCGCCACGGCCGCAACGCTTCCCGGGCGTGCTGCGGGTCCTTCACCTTCAACCGCGCCGGCACGGTGTCCAACCAACCGTCGCAAACCACCAGCGCCGCACTGTGTTCGGTGACCAGGGCGGTGACTGCCGGCACGTCGTCTGGGATGACCGGGGTGTCCGTCAGGTCCTCGTCGGCGGCCGCGAATACGACGTTGCCTAGATCGGCGCCGGCCAGCTGCAACCGGGCGACGACCTCACCGCGGGTGTCCTCGGTGATGATCAGCAGCACCTTCGCCGGCGGCCTGGTCGGCAACCCGACCGCCGGCAGCGGCCGGCCGGTGGTGACGTGCGCGGCCAGCAGCGTCCACCACAAGCTCTTGCCGATCGATTCGTCGCCGCACAAGACGGTGGTGCCGGCGCGGGGGACCCACCCGACCGCGAGCCACCGGGTCGGGGGCGGGTCGGGCATGTCGCCGGCGACGTACCCGCGGATCGTCCGGACCGGCGTGGTCTTGTCCGGATTGGCCCCCTTCGCCTTCTGCCGCAACGCGGTCATCACGTCGCCGTTCGACGCCGAATGTGTCACGGCCGGTGACGATTTCGCCGCGCCGTTGCGGCGGCCCCGCTCGGCGGCCGCCCGGAACGCCCGGTTGGCCTCGTCGAGGTTGGTCACGTGCGGCTCAGCTCCTCCAAGGCCGCGGCTTCGGCCGGGTCGATCTCGGAGTGGAAGCCGGCGACCGCGAGGCACCACGCGCACGACAACGCGAGATGTCGGTCGTAGCCCTTGAAGTCGTGCCCGTGTCGGCCCCGCTGGGCCTTGTGCTGGGCGGCGAACTGCTGCAGCTGGCCGCGACGGCGACGCTGCTCCGATCGGGCACGCTCGGCCGCGGCGGCTTTCTCCGCCTCGATGTCGGCGTGCGGGCACGCCCAGCACCAGTGCTCGTTGACGCTCACCGGCCGTCCACCGACCTGTAGCTGTAGCTGTCGGGGTCGCGCCGGCCCGATTCCAAGCGGGGCGACCGGTAGGCGGCCAGCCGCCGGCGGTCGGTCATCGCGCGGAGCTCGGCGCGGCAGACCCGGCAGTCGACGAGGAAGAACCGTCCGTCGCGGACGTGTTGGGCGTGGCCGCCGGAATCGGCCAGCGACTGGCCGGTTTCGTCACGGCCGGTGACGAATTGCGGTCCGGTGCAATCGCCAACAGCGTTGGTGATTACGCGACGGCCGGGCGCGATCTGCCCGCCGAAATCGGCAACGGCGTGGCCGATTTGACTCTCGGTTGGGTCGCCGAAATGCGTACCGTCGTTCGTGTTCTCGCGAGTGTCAGAGGTCGGTGGGATCATGCCGCACCCGCCGCGGCGATCTCCCGCAACCAGTCCAGCGGCGACCCCGGTATCGGGTCGTCGGGCAGGTCCTCCCAGCAGACGGTGACGCTGTCAAGGATTGACAGCAGGTCCGCCATATCCGAATCGGATAGGACCGAAACCGCGGCGGCGGTCACGGTTTCCGGCACCGATAATCCTCGGATCCGTGCGACCCTCACTGCGAGCCGCGCATGCCAGATGCCCAGGGACGCCTGGCCGACCAGGGCCTGGATCCGGTCGTTTCGCTGTTGCGCCACGGCGATCCGGGCCGTGATCGTGCGCAGCGCCGCCCCGAACTTGATCTGGCCGGTCAGGACCTGGTCGGCCAGCTCGGGGTCCCGGAGAATCAGCTTGGCCTCGCTGACCCTGGACTTCGGCACGCCGATCGACCGGGCGATGTCGACCAGTTCCAAGTTGGAACCGGCGGTGCGCAACGCCGCTATGGCGCGCCGGCCGGCGCTCATGTGCCGCCGGTTGCCGTTCCGCGACAGCACGAACTCGACCGGGTCACCCGTGTAGACGACGGTGGTCGGTTCCACCCCGGCAATCCGGCACGCGGCGTACCGATTTCGCCCGTCGAGCAGCCGGCCATCCGGCGTGACCACGAGCGGCTCCAAAAGCCCGATTGCGCGGATGGAGTCGGCCAGCGCGACGAGCTCGTGGTCGGGTAGGGCCGGCCAGGCCGCGGCCGCTGGGTGCACGGCCAGCGGGTCCGGCGATACCCTGGCCGCGACCCCGCCCCCCGTGGTCTCCTCGCCGCCCAGTTCGCCAGCTGGGCGGCGTTCCACACCCGGCGGCATCACGCGGCCCCGCCGACCCGCTTGAGCAGCTTGGCGTCGCACTCGACGAGGTCGACGCGCACCGGGGAAGTCCGGCCGGCCGCGGAGACGACCCGGTACCCGGTGATGGTGCCGTCGGCGATCCGTCGGCGGATTGTGTCGACGTGGACGTCGTAGCGGGCGGCGGCAGCCTGGACAGATGCGAACCGGCGTTCGGGTTCGGCGGCTGGGGTGATCTTGGGTCGGGGCACTGGGTGGCCTTCCGGGGCGGGGCCACCCGATCAGGGGTGGCCCGGGAGACCATCCGTGGTGGGGATGGTTGGCTCCATTCGCCCCGGCGTCTCGCCGCGTAGCTGCACCGTGGAGGCTGCTGCCGTGCCGGCCGGGTAATGCGGACCTGCTGCCGTGCTGGCTTGAGCCTACCGGTGCCGTTGCGTGCGGTAAAACGCTGAGATCAGTTGCACGGTCAGCGGTTCCCCGGCGGGCAGCCCGTCGAGCAGCGGCCAGAGCTCGGACCAATAGCTGATCGGCAGGTCGTATCGGCACCGGGAGCAACGCAGGCGCACCCCCCGGTCCTGGGCGTCGGTGGTGAACTGTCGCGCCCCGATGAGGTCGTAGTCGGGTGTCCGCCTCGAGGAGTCCGTCAGGGTCCACCAGAGCCGGCCGCGGGGCATCCACTCATACCCCCGCGCGGTGCCGAACCGTTGCCTGCACCGACAGACGATCGGTACCCGGGCCACGAAGTCGGCGGCGGCTGGCACGCCGTCGGGGAACCGCAGGCTCACTTGGCCAGCTCCGACAGCCGGCGGGCGATCTCGTCGTCCCGACCGTTCACCGCGTGCTGGTACCGCAGCGCGGCCGCGGCCGTCGAGTGTCCGAGCCGCTGCTGCAGCTCGGGCAATGTCGCGCCGGCCTGTGCCGCCAGAGTCCCGCCGAGGTGCCGCAAGTCGTGGAACCGCAAGTCGGGCCGGCCGGCCGCCGCCCGGGCCGGATGCCACCAAGCGTTGAGCTGGTTCCCGCCAGTCATCACCTTCCCGCCCGGGGTGGGGAACACCAGACCGTCTCGGCCCGTCACGAAGGCCCGCAAGTGGGTCTGCACCGCGGCCTGCACATGCGGTGGAATCGCCACCGACCGCAGCCCGGCGCGGCTCTTCGGGTCACCCAGGAGCGTCTGCCCGTCGACACGCACCGCCGCCCGGCGGATCCACACCTTGCCGCCGTCGATGTCTGAGCGTCGCAGCGCGGCCAACTCGCCGAACCGCAGCCCGCACCAGGCCGCCAGGACGACCATCGCGCGGTAATGCTCCGGCGTCGCGTCGACGATCAGCGCAAGCTCGGCCGAGCTCGGCGGACGGATCTCCCGCGCCCGGCTGGTCTGCCCGGCGCCGCGGATCCGGCACGGATTCGCCGGCAGCAGCTCGTCGTCGACGGCCGTGGACAGGATCGCCCGGAGCAACTGGTAGGCGTGCGCGCGGCGGGTGGGCTTGCCTGCGTCCAGGCCGGCGTACCAGCCGCGGACGGCCGCCGGGGTGAACGCGTTCACGGGCACCAGGCCGAGGGTCGGCAGGATGACGCCGTCGAGGAGCCGCCGGTATTCCACCGTGGTCCGTGGTTTGAGCGGGCGGGTGGCCAGCCACGCAGGCGCGTACTCGGCGAGGGTCTGCGGGGCGACCAAGGCGGCCGCAGCGCGTCGTGCAGGCGGGGTCCATGTGCCTGCCTCGATGAGCTTGCGTTCATCCGTCAGCCACGCCTCAGCGGCCGCCTTGACCGTGTAGGTGGTGGGCGCACGGTGCTCGGCGAGGTCGGGGCCGGTGTACCGGCACTGGTAGTTGCCGCTGGGCAGCTTCCGGATGTTGCCGAACCCGCGTTTGCCGCTCATCTGTCACCCCTGCTCAAGTGCTGGCGCTGTGCCAGCTACGTGCCAGACGTCAGCATATCCGTGCGGATAGGTGCGGCCCGGTGCGCTACCCTGTGATCTAGCCTATCCGCAGGTCGGACCGTGTTTCGGCTGGTCAAGCAGGGAAGCCGCGGCGCCCGCCTGGACAGATTCAAATCCTGTCACCCCGACACTGCCTGATCGGACCGGCGCCATCGGCATGCGGTGGGACGGGCCGGGCCTGCGGGGTTCCATCGGTGTGGGGCGGGCCGGGCCTGCGGGGTTCCATCGGTGTGGGGCGGGCCGGCCCGCGAGACTGCATCGGTTTGCCACTTTCCGCCCGTGGTCGGCCCGTTTGAGGGCGGAACGTGGCAAACGGATCGTGGAGGGGGGCGCCGAGGGTCGGCCTGCGGGGTTCCATCGGTGCGGCAAGGTCATCCCGCGCCAGAGTCATGGGCGCTCGCCGAGGAGCCCGGCCACCGCCCCGATCAGCCCGCGAAACTATTGCAGCAGAAGAGGTCCCGCCTGATCGGCAGCACCGCCGAGGCGCAACAGGCATTCACGGCGACCCCGTCTTCGCTGACCAACTCCGCGCTTGCGCGCCCGATTCGTCCGTTTCAGCGCGGGAAAGATCAGCGAACCCTGCGCAACCCGCGGATTGATCAGCGAACCCCGGCGCGACGCCCACCGGCGCCCGCCGCAGCTTCGCTCGGCGCAACCCGAGCTCGCCCGCCGCACCCCGAGCTCACCCGCAGCACCCAGAGCTCACCCGCAGCCCCCGAGCTCACCCGCAGCGGACCAGCGCCACCGACCGCGGCCGCACCAGCAGCGATCCGGCGCCGACGGTCGTGCCGGCGCGTGCCGGGTCGTAGCTGTCCGACTCGATGACGACCGGCCGCCCATCCGCCCAGCCCAGCGCGAACGAGACCGGCTCCCACCAGGCGTTGAGCAGGATCGCCAGGTCGTCGTCCAGCAGCGGCAGGCCGGCGTCGTCCAGGTCCGCGTCCAGCGTCCCGGAGATCACCATGGCGATGCTCTTGCCCTCCGGGTCGGACCAATCGTCCGCGGTCATCTCGCCGCCGTCCGGCCGGAACCAGCGCACCGCCGCCGGATCGACGGGATAGCCGCGTCGGCGCAGCGCCGGATGGCGGTGCCGCAGCGCGATCAGCTCGGCGGTGAAGTCCCGCAGGCCGACGTCCACCGCGGACCAGTCCCACCAGGTGATCGCATTGTCCTGGCAGTAGGCGTTGTTGTTGCCGTCCTGAGTCCGGCCCAGTTCGTCGCCGCCCAGCAGCAGCGGCACGCCACGCGCCAGCAGGACGGTCGACAGCATGGCGCGCCGCTGCCGGTCCCGCAGCACCGCCACACCGGTGTCGGACGTGGGGCCCTCGACGCCGCAGTTCCAGGACCGGTTGTCGTCGGTGCCGTCGCGGTTGTTCTCGGTGTTCGCCTCGTTGTGCTTGCGGTCGTAGGAGACCAGGTCGGTCAGCGTGAACCCGTCGTGCACGGTGATGAGGTTGATCGACGCGTCCGGCCCGCGCCGATGCCGCCCGTACAGGTCGGACGACCCGGCCAGCCGGGTGGCCAGGTCCGGCAGCAGCCCGTCGTGGCTGCGCCAGACGTCCCGGACCGTGTCCCGGAACCGTCCGTTCCACTCGCTCCATCCGGGCGGGAACCGGCCCACGTCATAACTGTCCCGCTGGCCGACGTCCCAGGGTTCGGCGATGAGCTTGACCTGGGCGATCACCGGGTCCTGCCACACCAGGTCGAAGAAGGCCGCGAGCTGGCTGAACGACCCGTCCTGCCGGGCCAGGCTGGGCGCCAGGTCGAACCGGAAACCGTCGACCCCCATCTCGGTCACCCAGTAGCGCAGCGAGTCCATGATCAGGCGAAGGCAGGTCGGATTGCCCGCGTTCAGCGCGTTGCCGCAGCCCGAGGTGTCCACGTACCGGGCCGGGTCCCCCGGGTCGAGCCGGTAATAGGTGGCGTTGTCCAACCCGCGGAAGCACACCGTGGGGCCGCGACCGTCGCCCTCCGCGGTGTGGTTGTAGACCACGTCGAGGATCACCTCGATGCCCGCCGCGTGCAGGGTGCGGACCATCTGCCGGAACTCGGCGACCTGGCCGCCGGGCTCCCCCGCCCGGACCGCGGCCGAGTAGTCGGCATGCGGGGCGAAGTAGCCGACGGTGTTGTAGCCCCAATAGTTGGTCAAGCCCCGCTGGATCAGGAACGGCTCGGGCAGGTGGTGCTGCACCGGTAGCAACTCGACGGCCGTGACACCCAGCCGGCCCAGGTGCTCGATCGCGGCCGGATGGGCCAGTCCGGCGTAGGTTCCGCGCAGCTGGGCTGGGATGTCCGGGTGCCGCGCGGTGAACCCCTTGACGTGCAGTTCGTACAGGATCGTGTCCGACAGGTGGCGGTTCGGCCGCTCCCGATCGGCGGACGCCCGGCCGCGCGAGTCCGGGCCGATCGCGGCGAGCGACTCGACCAGCACACTGCGCGGCATCACCCCGGCCGAGTCGAGTTCGCTCGGCCGAGCCGGGTACGCCGGGTCGTGTGCGTAAGCGGCCGGCTCGACGGTGACCCGGCCGCTGATCGCCCGCGCATAGGGATCGAGCAGCAGCTTCGCCGGGTTGCAACGATGTCCGGCACCGGGATCCCAGGGACCGTGCACGCGGAAGCCGTACTGCTGCCCCGGCCGGAGGTCGGGCAGGTACCCGTGCCAGACACCGTCGTCATGACCGGGCAGCGGCACCCGGGTCTCCCGGCCGGCCTCGTCGAACAGGCACAGCACCACCTGGTCGGCCACCGACGAGTACACGGCGATGTTGACCCCGCCGTCGGCGCCCGGCTTCCTGAAGTGGGCGCCCAACGGGAAGGGCCGGCCCGGGCGAATGGCCACGCCGGTCATGCTCGCCCTCCCGCCCGGGCGCCTCGCCCGCGATTCACCCGGCAAGCCTCGCACGCCATGCCCTCACCCGCCGTGAATGCCCGGTGGCGCTCCGTGAACTATCGTTTCCGGTGCGCCTACCCGATTCGTAGGATGCCTCGTTTCCTTCGCACGCGTCAGGGTCAGGGGGCCTGACGCGGACCGCCGAACGACCCGGGCAGTACCCGCTCGGCGGCGCCCGACCGACTCCGTCGACCCGTACACCGCGCCCGACTTGCCGCCGAGTGCCGCGCGCGGCCGCCTCTCCGGGAGCACCGAGATGGACCAGTTGGACCTGGCCAGGATCCAGTTCGCCACGACCAGCGTCCATCACTTCTTCTTCGTGCCGATCACCATGGGCATGGCCCTGCTGGTCGCCGTGCTGCACACCCGCTGGCCTGTGGGTGTTCGGCTGGGGCCTGCTGTCCCGGCGGGTGCATCTGTTCACCGCCTGGATGGTGCCGCTGGGCGCATGCCTGTCGGCGCTGTTCATCATCGCGGCGAACTCCTGGATGCAGAACCCGCGCGGCTACGCCCTCAAACCCGGACACCGACCGGGCCGAGCTGACCTCGGTCGGCGACGTGTTCACCAACCCGGTGTTCGTCTGGGGCTACCTGCACGTGCTGCTGGTAGCGCTGATCTTCGGCGGCGGGATGCTGCTCGCAGTGTCCGCCTGGCAGCTGCGACGCCGGACCGACGCCGGCCATGGAAATGGCAACACGGACAACGGCAACCCGGGTCCGGCAGCGCCACCCAGATCGTCGTCAGCCTGTCCATCGTCGTCGGCCTCTACACCGCGTCCGGGGTGATCGCGACGATCCTGATGCTGCGGCATGCCCGGCGCGGCCTGCCCGACGAACCGCCCACCCCGTCCGCCGCGTCGCCGACCGCCGGCGATCCGACCCCGTCCCTGACGTACTGAGGGACGAACATGACCAGAACAGCGCTGTCCACCGTCTGGTTCGTGGTCGTCGCCTTCTTCTGGACCGGCTTCTTCGTGCTGGAGGGCTTCGACTTCGGGGTCGGCGCGCCACCGCCATCGGCGGGTTGGTCGCCGCGCTGTTCGTCGCCCTGTACCCGACCCTGCTGGTCTCGACCGTCGACCCGGCCTACTCGCTGACGTGGCGAACTCCTCGTCCAGCGCCTATTCGCTGCAGGTGATGACGGTCGTCGCGGCGGTCCTGGTGCCGATCGTGCTGGCCTACCAGGCGTGGACGTACTACGTGTTCCGCCGCCGGATCACCGCGGGTCCCGCCGACGAGCCGGTCTCCGCGGTGCAAGCATGATCCGGTGCCCGGCGGGCGGGCCAACGGGCGCACATCATCACCGGAGGGTTTCGTGACATCAGCGATCGTCGTCGGCGGCGGGATGGCCGGGGTGGCCTGCGCGACCGAGTTGGCCGACCACGACATACCGGTCACCCTGATCGACAGACACAACTACACCCAGTTCCAGCCGCTGCTCTATCAGGTGGTCAGCTCGCAGTTGCCCGCCGAGGACGTCGCCCGGCCGTTGGCCACCGCGTTCCGGGACCGTCCGGCGGTGACCACGGTGACCGCCGAGATCAGCGCCATCGATCCGGCCGCCCGCACGGTCACCACGTCCGCCGGTGAACACACGGCCGACCACTTGGTGATCGCGGCCGGCTCGGGAGCCAACTTCTTCGGCGTGCCCGGGGCGGCCGAGCACTCCTTCCCGCTGTACTCGGTGCAGGACGCACGCCGGCTCCGGCAACACCTGCGGAACCGCCTTCGCGGCCTGTGCGACCCGGCCGCCGACGTCGACCCGTACACGGTGATCGTCTGCGGAGGCGGTCCGACGGGAGTGGAGACCGCCGGCGCGCTGGGCGAGTTGTTCTCCGCGCTGAAGGAGCAGGGCCGGCTGCACGAGCAGGCCACGGTGCGCCTGGTCGATCACGGCAACGCGCTGCTCAAACCGTTCACCGACGAGTCCCACGAGTACGCGTACACGAAACTGATCGACAAGGGGGTGCAGGTCAGTTTCGGTGTCGCCGTCTCGGGGGTACAGCCGGACTCCGCGTCGTTGTCGGACGGGAGCAGCGTCCCCACCGACACGGTGATCTGGGCGGGCGGCATCTCCGGGGCCCCGCTCGTCGGTGCCACCGGCATCACCGCGGGGCACGGCGGCCGGATCGACGTCGCGGCCGACCTGACCGTGCCCGGCCGCCCCGGTGTGTACGCGATCGGCGACGTCGCCAACATCCCGGGCCCGGACGGCCATTCGCTGCCCCAGCTGGGCTCGGTGGCCGAACAGTCCGGCAAATGGGCGGCCAAGAACATCGTCGCCCTGGCCGGGGGCGCGGACCCCACGCCGTTCCACTACCACGACAAGGGAATCATGGCGATGATCGGCCGCAACGCCGCCGTCGCCGAGATCGGCAAGCACCGGCACCATCTCGAGGGGCCACTGGCGTTCGTCGCCTGGCTCGGCCTGCATGCCGTGCTGCTGTCCGGCATGCACAGCCGGGTGGACGCCTTCCTGCACTGGGCCGAGGACTACTTCCACCACCAGCAGGTGGCCGATCTGGAACTGGAGGACTCCGTCGGCCGGATCGCCTGGGCCGACGACGAGGCCGACCGGCCACAATTCTGATGGCGAGGCGTCCGACTGCGGAAAGTCTTACCGCGGAAAGGGATCGGTGAGCATGGCATCCAGCTCGACCCCGCCGGCCGGCGCACCGGCCGGAATCGCGGAGGGCAGCAGGCTGGCGGAGGCCGACAGCGGCACCGCGCCGTGGCGGGATTGGGGACCGTACCTGTCCGAACGGGCCTGGGGCTCGGTGCGGGAGGACTACAGCGCCGCCGGAGACGCCTGGAACTTCTTTCCGCACGACCACGCCCGGTCCCGGGTGTACCGGTGGAACGAGGACGGGATGGCCGGGTTCTGCGACGCCACCCAGAACTGGTGCCTGTCGCTGGGCCTGTGGAACGGCGTCGACCCCATCCTCAAGGAACGGATGTTCGGCCTCACCGGCCCGCAGGGCAACCACGGCGAGGACGTCAAGGAGTACTGGTGGTACCTGGACTCGACGCCCACCCACTCCTGGAACACCTGGCGCTATCACTATCCGCAACGCGTGTTCCCGTACACCGACCTGATCGCCGAGAACGGCCGCCGCGGCAAGCTGGACCCCGAGTACGAGCTGGTGGACACCGGGATCTTCGATGACAACCGGTACTGGGTGGTCACCGTCGACTACGCCAAGGCCGGCCCGCGGGATCTGCTGATGAACATCACCGTGGAGAACGCCGGCCCGGACGAGGCGACCCTGCACGTGCTGCCCACCCTGTGGTTCCGCAACACCTGGTCGTGGGGGTACGCCGACCACCCGAAGCCGAGCATGCGGCTGGCTGCCGGCCGGATCATCGGCGACCATTCCCGGTCCGGCCCGCTGGTGCTGGTCGGCGACGGCGACCCCGAGCCGCTGTTCTGCGAGAACGAGACCAACACGGCGCGGCTGTTCGGCGTCCCCAACGACACCCCGTTTCCCAAGGACGGCATCAACGATCACGTCCTGCACGGGTTGCCGACGGTCAATCCGGACCACCACGGAACGAAGGCGGCCCTGCACTACACGGTGACCGTGCCGGCCGGCGGCGCCGCCCGGCTGCGTGTGCGCCTGATCGGGGTGCCGCATCCGGCGCTGGACGCCGACCCGGCGGGCCTGTCCACCCATCCGATCGACCTGTCGACCGGGTTCGACCAGGTGCTGGCCGATCGGAAGGCCGAGGCGGACACCTTCTACGACGCGGTGATCCCGGTGGCCCGGGAGAGCGAGGAATACCGGGTGGCCCGGCAGGCGTTCGCCGGGCTGCTGTGGGGCAAGCAGTTCTACCACTACGACGTGTCTCGGTGGCTCACCGGCGACCCCGGCCAGCCGCCACCCCCGCCCGGCCGGGGCGGCGTCCGCAACGGCGGGTGGCGGCACCTGAACAGCCACGAAGTGATCCTCATGCCGGACCCGTGGGAGTACCCGTGGTTCGCCGCGTGGGACCTGGCGTTCCACTGCGTGACGTTGGCGCACATCGACCCGCGGTTCGCCAAGGACCAGCTGATCCTGTTGCTGCGTGAGTGGTACCTGCACCCGAACGGGCAGCTGCCCGCCTACGAGTGGGACTTCTCGGACGTCAATCCCCCGGTGCACGCCTGGGCGGCGATCCGGGTGTTCGAGATCGACGGCCGCACCGACTTCGAGTTCCTGGCCCGCATCTTCCACAAGCTGCTGATCAACTTCACCTGGTGGGTCAACAACAAGGACCGGGAGCAGGACAACCTGTTCGAGGGCGGGTTCATGGGGCTGGACAACATCTCCCCGCTGGACCGCTCGGCGCTGTCGCCCGACGTCGGCATCCTCGAGCAGGCCGACGCGACCGCGTGGATGGCGATGTACGCGCTGGACCTGCTGGACATCGCGCTGCGGCTGGCCCGGCACGACCGCTCCTACGAGGACGTGGCCACCAAGTTCTTCGAGCACTTCCTGGCCATCGCCGGGGCCGCGAACAGCGGGATCCTGTGGGACGACCACGACGCCTACTTCTACGACGTGCTGCACCTGGCCGACGGCGTCGACGTGCCGATCAAGGTCAAGTCGCTGGTCGGGCTGGTGCCGCTGCGGGCCGCGCTGACCTACGACCAGCGGATCGACGTCGATCAGCTGCCCGAGTTCGTCGCGCGGGCCACCTGGTACCTGTCGAACCACCCCGAGTACCTGAGCCTGTTCCACACCCGGGACGTGCACGGGGTGCGCCACCGGATGCTCGCACTGGTGCCGCCCGACCGGCTGATCCGCTTGCTGGGCAACGTGTTCGAGGAAGCCCGACTGCTCGGCGACTACGGCATCCGGTCGGTTTCGGCCTGGCATCGGGAGCACCCGTTCTCGGTGCGAGTCGGTGACACCGTCGCATCCGTCGACTACGAACCGGCCGAGTCCACCAGCAACCTGTTCGGCGGCAACTCCAACTGGCGCGGCCCCATCTGGATGCCGCTGAACGTGCTGCTGGTGGAGGCGCTGCGGGACTACGGCCGGCTCGCCCCGGGCGAGCTGCTCGTCGAGTTCCCGACCGGGTCCGGCACCCGGCTGACGATCAACGAAGCGGCGGACGACATCTCCCGCCGACTGGTGTCGATCTTCCTGCCCGGCCCGGACGGCCGGCGGCCGGTGCACGGGTGGTACGACCTGCTGGCCACCGATCGGCGGTGGAAGGACAACCTGCCCTTCCACGAGTACTTCAACGGCGACACGGGGATGGGCCTGGGGGCCGCGCATCAGACGGGGTGGACCGCCCTGGTCGCGCACCTGATCCTGACCACCCCGCACGACGGCTGAGCGCGCTCACGGCCGGAGTTGTCCACAATCAGCATTCGGCGGTTCCGGACGGAGGGCCGTCCCGGCTAGCCTCGCCGCATGTCGGATGAACTGGAGACCCGGATCTCCGCACTGGAGCCGCGAGTGTCGGCGCTGGAGTCCCGGATTGACAAGGTCGCCGCGGATGCCGCGGCAGCGCGTCATCTGGCGGCTGCCCGCGACCGGGATCTGGCCGACCTGACGATCAAGGTGGACGCCAACCGCAAGGCGATCAACGCGCTGAGCCTGCAAACCGCCGGCGGGTTCGCCGAGATGCGCGTCCGGTTCGAGGAGATCGACGCTCGGTTCTCACGAATCGACGCCGGATTCGAACAGGTGGATAAGAGCTTCGCCGAAATGCGGGCCCGCTTCGACCAGACCGCGGCGGGACTGCACCACATCGTCGATCTGCTCGGCCCGGGTCCGGGCGCCGAGTGATCGCCGAAGACGTCAACTCGTCACCAGCGCGAGTTATCCACAATCAGCAGATCGGGGCTTCCTCGCCCCATCCGCGCCCGTTAGCCTCCGAGCATGCCTGACGAACTCGAGGCCCGCGTCTCGGCCCTGGAGGCCCGGATCGAAGAGGTCGCGGTCGACGCCAAGGCCGCCCGGCACCTGGCTGCGGCACGCGACCGCGACCTGGCCGACCTGATGGTCAAGGTCGACGCCAATCGACGGGCGATCAACGCCCTCGGCGTGCAGACCGCCGCCCGGTTCGACCGGCTGGAGGCGCGCATGGATGGGTTCGACCGGCGCATGGACGGGTTCGACCGGCGCATGGACGGGTTCGAGCAACGGATGGACCGGTTCGAGCAACGGATGGACAGGTTCGACCAGCGGATGGACCGCCTCGAGTCGACGGTCGAGAAGGGGTTCGCCGAGATGCGGGCCAAGTTCGACCAGACCGCCGCCGGTATGCAGCGGATCGTCGACCTGCTCGCTCCCGGACCCAACGACGCATGAACGCACGACGGCCCGGACCTGGCGAACCAGGTCCGGGCCGGTTGGTGAGGACAGTTTTGTTTCGCGTTTCGAAGACCGGCGGCCGGTAGCATCCGCATGGGAGCATCGCCGTCGGTCACCCCGGCCCTGTCCCTGGAGACCGGGGCGACCGAGGCTCCCCCACTCACTCCCCGGCCGGCGGGTTGACGGTCCAGTCGCCGGGGGGTGAGGCCTTGGAAAACCACTGCGGCAGGCAAAGAATCGCTAGAGAATCGCTGCGGAACGGCGGAAGTACGGCGGACGGGGCTGACCGTGGGTGCGTTCTGGCCCTGTCCGCCCGGCTCAGGAGCCGGCTGCGTCCGACCGGGACAGGACGTAGGCCATCACGTACGACTTGGTGGTGGCGTTGTCGATCTCCGCGGGCAGGTTGGCCAGCTGGGACCGGGCCGCGGCCGGGTCGGCCAGCGCCAGGTACTGGGCCATGTACTCGCCGAACTGGACGCCGTAGCCGCCGCCGGCACCCTGTGCCAGGTTCGCCTTGATCCGGTCGGTGTCGCCGGCCAGGTAGCCGGAGTAGGACCCCATCGGGATCAGCTGGATGCCCAGCATGGCGCCCGGCTCGGCGCTGAACCAGGTGGCGTAGTCCCGCTTGCCGCCCCAGTTCATCGACGCGATGGTGTTGGTGAAGGCCGGGAACTCGCTCAGGTCGGTGTTGGTCCAGTAGAGCTTGGCCGCGTTGGCCTCGCTGCTCATCATCCAGCTCGCCTGCGTCTGCAGATCGGCGTTGCCCCGGACCTTGGCCCACAGGGCCACCGCGTTCCAGGCGTTGACCGCCTCGCTGGAGGACTCCTGGTTGTTGCCGTCGGCGAACGGGCTGGATCCCGATGCCCACGAGTGGCCCGCGTACGGGTCGAAGTTTCGGTACTGCGGGAACGCGGCCGAGGCCTGCGCGGAGGCGATGTCGGCAACCACCAGGTCGACCACCGGCGCGATCTTGTCGGCCAGCGCCGAGTCGTTCGCCGACACCACGGCGGCCGCGTAGATCAGGTAGCCGTAGTGGAAGTGGTGGTCGTTCATCTCGTCGGAGCCGAACGAGGCCTCCTGACCGATGATCGAGGAGATCTGGTCGTCGTAGACGAAGCACTTGGTCGTCTGGGTGGCGCAGCGCTTCGGATCGAACCAGGTCTCGAGTTCCGTGGTCAGCTTCGTCCGCAGGTCGGTGGCCACGTCCGTGACGCCCAGCTGATCGGCCAGGGTCATCAGGTTGGCCCCGCGGTACAGATACTTGCCACCGAAATAGGTGTCCGTGGCGGAGAAGTCGATCGCCGCGGCGTCGGCCTTGACCTGTTCGATCAGGGCCGCCTTGTCGGCGTCCGACAGCGTGGACACGTCCAGCTGGTACGAGGACTCGACCAGCGGCGCGGAGGTGGTCACCGAGGTGCCGGTGTAGACGTCCATCGTCCCGTAGATGCTGGCGTAGGTGCCGGCACCCTTGGTACCGGTGGCCACGGTCTGGCCGGACATCGGCACGATGGCGGTGTCGCCGCCATTCTTCGTGGCGTACGACAGCGTGGTGCTGACGTGGTCGCCGTCCACCGCGTACTCGACCGAGCCGCCGACCACCGGGTCGGCCGCGGCCGAGGCCAGCGAGGCGGCGTCCGCCCCGTCCGGCACGCCGTACAGCGTGATCGTCGAACCCGGGGTCAGGGTGACCTTGCCGGCGTCGTCGACGGTGGCGCCGCCGCCGACCACCAGGCCGTAGTCGTGTCCGGCCACGTTCGTGGTGTACAGGCCGGTGCCGGACCCGGCCTTGAAGATCGGCTCGACGGCCAGGGTCTGCTGGGTCTTCGCGGTGTACGTGACGAACGGCGAGCCCTGGGCCAGCAGCACCGAACCCAGTTCGGTGCCGGAGCCGTCGTAGTAGGTCGAGGTGACGGTCAGCGTGTCGTAACCGGTGACCTTCATCGAGGAGGCGCCCAGCGGCACCTGGATCTGCGGGTTGGTGCCACCCATGATGGTCTTCTCGGTGGCGTTCACCTGCGGCAGGCCGAGCGCGAAGCCCTGGTCGGTCAGCGCGGCGGACAGCGGCATCGGGAAGACCGGCTGCGGGCTGTCGCCGAACACCAGGCCGGAGAACCAGCGGTTGGTCGGCGCGACGAGCCCGTCGGCCAGCCTGGTCGGCGCCACCTTCGCGACGTCCTTGCTGGTGATCGCGGCCAGGTCGGTGGCGATGTCGGGGGCGGGCGCGGCGGTGGTCGCCGCGCCGCCACCGGAACCGCTTGCGGTGCTTGCGGTCTGCGTGGCGTTGGAGGTGCAGCCGGCCACCAGTGCGCCGGCGGCGATCAGGGTGATCAGTTTGGTGCGGGCTGAGATCGAGGTGCGGTCGCTACGGTTCACGGTCATCTCATCCAATGGGTCTCGATAGGAGCGAGGGTCGGGTGCCGGTCCCGACGCGGGGTTCCCCGGGTCGGGACCGGCACGGCAGCCGTCAGGCGCTCTGCCCGAACCAGCCGGTGACGGTCTTGGTCACGTCGGTGACGACACCGTCGTTGGTCAGGTGCAGGGTCACCTGCACCGGGGTGCCGACCGCGAACAGGCCCGTGCCGCTGGCCAGCTCGTCGCTGTAGGCGCGGACGGTGGTGCGGGCCTGGCCGTCCTCGGTGTGCACCTGCAGCTGCTGCACGGTGGCGGAGATCTGCTGGTTGTTCGGCAGCACGATGTCAACGGTGGCACCGGACGGGATCCGCGAGTAGTCCTTCGCGGACAGCAGGAAGTCGGCCTCGACGTACATCGTGCCGGCCTCCTGGACGCTGGCGATGGTCGAGTTCGCCGGCACGAAGGCACCCTGCGCGTACTGGATCTGGTCGACCTGGCCGCCGTTGGTGGCGGTGATCACCAGGGTGTTGTCGTTCTTCACCTCGTGGGTCAGGTTGTCCTTGTTGACCAGGCCCTGCGCGATGTCGCGCTGCAGGGTGGCGGACTCGACCTCGAAGAGCGGCTGCCCGGCCTCGACGTGGTCACCGACGTGCACGTACTGGGCGGTGACGGTGCCGGAGTAGTCGGTGCCGACCGGGTAGTCCTCGGCGGACAGCGAGGCGGACTTGCTGTCCACCTTGCCGCTGTTGTAGTTGACGATCATGGTCAGGCCGGCGGCCAGGACGAGGACGAACAGCAGTCCGGTGGCCAGACCGATGCGCTTGCGCCAAGACATGGTGGATTGCTCCTGGAATATGGCGGGTCCGGTACTGCCGGACCCAGGGTGAGCCGCTGCGGGCGGGCTCAGGGACATTTTCGGTGGGTGGTGCTGCGATGCCGGCCGTCACCGGCGGCTCAGGAACTCTCGGCCGTGCGGCGAGGATCCTGACGTGTGGTGGGGTACTGCGGTCGGGGTCAGCGGGCCCCGGCGGAGGCCTCGGCCCGCACCGGCGGCAGACCCTCGTAGGTCCGCTCGGCCAGCCCGGATCCGATCTGCGCCGACGAGGCGGCGACGACCTTCTTGGCCCGGCGGGTGGGCGGCAGGCCCTTCTCCTCGCGGCGGTTCCGCCGGCCCTCGCGGAACGCGGTGACCACGAACAGGCCGAGCACGAAGGTGTTCAGCAGGTTCCAGAACAGCGCCAGGGTGAACGAGCTGACCGTGATGGCCTGCCAGATGCCGACCACGGAGGTGATCGCCAGGAACAGGAACGCCATCAGTTGCTGAGTGATGAAGTTGAACGGAGACGCCTTGCGCCGCCTGGCCCCCGTCACGTGCCACTTGGTGTCCTTGTTGGTGATCGCGTTGACGAAGGCCTTGGCGTAGATCGGGAACGACGCGGCGGCCAGCATCAGGGTCTCCCAGCGGAAGGACCCGACGGTGTACAGCGCGACGATCACCTGCATGAAGTAGAAGCCGGCGTAGTACAGCAGCCACTGGCCGAAGCTCACGCCCGAGTTGATCGGTGCCAGCCCCAGGAAGATCTGCAGCGGCGGCACCAGCAGCAGGATGCCGGGCGCGATGCCGATGAAGTAGAACGTCGCGGTGCCGAAGTACTGCAGCCGCTGGTCCAGGGTCAGCTTGCGCTTGCGGGAGAACGGGTTGCTCTTGAAAAGGATCTCGAAACCGCCGGTCGCCCAGCGCAGCTGCTGCTTGGTGTAGGCCTCGATGGTCTCGGGGGTGTCGCCGATCGCGAGCACGGTCGAGATGTACACCGACTTCCAGCCGTTCTCGTGCAGCTTCATCGAGGTCCACACGTCCTCGGACTTCGAATCGGTGTACATGCCGCCGATCGACTCGATGGCCTTGCGCCGGAAGATCACGTTGGTGCCCACGCAGAAGGCCGCGTTGAAGCGGTTCTTGCCGGGCTGGATGAACCGGTAGAACACCGACTGCATGTACCCGGCCCCGCGGGAGATGAGGTTCTCCAGGTTGCCGTAGGCCTGCGGGGTCTGGACGAAGGCCACCTTGCCCTCGGCGAAGAACGGCACCGTCTGGTAGAGGAAGTCCGGGGCCGGCACGAAGTCGGCGTCCAGGATGACGAAGAACTCACCGGTGGTGACGGTCAGCGCGTTGTTGATGTTGCCGGCCTTGGCGCCGGCGTTGCCCTCGCGGACGATGTACTCGGCACCGAGCTCGGCGGCCAGTGCCCGTACGTCGTCGGACTTTCCGTCGTCCAGGATGTACGTGGTGTGCTTGCCGTGCATGGCCAGCGCGGCGGTGACCGTCCGGCGGATCGTCTCGATGTCCTCGCCGTACGTGGTGATGTAGACGTCGAGCGCGACCGGGGTCTCGTGCAGGTACATCGGCAGCTGGGTGAGATCGGTGTCCGGCTCGATGGTCTTGTGGTCGGGGCCGTAGATCCGGTTCTGCGCGTTGTGGAATCGGTAGCCGCGGGGGTTGTGCCCGCTGGACAGGATGGTCCACAGCGCGATCAGGGCCTGCATGATGATGACGGACTCGGCCGCCAGGACCATCAGGTAGGGGATCCAGTTGCCCCGGTTCGAGAAGTCGAACAGGAACGTGGTGTAGAGCAGCACGCCGATGGTGGCGATCAGCACCAGCATCATCAGCGACGGTGAATCGCGGGCACCGCGACGGCGGTCGTCGGACTCGCGCACGCCGGTGTCGGGTTCCATCGGAACCGGCACGGCGAGGTGCTCGGAGGTTTCGTTCAGGGACATGGTTGGGCACTCCTCCAACGGAAGAGATCTCGGGACGGCTCTAGGGAATGAGCTGGGGTGGTGCTCGGGTGCTCCGGCGAAATGGGGCTGCGGAGTGTCGAATGATCGGTGCGCCCCGGGGCCACGGTGCCCTTGGCGTCATCGCCCTCGCACCGATCCGGCGCTCGTCGACGAACGCTCGTGATGTTCACTGTGAGTGATCAACCAGCATGACCGTCAATGCATGCTCGCTGTCGAGAACTAGTTTGCTGCATCGATCAAGACGAGGTCAACGTGCTGGAGTTCACGAACGGGTCGGGGATGCGCGGTAAGCCAAGCAAGCGTTCAGTAATCAGATCCCCCGTGAACTGGCCAAACGGCGCCTCGATCGTGTCGGGCGGCGTCACCCTCCCGGGGGCGGTACGAGGGCTTGTGACGGTCCCCATAGCGGGCCGGCGACAACCGCCGGAGACCGCCGGCGTCCCTTCCCGCCGACGAACCTGTCGAGCGCCCGGCGGCAGGTGCGAGCCGGCAACGAACCGAATCGAGCCCGTTTAGTCTGTCGGTGACCACACCCTGCAGAAAGGCCCTGATCACCATGCGCAAGGTCGCACTGCTCACCGCCGGTGGCTTCGCCCCATGCCTGTCCGCGGCGGTCGGCGGACTGATCAATCGGTACACCCAGCTCGTGCCCGAGGTGGACATCATCGGCTACCGGCACGGCTACCAGGGCCTGTTGAGCAGGGACTACCTGCCGGTGACCCCGCCGGTCCGGGCCCGGGCGGCCCTGCTGCACGAGTTCGGCGGCTCGCCGCTGGGCAACTCGCGGGTCAAGCTCACCAACACCAAGGACCTGCTCAAGCGCGGGCTGATCACCGAGGGCCAGGACCCGCTGGAGGTCGCCGCGAACCGGCTGGTCGAGGACGGCGTCGACGTGCTGCACACGATCGGCGGCGACGACACCGCCACCACCGCCGCCGACCTGGCCCGGTACCTGAAGGACAACGGCTACGACCTGACCGTGGTCGGCCTGCCCAAGACGATCGACAACGACATCGTGCCCATCAAGCACTCGCTGGGGGCATGGACCGCGGCCGAGCAGGGCGCCCTGTTCGCCCGCAACATCGTGGCCGAGCACAACGCCAACTCCCGGATGCTGATCGTGCACGAGATCATGGGGCGGCACTGCGGCTGGCTCACCGCGGCCACCGCGCAGGCCTACGACCGCTGGTTGGACACCCAGCGCTGGCTGCCGGAGTTCGGACTGTCCCGGGATGCGTGGAACGTCCACGCCGTCTACGTGCCGGAGGCCACGTTCGACCTGGAGGCGGAGGCCGCCCGGCTGCGCGGGGTGATGGACGCCGTGGGCAACGTGACCGTCTTCTTGTCCGAGGGAGCCGGAGTCGACAGCATCGTCGCCGAGATGGAAGCGGCCGGCGAGCAGATCCCCCGGGACCCGTTCGGCCACGTCAAGCTGGACCAGATCAACCCCGGACAGTGGTTCGCCAAGCAGTTCGCCGGCCGGCTCGGCGCGGAGAAGGTGCTGGTGCAGAAGTCGGGCTACTTCTCCCGCTCCGCGCCGGCCGACGAGACCGACCTGCTGCTGATCAAGTCCATGACCGACTACGCGGTCGGCTGTGCGTTGCGCAGCATCTCCGGTGTCGTCGGCCACGACGAGGAGCAGGGGGATCAGCTGCGGGCGATCGAGTTCGAACGGATCAAGGGCGGCAAGCGGTACAACATCGACGATCCGCAGTTCGTGCAGCTGCTGGACAAGATCGGCCAGCCGCGGACCCGAGCCGTGGGCTGAGCCGAGGGCCGGCGTCGTCGGGTCATCCTCGGCGCCGCTCGCCGGACTCCGGGCGGATGTCATGCTGATGGGGTGGAGCCGACCCCGCCGCTGCGCCGCCGGCGGCGCGCCGCGCGCCGACCGGCCGGACCTCCGGACGATCCGGCACCGCAGGACGGACCAACCCCGCCGGTCCCGCCGACCGACCCCGTCACCGGCGCTGCCGGGACCGCGGCGCCGGTCGAGGCCGCGACCGCGGCGTCCGGCGAGAGTCCACGGCCCGGCCGCGGGACACCCGCCGGTCCATCACCGGCGCCCGCCGGTTCCCCGGCGCAACATCCGCCGCGGCCGGCGGCCGAGCGCAGACCGTCCGGCGGCGAGCCCGCGCGCCGCGGCCGGTCGTCCGGTCAGGACAATCCGGAGCGCTCGCTGCGCTCCCTGGTCACCACCCGCTCCACCCAGGTGCCCTCGACGGCGGCGATGCGGGCCCGTGAGGTCGCGCTGCCGGACGCCGAGGACCTGGCCGCGGCCGAGGCCGAGTTGGTCATCGTCCGGCGGCACTACGTGCCGCCGACGGCGTTGTCCACCGGACGCCGGCCGGATCGCCGGGGTAACCAGGGACGCGGACCGGGACCGACCGAGTCCTGACCCGGCCTTGGTCCGGGCCGGGTGCCGTCCCCGCCGGGTGCCGTCCCGGCCGGGTGCGGCCTGCTGGCCAGGCACCGTCTATCGGGCACCGTCGATCAGGGCACCACCAGCACCGGGAACTTCTGCCGGGCGACGACCGCCCTGGACACCGACCCGGAGGCGATCCGATGCAGGAACTCGCCGAACCCGGAGTGCCGCTTGCCGACGACGACGCACGCGGCGTCCCGATCCTCGGCGATCCGGATCAGCTCGGCGCCGGCCTCGCCGGCGGTGGACAGCAACTCCCAGGTCACCCCCGCGAGGTCGCCCGAGGCGGTCAGCGCCTTCACCAATTCGGCCTCGACGGCGTCCTCGACCTCGTCGCTGACGCCGATCTCCTCCGGGATCGGCACATAACCCTCGACCATCGGCATCGCCCGCCGGCGCACGTGCACCAGCAGCAGCGGGCGACCGGTCGCCACCGACAGGAATGCCGCGGCGCGCAGCGGACGGCCACAGGCGACCGCGTCGTCCACCCCGACCACAATCGGTCCGCCGCGCAGGTCGGGCGGCAGCGGGATGCCATGGGGCGACACGGCCCGGCCGGCGGGTGCGCTCGGGGTGGCCGCGGCACCGCCGACAGCGGCAGCGACGCCGGGCACGGGTTCGGCCTCGTGGTCGGGATCGGTATCCGTCGCGGTCAAGGCATCCTCCCGGCAGGAGTCACCCGTCGTGGGCGAACCCGGATGATGCCTCAACCGTAGCGCACCGGTGACCCACCGGAGCGGACATGTTGATCATGGCGGCGCGGCTATGTCAGTCGAACTGCGGGGACTCGGTGCGCGTGCGCTTGAGCTCGAAGAAGTACGGGAAGGACGCCAGCTTCACCGCCGCGTCCCACAGCTCGCCGGCCTCCTCGCCGCGCGGAATCCTGGTGATCACCGGGCCGAAGAAGGCAACCCCGTTGACATGGATCGTCGGCGTCCCGACGTCGTCGCCGACCGCGTCCATGCCCGCGTGGTGGCTGGCTCGCAACGCCTCGTCGTAGTCGGTGCTGGCCGCCGCCTCGGCCAGCTCCGCCGGCAAATCCAACTCCTCCAGCGCGAGCCGGATCACCTCGGCGCGGTCGGCGATCTTCTCGTTGTGGATGCGACGGCCCATCGCGGTGTACAGGGGTGCGAGGATGTCGTCGCCGTAGCGCTGCTGCGCGGCGACCGCGACCCGGACCGGGCCCCAGGCCTTGGCCAACATCTCGCGGTACCGGTCGCTGACCGCCCGGTTCTCGTTGAGCACGGCCAGACTCATCACGTGGAAGTGGACGTCGATCGGACGGACCTTCTCCGCCTCGAGGATCCACCGTGAGGTCACCCAGGCGAACGGGCAGGCCGGGTCGAACCAGAAGTCGACGCGATCGGTGCGGCGACCCACGCCATCGGTGGTCGGGTCGTCGACGGGGCGGGCTGGCGCGGTGGCCTGACTCATCGCTGAAGATCTCCTCGTGGGGTGCATGCCTCAACCCGGCCTCTCGGCCGTTTGCAGTGGTAACCGTCGCGGCTCCGGCAGGTATTCCCGCCCGGCTGTCGCAGGCCCCCATTACACTCCGGCACTGGTGATCGGCCGATCACTGTCTGTCGAAGGGAACCGCATGGCCCAGGCCCCGAATCTGACCCGCGACCAGGCCCGGGAGCGGTCAGCGACGATCAGCACCTCCTCGTACGACGTCGTGATCGACCTCACCGACGGCGCCGGTGGGCCGAGCGAGAAGACCTTCGGCACCGAGGCCGTGCTGCGGTTCGCCGCCAGCCCGGGTGCCAGCACGTTCCTGGACTTCGTCGGGGACGGCGTCGCCGCCGCCACCCTGAACGGTCGCGACCTGGATGTCGGCGGCTGGTCCAGTACCGGCGGGCTCGCGCTCGACGACCTGGCCGCCGACAACGAGTTGCGGGTCCGCGCAGTCGGCCTCTACACCAACACCGGCGAGGGACTGCACCGGTTCGTGGACCCGGTCGACGGCGCGGTCTACCTGTACTCGCAGTTCGAGACCGCCGACGCCAAGCGTCTGTACCCGTGCTTCGACCAGCCGGACCTCAAGGCCAGGTTCACCTTCACGGTGACCGCGCCGGACGGCTGGCAGGTGGTGTCGAACGGCGCGACCCTCTCGTCCGAACCGGCGGCCGGCGGCGGGACCGTGCACTCCTTCGCCACCACCGAGCCGATGAGCACCTATGTCACCGCCCTGGTGGCCGGGCCGTACCACGTCGTCCGCGACCACCACGACGGCATCGATCTGGGCATCTACTGCCGATCCACGCTGGCCCAGTATCTGGACGCGGACCGGCTCTTCACCCAGACCAAGCAGGGCTTCGACTTCTACCATCGGGCGTTCGGGGTGCGGTACCCGTTCGGCAAGTACGACCAGCTGTTCGTGCCCGAGTTCAACGCCGGCGCGATGGAGAACGCGGGCGCGGTCACGTTCCGCGAGGAGTACGTGTTCCGGTCCCGGGTCACCCAGTACCAGTACGAGCGTCGTTGCGAGACGGTGCTGCACGAGATGGCGCACATGTGGTTCGGCGACCTGGTCACCATGCGCTGGTGGGACGACCTGTGGCTGAACGAGTCGTTCGCCACCTGGGCCTCGGTGGTCGCGCAGGTGAACGCAACCGAGTTCGCGTCGGCGTGGACGACGTTCGCGAACGTGGAGAAGTCCTGGGCGTACGTGCAGGACCAGCTGCCCTCCACCCATCCGATCGCCGCGGACATGGTGGACCTGGCCGCGGTCGAGGTGAACTTCGACGGGATCACCTACGCCAAGGGCGCCAGCGTGCTCAAGCAGCTGGCCGCCTACGTCGGGTACGACGAGTTCCTCGCCGGTCTGCGGAACTACTTCGCCGCGCACGCGTTCGGCAACGCCACCCTGGCCGACCTGCTGGACGCGCTGGAGGGTACGTCCGGCCGGGATCTGCGGGCCTGGGCGTCGGCGTGGCTGCAGACCACCGGCCTGAACACGATCAGCGCCGATCTCGAGGTCGACGGCGACGGGGTGATCAGCCGGTTCGAGCTGGTGCAGTCCGGCGCCGAGCCGGGCGCCGGGGAGCTCCGGCCGCACCGGCTGGCGGTCGGCCTCTACGACCGGGACGGGACCGGCAAGCTGACCCGGCGGCACCGGGTGGAGCTGGACGTCACCGACGCGCGGACCCCCGTGCCCGATCTGGTCGGTCGCCCGCGAGGCGTGTTGGTGCTGGTCAACGACGACGACCTGACCTACTGCAAGGCACGGCTGGACCCGGCGTCGCTAGACACCGCGATCTCCTCCATCGCGGACGTCACCGAGTCGCTGCCGCGGACCCTGCTCTGGTCGGCGGTGTGGGAGATGACCCGCGACGCGCTGATGCGGGCCCGGGACTTCGTCGCGCTGGCCTCCCGGGGCCTGAGCACCGAGGACCAGGTGGGCGTGTTGCAGCGGGTGCTGAGCCAGCTGCAGGTGGCCGTCGGCTCCTACGCCGAACCCGGGTGGGCGGCCGCGACCGGCTGGCCGTCGGTGACGGCGACGCTGCGCGCGCTGGCCTCGTCGGCCGCACAGGGCAGCGACACCCAGCTGTCGGCGGTCCAAGCGCTGTGCGCCGCCAAGCTGGACGATGCGCTGCTGGCCGAGATCGCCGGCTGGCGGGACGGCTCCGCGCCGCTGCCCGGGCTGACCGTGGACACCGACCTATCCTGGACCCTGCTCGGCGCGCTGGTCGCGCACGGCGCGGCCGGCCTGCCCGAGATCGAGGCGGCCGAGGCGGCCGACCCGACCGCGTCCGGGCAACGTCGGGCGACACAGGTGCGGGCGCTGATCCCGACCGGCGAGAACAAGGCGGCCGTCTGGGATCGGTTGATCAACGACGACGGGATGGCCAACGCGCTGCAGGATGCGGCGATCGCCGGGTTCTTCCACCCCGCGCACCTTGCGCTGCTGGAGCCGTTCACGTCGCGGTACTTCGACGTGGTCGGGCAGGTGTGGGACCGCCGGTCCAGCGAGGTCGCGCAGAAGGTCGCGGTCGGGCTGTTCCCGCGGTGGGCGATCGAGCAGTCCACCGTCGACGCGGCCCTGGCCTGGGCGGACGCGGACCACCCGACCGCGCTCAAACGCCTGGTTTCCGAAGGGCGGGCCGGCGTCGAGCGGGCGCTGAAGGCTCGGGCGGCGGATGCCGGCTGATCCGGCGTTCTGCTGGCTTGCCGGCAGGTCGGGCGTTTAGGCGGCCTTGGCCGGCAGGTCGGGCGTTCGGCTGGCTTGCCGGCAGGTCGGGCGTCTAGGCGGCCTTGGCCGGCAGGTCGGGCGTTCGGCTGAACATGGGACACCCCATACAGCGGCGTCCAGGGACCGCCCCTGCGGGCGCCGCTTCGCAGTCGAACCTTCTGGTGACCGAAATGCCTCAATCATCCGAATCGACGGAGCTGGATTCCGTCCCGCGCTGATCCAACATCCATCTTCGGCGCCGTTTTGTCCGGTTTGCTGAACGTTCGATCAGCGCGGCGGTCATTCCCGCCTGCGCGCGGAACATCGAGCCGTCGCCAGCCGCCCCAGAAGTTCCGCACAACCCCGGCCCCGCCGCAGCAGCGGCCGACACAGCTGATCCGAAGGATGGCCCCACGCATCCCAGCGATGCGATGGGAAGATCCGACCGCTTCGACCCGAATTTCCCCAGGTCACGGCCTGCGTCGGGCGAACCGAAGCCACCGGCTCGCATCCCGCGGACGGACGGCCCCCATCCGCAGCTGGAAGGTCAGCCGCGGGACGCCGTCACCAACTGGAGCGCTCCGGCAGGGTGCCCGCCTGATCGGCCAAGATGCGGATACCGGTGATCAAGGCTCCGGCGACATCGCCGTCGGTGCACGAGGACACCACGCCGAGCACCGCGAGCCGCGCCGCCCGGTCGCTGACCCGGCGCGATGCTTCCGGCCCGATGGCCACCTCGACCACCCGCTGACCCGGCGAGACGGCCAGCAACACCGCGTACGGCGCGTCGGGACCGAGCCCGTCAAGCAGGCTCTCCGCCGACGCCGCCGTGTTACTGCCCAGGTCGCCGAGGTAGGCGGAAAACCGCAGGCCGGTGAAACGTTCGGCCTCGCGGATGACATCGTCGAGCAGTTCCAGTTGGCCGGTCGTCAACGGATGATCATCGCTGCCGGTCGGGCCGACCGACGGATTCCAGTTCGCCAGCCCCGGTGCGCCGGCCGGAATGACCTCACCATGTGCCATGTGCGCCGCCTCCGGGGGCAAGTCGGTTTTCGGCGGTCGCGGAGACGACGACCGGTTGGTCACCGGCCCACCATTGCGGCGGGTAGTCCCAAGACTGACCCGGGCGGTAGCGATGCCGTTTGGACCGGCCGGGCACCAGGGTCAACAGCGCGATGGTTCCGTAGATCAGCGCCGGGATCCCGACGAACACCGCGATCGTCTGGAGGATGCTCACCCACATACGGTAACCGACCGGTCCCACGCCGGCCGGGTGGCCCGGCCGTCCGTCACGGCGCCGCAAACAACACTGTCACCGCCGCCCTGTTCGACCCGAAGACCGGGAGGATTCGCAGGTCAGGCCGCCGCCGACGGGAGCCACGGCGCCCAGGCGGGATCGGTTTCCTCCGTCGACCACAGGCGACCGAGCACGCCTCGTCGCGGTGGTCGCGGAGCGCTGGACAGTGCCCAGCCGAGTTCCTCGAGCAATCGGTCCGCCTTGCGCACGTTGCAGCGCACGCAGCAGGCCACGCAGTTCTCCCAGGTATGGCCGCCGCCGCGGCTGCGGGGTACGACGTGGTCGACGGTGTCGGCCCGGCTCTGGCAGTAGGCGCACCGCCGGCCGTCCCGTTTGAGCACCCCGGCCCGGGTGACGGTGGGTGGCGCCGGGTAGGGCACCCGCACGTAGCGGCGCAATCGGACGACGGCCGGGACCGCCAGGGACACCGACGGCGACCGAACCGGACCGCTCGGCCGCTCCACCAGGCACTCCGCCTTGCCCGCAACCACCAGGACCAGCGCCCGGCGATCGGTCACGACGGCCAGCGGTTCGTGACTGGCGTTGAGCAACAGCACCCGAAGCACCCCGAGATGCCGCACCGGTTCCGCTTCACGGTGCACACTGGGGCCCGGTGCCGGCCGGACGGGCGCGGGGCGACGGCCGGCATGACCGGAAGGGTTCATCCGTACCTCCCGCGGTGTGACCGAAGGGAACTGCGAGAACGCCCGGGGCCGTGGCCGCCCCCGTCACCGACGAGAATAACCGGGCAGCTCGGGCATCTCGGGCGGGGTGCGCGCGCGTGCCGCCGGCCGGTTCCGGTGCCCGGCACCGAGCCGGAGCCGGCCAGTCGCGACCGACCGACGGACCGCCGGCTGCGGCCCGGCCACCCGAACCACGCCGCCCACCGCCAACTCAACGACACCGCCCGTGACAACACAGAAGGACCTGAACAATCGTGGACATCACCGCGCCGGAGTGCGCATCCGACGCCGGATCGCTGTGCCAGTGGGTCTGGGACAACACCGGTGCCGACGTGCTGGCCCGCAACAGCGACGCGCTGGCATCCGCGACCCTGCACATCCTGCTGATTCTGGCCATCGCGTTCGTCGTGCGCTTCCTGATGTATCGCGCGATCAATCGACTGACCCGGCTCAGCAACAACGACGACGCGGCCACGGCCCTCAGGCCGATGAGGGCCGGTGCTCGCCTGGTCCTGGCCGGCGGGCTGGCCACCGACCGGCGAGCGCAACGGACCCAGGCCGTCGGCTCGCTGCTGAAGTCGATAACGTCGTTCGCGGTGATCTGCGTGGCGGTGGTGCTGATCCTGGCCGAACTCGGGTTCGACATCGCCCCGATCCTCGCCTCGGCCGGCATCGCCGGCGTCGCGCTCGCCTTCGGCGCGCAGAACCTGGTCCGGGATTTCCTCGCCGGCATCTTCATGACCCTGGAGGATCAGTACGGCGTCGGGGACTCCGTCGACCTGGGCTCGGCCACCGGGACGGTCGTGGCCGTCAGCCTGCGGACGACCACCGTGCGCGCCGGTGACGGCACGATCTGGCACGTCCGCAACGGTGAGGTGCTGCGGGTCGGCAACTCCAGTCAGGGTCAGGCCGTCGTGACCATCCCGGTGACGGTGCCCTACGACTCGGACACGGACCGGGCCGCGGCCATCATCCAGGAGCAGGCGACCGCGGTCGCCGAATCGCCCGGCTTCGAGGACGCGATCGTCGAGCCGCCGGCGCTGCTGGGCATCACCGACGTCGCCCCCGGCACGATCACCCTCGGCGTCCAGGCCACCGTGGCGACCAGCGAAAAGGACGCGTACATGCGCGCCGTGCGGGCGGCGGTCCGATCGGCGTTCGAACAGGCCCGCAGGGACGATCCGGCCGCCGACTTCCGCCCACCCGTGCTGGTCGGCGTGCCGTCCGCGGACAAGGACAAGCGATCAGCGTGAGCGAGGCTTGCCGAGCGAACCATCGGTGCAGGCGGCGGCACCGCGTCCGGGTGGCCGAGCCCGCGAGGCAACCCGGAGAGGTGGCGACGTGAGAAGCCCTGTGTCAAGCCGCCCCTTGTTGATCTTGGTTGAGGAGGCGTTGCAGGGCTCGGTGGTCTGCGGGGTTGTAGGCGACTTTGTCTTGCCAGCAGTGCCAGATGACGGTGAGCCAGGCGCGGGCCAGGATCCGGACGGCGTGCGGGTGGTCGTGGCCCCGTTTCCGGGCTTTGGCGTACAGGTCGGCCGCCCAGGGGTTGGCCTTGATGGAGTCGCCGGCGAAGTCGCAGACGGCGTCGCGGAGTTGTTTGTCGCAGGCCCAGCGGAACCCGACGACGCGGGATGGGTTTCCCCTCGTAACGTGGAGACATCGCCACAAGGGAGGGGCGATGGGCAAG
>CAZCEH010000027.1:0-71364 GCA_964497705.1 uncultured Actinomycetes bacterium | reverse complement strand
ATCCGATGAGGCACCAGCCACGGCTTCGCGCTCATTTCTGCGTGAGGCACCTCGGGAACTTCGGCTGGACCGGGCCGTGCCGCCCCCGGCGGCCCGAGCACGCTCCCCGCCGTCCCGGACGACCCGTCCGCGCTCGGGCGGCCGGCGGCGGCCGCCTCGACGGGACGCTTGTGTCGCGTGCGAACGTTTTCGCGGTGCTACTCTGCTTGCGCAGATGGGCCGATGACGACCCGAGGTGAGTGATTCCCATTCACCTCTGCCCACCCGGACCACCAAGCCGATACGGAGCACCATGGCCAAGCACCAGGCGCAGCACGTTCCGTGCACCGCCCCTCGGGCTTATGGCAGCACTCTGGCCGCCGGCCCGCTGTGTCCATGTTGTTGTTCCTGTAGCTGAGCCGCCGGCCGGCAGGGCCCCGCGGCGGCCCGGTTTCTCGCGCATCCGATCAACGACCGGCTGCGCATTTCCGGAACGATCCGGCGGGAACACCTGCTTGACCGTGTTCGGGTCGTGCTCGACCGTCGTCGAGTCCTGACTTCGGGACCGTCGGCCCGGCCTGAACCCCTGGATGCCCGCAACGATCGAGATCGCAACTCGATCGTTGCTGCCGCCCAACGACTTTCATCTCCCCGCAGACCCCAACAGGAGAAGATTCCGATGAAACGTTCGACCCGTCGCCGACCCGTCACGGGCAGGCTGGCCGTCGCCGCGGCCGCCTTGGTGGTCGCCTCGGTGGTGGCCGGCTGTGCGTCAGGTGGCTCGAATGACGGCTTCGCCAGCGACAACTCGGGCGGGGGAGCGGGTTCGGTGGTGTTCGCCGAGCAGCCGTGGGTCGATCTTCAGGTGCAGAACGAGATCGCGGTGCAGATCCTGACCAAGATCGGCTACCAGGCCTCGATCCAGAAGAACCTCTCCGTGGAGAACACCGCGTCCGCATTGGGTTCCGGTGACATCGACGCGTACCTGGGCAACTGGTGGCCCTCCCAGCAGCCCACGTTCGGAAAGCTGATCGGCGACGGCAAGGTCGACGTCGTCTCCACTCTCGTCACCGGCACCGAGTTCGCGCCGGCCATTCCCGGTGCCGTCTCCCAGCAACTGGGCATCACCTCGCTGGCTCAACTCGCCGCGCACGCCGACGCGTTCGGTCGGAAGATCTACGGGATCGAGGCCGGATCGCCCGGCAACGAGACGATCCAGAAGGCGATCGATGCCAACGCCTACGGGCTGGGTGACTGGCAGCTGATCTCCAGCGGCACGCCGGCCATGCTCGCCCAGGTGGAGAAGTCGACGAACGCCGGCGAGCCCATCGTCTTCCTGGGTTGGAGCCCGCACTGGATGACGGTCCAGTTCCAGACGGTCTTCCTGGACGATCCCGACGGATTCTGGCCGGGCGCCGGCGAGATCCGCGTGGTCACTCGATCCGGCTTCGCACACGACAATCCGGACATCAACACGTTCCTGTCCAAGCTGACCTTCACCACCGACGAGGCCGGCCAGTTCTACTTCGCCCACGACAAGGACGGCAAGGAACTCTCCGACATCGCCGCCGCCTGGATCACGGCCAACCCCGACAAGGTCGCGGAGTTCCTCACCGGTGTGAACGATCCCAAGGGCAAGCCGGCCATCGAGGCTTTTAAGGCATGAGCGAGCGTCAGCGAGTGAATCATCGACACCTGAGCGAGCGTCAGCGAGTGAATCATCGACACCCCGTCGTCAGCCCCGAAATGGTTGCGGAGCCTGCGAGCGCCCCGCAGGGGGTGGCGGCATGAGTACGGCAACTGGCACCGTTCCCTTGGCCGACACGTCGAACGATGAGGCGTTCATCGTCGGAAACCACCTGACCAAGGCCTATGGTCTGACCCCCAAACAGGCGGAACATGCTGTTGCGCAGCCTGATCCGGCGAAGGCCGTCGCGGAGCTCAAGGGCTACCTCGGCGCGCACGACGTGAACTTCAGCATCGCTCGGGGCGAGACGTTCGCGATCATGGGCCTGTCCGGCTCGGGGAAGTCGACCGTGCTCCGAATGATCAATCGGCTCAACGAGCCGTCGCTGGGCGAGCTGCTGATCGAGGGTGAGGACGTCACCAAGGTGTCGGGCACCCGGTTGCGAGAGATCCGCAACCGCAAGACCGGCATGGTGTTCCAACACTTCTCGTTGTTCCCGCACCGCACCGTGCGCGACAATGCCGCCTACGGCCTGAAGGTCCGCGGGGTGGACAAGGCGACGCGGCGGGAGCTGGCCGACGAGGCACTGCACACCGTCGGTCTGGGTGACCGGGGCGACCGGTACCCGCACGAGCTGTCCGGTGGCATGCGGCAGCGCGTCGGCCTGGCTCGTGCCCTGGCCGTCGACCCGCCGATCCTGCTGATGGACGAGCCGTTCTCGGCGCTGGACCCGCTGATCCGGCGGGACATGCAGGACCTGCTGGTCAAGCTGCAGTCCGAGAAGGCCCGCACCACCGTCTTCGTCACCCATGACCTGAACGAGGCCATGCGGATCGGCGACAAGGTGATGGTGATGCGCCAGGGCCGGGTCGTCCAGCTCGACCGCGGGCCGGAGATCGTCGCCAATCCGGCCGACGACTACATCCGCGAGTTCGTCGCGGAGGTCGATCGGTCCCGCGTGCTGACGGCCGGTGACCTGCTCGAGCCGACGGCGCTGACCTTCTCGGTGTGGGACCGCCCGGCCGACGTGCTCAGTGCCGTGTCCGGCAGCGAGTCCGCCGGGGCGTTCGTCGTCGGCGACAACGAGCGACTGCTCGGCGTCGCTCCGCTCAACCGGATTCGGGAAGCGGTCGATCGGCACGACCCGGATCTGAAAACCGTGGTCACCCAGGAATACTTCCGGGTCGCGCCGGACGTGGTGGTCGGCGATTTCATGCATCTGGCCGGCCGGTATCAGGTGCCGATCACCGTGGCCGATCCGAGCGACCGACTCCTGGGCGTCATCCCGCTCTCGCGGATCCTGTCGTCGCTGTCCACCGTGCGGGAGGAAGAGCATGTTTGATCTGCAGATCGGGGAACGCGGAGAAGACATCATCGATTGGTTGACCGCGAACTTCGCCGGGTTCTTCGACGCGGTGAAGAGCGTCCTCAACCTGCTGCTGCGGTCGGTCTACCAGCTGCTGACGATCCTCTCGCCGATCGCGATGATCGTTGTGCTGACCGTCATCGCCCTGCTGACCACCCGCCGCATCGTGCTGTCGATCATCCTGGGTATCGGCCTGCTGATCGTCGATTCGATGGGCCTGTGGACGTTGACCATGCAGAGCATGGCGTCGGTCCTGGTCGCCACCGTCATCGCCCTGCTCATCGGGATCCCGCTGGGCATCTGGTCGGCCTTCAGTCCCGTGGTGCGGGCGATCCTGCGGCCCATCCTCGACCTGATGCAGACGCTGCCGGTGTTCGTGTACCTGTTGCCCACGATCCTGTTCTTCGGCGTCGGCGACGCGCCCGGCCTGGTCGCGACCATCGTCTTCGCCATTCCGCCGGCGGTCCGGCTCACCCAGCTGGGCATCAACCAGGTCGATCGCGAAACCGTCGAGGCGTCGACTTCTTTCGGCGCCTCGAAGTGGGAGGTGCTGCGCGAGGTGCAGCTGCCGCTGGCCCGCCCGTCGATCATGACGGGCGTCAACCAGGTGATCATGCTCTCGCTGTCCATGGTGGTCATTGCCGGCCTCGTCGGCGGGGGCGGTCTGGGTGGCGCCGTGGTCAACGCGGTGCAGGGCCTGCAGATCGGTGCCTCGATCGAGAGCGGCCTGGCGGTCGTCATCCTCGCCATCTACCTGGACCGGGTCTCGGCGGCCATCGGCGGTCAGGGCCGGGGCAACCCGTCCTGGTGGCCCAAGCTCGGTTCCCGCGCCACCGTCCCGCAACCCGCCGTCGCGAAGTAGCACGGACCACGTCGACGGCCAGCAACCGGCGCCGCCGGGCGCCATCCACTTCTCTTGCCGCGAAAGGACAGCCATGTCGGTCCAGGTGATCAGCCCAGCACATCGAACGGTCTCGGTGCAGCAACTCGGCGGCCGGATCGGCGCCCGCATCGACGGGGTCGACCTGAGTCGCGACCTCGACGGCGACGACGGGCGGACGGTGGCCACCATCCGCGCCGCATTGCTGCGGTTCAAGGTGATCTTCTTCCGCGGACAGGACCTCGACGACGACGGGCACGCCGCCTTCGCGGAGAAGCTCGGTCCGCTGACCACCGCGCACCCGACGGTGAACACGGGCAGTGCGCGGGTCTTCCGGCTGACCGCGAACCGGGGGATGGCGGCCAACGCCTGGCACACCGACGTGACCTTCGTCGACCGGGTTCCGGCGATCAGCGTGCTGCGCGGGGTGACCATCCCCGCCTACGGCGGCACGACGAACTGGGCGAACACCGTCACCGCGTACGAGGGGCTGCCGGCACCGCTGCGCGCCCTGGTCGACAACCTGTGGGCGGTGCACACCAACGCCTATGACTATGCCCAGCGTGACGTCGATCCGGGGGAGCCCGACGCCAACTACAGCCGGGCCGATTTCGAGTCGACGATCTTCCAGACCGAGCATCCGGTGGTGCGCGTGCATCCGGAGACGGGGGAGCGTTCCCTGCTGCTGGGCAACTTCGTCAAGCAGTTCGTGGGGTTCAACCACACCGAGTCGGTCACTCTGTTCAACCTGCTTCAGAACCGGATCACCAAGCTGGAGAACACCATCCGGTGGACCTGGGCTCCCGGTGACGTGGCCGTGTGGGACAACCGCGCCACCCAGCACTATGCCGTCGCGGATTTCGACCTGCAGCCGCGGGAGGTGCGCAGGGTGACGGTGGCCGGTGACGTCCCGGTGAGCATCGACGGTCGGCGCAGCGTCGTGCTCGCCGGTGACGCCAGCGCCTATTCCCGTCTCGACGAGCTGATCACCTGAGGGCGGGCGCCGTCGAAAGGGCCGGCTCGTCGTCGGCTCCCGTCGCGCCGGGCCGGTCGCGCCGCCGGGCCCGGTAGGCGGCCACCGCCATCCGATTGCCGCACCCGGAATCGCAGAATCGCTTCGATCGGTTCTTGGACAGGTCCACCACCACGTCCTCGCAGTCCGGGGCCTGGCAGATGCGCAGCCGGGCGAGCTCGCCGCCGCGCACCACGTCGACGATCGCCATCGCGGCCTCGACGGCCATCCGGGCCGCCAGCGGCGCGTCCGGGGCGGTGGCGTGCAGGTGGTACTCCCACTCGTCGTGCTTGACCAGCTGGGGGAGCGCGCGGAACTCCCGCAGCAGCCCGTTGACGATGCGCACGACCTCGTCCTCGTCCACCTGCCAGAGCCGGCGCAGCCGCGGGCGCAGGTCTCGGACCGCCTGCAACTCGGCCTCGTCGCGGCAGTGCCGGCCGGTCCAGCCCCAGGCCGCGACGAACCGGTCGAGGTCCGCGACGCCCGCCAGCCCCTCCTCGGTACCGCCGGTGTTGACCAGGGCGGCCGCGGCCGCCAGGGCCACCTCTGTGTCATGAGCGAAGACCACATTGACTCCTGACGGTGTCGGGGCCTAGTGTCATTAGTCTACGCGCTTTGACTCATGACGGCCTGATCTCGCGGCCGCTCGTCGACCAGGACCGGGAGGTGTCCGATGACCCGCACCCACACCCCGACGCGGCCGGCACGACCCCGGTTCGGCCTGCTGCTTGCCCTGCTGACCGCGGCCGCGTTCGGCACGTCCGGTGCCTTCGCGCGCTCGTTGATCGACGCCGGCTGGTCACCTGCCACCGCGGTGACCGCGCGGGTGAGCGTTGCCGCCCTGGTCCTGCTGGTGCCCTCGATCGTCGTGCTGCGCGGCCGGTGGGGCGTCCTGCGCCGCAACCTGCGGATGATCGCGTTCTACGGCCTGGTCGCGGTGGCCGCCTGCCAGGTCGCCTACTTCAACGCCGTCCAGCACCTGTCGGTCGGGGTGGCGCTGCTGCTCGAATACATGGGCATTGTGCTGGTGGTGGGCTGGCTCTGGGTCCGGCACCGGCAGCGGCCGCGGACATTGACCGTCGGCGGCACGGTGGTGTCCATCCTCGGGCTCGCGCTGGTGCTCGACCTGGCCGGCGACGCCACGGTCGACCTGGTGGGCGTCCTGTGGGGGCTGATCGCCGCGGTGGGGCTGGCGGTGTTCTTCGTGATGTCCGCCAAGAGCGACCCCGAACTGCCGCCGCTGGTGATGGCCGGCGGTGGCATGGCGATCGGCGCGGTCGCGCTGTTGGCGCTGGGCGCGGTCGGCGTGCTGCCCGTGGCCGCGAACACGAACGACGTGGTGTTCGCCGGCCACGACGTCCCCTGGTGGGTGCCGGTGGCGGGTCTGTCGCTGATCGCCGCGGTGTTCGCGTACGTCGTCGGGATCATCGCCGCCCGCGCGCTCGGCTCCAAGCTGGCCTCGTTCGTCGGGCTGACCGAGGTGCTGTTCGCGGTGCTCTTCGCCTGGTTGCTGCTGGGACAGCTGCCGACGATGATCCAACTGGTCGGCGGTGCGTTGATCGTCGCGGGCGTCGCGATGGTGCGCGTCGATGAACTGCGAACCGAGCCTGCCGATCAGCCGGTGGTCCCGACTCCCGCCGGATGACACACTGACCGCCATGCGGTCAGCGGCTCGGACCCGGCGGTTACTGACGTGCGGTGTGCTGGCCGGCCCGCTGTTCGTCGGCGTGACGACGGCGGGGGTGCTCACCCGGGACGGCTTCGACCTGCGGCGGCACGGCATCAGCCTGCTCGGTCTGGGTGGGCACGGCTGGGTTCAGGTCGCCAACTTCGTCGTCGCCGGGGCGTTGTCGATCGGTTTCGGGGTCGGTCTGCGCCGGCTGACCGGCGGCGGCGCGGCACCGCTGCTGGTCTGGGGCTATGGGGCCGGCCTCGTCGCCACGGGCGTGTTCCTGGTCGACCCAGGTGCCGGCTTTCCGCCGGGCACACCGGCCGATGTGCCGGTCGGCACGGCCGGGATGAGCTGGCACGGGATGATCCATGCCGCCGGTCCGCCGTTCGCCTTCGGCTGCCTGGTCGCGCTGGGCATGCTGTTCGCCAGGTGGTTCGCCGCCCGCGGCCGGCCCGGCTGGGCCGTCTACAGCGTGCTGACCGCGGTGGCCGCGCTGTTGTTGATCTTCCTGCCCGGCGGGGCCGGCAGCGTGCGGTCGGCGCTGGCGGTGGTGCTCACCTCGGCCTGGCTGACCGGGCTGGCGGTGCTGTTGCGCCGTCAGGTGGCGGGTGGGGCCAGCGTGGTGGCGGGCGTCCCCGACACCGCCGCCGCCGGGGCAGCTTCGGCCGCTGCGAGAGCCGCGAGCGCTGCGAGCAGCGGCGAGGTTCGCTGATCTCCGCGGAGCAGCGGCGAGGTTCGCTGATCAAACCCGCGCCGACCCGGACATATCGGGCGCGCAAACGCGGAGTTGATCAGCCCAACCCGGTGGTGGCCCGCGGATTCGCTGATCAAACCCGCGCTGAGTCGGACATATCGGGCGCGCAAACGCGGAGATGGTCAGCGAACCCCGGCCGGGGCGGAGGTCGGGGTGACGGCGCTGGGGGTGGCGGCGGTAGAAGCGGCGCCGGTGGGGGTGGCGGGGCGGGCGTCACGCGGCGGCGCTGCGTCGGCGATGGCATCGAGCAGGCCCTGCACCGCCCGCGCCGAGTGCCCCTCGATGAAGGCGTCGACGTGCGGCAGAGCGGCGGCCATGCCACCGGCCAGCGGCGCGTAGCCGGGGGCGGCCTTGCGCGGGTTGACCCAGATGATCCGGTGGGCCAACCGGGCCAGCCGGGCCATCTGCTCGCCCAACAGGGCCGGGTCGGACCGTTCCCAGCCGTCGGAGACGATCACCACCACCGCCCCGCGGGCCAGGCCGCGGCGGCCGTCGGTGTCCAGGAACTGCTTGATGGCGGCACCGATCCGGGTTCCGCCGGCAGCGTCGGGCGACTGGGCCATGGCCCGGGCGATGCCCTCCTCCCGAGGGCCACGCGCAAGCGCGCGGGTGACCGCGTGCAGCCGGGTGGCGAACACGTATGCGTGCGCCCGGGCACCGAGCACCGCGCCCTGCAGCACCCGCAGATACACCCGGGCGTAGGACTGCATCGACCCGGAGACGTCGGCCAGCAGCACGATGCGCCGGGGCAACGTGCTGCGCCGCCGGCGAACCCAGCGCACCGGATCGCCGCCGGTCCGGCGGGCCCGGCGCAGGGTGCGTCGCAGGTCGACGGACCGGCCGGGACCCGGGGTGGGCTGCCAGCGGGCCGGCCGGGTGGGCACGACGATCCGCATCCGGTTGACGATCGTCGCCAGCTCCGCCAGTTCGGTGTCGTCGCACCGGGCGAAGTCCTTGGCCAGCAGCAGCTCGACGTCGGAGGCGACCGCGCCGACCGTGGGTGGCGGCTGCTCGCCGGCGTTCTCGTCGTCTTCGTCGCGGCCGGTGCCGCCGACGACGGTCGGCCGCGTCGTGCGGTCGTCGGCGGGACGGCTCTCGCGCGGGTCCGTTCGGCTCGGTGTGCCGGTCGGCCCGGCCACGGCGCCCGGCGGCAGCCGGTCCCGCGGGTCGCCGCGGAAGGCGGCCGGATCGTCGTCGTCGTCGTCGCCGGCCGGCCCGGGCCCGCCGAAGACGCGGGCGAACACCGCATCGAAGGCGGGCAGGTGCTCCATCCGATCCACCAGGGTCACCCGGGACAGCCAGTACAGCTCGTCGATGGTGGCGGGCCGGCCGGCGATGACCGCGCGGGCCCACCAGACGGTCCGGTGCACCGGCACCGGAACCCCGTGCGCGTCGAGCAGGCCGGCGAACTCGGCGCCCAGCGTCGCCAGATCGGGCGCCGGGACCGGCAGCGGCTCAGGCACCGGCGACCCAGGCCAGACCTGCACCGACCGCCACCTCCTGATCCTCCCGATACTTGAGCACCGACCCGAGGGTGACGGCCATGGCGGACTCGTCGAGCACGTCATGGCCGAGCACCTGCAACGCCCGCAACCAGTCGATCACCTCGGCGGTGCCGGGCGGCTTTTGCAGGTCGAGGGTGCGCAGCCGGGCGGCGGCGGTCGCGGCGGCGGTGGCCAGCGCCTGGCTCACCCCCGGCACTCGGGCGCGGACGATGGCGACCACCCGGGCGACGTCCGGGTGGTCGATCCAGTGGTACAGGCAGCGTCGCTTGAGGGCGTCGTGCACGTCGCGGGTGCGATTGGAGGTCAGGATGCCGATCGGCGGGATGGCCGCCCGCAGCGTGCCCAGCTCCGGGATGGTGACCGCCCGCTCGGCCAGCAGCTCCAGCAGGTAGGCCTCGAAATGCTCGTCCGCGCGGTCGATCTCGTCGATCAGCAGGACGACCGGCCGCGGCCCGGGGTGGTCGACCGCACGCAGCAGCGGCCGTTGCACCAGGAACTCCCGCCGGAACAGGTCGCCGGTGGCCACCTCCTGATCCTCGGTCTCGGCCAACCGGATGGCCAGCAGCTGGCGGGGATAGTTCCACTCGTACACCGCCTCGGCGATGTCGATGCCCTCGTAGCACTGCAACCGGATCAGCGGCGTGTCCAACGCGGTGGCCAGGGCCAGCGCGGCGGACGTCTTGCCGACGCCGGCCTCGCCCTCCAGCAGCAGCGGCTGACCCAACCGGGCCGCGCAGAACAGCGCGGTGGCCAGCCCGTCGTCGGTGAGGTAGCCGGTGCCGCGCATCAGCTCGGCCAGCGCGTGCACATCCGGCAGCAGGTCGGACAGGTCGGCCGGAGCGGTCACGATTCAGGGTACCGAGCGGGCTCCGCCTCGAACGCCCGTCGGCATCCGGCGCCGCAGAACCAGACCACCCGGCCGTCGTGCCGGGTGTGCAGGCTCGACGGCACCGCCGCGACGGTCATCCCGCACACCGGGTCGATCGCCGTCGCCGCACTCGCCGGGGCGCCGGGTGCCCGCCGCGGCTGCGGGTGGGACGCCCGCAGCCGCACGATCGACGCCAGGACCGAGACCGCGATCTCCCCGGCGGTCCGGGCCCCGATGTCCAACCCCGCCGGCGTGTCCACCCGCTCCCGCAGCGTCGCGGCCAGATCCGGCCGGTCGGCGGCGATCTCGTCGAGCACTGCGCTGCCCCGGCGCCGGCTGGCGACCAGACCGAGGTACGGGACGCCCGCGGTGAGCGCGGCGCACAGGATCCCGACCTCGTCCCGGCCGTGCGAGGCGACGACCACCGCGTCCGCGCCCGCGACGTCGTCACCGGCCGGGGCGCACCGGTACCCGGCCGCCTCGGTGACCCGCGCGATCGCCGTGGCGATCGGCCCGTCACCGTGCACCAGCACCAGCGGCGGCGGCACCACCGGGTCGAGGAAGATCTCCAGCGCGCCGCCGGACAGGCACGGGTTGTGCACGGTGAGCGTGCCACCGGACGGCTGCCCGGCCGGGTCACCGTCGGTGACGGCGTCAGTGGTGGTCCCATCGATGCCGGCGTCGGGCAGGATGCGCAGCAGCAGCGGTTCCGAGGTGTCCAGCAACCGCAGGCTCTGGGTGCGCACCGTCGACTCCGCGCAGGTCCCGCCGACGAACCCCTCGATCGACCCGTCGGCGTGCACGATCGCCTCGTCGCCGGCCCTCGCCGACGTCGGCCGCTGCGCCAGCACCACACGGGCGCGGACGAATGGCTCACCGTCCGCGCGCAGCTGCGCCGCCCGCTCGTCCAGATCCGGTCGAGTCATACTACTGCGAGGTCGGTGCGGACCGGCGTGCCCTGCATGGCCATCCACACGTTGGCCGGCGTCAACGGCATGTCGGCGTGCCGCACCCCGAACGGCGCGAGCGCGTCCATCACCGAGTTCACCACGGCCGCGGGGGAGCCGACCGTGGCGGATTCGCCGACCCCCTTCAGGCCCAGCGGGTGGTGCGGCGACGGGGTGACCGTCTCGCCCAGCTCCCAGCTCGGACACTCCAACGCGGTGGGCAACAGGTAGTCCATGAAGGACCCGCCCACGCAGTTGCCGTCCTCGTCGAACGCGATCAGCTGCATCAGCGCCATGCCGATGCCGTCGGCCAGGCCGCCGTGGATCTGTCCCTCGACGATCATCGGGTTGATCCGCGGGCCGCAGTCGTCGACCGCGACGAACCGGCGCACCTTGACCACCCCGGTGCCGGGGTCGACGTCGGTGACGCAGATGTAGGCCCCGAACGGATAGGTCAGGTTCGGCGGGTCGTAGACGACGGACGCGTCCAGGTGCCCCTCGACGCCCTCGGGCAGCTCCAGGGTGCCGTGCGACAGCATGGCGATCTCGGCGATCGTCTTGCCCTGTTCCGGGTCACCCCTGACCTGCCAGCGGCCTCCCGCGTTCGAGATCTCCCACTCCAGGTCGTCGGCGCTGACCTCCAGCGCGGCCGCCGCGACGATCCTGGCCTTGTTCCGGATCCGTTGCGAGACAATGGCCGCCGCCGCACCCGAGACCGGGGTGGACCGGGATCCGTAGGTGCCGAGACCGAACGGGGTGTTGTCGGTGTCGCCATGGATGACGTCGACGTCCTCCGGCGGTATGCCAAGTTCCTGGGCGACGATCTGCGCGTAGGTCGTCTCGTGGCCCTGACCCTGGGTCTGCACGGACAGCCGCAACTGGGCCTTGCCGGTCGGGTGTACCCGCAGCTCGCAGCCGTCGGCCATACCGAGCCCCAGGATGTCCATGTGCTTCTTCGGCCCGGCGCCGACACCCTCGGTGAAGAACGAGATGCCGATGCCCATCAGCTCTCCGCGGGCCCGCCGCTCCGCCTGTTCCTTGCGCAGGCCCTCGTAGTCGGCGATCCGCATGGCTAGCTTCAGCGCCCGCGGGTACTCGCCGGAGTCGTACTCCCAGCCGGTCTTGGACGTGTAAGGGAACTGCTCGGGCCGCAGCAGGTTGGCCAGCCGAAGCTCGGCCGGGTCCATGTGCAACTCGGCGGCCAGCAGGTCGACCATCCGCTCCACCAGGTACACCGCCTCGGTGATGCGGAACGAGCAGGCATACGCCACGCCGCCCGGCGCCTTGTTCGTGTAGACGCCGGTGACCGTGCAGTGCGCCGCCTGCAGGTCGTAGGAGCCGGTGAAGATGTGGAAGAAGCCGGCCGGGAACTTGGTCGGCTGCGCGGTCCCGTTGAAGGCGCCGTGGTCGGCGAGCACGTCCACCTTCAGTCCCAGGATCTTGCCGTCCCGGGTCGCCGCGATGCTGCCGGCCATGTGATAGTCGCGGGCGAAGCTGGTCGCCATCAGGTTCTCGCTGCGGTCCTCCATCCATTTCACCGGCCGCCCGGTGACGATGGAGCCGACGACGGCCAGCACGTACCCGGGGTAGATGCCGACCTTGTTGCCGAACCCGCCGCCGATGTCCGGCGAGATGATCCGGATCTTGTGCTCGGGGATGCCGGCGACCAGCGCGTACACGGTCCGGTGCGCGTGCGGCGCCTGGTTGGTGGAGTAGACGGTGAGCTTGCCGGTCACCGGGTCCATGTGCGCGACCGTGCCGCAGGTCTCCATCGGCGCCGGATGCACCCGGGGGTAGAGGATCTGCTGGCTGACGACGACCTCCGCCTGCTCGAAAACCCTGTCGGTCTCGGCTTTGTCGCCAGCCTCCCAGTCGAAGATGTGGTTGTCGGTGCGGCCCTCGATGTCGTCCCTGATGACCGGGGCGTCCGGGTCCAGGGCCCGTTTGGCGTCGACGACGGCGGGCAGCGGCTCGTAGTCGACCTCGATGAGTTCGAGGGCGTCCCGGGCGATGTACTCGGTGTCGGCGACGACGTAGGCGACCTCCTGGTGCTGGAAGCGCACCTTGTCGGTGGCCAGCACGGCCTGCACGTCCGCGGACAGCGTCGGCATCCACGCCAGGTTCAGCCCGGCCAGCGTCTGCCCGGTGATCACCGCGTGCACCCCGGGCAGCGCCTGCGCGGCGCTGGTGTCGATGGACCGGATCCGGGCGTGCGCATACGGCGAGCGCAGGATCGCCGACTCCAGCATCCCCGGCAGCCGCACGTCGTCGACGTAATGACCTTGCCCGCGAAGGAATCTCGCGTCCTCCTTGCGATGCATGCGGCCGAAGCCGATCGGGTTGCCGGCCGCGCTGACGGGATGGGGCAAGGTGGTCGTCATGCCGGCACCTCCTGTCCGGTGGTCTGCACGGTGGGGTGGGACGGGTGGCCGGCCGCGTGCCGGACCGCACGGACGATGTTCTCGTAGCCGGTGCACCGGCAGATCTGCCCGGAGATCGCCTCCCGGATGGTGGCCTCGTCCGGATCGGGGTCGTGGTCCAACAGGTGTCGCGCGGTCATCATCATGCCGGGGGTGCAGAAGCCGCACTGCAGGCCGTGTTCGGCCATGAAGGCCTCCTGGACCGGATCGAGCGTGCCGTCCGTGGCCAGGCCCTCCACGGTGCGCACCCGGTGCCCGTCGGCCATCGCGGTCAGCACGGTGCAGGTCTTGACCGGTTCCTCGTCCAGCCAGGCGACGCAAGTGCCGCACTGCGATGTGTCGCAGCCCCAGTGGGTTCCGGTGAGCCCCAAAGTGTTTCGCAGGTAGTGCACCAGCAGCTGGCGCGGTTCGACATCGGAGGCGTGCTCGACGCCGTTGACGGTGATGTGCACCTGCATGTCAAATCCTTCCCTGCGCCCGGTCGGCGGCCCGGCGCAGCGCGCGGCGGGTGAGCTCGTCGGCCAGGTGCAGCTTGTAGGCGACCGGTCCGCGCTGGTCGGGACTAGGGTTGCTGGCCGCGGCGACGAGCCGGCCGGCCTCGGCGAGCGTGTCGTCGGACAGCCGGCGGCCGCGCAGGTGGTCCTCGGCGTCCGGAACGCAGCCGCGGTCGACGCCCAGCGCGGCCACGCCGATGCCGACGTCGCGCACCGTGTCGTCGTCCAGGATCAGGTACGCGCCGACGGCGGCGACCGCCCAGTCGCCGGTCCGCCGCTCCACCTTCTCGTAGGCGCTGCCCACCCCGGGTCGGATCGGGATGCGTACCTCGGTGAGGATCTCGTCGTCCTCGAGCACGGTCTGGTAGGGCCCGTCGTCCAGTTCGCGAACCGGCACGGTCCGGGTTCCACCCCGGGAGCGGACGACCGCGTCGGCCCGCAGCGCGGCGAAGACGGCGGACAGATCCTCGGCCGGGTCGGCCTGGCACAGCGATCCGCCCACCGTGCCGCGGTTGCGCACGATCGGGTCGGCGATCACCCGCTCCGCGTCGCGCAGGATGGCGTAGTGCTCGCCGATCACCGGCGAGTCCAGCACGGACCGATGCCGGGTCATCGCCCCGATGGCCAGATAGGGCCCACCCGCCCCGCTGCTCACCGTGCGGATGTAGTCCAGCTCGTGCAGGTCGTTGATGTCGATGACGCACTCGGGTTGGGCGATCCGCAGCCGCATCATCGGGATCAGGCTGTGCCCGCCGGCGATGAGCCGGGCCTCGGGCCCGCGCTTCTCGAGCAGCTCCAGCGCCTCGTCGACGGTGTGCGCGCGGGCGTAGTCGACGGCAGCGGGTGTCTGCATGCCCAACCTCTTTTCGGCCGGTGGACATCCGGCACCTCGACCGGCCGGCCGTCGAGAGGTTCATGCGCGGGCATCGACCGATGCCCGGCGATGAGCTGGGCGGTGGGGTCCGGCGCGGCGGAGGGCGGACCTGCTGCCAGTCTGCGCCCGAACGGGTGCGCTGACAATGGTCGCCCGTCAAGCGATTTCGGAGTGCAAAGACAATCCGGACGGAACGGGCAGGCGCTCGTCGGGCCCGTCGTCAGCGCGTTGATCTCGACGGCGGCAACACGGCCGATTGGATGACGCGCGGCCGGTGCCGTTGTCGTCGCGACGACGGCATCGGATCCCGGTGGCGGGCCCTGCCCAGGACCGCACCGCGTGCCGAGTGGCTCGGTCCACCGGGCTAGCCTGACCCTGGTCCGGCGGCGACCGGCCGGTCCCGACGGGGCCACGTGGTGGAGGTGCGGACGGGTGTTGCGATGACGGTGTCACCATGACGCTGCCGGCCCAGGCCCAGAACATCCTGGCGCCACCGGCGAAGGCGGCCATCTTCCTCGTCGCCACGGTGCGCCCGGGCGCAGAGGGCGACGTTCGGGCGCTGCTCGGCGACGTCGCCGGGCTGAATCGCGCGGTGGGATTCCGCGACCCGGAGGGCGAGCTGAGCTGTGTCGTCGGCATCGGCGCCGACCTGTGGGGCCGGCTCTTCGACCTCGCACCGCCGGCCGGCCTGCACCCGCTGCCGGTGTTCGCCGGCGGCGTGCACACCGCCGTCTCGACGCCCGGCGACCTGCTGTTCCACCTCCGGGCGCGGCGCTTCGACCTGTGCTTCGAGCTGGCCGGTCACCTGATGAACCGGCTGGACGGGCGCGTGGACGTGGTCGACGAGGTGCACGGGTTCCGGTTCTTCGACGAGCGGGACCTGCTCGGCTTCGTGGACGGCACCGAGAACCCGCGGGGTGCCGACGCGGTGGCCGCCGTATGCATCGGCGACGAGGATCCGGCGTTCGTCGGCGGCAGCTACGTCGTCGTGCAGAAGTACCTGCACGACCTGGACGCCTGGAACGCGCTGCCCATCGAGGAGCAGGAAAAGGTGTTCGGTCGCCGCAAGCTCGACGACATCGAGTTCCCGGACGAGGCCAAACCGGCGAACTCGCACCTGGTGCTGAACACGATCACCGACCCGGACGGAACCGAACGCAAGATCGTCCGCGACAACATGCCGTTCGGCGCGGTCGGCACCAAGGAGTTCGGCACCTACTACATCGCGTACGCCGCCGACCCGGACGTGATCGAGCAGATGCTGCGCAACATGTTCATCGGCAATCCGCCGGGCACCTACGACCGGGTACTGGACTTCTCCACGGCGGTCACCGGCAACCTGTTCTTCGTGCCGACCGCGGACTTCCTGGAGGACCCGCCCGGCGGGCCGGCGCGGTCCGCCGCGGAGACGGCAGCACCACCAACGCCCACCGCGTCGATCGAGCCGTCGCCGGCCGACGGTTCGTTGGGCATCGGCAGCCTGCGAGGGAGCGCATCGTGAACAACCTGCACCGCGAACTGGCCCCGGTCTCGGAGCTCGCCTGGACCCAGATCGAGGACGAGGCCCGGCGGACCTTCAAACGCTCCATCGCCGGTCGCCGGGTGGTGGACGTCGTCGGCCCGGCCGGTCCCACGCTCGCCGCGGTCGGCACCGGCCACCTGCGGCCGCTCGATCCGCCGACCGATGGCGTGCTGGCGCGCCGGCGCGAGGTCCAGCAGGTCATCGAACTGCGGGTGCCGTTCTCGGTCACCAGGCAGGCGGTGGACGACGTCGAGCGCGGCGCCCAGGATTCGGACTGGCAGCCGGTCAAGGACGCCGCCAGGCAGATCGCGCTGGCCGAGGACCGGATGATCTTCCACGGCTGGCAGCCGGCCGGCATCGTCGGCATCGGGCCGAGCAGCTCCAACCCGACGCTGCCGCTCCCGCCGGACGCCGAACACCTCCCCGACGTGGTCGCCCAGGCGTTGAGCACCCTGCGGCTCGCCGGGGTCGACGGTCCGTACAGCCTGCTGCTGTCCGCCGACCTGTACACCGCGGTGGCCGAGACCACCGACCACGGCTACCCGATCCGCGACCACCTGGCGCGGATGCTGCCCGAGGGCGAGGCCATCTGGGCGCCCGCCCTGGACGGCGCACTGCTGGTGTCCACCCGCGGCGGCGACTACGCGCTGCACCTGGGTCAGGACGTCTCGATCGGTTACCTGTCCCACGACCGCGAGCACGTCGAGCTGTACCTGCAGGAGTCGCTGGCGTTCCTGGCCTACACGGCGGAGTCCAGCGTTCCGCTCCGGGCCCTGTGACCCGGCGCCCGGGCTGATGCGCCGGCTGCCGGCTTCCGCCCCGACCCGGTTGGCGCTGGCCCTCGTGGTCGGCGCCGCCGTCCTGGTGCTGGTCGGCCTGCTGGGCACCCCGCTGCTGGGGGTGCTGTGCGGGATCGCCGCGATGGGCGGGGCATTCGTGCTGACCGGACTGCTGGTGCTCTGGCCCAGGATGCCCGAGCAGACCCGGAGCACCGCGCAGAGCGAGGACTACCACCCGCACCTGGAGGAGTTGCTGGTGGTGGCCGCGGCGCTGGGCAGCCTGGTGGTCATCGTCGCCCTGCTGGTCGTCGGCGACTCCACCCGAAAGCCGGCCGCCGCCGTCGGGCTGGTCGGCGTCTTCCTGGCCTGGGCGATGCTGCACCTGATGTACGCCGCCCGGTACGCGCACCTGTACTACGTGGAGCCCGAGGGCGGGATCGACTTCAACAGCCAGGAACCGCCCTCGTACCGCGACTTCCTGTACTTCAGCTACAACCTCGGGATGACCTACCAGGTGTCCGACACGAGCGTGTCCAGCACCACCATCCGCTCGGTCGTGCTGCGGCACTGCCTGCTGTCGTACGTGTTCGGCACGGTGATCCTCGCCGTGACCATCAACCTGGTCGTCGGACTGGTGACCAGCTGACGCCGGTCACCGGCCGGGTGCCGCCCGGCGGCGGCCGACCTCCCGGTGACCGGAGACCTCTCGGTGGGCGGCGTCGAGCCGGCGGGTCCAGCCGCGGGTGTCCAGGTGCTCGAGCAGCGGGATGGCGACCCGGCGGGTGGTGCCCAGGGCCTGCCGGGCCTGGCTGGTGGTGAACGGCTGGGTGAGCCGGGCGAGTTCGCGCATGGCCAGCGCCGGAGCCGACGGGAGCAGCACGACGCCGTCACGCAGGCGGAGCAGCCGGCCGGCCCGCTCGGCGGCGGCCAGCTCGCGCACGCCCAGGCCCAGTGCGGTCAGCTCGTCGGCCTCGGGTGCCCGGAAGGGCTCCGCCGTCAGCCGGGCCTCCAACTCGCCGACCGCCGACTCGGCCGGGCCGAGGTCCGCGCGGCGGCCCGGCAGCCGGATATGGCCGCCGTCCTGCTCCAGGCCGGCGTCGCGGACCACGGCGTCCAGCAGCGACTCGTCCGGCAGAGTCAGCAGGTCGCCCGCCGCGCCACGGGACAGGCCGGCCGTCAACGGGTCTCGTTCGTGGACGGCGGACACGGCGGCCTGCAGCCGCTGCCGCCAGGCGTCGTAGGTGCGGGTGTGCACCCACCAGCCGTCCACCACCCGGATCTCGCCGGGGCGCTCGCCCGCGGCGTCCAGCAGGCCCAGCCGGCGCAGCTGACCCTCGGGTATCGCGCCGCGCCGGGCCACCTCGACGACCACGTCGCCGTCCGGGCGCATCCGGGCCAGGGCGGCCGTTCGGCGGGCGCCGTCGCCGCGCCGGCGCAGCGCGGGCGGATCCGCGTCCAGGACCTGAGCGCCGCCCAGCACCCGGCGGCTGCCCGGATGGCGCAGCACCACCCGGTCGCCGAGCACCAGCGGCAGCGTCCGATCCAGCAGCAGCCGGGCGTGGTCGTCGTCGAACGGACGCAACCTGGCCGGCACGGCCGCGGTGCCCACGTGCACGATCAGCCGCTCCGGCGCCTGGGTCAGCGGGGCGCCGCTGACCCGCCGCACGTCGAGCATGCCGCTGACCGGCCAGGCGTCGGGGGTGACCAGCAGGTCGCCCCGGCGCACCTCGTCGGGGGACACCCCGCGCAGGTTCAGGGCCACCCGGTTCACCGGTGACAGCGCCGGGTACGACTCGCCGCGGCTCTGCAGCCCGCGGACGGTCACCGTGCCGGGCCGTCCGGACGACCCGACCAGCTGCAGCCGGTCACCACGGGCGATGGTGCCGGCCGCCAGCGTGCCGGTGACCACCGTGCCGGCGCCGGTGATGGTGAAGGAGCGGTCCACCCACAGCCGCAGCCGACCCGCGGTCGGCGGTGCTGGTATCCGGGCCAGCACATCGTCGAGCGCGGCGCGCAGGTCGGCCAGGCCGGTGCCGTCGACGGCCGAGACGACGACCGCGGGGGCGTCGCGCAGGCCGGTCGAGGCGAGCTCCGCGCGGGCCTGCTCGAGTGCCGGACCGGCACGCTCGGGGGCCAGATCGGCTCGACTGATGACCACCAGGCCGTGCCGGATGCCGAGAGCCGCGACGGCGTCGCGGTGGTCGGCCGATTGCGCCCGCCAACCCTCGTCCGCGGCGACGACGAAGCAGACCACCGGCGCCGGCCCGAGTCCGGCCAGCATGTTGCCGAGAAACCTTTGGTGGCCGGGCACGTCGACGAACGCGACCGTACGGCCGGACGGCAGCGTGGTCCACGCGAAGCCGAGGTCGATGGTCAGGCCGCGCCGCCGCTCCTCCGCCCACCGGTCCGGCTCCATCCCGGTCAGCGCCCGGACCAGGGTGCTCTTGCCGTGGTCGACGTGGCCGGCGGTGGCAACCACCTGTGAGGGGCCGCTCACCGGTCAGCTCCCCGGCCCGTCTGCTCCCAGTGCGGCGCGGACCGCGTCCAGCAGGCGGCCGTCGTCGGCCTCGGGCACGCAGCGCAGGTCGACCAGGCACGCGCCGTCGTGCACCCGGGGCAGCACAGCCGGCCGGCCGGTGCGCAATCGTGCGGCCGCCGGCTCGGGCAGCCGGACGGCCCACCCGGGCAGCGGAACGCCGGGGGCGCCGCCACCGCCGACCCGGCCGTCGTGCGGGACCACGTCGGCGCGCACCGCATCGGCGATGCGTTCGGCGCGCTGCCGGAGCCGGCCGGGGTCGGCGTGCAACGCCCGGATCACCGGCGAGATGCCCTCGGCGACAGTCGCTTCCAACGCCGCCAGGGCGAGCTTGTCGGCGCGCACGGCGCGGGCCAGCGGGTGCCGGGCCATCCGTCGGATGGTCTCGGCCCGGCCGAGCGCGAGGCCGGCCTGCGGGCCGCCGAGCAGTTTGTCGCCGCTCGCGGTGACCACGTCGGCGCCGCCGGCGAGCGTCGACGTGATGGCCGGCTCGTCGGGCAGCAGCGGGTCGGGCCGCAGCAGGCCGCTGCCGACGTCGACGATCAGGGGGATCCGGTGTTCGTCGGCCACCCGCCGCAGGTCCTTGATCGACACCGCGGACGTGAACCCTTCGACACGGAAGTTGCTCGGATGCACCTTCAGGATGCAGCCCGTGTCCGGGCCGATCGCGTCGGCGTAGTCCGGCAGATGCGTGCGGTTGGTCGTGCCCACCTCGCGCAGCCGGGCCCCGGTGGACGCGATCAGGTCGGGAAGCCGGAAACCCGCGCCGATCTCGATCAGCTCGCCGCGGCTGACCAGCACCTCCCGGCCGGCGGCCAGCGCGGTCGTGGCCAGCACCAGGGCGGCCGCGCCGTTGTTGACCACCAGCGCGTCTTCGGCGGACGGGCAGGCGGCGAGCAGCGCGGCCCGGGCGGCGACGCCCCGGCGCGACCGGGTGCCGGTGGCCAGGTCGAGTTCCAGATCGACATACCCGCCGGCCGTGATCATCGCCTCGATGGCGGCGGCGGACAGCGGCGCCCGGCCCAGGTTGGTGTGCACGACGACCCCGGTGGCGTTGAGCACCGGGCGCAGCGTCGTCGCGGTGCGGGTCGCCAGGGATGCGAGCAGGGCCGGCTCGACGTCACCGGGATCGAGCTCGCCGCGCCTGGCCCGCTCCTGCACGTCCCGCACCAGCCGGCGGACCGGGCCGTCGCCCATCCGGGAGCGGGCCGCCAGCATGTCCGGCAGCGCGAGCAGCTGATCCGTCCTCGGGATCAGCCGCCGCGGGTCGCGCTGGGTCACGCCCTGCATTGTTCAGCACCGCGCTCCGGCGCCCGGGTGCGGATCACCGGCCGCCGGCGAGGGGCGCGGTGACCGTGTACACGCCGTGCAGCGCCGCGACGTCGGCCGCGACGACGATGTCCGTCTCGAAGCCCGGGTCGTGCAGGCAGACCGACGCCTCCGCGGACTGCAGCACCAGCCAGTACCGGCGGTCGGTGGTCAGATCGAACCGGGCGACCACCCGGTGGTCGAGCAGCTCGTCGGCGGCGATGTGCCGACTGATCCAGCGCATCAGCAGGTCCGGGTCCAGTTCGCGCGGATCGGGTTCGCCGAACGCTCATCTCGCCGCCCAGTGGCCGAGCGCGGCCAGCACCGGCCGCAGGTCGCGACCGGCCTCGGTTTCCTCCGAGACGGCAACCCAACTCGAGTACGCCACGGGTGTACCCACCGAGATCTGGGCCTCGCTCGACGCCCGCTGCCAGGCCGCTCAGGCGCGCGACCGCAGCCGTCAGCGACTAGAGACATCGCTGTCCTGGCTCGACCGGTTCAACCTCAAGGACCTGAAGAAGCATCGGGTCATCACGTCCACCACACGGTCGACCTCGACGCTGGAGCAGCTGCTGCGGTTCTTCGGCATCGCCGAACCCGCCGGTTGGGACCGGGTCTGAGAACCCAGCATGACCTCGTTCCGACGGTCGCCGTCCTTCAAACCGGACACCACCGCGACAACCGTGTGGCTGCGCGCCGGACAACGGGCTGCCGCTGCCATGAAGGTCGCGCCCTACGATGCCCGCCGGCTGCAGCAGGCGCTGCCGAGCATCCTCGGACTCACCACACTGGACCCGGCCGTGGCCCTGCCGGTCCTTCAGCAGCTGATGGCTGATGGCTGAGCTGGGTGTCGCCGTGGTCTACGTCGCCGAGTTCGACGGCTGCCGAGCATCCGGAGCGACGTGGTGGGCCTCACCGACCAAGGCCGTCATCATGCTGTCCAACCGAGGCAAAAGAGAAGACCGGTTCTGGTTCAGCTTCTTCCACGAGATCGGGCACATCCTGTTCAACGCCAAGCGCGACACCTTTCTCGACCTGACTCACACCAACGATGACGACGACAGCGAGGGTTCACCGTGGGGCGACCCGCCGCGGTCCGGCTTCATCGACGACGGCTCCCGGGACTCACAACTCGAAGACGAGGCCGACGCCTTCGCCTCCACGACGCTGATCCCCGCTGCGCTGACCGGCCGCATCCCGACCATCCTCACCCCGCAGGACGTCGAGGCGCTGGCCAACACCATCGGGATCGCCCCCGGGATCGTCGCCGGCCGATACCAGTACGAGACCCGCGACTACACCAAGTTCAACCAGTTCCGGCGCACCGTTCCGTAGGACCTCTTCGACGCCGCATGACCCTCCAACCGGGCCGTGTCGATCGGAGTGAGCCCCGCCACTTCCTACCCGAGGTGGGTTGCACTCATAAGTGCAACCGGGCACACTTGCAACTGTAACCCCCCCATCCCGGGCAAGGAGAGACCGATGGCAACGCTCCTGGCCAGCACGAAGGACCGCCAAATGCTGGCGGCGACCCCGGCGGAGCTGCATCAGGCGAAGGAAGTCGTCGACCAACTGAGCACTCCCGCGAATCACCAGCTGGGTCTGACGGTGCCGGAGCATGCGGACCTGGTTGCCGTGCCCGAGGAGCTGTCCAACATCGTGGCCCGGATCCTGCGGATCGTCGCCTCGGGTGGAACCGTCACGGTGGGTTCGATGCCGGAGGAACTGACCACGTCGACAGCGGCCGAGCAACTGGGGATCTCCCGTCCCACCCTGATGAAGATGATCGATCGGGGCGACATCCCGGCCCACAAGGTCGGCAGCCACACCCGCCTGCGCACGGGTGACGTCATGGCGTTCCGCAGCGAACGCCAGGCCCGGCGCCGCAGGGCGTTCGAGGAACTCCGTGCCCTGGAGGACGAGTAGGGGCGGTTACATAGCGTCAGCGGAATGACAACGGTGTCGTTACGCTGACGCTATGTCGACACGCGTGCTGGTGGACGCCAACGTCCTCTACTCCAGGACGCTTCGGGACTGGCTCGCCCTGCTGTACCTGGAAAGCGATTCGTTCTTCTCTGTGTACTGGACCGAAGACATTCTCGCCGAGACGATGTACCACCTGCGCCGGGACCACCCCGGCTGGGCCGGACACAAGACCAGGACGGTCGCCGACAAGATCCGGACAGTCTTCGACGGCGGTCGGGTCGAGGACTTCGTGCCCGACGGATCGTTCGTCGGTCCCGATCCGCACGACCAGCACGTGCACGCCGCCGCTCTCGCCTGCGGAGCCGGGATCCTGCTCACCGCCGATAGCGAGTTCTCGAATCCCTTGGCGCAGGAAGAAGAGTCATGCTACGAGGTGTATGCGCCCGACGACTTCTTCGTTCTCGTCGATGACTCTGCACCCGACATCGTTCGTGCGGTGGTCTCGAAGCAGCAGCACTACTGGCTCAGGCGCCAGGGGTGCGCCAACCTCCCGCAGACCCTGATCGCGGCCGGCTGCCACCACTTTGCCGACCGGGTCCGCAACCACCTCCAAGACATCGACGCTCGAGCCGGTTAGAACCGACGGTCCGCGCCGGGTTCGGCCTCGGCGTCACGCTCGTCGTGGGCGTGGTCGGCGGAGTCTTGTTCTACCTCCGACAGAGGCGACGCCGCAGTGCGTACGACATGCACATCGCCCAAACCGTCAACCGGGCAGCGCAGCTGACCCTCTGACCAAGAGCCAGCCCATCGACCGCTACTGCTGCGAGAGGCGCTGGACGCAAGGCCGAGCTGGGCCGCGTCGAGGCGGCGCAGCGGGCGCACGTATCGGTTCAGGGTGTTGTAGCCGCCGGTGTAGCCCTGTTCGGTGATCTCGGCCTGCAACATGGTGACGTCGCGGACTCCCTCGGCGAGCCGATCGTTCAGGTAGGGCTTGAACTACCTCGAGTGAAGTTGAGTAGGCCAACGAGTTCGTCCGGCAGCGCTGCAACTCGTTGTAGCGGTCCACCCCGAAGCTCATCTCCCGGATGATCAGCACCGTCCACCGGTCGCCGAGGATCTCCGCCGCCCGAGCGATGGGGCAGTACTGGCCGTACGTGCGCATCTCACACGCTCCCCGCCGGGGCGATGTTGTGGTTGTGCCGGAACACGTTTCCCGGATCCCACCGCCGTTTCAACTCGGCGAGCCGCCGGTGGGACGGGCCGTAGGCGAGCGCGGCCCGGGCGGTGCCCTCGTCGTCGAGGAAGTTCACGTACACGCCGGTCGACGACGAGTGGATCGCCGACCAGTGGCGCCGCACCCAGTCCGCGTCGTCGTGCTCGGTGCCGGCGCCGTTGATGTTGACGGCGAAGCCCTCCCGGCCGCTGTACACCGCGGACGCGGGGTCGACGTCGGCCAGCGCCGGCGCGGGCCACCCCGCCCTCCACCGAGATCGTCTTGAGCGCGGCCACGTCGACGACCACGCCGCCATCACACACCGCGTGGCCGGCGACCCCATGCCCACCGGCCCGGACGGACACCTCGAGGCCGGCCTCGCGGGCGTGCCGCAGGGCCGCGGCGACGTCCGCGGCGTCCAGGCACCGGGCGATCAGCGCCGGACGCCGGTCGACGGCCGCCGTTCCACAGCCGCCGCGCCGCGTCGTACCCCGGTGACGACGGGTCGACGCAATCCCCGCGGAAGCCGGAGATCATCGCCACGCCGCGATCCGTTCGGCGACCATCATGGTCGGCAGGTTCGTGTTCGCCGACGGTATGTCCGGCAGCACCGAGGCATCGACGACGGACAGCCCGTCGACGTCCGGCACCCGGCACCGCTCGTCGACGACCGTGCCGATCGCGCACGTCCCGACCGGATGGTGGTAGGTCCAGGTACGCGCCGGGATCGACGTGCGTAGTTCGGCGCCGGTCAGCCGTGGAGACAGGCGCTCGCCGTGGGTGAGCCGCCGGATCGACTCGTGGGCGATCACCGCCTCGATCAGCTCGAGTCCCTCGACCATCCGGTCCAGGTCGACCGGGTCGGCGTAGTAGTTGAGGTCGATGTCCGGGACGGCGTCGCGGACGCCGACGATGCCTCGCGAGCGTGGCCTGAGCAGGCCGACACCGACGAAGAACCCGGGCGTCCGGCCGCTCCACGGGCCGCCGACCAGCAGCTGCAGGTCCGGCGGATCGATGGCCGGATCGGCCAGCGAGCTGTGCAGGGTTGCGACCAGCTGGAACACCGCAACGTCCGTCATCGGACCGTGGTAGGGCAGGTCGACGCTGACCGCGGGATGGTCGATCAGGTTGGCGCCGATGCCGGGCCGGTCCAGCCCGGAGCACCGCAGCAGCGCGGGGGAGTGGTAGGCGCCGGCCGAGACGATCACCTCGCCCGTCGGGATCACCTCACCGGACGCCAGCCGGACGCCGGTGGTCCGCCCGCCCGAGATCTCGACCGACCCGACCGGGCTGGCGCCCCGGATCGTGAGATTGGCGCGGCCACGCGCCGGCTCGAGGTGGGACAGGGCGGCACTGATGCGTCGACCGTCGACGGCGTTCACCGGCACCGGCCCGGCACCGACCGCGCCCGGCGCGTTGTGGTCGTCGATCTGCGGGATGCCCGACGCGACCATCGCGTCGAGGGCCGCGGCGGCGACCGCCGACCGCTCCGCGCCCCGGTAGCGGCGGATCGGCAGCGGGCCGTCGGTCCCGTGGTAGCTCGCCTCGCCGAAATCCAGGTCCCGCTCCAGCCGCACGAAGTGCGGCAACACCTGCTGGAACGTCCACTCCGGCTGGTGCCACGAGTCGAAGTCGGCGGGCGAACCGCGCAGCGCGAACGTCGCGTTGGTCGCCGAGCAGCCGCCGATCACCCGGGCCCGGGGTGTCGCGATCGGCCGGTCCCCGGACCGCGCGCGCAAACCCCAGTCGTGCTCGTCGATGGTCGGTCCGTGCCGCCCGTCCTGCAGCGCCGCCGGGAGGTCGGCCGCTCGGTAGTCCGGCCCCGCCTCGAGCAGCAGCACCGAGCGCGCCGGGTCCCCCGACAGGCGGGCCGCCAGCACGCATCCCGCGCTGCCCCCGCCGACGATGACCGCGTCGTAACCCGTCATACGTCAACTGTGGTCCGTTGCGGCCGCATCGACCAGTTCGAATCTCGTACCGCCCTAGCTCGGGTCCGGGCATCTCGTCGCGCCCGGCTCCGTTCGGTCAAATGCGCTCGAGCCGGGCGGCGCGGGCCGCCGCTTCGGCCCGGTTCCGCACGCCGAGCTTGCCCAGACCCTGCTGACGTGATAGGCCGCGCGTCTTGCGGCTGATGAACAGCCGCTCGGCGATTTCCGGGTTGGACAATCCAGCGCCCAGCAGGCGCAGCACCTCGCGCTCCCGGACGGTCAGCCTGCCGACGCCCCTGGGTCCCGATGGGGAGGCGACGCCCAGCGATCGCAGCAGCGCCGCCGCGGCATCCGCGTCCCGGGCGGCGTCCATCCGGGAGAACACCGCCAGGGCGGTGCGGGTCTCCTCGACCGCCCGATCCGGCAGCTCCGATGCCAGGACCCGGCCGGCGTCCAGTCGTCATCCCGAACGGGGTTCAGACCATGCGCGCGATGTCGCAAGCTCCCACTACTGACCGTGAGTTGCACGGGAGCAGAAGAGCTATTCAAAGGCTTCGGTTCAAGACTTCACTCGCCGGAAAACGTATTTGAGAGACTTACCTGGCACCGCGGTAACGCTTCGTGATCCCCATGATTCAAGCCACCGAGTGGCCTTCTGACCACAGCTTGACTACTCCGAGGCGACAGGAGAACCATCGTTAGCAGAGAGAAAGGACTTGCGCGGAGAGGGCGCGAACCGGGCTGTACTATCGGGCAATTGCAAAGTTGGAGGCGTCTACGACCATGAAACGAACACTACGTCTTGTGCTGGGCTCTTCGTGCTGATCGCCGCGAGTGCCGTCCTCGCTGCTCCGTCCGCGGGCGCGTCTACCGCGACAACTGTGACGCCAGGAAGGATTGTTTTAGACACGGCTCATGGTTCTGCGGGTTGGATTTCGACCGACTATCTGCGTGCCCACCCCGACGCGATTCCGGGCGTGAAATATGACCCGAGCTCTCCCGGTGGTGTTAAACCAGCCGGTGCCGTCGAACCTGCATCAGCGAGCGGGTGTGACCTGAACGTTTGCATCAGCATCGATGGCGACAGCACTCTAGTGACCGACTGGACGACGACGGCTTATGGAAATACCGGGTGCGCGAATGCGTACTTTGCCTACCATGCGGGCTACTACGTCGGACCTCAGGTCTGCCCCGACGGAGGCGGAGATGGAGTCTACTACGACTCGACCGGACCAACCGGATATTTCCCGGACGGTGACCAGTTGTGCAACTACTGGCAAGGCGGGCCTTCTGGTGAGCCTTGCGAGTACATCGAGATGTGATGGAGCAGGAGATTGTCGTCGGACGAGCCGGTGCCTTCGGCGCCGGCTCGTCGGCGACAGCCTGACAAGAGGTGCACAACTGCTTGGTATGGCATCCAGGAGGTTCAAAAGAGTGTTGAGGGACGATTTGAAGCCGGTATTTTCTGGTAGGGCACTTGACTGTTCGTGGTCTGTGTTGGCCGGTTTCGAGTCGACTGGATCACTTGTCACGGCGATTCAACGATCGAGAGACGGAAGGACCGTGACATCGGGATTTAAGGGCCCCCCGATCGAAGCCTCTCGGCAGGTTCGAGCGTGGGTTGGTGACGCGGACGGATTCCCTGGTTTTGTCGTTGCACGAGCGGAGCCGAATGTTCGATCAATCACCGGAATGCGCCAAAGGGGAGAGCCATGCGACTTAACACTCTCTCCAGTTGTCGCGGAGTTCGGGGTTCGTTTCGCTGTCGCAGCTTACCCGACAGATTTGCCTGTCGACCGACTTCTCGTTGAGAATTCGCAATCTAGCTACATTGTGGAGCTTAGGGCGTCATCTATCGTGACTGGGCGGTCAGCGGGGTGGCGGATGTCTTCTTGAATGAGTAAAAGTCCTTGTGGGACTGATCGTCGGGCGGTCGGGAGATCGTTCATTCATGATGGTCGCGCCGGCGTCGGTATTTCTCGCGGACGTTCGTCCTTGCTGGCTTGTCTGCGCAGCTGACGACTGGCACTCCTGCAAGTCTAGAGCGACTCGACGCCCAGCCGGCCTATCGAACCTTCCACGAAATCGTCGACCGGCACGCCGGGCCGCGGGCCTGGTCAACGCCTATTTCTCGGTCGGCGACATTCCACGCCTGACCGGCCGGCTCCGGGAAGCGGGACTCGAGGTGACCGGAACGAGCACGCACCTGACCCTGATGCGGCTGTCGACGTCGCCGTCGCCGTCGCCGCCGAGGTGAAAGGAACCCCGTTGGGCGGACGGATCGGCGACGAGGCGTACGAGCGGATCCTGGCGGATTGCCGAGCCGCCTTCGCGCGTTACTGCGACGAGTCCGGCGTGCTGCGGCTGCCGATCGAGGGTGTGGTGGTTACCTGTCGAACGGGTTGATGACGGGGATGCCGAAGCGCGCGGTCAGGTAGCGGCGGAGGCGGACGGGAATCGAACCCGCCAGGCCGAGATGCTCGACCTCACCGGTTTTGAAGACCGAGGGGACCACCAGGAACCCACACGCCTCCCCGTGCGGCACCAGCCCCGCCAACCTACCTTTCGCGGGAAGGGGCGGTGCCGCCGATTCCGCGATCGGATGTTCCGCGGTTGATGAGAGCCGAGTGGGCGCCGGGGCGGGTGCTGGTAAGAGCCTGGTGCCTGTCCGGCCTGGGGAAGTTTCGGTCGCTTGGGGCGACTGGATGTTCCCCGCGCGGATCTCGTTCTACTCTCGCGTCGTGACGGCGACCGGAACGAGGACCACCGAGGGCATCACCAGGCTGACCGGGTACGCGCACGGCGGCGGCTGCGCGTGCAAGATCCCGCCGGGTGAGCTGGAGGAGGCGGTCCGGGGCCTGGTCGGCCGGTCGACCGGGGACGTGCTGGTAGGCCTGGACAGCGGCGACGACGCGGCCGTCGTCCGGGTGCGCAGGGGTACCGGCACCGACATCGCCGTGATGTCCACCGCCGACTTCTTCACCCCCGTCGTCGACGACGCCTACGACTGGGGCCGGATCGCCGCGGCCAACGCGTTGTCCGACGTCTACGCGATGGGCGGGCAACCGATCATCGCGATCAACCTGCTCGGCTGGCCCCGGGGCGTGCTGCCGATCGAGTTGATGACGCAGGTGCTCCGCGGCGGGGTGGACGTGGCGACCGAGGCCGGATGCCCGGTCATCGGCGGGCACTCCATCGACGATCCGGAGCCGAAGTACGGCATGGCGGTGACCGGGGTGGCCGACCCGGACCGGTTGCTGCGCAACGACACCGCCGAACCGGGCCAGCCGCTGACGCTCACCAAACCGCTCGGTCTGGGTCTGCTGAACAACCGGCACAAGCAGACCGGCGAGGTGTTCGCCGAGGCCATCGAGACGATGACGAGGCTGAACCGGGACGCCGCCGACGCCGCGCTGGCCGCTGGCGTACGGGCGGCCACCGACGTCACCGGCTTCGGGCTGCTCGGACACCTGCACAAGATGTGCCGGGCCTCCGGTGTGGGCGCGGTGATCGACCGGTCCGCGGTGCCGGTGCTGGCCGCCGCCCGGATCGCACTGAAGGACGGCTTCATCCCCGGCGGGTCACGACGCAACCTCGACTGGGTCCGCCCGCACCTGCGTGCCGCGGCCGATGTCACCGAGGACGACCTGGTCATCCTGGCGGACGCCCAGACCTCTGGTGGGTTGCTGGTGGTCGGTGAGCTGCCGGGTCATCCGGTCATCGGATACACCGTGGCGGTGGCGGGCATCGAAGTGCGCTGAGAGGGCGGCCGTCAAGGACGCGCCACTCCGCCAGCCGGGCGTTCCGCAGAAACTCGAACGACATATTGCCGGCGTTTCCGCGGGAACGGCGAGGCATCAGTCCTCCAATCAGTCCTCCAAGAAGTCCCGAAGCCAGGTACGGACCTCGGTGAGCGTCGTCCGGTCGATCCGTCCGACCAGACCAATCAGCCGGCCTCGGCTCAACGTTCGCGGTTGCTCGGTCATCGCCCATGACCGTCGTGGGAGGCCGCAGTCACCCAAGCCGACGTGATTCGGCCAATGCCGATCCACCGTCGTGATGGGCACGACGATGACCAGGGCGGTGACGGCTCTGAGGTAGCCCGCGGAGGCGACGACCAGGACCGGACGACGGCCGGATTGCTCGCGTCCGCGCACCGGATCGAGTTCGGCCCACCATAGGTCCCCGGGCGCGAGTTCAGGCACGAGCGGCGTCGGACAGCTCCGCCCGCTCCCACTCCCAGGTCTCGGTGGAGTAGTCGGCGACGACATCGGCCGGCGTCGCGGCGATCGCGGCGGCGAGGTCGTCCATTCGAAGGCGTCGGTCCTCCGCCTCGATCAGATGCTCGAGGTGTTCGCCCAGTGTCCGGCGCGCGGCCCTGGCCTGGGCGCGCAGCCGGTCGCGAGTGGCCGGGTCGAGTTTGATCGTCGTACTGGTCATACCTGGAGTATGACACTGTTGGATACCACAGGGCGGCGGGCGCGGCGACGACTCAGCCGGCGGTGGTGATCGAGTCGTCGGTGATCCCCGCCGCCCGGCGAGCGGCGAGCCGGCGCTTCTGCGGCTCGATCGTGTACTTCGGATCCTTGGCCGAATCGATGCCGGCCTCGAAGATGCCGAAGCGGGTCAGCGCCGAGGCGGCCAGCAACGTCACGCCGGAGGCGACCGCGATCACCCGGTGCCGTCCGGCGAACAGCGCGCCCGCCCCACCGGCGATGGTCAGCGCCTCGCTCCACCTGAGCAGCTTCCCCGCCCGACCGTGGTGCAGGGTCTGTGCCACCGTCGGGTCCATCCGCCGATGCATCACCTGGGTCGCCGCCGTCTCCACGGTGGCGCCGATGACGGCGAGCACCCGCGCCGGGCCGGTCTCCGCGACCGGGGTGGTGATCATGGCCAGGCCGCCGGCCGCCAGGGTTGCCGAGCTGACGAACACGAACGGCAGCTCGTCACGGGCCGCGTTCCAGGTCGGATTCGCGGTGTCCGCCAGCAGCACGGCGGTGTACGCGGCCAGCGGCGGGCCGAACGCCGCCGCCCACAACCCGCCGGCCACGTCGACGATCGGCAGCAGCCTGCGCAGCGGGCCGAGCGGGAACCGCTGCCCGGTCAGCCTGTCCAGCTCGACCGCGGCCACCGCGCCGGCGCCCGCGCTGAACAGCGACAGGATCCAGGAGCCGATGCTCATCGGCGATGTCACCTTGACGGTCCGGAGCATGTTCAGGAACCGTTCCGGCCGGCCGAGATCCCGTACCAGCGCGACGCTGCCGAGCCCGACCGCGGCGATCGCGCCCAGCCGGGCATTGCGACGCAGCGTCGGCCGCCCGGTGAACTGGGCGCCCGCCGCGATCAGCCCGGACCCGCCGGCCAGGCCGCCGAGGAACAGGTAGGCCGGGATCTCCTCACCCCACGGCGGCGGCTTCACCACCGGGCGGCCGTAGTAGGAGGTGAACTCCACGTCCGGCACCATCGGCATCTCGCGGGAGCCGTCCGCGCCCTGGCCCGCCGCCGTGCCCCGACGAGAGTCGTTGCGGCGGCGACCCTTTCGGCGGCCGCCCGGTGTCGGGGGGCGGAAGCTGTCGAACTCCGAGGTGGTCATCGCCTGCGGCCCGTCAGGAACGAGACGACGACGGCCGCGATCATCCCGACCGCCGCCGCGCTCGCCCGGTTGAACATGCGCGGCAGGTCCGCGGTCGGGACCCGCGGATCCGGCGGCAACCCGTACACCTCGGGCTCGTCCAGCAGCAGGAACACCGACCCGGTGCCGCCGACTCCGTCCTTGGAATTGGCGCCGTAGAGCCGGGCCTCGGTCATGCCCTGGTCGTGCAGTTCCCGCACCCGCTGCCTGGCCTGGACCACCAGGTCGGCGTGGTCGCCGTACTTGATGGAGGTGGTCGGGCAGGTCTGCGCGCAGGCCGGGGTCTGCCCGTCCTTGATCCGGTCGTAGCACAGCGTGCACTTCTGGGCGACACCCTTGTTGCGCACCTCGGGCTCGTCGGAACGGGAGCCGGTCGCGAACGTGCCGTCGGACCGCCGTTCGATGACGCCGAACGGGCAGCCGGCCACGCAGGTGCCGCACCCGTTGCACACGTCGGCCTGCACGACCACGGTGCCGAACTCGGTGCGGAACAGCGCGCCGGTCGGGCAGACGTCCAGGCAGCCGGCGTGGGTGCAGTGCTTGCACACGTCCGAGGACATCAGCCAGCGGAACTCGGCAGTGTCCGGAGGAGTGAGATCCGTTGTGGCTGCGGATGTCTCGACCGACGATCCCGTGGAGGATCCGGCTGCCGGGGCGGCGGACGACCGGACGCCCGGCATGCCCAGACTGACCAGCGCCCGGCCGGATTCCCGCGCCTGCTCGATGCGTTCGCGGCCCTGCTCGATGAACGCGACGTGCCGCCACGTGCTGGCGCCGAGCGAGCCGGTGTTGTCGTACGAGGACCCGAGCAGCTGCAGGTCGCCGTCCCGCGGATTGTGGTTCCACTCCTTGCAGGCCACCTCGCAGGCCTTGCAGCCGATGCAGATCGAGGTGTCGGTGAAGAACCCGGTGCGGTGGGCCCGGTCGACCGACCAGCGCGCGGCGAACGCCGGGTCGATCGGCCCGCTGAGCTGGTGGGCGAGCGGCACGCCATGGTGGTGCGGATGCGACGCCTCCGGCGTCCCGGTCGGGGTCACCATCGCGTCCAGCCCTCCTTGTGCGGATCGTCGGCCGGCGGGTCGACGATCTCCCGGTCCGGGTGGGTCACCCGGACGTTGTCGGTCTGCACAGTGGTACCCGATCGCGACTGGTACTCCGCGACCAGGCGCAGCAGTTCCTCACCCTGCGGACGCCGGCCGGGCCGGATGTCGCAGGAACCGGCCTTGGACTCCTGGATCTGCACGTTCGGGTCCAACGTGATGCCGAGCAGATCGTTGGCGGCGTCCCCGCTGACCACGGCGTCGCCGCCGACGCCCCAGTGGTAGGGCAGCCCGATCTGGTGGACCGTGTGCCCGCCGACGATCAGCGGCGTCATCCGGTCGGTGACCAGCACCCGCGCCTCGATCGCGGTGCGCGGCGAGATGATGGTCGCCCAGCCGTAGTTCTCCAGCCCCCGTTCGGCCGCGAGTTCCGGGGAGACCTCGCAGAACATCTCCGGCTGCAGCTCGGCCAGGAACGGCAGCCAGCGGCTCATCCCGCCGGCGGTGTGGTGCTCGGTCAGCCGGTAGGTGGTGAAGACGTACGGGTACACGTCCGATCCGGGCTCGCCGGCGCTGGGCGCCCACAGGTTGTCCTTGCCGGGCATCAGGATCCGCGACGGGTTCTGCTGCTGCGGGTACAGCGCGTTGGTGATCGGGGATTCCTGCGGCTCGTAGTGCGTGGGCAGCGGCCCGTCGAGCAGACCCTTGGGCGCGAACAGCCATCCCTTGCCGTCGGACTGCATGACGAACGGGTCGTCACCGGCCAGTGCGTCCGCGCCGCCGACGTCCGGGTCCGGACGGGCATGTGGGGCCCGGTCGGCGACGAAGTCGGGCACGTCGTCGCCGACCCACTTGCCGAGCGATTCGTCCCACCAGACCAGCTTCTTGCGTTCGCTCCACGGCTTCCCGTCGGGATCCGCGGACGCCCGGTTGTACAGGATCCGTCGATCGGCCGGCCAGGCCCAGCCCCACTCGGACTGACTGGGACTCGGACCGCCGCGCGGCCTGCGCCTTGCGGCCATGTTGATGCCGTCCGCGTACACGCCGGTGTAGATCCAGCAGCCGCCGACGGTGGAGCCGTCCGCCCGCAGCTGCGTGTAGGCCGACAGCGGCTTCCCGGCGTCCGGACCGGTCAGCGCGTAGCCGTTGATCTCCCGCAGCACCGACTCCGGGACGATCTCGCCGTGCTCGTCGAGCGGGTAGTCCCAGGTCAGGTCGAGCAGCGGGCGGTCCCGGGGGTCGGTCGAATCGGTCAGCTTGGCGCGGATCCGCTTGCCCAGCTCGTAGAAGAACTCCAGCTCGGCCTGCGCCTGGCCGGGCGGGTCGACGGCCTTCTCCCGCCACTGCACCAGCCGCTGCGTCTGGGTGAACGACCCCGCCTTCTCCACGTGGGTGGCCGCGGGCAGGAAGAACACCTCGGTACCGATGTCCTCGGTGCGCAGCTCGCCGGAGGCGATCTCCGGGCCGTCCTTCCACCAGGTCGCCGACTCGATCAGGTTCAGATCCCGCACCACCAGCCACTTCAGGTGCGACATACCCAGCCGCTGCATGCGTCCGTTGGCGGACCCGACGGCCGGGTTCTGGCCGAGGATGAAGTAGCCGTCGACCTTGTCCTCGAGCATGTCGTGGACGGTCTGGTAGGTGCCGTGCGGTCCGGTCAGCCGGGGCAGGTAGTCGTAGGCCCAGTTGCTCTCCGACGTCGCCGCGTCGCCCCACCAGGCCTTGAGCAGGCTGATCACGTAGGTGTCGGCGGCCGCCCAGAAGCCCTTCTGCCGCTTGGACGCGATCGCGCCCAGGTAGTCCTGGAACGTGTCGTGCTGGCCGACCATCGGCATGGGCAGGTATCCGGGCAGCAGGTTGAACAGCGTCGGGATGTCGGTCGAGCCCTGGATGCTGGCGTGCCCGCGGAGCGCCATGATGCCGCCGCCGGGCCGACCCATGTTGCCCAGCAGCAGCTGCAGGATCGCCGAGGTGCGGATGAACTGCGCGCCCAGCGTGTGCTGGGTCCAGCCGACGGCGTAGGCGAAGCAGGTGGTGCGGTCGCGGCCGGAGTTCTCGGTGATCGCCTTCGCCAGGTAGGCGAAGTCGGCGGCGGAGATCCCGCAGGCCTCGCGGACCATTTCCGGGGTGTAGCGGGCGTAGTGCCGTCGCAGGATCTGGAACACGCAGCGGGGATGCTGCAGCGTGTCGTCGCGCAGCACCTTGGCGTGCGGCAGCGTCGGTCCGCCGCTGCCGTGCTCGTCGCCGGCCGCCCTTGCCGACGCGGGCGCCCCGTGCTCGGCCGTGGGGTCGGACGCGTCAGCTGTTGAATCGTCAGCGGTGTCGTAGGCCCAGGTGGACAGGTCGTAGTGACCGGTCTTCGGATCGAACCCGGAGAACAGGCCACCGAGATCCTCCGGGTCACGGTAGTGCTCGTTGATGATCGTCGCAGCGTTCGTGTAGTGCACGACGTACTCGTGGAACCACCGGTCGTTGTCGATGACGTACTTGATCAGCGCGCCGAGCAGCACCACGTCCGAGCCGGCGCGGATCGGGATGTGCTTGTGCGCGATCGCGCTCGTCCGGGTGAAGCGTGGGTCGACGTGAATGATCTTCGCGCCGCGCGCCTTCGCCTCCGACACCCACTGGAACCCGACCGGATGGCACTCAGCCATGTTCGAGCCCTGAATGACGATGCAGTCGGCATTGGCCATGTCCTGCAACGATTGCGTCGCGCCGCCGCGTCCGAACGAGGCTCCCAGACTGGGAACCGTGGCGGAGTGTCAAATGCGGGCCTGGTTCTCGACCTGGATCGCGCCGGCCGCCGTGAACAGCTTCTTGATCAGGTAGTTCTCTTCGTTGTCCAGGGTGGCGCCACCCAGCGCGGCGATGCCCATGGTGCGGCGCAACGGTCGACCCTGCTCGTCAAGGTCCTGCCAGCCGTTGCGACGGGCCTCGAGGAACCGGTTGGCGACCATGTCGATCGCTTCATCGAGCTCCAGGCTCTGCCATTCAGACCCGTACGGCGGGCGGTAGAGAATCGTGGTCTGCCGGCCGGGGGAGTTGACCAGTTGCTCGCTGGCGCTGCCCTTGGGGCACAGGCGCCCACGGGAGATCGGCGAGTCCGGGTCACCCTCGATCTGGATGACCTTCTCGTCTTTGACGAAGACCCGCTGACCGCAGCCGACCGCGCAGTACGGGCAGACGCTGCGGGCGACCCGATCCGCGGTGGTGGTGCGCGCGGTGATCTGCTTGGTGCGGGTCGACATGACCGCGGGGCCGCGGCCGAAGACGTCGCCGGAGCGGAACTGCCGGATGACCGGCCAGTCCAAGACGGTTTTCACGCGGCCGCCTCCTCGCTCACGTCGGTCCGCCGGCTCACCTGCCGCTTGGCGTCACGGTAACCCCAATCCCCGGTCGGTGGCGTCGTCGCTCCCGTTCTGCGGAAAACCCGCCCCGACTTGCGCCATATGCACCTTCGCGGGCCTCGCGAACCTGCATCTGGCGCAAGTCGGCGCAAGATGGGCGGTATGAGCGATGCAGGAACGGGAGAAGGCCGCGCGGGACAAGCTGGACGCGATCCGGCGGTCCCTGCGCGGCGGTGACCAGTCCTGACGGTGCTGGCCTGCACTCCGCTGCGGGACGGCCGTTACGCGGTCCAGGGGCTGACCGAGGAGGGTGAGTTCGTCGGCGACCGCCGCACGGTGCAGGCGCCCGAGCTGCGCCGCGACGTCGGCGAACGGTGGCTGTGGGCGTCGTCGGTCGAGGTCTATCCGCCGTTGATCGCCGCGGGCCTGCGGGTGCCCAGGTGTCACGACATCGCCGCGGTGGAAAGGATTCTGCTCGGCCGCGACGGCTCATTCGGCGATCCGACGACGCCCGCGGCGGTGGTTGCCCGGGCGCACGGCCGGCCCGTGCCCACCGACGCGGGCATCGACGACACTCCCTCGCTGTTCGACCTGGCCGAACGCGACGCCGACGAACCGATCGAGGAACTGCGGGATGCCTACCTGGACCAGCGGGCCCGGGCCGGTGACGACCGGGCGCTGGCCCTGCTGCTGGCCGCGGAGAACGCGTCGGCGCTGGCCGCCGCCGAGATGGGCGCGGTCGGCCTGCCCTGGCGCCGGGACGTCCACCTGGCGGTGCTGGACGAGCTGCTGGGCCCCCGCCCGGTGCTCGGCGGCCGGCCGCCCAGGCTGACGGCGTTGGCCGGCGAGATCGACGACGCGTTCGGTTTCCCGGTCAATCCGGACTCGCCGGCGGACCTGCGGGCGGCGTTCCGGCGGGTCGGGTTCGACATCGAGACCACCCGCTCCTGGGTGATCAAGGAGCTGGACCATCCCGCCGTGCCGCCCGTGCTGCAGTACAAGGAACTGTCCCGGCTGCACTCCGCCAACGGCTGGGCCTGGCTGGACCAGTGGGTACGCGGCGATCGGTTCCATGCCGAATACCTGTCCGGGGCGGTCGTATCGGGCCGCTGGGCAACCCGGGGCGGCGGCGCCCTGCAGATCCCGCGGGTCCTGCGGCAGGCCGTTGTCGCGGATCCGGGGTACGCACTGGTCGTCGCCGACGCCGCCCAACTGGAGCCGCGGGTGCTCGCCGCGATCTCCGGAGACGCCGCGCTGCACGCGATCTCGACCGAGGACGATCTGTATGCCGGGCTCGCGGCCGACGGGTTCGGTGGGCACCGGGCGGCGGCCAAGCTGGCCATGCTGGGCGCCATGTACGGGCAGACCACCGGCGAGGGCGGTCGGCTGGTCGGCACGCTGCGTTCCCGCTACCCGGCGGCGATGGGCTACGTCGACGGCGCCGCCCGGGCCGGGGAGCGGGGCGACGTGGTGCACTCGGTCCTCGGCCGGGCGTGCCCGCCGCCCGGCGACTACTGGGAGGCCGTGCGCATCGGCCGGCAGCAGGACGCCACCTCGGATGAGCGCAGCCGAGCGTCCCGCATTGCCGGCGAGCGCGGGCGCTTCACCCGCAACTTCGTGGTCCAGGCGTCCGCGGCCGACTGGGCCGCGGTCTGGCTGGCCGGGCTGCGCACCTCGTTGGCCGAGGTCGGCGACGCGCAGGTGGTGTTCTTCCAGCACGACGAATTAATCGTGCACGCGCCGATGGCGGCCGCGCCGGACGTGGCACGGCTGATCGAAACGGCGGCGGAGTCGGCGCGCCGGCTGGTCTTCCCGGGGTCAGCGGTGCAGACCCCGGTCCGGCCGGTGATCGTCGAGCGGTACGCCGACGCGAAGTGAGCGGGTGTGCGGGGCACCCAACGCCCACCACGCCAGGGCGAGCCCGACGATCGGCAGCACCAGGCCGAGCATCGTCAGCGGATCCAGGTGGACGGTGCCGATGGCTGCCGCGGAGTCGTGGCTGTGCCCCGATCCGGCAGGTTGCGCCAGCATGATCAGGTGCAGGGTGAGCATGGCCGCGCTGCCGAGCGTCACCCACACCCAGTCGGCGACGCGGGCCGACGTGCACAGGCCGGGTAGGCAGCACAGGCAGCTCAGCGCCACCGCGATGGTCAGCACCGACAGCGCCGGGGACCAGTGCTGCACGGCGCAGACGACGTGCACGGCGGCGCAGGCGACCATGACGACCGCGGTCGACCGCGCGGCCAGCACGTCGGGTCGGTGCCGCAGCGCCGGATGCACATCAGGACAGTAAGGCCGCCGGCCGGAGCCTGCCCGAGATCCGGCGAACCGTGTCCGGTCCGGCCGTGCGTCGATCCGCGGGCAGACTCTGGTGTCATGCGGATCCCGGCAGCGCAGGCGCGTGAACGAATGCTGGCCGCACACGTCGCCAGGCTCGCCACCGCCGACGCGTCCGGCGTTCCACACCTCGTGCCGGTCACTTTTGCCTGCGTCACCGACGACGCCGACCTGCTCGTCTTCGCCGTCGATCACAAGCCCAAGACCACGACCCGGCTGCGCCGGCTGGCCAACATCGCGGTCAATCCGGCGGTGTGCTTCCTGGTCGACGAGTACGACGACGACTGGTCGCGGCTGTGGTGGGTGCGGGCCGACGCGCGGGCCGAGAACCTGGACGGGGATCTGCGGGATCGAGCCAGGATCGCGTTGGCCGACAAGTACCCGCAGTACCGCGAGCGGATGCCGGACGGGCCTGCGGTCGGCGCACGCGTGACCCGATGGTCGGGCTGGGCGGCGCGGCCGGATCGTCAGTGGTCCGCACGGTAGGTTCGCCTGAGGTCGGGCTGCCCGAGGTGGTCAGTCCGGCGCCGTGCACATCGATGTCGCCAGCCTCCGCCCCTTGATCCGCTCCGGCGAACGCCAGGACGCGAACTGCGGAGTTCAGCCAAACAGCCGCCTCCGGTCCGCGGTCCGGTTCGGGAGGGCGCCACCCGATGGGCCGGGATGGCACTCGGCCGGACGTTCCCGGGTACTGACGGTGGCCGGGGTAGACCTCACCCACCCCGGGTGAGGTTCGGATCAGAACTGATGAAATCGTCACTCGGAGTCCTACGCTCACCGGGTGTCCAGCCCCGAGGCGAGTCGCCTCGACCGTCGCAAGGCCCGCACCCGGGCCGCGCTGATCGCCGCCGGGCAGCGCATTCTCGCCGAGCGGGGCACCACCGAGGTGGCGGTGCAGGACATCACCGACCAGGCCGACGTCGGGCTGGGCTCGTTCTACAACCACTTCACCACCAAGGCCGAACTCTTCGAGGCGGCCGTGTTCGACCTGCTCGACACCTTCGCCGCGGGCATCGACGCCGCCCGGGCCGGCATGGACGACCCGGCCGAACTGGTGGCCGTCGGCGTCCGGCTGACCTGCCGGCTGGCCACGACCCGACCCGCCGTCGCCCGCGTCTTCGTGTTGTCCGGGCCGGATTTCCTGATCGCCGACCGTGGGTTGGCCCCGCTGGCGCTGCGCGACATCGGTCAGGGCATGGCGACCGGACGCTTCACGGTCGCCCGCCCCGCGCTTGCGTTGGCCCTGGTCGGTGGCAGCGTGCTGGCGTTCCTGCAGATCAGGCTGACCGGCGACCTGCTGACCGATGCCGACGCCGACGATCTGGCGGCGACCGTGCTCGGCACCCTCGGCGTACCCCCGGACGAGGCCGCCGAGATCGCCCACCGAACCCTCCCCGTGCTCGCCGCGCACCCGGGAATCGCCCACCAAGGAGAGCTGCCATGACCGCATCCGCACTCGGCCGCGCCGCCGGACGCCCCAATGTCCTGCTCATCACCACCGACGAGGAGCGCTACACGTTGCCCAGACTCGAAGGGTTCAGCCTGCCGGCGCGCGACTGGCTGCACCGGCGGGGCACGTCGTTCGACAACTACTACGTCGCCTCGGCGATGTGCAGCTCGTCCCGGTCGGTGATGTACACGGGCCGGCACGTCACCGACACCAAGATCTTCGACAACGACAACATGCCCTACATCCGGCCGCTCGACACCCAGATGGCGACCCTGGGCACGATGATGCAGGCGGCCGGCTACTACACGGCCTACCAGGGCAAGTGGCACCTGTCGAACGCGTACCGGACCCCGGCCAATCCGGGCGAGACGTCGAAGGCGTTGCAGCCCTACGGGTTCACCGAGTTCAACGACTGGGGCGACATCGACGGCGGCGCCTGGGCCGGGCTCAAGGTGGACCCGGTGATCGCCGGCCAGGCGGTGCGCTGGCTGCGGGAGAAGGCGCCGGTCGTTTCCCGCGACCAGCCGTGGTTCATGACGGTCAACTTCGTCAACCCGCACGACATCATGAGCTACGACTACGGCACCACCCGCTCCATCACCCCGCCGCCGAACCTGGCCGAGGCGGTCAAGGTCAGGCCGCCGGCGTCCACCCCGCTCTACGACAAGGTCTGGGACATCGACGTGCCGGCCAGTGCGACCGACGACCTCGCCGGCGCTCCGCAGGCGGTGCGAGAGTACGCCGGGCTGGCCGACACCATGTTCGGCCCGGTCCAGGATCCGCACGACTGGCGGCTCGGCCTGAACTTCTACGTCAACTGCATCCGGGACGTCGACCGCAGCGTCGCCCTGGTGCTCGATGCCCTGGTCGCCTCCGGGCAGGCCGACCGCACCGTGGTCGTCTTCACCTCCGACCATGGAGAGCTGGCCGGCTCGCACGGTCTACGGCAGAAGGGAAACCTGGTCTATGACGAGAACTTTCACGTGCCGCTGATCATCTGCCACCCGGACGTCGACGGTGGCGGGCGCAGCGACGCGCTCGGCTCCGCGGTCGACCTGGCGCCGACGATCCTGCACCTGGCCGGCGTGGATCCGGACGAGCTGCGGGAGCGGTTCGACGGGCTGGGCGGGCATTCCCTGGTGCCGGCGCTGGCCGACGGGGCGCCGGTGCGCGACGGGGTGCTCACCGCGGTGGAGTCGGTGCTCACCCTGGACGCCGACTTCTGGCGGGCATTCGGCCGGGCCGACGCGCCCGGGCGGATCCAGTCCGGCGACCTACGCCCGGACTGGCGCAAGCGCGGCTTCCTGCGCGGCTACACCGACACCCGCTACACCTTCGGGCGCTACTTCTCGCCGCTGGAACCCAACCGGCCGCGGACCGTCGATGAGCTGCTGACCGGCAACGACGTCGTGCTCTACGACCGGCTCACCGACCCGACCGAGACGGTCAACCTGGCCGTCGACCCGGCCAACCGCGACCTGGTGGCGACCTACCTGACCAAGCTGGAGGCGCTGATCGACGCCGAGATCGGCCGCGACCTGGACCCGTGGGTCACCGAGAAGCCCGTGTTGCTGGGTGCGCCGAGATGGCGTGGGGACAGCTGAGAGTGTGTGGAGCGGGCGACGAGAATCGAACTCGCGCTATCAGCTTGGGAAGCTGAAGTTCTACCACTGAACTACGCCCGCAAGGCCTGCTCACTATACCCGGCTTGCCGGGCGACCGAATTCCGCCCGCCAGAGCGGCCCGTCGAATTCCTCGACCCTCGCGGCGCAAGAACCGGCTTCCGTCCGAAGGTACGAGTGCTCGACGCGCCCCGAACGGGTGGCGTCGGCACGCCGATGTCGGGACCTTGCTCCCACAATATGGGCGTGCCCCGATCATGCAGTGTCTCGCCACGATGAGCACCCGGCTGGCCCGGGTCGCGCACCCGGTCATCTACGAGATCAACACCTGGCCTTGGCTGCACCGGCTCGGCGAGGTGACCGGCGCACCATTGGACCTCGGTTCCGTTCCGGACTCCGCCTGGGACGAACTGGCCGCGCTCGGCGTCGACGCGGTCTGGCTGATGGGGGTGTGGCGGCGCAGCCCGGCCGGCATCCGGATCGCGCTGGCCGACCCGGACCTGACCGCGTCGTTCACCGCCGTCCTGCCCGACTGGCAGCCCGCCGACGTCACCGGCTCGCCGTACTGCATCCGCGAGTACGTCGTCGACGAGCACCTCGGCGGCCCGGCGGGGCTGGCCGCCGCCCGGGCCGCACTGGCCGCCCGGGGGATCGGCCTGATCCTGGACTTCGTGCCCAATCACGTCGCTCCCGACCACCCCTGGGTCACCGAGCGTCCCGAACTGTTCGTGACGGGCACCGATGACGACCTGGCCAACGCCCCGACGTCGTTTATCCGGGTCGGCGACGCCGAGACCGGCCCGGTGCTGGCCAACGGTCGTGATCCGTACTTCCCGGCCTGGCCGGACGTGGTTCAGCTCAATGCCTTCGCCCCGCAGCTGCGGGACGTCGCCGCCGACACCCTGAACGCGATCGCCGACCAGTGCGACGGAGTGCGGTGCGACATGGCGATGCTGATGATGGCCGAGATCTTCGCCCGCACCTGGGGCGATCGGGTCGGCGCGCCGCCCGGCACGGACTACTGGCCCACGGTCATCCCCGCCGTCCGGGCCCGGCACCCGGCGTTCCGGTTCCTCGCCGAGGCCTACTGGGACACCGAATGGTCTTTGCAGCAACAGGGTTTCGACTTCTGCTACGACAAGCGATTGTACGACCGGTTGGCAAACGGCCCCGCCGAACAGGTTCGGGGCCACCTGTCGGGCGACGTCGGGTACCAGAGCGGCCTGGTCCGGTTCGTGGAGAATCACGACGAGCCGCGGGCCGCGACGGCCTTCGGCGGTCGCGCACCGGTGATCGCGGTCGCCGCGCTCACCCAGACCGGTGCCCGGTTGATCCAGCACGGCCAGCTGCAGGGCTGGCGAACCAGGTTGCCGGTGTTCCTGGGGCGGTATCCGGACGAGTCGACGGACCCGACCCTTGCCGCCTTCTACGCCGCGTTCCTGCCGGCGCTGGCCGACCCGACGTTCCGCGATGGTCGATGGCAGCTCGCGCAGTGCTCCGGCTGGGCCGGTTCCGGCTTCGAGAACCTGGTGGCCTGGTGCTGGGAGGGCGACACCCGCTGGCTGGTGGTGGTCAACCTGGGCGGCACCGCCGTGACCGGCCAGGTGCGGGTGCCGCTGGACGGGTTGCACGGCCGGATGTGGCGGCTGGTCGATCCGACCCACGACGTCGTCTACGACCGCAACGGCCACGACCTGGTCGACGGCATGTTCGTCCGGCTCGCCGGCTGGGACTGGCACCTGCTGCGGATCGAGCCCCTGCATCCGTGACCGGCCGCACCCGGCGCGATGGCCGGCGGCCAGGGCAATAGGCTCTGCCAATGTTGCTGTCCGACCGGGACCTGACGGCCGAGATCGAGGCCGGGACGCTCGCCCTCGATCCGTTCGACGCCTCGCTGATCCAGCCGTCGAGCATCGACGTACGCCTTGACCGGTTCTTCCGCGTCTTCAACAACTCTCGTTACACCCATATCGACCCGAAGGTCCAGCAGGACGACCTGACCAGCCTGGTGGAGGTGGACGGCGACGACGCCTTCGTCCTGCATCCGGGTGAGTTCGTGCTCGGCTCGACCTTCGAGCGGGTCACCCTGTCCGACTCGCTTGCCGGCCGGCTGGAGGGCAAGTCCTCGCTGGGTCGCCTTGGCCTGCTCACCCACTCGACGGCCGGGTTCATCGACCCCGGGTTCACCGGCCACATCACCCTCGAGCTGTCCAACGTGGCCAACCTGCCGATCACCCTGTGGCCGGGGATGAAGATCGGCCAGCTATGCCTGTTCCGGCTGACGTCGCCGGCGCTGCATCCCTACGGGTCGGCCGAGGCGGGGTCCCGGTATCAGGGGCAACGGGGTCCCACCCCGTCCCGCGCCCACCTGAACTTCCGGCAGGACCAGACCAAACGCTGAACCGCTGGACGCCGACCCGGTCGGCCTGACACTGTAAGCCTTGTCTTGTCGTGTGCCGTGTCTTGTCCGGATGAGGGCGGTTGTCATGGGCTCAGCTACCAGCGGCATCGATACCCGCGAGTTGTACCGGCGGGCGCAGGACGCCTTCGGGTCCCGCGTCCACGGAATCGGCCCCGATCAGTGGGCGTCGACGACGCCATGCGCCGCCTGGGACGTGCGTGCGCTGGTCAACCACGTGCTGAGCGAGCTCCGCTGGACCGTGCCGCTGTTCGCCGGGCAGACGATCGACGAGGTCGGCGGCCGGTTCGACGGCGACCTGCTCGGCGACGATCCCGTCGCGCGGTGGGACGAGGCCGCCCGGGACGCGCTCGCCGCCGTCGACGACGAGGGCGCGATGGACCGAACGGTCCACCTGTCGTTCGGCGATTTCGCCGGCCGCGAATACGCGATGCAGCTGTTCGCGGAACTGCTGGTGCACGGCTGGGATCTGAGTGTGGCCACCGGGCAGGACGCGACGCTGGACCCGGAACTCGTGGATGCCTGCGCCGGCTGGTTCCCGGCGTGGGCCGCCGGCTACCGGGAGGTCGGCGTGGTCGCTCCGCCGGTGCCGGTCGGTCCGGACGCCGCCGCGCAGGATCGGCTGCTCGCCGAGTTCGGCCGGGCGAAACCGGCCGGCTGACCCGCGGCGCGCCCGCCGCACCCATCTTCGCCACTGCCCGATTGACGCGGGCCACCCGTCGTTCGTAGTATTGAGACGGGAGGGTTCAAAAATAGGCCGCGGAGATGGGTGAAGCATGAACAGGTTGTTCCGTGATCCGATGGACGTCGAGCGCATGCGCGGGGCGCTGGTTGCCGGCAACATCCCGACGCTGCTGATGGTGCTGGTCCAGCTGACCGGCGACGAATCGTGGCTGTCCGGCCGGTTCGCGCCGACCCGTGCGGTCGGTCTGGACGACAACGATTCCGGCGGGCTGGACGAGCAGCAGCAGGCCACCGTCCGGGCCGCGGTGCTCGACGCTCTCCTGGCGTACGACCGGGGCGAGCGCAGGCCGCGCACGCCGAGCAGCCCGGAGGTCGCCCGGATGCTGTCGGTGGCGCTCGACGAGGACGTGCCGCCGGAGTACGGCGACCTGCTGGCCGAGGAACTCGGCGTGGTGTCCCGGGAGGTCCCGATCGGTCGATCGCTGGATGGACGGGTTCCCGACGTGCTCATCATCGGGTGCGGGCTCTCCGGGATCTGCGCGGCCGTGCGGCTGGCGCAGCAGGGTGTGCCGTACCGGATCCTGGAGAAGAACCACGACGTCGGCGGCACCTGGCTGGAGAACGTCTACCCGGGGGTCGGTGTCGATACACCAAGCCACCTTTACTCTTTCACCTTCGCGATGAATCCGGGCTGGCCACGGTACTTCGCCCGCGGGGCGAGCGTGGAGAACTACCTGCGCGATCTGGTCGCGAGGTACGGCATCCGCCAGCACGTCGAGTTCGGGGTCGAGGTCGAGCGGGCCGAGTACGACTCACGAGCGCGACGGTGGCGCGTCAGGACCACGGCCGGTGACCATCACGACGCGGCCGTGCTGGTGACCGCGGTCGGCATGGTGAACCGCCCGGCGTGGCCGGAGATCCCCGGGCTGGACAGCTTCGACGGGCCGGTCATGCACACCGCCCAGTGGCGCCCGGATGTCGACCTCGCGGGCAAGCGGGTCGCCGTCCTGGGCACCGGAGCGAGCGCCATGCAGGTGGTGCCGACGATCGCCGGGAAGCCGGAGCGGATCACGATCCTGCAGCGGTCCCGCCAATGGGCGGTGCCCCATCCCAACTACCACCGGGAGGTGTCCGGCCGGGTCCGCTATCTGATGGAACGGGTGCCCTTCTACCTGGCCTGGTACCGCTTGCGCGCCTTCTGGAACTTCAGCGACCGGCTGCACTCCTCGATCCAGATCGATCCGGACTGGCCGACTCCCGAGCGGTCGATCAACAGCGCGAACGAGCGGCACCGGCGCTTCCTCACCGGCTACATCGAGTCCGAACTCGACGGCCGACCGGACCTGATCGCGGCCTGCGTGCCGGACTACCCGCCCTATGGCAAGCGGCCGCTGATCGACAACGGCTGGTACCGCACGCTGCTGCGGGACGACGTCGAACTCGTCGAAGCCGGCATCGCGCAGGTGCGGGAGCACTCGATCGTGACCACCACCGGACAGCAATTCGAGGCCGACGTGCTGATCGTGGCAACCGGTTTCAAGGCGATTCAGATGCTGTACCCGATGGACATCCGGGGCCGCTCGGGCCGAACCCTGCGTGGCCAGGTCTGGGACGCCGACGACGCGCGCGCCTACCTGGGCATGCTCGTCCCCGATTACCCGAACCTGTTCATCCTCAACGGTCCGAACACCAACGCCGGACACGGCGGCAGCGCCATCCACCCCACCGAGTTCCAGGTGCGGTATTTGATGCAGGCAATCGGGTACATGACGCAGAACGGTGTCGACGAGCTCGATGTGCGCGACGGTCGCTACGAGGAGTACTGCGACGAACTGGACGCGGCGCTGGCCCGCACGGTGTGGGCGCACCCGGGAATGACCACCTACTATCGCAATCCGGCCGGCCGCATCGTGGTCAGCAGTCCGTGGACCTACCTCGAATACTGGCGTCGCACCCGGCAACTGAACCCCGCCGACTTCATCGAGCACCGGGCCGAGCAGGCCGCGGGGGAGGCGGCGTGACCGGTCTGGTCGACGTCGAACGGCGCGGTCGCGTCGCGATCCTGCAGCTGAATCGGCCCGACGTGCTCAACGCGCTCTCGGCGGAGATGCTCGCCGCCATCCGCAACGCGATCGAGCCGCTGGAAGCCGATCCCGGAGTGGGCGCAGTGGTGATCGCCGGGCACGACCGGGCTTTCGCCAGCGGCGTGGATCTGCGCTCGACCGTCACCCGCACCCTCGACGACGTCCTGACCTCGCACACCGCGCGATTCTGGCTCTGGTTGGCCGAGGTCGAGGTCCCGTTGGTGGCTGCCGTGTCCGGCCACGCCTACGGCGGCGGCTGTGAACTCGCCCTGGCCTGCGACCTCGTCGTCGCCAGCGGCACTGCGCGGTTCGGCCAGCTCGAGATCCGGGTCGGCATCATCCCGGGCGGCGGTGGCACCCAGCGACTCGCGCGGGTCGTCGGGCGGCAGCGGGCGATGGAGTTGGTGCTGCTCGGCGAGGTCATCACGGCGGAGCAGGCGCACCGGTGGGGCCTGGTGAACAGGGTGGTCGGCGCGGACGAGTGGCGATCGACCGCGATCGACCTGGCGGAGCGGGTCGCGGGGGCACCGCCGATCGCCGCGCGGCTGGCCAAGAAGGCCGTGCTGGCCGCCGGGGAGACCGGGCTGCACGCCGGCATGGCAATGGAGCGAAGGCTTTTCGAGGTCGCCTTCGGCACCGAGGATCGGATCGAGGGGATGTCGGCGTTCATCGAGCGGCGGCCCCCGTCATGGAAAGGAAAGTGATGGCCGCGCTGGAGATCCACGACCACGGGGCCGGTGTCCGGGAACTCCGGCTGACCCGTCCCGAGTTGGCCAACCGGTTCGACGGTGAACTCCACGTGGCCTTCACCGATGCGGTCCGGTCGCTGGCCGGCGACCAGGACGTGCGTGCCGTCGTGCTCGCCTCGACCGGACCGGTCTTCTCAGCCGGCGGTGACTTCGAGCTGATGCAGGCAGCCCTCGCGGATCCGGCGGTCCGCCGACGCATCGTCGACGAGGCGCGCGATCTGCTGCACGCGTTGCTGCAGGCACCCCAGCCGATCGTGGCGGCCCTGCAGGGTGCGGCGATCGGGCTGGGCGCCACGGTGGTGCTGGCCTGCGACGCGGTGGTGGCCGCCCGGGCGGCGTTCCTTGCGGACACCCACGTCGCCATCGGGCTGGTCGCGGGCGACGGCGGAACCGTTGTCTGGCCGGCCGCCGCGGGGATGCTGCGGGCGCGCCGCCACCTGCTCACCGGTGACCGGGTCGGCGCCGAGGACGCCTACCGGTTCGGGCTGGTCACCGATCTTGTCGACAGCCCCGACGAGGTCGGCGCGTTCGCGCTCGGCCTGGCCCGTCGGATCGCCGCGCACGCGCCGCTGGCGGTCCAGGGCACCAAGCGGGCATTGAACGAGCTGACCATGCGTCGGGCCGCCGAGACGCTGGAGACCGCGCTCGCTCAGGAGGAGCTCACCCTCGGCTCGCCGGACCTGCGGGAGGGGATCGATGCCTTCCGCGAGCGCAGGGTGCCGAACTTCACCGGGCGCCGGAGCTGATCGCGGCATCGCGCCGCGCGGCGGCTTCGAGCAGCTGCGACTCGGACCGGATCCCGATCAGCCGGGCGACCCGGGCCGCGACGAAGGCCCGCGAGATCGGGTATTCGACCATGTAGCCGTACCCGCCGTGCAGCTGCAGCCCGGCATCGACCGCTTGGGCAAGTGCGGCCGTCGCGCGCAGCTTGGCGGCGGCCGAGGCGCGCCCGTCGCATACCCCGGCGATTCGGTCCGCCAGCGTGCTGGCGACCAGCGAGTCGGCGGCGGCCACCTGGGCGGCCACGTCGCCCAGCATCAGCCGGGTGTTCTGGAACGCGGCGATCGGAGCGCCGAACGCCGTGCGTGTCGCTGTGTAGGCGGCGGTCCAGTCCAGGGCCAATGCGCTCTCGGCGACCGCGCCGGCCGCGGTCAGCAACTCCTGGTCCACCGCTGCGCGGTGCAGCGCGTCAGCCGTGCGCTCGCTGGTGCCGGTCGGCACGGCCGGAGCGTCGGAGAACTCCACGGCGGCGGCCCGCAGCCCGGCGGGCCCGAGCACCGGCAGTTCCGCGTCGACTCGGACTCCGTGGCCGGCCGGCGTCATCAGGAACGTCAGCGGACCGTGGGCCGCGTCGGCGACGACGACCAGCAGGTCCGCCCCGGCGACGCCCACGCCGGCGGTGGCCCGGCCGGACAACGTCCAGCCCCGGTCGGACGGCGTCGCGGTCACCCCGTCGCCCGCGACGACCAGGGCGACCAGCACGCGGCCGGCAACGATGTCCGCGTACCACCGGTCCCGTGCCGGGCCGTCCGCGACCGAGTCCAGCACGGTCAGCGCGACGTGCGCGCATTCGGTCAGGGCGATGCCCAGGCCGGACGCGCCGGCCCGGCAGCTGCCGACCCGGATGGCCGCGGCGATCCGGATGTCGTCGATGCCCGCCCCGCCGTGCTGCACGGGCAGTCCGGTGCCGATCAGGGCCAGCTCGGCCAGCTCGGCCAGCGTCGGCCGGTCCAGGACCGGCGGCCCGCCAGGATCGGACCGGCGCTCGACGAATTGGGTGACCAGGTCGACGATGTCGTGATGCTCCGGATCGAAGCTCCGCTCGAGTTGCAGGTTCACCGGCATGTCCGTTCCTCGCAAGTCTTCATAGGCCCATCGATTTGGCCACGATCACGCGCATGATCTCGCTGGTGCCGCCGTAGACGCGGCTGACCCGGCTGTCGGTGTAGCCCCGGCCGATCGGGGATCGTCGGGTGTAGTGCTCGAGCCCGCCGAGCTGCAGGCACCGGTCGATGACCTGCGACTGCATCTCGGTGCAGAACAGTTTCACCGCAGCGGCATCCGCCGCTGACAGAGCGCGGCGCAGATGCGCCGTGATCGCCTGATCGATCAGGGCCTGTCCCGCCGCCACCTGCACCTGACATCCGGCCAACGAGAACTTGACGTCCTGGGAGTTCCGGGCACCGGCGAAGATCGCCCGGGTCGCCGCCAGCACGGCAGCCGCGCTGGCCTGCGAGTTGATCGCGATGGAAAGCCGTTCCTGTGCGAGATTGGCGGTGAGATAGGTGAAGCCGGCGTTCTCCCGGCCGAGGAGGGCGGTCGCCGGGACCCGCATGTCGCGAAAGTACAACTCGGCCAGATCCTGGCCCTTCAGGCCGATCTTTTCCAGGTTGCGTCCCCGTTCGAATCCCGGGCTGGCCGTGTCGACCAGAAGCAGGCTCAGCCCGGACTTCCCGCCCGACGAGCCGGTGCGCACGGCGAGAATGACCAGATCGGCCGATATCCCGTTGGAGATGAAGGTCTTGCTGCCGTTCACCACGAAATCGTCGCCGTCCCGCACGGCGCCGGTGGCGATCGACGCGACGTCGGATCCGGCACCGGGTTCGGAGATGGCCAGGGCGACCACGGCATCGCCGGCGGCCAGCCGGGGCAGCCAAGCGGCCTGCTGATCGTCGTCGGCGTACTCCAGCAGGTACGGCAGGCAGATGTCGGTCTGCACCCGCAGCCCGCCGAGCGCGAGACCGGCGGCCTGCGCCGATTCGGTCAGGATCGCGTTGTACCGGAAGTCGCGCTCCGGTTCACCGCCGAACCGGCGGGGGATGCCGCAGGACAGCAGACCGAGCTCGCCCGCCCGCCGCCAGAACTGCCGCGGCGGCCGGCCGGCTGCTTCCCACTCCCCGAACCGGGGCGCCACCTCGCTGCCGTAGAACTCCTCGACCAGGCTCCGGAACCGGTCGTGCTCCGGTCGGAAGATGGTGCGCTGCATGTCTGTTCAGCCCTCCGGGACGTCGATCACGGCGTCGGCCGGTGATCCGCCCACGTGTCCGATGCCGCTGGGCGATTGACGCGGCAGTACGCACAGCCTACTATTGAGACACGCAATGTCAAAAAGAGGATCGGATGGGGTTGCTTCCGGATGATCGATGGTGGTTCGAGGTTCACCCGCGAACAGCTCGAGTACGCCGAGGTGGTGCGTGACTTCGTGCAGCGCCATGCCGGCACCGCCGAGCAGCGTGACCGGCTGACCGACGGCGGCCGGGAACGGCATTCGCCATGGCTGCACCGGGCTTTCGCGGAGGCGGGCCTGCTGGGCGTGTCGATTCCCGAGGAATACGGAGGCTGCGGCGGCGGCATGGTCGAGCTGTGCCTGATGTTCGAGGAGATCTTCCGCGGCCTTGCGCCCCTGCACGGTGCCGGCACGTCGCACACGGTGGCCGGGATCTATCACCGGTACGGCAGCCAGCAGCAGAAGCGGGACGCCCTCGGCGCGATCTGCCGGGGGGAGGTGATGTCGATCAGCATCTCCGAGCCCGAGGCCGGCTCGGATGCCGCGAACATCTCCTGCCGTGGCACCGCGGGCGACGGCGGGTTCGTCATCAACGGGCAGAAGACCTGGTGCTCGGACGCGCAGTTCGCCACCCGCATCCTGCTGGTCGCGCGGACCGCCCGGGGCGAGTCGCGGCACCACGGCCTGACCATGTTCGACGTTCCCGCCGACGCCGACGGCCTGACCATCCGGCCGATCTCGACGATGGGCGGGAACGAGGTCAACGACCTGTTCTTCACCGACGTGTTCGTGCCCGCGTCGGCGGTGGTGGGTGAACTGGACGGCGGGTGGAACCAGCTGATGGCCGGGCTCAATGCCGAGCGCCTGGTCTGCGCCGCCCAGTCGATCGGCACGGCCGAACGGGCATTCTCCGACCTGTTGTCATACGTCAAGCAGCGCAAGCAGTTCGGTCAGTCGATCGGCTCCTTCCAGGCCGTCCGCCATCGGATCGCGGACCTGGCGATCGATATCGAAGCCGCCCGTTCGCTCACCTACGACACGGTGATGCGGGCCGAGCGCGCGGGTGCCAAGGACGTCGAGGTGATGCGCCGGACATCGATGGCGAAGGTCAAGGCGACCGAGACCGCCAAGCGGATGGCGCTGGAGGGTGTGCAACTCATGGGTGGGTACGGCTACGCGACCGAGTTCGGCATGGAGGCGCACCTGCGCACCGCCATCGCGCCGACGATCTTCGCGGGCACCAACGAGATCCAGCGGGAGATCATCTCCGGAAGCTTGGGTCTGCGATGAGCGGGCCGTCGGCGCCCGTCGCGCCCTCGTCGGGGAACGGTCGGGGAACCGGGACGCGTGAACTCGACCGGCTGTCGAGCCCGCTGCTGCGGGTCCGCGAACTGGATGGGATGGTCTGCCTGGTACAGCTCGACCGCCCGCCGGCGAACTACTTCGACGTGCCGCTCATCGAGGAGATCGTCCGCGTCTACCGCGAGATCGACGCCAGCCCGGCGATCAGGGCAATCGTGCTGGCCTCGAACGGGCGCCACTTCTGCGCCGGCGCCGACTTCGGCGGGACCGCGGCCGCCGGCTTCGACGCCGACGGCGGAGCTCGCGCCCTGTACGCCGCGGGTCACGCGCTGTTCCTGACCGACACCCCGGTGGTGGCCGCCGTCCAGGGCGCCGCGATCGGGGGCGGGGTGGGCCTCGCCCTCACGGGGGACTTCCGGATCGCCACCCCGCGGACCCGCTTCACGGCCAACTTCGCCAGGCTCGGCCTGCACCACGGCTTCGGGCTCTCGGTGACGTTGCCGCGGGTCGTCGGCCCACAGCGGGCGACGGACCTGCTGCTGACCGGCCGTGACGTGGACGGGCAGGAGGCGCTGCGCATCGGGCTGTGCGACCGGCTGGTCGACGACGACGAATTGACCGACAGCGCGATCGATCTCGCCCGGCAACTGGCAGCGACCGCGCCGCTGGCGGCCGCCAGCATCCGCCGCACCCTGCGCCGTGGCCTCGCCGACGCCGTCGCCGAGGCGATCGAGCACGAGCGGGCCGAGCAGGCGGTCCACCGCGGCACGACGGACTTCGCCGAGGGCGTCGCCGCGGCCACCGAGCGCCGGCCGGCCCGGTTCATCGGCGCATGAGCGGAATCCCGGCCGTGCGTACCGTGACCCCAGGAGGCCGGCAACCCGGCGATCTCGACCGGTGGCGCGAGCGTGTCCGCGAGCTGATCCGGGACTGGCGTGACGCCGGCCGCCTGCAGCCGCGCGCCGACTGCTGGCTGCGCGCATTCGATCTCGACTTCAGCCGGGAGATGGCCCGGCGCGGCCTGCTGGGCATCAGCTGGCCGCAGCGGTTCGGCGGGGGCGGCGCGGGAGCGGTCGCCCGGCTCGCTGTCACCGAGGAGTTGCTGCGGGCCGGCGCCCCGGTCGCCGCGCACTGGATCGGCGACCGCCAGATCGGACCGGCCATCCTTCGGCACGGGAATCGGCGGCTGCAGGAAGAGATCCTGCCCGGCATCACCTCCGGGCGGATGGTCTTCTGCCTTGGGATGAGCGAGCCGGGAGCGGGTTCCGACCTGGCCGCGGTGACGACCCGCGCCAGCAAGGTGCCGGGCGGCTGGCGGATCTCCGGTCGCAAGACCTGGACCAGCAACGCCCATCTGGCCACCCACGCCTACGTGCTCGCGCGCACCGACGCGTCCGGCCGGAAACACGAGGGGCTGACCGAGTTCGTCGTCGACATGGCGGCGGCCGGCGTCGAGGTCGCCCCCATCCGGGACATGTCGGGCGAGCACCACTTCAACGAGGTGACGTTCGACGGCGTCGAGGTCCCGGAGCACTGCGTGATCGGCGAGGTGGGTCGCGGCTGGCGTCAGGTCGTCGAGCAGCTGTCGTTCGAGCGGGGTGGCCCGGAGCGGGTCCTGACCACCTACCCGCTGCTCGCGGCGGCGGTGGCCGGCATCGACCACGACCGCCTCGATGCCGAACTGGGCATGCTGGTCGCCCGGCTGACCGGCCTGCGCCGGCTGTGCTACGCCATCGCCACCCGGATCGACGCGGGCCAGTCCCCGGTCGTCGAGGCGGCCGCCCTCAAGGTGCTCGGCACGACATTCGAGGTGGATGTGATCGAGTTCGCCCGCCGGGCCGGCGTCCGAGACGGTGGCGGCAGCCAACTGCACCGCGAGAGCCTGCTCACGTCACCGGGTTTCAGCATCCGTGGCGGATCATCCGACGTGCTGCTGACCATCGTGTCCAAGGCGGCGATGGACCGTGTCTGATCTGGTCGAGACCCTGCGCGAGGTCGTCCGTGATCTGGCCGCGCGGGAACGTGACGACGCCTGGCCCACGCTGCTGGAGCTGGGATTCGCCGCGATCGGGCTGCCGGAGGAACAGGGCGGCGCCGGCGGCGGGTTCGACGATCTCGTTGCCCTGGTCGGTGAGCTGGCCCGCGTCGCCGTGTGCTCGCCCATCATCGAGGCGGCCACCGCGGCGTGGATTCTCGGTGCGGCCCCACGGCTTGCGCCGGCGGTCCCGGTGGATGCGTCGGGCCTGGCGCTGACCGGCGATCGGCTGCATGGCGCGCTGCGCGGGGTCCGGTGGTGCGGGCCTGCGGGCTCGCTGCTGCTGGTCGATGCCGGCGGCACCCGGCTGGTGCGGCTCGACCAGGATGGGGTGAATGTGGCGCCAGCGCCGCGGATCTACGATCCGATCGCGGACGTGACCTTCGACGGCGCGATGAGTTCGACCGTCCCGGACGCGCCCGGTCGGCAGCCGGTGCTGAACCGGCTGGCGATCCTGCGGGCCGCCGCACTGGCCGGGGCCGCGCGCGGCGCATTGGACCGGACCGTCGACTACGTGCGGACGCGCGAGCAATTCGGTGGGCCGCTCGCCGTGCTGCCCGCGGTGGTGACGGCCGTCGGCCGGATGACCGCCGAGCTCGATCTGGTAGACGCCGCGGTCGCCGGTGCCGTCCGTTCGTTCCCCTCGCCGAATCCGGGGCCGGCGGCGGCGGCCAGGCTGGTTGCCGCCGCGGCGGCGACGTCCGTGGCCCGGACCGCCCACCAGCTGCACGGCGCCATGGGTGTGTCGCAGGAGTACCCGCTGCACCCGCTGACCAGGTCGCTGTGGGACTGGCGGGACGCCGACCAACCGCAGGAGACGATCGCGGCCGGGCTGGGCGCCCTCGCCCGCCGCGGCGGCGAACCGCAGATATGGGAGGTTCTCAGTGCCTGAGCTAGTTCCGCTCGAAGCCGGGTCCGGCGCGCTCGGCGCCACGCCCGAATCGGCCGAGGCGACCATCATCGAGTTCTACCGCTTGTTGGCCGCGGGTGATCCGGACCGGGTCGTCGCCTTCGTCACCGAGCGCTTCGCGCCGGGCGCCTCGGTCAGCTGGCCGGATTCCCTACCGTTCGGCGGGACCCGCACCGGACGTGAACGACTGGCAACCTTTTTCGGCCGGCTGGCCGGCACGCACCCGCCGCGGGGCGGCGTCGATGTCGAGGTGGTCGATGTCATCGCCAGGCCGGATGCGGCGGTGGCCCGCCTGCGCTTCGTCTGGGTGGGCCCGGACGGCACCCGCGCGCCCAACGGCGCGCTCGAATGGTGGAGCTTCGACGCACAGGGGCTGGTCTCCGGGATCGCTCCGTACTACTGGGACGGCCACGCCGTCGTGGTGACCGGATGAGCGCAGGGCGGGCGGGAGGGCTCGAGGTCAGGCCGAATCGTCAACACCGGGCCGTCGCCCGCCGAACGGGCGCGGAGCCTGCGAGCGCCCCGCTGGAGGCGACATGAGCCGCGTCGGCCTCGTCCCGGTGGACGGTGGCGTCCGGCTGGCCGTGCAGGATCTCGGCGGTGGCCCGGCCCTGGTGCTGCTCGCCGGATGGGGCCTGAGCCACCAGGTCTGGCAGCGCCAGGTGCAGCGCCTGCACCGGTCGTTCCGGACCCTGGCGATCGACCTGCGCGGTCACGGCGACTCCGACGCGCCGGTCGGGGACTATTCCATCCGGCAGCACGCCGCCGATGTCGCCGAAGTGCTGCGTGCGCTGGGCGTCCGGCATGCCGCCGTCGTCGGCTGGTCGATGGGCGGCCAGGTGGCCTTCCGGTTGGCCGCGGAGAACCCCGACCTGGTACGGCGTCTGGTCCTGGTGTCGACGAACGCGGTGCGGGCCAGCCGCGCCGACCACTTCCCGTTCGGGGCGCCGGCGGAGACCTTCCTGCCCGGCCTGCTCGCCGGGGAGACCGGTCCGGGCTGGGTGGAGGCGCGCCGCGAGATGATCGAGACCGGGATGGCCGGACCGGCCCGGCCCGCGCTGGTCGACTGGCTGCTCGGTGTCCAGTCCAGGATGCCGACCTGGGCGGGTGCGGCGTGCTTCGCCGACATGTTCGTGGCCGACGCGACCGGCCGGATTCCCGCCGTCACGGTGCCCACGCTGCTCGTGGGTGGGACCGCCGACCGGGTCTTCTCCCGGCGGGGCGCGGCCTGGTTGGCCGGTGAACTGGCCGATGCCCGTTACGCCGAACTCGATGGCTGTGGCCACTTCCCGATGTTCGAGCGGGCCGGGGACTTCGATCGGATCGTGGAGGGTTTCCTGTCAGCGCGGTGACTGCCGGCGGGTGGAGGCCGGGCGGCCGCTGGTCGCCTCGTTCACGGCCTCGCACGGCCGGCCGCCGGCGGGGCCCAGCAGCAGATTGATCGCCGCATCGGCGATGGCGCGCGAGGTGTACCGGTCGTCGTCCCGGTACCACCGCGAGACCCAGTTGCACTGGCCCAGCAGCAGTCTCGCGGTGATCACCGGATCGTCGGCGGCGAGCTGGCCATCCCGCATCGCGGCCGCCACGACGTCCACCCACAGCGACTCGAAGTGCTGGCTGAACTCGTGCCAGCGCGAGAAGACGTCCTTGGGGAGCTCGCCCCCGCCGAAGAAGACGGGCAGGTACTGGCGCATCCGGATGGCCGCGTCCACCTGGAGCCTGATCAGCTGCTCCAGGTGCTCCCGGGGGGATTTGTCCTCGGCCAGCACGGCCTTGGCCTGCTCGGTGAGTTCCCTGGTGCTGCGCTCGAACAGGACGCCCATCAGGTGTTCCCTGGTGGGCACGCTGCGGTAGAGCGTGGCTCTGGACACGTTGAGCTTCTCGGCGGCGTCGACGATCGAGACGGCCTCGGCGCCGCCCTCCGCGAACAGCGTGGCCACGGCATCGGCAACGGCATCCGGATCGATGTCCCGGCGCGGCCGACCGCGCTTGCGCGGTCCGTCCCCACCGGCCGGTGGCTGCGCCATCTGGTCCCCACTCCCGGGCGGTCTCGTCGCCGCCACACGCTGGCCGTCAGCTTGTGGGTACAACTGTCTCACAAAACATGTCCGCGCCGAGTCCGCGCCCCACCAGTGCCGCGGACCCGCCGTTGACAGCACCGGCCGGGAGTCCTACTATTTTGTGAGATCGTTTGTCTCATAAACGGATGGATCCCGGGTCAGGCGTTCCGGCCCGGATACCGCGGACTTCGGTGGGGAAAGGTTGGCCCGTGCGCTACTTCACCTATCTCGAGGAGCCGACCCTGGAGTCCTACCGGCTGGACTACTGCCCGCGGGACGGGTTGGGCACGGTGTTGATCTGCCCGTGGGTGGTGGTCACGGGCGCGTCCGGCCGCACCTACAACGCCATGCGCGCCCTGCCGCTGCCGGACAAGCTGACGTCGATGAACTTCGGCACCTACGTCGGGAACGGCGAGCTCGATCGGCCCGGTGATCTGCTGTACTCGTTTCGCCAGTTCCCGGCCGTCGAGCAATTCTCGGTCAGCCACGGGCCGGACGAGATCGTCTATCAGGGAGGGTCTTTCCGTCTGTCGGAGTCGGTCACCAGCTACCGCTGGACCGAGGCGGCCGGGCGGGTGACGCTGTCCGCGGAACGGCTGGGTCAGGCGTGCACGTTCTGGGTGCCGGAGCAGCCGGGATTCCCGCACCCGATCCTTTCCCGCTCACACCTGGCCAAGGTCGTCGGCACGATCGACGACGATCCGGTCGAAGGCATTTTCATGATCGACCACATCTACTCCCGGCCCGATCTGACCTTCCGCGAGACCCAGTTCACCACACACCTGCACCACTACTGGATGAACTGGCTCATCGAGTACGACGACGCGACGATCGAGGGCGGGTTCGCCTGGCGCGGGCAGCCGGGAACCGGCTTCTCCGCCGCCCACCACTACGTCGACGGCCGGAGCGTGGCCCGGACCGACGCGCGACTGGACGTCGAACGGACCGGCGCCGGGACGATGAAGGCGGTGACCCTGTCCCTGGGTGACGACCGGACCGTCCGCTTCGATCAGCACAGCTCGACCGACTGGCCGATACACACCCTCGGCACGGCGACCGGGACGTTGAACGGCAAGCGGATCGCCAAGAGCTGGAATCTGTCGGAGAACTTCCCGATCAACTGGGGACGGGTCGAGGAGTACCAGCTCGCGCACGCGGCACTCTATGGCAAGTACCCCTCGCTGAAGTCGATCCTGGAAGGGGTCGACGTCACCGACGGAGTCCTGAACATCCCGCGCCCGGCATCGCGGGTCTGACCGCGGCGAGCGGGCCCGACCGACCAATGACGAACGGCATTCCGGCAAAGGAGCATTCATGACCACCTCGACCGTCGTCGCCACGATGGACCTGGTTCCTGGGCCCGAGGAGCGCGAGATCCGCAAGACGGTCTTCGATCTCACCGCCACCTTCGGGCCGTCCTACTACGCGAAGGTCAACGCGGAGGGCCGCTCCCCGCAGGAACTGTGGGAGGCGCTCGGCGCGGCCGGCTTCCTCGGAGTGCACCTACCCGAGGAGTACGGCGGCGGCGGGCGAGGGATCTCCGAGCTGACCGCCGTGCTGGAGGAGACCGGCGCGGCCGGTTGCCCTCTGCTGAAACTGCTTGTCTCGCCGGGCATCATCGGCACGATCCTGAACCGGCACGGCACACCGGCGCAGAAGGAGCGATGGCTGCGCGGGATCGCCGACGGGTCGAAGAAGTTCGCCTTCGCGCTGACCGAGCCGAACGCCGGCACCAACTCCCACAACCTGGATACGGTGGCGCGCCGCGAGGGGGACAGGTACGTCATCAACGGCCAGAAGTACTACATCTCAGGCGTGGACGAGTGCGACCATCTGCTGGTCGTGACCAGAACCGGCCGAAGCCGGTCCGGCAAGGGGCTGCTGTCCCTGCTCATGGTGGACCCGGACACGCCGGGGCTGAGCTGGCAGCCGATCGAGACGGTGCTGGAGGAACCCGAGAAGCAGTTCACCGTCTACTTCGACAACGTCGAGGTGCCGACGGCGAATCTGATCGGTGCGGAGAACGAGGGGCTGCGGGTTGCCTTCGACGGGTTGAATCCGGAACGCATTCTTTCGGCGGCGGTTTCGGTGGGGATCGGCCGGTTCGCCCTGGACAAGGCGGCCGCCTACGCCCGGCAGCGAACGGTCTGGTCGCAGCCGATCGGAGCGCATCAGGCGATCGCCCATCCGCTGGCGGAGGGCAAGGTCCGGCTGGAACAGGCTCGGCTGGCCATGCAGCGGGCCGCCGCCCTGTACGACGCCGGCCTGGAAGCCGGCGAGGCCAGCAACATCGCCAAGCTGGCGGCTGCCGAGGCGGGGGTGCTGTGCCTGGACCGCGCGATTCAGACGCACGGTGGCAACGGGATGGCCCGCGAGTACCGGCTGGCGGGATACTGGTTCCTCGCCAGGCTGCAGCTGATCGCGCCGGTCTCCCGGGAGATGGTGCTCAACTTCATCGCCGAGCATTCCCTCGGATTGCCGAGGTCGTACTGAAGCATGGTCGACAACAACATGGTCGACAACAAGGCCGCTGCGCCGCTTTCGGGTGTTCGCGTGCTCGAGCTGGCCGCCATCGGGCCGGTCAGCCACGCGATGATGATCATGGCTGACCTCGGTGCGGACGTGGTGCGGGTGGCTCGGCCGGCGGGGCGGAGCGGCCCGTTCGCGGATCGGGTGGACACCACCCTGCGCGGTCGCCGCCAACTGGTGGCCGACCTCAAGACCGAGCAGGGGCGTCAGGCCGTTCTGGACCTGGTGCCGCACGCCGACGTCATGGTGGAGGGGTACCGGCCGGGGGTGTGCGAGAAGCTCGGCCTGGGGCCCGACGTCTGTCGCTACCTGAATCCGGGGCTGGTCTATGCCCGGATGACCGGCTGGGGCCAGGACGGTCCGTTCGCCCACCGCGCCGGCCACGACATCAACTACATCTCGGTGACCGGCGCCCTGCACGCCATCGGTCGCGCCGGCGGGCCGCCGGTGCCGCCGCTGAACCTGGTCGGCGACTTCGGCGGGGGATCGATGTTCCTGGTGACCGGGGTGCTCGCCGCCCTGCTGGAACGCGCCCGCAGCGGGGTCGGTCAGGTGCTGGACGTGGCCATGCTCGACGGCGTTGCCGCCTTGCAGCAGCCGGTCGTCTCGATGGTGGAGGCCGGCATCTGGTCGGCCGAGCGCGGCACGAATCTCATCGATGGCGGAGCGCCCTTCTACGACGTCTACGAGTGCCGGGACGGGCAGTGCGTCGCGGTGGGCGCGCTGGAACCGCAGTTCTACGCCGAACTGCTGCGCGGGCTCGGCCTGCCGGTCGGCGACCTGCCCGAGCAGATGGACCGGTCCGGCTGGCCGGAGCTGCGACGGCGCATCGGTGACGCCTTCCGGACCAGGACCCGCGACGAGTGGGCGGCGCACTTCGAGGGGACCGACGCCTGCGTGACCCCGGTCCTGTCCTTCACCGAGGCGGCGCGTCATCCGCAGGTCACGGCCCGGCGCGCCCTGCTGCCCGCGGGTGCGGCCGTGCAGGCCGCGCCCGCCCCCCGCTTCGGCAGCGGGCACCCGCAGCCGGTCGCGCCGCCACCGTTGCGCGAAGTCAAGAGTGAGGAGGTGGTGGCGTCGTGGCGACCCAGGTCGTAGTGCCCGAGCCGACCCCGGAGGCGGGCGAGCGGCGGCCGCCGGCACGGGCCGAACTGCTCGACGAGATCCTGCGCGACCGGCGCAGCACCCGCGCGTTCCTGCCGACCCAGGTTCCTCGGGCGAGGATCGAACAGGTTCTTCGGATGGCCGAGCAGACCCCGTCCTGGTGCAACACCCAGCCCTGGCAGCTGGTGATCACCACCGGCGCGGCCACGGAACGATTCCGGCAGGCGCTGTACGACCATGCCGCGTCCCATCCCCCGGAACCCGACTTCCCCTTTCCGGAGCGGTACGAGGGGGAGTTCCGGGACCGGCGGCGGGACGCGGGCTGGGCGCTCTACCGCGCCGTCGGCGTCGAGCGGGGCGATCGGTCGGGGTCCGCGCGGCAGATGATGGAGAACTTCCGATTCTTCGGCGCGCCGCACGTGGCCGTCCTGACCACCGACGCCGATCTCGGGGCCTACGGGGCCGTCGACTGCGGGTTGTTCCTGCAGTCGCTGCTGCTTGCCGCGCAGTCCCACGGCATCGCGACGGTGCCGCAGGCAGCTCTTGCCTCGCACGCCGGATTCATCCGCCAGTACTTCGATCTGGCGCCCAACCGCCTGATCGTCGTCGGCATCTCCTTCGGTTACGCCGATCCCGCGCATCCGGCGAACAGCTTCCGGACCAGCAGGGTGGATGTGGCCCGGGACGCCGTCCGCTGGGTGGACCAATGAGCATCGGACCATTGAGCTCCGGGCCGATGAGCATCGTCCGGTGAGTCGCGGGCGAGCACCCGGCGGGGCACCGGCCGGCGCGGACCCGCCCCGGCCGGGTCCGGCGCGGTGGACCGAGCCCGGCGCACATCCGGTCGCGGACGGTGTCCACCGGATCCCGCTGTCCCTGCCGCTGGACGGCCTGCGCGCGGTGAACGTCTATGTGCTGCAGACCGACCGCGGGCTCGTGCTGATCGACGGGGGATGGGCGATCGCCGTGGCGCGACGGGAACTCGAGTCTGCCCTCCACGAGATCGGCTACCATCCAAGAGATATCGAAGTGTTCCTGGTGACACACGCGCATCGCGACCACTACACGCAGGCCGCGGCGATCAGGACCGAGTTCGGGCGCGCCCGGGTGGCACTCGGTGCCGGTGACCGGCCGTCGTTGCGGGCGGCACGCTCGGGCACCGAGGTGTTCCTGGACCGGCTGCGCTCCGGCGGGGCCGATGCGTTGCTGCCGGCCTGGCGGAAGTGGGGCGAGGACAACAGGGCCGACCCGGAGGATTGGCGCGATCCCGACGTCTGGCTCGACGGTGAGCACTCCTTCGACCTCGGGTCCCGGCGGCTGGCGGCGGTACCCACCCCGGGGCACACCGCCGGCCATTTCGTGTTCGCCGATCTGGATGCCGGGCTGTTGTTCGCGGGCGACCACGTGCTGCCGACCATCACGCCGTCGGTCGGCTTCTCGCCCTCGGCGGGCGAGGAACCGCTGCGGGACTACCTGGAGTCGCTGCGGCGGATCCTCGCGTTGCCGGATCTGCGGGTGCTGCCAGCCCACGGACCGGTGACGCAGAGCTCGCATGCCCGGGCCGTGCAGTTGCTCGATCACCACGAGCAGCGGCTGGCGATCATGCTGGCGGCGGTGGCGTCCGGTGCGCACACCCCGTACCAGATTGCCGGGGCGATACCGTGGACCAAGCACCAGCAATCGTTCTCGCAGTTGGATCCCATCCACGCGGGCATGGCGGTGCTGGAGACCATGACCCACCTTGACCTGATGGTGATCCGTGGGCAGTTGGTCCGCGAACGTGCCGACGGGCGCCACCATTACCGCCCTCCACCGGCGGAGACGGTGACGCCGCAGAACCGGTCGGGGAAGAGCCCGCGCGGTCTTGACGGACTCGGCGACCGACTCTAGAGTTTTTTGAGACGCCAGTCTCACACTGTGCCGTGGTCCCGGCTCGCCGGGTACGGCAGCCGTCACCTGCCTCCGTGCGGTGCGGCCCGCAATGCAGTGGAATCCAGATCGCTTGGCGACGCTGCAGTCCCCCGTTCCCGGGTAGTCCACGAGATACGACGAGGTAGGACATGGAATCGACGCGAACCGCATCAACCGACCTGGCGGCGGCCGCGCCGCTTGACGCCGGCACGGTTGCCCTGGCCTTCCAGCGCATCGTGCATCGGCGGCCGGACGACATCGCGCTCCGTTCGATCGACGGCACGGTCGCGATCACCTGGCAGGAGGCCGCGGACCGGGTCCGGCAGCTCGCGGCCGGCCTGTCCGCATTGGGCGTGCGCCGCGGTGACACGGTGGCGATGGTGCTGCCGAACACCATCGAAAGCCACCTGCTGGACTACGCGCTGCTGCACCTGGGGGCGGTGACGTTCTCGATCTTCAACAGTTCGCCGGCCGTGCAGATCGCCGATCAGCTGCGCAACTCCGATGCCAGGGTGGTGCTGGTCAACGACGCGGTTCGGGACCGGGTGGTGGATGCGGCGAGAATCCTTGCCAGTGACCAGGTACGGCACATCGTCGGCGTCGACGGCACGGACGCCGATCGCTTCGCCGGCCTTGATCGGATCGCGGCGGGCGGACGCCCGGACTTCGACTTCGACGAAGCGTGGACGGCCGTCCAGCCCGACGATCTGATCGCCCTGGTGTACACCTCGGGGACGGTCGGCCCGCCCAAGGGCGCGCAGCTGTCGCACCACGGCGTGTTGAGTGATCTACGGTCGCTGGCTGCCGGAGTGCCGATCCCGACGATCAGCCTGGTGTCGTTCCTGCCGATGGCGCACGTCTCCGGGCGGATCGCGGTGCACTACATGGCGCTGATGCACGGCGCGACCATCACCGAATGCCCCGACGTGAACCAGCTCCCGAAGGCGCTGGGCAGCGCTCGGCCCGACGCGTTGTTCTCGGTCCCGAGATTCTGGGAGAAGCTGCGAGTGGCGATCGAGGGCCTGGTTGCCGCCGAACCCGACCCGGCCGTGAGTGCCCGGATGCGCCTGGCCATCGAGACCGGAATCGAATGGGCAGGGGCGACCGAGCGCGGTTCGCGGCTCTCGCCGGAAGCGATCGCCGACCTGGAGGCCCGGCACCAGGCCGAACTGCCCGTGCTGAGGCCGTTGCTGGCCAGGCTCGGGATCGACCGGATCGTTTCCGCGTTCGTGGGTGGGGCGCCCGCGCCGAGGGAACTGTCGATGTTCTTCCGGGCGGTCGGCATCCCCATGCTGGATGCCTACGGATCCACCGAGGCGCTGCTGTGCATCTTCAACCAAATCGACAACTTCAAGACCGGCACGGTCGGTCGCCCGCTGCCCGGCGTGCAGGTGCGGCTGGCCGAGGATGGCGAGCTGCTGGTCAAGGCCGAGTCGAACTTCGTGGGCTACCGCAAGCAACCCGTCGAGACGGGCGACGCACTGGACGCGCAGGGGTGGCTGCACACCGGCGACCTGGCCACCATCGACTCGGACGGTTTCGTCAGGATCGTCGACCGGAAGAAGGAGATCATCATCAACTCGGCGGGCAAGAACATGTCCCCGGCGAACATCGAGGCGGCGGTGAAGAACGAGACCACTCTGGCCGGCCAGGTCGTGGCGGTGGGTGACGGACGCAAGTACGTGACCGCGCTGATCACCGTGGATCCCGAGGCCGCGGCGACCTACGCCGTACAGCGCATGCCGGGCGCGACCCACCAGGACATCGTTTCCTCGCCCGGCCTGCAGGCCGAGATCGACGCCGCCGTCAGCCGGGCCAACATGAACCTGCACAGCAACGAGGCCATCAAGCGGTACGTCCTGCTGCCCGACGTGTGGCTGCCGGGTGGCGACGAGCTGACCCCGACGGGCAAGCTGAAGAGGCGGGTCATCCTGACCAAGTACGCCGACCCGATCGACGAGCTCTACCGGTAGACGCGGTCGACCGGTCGCAGAGCGTCGCGGCGAGCGAGCCCGCAGGGCCCGCTCGCCGCGTTTGTGTCGTTCCCGTGTTCCCGTGGTTTCCCTGCAGGGGAACCACGGGAACACCGGCCGGGTCAGGACCGGTGGGTGCCGAGCTGTTCGGTGAGCTGGGGAGTCACCGCGAACAGGTCGCCGACGACTCCGTAGTCCGCGATCTCGAAGATAGGCGCGTCCGGATCCTTGTTCACCGCGACGACCGTCTTGGAGGTTTGCATCCCGGCCCGGTGCTGGATCGCGCCGGAGATCCCCAGTGCGATGTACACCTGCGGGGACACGCTGGTGCCGGTCTGGCCCACCTGGAACCGGTGGGGGTAGTAGCCGGAGTCGACCGCGGCGCGGGAGGCACCCACCGCCCCGCCCAGACGGTCGGCCAGGGCCTCCACCAGGGCGAAATTCTCCGCCGAGCCGACGCCGCGGCCACCGGACACCACGATCGATGCCGCGCCCAGATCCGGCCGGTCTCCCGTCGGCTCGGCGTGCCGCGCCACCACCGTGGGTGCGGCCGCCGGTTCGGGCGTCGCCAGTTCGATCACCTCGGGCGTGGCCACCGGCGTGGCCGCACCCTCGATCGTGTTGGCGCGCAAGGTGATCACCGGAATGCCTCGCACTCCGGTGGATTCCACCGTGTAGGCGCCGCCGAAGACGGACTGGGTGACCAGCACCGAGCCGTCGGCGCCACGGACGTCCACCGCGTCGGTGACCAATGCCGAGCCCAACCGCACCGTGAGCCGCCCGGCGATCTCCCGGCCGTCGACCGAGGAGGACACCAGCACGGCGGCGACCGAGTCGGCCGCCGCGACGGCCGCCGACAGCGCTTCCAGCTGGGGCGTCAGCAACAGCGACCCGGCCTGGTCCGACTCGGCCAGGTAGACCTTGACGGCGCCTGCCTGCCCCAAGGAACCGGCGAGATCGGTGCCGGGCGGGCCGGCGACCACCGCCGTCGGCGTTCCGATCCGGGCCGCCGCGGCCAGCAGTTCGACGGTCACCGGCCGAACCTGCCCGCCCGTGTGCTCGACGAGCACCAGTACCTCAGACACCATCACTCACATCCTTACTGTGTTTTCGCCACTGTGTTTTCGCCACTGTGTTTTCGCCACTGTGTTTTCGCCACTGTGTTTTCGCCTGTGCTTCGTCCGCGTGTTCTCGATGCCGTGTTGCGATTGCCGGCTCAGATCAGCCGCTGGCCGACCAGGAACTCGGCGGCCAGCACGCCGCCGTCGCCGGTGTCCTCGATCTTGACTCCGGGCGCCTTCGGTGGCCGGGGGGAACCGTTGACGACCCTGGTGCCGGATCCGGTCAGGCCCAGCAGCGAGTCGTCCACCCCCAGATCGGCGGCCGACAGTGTGCTGACCGGCTTGCGTTTCGCGGCCATGATGCCCTTGAAGCTCGGGTAGCGCGGCTCGCCCACCTTCTCCGTCACCGACACGAGCGCGGGCAGCGGCGCGGTGATCTGGCAGGTCCCGTCCTCGGTGACCCGCTCCGCGGTCACCACGCCGTCGTGAACGGCCACCGACTGCACCGAGGTCGCCGCGGGCAGGGCCAGTCGTTCGGCGATCATCGCCGGCACCGCGGCCGACCGGCCGTCCGTGGACTCGTTGCCCGCGATCACCAGGTCGAAGGTCAGGGTGCGCAGTGCGGCGGCCAGCACCGCGGAGGTGGCCACCGCGTCGGATCCGGCCAGCCGTTCGTCGACGACGTGCACGGCGCTGTCGGCCCCCATGGCCAGTGCCTTGCGCAGGGACTCGGTTGCCGATTCCGGGCCCATCGTCAGCACGGTCACCCTGCCCCCGTGCTCCTGGGCCAGCCGCAGCGCGGTTTCCACGCCCCGGGAATCGATCTCGTCGATCACCGGGTCAGCAGCGGCCCGGTCCAAGGTCCAGTCGCCGGGGTCGAGCCTGCGCTCCCCGTAGGTGTCGGGGACCTGCTTCACCAGCACCGCAATCTCCATCGCACCGCGCCTTCCTGCCGATCCAAGTTTGTGAGCTTAGGTGTCTCAATAATAGACGCCGAGCTCCGGCCGGTGCAACCCACCTGGAGTGTCGACGGTCGTCGCCCGCTCGAACGGGTTCTCGTTCGACCGTTTACCGATGGTTGCGGGAGTGCTAACCTGCAGGCACACGACTTTTGCGACGCAGTGGTTCATAAATCGATACGGGCGTGGCGGCGCCCGGTGAATGCCGATGCCGCCCGGTCGCCGACGATCACAGGAGGAACGTGATGGGCTACCCCCTTCCCAAGGACACGGCGCTGCGGGGCGCTTTCACCCCGATGCGTTTCGAGGCCACGGTCGAGGAGTGCATCGTCAGCCAGGGCGAGATCCCGAAAGAGCTCTCGGGCGGGTTCTACCGGACCGGGCCCACCTGGAAGCGGCCGACCCAGCAGGGCACGAACCCGCTGCTGTCCATGGACGGAATGGTGCAGGGCCTGGTGTTGGACGGCGGTCGCGCGGACTTCCGCAACCGATGGATCCGCACGCCCAAGTACCAGTTGGAAGAGCGGCATCGGCAGGGGATGTTCGCCTGGACGGACGGTGGATTCCACGACTGGCGCGATTTCGCCTACGGCGATGTCGAGCGGACCAGGTTCAATCGATGCACGCCGCAAGGCACCAACAACATCAACATCTTTCCGTTCGCGGGGGAGATGGTCGCCGCCGGCGAGCAGGGCGGGCCGCCCATCGCGATCGACCCGCTCACCCTGGAAACCCGAGGCATCGTGCCATGGTCGGCGCAGCTGTCGGCGGGCCTGCACGACAAGGTGACGTTCGGCGACGCGAGCTTCGCGGCGCATCCCAAGTGGGATCACGACACCGGCGTGCTGTACGGCTGGAACTACCGCGACACAGCCCCTTTCGTGACGATGCACACCGTCCACCCGGACGGCACGGTGCAGAGCCGGGACCTGTGGGACGCGCCCTACAACACCGTGGCGCACGACATCTGGCTCACTCCGGAGTGGGTGGTCATGCCGTTCCAGCCGTTCACCGTCGACAAGAAGAAGGTCACCGACCGCAAGCTCGGGATCTGGGGGTGGGACGAGAGCCTGCCCATCGTCATCGCCCTGATCCCGCGGGACGACCTGCAGGCCCCGGTCCGGTGGATCAAGACCGACCTGCCCGCGCAGTACGTGATGCACACGCTGTCGGCGAACGTCGAGGACGGCAAGCTCACGCTGGACGCCCCGGTCTTCAACCGCCCGCCATTCCCCTTCGAGCAGGACTTCGCCGAGGGTGACGATGTGGCGCTGTTCTTCTCCATCGCCAAGAGCCACCTGGGACGGTGGACCGTCGACCTGGCCACCGGATCCACCAGCACGGAGGCATTGTCGGACCGCCCGTCGGAGCTGCCCAAGGTCGACGAGCGGTACTACGGCAAGGGCTACAGCTGGGGCTTTCAGGTGGGCGGGGTGGTCAAGCGCGGCGGCATGTCGATGAACAGCCTGGTGGTGACCAACATGCGTACGATGGCCGAGCAGGCCTATCAGATCCGGGCGGGTGAGCCGGCCGCCGTGCTGGAGGCGACCTTTGCGCCGCGCCGGCCCGATTCCCCCGAGGGGGACGGCTACGTGATCGTGCCGGTGTCCTGGTGGGCCGACAAGCGCGGCGAGTACCTGATTTTCGACACGGACGACATCACCAAGGGGCCGGTGGCCACGATCGAGCTGCCGTTTGCGCTCGGCTGGACGCCGCACGGGCACTGGATGGACTTCCGGGCCTGACCTGAACCCGGTGCGGGCCGGTGCGGCCTGGTCGCCCGCCGGTCCGCACTGCGCCAGCTTTCAGCGACCCGTCCAGACCGGGGCGCGCCGGGCCAGGAACGCGCGTGCGCCCTCCGCCGCATCGGCGGACTCGCGCACCCGGTCGACGAACGGGCGTTGCCGCGCGAACATCTCCGCGGCCGGCCAGTCGGTGGACACCCGCAACAGGTGGGCGGCGGTGCGTACGGCCAGCGGTGCGTTACCGGCGATCACCGTGGCGAGCCGGACGGCCTCGGCCCGGGCTTGCCCCGCGGCGACGACCCGGTTGACCAGGCCCAGCCGGTGGCCCCGACTCGCGGTGATCGGCTCGCCGGTCAGCACCAGTTCGGCGGCGATGGCGCGGGGAACGAGCCGAGGCAGGCGCAGCGCGCCGCCGGCGGCGGCGACCAGCCCGCGGGCCACCTCGGGCAGGCCGAACCAGGCGTCCTCGGCGGCGACGATCATGTCGCACGCCAGCGCGATCTCGAAACCGCCACCCAGCGCCCGGCCCTCGACGGCCGCGATGATCGGCTTGGCCGTGGCCCGCTCGCAGATGCCGAAGGCGCCGCGGCCCTCGACGACGGGGCGTTCGCCGCTGTTGGCGAACGCCTTGAGGTCCATCCCGGCGCTGAAGATCGGCCCGGCCCCGGTCAGCACCGCCGCTCGGATCTCGTCGCGCCGGTCGATCTCGTCCAGCGCGCCCGCCAGCAACCGTGCCGTCGGCAGGTCGATCGCGTTCCGAACCTCGGGCCGGTCGATGGTGACCACCGCGACGGCGTCGTCCACCTCGAATCGGATGGGCGCGCGGTTCCCGGTCAACGCGGAGCCATCCGGATGGCGCCGTCGAGCCGGATCGTCTCGCCGTTGAGCATGCCGTTGTCGATGATCGCCGCGGCCAGCCGCGCGTACTCGTCCGGCAGGCCGAGCCTGCTCGGATGCGGCACCGCCGCCGCCAGCGACGCCCGGACATCGTCGGGAAGCCTTGCCAGTAGGGGAGTGTCGAAGGTCCCCGGGGCGATGGTGCACACCCGGATCCGGCGCGACGCCAGGTCACGGGCGGCGACGATGGTCATCCCCACGATGCCCGCCTTGGAAGCGGCGTACGGGATCTGGCCGATCTGGCCCTCGAAGGCCGCGACCGAGGCGGTCAGGATCACGACGCCGCGGTCGCCGTCCAGCGGCTCGTTCGCAGCCATCCGGGCGGCGGCCAGGCGCAGCACGTTGAACGACCCGACGAGGTTGACCGACACGATCTCGCTGAACGCTTCCAGCGACCCCGGTGAACCGTCCTTGCCCACCAGCCGGACCGGCCCACCGCGGCCGGCGCAGTGCACGACCGCTCGCAGCGGTCCGAACCGTTCGGCGGTGTCCAGGACCCGAAGCACGGCGTCGGTGTCGCGAACGTCCGCCGCGACGAAGTGCGCCCGCTCGCCGAGTCCGGCCGAGCCGGCCGGCGGCTGCATGTCCGCGATCGTCACGGCGGCGGCCCCGGCGGCGAGGAAGCGACGCGCCGTGGCCAACCCGAGCCCGGAGGCGCCGCCGGTCACCACTGCCGAGATTCCCTGGATATCCATGACGTGTCAGAGCCTTTCGATAATGGTGGCGTTCGCCATGCCGCCGGCCTCGCACATCGTGCACAACCCGAAGCGCCCGCCGGAGGATTCCAGGCCGTGCAGCAGCGTGGTGAGCAGGCGTCCGCCGGAGGCGCCGAGCGGGTGGCCGAGCGCGATTGCGCCGCCGCGCGCGTTGAGCAGGGCGGGATCGGCGCCGAAGTGCCGGGCCCAGGCCAGCGGCACCGAGGCAAATGCCTCGTTGACCTCGTACTGGTCCAGGTCGTCGATGCTCAACCCGCTGCGCCGGAGCACCTTCTCGGTCGCCGGGATCGGACCGGTCAGCATGCTGATCGGGTCGTCGCCGGCCAGAGCGAACGCGTGGAACCTGGCCCTGGGTCGAAGGCCCAACCGGGCGGCCGTGTCCTCTGACATGATCAGCATCGCCGAGGCGCCGTCGGTCAGCTGAGATGAGTTGCCGGCGGTGACCTTCCATTCCAGGATCTCGGGGAACCGGCGCGCCATCTCGTCCGTGCGGAACACCGCGGGCAGCTGCGCCAGGCCGGACATGGTGGTGGTCGGTCGTGGTGTCTCGTCCGCGGCGACCTCGGTTCCGTCGGGCAGCGTGACCGGCACGATCTCGCCGGAGAGGTCCGTTGCGGACGCGGCCGCGTGCGAGCGCACGGCGAACTCGTCCAGGGCCGTCCGGTCCAGCTTCCAGCGCGTCGCGACGAGTTCCGCGGACACCCCTTGCGGGATCAGGCCCGGCGCATACCGATCGGCGACGGAGGGGCCGAAGGGATCCTGCCCGATCCGGGCGGTCAGCATCGGTATCCGGCTCATCGACTCGACGCCGGAGGCGATCACGATGTCGTACGCGCCGGCGATCACCGCCTGCGCGGCGAAATCGGCGGCCTGCTGGCTGGAACCGCAGGCGCGGTGCACCGTCACCGACGGCACGGTCTCGGGCAGGCCGGCCGCCAACCAGGCCCACCGCCCAATCGGCCCGGACTGCTCGCCCACCTGGCTCACGCAGCCGGTGATCACATCATCGACCTGGGCGGGGTCGATTCCGTTTCGATCCACCAGTTGTCGTAGGACCTGGCCGAGCAGTTCGACCGGGTGCAGTGACGACAACACCCCGCCGGGCCTGCCGTTGGCGGGTGCGCGGCCCCGACCCATGGGTGAGCGGACGGCGTCAACGATGACGGCAGTTCGAGCCATGCGGTCTCCTCTGTGCTCGTGTGTGCTGCTGCGTTGGGGTGTGCTGCTGCGGCGAGTGGCGGGTGGGCTCGCAGGCACCCTGCGCTGATTTTTGAAGGATACCGTCTCATAAAGGCTTGGGGCAACTGGGCGATGATCGGTCTTGCGCTCCATGGTGGCCGGCTCATAATCTGAGACAAGTTGTCTCATTAACGTTCGGCGAGGAGGCCGCAGCATGAGCGCAGCGCAGGATCAGGCACAGCAGTCGTGGACACCGGACCAGCCACAGGCTGGTGCCGGGCCGTCGCCGCGCGCCGTCGTGGAGCGGTACTTCGAGTTGATGGACCTGGCCATGAGCACCGGCGACCCCGCCGTCGTGGCCGCCCGGGCCGCGCTGGTCTCCGACGAGATCGTCTACCAGAACGTACCTTTGCGGGTCATCCGAGGAGCGGCGGAGCACCGCGAATGGAAAATGGGTTTCGCCGGCCTGGAGTTCATGCGAGGGCACATCCTGCACATCGCCGAAGACGGCGAGTGGGTGTTGATGGAGCGCGACGAGCAATGGCGCCTCAACGGCATCACGGTCGGCGGGACGATCATGGGCATCATGCGCGTCGTCGACGGGCGGATCGTCCAGTGGACCGACTACCAGGCACGGTTTCCGGAATGGCGAAACAGCGGTCAGATGCCGCAGTCGTTCTGGGACCGCTGGGAGGTCGGCGGGGACGGTGAGCAGGACTGAGCGGAGCGGCGACATGGCCCCGGCCCAGGCGAGCACTCGTCGGTCCGCTGAGCCGGCCGGCCGCGACGCGCTGGTCGCTTCGGCGCCCACCGGGTGGCCAGCGACCTCGGCTGCCGTCCGTACCATCTCCAACGTGCAAACTTCCAACACCCACCACGGTCCAAGGGGTTCTGCATGACCTGGTGGTCGGTGACGTTCGGTGTGGTCGCGGTGGTGTTCCT
>CAZCEH010000026.1:0-74465 GCA_964497705.1 uncultured Actinomycetes bacterium | reverse complement strand
GCCATCGACATCGTCACCGACCAGACCAGCGCCCACGACCCGCTGTCCTACCTGCCGGTCGGCATCTCGCTGGAGGACTGGCACGAGTACGCCGAGCGCAAGCCGGAGGAGTTCACCGACCGGGCCCGCGAGTCGATGGCCCGGCACGTCGGCGCGATGGTCGGCTTCCTGGACGCGGGTGCGGAGGTGTTCGACTACGGCAACAGCATCCGGGACGAGGCCCGGCTGGGTGGCTTCGAGCGGGCGTTCGACTTCCCCGGTTTCGTGCCCGCCTACATCCGGCCGCTGTTCTGCGAGGGCAAGGGGCCGTTCCGGTGGGCCGCGCTGTCCGGTGACCCGGCCGACATCCACGCCACGGACAAGGCCGTGATGGATCTGTTCCCGGACAACGACCGGCTGCAGAAGTGGATGCGCGGCGCCCGGGAGAAGATCAGCTTCCAGGGTCTGCCGGCCCGCATCTGCTGGCTCGGCTACGGCGAGCGCGACCGGGCGGGCCTGCGGTTCAACGAGATGGTCGCAGCCGGCGAGCTGTCCGCGCCGATCGTGATCGGCCGGGACCACCTGGACTGCGGGTCGGTCGCCTCCCCGTACCGGGAGACCGAGGCGATGGCCGACGGGTCGGACGCGATCGCCGACTGGCCGCTGCTCAACGCGCTGGTCAACACCGCGTCAGGGGCGTCCTGGGTGTCCATCCACCATGGCGGCGGCGTCGGTATCGGCCGCTCCATCCACGCCGGGCAGGTGTCGCTGGCCGACGGGACCGCGCTGGCCGCGCAGAAGCTGGCCAGGGTGCTGACCAACGATCCGGGCATGGGCGTGATCCGGCACGTGGACGCCGGGTACCCGGAGGCGGTGCGGGTCGCCGTCGAGCGCGGTGTCCGGATCCCGATGGCGCAGGGCGACATCGCCGGTGGTGACGGGCGGGCGTAGGCGCGGGCGTAGGAGCCGTCCGCCGCGGGTACTGACGTCTGGGTTGTTTCGCAGACGGAAGGACCGGCCATGTCCACGCAAGCCACCGGCAGGACCGTGACGAGTGTGATCCCGGCGCGGCTGGACCGGCTGCGCTGGTCGCCGTTCCACACCCGGCTGGTGCTGGCGTTGGGCGTCGCCTGGGTGCTGGACGGTCTGGAGATCACGGTCGCCAGCGCGATCGGCGAGACCCTGACCGAGCCGACCACGTTGGGCCTGTCCTCCGCCGCGGTGGGATTGATCGCGACGGTGTATCTGGCCGGCGAGGTGGTCGGCGCCCTGCTCTTCGGACGGCTCTCGGACGGCTGGGGCCGCCGGAAGCTGTTCATGATCACCCTGGGCGTGTATCTGGGTGGCTCCGGGCTGACCGCGCTGACCCTGGGCACCGGCCCCGGGTGGATCGTGTTCCTGTACGCGACCCGGTTCGTCGCGGGGATGGGCATCGGCGGGGAGTACTCGGCGATCAATTCGGCGATCGACGAGTTGATCCCGGCCCGCTACCGCGGCCGCATCGATGTGGCGGTGAACGGAACCTATTGGTTCGGCGCGATCCTAGGCACGCTGGGCACCCTGTTCCTGCTGAACGTTCTCGACCCGAGCATCGGGTGGCGGCTCGGCTTCCTCATCGGACCGGTGCTGGCGCTGGTCATCCTGGTGGTGCGGCGGCATCTTCCGGAAAGTCCGCGCTGGCAGGTGATGCACGGCCGCGAGGACGAGGCGGAGGACTCGATCGCCGTCATCGAACGGCAGGTCCGGCAGGGCGGCGGGGACGTGCCCGAGGTCGACGATTCGAAGGCCATCGAGTTGCGTCCGGAACGCAGCCATGGGTACGTCGCGCTGCTGCGCGTGCTGTTCAAGATGTACCCGAAACGGTCCGTGCTGGGTGCCACGCTGATGATCACCCAGTCGTTCCTGTACAACTCGATCTTCTTCACCTACACGTTGGTGCTGGGCAAGTTCTATGGCGTGCCCGCCTCCGCAACGCCTTGGTATCTCATCGCTTTCGCGGTCGGCAACTTCATCGGCCCGTTGGCCCTCGGCCATCTGTTCGACAGCATCGGCCGCCGCAAGATGATCGCCGGAACGTACATCCTGTCCGGCGTGCTGCTCGCGATCAGCGCCTGGCTGTTCCACGCCGGGTTGCTCAACGCCGTCACCCAGACCGTGGCCTGGTGCGTGATCTTCTTCTTCGCCTCGGCCGGTGCCAGCGCCGCCTACCTGACGGTCAGCGAGATCTTCCCGCTCGAGGTGCGGGCCATGGCCATCGCCGTGTTCTTCGCGATCGCCCAGGGCGTCGGTGCCCTGGGGCCCGTCCTGTACGGCGTGCTGATCGGCGACGGCAGCAACCCGACGGCGTTGTTGTACGGCTACCTGCTGGCCGCCGCCATCATGATCGTCGGCGGGCTCGTCGAGGTCGTGCTGGGTGTCGACGCCGAACACAAGGCGCTCGAGGACGTCGCCACACCGCTGTCGTTCGCCGGGACGACGTGAGGCCGGTGCAGGCGACCCGGGCGCCCCCGGCTTGGCTGGCCGCGCTGATCGAAGGTTCAGCAAACCGGGCGCAACGGCGCCGAAAGCGGGTTTTGGATCAGCGCTGGGGCGGATGACGCCGTACCAAGACCGGCGATCAGGGCCTTCGGTCCACCTGGAGGTTCGACCGATCAGCGCCGACCGTGGAACTCACGCATTCGCCGGTGGTGGCGGATCCGGCCGATCAACAGCAGCGCGATCACCAGCCAGATCAGCGGGAACGGGAAGAACCCGTGGCTGATCGCGCTGACCGAGGAGATCACCAGGAAGATCAGCAGCACGAACAGGGCCAGCCGGATCGGCGGGGGAGGGCCGTACCGCCGGCCGCGGGGTCCCCACGGGCCGGCCTGCCGGTACCGGTCGCCGCCGGGACCGGAGGGCGACGGTGAATCGTAGGACCACGACGGCCGGTCCGGCCGGCCCTGCGGCAGGTCGACGAACAACGGTTGGAGCTCGTCGAGATAGGTGCTGCCGTACGCCGCCGCCACACGCTGGTCGAACTCGGCGGCGTCCAGCCGGCCGTCGGTGAAATGGGCGGTGAGCCGGTCCACCGCGGCCTGCCGATCCGTGTTGCCGGCGCGCATCCGTGGCTCGGTCATGACTGCTCGCCGGTGCCGTCGGTGTCGGTGCCGTCGTCGCCCGTGTCGTCGCCGGATCGGCGGTCCGGGCCGGACTCGTCGCCCAGGATCCGGTAGAGGTCACCGCGGGTGCGGGCCAACACCTTTCGGGCCTCCGCGATCTGCTCGGCGTTCCCGGTGCGCATGACGTGCACGAACGCCGCACCGACCTGGAAGACCAGGTCGCCGAGTTGGGTGTCGTCCTCGCGCGGGGTGAACGCGTCCCACATCCCGGCGAACTCCTGCGCCTTCTCGCCGGTCACCCGCTGCCCGTCCTCGGTCAGTCGGTACACCCGGCGGCCCTCCTGCTCCTCGGCCCGGACCAGGCCCTCGTCCTCCAGTTGTTGCAGTGTCGGGTACACCGACCCGGGGCTGGGCTTCCAGGCGCCGTGGCTGCGGCGCTCGATCTCCTGGATGATCTGGTACCCGTGCATGGGTCCCTCGGCCAGCAGCGCCAGCACCGCCGAGCGGACGTCTCCCCGGCCGGCCCGGCCGCGATGCCGGGATCCGCGGGGACCGCCCGGTCCGCCGCCCCACGGGTCCCAGCTGCCCGGGCCCCAGTCCCACTTCCGGCCACCGCCCCACGGTCCGCCGCGCGGCTCCTGCCCGGGCCGCGGACCCGGTCCAGGCCGCGGGCCCGGTCCGGGTCGTTGGCCCGGTCCGGGCGGGGCGAACGGTCCGCCCGGACCGCCGAACCCACTGTCGATCAGCGCTTTTCGCAGCATGCCGGGCAGGTCCCAGGTGCCGCCGGCGCCGCAAGCCGAGGATGTCATGTCGCCCTCCTGAAAGATCGGTCGCGATAGGTCGACGATATATCGCGATACAGCGGTCTTCAAGGGCGTTCGAGAGGGTCGCGTCTTTCGATGCTCCACCGCCAGTGTGCCCCGGCGCGGCCGGTGGTGTGGCCGTGCTCAGCGCGAACCGGCGAGTTCGCGCTGCACGATTCGATCGACCTCGGCCTCCTCGAGCCAGCGGGGGTAGGAGGGGATGGCGCGCACCGTCGAGTCCAGGACCGCGTAGATACTGCCGACCTGGTCGTCGGTCAGGCTCAGGCCACGCCGCGCGGCGTACGCGCGGACCATGGCCGGGGAGCTGAGGGTGTCCCAGACCCACCGAACCCGGGCCCCGACGACATCGGCGTGCAGGCAACCGGAGATCGGCGGGAACGACGCCTCGCCGGCTCGCAGGCAGGCGAGCACGTCACCCGGCGTGTGCTTGAGGAACGCGTACTCGCCGGTGATCGGCTTGAGCGGGGCGACCGCGACGCCCATCTCGCGGGCGACGAGCTGGCTGATCCGGGTCAGCCCGTCCAGCCGGATCCCGGTGTCCACCCCGTAGAGCACCTCCAGAGTGGTGACCACCTCCTCCAGCGCGGCGAAGCCGCAGCGGTACGAGACACCGTTCACCGACACGTCCGGTGCCGCCCCGGCCGTCGCCGCCGCGACCGCCGACGCGGTCGCGAGGCCGAAGTCGTCGTGCGCATGCATGGTCAGCGGCACCGGCCGGACCAGCGCCGCCCGGACCCGCCGGACGAACACCTTCATGGCGTCGGGGTGCAGGCTGCTCGTCGAGTCCATCAGGTCGATCCGCCGCGCGCCGAGTTCGACCGCGGCGTTCGCGGCGCGCATCATCTGTGCGAAGTCGCGCCGGGCGACCTGGGCGAACGTCACCGTGTAGGCCAGCCCACAGCTGCCGGCACGGTCCAGGACGGCCGCCAGTTCATCGAGCTGGCGGACCTCGGCGGCGCCGTCGGGAGCGGGCACGACGCCTGGGGCGATCACCTCGGCGCCCAGTTCGAGCAACAGGTCGACCGCCGCGTACGGCGAGATCGCATGGGGCGTCGCGCCGTTCGACAGGAGGGTGTCGGCGTACACGTTCGTGGTGAAGCCGAACCCGCCGGCCAGCACGGCCCGAGCCAGCTCGAATTCGGCACGCACCGGTGTCGATTCGCCGAAGAAGTTGACGTTCAGACTCTCGTGCCGCACGCCGATCTCGTCCAGCGCCTGCGCGATCCGCAGGAAGCCGGCGAGATCTGTTGTCGCGCCGGCGGTATAGAGCGTCTTGCGCAGCGTACTGTCGATCAGGCCCAGCGGGCTGGGGAAATCGAAGCCGGCGGTCACCTCGGGATCGAAGTTGACCGGACTGATCCAGAACTGCCCGTCGTGACGGTCGCGGCGATCGGGATTGATCACGGAACCTCCATCGTCGTCAGGTCGGCGGTCGGCGGCCGGCGGCCGGCCGCCGCTCCGGCAGGGAGCCGCGCAACGAACCGACCGTCGGACCACGACCGGCCTCGATGTGGGCGTAGGCGAGAGCGGCCGCCAGGTCGGCGTTGCCGTCGTAGATCGCCTCGCACAGCTGGTGGTGGACCAGGCACGCCTGCTGCGGGTCGCTGCCCTTGGTCATCCGGAAGATCCAGCGGTGCCGACCGTGCACCGGACCCATCATCGTGATGATCAGCCGGTTGTCGCAGGCGGCCACGATCGCCTCGTGCAGTTGCGCGTTGCGCTCGGCGATGTCGGCCGGATCGCCGCCGTCCAGGGCCTGGTCGCAGCGCAGCATCGCGGCGCGCAACTCCTGCATCGACGCGCCGGCCGCCGCCCGCTGCGCCGCCAGCCTGGTCGCGAAGACCTCGACGCCCAGCCGGGCGTCGAACAGCTCCTCGACGTCCCGCATCGTGAGCTGGGTGACGAAGGCGCCGCGCCGCGGAATCGTGGTGATGTAGCCGTGCGCCTCGAGCTGGGGGAGTGCCTCACGCAGCGGGATGCGGGAGATGGCCAACTCCTCCGCCAGGTCACGCTCGCGCAACCGGGTGCCCGGCGCGAACTCGCCGCGGATGATCCGGCCGCGGATCTCGTCGTACGCCCGCTGTGACATCGATTCCTCGGATTCCACGCCGAGATCCGTGTCGCCGGACGGCGGCAGGGTGGTCGTCACGGGGGCCTCCTCGGGGCCGGGCGGGTGGGGTGCCCGGGCTGCGAGATCCAGTCTGGCATACCAGAGCAGTGATTGCCAGCGCTCGCCGTCGGCCACTCTTTCGTCCGTGTTCCACTGTGAACAGCGAGAACACGGACTTAGCGGCACGTTAACGCAGTTGTTACGAGGCAAGTCTTCTCTGTCCGGGACACCCAAAGTTAGAGTTGGTATACCCGATGGGTCAACGCCCGCCCCATCCGTCAAGGCCGCCCGCGCCTGACCTCCTCGTCCGCCGCCGTGCGGGACTCGCCGACTTCTCGCTCACCGTCCCGAGAAAGGGATCCCGATGTCCGTATCCGTTCCTGCGTCCGACCCTGTGTCCAGTCCCGCGTCCATGCGCGGCCACGGGTCGTCCGGGCGTCGATCCCGGCGCGTTGCCGCCGGGCTGCTGGCCCCGCTGGCCCTGGTGCTGGCATTGACCGGATGTACCGCCGCCGCCGTCGACCAGGCCGGCGGCGTCAGCGGCGCCGCCGGCGGGGACACCACGGTGGTCGTGGCGTATTCCAACGCGATCAACACGCTCGACCCGCAGCACGCCGACTATGCGATGACCAACAACGTGATCAGCGCGGTCTACGACACGCTGGTCAGCTACGACGACGACGGCAACCTGGTCGGCGTGCTGGCCAGCCAGTTCAGCCTGTCCGCCGATGCGTCCGCGGTCGACGTCACGCTCGAGCCGGGTGTCACCTTCCACGACGGCAACCCGGTCACGGCCGGCGACGTCAAGTTCTCCCTCGACCGCTACCGAGCGATCGGCCAGGGCATCGCCGGCCTGCTGGCCGGCTACGACTCGACGACCGTGGTCGACGACGCGCATCTGACGATCACGCTCACCGGCTCGAACTCGACGTTCCTCAGCGCTCTGTCGAAGGCCTACATCATGGAGGCGGCGCTGGTCACCGACCATGCCGGCACCGACCAGGGGCAGGCCTGGCTGCAGGCCAACGACGCCGGCTCCGGTCCGTACCGGCTGACCGGCAGCCCTGTCTCGGGTGACATCCAGATCGACCGATACGACCGGTACCGGGCGTTCGACCCGGCCAGGCCGACCAGGATGGTCTTCCGGCGGATCGATCAGAGCGCGACCGAACGTCCGAGCTGAACGCCGGCAACGTCGACGTCGCGCTCAACATCACCGCCACCGACGCCGCGACGATCACCGGGTCCGGCGCGGCTGTCGCCTATCTCGAACCGGCCGTGCAGACCTACATCGTCGCCAACATGGTCAGCGGCCCCACCACCGACATCGCCGTGCGGCGGGCGCTCCAACTGGCCTACGACTATCACGGCGGGCAGACCCAGATCCTCAACGGCAAGGGCAGTATCGCCGACGGCGTGCTGCCGTCCGCCCTGCCCTGTCGCCCGGCGGCCGACCCGTCGCACACCGACATCGACGAGGCCAGGCGGCTGCTGGCCGACGCCGGGATCAGCGGGCTGACCCTGACGCTGAACTACCAGCCGACCAACAGCGTGCAGACCCAGGAGGCCACGCTGTTCCAGTCCGACCTCGCCGAGATCGGGGTGACCGTCAACCTGGTGCCCATCGCGTTCGCCGACTACCTCGCGTCGCTGTCGGATCCCGCGAAGATCCCGCAGCTGATGCTGCTCAACGACCAGGCCCAGACACCCGACCCGGGAATGGTGCTCGATCGCACCTACGGCTCGCGGTCCGTCGGCAGCACCAACAAGTCCGGTTATCGCAACCCGGCTGTGGACGACCTGCTCACCCGGGCGCAGGGGACCGGCGACGCCGCCACCCGCTGCGACCTGTACCAGCAGGCCCAGGAGCTGATCGCGCAGGACGCGGTCACGGTGAACATGTACTCGGTGGTCTACCCGGTCGCCTACCGCAGCACGGTCACCGGCATCAAGTTGAGCCATGTGGTCAATCCGCTGGCGGTCGCCGATCTCCGGATGGCCTGACCCGCGATGGCCACGATTTCCCGGCCGACGCAGCTGTTCCTGCTGCGCAGGGCGGTCAGCGCGGTCGTCACGCTGCTGGCCCTGACGCTGATCGTGTTCCTGATGGTGAAGAGCATTCCGGGCGACGAGGCCCATGTCGCGGCCGGCGAGAACGCCACCGCCGACCAGGTGGCCGCGGTCCGGGCCGATCTCGGCCTGGACCAGCCCGTCGCCGTGCAGTACCTGCGGTTCCTCGGCCGGCTGCTGCACGGCGATCTGGGCACGTCGACCTCGACGCACCAGTCCATCGCATCCGGCATCCGCCAGGTGCTGCCGCAGACGATCGAACTGGTGCTGCTGGCGATGGTGTTGATGGTGCTGGTGGTGGTGCCGCTGGCGGTCGTCTCGGCCGTGCGGCGCAGCGGTCGGACGGACACCACGGTGCGCGTGGTCGTCGTCGTCGCGGCGTCCCTGTCGACCTTCTGGCTGGCCCTGGTCCTGCAGAATCTTCTCGGCGCCCGACTCGGCCTGGTGCCCATCTCCGGCCAGCTCTCCCGGGGCATCACGGTGCCGGTTCGGACGGGCTCCGTGCTGCTGGACTGCCTGCTCAGCGGCAACCTGCCGGCCTTCTGGAACGCGCTGCAGCATCTGCTGTTGCCGGCAGCGGTGCTCTGCCTGCCCTTCGCCGCACAGCTGTACCGCGCGCTGCGCACCGAGCTGATCCGCTCGTTGGCCCGCGACCACATCACGGTCGCCCGCGCCAAGGGCGTGCCGCAACGCAGACTGGTTCTGCGACATGCGCTGCCGAACGGGTCCGGTCCGGCGATCACCATGCTCGGGGTGCAGTTCGGCGCGATGGCCGGGGCGGCGGTGTTGGTCGAGTCGGTATTCGGCCTGGTCGGCATCGGGTCCTACCTGACCAACGCGGTCGCCCAGAAGGACACCTTCGCCGTGCTCGGCGGGGTGCTGGTGATCGGCACGCTGGTCATCGTCACCAACCTGATCGTCGACATCGTTCAACTGGCGCGGGATCCGCGGATCCGCGCCGGGCAGGTCGGCGGTGCCACGTCATGACGATCGTCATCCCTCGGGTCACCGCGTGGCGTCGTCGCCACCGCACCGGCGTGCGCCTGTCCTGGCTGGACCGGGTCGTCGTCGGCGTGGTCGGGTCGATCGTGCTGGTCGCGCTCGTCGGGCCGCTGCTGGTGCCGGCGTCGGTGGACCGGTCCGACATCCTGAATGCGTTGCAGCCGCCCGGTTCCGCGCACTGGTTGGGCACCGACGAGCAGGGCCGCGACGTGCTGGCCCGGCTCGTCGAAGGTGCTCGCACGTCGGTGATCTCCGCGATACTGGTCGTTTCCGGGTTCTCCGTCATCGGCACGCTGGTGGCCAGCCTGGCCACCTTGGGCGGCCGGTGGGTGGACGAGATCGTCATGCGGGCAACCGATGCCGCATTGGCCCTGCCACCGATCATCTTCGCCCTCGGTTTGGCGGCCGCGCTGGGCCCGAGCCTGCGCTCGGCGATCATCGCGATGATCGCGACGGGCTGGCCGTTCACCGCCCGGCTGTTGCGCGGGGTGATGCGGGAGACGATGGCGCTGCCGTTCGTGGAGGGTGCCACGGTGCTGGGGGTGTCGCGGATCCGGCTGATGGTGCGGCATGTGCTGCCCAACTCGCTCGACGTGCTGATCGTCAAGTGGGCCGGCGACATCGGCAACGCCATCCTGATCCTCGGCGCGCTGTCGTTCGTCGGGGTCGGGGCTCAACCGCCGAGCGCCGAGTGGGGTGCGATGGTCACCGGCTCCAAGGACGTCATCGGCGTCGCGTGGTGGGCGGTCGCCGCACCGGGTTTGGCGATCGCCGTCACTGCCAGCGCGTTCGCGCTGCTCGGCGACACCTTGCAGGTGCTGCTCAATCCGGAGATCCGAGGCCGGCGGTGAGCCGCGTCGCCCGGCGGCGCGACCGCCCGAACAGCCCGCCCGTGACGACCCGAGGAGCTCCGATGCCCGAGCCCGAACCGTCATCCGGCGCCTTGTTGTCCATCCGCGGTCTGGACATCAGCGTGGACGGAACCCATCTCGTCGAGGACTTCGACCTGGACATCGGTCGTGCCGAGCGGGTGGCGCTGGTCGGCGAGTCCGGGTCCGGCAAGTCCGTCACCGCCCGGGCGATCATGCGGCTCGATCCGCAGTTCACCGTCGCCGGGTCGATCCGGTTCGACGGAACGGAACTGTTGACGATGCCCGACCGCGAGCTGATCCGTGTCCGCGGCCGGCGCATCGGCATGGTCTTCCAGGATCCGATGACCGCGCTCAACCCGCTGATGACCGTCGGCGCCCAGGTGTCGGAGCCGTTGCGGGTCGCCGGTGTGCCGAAAAGGCAAGCGCTGGAACGGTCTCGGACCGTTCTCGACGAGTTGGGCGTCCCCCGCGCCGGCGACCGGTTGGGTGCCTACCCGCACGAGTTCTCCGGTGGGATGCGGCAGCGCGTCGTCCTTGCCATGGCGCTGATCAGCGCACCCGACCTGCTGATCGCGGACGAGCCGACCACCGCCCTGGACGTGCGGGTGCAGGAACAGGTGCTGGTGTTGCTGAACCGGGTCGCCCGGGATCGCGGTCTGGCGACCTTGCTCATCACCCACGACCTCGGCACTGTGGCCGGTTTCGCCGATCGGGTGGCGGTCATGTACAGCGGTCGGAAGGTACACGAGGACGGCGTGTTCGCCGCGTTCCGCGAACCCGGCCACCCCTACACGGAGGGCCTGCTCCGGGCGGTCCCACGGATGGATCACCCGGCCGGCCGGCTGCCGGCCATCCCGGGCGCGACGCCGCACGCGGCCGACCGGCCCTCGGGATGCGCGTTCCACCCCAGATGCCCCGAAGCCATGGCCCGGTGCGCCGGTGAGCGTCCGCGGCTGACGCTGCTGCCGTCCGGCGGACAGGCGGCCTGTCACCTCAACGATCCCGCGGACGGCCGCGAGCGCCCGCCCGCGCCTCGCCGCGCCGCCGCACCCGCCGCTCCGAAGGGAACGCCGAGATGATCAAGCTCGATGTCCGGGGAGTCACCAAGACCTTCCGGTCGTGGGGTCGACCACCGGTGACGGCGCTGGACGACGTCTACCTTCGGGTGCCCGCCGGCGAGATCACCGGCCTGGTCGGTGAGTCGGGATCGGGCAAGTCCACCCTCATCCGTTGCCTGATGGGACTCGAACGCCCCGATCGAGGTGAAATCCGTTACGACGGAAGCCCGTTGGGCACGCTGTCGACACGGGCCATGCGCGGGCTGCGCAGCCAGATCCAGCTGGTGTTCCAGGATCCGACCTCCAGTCTCAATCCTCGGATGACGGTCGCGCAGCTGGTCGGCGAGGGAATCCGGTCCGGGGACCGGCGTCCCACCGCGGTCGACCGGCGTCGCCGGGTGATCGAGCTGCTACGAATGGTCGGTCTGGACGATCGCGATATGGACCGGTACCCCCGATCCTTCTCCGGCGGCCAGCGGCAACGGATCGCCATCGCCCGGGCCCTGGCCGTGCAGCCGTCGCTCCTGGTGTGCGACGAACCGGTGTCCGCCCTGGATGTCTCGGTGCAGGCGCAGGTGCTGAACCTGTTGCAGGACATGCAGCAGCAGTTCGGACTCACCATCCTGTTCATCGCGCACGATCTCGCCGTCGTCAAGCATCTGTGCGCCTCCGTCGCCGTGATCCAGCACGGCCGGATCGTCGAGGAGGGCCCGACCGCGACGGTGCTGGTCGACCCGCGGCACGACTACACCCGGTCCTTGCTGGCCGCCGTGCCGGTGCCCGATCCCGTCGTCGCCCGGCGCCGCATGGCGGCCGCCGAAACCCGGAAGGAACACCCATGACCTCCGACCGCGTGCTGCTGGGGTTTCTGACCCCGTCGTCCAACACCAGGCTGGAGCCGGTGACCACCGCGTTGCTCGCCGGGCTCGACGAGGTCACCGCACACTTCTCCCGATTCCGGGTGGTGCAGATCTCGATGGACCCGGCCGACCGGCGACAGTTCGACAACGAGCCGATCCTGGCCGCGGCGGACCTGCTCGCCGACGCCCGGGTCGACGTCATCACCTGGAGCGGAACCGCCGGCGGCTGGCGCGGCCTGGCCGCCGACCGGTTGCTGTGCGACCAGATCACCGCGCGCACCGGCATTCCGGCGACCACCTCCACGCTGGCGTTGGTCGATGCCTTGCGGCTGGCCGGATGTCGGACCCTCGGTCTGATCACCCCCTGCCCGGACGACATGCAGGCGGCGATCGAGCGAAACTTCGCCGACGAAGGAATACGCGTGGTCGCCGCGCGCAACCTGGCCATCACCACGAACTTCGAGACCGCCGCGATCACCGAGGCCGAGTTCGACCGGTTGACCGGACAGGTCGCGCACGCTCGCCCGGAGGCGATCTCCACCTACTGCACCAACTTCGACACCGCCGGGCCGGCGCCTCGGTGGGAACGCCGGTACGGCATACCGGTGTTCGACTCGATCAGTGTCGCGGTCTGGCAGTCGCTGCTTCTCGCCGGCGTGGACCCGGCCCGGGTGAAGGGATTCGGCAGCCTGTTTCGGCGGGCGCCGGGTCCGCGTTCGTGCCGTGCCGACGAACCCGTTCGTCATCCGGTGCCCGGCGGCGCCGGGTGACGGGATCCGGTCCGGCCGACCAAGTGTCGCCAGGACAGGGCCAGGGCCATCTCGATCACACCCAGGCAGGCGACCACCGGCTGCAGGAAGAAGTAGTGCTGCAGCAGGGCCAGTTGGCCGACGATCCACAACACCAGCGCGGCACCCGCGGCCAGGCCCAGCCAGTAGCCGACGGCGGGACGCCGGCCGGAGACGGTCGCGATCGCCCCGGCGGTCGCCACCTGCGGCACCGCGACACCGAGGATGAGCGCGACGCCCGGCCAGGCCCACGTGTCGACGGGCATCTGGGACAGCCATTCGGCCGGCAGGCCGAACCCGTCGGCGATCAGTCGCCATCCGCCGAAGATCGCGTTGGCGGCGACGAGCAGCGCCACCGCCGCCAGCGTCCAGGCCGGCCACGGGCGGGTGACGACCCCGGACCGGTCCTTCTCGGACGCGTGCCGGGTGGCCGATTGCGTCATTCCTTCCACCTCGCTCGGTCGGCGTGTGTTCCACCACATGGTCGTGCGGCGTGCGACGCGACGTCAGGGGACAAGGTCCCCTACTCGGGGTGGACCGGGAGCGGCGGCCGAAACCGGACGACGTGGCGTGAACTCAGGGCTCCCGGTCGTCACCGCCGGCGATCCACGGTGGGCCGAGCGGCACCACGTGGCGGCTCATGGTGAGCCAGTAGAACTTCTCCACCAGCATGTAGGCGGCCAGCGCGGAGGCGAGCAGCAGGATGACCGCACCCGCGGTGCCGAACGCATGCGAGTCGTAGAACGCGCCGATCGACTGGAAGCCGAGCCCGGCGGCGACGCACAGCAGTGTGATCGGCAGGACCGAGTTGTGCACGGCACCGGCGGGGGCGAAGGCCAGCGCGAGGACGGCGAAGACCAGGGCGAAGACGCCCCGGGCGGGTCCGGTGACCTGGAAGACGCCCACCTGCTGACCGAGCAGGAAGCCGGGCACCACGATCCAGTACCAGCCGAAAGCGTTGTAGACGACGAAGTGGAAGTTGTCCCCGCGGAAGTACGAGAGCATGCCGGCGGTCACCTGCACGACACCGCCGAACACGGCGCCGACCCAGAACACCGGGCCCTCGTTCTGCACTCCGAGGTGTTCCAGCTGGGCGGTCAAGGTGGCGATGACGAACCCGAGTAGGCCGATGAGCCCCGGGTCGGCGGTGAGCAGGTGGCTCCGCAGGGCCCCATCGGGGACCGGCAGGACGGAATCGACCATGGCGAGATCTCCTCGTTGTGCACTCGTTGTGCTCTCACGTGCCGATCGGCGACGTGGGTGGGTGCGCGGTCCTGCGCATGTGCGGGGCGGTGCCGGCTACTCCGAGGCGCTCTCCTGGTCCAGGTGGGCCCGCCCGGTGAACAGATCGGGTTCCGAGGTGGTTGTCGCGGTCCGCGGCTGTTCACGCCATCATCGTCGTCGGGGCGGTCCCGGCGACGATAGGTCCGAAAGTACTGTCCGGTGAAACGGCACGCCTCGGCGTCCGGCCGGCCGCCGTTGCGCTGATCAGTCGAATCTGCTGGTGACCGAAATGCTCGAATCGTCCGTGTCGGCAAGGCTGGATCCCGCCCCGCGCTGATCCAACACCCATTTTCGGCGCCGTTTTGTCCGGTTTGCTGAACGTTGGATCAGCGCGGCTCGCCGAGGTGGCCCGCCGCGGCTCGCCGAGGTGGCCCGGCAACGACGAAACCTCGCCATGCGCCCAGGTTCACCCCGAGCGACGGCCCCAGGGGGTCGTTTCCGTCAAGGGAGATCGGGATGTGACGGGCACGGGTGGTTCGGCCCATCATGGGTCTTTGTTCCCTGTGCCGCCGCTCCTGCTCGGGGCATCCTGGCCGGCGAAAGGGGCAGAAGATGACCAGACTCCTGGTGGCCTACGCCACGAAGATGGGTGGTACCGCCGGCATCGCGGCCGCGATCGCCGACGAGTTGCGGACCCGCGGGCTGACCGTCGACCTGCGCGATGCCGACGACGCGCCTGTCCTGGACGACTATGACGCGGTCGTGCTGGGCAGCGCGGTGTATACGGGTCGATGGCGGCGGCCTGCGGTCGCGTTGTTGCGCAACCTCGCCCGCCGGCCGGATCCACCCAAGGTGTGGCTGTTCCACAGCGGACCGACCGGGCCGGATTCGGCCGACCGTGCCGTGCCGGCGCCGAAGAAGGTGGCCGAGCTTGCCGCACGATTGGGCGCCGCACCGCCGGAGACGTTCGGCGGACGACTCGAGACCGAGACGGCCAAGGGCTTCCTGGCCCGGAAGATGGCGCAGGGCGATCTGGCCGGTGACTTCCGGGACTTCGACCGGATCAGGGCGTGGGCGCGCAGCGTTGCGGCCGGCGTTGCCGTGATCACCTGAGCGAGGCGCTCCCGCGAGGAGGTCGCCTGCTGCGAGGCTTGCCGAGCGAAGCATTTTGACACTGCGGCAGCATCCGCGGCGGAGCGACCGATGCGGAGCGACCGAGTGGGCGAGGCGCTCTGCGGGAGCCGCCTGCGCACCGTGCTGGCTCGCGACGTCGAGTTCGTCGGCGTGCTGGGTGTCGCCAACGGCGCCGACGAGTGCGTCGCCGGGCTCCGCGGCATGGCCGAGTCGATCATGACCGACCTCGTCCTACACGCCCGCGTCGTCGAGGGGTCCGACGCCATGACCTGGTTCGACCTTGTCACCGCGACCACGCCGCCGATCCCGACAGCGAACTGGAGTCACGTCGAGGACGGTCTCATCACACGCATCCGGGTCACCTTCGACCCTCGACCGCTTTTCGGGCAGTGACGGCATCTTCCAGACTCTTCAACTGCCGGGCGCGGGTCCCGTGAGCCAGGCGGAGTGCGCATCCCGACCACCGGCCCGGCTCAGCCGTCGTCGCCCGTCGCCGGCAGGATGGACACCGAGATGACGCCGGGCACGGACTCGACCAGTGCCTCGGCAACCGTCCGGTCGGATGCCTCGCGATAGCGGTCGGTGAGCACCACCTCGCCGTTGCCGACCTGCACCGACCAGCGGCTCAGGCCGCCGATGACGCCGAGCTTCGCGCGGACGTCGGTGACGATCTCCTCGTCGGTACGGGCCAGCGCCCGGACGATGTCGCGGCGTGTGATGACCCCGACCAGCACGGTGCCGTCGACGATCGGCAGGCTGCGCCGGTTGCCGGTGAGCATCTCCCGGGCGACCACGGAGACGTCCGTGTCGTGGCTGACTCCGATCACCGGGGTGCTCATCACCTCGCCGACCGTGCTGGCCGGACCGGCTGCGGCTGCGGCTTCGGCGGCCTGTTCGGTCGCCGGGAATCGGTTGCCGATGAGATCCGCCTCGGTGACGATGCCGATCAGCTCGCCGGCCTCGTTGACCACCGGCATGGCGGTGAAGCCACGCTTGGCGAGCATCGCCGCGGCCTTGCCGACGGGCTGCGACGGCAGCACGCTGAGGACGGACTTGGTCATGATGTCCCGGGCACGCATGGCGGCGCCTTTCGTCGCGTCGGGCTCGTATCTGCGGGTGCCGCACGGCACCCCCATTCACGGTAGGAGGTCGCCCGGCGCGCCCGGTACGGCCGAAAGTCCTCGTCCGGCGGAGCGTGTGAGCGGCCGCGCGGAAACACGTCCACGGGTCGCGCGCCGGGGCTCGGGGGTCATCGGTGCGGGCCGCCCGACGTCAGCCGAGATGTTCGTGCTGCGCCGCGGACGCGTCCGCCTCGGGTGCGGCCGGTTCGTCGGGATGTTGCTCGGCGTAGTCCGCACGCTCCTCGGCCGAGCAGTCGCAGGGGGTGGGTCCGCACCGCTGGACGAACGCGATCGGCGAGGCGGTCACGTCGACGGTCCGACCTGGCGGTGCAAGCCGGCCGGCCACCGCGGCGTTGCCCGCCGACCTCTGCAGGCCGAGCAGGACGCCGGCCGCCGCGCCGGGCCCCGCGGCCGCGGCGTCCTGCCGGTGGGTCGGGTGCGGGACGGTTCCCTCGAGTTCGACAACGCCGCGGTGCCTCATGATGCGCCACATCCCGCCATCGCCGATCGCGACCCGGGATCGCGATCTGGTTTCGACACTGAGTTTCGACACTGACCTTCGCCTCCGATTCTCGACCGGCAGAGCCCGTCGCGGAAGTCACCGCGGCCGACGCTGCCCTTCCGGGCAGCACACGGCCCGAGTGCGCCACGGGTAGCCCGGTCAAGGGAGCGCGGCGGATGGCTCGAGCCACCGCATCGACGTGTCGGACACCGGCCGGCGGGGCAGCGGCGGCAGCAGGATCCGCTCGGTCCATTCGGTGATCCGGCCACGCTCGAAGCCGTGCGGAAGCGAGAGTTCGGCTCGAAAGAACGCCGGCTCGGCGTGATACAGCAGGAACCAGGTCTGCATGGGCCCGGGCGACGCGGTTCGGCCTGCCGCCGTCAGCTGCAGCAGCGCGCCGAACTCGAAGGACAGCTGACCGTTGGCATGGATTGCCTGCTCGGTGGCATAGCCACGGGCATGCCGAGGCCCGGCGCCGGATTCCCGCAACCCGGTGCCCTCGTCCCCCGTGGCGACGACCACCGCGAAGTCGCCCGACGGGTGAATGGTGCGCGCCAGGTTGTTCGGGTTGTCGTAGGACCAGCCGTGCGGGACCAGCCGTTCCCGCAGTGCCCGGGTCGCTCGTCCCCAGCGGAGCAGTCCCTCCAGGATCGGCGGATCCAGGTCCGTGCAGGCGGCGGATTCGCGGTCCGCCGCAGCCAGCGTCGCCGCGACCACGTCGACCGTCAAGCCGAGTTCCGGCAGCCGGGACGGACCCGAGATGGTCGGTGTCATGGGGGTCCCTTCGTTCGGTGATGGCGGGTGTCATCGTGACGTGCCGGTACGACAGTGGCGTTCGTCCGCTCCGCCGCGGGTCCTTCGACGCATCGACCACAGGAGGAAAGGCTCACCCATTCGGACACAAATGCCTCAGGAATTCGACCGAATGTGTGACCAATGGCCCGGTGCATGAGGACGGTGCGCCCGATAGAGTGGAATCAATCGCACTCTGAGTGATCGCCCGGCGGAGCGCCGTGGCGGTCGGCGAAACGGGTGGTGAGGGATGGATCCGGCAATGAGGCCGAGGTACGGCGAGGTACGATCCTGGCCGATCCAGCCCGCGTGGCCCTGGGACTGGGAGAACCGCCCGGCCAAGGACCAGTGTCGCCACCGATGGGAGATCGTGACGGTGGCACGACTGTTCAACCCGAATGAACGAGTGGCGCGCTGCGTGCTGTGCCATACGCCGCGATGCGGGTATGCCGAGGACGCGGATCCTTGCCAGTTGCGCCGTCATCACGAGGGTGACCACGCGCGGGTCCTGCGCCCGGAACCGCTCTGGCCGGCTCCTGCGTGATCGCCGGGCCCAGGTCGGAACGGTGCTGACCACGCCCGGTCGCGTGCGCCGTTCACCGCCAGCCCGCGGGCTGCCCGCGCGCGCGGCGGCATTCCTGCTGAACTCCGCCACCCGCCGGCCGACGAGCCCGCCACCTTGGCCGAGCTTGGATCAGCGTGGCAAAGGCGCAGGCCGACTTGTCGACATTACGAAGCTGTGACCGGAACTCACTCGAACGATACCGCGCAAATGGGTTACGGATCGAAGAGCTCACGGCTAAAGTAACTGTGAGTGATGAAGCCCGGGGAGCCGGGGGGCGCCGGGCAACATCGCTTCCTGAGCCGCGAAAGCGGCGCCGGGCCGCCGGAGGTGGCGACGGACCGTTCCTATGCCGGGATCGGGTCGCGCCTCCGGCCCGCCCCGACATGATCCCCGACAGCCCGCTCCGGCTCCGACAGCCGATCCCCGACGGCCCGCTCCCGCTCCGGCAGCCGATCGACCCGTCGATTCCTCTGCTCGGGGCCGTCGATCCTGCACGTCCCACCAGAAATGACCGCGCCCGACGCGCGGTGGAGGGCGTACGGTCGCACCTGACCTGTCAGCTTGCACGATTCGGGCCCGGTGATGGCAGATGTCCGATTCCAGCTCCCCCCAGGCCGGCGCGCCCGGCCAGGATCCGCAGCAACCCGAACGGTTCGAAGTGGTCCTGGAACCGGAGCCCACCGTCGCCGCCGAGGAGCGGACCGCCCGGATCAGTGAACTGGACGTGGACCGCCTCCCCGATCGGGACCGGATCCGGCTGCTCGTCGACGCGGAGCAGCTTGATCGGCTCAGAGCGGGCGGGATGTCCGTCCGCGTCCTGCGCTCGCTGCCGGTCCGGCCGCTGGACCCCACGTTGATCACCACCGACGAGCAGGTGGCCGGCTGGCTCGCCGCCCGCATCGGCCCGCCGGCATCCGAACACTCCGGGGACGAGGAGCGGTGATGTACCGAACCGTCGCGCAACTGGAGGACGTGCTCGGACAGCTCGCCGCCACGGCGCCGGACCTGTGCACCCGCCTGAGCCTGCCGGAGACATCCGTGCGGGGCGCCACCGTGTCCGCGCTGCGGGTGGCCGCCCCGGGCACGACGCCGGTCGACGACCGTCCCGGTGTGCTGTTCATCGGCGGCACCCACGCCCGCGAGCTGATGAATCCGGACCTGCTGGTCGAGCTGGCGGTCGACCTGGTCGCCGTCCATCGCAACGGCACCGACATCGTGCTGGGCGGTCGCACCTGGCCGGCCGAGCAGGTGCGGGTGTTCCTCGAGACGGTCGCGCTCTACCTGCTGCCCTGCGTGAATCCGGACGGCCGGACCTATGTGATGACCGTCGACGACATGTGGCGCAAGAACCGGCGGGACAATCCGGGCACCAGTTGCGACGGCGTCGACCTGAACCGCAACGCGGACATCCTCTGGGGCGTCACCGAGGGTCAGACCTCGTGTGCACCCTGCACCGACATCTACTGCGGGTCGGGCGCTTTCAGTGAGCCGGAGAACCGGAACGTGAAGCATCTGCTGGACGCGCACCGGATCGACCACTTCGTCGACGTGCACTCCTTCTCCGAGCTGGTCATCTACCCCTGGGGGCACGCCGCGAACCAGACAACGGACCCGCGGCAGAACTTCCGGACGCTGCCGACCGGAACATGCCGGCCGCTGAACCGGCCCGGGTACCGGGAGTACATCGCAGCGGAGGACCTCGCGCTGTTCCGGACAGTGGCGGATCGGATCGTGGCCGAGATCGCCGCGGTGCGCGGGCGCCACTACAGCGCGGAACCCGGCATGACGCTCTACCCGACCACCGGCACGCACAGCGACTACGCCTGGAGCCGGCACCTGGCCGACCCGTCACTGCACCGGACCTACGGGTACACCATCGAGGCCGGGCCGTCGGGCGACGACGCCCGGGAGGCCTTCCATCCCGCTGACCCCGAGCCGATCAAGCGCGAGGTCGAGTCGGGGTTGCTGGGGCTGATCCAGGCCGCCGCGGCCGGGGGAGGGCAGGCCCCCGCCGGGTAGCGTGGCCGGATGACGACGGCCAACGGCTCGGTCGGCGGACCCTCACCTGGCGAGTTCTTGCGATCGGTCGAGCCGGGCACCCGGGTGGTCGCCCGGTACCGGGTGCCGGGCGGCTTCACCGACGCGCTCGGCTACCTGCGCTCCTGTGACGGCCTGACCTGTCGGCTCGACACCAGGCGCGGGATCGTCGCCGTTCCGCTGGCCAACGTCGTTGCCGCCAAACAGGTCCCGGAGCCGCCACCGCGCCGGTCGGGCTCAGCCCGCCCACCAGGGGCGTAGCGGCACCTGGGAGTCGCCCTTGTCGCCTGGCTTGACTCCCAGCACCTGGAACAGCTGGATGTTGTTGCGCTCGAAGCCCAGCCGGCAGGCGGCCATGTACAGTCCCCACACCCGCGCGGTGCCCAGGCCGACGTCGGCGGCGCAGTCGTCCCACCCGCGCTGCAGGTTGGCGCACCAGTCCCGCAGGGTCATCGCGTAGTGCTCGCGCAGGTTCTCGGCATGCCGCACGTCGAACCCGGTGTCCTGCATGGCGACGATCACCCGACCCGACCCGGTCAGCTCCCCGTCCGGGAAGACGTACCGGTCGATGAACGGTTCGGCCTTGGCGGCCGTGTTGTTCTGCGGCCGGGTGATGCAGTGATTCAGCAGCCGGCCACCCGGCCGGAGCTTGTCGTACAGCCGGCCGAAGTAGTCCGGGTAGTGCCGCACCCCGATGTGTTCGGTGAGTCCGATCGAGGAGATCGCGTCGAACCCGGTCTCCGGCACGTCCCGGTAGTCCAGGTGCCGGATCTCGGCCAGCTCGTCGAGCCCTTCCTGCCGGACGGCCCGCTGTCCCCATTCGGCCTGCTGCCGGGACAACGTCACGCCCAGCACCCGCACGCCGTGGCGCGCGGCGTACCGCACCATCGCGCCCCAGCCGCACCCGACGTCCAGCAGCCGATCGCCGGGCTGCAGCCCCAGCTTGTCGAAGACCAGGGCGTGCTTGGCCTCCTGCGCCTGCTCCAGGGTCGCGTCCGCGGTGGGGTAGAGCGCGCACGTGTAGGTCATCGACGGCCCGAGCACCACCTCGTAGAACTCGTTGGAAACGTCGTAGTGCCGGCCGATCGCCGACGAATCACGGCGGCGGGTATGCCCGAGTCCGTTCGCGACCCGGAGCCAGCGGGGGGTGGCCTCCTGCGGCGGCGGAGTCGCCGGCCACAGGGTCTTCAGGCCGACCCCGCGGACCAGATCGACGATCTCCCCGGGCGACGGCCGGCGCAGACGCAACTCGTCGTCCATCAATCGCAGGAACGGATAGGGATCGGCCGGATGCACGCCGGTCAGGTCCATGTCGCCGGCGATGTAGGCGCGGGCCAGCCCCAGGTCGCCGGGCGCGGTGAGGATGTAGTTCAGCGCGTGACGGTTCCGGATGTGCAGGCCGGGAGCGTCCACCGGGCCGGCCTCGCTGCCGTCGAACGCGGTGAGCCGGAACGGCAACGACCCGTCGGTGACGGTCTCGGCCATCTGGGCGACCGTCAGCGGCCCGTCGTGGCGGGTCGGCCTGGGTGCCTGGAAGTGGGTGGAGGTGATCGAGTTCTTGAATGTCGTCATTGTCGTCGCACCGCCTTGTCGTAGAGATCCAACAGCCGATGATCGGGGTCGTAGCGGTCCTTCAGCACCCGGTAGGTCGCGCCGCCGTACTTGGCGGCGAACTCCGCGCGGCTGTAGAAGGCGTCCGAGTAGAGCGACTTGTGCCCGCCGAGATCGCTGACCGTCGCCTCGATCCGGCGGTTGGCGGCACCCTCCGGCTCACCCGGGCGTCGCGGCACCACCGACCAGAACCCGATGTTGACGTAGGTGCGGTCCGGTTCGAACGGATGCAGCGGCCAGCTGGGATCGGTCGGTCGATCGGCGACGGCGTCGGCCCGGCGGGGAATCCGTAACGGGCACAGCCAGATCGGCTCGATCGGCACGTTCTCCAGGAACCACGTCAGGAAGTCGGCGGTGCGTTCCACCGGCACCTCGATGTCCTGCACCACTCGCTCGAACGGCGGTCGTCCGTGCAGCTGCTCCATCCGGTCGGCGATGCCGAACCGGCGGTCGAGCGCCACCAGCTTCCAGTAGACCGAGCTTCGTTTGAGCGCCCGCGGCCACAGCCGGCGGACCAGCGGCTGCTGGGTGCCGAACGCCCGTGAGCACCAGAACCAGTCGGTGTCCCACCGCCACAGGTAGTCGTGGATGGTCAACCGGTCCGTCGTGCGCTGCCGGATCGACCGGTAGTAGATCTGCTGGCCGGTGTAGTCACTGGTCGGACCCGGTTCCGCGGTTCTCCGGCCGAGGGTCAGGTACTGCTCGGTCCCGGTGAAGACCACCCCGTCGAGGTAGTCGACGCGCTCCCCGTCGTGTTCGTGGCTCACGCTGATCCGCGACATCGCCTGCTGCACATCGGCGACGTCGTGGAACCGCAGGTGTCGCAGCGCCACGTACGGCTCGACCGGTTCCAGCCGAACGCGCAGCCGGGTGGCGTAGCCGAGGCTGCCGTAGGAGTTGGCGAACCCGTAGTACAGGTCGGCGTTCGGGCCGCCGGGCGCGGCGGTCACCACCTCGCCGGCACCGGTCAGGATGTCCATCACGACGATGTCGTCGTACACCAGCCCGTTGCGGAACGCGGTGGATTCGATGCCTCCGCCGGTGGCCGCGCCGCCGACGGTGATGGTCTTCAGCTGCGGGACGACCAGGGGAGCGAGTCCGTGCGGCAGGGTCGCCGCGACCAGATCCTCGTAGGTGCAGGTGCCTGCGACGTCCGCGGTCATCGTGTCGGGGTCGACCGCAAGCACGCCGCCGAGCCCGGACACGTCCAGCCCGGGTGCGGCGACCCGCGCGCGGCTGCGGAACAGGTTGGACGTCTTCTTGGCCAGTCGCACCCGCTCGTCGGCGGGGATCGCCCGGTAGCTGGCCAGCAGGCGGTCCAGACCGTCGGCGTAGCGTGCGTCGGCGGCCGCAGCCGACCAGGAATCCGACGCCACCGCCGTACCGGCGGGAGCGGTTGCCTCGGACACATCCCACATGCTGCACAAGCTAGACCCGTCAGGTGACCGGCGGTTCACCCGGGCAATGTGAGTCGCGACAACACGATCTGCGGCGCCGATTCCGCCACCCGGAAACCCCCACGGCCGAACGTCTCCCGGTGCGCGGCAGCCGGCACCACCCCGGGCACCGCTTGTTCCTAGCGATCATGCCTGCCAGGACAAGAGCGGCATAACGGTCATACCCAACGCATCGCGGTTCGACTCAGCGCGGGGTCGGAGCCGGCTCAATCGATCAGTCCTGTTTCTCCTCGGCCTTGAGCCGGTTGACCACGTGCTCCGGGGCCGGTGCGTGTCGCAGGTACTCCCGGGTGAAGCTGCCGGTGCCGTGGGCGAGTGAACGCAGTTCGATGGCGTACCGGATGAACTCGAGCTCCGGGACCTCCGCCAGGACCGAGGAGCGCCCGTCCCCTGCTGACTCGGTGCCGCGGACCCGGCCGCGCTTGGCCGCGAGGTCGGCCAGGATCGCCCCGACGTATTCGTCGTCGATCGTGATGGTGACCGAATCCATCGGCTCCAGGATCTGCACGCCGGCGGCGGTGGACGCCTCGCGCAGCGCCAGCGAGCCGGCCATCTGGAAGGCCGCGTCCGAGGAATCGACGCTGTGCGCCTTGCCGCCGACCAGCTTGACCCGCAGGTCCACCATCGGGTGCCCGTCGACACCCTTGTCCATCTGCGCCCGGATGCCCTTCTCCACGCTCGGAATGAACTGGCGCGGCACGGCGCCGCCGACGACCATGTCGACGAACTCGAACCCGCCGCCCTCGGGCAGCGGTTCCACCTCGATCTGGGCGACCGCATACTGTCCGTGCCCGCCGGACTGCTTGACGTGCCGGCCCTGGGCCGCGCCGGTGCCCTTGATCGTTTCGCGGATCGCCACGCGGACCGGGGAGACGGCGACCTCGATGCCGGCGCGGGTCCGCAGCCGGTCGAGCAGCACCTCCAGCTGCTGCTCGCCCATGGTCCACATGAGCAGCTGGCCGGTCGACGGATTGACCTCGACCCGGACCGTCGGGTCCTCGGCCTGCAGCCGGGCCAGGCCCTGCACGAGCTTGTCCTCCTCGCTGGACGAGCGGGCCGAGATGGCCACCGGGAGCAGCGGTTCGGGCATCACCCAGGGCGATAGCACGGCCGGGTCGGCCGGGTCGGACAGGGTGTCGCTGGTCTCCGCGTGCGCGAGCCTGGCGACCGACACGATCTCGCCGGCCACCGCCCGGGGCACGCCGGCCAGCGTGCCGCCCAGCGGCCTGGAGATCGCGCCGGCGCGTTCGTCCAGGTCGTGCTCGGCGTGCCAGGACTCGTCCTGCGGGTGACCGGAGAACCGGGCGAAGTGCCCGGAGACGTGCACGGGGACGTCGGGCAGCAGGGTGCCCGAGAAGACCCGGACGATGGAGATCCGGCCCACGTAGGGGTCGGTGGTCGTCTTGACCACCTCGGCGACGAGCGGGCCGGCCGGGCTGCCGGTGAGCGGTTCCCGATCGGCCCCGGCCGGCGTGTACACGGGGGGCAGCACGTGCTCCTCGGGGTGCGGGAAGCCTCGGCAGATCACCTCGATCAGCTCGGTGACGCCCAGCCCGGTGGTGCCCACGCAGGGCAGCACGGGGTGGAAGGTGGCATGGGCGACCGCGGTCTCCAGGTCGTCCACCACCGTGTCGAAACCGACCGGCTCGCCGGCCAGATAGCGGTCCAGCAGCCCGTCGTCCTCGGACTCGGTGATCACCGCTTCGATCAGCGCATCCCGGCTGCTGGAGATCACCGACCGTTCGTCGTCGTCGGCCGGCCGGGCCACCCGGGAGCCGGAGGCGATGTCGTACACGTTCTGCGACAGCAGGCCGACGAGCGCGGTGGGCGCATCGACGCCGGCCGGGTCCAGCGGAAGGTACAGGGGGTGCACACCGTCGCCGAACGCCAGCTGGCAGTTCTCCACCGCGGCGGCGAAATCCCCGCGTGGCTGGTCGATATGCGTGATGACGACCGCGCGGGGCATGCCGACGTCGGCACACTCCTGCCAGAGCATCCGGGTGGCTCCGTCGATCAACCCGCCGGCGGCGGCCGTGTCGGTGGCGGACACCACGAACAGCGCGGCGTCGGCGGCCCGCAGGCCTGCCCGGAGTTCGCCGACGAAGTCGGCGTGACCTGGCGTGTCCACGAAGTTGATCCGCACCGGGCCGGGCATCTGCGGCACGTCGGTGGCCACCACGCTGGCCACCGACAGCGAGACGGAGCGACCGAGCCGACGTTCGACATCCTCGAAATCACAGACGGTGGTGCCACTTTCGATGGACCCGAGCCGGCTGATCGCGCCGGTGGCCAGGGCCACCGCCTCCACCAGCATCGTCTTGCCGGCACCGCCCGGCCCGACGAGCGCCACATTGCGGATCTGGTCGACGCCGTCCTTGTCGCCGCCTCGGGCGCCCTGGGTCATCGCGCACGACCCCCGTCGGTGCGGGCGGTCACAGCGGGACGGTCGTCACCGACCCCGTGGCGATGGATTGTGTGAACACTCATGCTGTCACCCCTGGTCGTGCGCCGGCCACGACCCTGCGCCGCGGCGATGTCGGCGCCGAACGGCCCGGGCGGAGCGTGTGCTGCCCCGGCGCCGCCGGCCTCTGCTGGCAGTCTGCCAGTGGCGCGCGGGACCGCAACCTCGCGGTCCTCGCAGCGGCGGGATCCCGGGCCACGGCCGGTGCAGCGGCGCTGGGATCGGCCTACGATCGGGAAGCCGGCCGATCATCGACGCGTTGTCGTCATCCCGCGCGTCGGGCGACTCGGGCGGAGCACCGGGGTCTCGGTCGCGAAACCCGTCGACCGGCCCGTCGATCACAATGGAGTGACTCGATCACAGTGGAGTGACATGGAGCAGCGCGACGACACCGACGGACACGACGCCAGCACCGACGCAACCGGCCCGGTGAGCGACAACCGACCCGACTACGCGCGAACCGATCTCGAGCGACCCGATCGGATGGCCCGAATGGGTGAGGCGCCCGAGCCCGACTTCGCGACGAAGGACATCGACCCGGCCGAGCCCGACCCGATCCCACCGGGCACACCGAACTTCGCGACCAAGGACATCGACCCGGCCGAGCCCGACCCGATCCCGCCCGGCACGCCCAATTACGCGACCAAGGACGAGAACCTGGACTAATGGTCCGTCGGTCGCATCGAAATCCGCACCGGCAGCTATCTTTGGCCGCTCTTGTGGATATCGGCACCGCCCCCTCGTTCCCGGTCGGTCCGGCTTCGGGTGCCGGGAGGATCCGGGCCGACCGCCTCGGTGTCGCCGGGCTCGACGATCAGCGCGCGGCAGACCGGGACCAGCGTCCTGGCCAGCTCGATCGCCGCCGCCTCGGGCAGGTCGGGGACGTCGTAGTGCTGGGCGCCGGCGGCGGTGGTGGCGATCACGGTGGCCAGCCCCGCGCGTCGTTGGAACACCGACCGGCGAATCGTCACCCCGATCACCCCGTCGACCGTCAGCACGGTGCGGCGACGGTGCAGCGAGCCCAGCCCGACGACCAGGTGACCATCGACCACCGCGTGGCCGAGGTTGCGGTACCGGTCGGCGGCCAGCGCCAGGCTCGCGGCCAGCACCACCGCGACCCAGAACGGGTACAGCGGTGCCGGTAGGCCGGCCCACCAGGCGAGGGCCGCCGACCCGGCGAGGATCAACGCCGCCGCCACCAGCGCCCGGGTGTACCGGCGTCGCCGCGCGGCCGGGCCGTGCGGCCGCAGCGGTTCGCGCACCAGCCGTTCGTCGCCCAGCACCGTCGCCTCGACCCGCAGGACGTCGGCGACAGGAGCCGGCGGCATCAGCAGGGTGCTGCCGCCACCCCCTTCGCCGCCGCCCCGCCGCAGTCCCGTGGCCACCGCGTGCAACCGGGCACCGTGGGCCCATCGCAGCACGAGGGGCTCCCGTCGTTGCGCCCCGCGGAGCCGGTGCTCGGCGATGCTGGTCGACCTGGTGGTCAGCAGGCCGCGGCTGGCCTGCAGGGTGCCGCCGGTGTGCCGGGTCAGCCGGAAGCCCCAGAAGGACAGCACGTATCCGGCGACCGACAGGATCGCCACGAGCAGCATGACGATCGCCGCGGACACCGCGACGTCCAGCCAGACGGAGTGCCCGCGCAGGTATCCCAACGCCTGCTGGATCGGACCGAACTGGGTCGGATCCAGGCGCGCCTCACGCATCAGCCGGAAACCGAACCCGATCAACACCGCGCCGGTGGCCACACCGGACAGGGTCGCCGGGGCCAACGCGATCCAACCCGGCCGCAGCCGGGCCAACTCGACCTCGGCCGGATCCGCCTGGGTGGGCTCCGACCCCGCCTGGGCCGACCCCGCCTGGGCCGACCCCGCCTGGGCCGACCCCTCCTGGGCCGACTCCACCGGGTCCGGGTGGGCCGGGTCGGGCAAGGCCGGCCCGGCCGATCGGTCGGTCCCGGACGACGCGGCGGCGTCCGGGCGCGGTGACACCGCGGCGGCCGGTGTCCGGGAGGCGCGATGCAGCAGTTCGGCGCGCAGGCCCGGGACCGCCGAGGCGCGCAGCCCGTCCAGTCGTAGCGGCGGGGCGTGCGCGTGCGAACTGCCGGTGCCGATGTCGACCCGGACCAGGCCCAGCAGCCGCTGCAGCGGATGGGCGCTGACGTCGATGGTGCGGATGCGGTCACGCGGCACGGTCAGCTGCTTGCGCTGGACGATTCCGCGCCGGACCTCGACCACGGCGGCCGTGATCCGGAACCGGGTCGACAGGTAACGGGCGACGCCGAGCGCGACGACCACCACCGTGCCGATCAGTCCCCAGGGCGGCCCGCTCTCGCTGTTGGCGCCGGCGATGAGCAGCACCAGCAGCATCGGGATGAACCGGATGAGCTCGCGCACCGGTTCGACCAGCAGCATCCCGGGGGACAGGCGACGCCAGGGCACGTCCGGTTCGGCGGATCCGGCGTCCACCGCCGAGCCGGGCACGCCGAGCGCGGACGGCCGGGCGTCGGTGGGGCCGGTCACGTCGCGTCGTCCTTCGTCGACTCCGCCGCCGCCGTGATGGCGGCGGCGAGCCGTGCCGCGGTGTCCTCGTCAAGGCCATCGATCTTCAGTGGGCCGGCGGCCGACGCGGTGGTCACGGTCAACTCGGCGAGCCGGAAGAGCCCGGCGACCGGTCCACGGGAGGTGTCAACGGTCTGCACCCGGGTCAGCGGCGCGATGCGCCACTCTTGGGTCCACCATCCGGTGCGCGTGTACACCGCCATGTCGGTCAACTCCCAGCGATGCACCCGGTAGCGCCACCGCGGCATCACCGACACGTGGGCGACCGCCAGTACGACGGTGCCGATCAGCACCGCGGACTTCGCCGGCGGCACCGGCCAGTCCAGGAGCAGCGCGACGAGCTGGGCGGCCAGCACGACGCACCAGCCGGCCAGCGCCCGGACGAACCAGTACCAGACGGCGCGGCCGGCGACCCGGTTCGCCGGAGGTCGCAGGGCGGGCCGGTCCGCCGCGTTCGTCGTCATGTCCCCATCGTGCGCCGGCGGTACGACAGCGTCCGATTCCCGATCGGTGAGTGGGTCGATGAGCGGATCGGTGACCGGAACCGGCGAGCCGCCACGGCCGTGCCGGTTCCGGGTCACGGCGAATCACGACAAACTCCGGCGACGCGCGGCGCGCCTCCGAGGCCCGAGTTGGCCGCGCACCTACCTTCAACGCCAGCGCCACTACCTGACATAACTATAACCGTGTGGTTGAGGTTGAGGGTTCGACACGCCGAACGGAACGGTTGGTCAGGCACCACCGGTGCGTCCGCAGTCAGTGCACGAGTGGTTCGGTAACCGCCGGGCCGAACAAGAAAGGCGAAGGCGAATGACGCCACCGCACAACTACTTGGCCGTCATCAAGGTCGTCGGCATCGGCGGCGGCGGCGTGAACGCCATCAACCGGATGATCGAGGTCGGCCTGCGCGGGGTCGAGTTCATCGCGATCAACACCGACGCCCAGGCGCTGCTGATGTCGGATGCCGACGTCAAGCTGGACGTGGGCCGGGAGATGACCCGCGGCCTGGGTGCCGGGGCGAACCCGGACGTCGGGCGCAAGGCGGCCGAGGACCACCGCGAGGAGATCGAGGAGGTGCTCAAGGGCGCGGACATGGTCTTCGTCACCGCTGGGGAAGGCGGTGGCACAGGAACCGGTGGCGCGCCGGTGGTCGCCTCGATCGCCCGCAAGCTGGGTGCGCTGACCATCGGCGTCGTCACCCGGCCGTTCCAGTTCGAGGGTCGTCGGCGCGGCGGGCAGGCCGAAGAGGGCATCAAGATGCTCCGCAACGAGTGCGACACCCTCATCGTGATTCCGAACGACCGGCTGCTGCAGCTCGGCGACATGGGCGTTTCCCTGATGGACGCGTTCCGCTCGGCCGACGAGGTGCTGCTCAACGGCGTGCAGGGGATCACCGACCTGATCACCACCCCGGGCCTGATCAACGTCGACTTCGCCGACGTCAAGTCGGTGATGGCCGGTGCCGGCACCGCGCTGATGGGCATCGGTTCCGCGCGTGGCGAGGGCCGCTCCGTGCAGGCCGCACAGAAGGCGATCAACTCGCCGCTGCTGGAGGCGTCGATGGACGGCGCGCACGGCGTGCTGCTGTCCATCGCCGGCGGCAGCGACCTCGGCCTGTTCGAGATCAACGAGGCCGCCTCGCTGGTCCAGGAGGCCGCCCACGAGGACGCGAACATCATCTTCGGCACGGTCATCGACGACTCGCTCGGCGACGAGGTGCGGGTCACCGTCATCGCCGCCGGGTTCGACTCCAGCCCGTCGGTGCTGCCGCCCAGCATCGACCAGCGGGCACGGGCGGCCGTCGGCGGTCCCAGCGGACGGCTGAACGGGTTGGGCCACGGCGCGGGAGTCAACGGCGGCGGCCCGAACGGCGGTGGCCTGGACGGTGGCGGTCTGAACGGCAACGGCACCGGCGGCTTCTCGTCGCACCCGCAGCGCCCCGAGCCGCAGATGCCGCCACAGCCGCAGTACGCGACGACCCCGCCGCCGCCGTCCCGTGGGGCCGCCCCCGCGTACCAGCAGCAGGCACCCGGGCGCTATCCGGCCCAGGCGCCGCAGCACCAGGGGGCGCCGGTCGGTCGGGGCCGCCAGCAGCTCGACCTGGACGACGACGATGTCGACGTGCCGTCGTTCATGAAGCGCTGATCGGACCGACGTCCGCCACGCAGACACCTCAGCGCCGGTGATCGGGACCCTGTTCACGACCCGGCGCGGAGGTGTGTCGGCGGTCCCCTACGACAGTCTGAATCTGGGCGGTGCGGTCGGGGACGATCCAGCGGCGGTGCGCGTCAACCGGTCGCTCGTCGCCGAGCGGGTCGGCCTTCCGATCGGGCGGCTGGTGTGGATGCGCCAGGTGCACGGCACCACGATCCGCCGGGTGGGTGCGGACCTGCCGGGTCCGGACCCAGCGGATCCGGACCCGGCGACCGGACCCGTGCCCGACCGTGTTGGGCCCGACCGTGTTGCGCCCGACTGCGACGGGATCGTCACCACCGCGGCCGGCCTCGCTCTGGGTGTGCTCGCCGCGGATTGCGTGCCGATCCTGGCCGGCGATCCGGAGGCCGGGGTGATCGGCGCCGCCCACGCCGGCCGCCGCGGTGCCGCGGACGGCATCGCCGGACAACTGGTCGGTGCCATGCGCGAGGTCGGCGCCGACGTCGCCGCGATCCGGGTGTGGCTGGGGCCGGCGATCTGCGGTCGCTGCTACGAGGTGCCCGCGGACATGCGCGACGAGGTCGAGCGCGTTCTTCCAGGCTCGGCCTGCACCACCGAACGAGGCGTGCCCGGCCTGGATCTGCGGGCCGGCCTGCGCAGACAGCTGACCGCCCTGGGCATCCGCCGGATCGAAACCGACAGTCGTTGTACGTACACCGATCCGGACCTGTTCAGCCACCGCCGCGGCGCGCCGACCGGACGGCAGGCGGGCCTGATCTGGCGGACGCCGTGACGCACGCGCAGACATGGTGACCGGCCGGGTGTGTCGCACCACATTCCACCCGACGATCGGCGATAGCCTCACCGTCAGGCGTGGAAATCGGTTCGCGCGGCCTGCCTTTCGAGACCTGTCGGGCGGGCCGTGCGGCTCCGCTGGACGGGCCTGGAATCCGGCCCCGGATCAGCGCCCCGGCCGGTAGTGATCGACAGCGGAAGGATCGGGACGACATGGGATCATGGCGCAAGGTGGGGGCCTTTTTGGGGTTGGTCCCTGAGGACGGCCGCCGTGACGAGTACGGCGAGGAGTACCACGACGGCCAGTACCACGACGGTGGTTACGCCGAGGGGTACGAGGCCGACCGGGACCCCGAGTACGACGATCACTACGACCACGGCCGGCCGTCGCCGTACCAGACCGGGCCGCGTGCCGTGCCGACCGGTTACGAGGCGCCGGCGACCCATGGTGCGCTGGCCGTTCAGGCCCGCCCGGACGTTCGACGCGACTACGGGGAATCCGCGGGTGCCATCCGCCCGGTCACCGTCAAGCTGACCGGATTCAGCGAGGCGCGGGTGATCGGCGAGAAGTTCCGCGAGGGTAAGCCGGTGATCCTGGACATGACCGAGATGGACGACGGCGGGGCCCGTCGGCTGGTCGACTTCGCCGCCGGTCTCGCCTTCGCGTTGCGCGGCTCGATTGACAAGGTCACCACCAAGGTCTTCATGCTGCTGCCGCCCGACACCGAGATGTCCGACCTGCCCGATTACGAGCCCGACTACGCCGCCCGCCCGGCGTATGCCGGAGGCCGCGCCCGCTGACCGCTCCGCTTCGCTGCCGCACGCGCCGTTCCCCCCGAGCCGCAGGGGGTCGGCGCGTTCGGCGTTGCCTGACGCGGCCCTCCGGTCGGGCCGAGTGGGGCGTCGCGGTGGAATTCGGTTCGCCCGATCAGGTAGAAGTGGAGACGTGAACGTTCTCTGGCAGGTGGTCTACCTGCTGCTGTGGCTGTTCCGCCTGGCCCTGCTCGGTCGCATCGTCATCGAGTTCGTGCGGGTGTTCGCCCGCACGTGGCGGCCCGCGGGTGCCCCGGCGGTCGCCATGGAGGTGTTGTACGTCACCACCGATCCGCCGGTGAAGCTGTTCCGCAAGATCATCCCCACGGTCCGGCTCGGCGGCGTCGGGTTCGATCTGAGCATCATCGTGCTGCTGATCATCGTGTACATCCTGATGGAAGTGGTCGCCCGGCTCGCGCTCGCCGCCCTGTAGGCGGCCCCCGGGGATCCACCCGCCGCCGGTTCGCGGCGGGGCTCGGCCATCGGTGCGAGCAGAGCGCGCGTGACGGTTTGGTGGACGCCGGGCCGACTAAGATGCTTGAAGATCACGGCGAGCGCTGTGCGCTGAGCACCAAGAGCTGAGCACCAAGAGACTGGCACCAAGAAGAGCCATCGAGGAGTAAGTCATGCCGCTGACCCCCGCCGACGTGCACAACGTTGCGTTCAAGAAGCCGTCGATCGGCAAACGCGGTTACGACGAGGACGAGGTCGACGCCTTCCTCGATGTCGTGGAGGCCGAGCTGGCTCGGCTCATCGAGGAGAACGCGGAGCTGAAGGGCAAGGCCGAACAGGGCGGCGGCGGGCAGACCGTGCCGCTGACCAAGGCTGCTTCCGCGGAGACCCCGATGTCCACCGGTGAGGCGCACTCCGCGGCCGCGCGGCTGCTCGGGCTGGCGCAGGAGACCGCCGACCGGCTGACCGGCGAGGCCAAGGCCGAGGCGGAGAAGGCCGTGGCCGACGCCAAGAGCCAGGCCGAGGCCCTGCTCTCGGACGCGACGGCGCGGGCCGAGGCGGCCGAGCGGGACAGCCGGACCAAGGCCGAGAACCTCGACCGGGAGGCCAAGGCGCGCTACGACGAGACGCTGGGCAAGCTGGACAACGAGAAGGTCGGCCTGGAGAAGAAGATCGACGACCTGCGCGGCTACGAGCGCGAGTACCGCGGCCGGCTCAAGAGCTGGATCAGCGAGCAGCTGGCCCAACTCGACGACGGCGGCTCGCGGGAACAGCAGCCGGTCGCGGTGACCTCCGGCCCTGGCGACTGACCTCCGGTCCGGAATTTCGCTGGCCCGGCGGCGTTACGCTTGGTCGAAGCGACACCTGACCAGCAACGGCATTGACCCGGCCATCACCGGCGAGCCATTCGGAAGAACGGAACCCCGGCGGCGCCCTGCGGGCGCGGGCCCGAGTTCTCACTAGACCCGAACGGGTCCGGCCCGACACAGCCGGCGAACGAGCGGCCCGGCCATCCGGTCGGGCAAGCGGGGTGGTACCGCGGGACGCGGCCGGACACGGTCGCGCCTCGTCCCTGCAGACCGTCAGCACCACTGTGACCTGCAGCGACGAGGAGTACCAGGGATGAGCACCTCCGTTGACCCCGGCCGGCCCGGCTACCCGCGAGCGGGTGCCACCGAGGTCGGCGCCCACCCCGACTTTCCCGCGCTGGAACGCGACGTCCTGGCCTACTGGGCCAAGGACGGCACCTTCCAGGCCTCGATCGAGCGGCGGGACGCCGGCGAGAACGGCGCCAACGAGTACGTCTTCTACGACGGGCCGCCGTTCGCCAACGGCCTGCCGCACTACGGTCACCTGCTCACCGGGTACGTCAAGGACGTGGTGCCGCGCTACCGGACCATGCGCGGCCGCCGGGTCGAGCGGCGATTCGGCTGGGACACCCACGGCCTGCCTGCCGAGGTGGAGGCCGAGCGGCAGCTGGGCATCAAGCACAAGTCGGAGATCGTCGGCATGGGCATCGAGGCGTTCAACGACGCCTGCCGGCAGTCCGTGCTCCGGTACACCCACGAATGGGAGGAGTACGTCACCCGGCAGGCCCGGTGGGTCGACTTCGCGAACGACTACAAGACCCTCGACCTGGACTACATGGAGTCGGTCATGTGGGCCTTCAAGACGTTGTGGGACAAGGGCCTGATCTACGAGGGCTACCGGGTGCTCTGGTACTGCATCCGGTGCGAGACCCCGCTGTCGGCCACCGAGACCAAGATGGACGACACCTACCGGTCGCGGCAGGACCCGGCGGTCACGGTCTCGTTGCGGCTGCGCTCGGACGAGGAGAACCTGGACGGCGCCAACGCGCTGATCTGGACCACCACGCCCTGGACGCTGCCGTCCAACCTGGCGGCCGCGGTCGGCCCGGACATCGACTATGTGGTCGTCGAGTCCACCGGCCCGTTCGCCGGCCGGTACCTGCTCGCCGAGGCACGCCTGGGTGCGTACGCCAAGGAACTGGGCGACGAGCCGCAGGTGCTCGCCCGGTACACCGGCAACCAACTGGTCGGCACCCGGTACACCCCGCCGTTCGACTTCTTCGTCGGAAGGCAGAACGCCCATCAGGTGCTGACCGCCGACTACGTGTCCACCGAGGACGGCACCGGCGTGGTGCACATCGCGCCCGCGTTCGGTGAGGAGGACAAGGCAGTCACCGATGCCGCCGGCATCGAGGTGGTCAACCCGGTCGACCCGCAGGGCCGGTTCACCAATGCGGTGGCGCCGTACGAGGGCTACCAGGTGTTCGACGCGAACATCCCGATCATGGCGGATCTGAAGACTGCCGGTTTGCTCATCAGACGGGACAGCTACGAGCACCCGTACCCGCACTGCTGGCGCTGCGACACCCCGCTGATCCAGCGGGCGGTGTCGTCCTGGTTCGTCGCGGTCACCCGCTTCCGGGACCGGATGGTCGAACTGAACCAGCAGATCAGGTGGGTGCCGGCGCACATCAAGGACGGCCAGTTCGGCAAGTGGCTGGAGGGTGCCCGCGACTGGTCGATCTCCCGGAACCGGTTCTGGGGCTCGCCGATCCCGGTGTGGACCTCCGACGACCCGGCTTACCCGCGGGTCGACGTGTACGGCTCGCTGGACGAGCTGGAGCGGGACTTCGGCGTGCGGCCGACCGACCTGCACCGGCCGATGATCGACGAGCTGACCCGGCCCAACCCGGACGATCCGACCGGCCGGTCGACCATGCGCCGGGTGCCGGAGGTGCTGGACTGCTGGTTCGAGTCCGGCTCGATGCCGTATGCCCAGGTGCACTACCCGTTCGAGAACCGGGACTGGTTCGAGCACCACTATCCGGGCGACTTCATCGTCGAGTACAACGGGCAGACCCGCGGCTGGTTCTACACGCTGCACGTGCTGGCCACGGCGTTGTTCGACCGGCCGTCGTTCGTCACCTGCATGGCGCACGGCATCGTGCTCGGCGACGACGGGCAGAAGATGAGCAAGTCCCGCCGAAATTACCCGGACGTGGGTCAGGTGTTCGAGCGGGACGGTTCGGACGCGATGCGCTGGTTCCTGATGTCCTCGCCGATCCTGCGGGGCGCCGACCTGATCGTCACCGAGCAGGGCATCCGGGACAGCGTCCGGCAGGCGGTGCTACCGCTGTGGAACGCCTGGTCGTTCCTGTCGCTGTACGCCAACGCCGCGGGTGTCGCCGGTTCGGCACGGGCCGACTCGACCGACGTGCTCGACCGGTACGTCCTGGCCAAGACCGCCGAGCTGGTCCGCGACGTCACCACGGCGCTGGACGCCTACGACCTGGCCGGCGGCTGCCAGGCGGTCCGGGTGTACCTGGACGGGCTGACCAACTGGTACATCCGCCGGTCCCGGCAGCGGTTCTGGGACGGCGAGGCGGACGCCATCGACACGCTGCACACGGTGCTGGAGACGGTGTGCCGGGTGGCCGCGCCGCTGCTGCCGCTGACCACCGAGGTGATCTACCGGGGGCTCACCGGGGCGCGGTCGGTGCACCTGACCGACTGGCCCGCCTCGGACGAGCTGCCGCTGGACGCCGACCTGGTGGCGGCGATGGACGAGGTCCGGGAGGTCGCCTCCGTCGCGTTGTCGGTTCGCAAGGCCGGCAAGCTGCGGGTCCGCCAGCCGCTGGCGTCGATGACGGTGGCGGTGCGCGACGTCGCCGCGCTGGCCCCGTTCGCGGCGCTGCTGGCCGACGAGGTCAACGTCCGCACCGTGGACGTCACCGAGTTGGCCGAGCACGACGAGCGGGTCGCCCGCCGGCTCACCGTCAACGCGCGGGCGGCCGGTCCGCGGCTGGGCAAGCAGGTGCAGCAGGTGATCAAGGCCGCCAAGGCCGGGGACTGGACGGTCGCCGAGGACGGCAGCGTGACCTGCGGGGGAGTGCCGCTGGTCGAGGGCGAGTACACCCTGGAGCTGTCCGCGGCCGGCGCCTCCTCCGACGCCGTCGGGCTGCTCGGTTCCGGTGGGTTCGTCGCGCTGGACACCGCGCTGGACGAGGATCTGGTCGCCGACGGGCTGGTCCGCGATGTCGCCCGCGGCATCCAGGATCTGCGCAAGAGCGTCGGGCTGGATGTCTCGGACCGGATCGAACTGGTCGTGGTGACCGAGGATTCCGTCGCGCGGGCCGCGGTGCTCGGCCGCTGGGCGTGGCTGGCCGAACAGGTGCTCGCGGTGAGTGAGGAGGGCGTGCTCAGCGCGGCGCCGGCCCGGGACTGGTCGGGTTCGGCCGACCTGATGGTCGGCACCGGGGTGAACGCGAAGGTGCGAGTTCAGCTGAGTAAGGCCGGATAAGGGACTCGATCGAGGGGCCACGCTCCGTCCTTCCGAGGCACCGTGGAGAGCGGAAGGTGGCCTCTCGGTCGGGGCCGGTCGATCAGGCGAACGGGTCGATGACCTTGATCCCGTCGAACCGGCGAAAACCGCGGTCGCGGGTGTAGATCGTGGAGACGCCGTTGCTGTGCATCAGCGCCACGATTGCGGCGTCCATGACGTCATTTCCTCGGATCGGTGTCCCGATGCGGAGCGACCGGAAGCTCGACCAGAAGGTCGGCGCGTCGCCGGCGATCCGGACCGCAGGCGCGGCCATCAAATGATCGACAACCGTGGACGCCTCATCGATGGTCAGCGGGATCGGCATGATCCGCGGGTTTGTCGATACCCGAAGAAACCCCATCAGTACCGGCCACAAGGCAACGGACAACTCCGGGCCTGAGAGCATTCGCCTCACGATGGTCTGTGCGCGCGAATGTTCGGGCGCATCGGCGTTGCTCGCGTAGATCAGGATGTTGGCATCGACGGTGTAGGACATCAGTCGCGTCGGTCCAGCACGTCCCAGAGAGCTTCCTTGTCCTCGATGTCGATCAGTGGAGTGCCCATCGATTTGACGGGCCATTGGAAGTCGGTTGTCGGCGCCGGAGGCTCGTCGGCCAGTGCCTTGCTCAACAATTCCGACACCAGCGCCCCCAGGGTCTTGCCTTCACGCCGCTGCCGCTCCTTCAACGCTGCCAGCACGATCGGGTCGAGGTCGATCGTGGTCCTCATGCATCTGATGCTACCCCGGCACGCATCAGATGCGTCAGTTGCCGGCGTCGAATGCGGTCGGGCTGCTCGATTCGGGTGCATGATCGTCCGACCCGGATGTGTGATGACACCTCATGAGGGCGGGGTCCGCACGTCGAGTTGGCGCCCAACCGCTCGAACGAGTCGCTGATCAAGCGTCAGCAGTGGCGCTCCGAGAGCCTGCGCCAACGCGCAGTATCCGGCGTCGTACGTCGAGACCTGATGGCGCAACGTCCAGATGGAATCGGCCAGAACCGGGTAGGGGACGTATTGGATCTGTGTGCCCACCAGCCCGCGGTGAGCCAGTTCGGCTCGATGGCCGCTGATGACGCCGGATCGCTCGCTCCGGCGCAGAGCATTGGCGACTTCGAACGGCAGGATTTCGGGGGCAACGAGTTGCTTGTCTGCGCATTGAGTTTCGGCCCATTGCCCGTTGGCCCCTTCGCCGATCAACAGGGCGACGATCACCGACGCGTCGGCCACCCTATGGTCTGAGTCGGCTGCGGTCATCGCCGGTCGGCGTCAAGAGCATCCAGGATCTCCGCGGTGCTCACCGGGCTGGTCGCCGTGAGTGGGCGCACCCGTTCGATCAGCTCATCGACCGTCATCAGGCTCGCCGATGAGATCAGCTCGGCGCGGAGGTATTCCTGCAGGGACTGTCCGCGGCTCGCGGCGCGGGCGGCCAGTTTGTTGCGGACGTCCTCGGGCACGTTCCGGATGGTGATCGCAGGCATGCAGCTATTATGCCTGCATTGCAGCTGAAGCGCAGCTACGCGGGCTCAGCCGTCGAGCCCGCGTGCGAGCGCGGTCAGCGTCTCCGAGCAGCCCGCGTCCACCCGACCGGCGGCCAGCGGGTCGCCGCGGGTGACGCCGCGGTTGACGATGACGATCGGCCAACCGAGCCGAGCGGCGTGCCGGACGAACCGCAATCCGGACATGACCGTCAGCGACGACCCGGCCACCAGCAGCGCATCGCCCTGCGCCATGGCCGCGTACGCCTGCGCCACCCTGGCCTTGGGCACGTTCTCGCCGAAGAACACCACGTCCGGTTTGAGCTCGCCGCCGCAGCGCCGGCAGCCGACCAGGGTGAATCCGGACGTCTCCTCCAGCTCGACGTCGCCGTCCGGCGCGGTGCGCACGTCGGCGTGCCCGGCGAAGTTCGGGTTGGCCGCGTCCAACCGGTGGTGCAGGTCCAGTCGGGTGGTCGCCTCGCCGCAGGTCAGGCAGATCACCCGGTCGATCCGGCCGTGCAGGTCGATCACCGCGCGGCTGCCCGCTGCCCGATGCAGCCCGTCCACGTTCTGGGTGATCAGCGCACGCACCACCCCGGCGACCTCCAGGGACGCCAGCGCGCGGTGGCCATTGTTGGGCCGGGCGCTACCCAGACGTTGCCAGCCGATGTGGCTGCGCGCCCAGTACCGCTGCCGGGCCGCCGGTCCGGAAACGAACTCGTCGTAGGTCATCGGCGAGCGGGGCGGCGAGTCCGGCCCGCGGTAGTCCGGGATCCCCGAGTCGGTGGACAGACCTGCCCCGGTCAGCACGATCAGCCGGCGCCCGGCCAGGACGTCCGCTGCGGCGGCGGCCGACATCAGCGGCGCGCTGCTGGTCGCGCTCCGCGGGGTGTCGGGGATGCGGACACCGGGATCGGCGTCGGTGGCGACGGTCACCGGTCAAGCGTACGGATGCCTGGGCCTCAGCCCTCCTCGGCGATCTCCGGGGCGCCGCGGTCGGCGGGCTTGATCGCGCCGTCCGGCGCGGCGCGGTGCAGGGCGAGCCCGATGAGCGGGAACAGCAGCACCGACAGCATCCCCGCGCCGACCAGCGCGGCGGCGGTCCCGGTGGCCAGCGCACCGTCGTCGACGCCGATGTCGGTGACCGCCACGATGATCGGCAGCCCGGTCGCACCCAGCAGCAGGATCGCCCGCCGGTCCGGCGCCGCGAATCCACGCGAGGTGAACAGCGTCGACGAACCCCGGACGAGCAGCAGCAGCACCAGGAACACCGGCAGCAACAGCAGGGTGGCCGGGTCCGACACCAGCGCGGCCAGATCGAAGTTCAGGCCGGTGCTGATGAAGAAGATCGGCACCAGGAACCCGAAGCCGACCGCCTCCAGCTTGCCCTCAACGGCCTCCAGGTCGTGCGGGTCGGCGCCGGACAGCAGCAGCTTGGCAATCACCCCGGCGGCGAACGCGCCCAGCAGCATGTCCAGACCCAGCAGCACGCTCAACGCGACCAGCGCCAGCAGGAGCAGCAGCACCAGCCGGATGGCGAACTGTCCGCTGGTGTGCAGGGTGGTGGTGATCAGCGCGTGCAGCCGGGGATAGGGGCCGCGGCCGGCCAGGTAGATGGCCAGCGCGGTGATGATCACGAAGGCCAGCAGGACGATGGTCGCGGCGCCGGGCTTGCGGCCGGACAGGAACAGCGAGATCGCGATCAACGGGCCGAATTCGCCGACCGCGCCGATCGCGATGACCGCGGTGCCGAACGGCGTCCGCAGCTCGCCGGCGTCTCGCAGGATCGGCATCAGCGTGCCCAGCGCGGTGCTGGTCAGTGCCACCCCGACGAAGACCCCGGCGGCCGCGCCGGGGGCCAGCAGCACGCCGATGCCCACGCCGACGGCCAGGGCGAACAGCCATCCGGTGATCGACCGGTTGAGCGGCCGGCCGCCGATCTTGCCGAAGTCGATCTCGTTGCCGGCCAGGAAGAACAGCATGCACAGGCCCAGGTCGGACAGCTTGTCGGTGGTCGGGTTGGGGTGCACCCAGTCGAGCAGCGGCGGGCCGAACAGCATGCCGAGGACGATTTCGAACACCACCAGCGGTATCCGCACCCACCGCCCGATCACCGTGGACAGCACCGGCGCCAGCACCGCGATCAGCGGCAGCAGCACCAGTACGACGACCGTCTGGTCATCCATCGCTGGCCCCCTCGGGCGGCCCCGGCCGGATCGGCCGCACGCCGGTCCGGCCTTGTGGTCTCAGGCGGCGGGGCGGACGTGGATGCCGTGCGCGATGTCCGGCGACAACTCGGTGGTGATCGCCCCGTCGACGACCACCATCGCATCGCCGCGGACCGCGAACTCCAGCACCGCCCCGGGGATCACCCCGCCGCGGTGCAGCCGGTCCATCACCTGCGGCTGGTTCTGCACGATCTCGATGATCCGGCGCACCTCGTACCGGCCGCCCCGGCCGGCCGCGACGTCCGCGCCGATCAGGTCCCGATGCGTCTCGGTGACCGGGGGAGCGGACTCGCCCAGGTGGTCGAGCCCGGGGATCGGGTTGCCGTACGGGGACGTCCGGGGGTGACCCAGCAGCGTCACCAGGCGCTGCTCGACCTGCTCGCTCATCACGTGCTCCCACCGGCAGGCCTCCACGTGCACGTCCTGCCAGTCCAGCCCGATGACGTCCAGCAGCAACCGCTCGGCCAGCCGGTGCTTGCGCATCACCGCGACGGCCCGTTCCCGGCCGAGGTCGGTGAGTTCCAGATGACGATCGTCGGACACCACCAGCAGCCCGTCGCGCTGCATCCGGGCCACCGTCTGGCTGACCGTCGGCCCGCTCTGGTTCAGCCGCTCGGCGATCCTGGCCCGCAGCGGGACGATGCCCTCCTCCTCCAGCTCGAAGATCGTCCGCAGGTACATCTCCGTCGTGTCGATCAGGTCGTTCACGGCTCGGCTTCCCCTTCTTCGCGCACGCGATCGTACTCGGATGGCCGGACGGACACCTGAACGCGCCGGACCTGGTGGGTGGACCGGGAGCCGTTCGGCGGGCGTGCGCAAACCCGTCCGAGTCGAGTACTCCACAATAGTCACCGATGACCTTCGCCACCGTGAACCCGCTGATCACCGCCGAGCAACTGGCCGGTCGGTGGGCCGAGCCGCCCGGCACGGTCGTGCTGGACGTCCGCTGGTCGCTGTCCGGCAGCGACGAACCGGGATACCTGGACGCGCACCTGCCGGGTGCGCGTTTCCTCGATCTGGATCGCGACCTGGCCGGCGCGCCGGGCATGGGCGGCCGGCATCCGCTGCCCGACGCGGCCGATCTGCAGCGGGCACTGCGCCGGGTGGGACTGGCCGACGGCTCCGAGGTCGTCGTCTACGACGGGGGCTCGGGCCTGTCCGCGGCCCGCGCCTGGTGGTTGTTGCGGTGGGCCGGCCTGACCGCGGTCCGGGTGCTGGACGGTGGCCTCCCGGCGTGGACGGCCGACCCGAGCAGGCCGACCGAGGCCGGCGCGCCGCCGCCCCGGCCGCCGGGGACGATCACCGTCCGGCCGGGCGCCCTGCCGGTCAGCACCGTCGACGAGGCCGCGCGGGTCGCCGGCGCCCCCGACGGCGTGCTGGTCGACGTGCGCGCGGCGGCCCGCTACCGCGGCGAGGTCGAGCCGCTCGATCCGGTCGCCGGCCACATTCCGGGTGCGGTGAACCTGCCGATCGCCGACCTGATGCGGTCCGACGGCACCTATCGCGCGGCCGCCGACATGGCGGCGGCGTTCGACGCGGCCGGGCTGACCGCCGCGGCGTCGTCGGGTGCCCCGGTCGTGGCCTCCTGCGGATCCGGGGTGACCGCGTGCCAGTTGGTGCTGGCCGGCGAGCTGATCGGGGTGCCGGTGACGTTGTATCCGGGCTCGTACTCGCAGTGGTGCGCGCTCGGCCGGCCCGTCGCCGCCGGCGGCTGACGGCACCGAGCCCGGCCCGTCACGTCGGGCGGGGTTAGCCTGACTCGATGGCGACGCCGCTGGTGGTGTGGGATCGACGAATGCTCGGCTACGACCTGGGCGGCCACCACCCGTTGCACCCGTTGCGCTGGGAACTGACCTGGGCACTGGCCGACGAACTGGGCGTGCTGGACGCCTACGAGGTGCTGGTCCCGGAGCAGGCCGACGACCAGGCGCTCGGCCGGGTGCACACTCCCGGATACATCGCGGCCGTGCGGGCGGCCTCCGGGTCGGTGCCGATCGCCGTCGGGCACGGACTGGGCACCGACGACAACCCGATCTTCCCCGGCATGCACGAGAACGCGGCGTTGATCGCCGGCGGCTCGATCGACGCGGCCAGGGCCATCGTGCAGGGCCGGGTGGACCGGGCGGTGAACTTCTGCGGCGGCCTGCACCACGCGATGCCCGACCACGCGTCCGGCTTCTGCGTCTACAACGACGCGGCCCTGGGCATCATGGCCATGCTCGAGGCCGGCGTCCGCCGGGTCGCCTACGTCGACGTCGACGCGCACCACGGCGACGGGGTGCAGGCGGCCTTCTACGACGACCCCCGGGTGCTCACCGTGTCCCTGCACGAGTCGCCGCTGACCCTGTTCCCCGGTACCGGCTGGCCGACCGAGCTCGGCGTCGGCGCCGCGCAGGGCACCGCGGTCAACGTGGCGCTGCCCGGCGGCACCGGCAACGCCGCCTGGCTGCGGGCGTTCCACGCCGTGGTGCCCGGGCTGATCCGGGCGTTCAAGCCGGAGATCCTGGTCACCCAGCAGGGCGCGGACGCGCACCGCGAGGACCCTCTCGCGGACCTGATGCTCACCGTGGACGGCCAGCGCACCACCTACCTGGCCCTGCGGGACCTGGCCACCGAGGTCACCGGGGGGCGGTGGCTCGCGCTGGGCGGCGGGGGCTACTCTCCGGTCCGGGTGGTGCCACGGGCCTGGACCCACCTGTTGGCGATCGTCGCCGACCGGGATCTGGATCCCACCACCCCGATGCCGCCGGACTGGCTGGCGCGGGCCGGGGCGGCCCGGCCCGGCGTGCCGCTGCCCGACGACATGTCCGAGGGTGAACCCGGCCGGGTCGACCACCAGCCGTGGGAGGGGCACCAGGAGATGCCGGTCGACCGGGCGATCCTGCAGACCCGGGATGCGGTCTTCCCGCTGCACGGCCTGGACCCGCGGGATCCCCGTGACTGAGACCACCGTGCCGGACCCGCCCGCGCCCGCCTACCCGCAGCAGTGGGAGGCGGATGTCGTGCTGGCCGACGGCGGCGTCGCGCACGTGCGCCCGGCGACCCCGGCCGACGCCGACCAGATCCGCGCCATGCACGGCCGGCTCAGCGCCAGATCGCTGTATCTGCGCTACTTCTCGGCCGTCAAGCAGGTGTCCGACGCACAGGTCGCGGTGTTCACCAACGTGGACAACGACACCGCCATCGGCCTGGTGGTGGAACTGGGCGGCGAGATCATCGCCGCCGGTACCGCGCACCGCAACACCTCATTCGGCGACCCGGACGCGGCCGAGGTGGCGTTCCTGGTGGAGGACTCCCAACAGGGCCGGGGACTCGGTTCGATCATGCTGGAGCATCTGGCGGCCGCCGCCCAGGAGCGCGGCATCCGCCGGTTCACCGCCGAGGTGCTGGGCGAGAACACCCAGATGGTGCGGGTGTTCATCGACGCCGGTTACAGCGTGCACCGCGAGTACGACTCCGGCGTGATCGACCTGGTCTTCGACATCGCGCCGACGGACAAGTCCCGCGCGGTCGCCCTGTCCCGCGAGCACCGGGCCGAGGCCAGGTCGATCTCCCGGCTGGTCTCACCCCGTTCGGTCGCCGTGATCGGGGCGTCGGCGGACCCGACCAAGATCGGTCACGCGGTCCTGGTGAACCTGCTGCGCGGTGACTTCGCCGGCCCGGTGTACCCGGTCAATCCAGACGCCGTGTCCATCCGCGGGGTGCGCGCGTACCGCAGCGTCACCGACATCCCCGATCCGGTCGACGTCGCGGTGGTCACGGTGCCGACCGCGACCGTCGCCGAGGTGGTGGAGTCGTGCCGGGTCAAGGGCGTGCACGGGCTGGTGATGATGACCGGCGGGTTCGCCGACGCCGGCGAGCACGGGGTGCAGGCACAGCGCCACATGGTGTCGATCGCCCGGGCGGCCGGCATGCGCCTGCTCGGCCCGAACTGCCTGGGCATGATCAACACCGACCCGGCGGTGCGGATGAACGCCTCGCTGGCCGCGGTGGTGCCGCCGCCGGGCAGGATCGGCTTCTTCTGCCAGTCAGGTGCGCTGGGTGTGGCGATCCTGGCCGACGCCGCCCAGCGCGGGCTGGGCCTGTCCACGTTCGTGTCGGCCGGTAACCGGGCGGACGTCTCCGGCAACGACCTGCTCCAGTTCTGGCACGGTGACGACCGCACCGAGGTGGTGTTGCTGTACCTGGAGTCGTTCGGCAACCCCCGCAAGTTCGCCCGGCTGGCCCGGGTGCTGGCCCGCACCAAGCCGGTCATCGCGGTCAAGTCCGGCCGGCACGCCCAGGTCATCCCGGGGTTGGCCGGCACCTCCTCGGCGCTGTCCGAGGACGTCGTGGCCACCCTGTTCGAGCAGTCCGGGGTGATCCGGACGCCCGGCCTGACCGTCGCGTTCGACGTGGCGCAGCTGCTGTCCACCCAGCCCGTGCCGCGCGGCAACCGGATCGGCATCGTCGGCAACTCCAGCGCGCTTGGCGTGCTGGCGGTCGACTTCTGCCTGGACGCCGGACTGGTGGTGGCCGACGGTTCGCCGGTCGACCTGGGTGTCCAGGTCGGCGCGCGGGAACTGGCCGACGCGGTGCGGGCGATGGCGCACCGCGACGACGTGGACGCCCTGGTCATCGGCTGGGTGCCGCCGGTCGCCACCGAGGGCCACGAGCACGCGGCGGCCCTCCGCGACGCCCTGCGGGACGCGCCCATTCCGGTGGTCACCACGTTCCTGGCGGTGGACGGGCTCACCGAGCACCTCGCCGTGCTCGACGAGCACGGTCACCCGGCCCGCGGGTCGGTGCCCTCGTACCGGACGCTGGAGCGGGGGGTCGCGGCCCTGGTGGCCGCGGTCCGGTACGGGCAATGGCTGGCTCGCCCGGCCGGTTCGCTCCCGGAGCTGCCCGGCATCGATTCGGCGGCCGCCCGCGCCGCGATCGAGGCGATGCGGGCGCCGGGCGACCCCGCCCGGGCGCTGGTCGACGCCGAGCTGGTCACTCTGCTCGGCTGCTACGGCATCACCATCGAGGACTTCCGGGCCATCGGCTCGGCCGAGAAGGCGGTGCAGGCCGCGCACGAGATCGGTTACCCGGTCGCCCTCAAGTCGTTCGACGAGGTGCTCCGGCACCGGATCGACCAGACCGGCGTCCGGCTCGGACTGGGCGACGCCGAACAGGTTTGGCAGGCCTACGAGAGCTTGTCCGCCATCGCCGGACCGTGGCTCTACGTGCAGCGTCAGGTGCCGCGGGAGCGGTCCGAGGTGCCGACGGTGTTCCGGATCACCGCCGACCCGTCGTTCGGTGCGCTCGTCTCGTTCGGCATCGGCGGGGTGGCCACCGAACTGCTCGAGGACCGGGCCTACCGGGCGGTGCCGCTGACCGACGCGGACGCCGCCGACCTCGTGTCGGCCCCGCGGGCGGCGCCGCTGCTCAACGGTTACCGGGGCGCGCGGGTGGTGCCCAAGGAGCCGTTGATTGACCTGGCGCTGCGGCTGTCCGCGCTCGCCGACGACCTGCCCGAGGTGCTGGAGTTGCAGCTGCAACCGGTGCTGGCCGGTCCGGTCGGCATCGCGATCACCGGCGCCAAGGGCCGGATCGGGCCGCCGTCCCAGTTCGACGACCTGCGCCGCCGGATGCGCTGACCACCGCCCGCGGGCGTCAGTCGGGTCGGGATGCCTCGGTGGCCGTGTCCGCATCCGTGGCCGCGGACTCGGCTGAGGAGCCGGGTGGCACCGTCGGAATCCGGCCGGTCAGGAAGAGTGCGACGATCGCCACCAGCCCGGCGGCCGCGAACGCGACCTGCAGGGCCTGCAACCGGGCGTCCGCGTTGATCTGCGCGATCTCCGCGGCGTCCGTCGCCGACACCCCGGCCGCGGTGAGGGCGGCGTCGACCTGGGCGTCGGAGATGAACGGAACACCGGTAGCCAGCTCGGTGGTCAGCTGGGACTTGACGGCGTCGTCGATCGTCGAGCTGCCGGCCACCCCGGTCAGCGCGGCGGTGCTGAGGGTGGCGATCAGCACGGACCCGATCAGCGCGGTGCCCATCGAGGCGCCCAGGTTGGTGGCGGTGTTCTGCAGCCCGCCGACCTCGGCGGCCTGGTCCTCGCCGACGGCCGACACGGTGACCGCGCCGAGCTGGGAGGCCAGCGACCCCAGCCCCAGGCCCATCAGCAGCATGGGGACGGTGACCACCGCCGCGTCGGCATCCGGATCCATGCCGGCGACCAGGAAGCCGATCCCGACGATCATGAACAGCAGGCCGAACCGGACCACCCGGCGGGGATTCGCCCGCGGCCATACCTTCGGGATGCCGACCGCCGCGACCAGCAGCGCGATGGACAGCGGCACCAGCCGCACGCCGGTCTCCAACGCGGACAGGCCCAGCACCACGGACAGGAACAGCGGGATGGAGAAGAACACCCCGGCCTGGATCATGAACTGGGCGAAGAACATCGACAGGCCGCCGGACAGTTGCCGGACGCGCAGCAGGCTCGGCCGGACCAGCGGCGGCAGGGCCGTCGGGTAGGCGTCCTGGCGGGCCTCCAGCCGGCGCTCCCAGTGCAGGAACCCGTACACCACCAGCAGGCCGGTGCCCACGAACCAGACCGTCAGGGACGCGCCGAACAGGGCCGGCGCGCCGGGCTTGGGGACGACGAGCCCCCACTCGCTGGACTTGAGCACGCCGAAGACCAGCAGGCCGAGCCCGATCACCGACAGCAGCGAGCCGACGTAGTCGACGCGGCTGGGCACGGCGGGGGTGTCCCGCAGCTTGCGCAGGGTGGCCAGGATGGCGATGGCGATGACCACCTCGCCGAAGAACACGTACCGCCAGGACAGGTAGGTGGTCATCGCCCCGCCGATCAGCGGGCCCGCGGCCACCGCGACGGCCGAGGCCGCGGCGACCATGCCGTACGCGCCGGCCCGCCGCTCCGGCGGGAAGTTCGCGGCGACCAGGGCGACGATGGCCGGCATGATCAGGGCGGCGCCGACGCCCTCCAGGAACGACCAGCCCAGCAGCAGCACCGGCAGGTTCGGCGCGATCCCGGTGACGAACGAGCCGGCGGCGTAGATCACCATGCCGATGCCCATCGCCCGCCGGCGGCCCATGATCGAGCCCAGCTTGCCGCCGGTGATCATCAGGGTGGCCATCACCAGCGTGTACAGGGTGATCGCGGTCTGGATGCCGGTGATCGTGGTGCCCAGGTCGGCCGCCACGGTCGCCATCGAGACGTTCATGACCGAGCTGTCCAGGGTCATCAGGAACTGGCTGGCGGCCAGCACGGTCAGCACCAGGCCGGTTCCGGAGCGGACGGGTGTGGGCACGGGTGTGGTCACCCGGTCATCGTGTCCGCGCGGTACGCCTGACGAATGGTCCGATTCGGGTGAATCCAGGGCCGGTGGCCGCAGACGAGGAAGGACCGGGTCCGTGTGACACAGACCCGGTCCCTCTGGCGACGGCGCGCAGACCCCGTTGTCGAGGCGCTCGCCGCTGGGTTTTGTTCGGTTCGGCCCGCAGGCTCAGCTGGCGTAGGAGCGGAGCACTTCCGACCGGTCGCCGACCCGGAGCTTGGCCATCGAGTCCCGCTCGATCTGCCTCACCCGCTCGCGGGAGATGCCGAAGTGCCGGCCGATCTCGTCCAGGGTGCGGGGCCGGCCGTCGTCCAGCCCGTAGCGCAGCCGAACCACGGTCTGTTCCCGATCGTCCAGGGTGCGAAGCACCCGGTTGATGTCGTCGTGCATGAACCCGGCGACCACGGCGGCCTCGGCCGAGGTGGACTCGCTGTCCTCGATGAAATCGCCCAGCGGTGCCTCCTCGTCGGAGCCGACCGGCATGTCCAGGCTGACCGGGTCGCGGGCGTGGTCGAGCAGGTCGGCGATCTTCTCCTCGGGGATGCCCGACTCGCGCGCCAGTTCGGCCAACGTGGCGTCCCGGCCGAGCTGCTGATGCAGTTCCCGCTTGAGCCGGGACAGCTTGTTCACCTGCTCGACCAGATGGACGGGCAGCCGGATGGTGCGGCCCTGATCGGCCATGCCACGCGAGATGGCCTGCCGGATCCACCAGGTCGCGTACGTGGAGAACTTGAAACCCTTAGTGTAATCGAACTTCTCGACCGCCCGGATGAGGCCCAGGTTGCCTTCCTGGATCAGGTCCAGCAGCGGCATGCCGCGGCCGGTGTACCGCTTGGCCAGCGAGACCACCAAACGCAGGTTGGCCACCAGCAAGTGACTGCGGGCCCGGCCGCCGTCCCGGACGACCATCCGCAGATCCTTGCGGCGCTGCGGGGACATCTCGATGTCCGATTCGAGCACGTGGGCCGCGAAGACGCCCGCCTCGATGCGCTTGGCCAGCTCGACCTCCTGCTCGGCGGTCAGCAGTGCGGTCTTGCCGATCCCGTTCAGGTACACGCGAACCAGATCGGCGGAAGGGCCCTGGGCATCCAGGTCCTCCTCGTGGTTCACCGGCCGCCGGGCGGTGGTGGTCGTGGTGGTTCGGCGTGCATTATCGAGGTCGTAGGAGGGTGCGACCATGTCATGCTCCCTTCGTCACGTTCACACGGGTCGTTTGCGGCAGACCCGCTTACTATTCGAACGTCTGTCAGCCCCGGATTAGTTCCCCGGGAGGAACGAAATCAACCCCCCGGGCCCGTGGCCCCCGGCGATGCGGTTCCGTGTGCAGTACCCAATCCCGGCCCGTTGTGATCTGCGGTGTGCCGACCATGGGAACTGCATGGGAAACCGGCGGCCGACGCCGTGAGTCGCCGGGCCGGATACCGAGGAGACGCCCCAGGGCCGGCCTCGTCACGCGAATCGGCTCGGCGGTGAGATAGCTCACACGGTCGGGTGACGATGCCGCAGTTGGTCGTGGGCGGCCGCCTGGTCCGGCCGGTGCGGTCGCGTTCGGCCCACGGAGCCGTCGCGTCCGGCCCGCGGAGCCGCATGTCCCACGGAGCCGCGTCCCACGGAGCCCCCGATCAGAGTTCGAGGATGACCGTGAACGGGCCGTCGTTGACGCTCTCCACCCGCATCATCGCGCCGAACCGCCCGGTCGCCACCTCCGCGCCCCGCCGACGCAGCTCGGCCACCACCTCGGCGACCAGCGGCTCGGCGCTGTCCCGCGGCGCGGCCAGGTCCCAGGACGGTCGTCGGCCCTTGTCGGTTCGCGCGTACAGGGTGAATTGGCTGACCACCAGCAGGGGCGCTCCGGCGCTCGCGCAGGACAGGTCGTCCCGCAGGATGCGCAGCTCGTGCAGTTTGCCGGCCATCGCCCGTGCCGTGTCGCCCGTGTCCGTGTGGGTGACCCCGACGAGGGCGAGCAGGCCGGGCCGGTCGATCCGGCCGACCACGTCCCGAGTGCCGGCCGTGTCCTCTCCGGCAGCGGTGTCCCCGGTGGTGTCACTGTTGTCGTGCCGGGCCGGGTCGTTCGCCGCGTCGACGGTCACGCTCGCGGACAGCACCCGGGTGACCACGGCTCGCACCCCGCGATCGTGTCAGGTCGCCGCGGTTGCGGCACGATGGCCCGATGGATGGTGGGGACGGCGCGTTGCTCTCGATCGGGTCGGCCGGGTCGATTCTGTCGATCGGGTCGGCGGGGTCGATCCTGTCGATCGGGTCGGCGGGTTCGGTGCTGTCGATCGGGTCGGCGGGTTCGGTGCTGTCCATCGGGTCGGCCGCGAGCGTCGGTTCGGTCTTCTCCTTCGCCTCGGTCGGCTCGGTGTGCTCGGCGCTGTCCGTGCTCGCCGCCTTCGGCGCCGGCCGGCGGACGACCTGGGCGGTGCTGGCCGGGATGCTCGCCGCGCGCCGCCGGGGTGCGATCGGCGGTGCGACCCGGGGCGAGATCAGGGTGCTCAACACCCGCTCGGCACCAACAGCCCTCTGATGATCGCGACGCGGATCGACGGCAGGATCGCCTGGGTCAACGCGCCGGGCGGAACCGAATGCGCCGCGGCGAGCAGCTCGATCAGCAGGCGCAGCGGTACCGCGCCGGTGCACCCGGCCAGCAGGGCCTGACCCCACTCGTCCAGCTGCAGGGTCGCGCCGGCGCCGCCCGGCCGGCGCGCCATCCGGAACACCACCTGCCAACCGTCCTGCCCGGGCAGCGCCCGCTGCTCGAGGATCATCTCGGGTGCCAGTGCCAGCCTGCTGGCCAGCAGCTCGTCGTCGGAGGTCGACTCCACCCAGGCGCGATGGGCCAGGAACGAGGAGATCTCGGCACCGGTGATCTCCTCGTCGGGCCCGGTGATCTCGTCCAGGGTCACCGACGGCGGGTCCGCCTCCGTGCGACGCAAGGTGATCAGGCCCATGCCGATGCCGCGCACCCGGTGGGCGGCGAAGTAGTCGAGCCAGTCCTGCGCCAGCCGCCGACCGGTGGCGCGGTCGCCGCCGGACCTGCCGTCCTCTCCGGCGTCGGCCAGCCACAGCCCCACGTACTCGGCCGGGTCCGCGATCTCCCGCTGCACCACCCAGGCGTCGCAGCCGCTCGCCGCGACCCACTGACCCACCCGGTCCCGCCAGTCGGTGTCCCCGACGACCAGCCAGTTGGCCAGCAGCTGGGCGGTGCCGCCGACCCGTAGCCGGGCCCGTGCGCCTTCGACCAGGGCCTGGCCGACGGTGTCACCGGGCAGGCCCGAATCGCGGTAGGTGAAGCGGGGACGCCCGTCGCCGACCACGAACGGCGGGTTGGACACGATCAGGTCGAACTGCTCGTCGTCCACCGGCTCGTACAGCGAACCGGCGCGGATGTCCCAGCGCTGCCCGTTGAGCCGGGCGGTGGCGGCGGCCAGGGCCAGCGCCCGCGGGTTGACGTCGGTGGCGGTCACCGTGTTCGCATGGCCGGCCAGGTGCAGGGCCTGGATGCTGCAGCCGGTGCCCAGATCCAGGGCGCGGTCGACGGGGTCGCGGACGATCGCGCGGGCCAGCGTGATCGACGCCGACCCCAGGCCCAGCACGTGGTCGGGACGCACCGGACCGGGTCGGACGTCCGAGTCCAGGTCGGACACCAGCAGGAATTCGGCGTCGTCGGCGGCGTGCGGTCGGATGTCCAGGGCGGCGCGAACCCGATCCCCGTCGCGTTCCAGGACGCCCTGCGCGAGAGCCGCGGCCAGGCCGGTGACCGGTAGCGCGCGGTGCGCCGCCGCCTCGTCGGTGGGGGCGCCCAGCAGGAAGAGCCGGACCAGCGTGGACAGCGGGGAGCCGTCGCGGGTGGCGCGCAGCGCGGCCGCCGGTTCGCCCCGGCCCAGCGCGCGGTGCGCCGTGGTGCCCAGCAGTTCCGGCACGCCGACGGCGTCGAAGCCGGCCGCGCGCAGGTCGGCGCCGAGCCGGTCCACGACGTCCGGATCGGACAGCGGCTGGTCGGGCGCCGGCTGGTCGGTTGGCGCGGTCGGGGTGAGGCGGTTCACCCGGTCAGCTCACCACGCCGGGCGACGGTCGTGTCGCGTGGTGGTGGTGTCGGGCGGTGGTGTCTGGGTAGTGGCCGTGTCGGACGGCGGCCGGTCCGCCGAGCGGTGGTCAGCTCTGCTGGGCGGCGAGGACGGCGCGGACCCGGCGGTCGTCGCGGGCCCGGTAACGCAGCGCATACCCGCGCGAACGGTCCGGACCCTCCGCTGCCCGGACCATGTCGGCCTGCACACCCTCGGCCCGGACCGCCTGCAGCAGATCGAGGACCGCGTCGGGTTCGGCCAACTCGATGCACACCGCGCTGCGGCGCCACCGGAGCTCGTCGACCAGCCGGGCGAACGCCACCCCGGCCACCGCGCCGACACCGGCCGCGACCGCCAACCGATCGAGCCGGATCCGCCCACGGGCGCCGACCAACCCGGCGGTCAGCCCGGCCGCGGCGCCCGAGCCGAGCAACGCCGCCCAGCCCCCGACGGACAGCCGGGTCCTACGGAAGGCGTGGGGCAGGGACACCCGAGGATGGTCGGCCACCGGTGGCCGCGGTTGTGCGTCCCGGGTCAGTGCCGAACTGGAGGCCATACCGCCAGGGTAGGTCCCGGACGCGCATTCGACCATCGATCTGCGGGCCCGCCGCCGGCCTGTCGGTGTGCCAGGTTGGGCCGTGCCGGAGAGCCGACCTGCCGGCAGGCCGCGTCGAGAAGAAAAGTCGCCGCGCAGCGACACTTTTCCTGCCGAGCACCGACCGCGCGCCCCGTCGGACCCGGCGACCTTGCCAGCGGCAGAATGAAGCCCATGACGGCATCCGCGATGTACCTGACCGGTGATCCCGAGGCCGACGCGCTGCTCGCCGCCGATCCGAACGCACTCCTTCTGGGCATGGTGCTGGACCAGCAGGTGCCGATGGAGAAGGCGTTCAGCGGCCCGGCCGTGATCGCCCAACGGATGGGCGGGCGGCTGGACGTCCGGGCCATCGCCGGCGCCGACCCCGAGCAGTTCGCCGCCCTGTGCTCCGAACGACCGGCCATCCACCGGTTCCCGGCGGCCATGGCCAAGCGCATCCAGGCCACCTGCCAGGTACTGGCCGACAGCTACGACGGTGACGCGGCCAACCTGTGGGCGGACGTGTCCGACGGCGACCAGCTGCTGAAGCGGATCGCCGCGCTGCCCGGATTCGGCGCGGCCAAGGCGCCGATCTTCCTGGCCCTGCTCGGCAAGCAGTACGGCGTGCAGCCGGCCGGCTGGCGAGAGGCGGCCGGGGTGTACGGCGAGCCGGGCAGCCACCGGTCGGTCGCCGACATCGTCGACGAGCACTCGCTGGAACTGGTCAGGGCGGCCAAGAAGGCGGCCAAGGCGGCGGCGAAAGCGGCCGGCGCCGGCTGATCCACGCTCCCGGCGCCCGACGCACCGCCGGCGGGGCCCGCGTGGGATATGCCGGGAGACGCGGCACCGGGCGGTCGACCGAGGCGTAGCGTTGACCGCGGGCAGCCTGGCGGCTGGTGTTCCCCTGCGGTAGCGATCCGTCCACGACCGGTGGGCGTCGGGCACGTGACCTGGAAGCCGGGGTGAACGCCATGACCTTCGGATCGGAATCGGCGGCGGGACCGCCCCCACCGGCCGGGGCCCGCGGCACCCGCAAGGCGCATCCGGCGTTGATCACCGCGGCGGAGCCGTCCTACGACGATCAGCTGCGATCCCGGCGCACCCGCTACACGATCATGATGGCGCTGCGCGTGCCGTGCCTGGTCATCGCCGCGCTGCTCTACCAGACGCCGTGGCTGGCCCTCACCATTGCCGCGCTGTCGATCCCGCTGCCCTGGATGGCCGTGCTGATCGCCAACGACCGCCCGGCCAAGAAGCGGCAGCGGATGGCGCCGGTCACCGTGAACCCGGAGCGGGCACTGCCGCCGGGCACCCGGGAGGTCGTGGACGGCAGCACCGGCGATCTGCCCTGATTTCTGATTCGCCCGGACGCCCCGAGACCGCCCACCTCGACCGGATCCGTGCCGGTCGGTGTCGGGGCTCGCTCAGCCGGACTCGCGGGCGCCGCGGCTCCGGGCCGCGTCGGACCCGGCGGCCGTGCCCGCGGTGAGCGCGTCGGCCGGGTCGGCGCCGGCCAACCAGGCCACCAGGAACCCCGCGTCGAAGGCGTCGCCGGCACCGGTGGAATCGACCCCGAGCGGACGAGTCACCGGTACCCGGCACTCGTCGGTGCCGCGGAACCAGGAGGCGCCGTCCCGGCCGTGGGTGACGGCGAGCGCGCCGGCCGCGACCAATGCCCGCTCCGGACCGCCGAGCGCGGCCAACTCGGCGTCGTTGGGCAGCAGCAGATCCACCCCGTGAATCCAGTCCAGGAACGCCGCGGCCCCGGCCGCGGCCAACCCGGCCGCCGACTGCGGATCCACCGAGGTCGTCCACCCGGCCCGCCGGGCCCGGTCCAGAGCGGCCAACCCGGCCGGCCGGGAATCCGGATCGAGCAGCACGTACCCGGACAGATGCAGGTGTCCGGGCGGCCGCGGCGCCGTCAACACGACGTCCTCGGGACGCAGCCCGGCGTTGGACCCACGGTCGGACACCATGGTGCGTTCCCCGTCGGCGCCGACCAGCACCACCACCCGGCAGGTGGGCCGGTCCGGGTCGACCACCCAACGGCACGTCACCCCACGGCCGAGCAACTCCGACCGGACGGCCCGAGCGGCGTCGTCGTCACCGACCCGGGCGATCAGTTCCACTTGGGCGCCCAGCCGGGCCAGCCCGGCGGCGGTGTTGGCCCCCGCCCCGCCCGGTGCCACGGCGATCTCGGCCGGCGTGTCGTCACCGGGCGCGATCGGGCCGCTCAGCCGGCACACCACGTCCAGCCCGACGTCACCGACGACCGTCACCCGCGGCCCGGTCATCGGCTGCCGTTGCCCCGGCCGGCCAGGGCAACCGCGATGTCGGCGGCCAGCGCCGCGTTCGCCAGCACCAGGTCGACGTTCACCCGCAGGCTGGCCCCGCCCGTGGCCTGGTGGAAGTGCTCCAGCAGCCGCGGGGTGACCTCCTTGCCGGTGATCGACTCGGCGGCGAGCAGGGCCAGCCCCCGCTCCAGCGTCCGGTCGTGCAGAGCCGGGTCCAGCTGGCGGTCCGGGGGCAGCGGGTTCGCCACCACGACGGCGGCGTCATCCAGACCCAGCCGCCGCCGCTGGCCGAACACCGCGGCGGCCTGCTCCGGGCGGTCGATGCGCCACGGCACGGCGAACCCGGAGTCGGACAGGTAGAAGCCGGGGAACCGATCGGTGCGGTAGCCGAGCACCGGCACCGACAGCGTCTCCAGGTACTCCAGGGTGCCGCCGACGTCCAGGATCGACTTCACCCCGGCGCACACCACCAGGATCGGCGTCCGGCTCAGCACCCGCAGGTCGGCGGACACGTCGAAGGTCCGGCCGGCCTCACGGTGCACACCGCCCAGGCCGCCGGTCGCGAACACCGCAATGCCGGCCCGGTGGGCGAGCGCGGAGGTGGCGGCGACGGTGGTAGCGCCGTCCACCCCGAGCGCCAGCGCCGTACCGATGTCACGGACCGACAGTTTGGCGATGTCCTGCCCGCCGCACAGCCGGTCCAGCTCGGGCGGGGTGAGCCCGATCCGGACGGTGCCGTCGAGCACCGCGATGGTCGCCGGAACGGCGCCGTGCGCCCGGACGGTGGATTCGATCCGGTCCGCGACCCGCCGGTTGTCCGGTCGGGGCAGGCCGTGCGCCAGGATCGTCGACTCCAGCGCGACGACCGGGCGTCCGGCGCGCAGGGCCAGGGCGACCTCGTCGGCCACCACCAGCGGACCGGACATGTCACCTCGCATTCATGTCGGCCGGCGGGGTGCAGCGGGCGCGGTGACTGGCATCATGGCGGGTGCAGCCCGGCCACCGCGAATCGCGAGCGGCGCGAACGAACAGGAGCCACCATGTCGACGACCACCACCACGACGCTCGAGAAGCCGCTGGAGCGGACGACCGACAACGACGACACGCCCAAGATGTTCCACTACGTGCGCAAGGCGAAGATCGCCGAGTCGGCCGTGATGGGCAACTTCGTGGTCGCGCTGTGCGGCGAGACGTTCCCGGTGACCCGCTCGCCCAAGCCGGACTCGCCGGTGTGCCCGGACTGCAAGAAGATCTACGAATCGATGCGCAAGGGCTGAGGTCAGCCCGCCGGCCGGCCGTCCGCGCCCGTTCCACCGGCCTGCTCCTGGTCCTGTTCCGGGTCGTAACGCTGCCACTTGCGCAGCTCTCGCCGCGACGGCTTGGGCGGGTAGTACTCCAGGGTGGCGTTGTTGAACTGGGCGCCGATGATCACCGCCATGGACACGAAGTAATAGAACAGCAGGAACGTGATCGGGGTGGCCAGCGCGCCGTAGGTCAGGCCGTGCGAGTACACGTACGACAGGTACAGCCGCAGGCCGAAGCTGGCCACGATGAACACGGCAGCGGCCAGGAACGCTCCCGGCACGCCCCGGTACCAGGGATGTTTGTGTTTGGGCGCGACCTTGTACAGCAACGTCAGCAGGAAGATCAGCCCGAGCGCCAGCGCCGGGTAGTAGGTGATGTTGACGATGTTGGCCACCTGGCCGCGCCAGGACTCGGGGAACAGCTTCGGCAGGTAGTCGGGGCCGATGGCCATCAGCGGCAGCATGACGATGCCGAAGAACAGGGCCACCAGATACAGGCCGAGAGCGAAGAACCGCTCCGCCACCGGATGGCGGACCTCGTGCTGGCCGTAGGCGATCGTGATCGATTCGACGAAGGCGGACATCGCCGACGAACCGGCCCACAGGCTGATCAGCAGGCCGACCGACACCACGTCCGCCTGCCCCTGGCTCAGGATCGTCTGGACCGTGTTGCCGACCAGGTTGTCCGCGACCTCCTCGTTGAAGATCGCGTTGAGGAAGATCCCGATCTGCTCACGGACCTGGTCGATGGTGCCGGGCGGGAAGTACCAGCTCACGACGTAGCCGACCAGGCCGAGCAGGGCCAACAGCAGCGGTGCGGTGGACAGGGCGCACCAGAAGGCGGCCTGCGAGCTCATGCCGAACAGCGAGTCGCCCCACGCCTTGGACAGCGTGCGGCCGATGACCTTGCGCCACCGGTGCCGGACCCGGGGCGGGGCGATCGGCAGCGGCCCGGTGCCCTGGCGGAACCACGGAATGGTCTGCTGGGCGTCCGCGGGCGAGGAGCCCGGACCCGGCATCGGACGGGGCAGCGCGACCGTGGCGGTGGCGTCCGAGGCATCCGGGCCGGCCGGCGACGTCGACGGACCGGTTGCACGGGTGGGACCGGCCGGGCCCGAAGGAGTGGACGGACCGGCGGGCCGCTCCGACCCACGATCGCCGGCGGCGGAAGCCCCGCGCCGGCCGCCCGGATTCGGGCGTGCCGCCAACCCGCCTCGCGCCGCCTGGTCCGGAGCCGCGGGGGCACCCGCGGCCGGCCTGGTGGGGTCCCGCGGCGGGGGGACAGCCGTGCTCACCAGACGAGCATGCCCTGATCGGCTGCCGGAGGCACAACGCGACACCGCTTCCGACCGGAGTTGGCGGTCGGTCGATACCGCTTCGCAACAATCGTCGGACGCGACCCGCGTCGCTCGCGAGGTGTCCGGCGGCCGGCCTCGGCGAGGGTAATGTCGAATGCCGGCGCCCGCCGCCGACGGCTGCGGCGGTGGGCCGGTATTCGTTGCCCACTCGACGGTTTCGTCGCCGTGGCAGGTCCATGGCCGGCGACCCGGCCGGGGGTGGCCGGGCACGGGTTCGGACGCCGGTCGGGCCCGGACGGGTGAAGGGACAGGGGTGAGCGCGCTTCGGGTGGGGCAGCCGCCGCTGCGTCCGTGGCAGTGGGAGGCGCTGGCCGGCTACGCGGACGCGCAGGCCGGCGGCGGTCGCCGGGACTTCCTGGTGACCGCGACCCCCGGGGCCGGCAAGACGACGTTCGCGCTGGCCGTGGCCGGTGACCTGATGCGCCGTCGGGTGGTCGACCGGGTGGTCGTCGTCTGCCCGACGGATCACCTGCGCACCCAGTGGGCGGACGCGGCCGCGGCGTTCGGGCTGGTGCTGGACCCGAAGATGAGCAATGCGCAGGGGCCGGTGCCGGCCGGCTGCCAGGGCTACGTGGCCACCTACGCGCAGGTCGCCGCGCGTCCGGCGATCCACCGGGCGCGGGCCGGGAAGCTGCGGTCGCTGGTCGTGCTCGACGAGATCCACCACGCCGGCGACGGGCTGTCCTGGGGCGAGGCGGTCGGTGAGGCCTTCGGCGAGGTGCACCGCCGGCTGTCGCTGACCGGCACTCCGTTCCGCACCAGGGCGGGGGAGCGGATCCCGTTCGTGGAGTACGAGACCGACGGCGACCTGCTGCGCTCGGTCGCCGACTACAGCTACGGCTACCGGCGGGCGCTGGCCGACCGGGTGGTCCGGCCGGTCGTGTTCGCCGCGTACAGCGGGGTGTCCCGGTGGCGCAACAGCGCCGGTGACGTGATCGCCGCCTCGCTGACCGACGCCGGCACCAAGTCCGTGGAGACCGCCGCCTGGCGCACCGCACTGGACCCGTCCGGCGGCTGGGTGCCGCACGTCATCGCCGCTATGGACGAGCGGATCGGCCAGCTCCGGTCGTCGGGCATGCCGGACGCGGCCGGTTTGGTGCTGGCCAGCGACCAGGACGACGCCCGTGCCTACGCCGACGTGGTGCGCCGGATCACCGGGCGCAAGCCGGTGCTCATCCTGTCCGACGACGCGGCCGCCTCGAAGCGGATCGAGAGGTTCCGCGGCAGCGACGAGCGGATCGCGGTCTGCGTGCGGATGATCTCCGAGGGGGTGGACATCCCGCGGGCCGCCTGCCTGGCCTGGATGACCTCGTACCGGACGCCGCTGTTCTTCGCGCAGGCGGTGGGCCGGGTGGTCCGGGCCCGCGGCGCGCACGAGGCGGCCACCGTCTTCCTGCCCGCGGTCCGGCCGCTGCTCGCGCTGGCCGCCGAACTGGAGCAGGACCGCAACTACGTGATGGCGCCGCCGCCCCCGGCCGAGGACGATCTGGACGCGCTGGCCGATCCGCTGCCGCGGGAGCCCGCCGACCCCGCCGGCCGGACGATCGAGGTGCTGGATTCGGAGGCAGAGTTCGCCCACGTCCTGCACTCGGGCCGGGCCGTGGTGTCCGCCGGGTCGACCGGACCGACGGCGGGTCGGCCCGCCGCGACCGTCGCGATCAGCGACGACGACCAGGACTATCTGGGCCTGCCCGGCCTGCTCAGCCCGGAGCAGACGGCGGCGCTGCTCGCCACCCGCGACTCGGACCTGCGACGACGGGTGCGGTCCATGCCGCGGGATGCACTGGCCGACCCGTCCGATCCGGCCGAGTCGGCGGCCGACGGACCGGCCGGCTGGCGGGCCGCGGGAGACCTGCGCCGGGAGGTCAACCAGCTGGTGGCCAGGGTGGCCGCGCGGACCGGCCGGCCACACGCCGCCGTGCATTCGCAGGTCCGCCGGGCGGTGCCGGGGCCGCCGTCCGCCGCCGCGGACCCCGAGGTGCTCGCCGCGCGGCGTGATCACCTGCTGGGCCTGCTGTAGTCCGCGCCGGTAGTTCCGCACTCGGTCGGCCGGTGCACTCGGCCGGTGGACTTCAGCCGGTGGACTTCGGCCGGTGGATTCAGCCGGTGGACTTCAGCCGGTGGACAGGGCCTTCCAGGAACCGGCGACGCCGACCAACCCGGAGCACAAGAAGACGTACCAGCCTGCCGCGGCCTGGCCGAACAGTCCGAACACACCCAGGTTGAAGACCGTCTTGGTGTGCATGGCCAGCCAGCCGGCGCCGGCCAGCGACAGCAACGAGATCAGCAGCGCGGCCGCGCCCAGCGGTCGGTGACTGATCGGCGCCATCATGGCCAGGCCGAGGACGATCAGCGCCCCGCCGCCGACGGCGGCCCCGAGCACCGCCAGCGTGGCCCAGCTCAGTTCGGCGGACGGGGCCGGCAGCGCGCGCAGCGCCCGGTAAATCTGCCATCCGGTGGGGGAACCCGCGGCCGGGGTCGGTCCGCCGGCGGACGTGACGGTGAGCCAGGGCAGCAGCAGTTGCCAGATTCCGAGCGCCCCGGCGATCAGCAGCAGGATCGCCGACACCGGGTCGGCACGGGCGGGGCGGCCGATGGCCGGCATCGGGGCGACGCCGGGCACCCAGGCCCTGCCCACCTGTGCCATGCGCCACACCTCCGATCGGTCACCGCATCATCGCGCATGTGCGAGCCCCGGCGGTAGCGCCGGGTCGGGTGACCCGGCCTCGGTGTGGACCGGTCAGGTTTCGTCGCGCGAGTGGTGGATCACCGCGGCCAGCTGTTCGAGCCGGGCGCTGTGCTGCTTGGCGTGGTGGTTGCAGAACAGCAGCTCGCCGCCGGTGGACAGGACGGCGCGGACGCGGGCCGCGGCCCCGCAACGGTCGCAGCGGTCGAGGGCGGTGAGCGCAGCTGGACTGGCAAGAGTGTCGGTCATTGTCGTCCTCCCATCGGGCTACCACCGTCGCCGGCGGTAGGTCGTCACCGTTCACGTCCGACTTCGCGTTCACCGGTGCTGGTGCGTGGCGCTGTCCTTCCGATCAAACCGGTCAGACCGATCGTGACGGCCCGAGCCGGCTCTGGCTCCCACGTCCTGGTCGTCGGAGCCGCCCCACAGGTCGTTCGATACCGACTCGGGTCTCGATTGCACCGCTCGGGTGTATCCGACCCCCTCATGGTGCCACCCGGCGTGGTCCGCACGGTGGGAATTCGCCCGTGGCGTACAACACCGATCGGTTCGTCGTCCTACGGTTGCGCCAAGCACTGCGACCGTCGGTCGGACGGTCCACACTGACTCCGGGACTTTCGTCCCTTGATCGAACCGAGCGCCACCCCGCAGGCTCCATCGAGCCCTGCCACTGCAGACGACCGCTTGACATCTGGAGGACAGCCGTGGATCCCCTGGGAGTTGCCCGCTGGCAGTTCGGGATCACCACCGTCTACCACTTCATCTTCGTGCCGATCACCATCGGCATGGCGTTCTTCATCGCGATCACCGAGACCGCCTGGGTGCGCACCCGCAAGCCGGTCTACCTGCGGGCGACGAAGTTCTGGGGCAAGGTCTTCCTGATCAACTTCGCCATGGGGGTCGTGACCGGCATCCTGCAGGAGTTCCAGTTCGGGATGAACTGGTCCAGCTACTCGCGGTTCGTCGGGGACGTCTTCGGGGCGCCGCTGGCCATGGAGGCGTTGCTCGCGTTCTTCCTCGAGTCGGTGTTCATCGGACTGTGGATCTTCGGGTGGGACAAGCTCTCCCCGGCGCTGCACGCCGCCTGCATCTGGGCGGTGTCGATCGGCACCATGCTGTCGGCGTTCTTCATCCTGGCGGCGAACTCGTTCATGCAGCATCCGGTGGGCGTCACTGTGAACGCCGATCGCAGCCGGGCCGAGATGAACGACGTCTGGACGGTGCTGACCCAGCCGTTGAACATCTGGGCGTACTCGCATGTGCTGACCGCGGCACTGATGACCGGCGCGGCGATGTTCACCGGCGTCTCGGCCTACTTCCTGATGAAGCGCCGCGACGTCGACGTGTTCCGGCCGGCCCTGCGGTTCGGGCTCTACGGCCTGCTCATCGCCGGGCTCGGTGTGGTGGTGACCGGTGACCTGCTGGGCAAGCAGATGACCGAGGTCCAGCCGATGAAGATGGCAGCCGCCGAGGCGCTGTGGAACGGCACGAACGGCGCGTCGTTCTCGCTGTTCACGATCGGCTCGCTGGACGGGTCGTCGGAGGTGTTCTCCATCCGGGTGCCCGGTGTCGTCTCGTTCATGGCGACGGAGAGCTTCGACGGGTACGTCGAGGGCATCAACGATGTCCAGGCGGCGTCGGAGGCCAAGTGGGGACCCGGCGACTACCGGCCGATCATCCCGGTGACCTACTGGATGTTCCGGGTCATGATGGGCTCCGGCGGCGCGTTGATCCTGTTGTCGATCGTCGGCCTGTGGTTGACCCGCAAGGGCCGGCTGCCGAAGAAGAAGTGGGTGTGGCAACTGGCCATGCTCGGCATCTTCGCGGCGGCGATCGGCAACTCGGCCGGCTGGATCTTCACCGAGATGGGTCGGCAGCCGTGGACCGTGTACGGGCTGTACCAGACCGATGAATCGGTCTCGCCCTCGGTCAGCGGCGGGTCGGTGCTCACGTCGCTGATCGTCTACACCCTGCTGTACGGGATCCTGGCCGTCATCGAGGTCGGCCTGATCATCAAGTACGTCAAGATCGGGCCGCCCGGTGAAGAGGAGGCGTTGGCCTCGATCAGGCGCGGGAAGGTCAGAGGTGGCGGGTTCGGCGGGGATCAGCAGACCGACGAGGAGGAGGAAGAGAAGCCGCTGACCTTCGCCTATTGACCCCCTCCACTCGTTGACCCTCCGCTTGCTGGCCGTCCGCCCGACCCTTGCCGCTAGGAGCAGCCGACCGTGTTCCTGAACAATCTGTGGTTCGTCCTCGTCGCCGTCCTGTGGATCGGATACTTCGTGCTCGAGGGATTCGACTTCGGTGTCGGCGCGTTGCTCCGGCTGGTCGGCAAGGACGAGAAGGGCCGGCGTGTCCTGATCAACACGATCGGCCCGATCTGGGACGGAAACGAGGTCTGGCTCATCACCGCGGGCGGTGCGACGTTCGCCGCCTTCCCGGAGTGGTACGCCAGCATGTTCTCCGGCTTCTACCTCGCGCTGCTGGTCATCCTGGTGCTGCTGATCGTCCGCGGTGTCGCCTTCGAGTACCGCGGGAAGGGCCACAGCGATCGGTGGCGCGCTCGCTGGGACCTGTCGATCCTGATCACGTCCTGGGGTCTGGCCCTGTTGTGGGGTGTTGCCTTCGGCAACGTCGTGCGCGGTGTGCCGCTGGACGCCCACCACGAGTACGTCGGCAACTTCGGGGATCTGTTGAACCCGTTCGCGTTGTTGACCGGCGTCACGACGGTGTTGCTGTTCCTGACCCATGGCGCGGTGTACCTGGGCCTGAAGACCACGCGAGAGGTCCGCGATCGGGCGCAGAAACTGGCCGTCCGGCTCGGCCCGGTCACCATGATCGTGATGGCGGTCGCGGTGACCTGGCAGCAGATCATCCGCGGCAACCCGGTGTCGATCGGGGTGGGTGTGGTCGCGGTGCTGGCCATGGCCGCCGCGGTCGTGCTGACCAGGGCGGACCGCGACGGCTGGGCGTTCACCGCGTCGGCGGTGTCCACCGGCATGCTGGTCATCGGCTGGTTCGCCTCGATCTACCCGGACGTCTTCCCGTCGACCCTCGACCCGGCGTTCTCGCTGAACATCGAGAACGCGGCGTCTACCCCGTACACATTGACCCTGATGAGCTGGGTCGCCCTGGTGTTCGTCCCGGTCATCCTGGCGTACCAGGCCTGGAGTTACTGGATCTTCCGCAAGCGGATCTCGACCAAGCAGATCCCGGAGTCGCCCACCTCGGTGCCCACCCACTGAGGCAGCGGCAGTTCGTGACGCAGTGACAGTTCGTGACGCAGTGACAGTTCGTGACGCAGTGGCAGTTCGTGACGCAGTGGCAGTTCGTGATGGGTCGATCGTGCCTGCCGACCCCGCCCGCCGGGCTCGGTCGGAGGACCGGCGCCCGGGTCGACGACCGCGCGCGACCACCGCTGTGTCGGTGCCTTCTGTTTGACTGACATGGTGAGACCGTTCGATCCGCGCCTGGCCCGCTACGCGGGCGGCGTCCGCCGGCTGCTCGTGCTGTCGGTGGCGCTGGGTCTGGCGTCCGCCGTCGTGGTCGTCGTGCAGGCGGTCCTGCTGGCCGGGATCCTCGCCGACGTGATCATCGGCGGGGCCGGCCCGGACCAGGTCGGCGGCCGGCTCGTCGTGCTCGCCGCGGTCGTCGCCGTCCGCGCCGCGCTGGCCTGGGCGGCGGAGGAGATCGCCGGGCGCAACGCGTCGGCGGTCACCGCCGGACTGCGCCGAGACCTGCTGCTGCACGCCGCGGCCCTGGGGCCCCGCTGGCGGGCGGGGGAGCATGGCGGCCGGCTGGCCGTGCTGGCGACCACCGGGATCGAATCGCTGCACACCTACCTGGCCCGGTACCTGCCGCAGCTGGTGCTGTCCGTGGTGGTGCCGGTGATCATGCTGATCTACCTGTTCGGGGCCGACCTGACCAGCGGGATCATCGTGCTCGTCACGCTGCCGCTGATCCCGCTGTTCATGGCGCTGGTCGGCTGGTACACCGACCGGCAGACCCGGGCGAAGTGGGCCAGCCTGTCCCGGCTGGCCAGGCACTTCACCGACGTGGTGGCCGGGCTGCCCACGCTCAAGGTGTTCGGCCGGGCGAAGGCCCAGGCGCAGGCGGTCCGCCGGGTCACCGACGACTACCGCCGCTCGTCGATGGTGACGCTGCGGGTGGCGTTCCTGTCCTCGATGGTGCTCGAGTTGCTGGCGTCGCTGTCGGTCGCGCTGGTCGCGGTGGCGATCGGCCTGCGGCTGGTCTACGGCGACCTGACCCTGCAGGTGGGCCTGGCGGTGCTGATCCTGGCGCCGGAGGCCTACCTGCCGCTGCGCCAGTTGGGCACCCAGTTCCACGCGGCCGCGGACGGGGTCGAGGCGGCCGGACAGGTGCTCGACGTGCTGGACGCGCCGCCGCCGGTGCCGGGGACCGTGCGGGACCTCCGGCCGCCGTTCGCCATCGAGCTGGCCGCGGCCACGGTCGGCGCGCCGGGGGAGCGCGGCGCGGTCGGCCCGCTGACCCTGACCGCGGCCGCCGGCCGGGTCACCGTGGTCAGCGGGGTCAGCGGGGCCGGTAAGACCACCCTGCTCCAGCTGATCGCCGGGGTGGTGCGGGCCGAGTCCGGTGCCGTCCGGGTCACCGGCGCGGACGGCCGCACCGTCGACGTGACCGACCTGGATCCCACCTGGTGGCGGGCCCACCTGGGGTGGGCCGCGCAGGGTGGGGCACTGCAGGCGGGCACGATCCGGCAGAACCTGGCACTGGGCAATCCGGACGCGGACGACGCGAGCCTGCGCGCGGCCCTGGACGCCGTGGACGCGGCCGGCTTCGTCGACCGCCTGCCTGGTGGCCTGGACCATGTGCTCGGCGACGGCGGGTCCGGCCTGTCCCAGGGGCAGCGACAGCGGCTGACGCTGGCCCGGGCGTTGGCCCGGCCGGCGCCGCTGCTGCTGCTGGACGAACCGACGGCGGCGCTGGACGAGGCGACGGAACGGCGCGTGCTGTCCGGCCTGCGCGGCCTGATCCGCGGACGCACCGTGCTGCTGGTGACCCACCGGCCGGGGCCGATCGTGCTGGCCGACCAGGTCGTGCGGCTGACCCCGGCCGGCGACGCGGTCGGCGACGAACCGGCCGATCCTGCGCTGGCCACCGCGGCGGTGAACCCGTGGTGACCGACACCGGACCCCCGGCCGTCGCGACGGCGACCGAACCGGCCGAGCCCGCCGGCGGGCGCGCCGCCCCGCCGTCCCCGCGTCATCCGATCGCCCGGCTGTGGACGCAGTCCAAGGGGGTACGGCTGCGGCTGATCGGCGCGGCGGTGATCGCCGCGTTGGCCGCCGGCTGCGCGGTCGGCCTGATGGCGACGTCGGCCTGGCTGATCGCCCGGGCGGCCCAGCAGCCGCCGGTGCTCTACCTGATGGTCGCCGTGGTGTCCGTGCGGGCGCTGGGCATCGGCCGGGGGGTGTTGCGCTACGTCGAGCGGCTGGTCTCGCACGACGCGGCGTTCCGTGTCCTGGGCGGAATCCGGGAGCGGCTGGTGGCCCATCTCGCGCTGATCGCGCCGGCCGCCCTGCCGTTGTGGCGACGTGGCGACCTGCTGGCCCGCACCGTCGACGACGTCGACGACGCCGGCGACGCGTTTCTGCGCGGGCTCCTGCCGCTGGCGGCCGGTGCGCTGGTCGGCGCCGGCACCGTCGTGTTGTCCGTGCTGATCCTGCCCGTGGCCGGTGTCGCGCTGGCCGTCGCGCTGGTCGTCGCGTGCGTGCTGGTCCCCGTGCTCACGGCCCGGCGGTCGGCCCGGATCGAGCAACGGGCGGTACAGCTGCGGGCGAGCCGGACCCGGCTGGTCACCGAGCTCCTCGACGACCTGCCGGAGCTGACCGTCTCGGACGGGCTGTCGGGGCGGCTCACCGAACTCGATCGGATCGAGGTGCAGAGCCGGCAGCTGGCGGCGGGCACGGCGCGGGCCGGCGGATTGGCCGCCGGGGTGGCGGTCGCGGCGATGGGTGCCGCGGTCTGGCTGGCCGCTCTCGCCGGTGTACCGGCCGTCGCGGCCGGCGACCTGGCCCCGGTGCTGCTGGCCGTGGTGGTGCTCACCCCGCTGGCGCTGACCGACACGGTGCAGGCCGTCGGGGTGGCCGGGGGCGCCCTGCACCGCGCGGCCGCCGCGCTGCGCCGGCTGTTCGCCGTGCTGGACACCCCGCCGGTCACCGCGCCGCCGCCCCGGCAGCCCCGCGCCCTGCCGGACTCGCCGGGTGGACCGACCATCCGGCTCCGCGGCGTCTGCGCCCGCTGGCCGGGCGCGGACCGGGACGCGCTGACCGACATCGACCTGGACCTGACGCCCGGCACGCGGGTCGTGGTGACGGGGGAGTCCGGATCGGGAAAGAGCACCCTGCTCGCGACGCTGCTGGGTTTCCTCACACCCACCGCCGGCACGATCACCGTCGACGACGTCGACGCCGCCGAGCTGGATCCGGACGAGATGCGCACCCTGTTCTCCTGGTGCGACCAGCAGGCCTACCTGTTCGACTCGACGGTCGTGGAAAACGTGCGGCTGGCCCGGCCGGATGCCGACGACGCCGACGTCGAGTCGGCTCTCCGGGACGCCGGTGCCGGGCCCTGGCTGGACGGGCTCGCGCTGGGTGTTGACACCGGCGTCGGCGAGCACGGCCGGGCCGTCTCCGGCGGTGAACGGCAGCGCGTGGCCTTGGCTCGGGCCATCCTCGCCGACCGCCCGGTGCTGCTCGCCGACGAGCCGGCGGCCCACCTGGACCGAGCCACCGCGGACGCGGTGACCGCCCGGATCATGCTGCCGGATCCGCGACGCTGCGTGCTGCTGGCCACCCATCGACCGCAGGACGAGGCGTTCGCCGACGTGGTGGTCCGGCTGGCCGACGGGCGCCGGATCGCCTGATCGGCGCGGCTCGTCGGTGCCGCCCGGACCACCGCCCGGCAGCGCCCGTTCGGTGTCCCATCCGTCCGCCCCAGGTTCGTGCGGTCCAGGTTTCGTCCGCCCCAGCCCTGGCCCGGACGGCCCGATGACCGGAACAATGGACGGTGCCGAACGACAACGGGGGTGTCGACGAAGGAGACAGCATGGCGGCCAGAGGCGAGCTGGAGAAGGCTGTGGTCGACGTGCTGTGGGACGCCGGCCGGCCGATGACGGCGCGAACCGTGGTGGAGAGCCTGCCCGGCCGCGAACTGGCGGTGACCACCGTTCTGACTGTGCTGTCCCGGTTGGAGATCAAGGGACTGGTGCGACGGTCGAGGGACGGCCGGGCTCACTTCTACGAGGCGACCGCCGGCCGCGAGGAACACCTGGCCACCCTGATGCGCCAGGTGCTGGATGGTGCGGCCGACCGGGACGCGGCCCTGACCAGGTTCGTCGGCGGGATCTCCGAGCGTGACCAGGCCGCCCTGCGGCGCGCGCTCGACGGCCCCGGGCAATGAGCCCGTCCGGCGACCTGGGTGCAGCGCCGTTCGACGCCGACCGCGTACCCGTCGCGGTGGCCGGCTTGGCCCTCGTCCTGGCCGGCGTCCTGCTGGCCGCCCCGGTCAGCATCGCCCTGGCGCGCGCCCGATGGACCAGTCGCGCGCCCGGCTGGTGTCTGCTGCTCTGGCAGGCGGTGTGCCTGGCGGCCGGCTCCTCGGTCGTGGCCGGGCTCGTGCTGATGGCCGTCGAACCGTCCGGGCACACGCTGATCGAGGCGACCGCGGGCTGGTGGGTGTCGTTGCCGAGCGGGGCGCCGTCGTCGCCGTGGCGGGTGGTCTGCGGGCTGGCCGCGCTGAGCGTCACCGCCGTGCTGCTCTTGAGCCTGATCCGGACGGCGTGGCGCACGGTCACCCGGCGCCGCCTGCACCGGCGGATGCTGGATCTGCTCAGCCGGCCCATGCCGCCGCCGCTGCCGGTGGGCGTGGGCTGCCAGGTGCGGGTGATGGACCACCGCAGCGCGGTTGCCTACACGCTGCCCGGCCTGCACTCTCGGCTGGTCGTGTCCACCGGCCTGCTGGACCTGCTCACCCCGGCCGAGGTGGCCGCCGTCGTCGAACACGAACGGGCGCACCTGCGGGCCAGGCACGACATCCTGATCATGCCGTTCCAGTCCTGGGTGGCCGCGTTCGGCCGGATCCGCGGTGTCCGGGAGGCCGGCCGGTCGGTCGGCGAACTCACCGAAATGCTCGCCGACGACGTCGCCGCCGGCCGGTGCTCGCCGGACACGCTCGCCTCCGCACTGACCCGGGTGGCGCTGGAACGATCATCCGCGGCGCGCGGAGAGCCGGGGGCATGGCCGGCGGAAGGCTCCGGGACCTGCATCACCGATCGGGTGCGCCGGCTGAACCACCCGGCTCCGTTGCCCGTCGCCGGCCGGGTCCTGATCGTCATGGCCGCGGCCGCGCTGCTGGCCATCCCGGCCGCGACGCTCACCCTGACCTGGTGACGCCGAGGTCCTGACTCGGCCGTCCGCTCCCGGGTCTATTGGTGGTCTCGGGTGTTGCGCTCGGTAAGCTGTTGCTATCTACCTAGGATTCTGGCTAGATATCACAGACGCAGCCCAGCGTTGGGTAGCCGCACGACGGGAAGGGGCTCCCAAATGAAGGTGGACACCCGCGACCTGATCAGTGTCAGTGAGGCGAACAGCAGAGGGATCTCCGGCCTCGTGGCAGACGCCGAACGAGGTCAGAGCAAGATCATTGTCAGGAACAGCAAGCCGGTCGCCGCTGTGGTCAGCGTCAGAGAGTACGACCGCTTGGCGGAGATGGAGGAGAACCTCGTGCTGATGGTCGCCGCCTTCGCTCGGCTCGCGACCGACACCGGCGATTGGGTCGATCTCGATGACCTCGCCGACGAACTCGGTGTCAATCTTGCCGACGACGAGGTGACGGACGAGGTCTGATCCTGCGATGGCCGTCGTCAAGCTGCTGCGCGAAGCCGCCGAGGACGTTCGGGACCTCGCCGGGTCGGCGCAAGTGCTGGTTCTGAAGGCGCTGGAGAAGCTCAAGACCAATCCCGAGCAGCGCGGCCAGCCGCTCGGCAGCAACGCGACCGGCAACCTCACGTCCTTTCGCAAGCTCGTTGTTGGTAACAGGGACTACCGGATCGTGTACCGCTGCCTTGATGAGAACCGGGTCGCGGTCGTGATGGTCGTCGCCAAGCGAGCGGACAACGAGGTGTACGAGCTGGCCGTCTCACGCCTGCAACTGCACGAGGACCCGGAGATGCGTCAACTCGCAGAGAACCTCCGCGACCTGATGCCTTGAGGCGCACCTGCACGAACACGCGAGGGCCGCAGGTGGCCTACTCCAGGTAGTCGCGCAGCACCTGAGAGCGCGACGGGTGCCGCAGCTTGGACATGGTCTTGGACTCGATCTGCCGGATCCGCTCGCGGGTGACCCCGTACACCTGGCCGATCTCGTCGAGCGTGCGCGGCTGGCCGTCGGTGAGCCCGAACCGCAGCCGGACCACGCCGGCCTCCCGCTCGGACAGCGTCTGCAGCACGGCCTGCAGCTGGTCCTGCAGCAGGGTGAACGACACCGCGTCCACCGCGACGACGGCCTCGGAGTCCTCGATGAAGTCACCGAGCTGCGAGTCGCCCTCGTCGCCGATGGTCTGGTCCAGCGAGATCGGCTCCCGGGCGTACTGCTGGATCTCCAGCACCTTGTCCGGAGTGATGTCCATTTCCTTGGCGAGCTCTTCCGGGGTGGGCTCGCGGCCCAGGTCCTGCAGCAGCTCGCGCTGGATCCGGCCAAGCTTGTTGATGACCTCGACCATGTGCACCGGGATGCGGATGGTGCGGGCCTGGTCGGCCATCGCCCGGGTGATCGCCTGGCGGATCCACCAGGTGGCGTAGGTGGAGAACTTGTAGCCCTTGGTGTAGTCGAACTTCTCCACCGCGCGGATCAGGCCGAGGTTGCCCTCCTGGATCAGATCCAGGAATGCCATGCCGCGGCCGGTGTACCGCTTGGCCAGTGAGACCACCAGGCGCAGGTTCGCTTCGAGCAGATGGTTCTTGGCGCGCTCGCCGTCCCGCTTGATCCACCGCAGGTCGCGGCGCATCTGGTTGGGCAGCCGCTCACCGGCCTCCTCGCACTGCCGCATCCGCTCGGCGGAGTACAGGCCGGCCTCGATCCGCTTGGCGAGGTCGACCTCCTCCTCGGCGTTGAGCAGGGCGACCTTGCCGATCTGCTTGAGGTAGGCACGGACCGAGTCGGCCGATGCGGTCAGCTCGGCGTCCTTGCGCGCCTGCTTGAGCGCCTCGGACTCCTCCTCGTCGTCCCAGGTGAACTCGTCGGATTCGCCGCTCTGCGCGGTGGCCGGCGCGCCGGCGGGCTTGGTCTTGGCCGCCGGGGTGTCGGCGTCCTCCTCCTCGTCCTCGTCGGTGTCCTCGACTTCGACGACACCGACCACCAGGACGCCCGTTTCGGATTCGGCCGATTCCTCGCCGACCTGTTCGACCTCCACCAGGTCGTCGGCCTCCAGGAGCTCCTCGTCCGGAGCTTCCTCGGCCGTGTCCAGGTCGGCCGGGTCGACGGCCGGATCCACCGCCTTCTTGACGGTCTTGGCTGCCGATTCGGCGGTGTCCGAGGCCGGACGTCGGGTCCGCGTCGAACTAGGGGACGTTGCTGCTGCGCCTGCCACTGATGCCCTTTCGCGTCAACGAGCCGCATAGACTGGCGGTCCGCACCCGCTCACGCCGATGTGCAGCTTGCGCTGAGCCGACGCGGTGGATCCGAACTCGAGAACCGTGGTCCTGCCGGAAAGCGACCGTTCCAGTGTAACTGCGAGCCATCCCGGCGACGACCGGATCGAGTGGCGACAGGCCCGGGCGGCCCAGTCCGCCGCGGGCCAGGCCGGCCAGGGCGTCCGCCCGGGCAGTTCGGTCGGCCGGGCCGGCTCCGGATCAGTCCAGGATCAGCGCCTGCGTCGACTCCGCCGGCGACGGCTCGTCGGCGAGTTCCGTGTGCGCCTCGCTGGCGGCCAGCGCCGCGCCCACGATGCCCGCGTTGTTGATGAGCTGGGCGACCACGACCGGCGTCCGGGTACGCAGCAACGGAACCCACTTCTCCGGCTTCTTGGAGATGCCGCCGCCGAGGATGAACAGCTCCGGCCAGAGCAGGTTCTCCAGGTGGCGCAGGTACTTGGACGCGCGCTTGGCCCACTGCTCCCAGCTCAGGCCGTCCCGTTCGCGGGCCGACGCGGCCGCCCGGGTCTCGGCGTCGTGGCCGTCCAACTCGAGGTGTCCCAGCTCGGCGTTGCGCACCAGCTTGCCGTCGTTGATCAACGCGATGCCGATGCCGGTGCCGAAGGTGACCACGATGACCAGGCCGTGCACGCCTCGCCCGGCGCCGTACCGCGCCTCGGCGAGCCCGGCCGCGTCGGCGTCGTTGAGCACGGTCACCGGGCCGGGCAGCTGCACCTCCATGGCCTGCTGCAGCGATGTGCCGATCCAGCCCTTGTCCACGTTCGCGGCGGTCTGCACGACGCCGCCCAGCACCACGCCGGGAAAGTCGACGCCGAACGGGCCGGTGTAGTCGAAGTGGGCCGCGACCTTGCCCGCCGTCTCCGCGACCGCCTGCGGGGTGGACGGACTCGGGGTGGCCAGCCGGAAGCGTTCACCGATCAGGACGCCGCCACGCAGGTCGACCACGCCACCCTTGATGCCGGTGCCACCGATGTCGATACCGAAAGCGATGTCTGGCTGGTTGGTTGCCACGCGAACTCCTCGCCGATCGGGTACGCCGCCCGGTTCTGGCGTGGCAGCGTTGGTGCGGAAATCGTACTGATCCGCTCGGGCGGCGGCACAGCGGTCCCGCCGGTCGAGCAGATCACCGGCAACGGTGCCCCGGCGGGTGTTCCGGACGACCCGGCGTCGGTGTCGCGGGGCAGGCGTCAGGTCGCGCAGGCGGCCGTCGGCAGGGCCGGGATCGGCGGTAACGGCCTGGCCGCGGCGGTCTGTCCCTCGATCACCGCGGGCGGGGTGGCAGCGTCCTTGATCGCCTTGAGCTGGTCCTTGACCTCTTGATCGAGCGAGTCGTAGATGTACCGGCCGCCCAGCGCCAGGTCCACCGAATCGTCGACACGCGAGTCGACCACCAGCTGCGCGCACGGGGCGACCAGCAGGACCGTCCGGGCCGCGGCGGCGCCCGCCGGGCCGAACCGGATCTGGGCGACACATCCCAGGTCCGACGCCGGATACAGCGGGTCGTTGCCGTTGGGCAGCATCGACTCGAAGCCGGCTGCCCGGAGCTCGTCGGCGACCGCCTTCGCCTGGCCGCGCACCGTGCTGGCGTTGTAAACGGTCAGCAGGACGGTCGAGGGGTTCGCCGGCCGGACGTTGGCCAGGCTCTCGTGCTCGGCGTAGGCACCGAGCGAGGTCACGATCTGCGGGGTGGTGGACGTGGGGGTCTCGGCCGGGCTCGCGGTGTCGGCGGCCGGGACGGCGGTGTCGGTGGCCGGCGCGGCGGTGTCCCCGCCGGATGCGGTGGCCTCGACGCTGCTGCTGCGCGTGGTGGGTGCGGTGGTCGCCGGCGCCGGGCCTGGCGCGTTGCAGGCCCCGCTGTCGGCCGCGCTGTGCAGCAGGCTGGGGAACCAGACGACCAGCGACACCACGAACAACGCGATGAGGATGATCGCCACCGGCCAATAGTGACGCCGACGATAACGATCGGGCGCGGACTCGCGACTCACCGCTGCAGCAACCTCCTGTGTCCTGACTGCCCTGGATTTCGTCCCGGGCAGGCCGGCCGCGATGCCGGGGGACGTGAACGTCGCCCGGTGGCGGCTGGCGCCATCATGGCCGCCGCGACATGGAACCAGGGTAAAGGCACGCCGACCGAGTGACGGCACACCGACCGGCGCCCGGACCCCCACTCGACCCGCACCGGGGTATCGGCTACTCTGCGCGCGCCGATCCGAACGTCGGGGGGTCCGCGACGGTCCTCCGACGCCTTCCGGACGGCGGATGCACCCGGGGGTGTGACCCCGACCGCCGCGGGCACAAATCGGAGGTCGAACGCGTTACCCCGGTCGCAACAAAACGGAGCAGACGCAAAACCCCCGGGTGAGGAAAGAAGAAGATGGCTACCGACTACGACGCTCCACGTCGGAACGAGTCCGACGAACCGTCCGAGGATTCCCTGGAAGAACTGAAAGCGCGCCGCAACGAGGCCCAGTCCGCGGTGGTCGACATCGACGAGGGCGACACCGCGGAGAGTTTCGAGTTGCCCGGTGCCGACCTGTCCGGCGAGGAGCTCACCGTCAAGGTGATCCCCAAGCAGGCGGACGAGTTCACTTGTTCGGTGTGTTTCCTGGTGCAGCATCGCAGCCGGCTGGCGGCCGACCACGGCGGCCGACTGATCTGCGTGGACTGCGCCTGACCGTGGCACGGACCGAACCGGCGACCGGAACGCCGTTGCCTCCGGCGGAACCCGTGACCGATGGCACAGGGTGGATCGACGACGCCGCGCCGAGCCGCGCGCGGAGCCAGGTGGCGGACTTCCACCACGCGTACGGCTTGCCGGTGCGGACCGAACCCACCGCGGCGGTCGGCCCCGACCAGGTTGCGCTGCGGCAGGCCTTGATCGAGGAAGAGGTGGCCGAGCTGGCGGACGCCGCCAGGGCCGGTGACCTGGTCGGAGTCGCCGACGCGCTGGCCGACATCGTGTATGTCGCCTACGGCACCGCGCACGTGTACGGCATCGACCTGGACGCCGTGCTGGACGAGGTGCACGCCTCCAACATGACCAAGCTCGGCACCGACGGCCGGCCGGTGCGCCGGGCCGACGGCAAGGTGCTCAAGGGCCCGGGCTACCGTCCGCCGGACATCCGGGCCGTGCTGAGTCGCAGTGCGGGAACCCCGGCCGGGGTTACCCTCGATACGCGGGATGCGGCCGCCCGGGCCGAACCCGGCGGATCCGTGCAAGCAGCCGACTGACAGGAGGGACGGCCATGGCGGGATCGTTCTCCACGTGGCTGCGCAAGCTCACCCGCGACGACGACGAGGTGGATGCCGACCGGCTCAGCGACGAGGCCGACGCCTCCGGCGCGGTCCGCGCGCAGATCTGCTGCCAGGGCGAAATGGTCAAGCTGCAGGGTCGGCTGCGCTATGTGGACCTGCGGCCGACCGACTCGCTGGCGACGCTGGTCGCCGAACTGTACGACGGCACCGAGGGCGTTCAGCTGATCTGGCTGGGCCGTCGGTCGATCCCGGGCATCGAGCCCGGGCGCACGGTGAAGGTACGCGGCCGGGTGGCGATCCGGGACGGCCGCAAGGTGATCTACAACCCGGACTACGACCTGTTGCCGGCGCACGCGTGAGCAAGGCTTGCCGAGCGAACCATCGATACAGGCGTCGGCACCGCGCCCGGGTGGCCGAGCGTGTGAGGCGTTCTGGGGTGGGGGCGGCGTGAGACACCCTTTGTCAACCCCCGCGACAAGGTTCCTTCCGCCGCTGTTGATG
>CAZCEH010000025.1:22697-80719 GCA_964497705.1 uncultured Actinomycetes bacterium | reverse complement strand
GCAGCAGCTCCAGCGTGGTGACGTTGAGCTTGCGCAGATGGTCGATGACCGCCGGGTGGCAGACCCCCAGGTAGGCGCCGCGCAGATTGGCCGGCACCTCCGGATGCAGCATGGTCAGGCCCTTGACGTGGGCCTCGTAGATGATGCTGTCCGCGTACGGGATCTTCAGCAGCCGGTCGCCGGTCCAGTCGAAGAACGGGTTGATGACGACGCCGTGCATCATGTGCGGTCCGGAGTCGGCGTCGTTGCGGCTGTCCGGGTCGCCCATGTTGTAGCCGAACACGGCGGGGTCCCAGTCGATCGCGCCGGACACCGCCTTCGCGTACGGGTCCAGCAGCAGCTTGTGCGGGTTGCAGCGCGACCCGTGGTGCGGCTCGTACGGGCCGTGCACCCGGTAGCCGTACCGCTGACCGGGCTGCACCGTCGGCAGGTAGCAGTGCCACACGTAGCCGTCGACCTCGGGCATCTTGATCCGGGTCTCGCCGCCGCGTTCACCGATCAGGCACAGCTCGACCTCGGTGGCCGCCTCGCTGAAGATCGCGAAGTTGGTCCCCGTCCCGTCGAAGGTCGCGCCCAGCGGATAGGGACGGCCGGGCCAGATCTCCATCGGTGCTCCTACCTGGGACTTTCGTGCGCTGTTCCGCGGCGCTGACCGGCTGGTGGCACCACAAAGTGGTGTTCGCTGCCCGATCACCCTAGCCGGGGCGGGCCGCCCTGACCCGGTCGAGCGAACCTCGGCAGCATCTGCGCCCGCCGGCCCCGGCAGCGTCTGCGCCGGCTGGGGTTTCGCAGGGTCTGCGCCGACCTCCACCCGGGGTCCGTGCGGCGCTCGGGGTTCGCCGCGCCCCGGGTCCACCTGCGCCGCTCGAGGTTCGCCGCCGCTCGGGTTTCGTCCCCGCCGCTCGGGTCGGCCGCGCCGCTCGGGTTCGCCGCGCCGCTCGGGTTCGCTGCGCCGCTCGGGTTCGCTGCGCCGCTCGGGTTCGCTGATCTTTCCCGCGCCGGCGCAGCCGTTTTGTCGGGTTCCGCGCGGCTTTGATCCGCGAAGCCAGCGCACCCCCGGGACTTCGCTGATCTTTCCCGCGCCGAGCCGGACATTTCGGGCTCATATTCGCGGAAAAGATCAGCGAACCGGTGGGCAAGCCCCAGCCGAAGCGGGCAAGCCCAGCCGAGCCGGAGCAAGCCCAGCCGAGCCAGGGCAAGCCCCACCAAAACCCGAGGCAAGCGCGAGCGAACCTGGGGGTGGCGCAGTCCCGGTCTCGGCCGGGACTGGCTGTCGGCGGGTTCGATTACCCTCGCCGATGTGCCGGATCCGTCTGTCTACCGCCCCGCCCCCGGCACGGTTCCGGACTCGCCCGGCGTCTACAAGTTCCGCGACCCGAGCGGCCGGGTCATCTACGTCGGCAAGGCCAAGAGCCTGCGCCAACGGCTGAACTCCTACTTCTCGGACCTGGCGAGCCTGCACCCGCGCACCGCGCAGATGGTCACCAGCGCCGGCAGCGTGGAGTGGACGGTGGTCTCCACCGAGGTCGAGGCGCTGCAGCTGGAATACAACTGGATCAAGGAGTTCGACCCGCGGTTCAACGTCCGGTACCGGGACGACAAGTCCTATCCGTTCCTGGCGGTCACGGTGGGGGAGGAGTACCCACGGCTGCAGGTGATGCGGGGGGCGCACCGCAAGGGAGTGCGGTACTTCGGCCCGTACGCGCACGCCTGGGCGATCCGGGAGACGCTGGACCTGCTGCTGCGGGTGTTTCCGGCCCGGACCTGCTCGGCGGGCGTGTTCCGGCGGTCCGAGCAGATCGGCCGGCCGTGCCTGCTCGGCTACATCGGCAAGTGTTCGGCGCCGTGCGTCGGCCGGGTCACCGCCGACGAGCACCGGGCGATCGTGGACGGCTTCTGCGACTTCATGGCCGGCAGGGCCGATCCGTTGATCCGCCGGCTGGAGAAGGAGATGACGGCGGCCGCCACCGATCTGGACTTCGAGCGGGCGGCCCGGCTCCGGGACGACCTGGCCGCGGTGCGCCGCGCGGTGGAGAAACAGGCGGTGGTGTTCGGGGACGGCACGGACGCCGACGTGGTCGGCATCGCGGCCGACGACCTGCTCGCCTCCGTGCAACTGTTCCACGTGCGGGACGGGCGAGTGCGTGGGCAGCGGGGCTGGATCGTCGATGTCGACATGGACGTCGACGCCGAGGTCGATGCCCAGGTCAACGCCGGCAACAACGCCGACGCCGGCACAGACGCCGACGCGAGCACCGGAGGCGGCGGCCCACTGCCGTCGCTGGTGGAGAACTTCTTGTTGCAGTTCTACGGCGACCTCGCGTCTGAGGACACCGGTGAGGGCGGCCGGCAGTCCGTGGTCCCCCGGGAGATCCTGGTGCCGGTGCTGCCCAGCCAGGACGCCGGCACCTACGACGAGCTGGTCGGGTGGCTGTCCGCGCTGCGCGGCTCCCGGGTGTCGCTGCGGGTCGCCCAGCGCGGCGACAAGCGGGCCCTGGCCGACACCGTCGCCCGGAACGCCAAGGAGGCGCTGACCCAGCACCGGCTCAAGCGGGCCGGTGATCTCACCGCACGGTCCGCGGCGCTGTCCGAACTCGGCGCGACGTTGGGCATGGACGTCGCGCCGTTGCGGATCGAGTGCATCGACATCTCGCACGTCCAGGGCACCGACGTGGTGGCGTCGCTGGTGGTGTTCGAGGACGGGCTGCCCAAACGCAGCGACTATCGGCGGTTCGCCATCCGGGACCGGCCCGGCGACGACGTCGCCTCCATCGCCGAGGTGGTCCGCCGGCGGTTCACCCATGGTGCCCGCACCGCCGGTCACCCGGACGGCCCCGGGGTCACCGACAGCGGCCGGAGCGCCGCCGACGGCCCCGCCCCGGCCACCACGCAGCCCGCCCCGGCCACCACGCACCCCGCCCCGGCCACCACGCACCCCGCCCCGGCCACCACGCGGCCCGACCGGCCCGGGGTGCCGTCAGCCACCACCCAGCCCGACCGCCCAGGGGTGCCGTCGGGCATCGATCCGACCACCGGCCGGGTCCGCCGGTTCGCCTACCCGCCGCAGCTGCTGGTGGTCGACGGCGGCGCACCGCAGGTGAACGCGGCCGCGACGGTGCTGGCCGAGCTGGGCATCGTCGACGTCACCGTCTGCGGCCTGGCCAAGCGGCTGGAGGAGGTGTGGCTGCCGTTCCAGCAGGACCCGGTCATCTTTCCGCGCACCAGCGAGGCCCTCTATCTGCTGCAGCGGCTCCGCGACGAGGCCCACCGGTTCGCGATCACCTACCACCGGGCCAGGCGTTCCAAGTCGATGACGGTGTCGGCGCTGGACAACGTGCCCGGTCTGGGTGAGGTGCGCCGCAAGGCTCTCGTGCGACATTTCGGGTCGGTCGCCGCGCTGCGCCGGGCCGACGTGGAGCAGATCCTGCAGGTGCCGGGCGTGGGACGGCGTACCGCCGAGGCGGTCGTCGCCGCCCTGACGGGCGGCGCAGGCCCGACAAACGATACCGTTATCAGTTCGTGATGCAGCGTCGATGACCGATTCGTGACGCACGATCCGCAGAGTCGAGCGAAGGGGGCTCCCGGCATGGCAGGGCAGTCGGGTGGCGTTGGTGGCGCGGGCGCGGTCGAGGACCCGCAGCCGGTCATTCAGGTGGCGATCGTCTCCGGGTTGTCCGGGGCGGGCCGGTCCACGGCCGCCAAGTGCCTGGAGGATCTCGGCTGGTTCGTGGTGGACAACCTGCCGCCGGAGCTGATCAGCACGATGGTCGACCTCGGATCGCGGACCAGCGGGGACGTCACCCGGATCGCCATCGTGTTGGACGTGCGGTCGCGAGCGTTCACCGAGGACCTGGCGGCGGTGATCAAGGACCTGGACGCCCGCGGCTACCGGCCCCGGGTGCTGTACCTGGAGGCCAGCGACGCCGCCCTGATCCGCCGGTACGAGGCGAATCGGCGCAAGCATCCGCTGCAGGGCGGCGGCCGGCTGGCGGACGGGGTGGCCGCCGAGCGGGCCGTGCTGGAGCCGCTGCGCCAGGAGGCCGACGTCGTCATCGACACCTCCGAGCTGTCGGTGCACCAGCTGCGGGCCGAGGTGGAGCGCGCCTTCGGGCACACCTCGCCCGAGCGCAAGGCGTCGCTGACCGTCGTCTCGTTCGGCTTCAAGTACGGGCTGCCGCTGGACGCCGACCTGGTCATCGACATGCGCTTCCTGCCCAACCCGCACTGGATTCCCGAGCTGCGTGACCACACCGGACTGGAGCAGGAGGTGTCCGACTACGTGCTGTCCCAGGAGGGCGCCACCGAGTTCCTGGACCGCTACGTCGAGTTGATCGACCTGATCAGCGGCGGGTACCGCCGGGAGGGCAAGCGGTATCTGATGCTGGCCGTTGGCTGCACCGGCGGCAAGCACCGCAGTGTCGCGGTGGCCGAGGAACTCAAGCGCCGCCTGGACGCCGACACCCTCGCGGTTCAGGTCGTCCATCGAGACCTGGGCAGGGAGTGATGGCCCGGCCCGACCCAGCGCCAGACACAGCGCCCGAGTCAGCGGCAGAAAAAGCGCCGGACACAGCAGCACAAACAGCGGCAGAAACAGCGGCAGGCGCCGGGACCAACGCCTCGCCCGGCGCCGGTACCCGCCGCCCCCGGGTGGTCGCGCTGGGCGGCGGCCACGGCCTGCACGTCATGCTGTCGGCGCTGGTGCGACTCCCGGTGGACATCACCGCGGTGGTCACCGTCGCCGACGACGGCGGGTCGTCCGGTCGGCTCCGGCGGGAGGTGCCGGGCATCGTGCCGCCGGGCGACCTGCGGATGGCGCTGACCGCGCTGGCCCGGCCGGACGAGGCCGGATCCCTGTGGAGCACGACGTTCCAGCACCGGTTCCGCGGTGCCGGCGCGCTGGCCGGGCATCCGGTCGGCAACCTGGTGCTGGTCGGGCTGAGCAAGGTGCTCGGCGATCCGGTGGCGGCGCTGGACGCCGCCGGAGCGATCATGGGCGCCCGCGGCCGGGTCCTGCCCATGTCGTGCCAGCCGTTGGACATCGTCGCCGACGTCGCCGGTCTGGACGAGGATCCGACGGTGGTGCGCCGCATCCGCGGCCAGGTCGCGGTGGCCACCACGGTGGGTCAGGTCCGTGCCGTCGCCCTCGACCCACCCGACGCGGCGGCCTGCCCGGACGCCATCAAGGCGATCGCCGAGGCCGACCTGCTCACGCTGGGGCCGGGGTCGTGGTTCACCAGCGTGCTGCCGCACCTGATGCTGCCGGATCTGTCGGCGGCGATCATCGGCAGCCGCGCGCACCGGCTGGTCGTGCTCAACCTGGCCGCGCAGATGGGGGAGACCGAGGGATTCTCGCCGGAGCAGCACCTGGAAGTACTCTCTGAGCACGCTCCCGAGCTCCGGATCGACTCGGTGCTGGCGGACCGCGCCTGTGTGGCCCTGCCGCAGCGTCTGGCATCGGCCGCCGCCCGGCTGGGTGCGCGGCTGGATCTGCAGGATGTCGCGGTTCCCGGCACGGCCCGGCACGACCCGGCCGGGCTGTCCGCGTCCCTGGCGACGGTGCTGGGCCGGGCGATGGCCGACGAGGTCGATCCGGGACACGCGGTCCGGGACCGGGTCGACAACTGGGGGGAACGAACGTGAGCAACAGCAGGGAGCGCCCGGCATGGCGATGACGGCCTCGGTCAAGGACGAACTCAGCCGGGTGGCGGTGACCAAGGTGTCCGCCCGCAAGGCCGAGGTGTCGGCGATGCTGCGGTTCGCCGGCGGCCTGCACATCGTGGCCGGCCGGGTGATCGTGGAGGCGGAGCTGGACACCGGCGCGGTGGCCCGGCGGCTGCGCCGGGAGATCGCCGAGCTGTACGGGCATGCCGCGGAGGTCCAGGTGCTGGCCGCCAGCGGCATCCGCAAGAGCACCCGGTACGTGGTCCGGGTGGTCGGCGGCGGCGACTCGCTGGCCCGGCAGACCGGACTGATCGACCAGCGGGGCCGACCGGTCCGGGGCCTGCCGCCGCAGATCGTCGCGGGGTCGGTGGTCGACGCCGAGGGCGCCTGGCGCGGCGCGTTCCTGGCCCACGGGTCGCTGACCGAGCCGGGTCGCAGCGCGTCGCTGGAGATCACCTGCCCCGGCCCGGAGGCGGCGCTGGCGCTGGTCGGCGCCGCCCGCCGGATGGGCATCGGGGCGAAGGCCCGCGAGGTCCGCGGCGCGGACCGGGTGCTGGTGCGCGACGGCGACGCGATCGCCGCGCTGCTCACCCGGCTGGGCGCGCACTCCTCGATGATGGCCTGGGAGGAACGGCGGATGCGCCGGGAGGTCCGGGCGACCGCGAACCGGCTCGCCAACTTCGACGACGCGAACCTGCGCCGGTCCGCCCGGGCGGCGGTGGCGGCGGCCGCGCGGGTGGAGCGGGCGCTGCAGATCCTCGGCGACGACGCGCCGGAACACCTGACCCAGGCCGGCCGGCTGCGTATCGCGCACGGGCAGGCGTCGCTGGAGGAACTGGGCCAGTTGGCCGACCCGCCGATGACCAAGGACGCGGTCGCCGGGCGGATCCGACGGCTGCTGACCATGGCCGACAAGCGGGCCACCGAGCTGGGTGTTCCGGACACCGAGTCCGCGGTCACCGCCGAGATGCTCGACAGCTGAACATCTTCCGACCGGCCCACGGAGTCGGGGCCGCCGGCCGGTGAACACCCGGTGAACGCGGTGCGCCGTGGTCCGGCACCGCGGCCCGGTGTCCGGACGTCCGACGTGAATCGATTCAGCCCAGGTCGATGACGGCTCGCCGGGCGGAACCGGCCGACCGACACGCCCCGACGAGCCGTTCCGATCAGGCCATTCGTCCGGAATCCGGCCCGCGCGGCAGAGCCGACATGCCGCTCCGTTGCCGTCCCGATACAGTGATTCCGGCTACGCCCCCAAAGGCGTGGGCGAAGTATCTTGATCGATCCCGCCGGGGTCAGCGCGACCCTGTTGGGGGAAACCCATTGAGGAGGGCGGACAGACGTGACTGTGCGCGTCGGTGTGAACGGATTCGGCCGGATCGGCCGTAACTTCTGGCGAGCGGTCGACTCGCTGGACACGGATGTCGAGATCGTCGCCATCAACGACCTGACCGACACCAAGACTCTGGCCCACCTGTTGAAGTACGACTCGATCCTGGGTGTGCTGCCGTACGAGGTGAAAGCCGGCGACGGCGTCATCTCGGTGGACGGCAAGGACATCAAGGCTCTGTCCGAGCGGGACCCGGGCGCCCTGCCCTGGAGCGACCTGGGCGTCGACATCGTCATCGAGTCGACCGGCTTCTTCACCAAGGCCGACGCGGCTCGCAAGCACATCGACGCGGGCGCCAAGAAGGTGATCATCTCCGCGCCGGCCACCGGCGAGGACCTGACCGTCGTGGTCGGCGTGAACGACGACAAGTACGACGGCTCGCAGACCATCCTGTCCAACGCGTCCTGCACCACCAACTGCGTGGCGCCGATGGCCAAGGTGCTGCACGAGAACTTCGGTCTCAAGCAGGGTCTGATGACCACGGTGCACGCCTACACCAACGACCAGGTCATCCTGGACTTCCCGCACAAGGACCTGCGCCGGGCCCGGGCCGCGGCCATCAACATCATTCCGACCACCACCGGTGCCGCCAAGGCGACCGCGCTGGTGCTGCCGGAACTCAAGGGCAAGCTGCACGGCTACGCACTGCGGGTGCCGGTACCCACCGGCTCGGTCACCGACCTGACCGTCGAACTGGAGAAGGACACCACCGTCGACGAGGTCAACGCCGCGTTCAAGGCGGCCGCCGCGGACGGCCCGCTGGCCGGCCGGCTGTTCTTCTCCGACGACCCGATCGTGTCCAGCGACATCCAGGGTTCGCCGGCGTCGTGCACCTTCGACTCGCCGCTGACCATCGCGCTCGGTGGCAACTTCTTCAAGGTCGTCGGCTGGTACGACAACGAGTGGGGCTACTCGAACCGCCTGGTCGACTTCACCGCCATCGTCGCCGGCAAGCTGTAACCCCCTCATCGCACGGGTGGCGTCCGGCCGGGGTCGACCCCGGCCGGGCGGCATCCGTGTGCCGTCTGCCGGGTCACCACCTCTGACCTCGATCCACGAGTGACATCTCGACCTGCCTGAGGAGTTCCGCGTGCACACCCTCGATGACCTGCTCGCATCCGGCGTCGCCGGCCGAACCGTGCTCGTCCGCGCCGACCTGAACGTGCCGCTGGACGGTGCCGTCATCACCGACGACGGCCGTATCCGGGCGTCGTTGCCGACCCTGCGGGCGCTGCTCGCCGGTGGCGCGAAGGTGGTGGTGACCGCACACCTGGGCCGGCCGAAGGGTGCGCCCGACCCGAAGTACTCGCTGGCGCCCGCGGCCACCCGGATGAGCGAGCTGCTGGAGCAGCCGGTACCGCTGGCCGAGGATTTCGTCGGGCCGTCGGCGAAGGCCACCGTCGCCGCGCTGACCGGTGGCGACATCGCGGTCCTGGAGAACGTCCGCTTCGACGCCCGGGAGACCAGCAAGGACGCCGCCGAACGCGGGCAGCTCGCCGACGATCTGGTGGCCGTGGTGGGCGCGGACGCCGCGTTCGTCTCCGACGGTTTCGGTGTGGTGCACCGCAAGCAGGCCTCCGTGTACGACATCGCGCAGCGGCTGCCGCACTACGCCGGCTACCTGGTGTCCAACGAGACCGCCGTGCTCAAGAAGCTCACCGTGGATCCGGAGCGTCCCTACGCGGTGGTGCTCGGCGGATCCAAGGTGTCGGACAAGCTGGGCGTGATCACCCACCTGCTGCCGCAGGTCGACAAGCTGCTCATCGGCGGCGGCATGGCGTTCACCTTCCTGGCCGCGCAGGGCTACGGCGTGGGCGCCTCGCTGCTGCAGGAGGATCAGATCGACACCTGCAAGGCGCTGCTCGCCGAGAACGGCGACAAGATCGTGTTGCCCACCGACGTGATCATCGCCGACGCCTTCTCCGCCGACGCGGCGATTCAGACCGTCGGCGCGGACGGCATTCTCGACGGCTGGCTGGGCCTGGACATCGGGCCGGCCAGCGCCGCGAACTTCGCCGAGGTGGTCTCCGGCGCGGCCACCGTCTTCTGGAACGGCCCGATGGGCGTGTTCGAACTCGCCCCGTTCGCCGCCGGCACCAAGGCGGTCGCCGAGGCGATCGCCGCGTCCTCCTCGTTCTCCGTGGTCGGCGGCGGCGACTCGGCCGCCGCGGTGCGCATTCTGGGCATCGACGAGGCCGGCTTCACCCACATCTCGACCGGTGGAGGTGCCTCCCTGGAGTTCCTGGAGGGCAAGGAACTCCCCGGCATCGCGGTCCTGGAGGACTGATCACATGGCTACCCGCACCCCGCTCATCGCCGGCAACTGGAAGATGAACCTGACCCATCTGGAGGGCATCGCCCTGGTCCAGAAGATCGCGTTCACGCTGCCGGAGAAGTACCTCAAGCACATCGAGGTGGCGGTCATCCCGCCGTTCACCGCGCTGCGCTCGGTGCAGACCCTGGTCGAGGCCGACAAGCTCGACATCAAGTACGGCGCGCAGGACCTCTCCCCGCACGACTCGGGCGCCTACACCGGCGACATCTCCGGCATCCAGCTGGCCAAGCTCGGCTGCACCTACGTGCTGGTCGGGCACTCGGAACGGCGCGAGTACCACAACGAGTCGGACGAGCTGCTGGCCAAGAAGGTCAACGCCGCCTACAAGCACGGCCTGATCCCGCTGCTGTGCGTCGGCGAGGGCCTGGAGGTGCGGGAGGCCGGTGATCAGGTCCGGCATTCGGTCGACCAGATGCTGGCCGCGATGGCCGACGTGACCCCGGAGCAGGCCGAGTCCATCGTGCTGGCCTACGAGCCGGTGTGGGCGATCGGCACCGGCCGGGTGGCGACGCCCGCCGACGCGCAGGAGGTGTGTGGCGCGTTGCGGGCCGCGCTGGCCGAGAAGTACGGCCAGGAGCTGGCCGACAAGATCCGCATCCTGTACGGCGGGTCGGTCAAGTCCGGCAACGTCGCGGAGATCACCGCCCAGACCGACGTGGACGGTGCGCTGGTCGGCGGCGCCTCGCTGGACGGCACCGAGTTCGCCACGCTGGCCGCGAACGCGGTGGGCGTTCTGCCCTGACCATCGGAGGGGTGGGCCGGGTTAGACTCGACCGACCACCGGCCCACCCGCACGCAAGGCAGTCATGACTCTTTTTCTGCAGATCCTGCTGGTTATCACCAGCCTGGCTCTGATGGCGTTGATCCTGTTGCACCGCGGCAAGGGCGGCGGGCTGTCCTCGCTGTTCGGCGGGACCATGCAGTCATCGCTGTCCGGATCGTCGGTGGTGGAGAAGAACCTCGATCGGCTGACCCTGTTCGTGGCGGCCATCTGGGCGATCTCCATCGTCGGCATCGGGTTGTTGTTGAAGGTCGGGGCCTGACCGGAGTCTGAGACGCGAGGCGGGTCGTCATGGCAGCTGGCAATCCGATCCGGGGATCACGGGTCGGCGCGGGCCGGATGGGCGAGGCCGATCGGGGGGAGTCGGCACCCCGGCAACGGTTCGAGTTCTACTGCGCGAACGGGCATGTCACCGTCCTGGCGTTCGCCATGGACGCAGAGGTGCCCGACATCTGGGACTGCCCGCGGTGCGGACTGCCGGCGGGGCAGGACTCGGCCGCCCCGCCGCCCGCCCCGCGGGTGGAGCCCTACAAGTCGCACCTGGCGTACGTGAAGGAACGGCGCAGCGACGAGGACGGGCAGGCACTGCTGGCCGAGGCGCTCGCCCGGATCGAGGACAAGCGGACCCCACGCGCCTGAGCGTCATGGCGGGCCCGACGCCGACCCCGGCCGTCACACCCGGCTGTCGCTCCCGGCCCGTTCTCGCCGGCGTCCCGCCGCTCGTCGCACCCGACCGGGGGCCGGTCGAACTCTTCCCGGGGATCGCGTCCCGGGCGGTCCGTCGGCGATGATGCTGGCAGCGCCACCGTCCGGTCCAGACACGAGCCCAGGGGGATCAGTCAGTGCCCATCAAGCGCCTTCTCGCGACGTTCGGAGCCATCCTGGCGATCGTGGTGGCATGCGCCGGCTGCGGGTCGTCGGGCACACCGAGCGTGGTGACGACCGCCAACCCGAGCACCGTCACCGCGACCACCACCGTGGTCAAGACGGTGCGGTCGACCGCTCTGCAGACGGTGACCACCACCGTCACCGCCGGCGGCGGTTCGGGCGGGACCACTCCGGCGGGCTTCCCGCCGGCCGACTTCTTCGACTACGGCAACGGCGTCTACGGCGCCTTCGAGACCAACCACGACGCGTTCGACTGCGCCGCTTCGGACAACCGCTGCTGGGGCGTCAAGGTCGCCGCGACCGCCGGCTGCCCGAACGGTGTCGCGCTCAAGCTGACCATCTATCCGGAGGGCCAGGACACCGCCGCCGCCACCGTCGAGCAGTCCTCCGGGGAGGCGCTGGCGCCGGGCGAGATCAAGACAATCGTGGTGGGCTCCAGCAAGCTGCCCGACGACGGACGGTACGAGGCCGAGATCACCGACGCGCACTGCGCCTGAGCCGTCGGTCTCTAGAGGTGCCTGAGCATCCGGGTGTTGCCCAGGGTGTTCGGCTTCACGTACGGCAGGTCCAGGAACTCGGCCACCCCGCGGTCGTAGGACGAGCGCAGTTCGGCATGGGCCTCGGGGGACAGGTCCAACTCCTGGATGGGCTCGAAGCCGAGCGAGGAGAAGAACGCCACCTCGAAGGTCAGCACGAACAGCCGGTGCAGGCCCAACTCCTTCGCGTGACCGATGATGTGCTCGCAGACCGCCCGCCCCACACCGCGGCGGCGCGCCCACGGATCGGTGGCCACCGTGCGGATCTCGCCGAGGTCCTCCCAGAACACGTGCAGCGCCCCGCAGCCGACGACCCGGTCGCCCAGGCGCGCCACCCAGAACTCGGTGACGTCCTCGAACAGGTTGGCGAGCGTCTTCTCCAGCAGGATCGGTCCGGCGTATTCGTCCACCAATCGCTTGATGTCGCGGACGTCACCGACCCTGGCTCGCTCCACCGTCAGGTCGGCGGGGCTGCTGGCGGTCACGACGAATCACCCTAACGGGCGCGACCCGGACGCGGTCGGGCGGTGACCCACACCGACGCCGCCGGGCGGTCGCCGCGCGTGCCCGCGGCGACCCGACGAGCGTTTAAGGTGAGTCAGTGTCCACAGGTTCGACGGCGTCCTCCACCCGGATCGGTCTGGTGACCCTCGGGTGCGCCCGCAATGACGTGGACTCCTCCGAACTGGCCGGCCGGCTGCGGGCCGACGGGTACCGGCTGGTCGGCGAGGGCGATCGGGCCGATCTGATCGTGGTTAACACCTGCGCCTTCGTCGAGTCGGCCAAGAAGGATTCGATCGACGCGGTGCTGGCCGCGGCGGACACCGGCGCCCGGGTGGTGGCCGTGGGATGCATGGCCGAACGTTACGGCCGGGAACTCGCCGACGCGCTGCCCGAGGCGGACGCGGTGCTCGGCTTTGACGCCTACCCCAGGCTCGGGTCGCTGCTGGGCGACGTACTGGGCGGGCACCGGCCGGCCGCGCATACGCCGGTGGATCGGCGGACGCTGCTGCCGATCAGCCCGGTCGACCGCGGGACGGCCGTGTCCGCCGGTGTCGGGGTGTCCGTGCCCGGTCACGCGAGCGGGCCCACGGTGCCCCGCGTCCTGCTCGACCCCGGCCCGGTGGCCGCACTGAAGATCGCTTCCGGCTGCGACCGGCGGTGCACGTTTTGCGCCATCCCGTCGTTCCGCGGCGCGTTCGTGTCCCGCCCGCCCGGCGAGATCCTGGACGAGGCCGCGTGGCTGGCCGAGCAGGGGGTCCGCGAGGTCGTCCTGGTCAGCGAGAACACCACCTCCTACGGCAAGGATCTGCCGGGCGACCGGCAACTGGTGGACCTGCTCGCCGGTCTGGCCCAGGTGCCGGGACTGGCCCGGGTGCGGCTGTCCTACCTGCAGCCGGCCGAGACCCGGCCGTGGCTGATCCGGGCGATCGCGGAGATCCCGGCCGTGGCCGACTATTTCGACATGTCCTTCCAGCACTCGTCGGCGCCGGTGCTGCGCCGGATGCGCCGGTACGGCTCGACCGATTCGTTCCTGCGCCTGGCGGACCAGATCCGGGAGGCCGCCCCGGACGCCGGCATCCGGTCGAACGTCATCGTCGGGTTCCCCGGTGAGACCGAGCAGGACCTGGCCGAGTTGGAGCGGTTCCTGACCGGCGCCCGGCTGGACGCGGTCGGCGTGTTCGGCTACTCGGACGAGGATGGCACCGAGGCTCGCGGGTTGCCCGGCAAACACTGCGCCGACGTGATCGCCGAGCGGGTGGAGCGGATCACCGAGCTGGTCGAGGAGTTGACCGCGCAACGCGCGGAGGACCGCGTCGGATCGGAGCTGCGGGTCATGGTCGATCGGATCGACGATCCCGACGACGGTTCCGGAACGCTGGTGGGTCATGCCGACCACCAGGCGCCGGAGGTGGACGGCGAGGTGCTGCTGGGCGCCGACCGGGACCTGCGACCGGGCGACCTGGTTCGGTGCGTCGTCGTCGGCAGCGACGGGGTCGACCTGACGGCGTCGGTGGTCGGGGCGGCCGATCCTGTGCCGGTGCCGTCCCGATGACCGACCGGCCCACCCCCCGGGTGTCGCTGGTCAACCTGCCGAACGCGCTGACCGTGCTCCGGCTGATCCTGGTGCCGGTCTTCCTGCTCGCCCTGTTCGCCGAGGGTGGCCACGACACCACCTGGCGGTGGATCGCCTGGGCGGTGTTCGCGCTCGCCGCCATCACCGACCGGTACGACGGGCACATCGCCCGCAAACGCGGCCAGGTCACCGATTTCGGCAAGATCGCGGACCCCATCGCGGACAAGGCGCTGACCGGTTCCGCGCTCATCGGGTTGTCCATGCTCGGGGACCTGGCCTGGTGGATCACCCTGGTCATCCTGATCCGGGAGATCGGCATCACCCTGCTGCGCCTGGCCGTGATCAAGTACGGGGTGATCGCGGCCAGTCCGGGCGGGAAGGCCAAGACGTTCGTCCAGATCATCGCGATCGGCCTGTACATCCTGCCGCTGCCCGACGCGGTGCAGTGGATCGCCGAGGGCACCATGGGCCTGGCGGTGATCCTCACCGTGGTCACCGGGATCGACTACATCGTGCGGGCCGCCGCCCTGTACACGAAGGCGCGGCGCCCGGCTCGACAACCGCCGACAACCGGACAACCGCCGACAACCGGACGACCACCCACAACCGGACGACCACCCACAACCGGACGACCACCGACGAACGAGCGACCGCCGACGGCCGGTCCGGCCTGAGCCCGGCACACATGCCGGGCCCGCACAGATTTCGTGGGGAAGATCCGGTCGTCCCAGACGACCGGATCTTCCCCACGCCGGAGCTCACCGAGCCGGGGCCGGGCGAGGCGGGGCCGGGCGAGCGGAGTCTGGCCGAGGTGGTCGGCGTGTCGTTCGCCGATCTCACCCGGTTGATCGGCCGGCTGACCCGGCAACGGCTGACCGTGGCCACCGCCGAGTCGCTGTCCGGCGGGCTGCTCACCGCCCTGCTCACCGAGGTACCGGGATCCAGTGCGGTGGTCCGGGGTGGCCTCGTGGTGTATGCGACGGACCTCAAGCACGACCTGGCCGGGGTGGACGCCGGGCTGCTGGCCGCGCGAGGCCCGGTCGACGGCGAGGTCGCCGCGGCGCTGGCCGCCGGAGCAAGACGACGGTGCGGCGCCGACATCGGCATCGGGCTGACCGGGGTCGCCGGCCCCGACCCGCAGGACGGGGTACCCGTCGGCACCTGGTTCGTTGCGATCAGCGGACCGGACGACCACCAGCGGGTGCAGCCCTCCGGCGACGGCCGGGCGGCCACCCGCACCCGGGCCGGGATCAGGGCCGCCGCCGTCCGCGCCGCCCTTGCGCTGTTGGCGAACGCGACCGCGGCCGCCGCAACGGATTCGTAATCCCCCGGTGATGCGGGTCGTGGAACATCCTTGCCAGGATGGGCGTTGGTGCTAGAGGTGAGGAAGGTGACGGGCCGGGGACGGGTTGGTTCGACCCATGGTGACTGATCCGGCAGCGACCGGGGAGCCCGCCGATCCGGCAAGGCAGATCCGTTGCGCGGTAACGTAGCAACCGACCGCAGGGAGGAGGTGCGACATGCTCCTGCGTGACGCCGTGGGGGAGACCCTGCGTGACGCCAGAAACCGGCAGAACCGAACGCTCCGTGACGTGTCCACAGCCGCGAACGTCTCGCTCGGGTACCTCTCGGAGGTCGAACGCGGGCGCAAGGAGGCCTCCAGCGAGCTACTCGCCTCCATCTGCGACGCCCTGGACCTGGAACTGTCGGACCTCCTGGACTCGGTGAGCCGAACCATGCGGACCGACAACGTGACCAGCGACAAGCAGGCCGTGGTCGCCAACTCGATCAAGACCGGCATGGGCGGGTCGAACCGGGGACGCGGGGCGGCGCCCGGCATGAAGGACACCCGGATCGACCCGGACCTGCGGATCGTGGTGCCCTACGACGCCACCCGTCCGGGAGCTCCGGTCGGCTGACCCGTCCGGGTACCGATCACCGGGTGTGCGCGAGAGCCCCGAGCGCGGCCATCGCCCGCTGGGCGTCGGCGGTCGGCACGAACAGGTGGTCGTGGTGGGTTCCGGCGACGACGTTGACCGCGATCTCGTCACGAGCCAGGGCGGCGCTGACCGCCGCGGTCAACCCGACCGCCGTCAACGCCGAATGCACTCGCAGCGTAATCTGCCGGCAGCGGAACGCACCCGGCAGCCGTGCGGCCGCCGCCTGATCCGCCGGCAGCACCAGGGTCAACCCCTCCTCCTCGAGGACCGTCACCACCGGTGACAGGTCCGGCGGGACGGCCGAACCGGCCGGCACGGTGCAATACAGGAACTCCCCGTCGAGCAGCTCCGGACGCATCGACCGCAGCAACTCGCCCAGATCGGCGACCGGTTCCCGGCGAACGTAGGTCACCCACGCGTAGCCGTCCGCCTCCTGCCGCTCGGCGACGAGCCACCGCCCGGGGTCGATCGGCGGGAACAGGGTGTCCCCGGGCACCTCCCGGTCCAGGTGGGTGATCTCCAGCCGGTCCGCGCGGTCCATGGCCTGGGCGTAGACGTCACCGCCGCCGACCACCATCACCAGCTCGTCGGTGTCGGCGGCCGCGGCGATGGCGGTGTCCAGCGAGTCGGCCACCTCGGCGCCCGGCGCGTGCCAGTGCGGGTCGCGGGTGATGACGATGCTGCGCCGGCCCGGCAGCAGGCCCATCGACTCGAACGTCTTGCGGCCCATCACCATCGGGTGACCCATGGTCAGCCGCTTGAACCGTTTGAGGTCGGCCGGCAGGTGCCAGGGCATGCCGCCGCCGGCGCCGATCACCCCGTTCCGGGCGACCGCGGCGACCAGCACCACGGTCGGGTGTTCGGCGGTCACACCGCGATCGGCGCCTTGATCGCCGGGTGCGGGTCGTAGTTGCGGATCACGATGTCGTCCACGCCGAAGCCGTCGATCTCGGCGACGTCGGGCTTGAGTTCCAGTTCGGGCAGCGGCCGGGGCGTCCTGGACAGCTGCAGCCTGGCCTGCTCGAGGTGGTTCGCATACAGGTGGGCATCGCCGAGAGTGTGCACGAACTCGCCCGGCCGCAGGCCGACCACCTGCGCCATCATCGACGTGAGCAGGGCGTAGGAGGCGATGTTGAACGGCACGCCGAGGAACACGTCGGCCGACCGCTGGTACAGCTGGCAGGACAACGCCCCGTCGGCGACGTAGAACTGGAACATGGTGTGACACGGCGGCAACGCCATGTCGGCCACCTCGGCCACGTTCCACGCCGACACGATGTGCCGCCGGGAGTCCGGGTTGGTGCGCAGCGACCGGACCACCGCGGCGATCTGGTCGATGTGCCGCCCGTCGGGAGCCGGCCAGGACCGCCACTGGTGCCCGTACACCGGGCCGAGGTCGCCGTCCGCGTCGGCCCACTCGTCCCAGATGGTGACGCCCCGCTCCTGCAGCCACCGCACGTTCGTCGACCCGCGCAGGAACCACAACAGCTCGACGATCACCGACCGGGTGTGGATCTTCTTGGTGGTCACCAGCGGAAAGCCGGCGGACAGGTCGAACCGCATCTGATGGCCGAAGACGCTGCGGGTGCCGGTGCCGGTGCGGTCGGACTTGACGGTGCCGGTGGTCAGGACGCGGTCCATCAGGTCCAGGTACTGCTGCATCGGGTCACCCTATCGCCGGTCGGGCCTGCCTCGGCCGAGGCGCTTGGCACCGTCCGGCCGGGTCGCGGGCGGCGGCCGCGCGTCAGCGGCGGGAGCGGTCGCCGGGCGTCCGCCCGGTCGCCAGCTTGTACACCCCGGTCACCACGATGGCGCCGATGATCGACCCGATCAGGCCGCTGGGGCGGATCTCGAAGCTGCCGTCGGCGAGCAGGCTGAACAGCAGGCCGCCGACGAACGAGCCGATGAGCCCGACCACGATCGCCGCGGTCCAGTCGATCGGCCGTTTGCGGCTGCGGAAGACCAGCTGCGCGGCGCCGCCGGCCAGCATCCCCACCAGGATGATCGCGATGATGAGCACGGGGGTCTACGTTACGCGACGGGCCAGCTCACCATGGTTCGCCCGGCCGCATCGTGCATCTCCAGCGTGCCCGCGGCCACCGCGGTGTCGAAGACGGCGCGCAGCGGCGCCGTGCCGCCGGCCGCGACGGAGGCGAAGGACCGCGCGGAGGACACGACGTCCGGGGCGGCCACCGCGACCGGCTGGCCGCCGGCGGGCACGAACACGAACGATTCGTCCTCCACCCACTCGCTGAACTCGCCACCGGTGGACGCGACGGTCAGATCGGCGACCAGGAAGCTGCCGCTGGCCGGCGGCTGCCACGCGTCCGCCAGTGTCCGGTCGGCCCAGGCGGTCGAGTCCAGGGTCACCGTGAACGGCGGCAACCCGATCTGTGGCCGCACCGGCACGCCGACGCTGCCGGCCGCCGCGACCGCCGGGCCGGCGGTCAGGTCCCAGGCGGCCAGCGGCGGGTCGTCGCTCCACCTGCCGGCCAGCTGCAACCGTCCCGCGCCGGCGCCGGTGGTGAACGCCAGGTAGCCGGCGGTCGAGCCGCCGGCGTCCAGGCTGACGCTGGTCAGGTCCGGCTCGAAGCCGCTGACGATGTCCACGTCCGCCGGCGCGCCGCCCCCGGTGGGCAGGAATGTCCAGTCGACGAACGGCAGGAAGACCGCGGCCGAGCCGTCGTCGACCCGCTCGATCGCCATCGACACCAGCAGCGTCGGCTCGCCGGTCGGCTGATCCCACCCGGACCCCGGCTGCGCCTGCACCCCGGTCACCGTCATGCGCAGGCTCGCGCCGTCATAGGTGACGGTGACCGGGACGTCGACCGCGCCGACCTCGGTGGCCGGCACCTGCGGGTCCGCGATCGTCGACGGGCCGGACCGCACGGCCGCGAACACCACAAGGCCGGTCACCACGGCGACCACCAGCACCACGATCAGCCCGCAGCCGGCGGCCGGGCGACGACGGGCACCGGCCCGACGGGCATCGACCATGACAACACCGGCCGGTGGCCCGGGCATCACCGGCAGGGGTCCGGCAGCAGACCCAGGGGGCGCACCGCCGGGTGGGTCCCACCGATGGGCGGGGGATTCCACCGGCCGGGGCGGGTCGGACTCCGACGGCGTGCGGTACGGGCTGGGTGCCTGGTCGCCGACTCCCGGCACGCTGACCGGCGCGTCACCCCGGTAGAGGCCGTCGCCGGGCTCGTCACGGCGAAACCACCCCATCGCCCACTCCCATCAGGCCGCGTGGAGCCGGACGACCCCGGCCGGGGTCGGGACCATCATCTCGTGCGTGCCGTGGCCGGCCTTCATGCCTCGGCGTTCGTGCGTCGTTCGTGCAGAATCCGGCCGGCGTTCGGCGGCCACCGACGCCTGGATACGGTGGTGGGCGTGCCCGACCCAGCGAAGGACCTGCCCACCGACGACGACCTGCCCACCGGCGATCCCTCCCGCTCGGACGCCGACCTGGCGGGCGCCCTGGTCCGATCCTCGGCACGGCTGGCCGCCCGGATGCGGGCGGACGGACTGCGGGTTGAGGAGAAGACGAGCATCAGCGACCTGGTCTCGGACGCCGACAAGGCGGCGGAGGCACTGATCGTGGAGCGGCTGGCCGCCGCCCGGCCCGACGACGGAGTGGTCGGCGAGGAGGGGGCGGCCGCGCCGGGCCGCCGGACCTGGGTGATCGACCCGGTCGACGGCACCTACAACTTCGTGTCCGGCCTGCCGGCCTGGTGCTCCGCGCTGGCCCTGACCGACGGCCCGGCCGGCGGCGGGAACCTGCTCCTGGGCGCGATCTACCAGGCCACCACCGAGGAACTGTGGGTCGGTGGCCCGGCCATGACGCCCACCCTGAACGGTCGGCCGCTGCGCCCGCTGGCGGACAGGGACCTGCACGAGGTCGCCATCACCACCTACCTGCACCCGACCCGCATGCGGGACCCGCAGCTGCGGGACGGCCTCGTCCGGGCCATCTCCGGCGCTGCCACGGTGCGGATCATCGGCTCGGGCTCGATCGAACTCGCCGCCGTGGCCGCCGGCCGGATCGGGGTGTGGCTGCACGCCGACCCGCCGCTGTGGGACTGGCTGCCCGGAGCGGCTCTGGTCACCGGCCTCGGCGGGACCACCGACGTCTTCGACTACGCCGGCCACCGCTGGCACGTCGCCGGCCCGGCCAGTGCGGTCGCCCAGACCAGGGCGGCGGTGCTCGGCTGCGGCTGACCGTCACCTCGGAGCGGGGTCGTCGTAGCCGGTCGTGCCGGGGCCGGTTGGTCGGTGGACGGGCCTGCCCGATTGGCGACGCCGCTCCCCGAAGGTGACCGGCGCTCCCTGAAGGTGGCCAGCGCGCCCGGCAGAGCAGGAGCACCGTCCCCACCCGCGGAGCGGCGTCCGAGTCCGTGGCGCGGCGTGCCCAGCCGCGGAGCGCTGTGGGCCTCGGCCGCCGTGACGATCCCTGGACGCCGCCCGCGGCGTGCCATCCCCCGGGCACTGTGGCCGCGGCACCGCCGATCCTTACGGTCCGCCGGGCCGATCACCTCGCCCGTCATCGGCGGGTGCGACGATCGGCGGGTGGAAACCGCCCTGTGGATCCTCTCGCTGATCGCCACGGTGACCGGCGCGAGCGTCGTGGCGCGCCGGATCGGCATACCCGCACCGCTGTTGCTGGTGGTGATCGGGGTCGGCGCCTCGTTCCTGCCGTTCGTCGCGCCGTTCGAACTCAGCCCCGAGCTGGTCCTGATCGGACTGCTGCCGCCGCTGCTGTACTCGGCGTCCATCCGCACCTCGCTGGTCGACATCAAGGCCAACCGGCGGGCCATCGCCTGGCTGGCCGTCGGCCTGGTCATCGCCACCACGGTGTTCGTCGGACTGGTGGCCTGGCTGCTGGTCCCGATCCCGCTGGCCGCCGCGTTCGCCTTCGGCGCGGTGGTGGCGCCGCCCGACGCGGTCGCGGCGACCGCGATCGCCCGCCGCATCGGGCTGCCGCGGCGGGTGGTGACCGTCCTGGAGGGCGAATCGCTGCTCAACGACGCGACCGCGCTGGTGGCGCTGCGCACGGCGGTCGTGGCCATCGGCGCGGCCGTCAGCGTGTGGAGCATCAGCCTGGACTTCCTGTGGGCGGCCGCCGGCGGCGCGGTGATCGGCGTGGCCGTCGCCCTGGCCCTGGCGCTGATCCGGCGGAAGATCAAGGACCCGCTGATCGACACGGCGGTGTCCTTCATGGCTCCGTTCCTGGCGTACCTGCCGGCGGAGGAGCTGCACGCCTCCGGCGTGATCTCGGTGGTGACCGCCGGCCTGGTGCTGGGCCACAAGGCGCCGATCATCCAGGACGCGACCTCCCGGCTGAACGAGCGGATCAACTGGGAGACGATCCAGTTCCTGCTGGAGAACACGGTCTTCCTGCTGATCGGCCTGCAGGTGCGGCGGATCATGGAGGGCATCGGGGGTTCGGCGCTGTCCGGGTGGACGATCCTGGGGTTCTGTGCCGGCGCGCTGGTCGCGGTCATCGTGGTGCGCCCGCTGTGGGTCTTCCCGGTCGGCCTGCTGCTGATCCGCCGGCGCGCGCCGGAGGCCTACTCGTGGCGGGCCAGCGCGGTGGTGTCCTGGGCCGGCATGCGCGGCGTGGTCACCCTGGCCGCCGCCTTCGTGCTGCCGTCCACCGTGCCGAACGTCGAGGTCCTGGTGCTCGGCGCGTTCGTGGTCACCGCGGGCACCCTGCTGCTGCAGGGCCTGTCCCTGCCCTGGCTGGCCCGCCGGCTCCAAGTCCGTGGTCCGGACGCCCGGGAGGACGCCCTGCAGGAGGCGACGGTGCTGATGTCCGCGGTCGAGGCGGGGCGGCGCGAACTCGACCGGATCGTCACCGACCAGGACGACGAGGAGGTGGTCCGGATCCTGCGGGCGCGGGGCGAGTCACGGCTGAACGCGGTGTGGGAGCGGCTGGGCAGCACGGAGGCGGGGGAGACGCCCAGCGAGCAGTACCGGCGGCTGCGCACCGCGATGCTGGCGGCCGAGCGCGCCGAGGTGCTGCGCATCCGCCAGGTCGGCGAGGTGGACTCGGACGTGCTCACCGAGGTGATGGACGCCCTGGACGTCGAGGAGTCGATGATCGATCGCCGGGACGCCCGGGCCGAGTCCGACTCCGACCGCACGCTGGTCACCCCGGAGCCGGCCGCCGGCCTGTGCGCCGACCTGGCCAACGCCCCGGAGTCGGCGACCCCGCAGACCCCCGACGGCTGTGCCGACTGCCTGCGCGACGGCACCCGATGGGTGCACCTGCGGCTGTGCCTGGCCTGCGGCAACGTCGGCTGCTGCGATTCGTCCGTCGGCCGGCACGCCGCCCGCCACTACCACGACACCGCACATCCGGTGATGCGCAGCTTCGAACCCGGCGAGGCGTGGCGCTGGTGCTACCTGCACGAGGTGCTGGGCTGACGCGGCGCGGAATCCTCACGCATGCCTGGATCAGTCCGGGGCGTTGTGCAGATCCGCGTCGGGCACGGGCCCGGCGTCCAGCGGGTGCGCCAGCTCGTCCGGACCGAGCCTGGCGATGGCCAGCGTGCCCACCGCGAGCAGCGTGGGCACCAGGCCGGCGATCAGGAAGGCCGGCGCGATGCCGACGGTGTCGCCGAACGGTCCGGCCACCGCCATCGAGATCGGCATCAGCGCGAGCGAGACGAAAAAGTCCAGGCTGGACACCCGGCCCAGCAGGGCCGCCGGCACCCGGCGCTGCAGCAGGGTGCCCCAGACCACCTGGGCCGCGGAGAAGATGAAGCCGGTGACGAACAACGCCAGCACCATCAGCCAGAGCTGGCTGGTCAGCCCGACCACGGCCAGCGGCACCGAGCCGACGCCCCAGCCGAGGATCATCAGCGTGAGATACCGCCGCGGCAGCCGGACGTTGGCCACGGCCAGCGAGCCGGTCGCGCCGCCCAGGCCGAACGCGGCCAGGGCGACCGCGAACGCGCCGGGTCCGCCGCCGGTGCGGTCCTTGACCGCGAAGGGCAGCAGCACCTCGACCGGTCCGACCACCAGCAGCACCAGCAGGGTGGCGAACAGCAGGGTGGCCAGCAGCCATCGGGTCCTGACCATGTAGGCGAAGCCGTCCCGGACGTCGATCAGCGCGCTGTGCAGCGGATGCCGGTCGACGTCCAGTTCCCGGCGCACCGGCGTGCTGCTCATCACCCACAGCGCGCCCGCGGTGCCGACCTGCACCAGGGCGACCACCGCGAACGCGGCGCCCGGTGACGCGGCCGCGATGATCAGGCCGGCCACCGCCGGACCCAGCCCCTGCATGATCGTCGGCCGCAGGGTGCCCTCGATCCCGTTGGCGGCCAGCAGTTGGTCCGCGTCCACCAGCGCCGGCAGCCAGGCCGAATAGGCCGGGTAGAAGAAGCCGTCGGCGATGCCCAGTACCAACCCGATCACGGCCAGCTGCCAGATCTGCACGGCGCCGGTGAGCGCCAGGACCGCGGCCACGGCGAACCCGACGCCCCGCACGCCTTCGACCACCAGCAGGATCTTCCGCTGCGGCACGCGGTCCGCGACCACGCCGCCGATCAGCACGGACAGGGTCAGGCCAAGGCTCGAGCCGAACGCGACCAGGGACAGATCGGACGCCGAACCGCCGAGCTGGATGACCTGCCAGACCGAGGCGACCAGCCAGATGCCGACGCTGAACAGCGAGCAGGCCAGGGCGGTCGTCAGCCGGCGGTACTGCGCATTCCCGAACGGCCGCAGGGCGCGGGGCAGCCGACGGTGCCGGTCGGTCCGGTCCACCGGGCCGCGCTCGATCATGACCTGCGTCTCCTGCTTGCCGAATGGGACAACCCGACGGTTCCGGCGGGCGTCCTCGATGCTGCCGGATCACCGCCCGCCGATGCCAGCGGATTGCCGCCGGCGCGCGGGCCGAGATCCTGGTCACCATGCCGCGGCACGGCCGCCCGGCATCCCGGGCCTGACCGGTGGCCATGACTAGCATCGACCTGGGCGTCGATGCTGGCTCCAGGATGGTTCATGTCGTGCCACGGCGGCGCGAATCCGTTGCCGCACAGCGGGTTGCGGCGTCCGACCGGTCAAGGGGTGTTGCGCCTAATGCTCCGCACGGGCCCGCAGTGGCTGACCCCCAAGTTGCGGCGGATGGTGGCGACCCGATCGACCCGACCGCCTGCCCCGTCGTCCGCGCCACCGGCACCGGCCGGGCCGGGCGCACTGCACTCGCCGCCGGCACCGCCCGCGCCGGGCGCACTGCACTCGCCGTCCGCACCGGCCGCGCGGCGGGCGGGCCGATCGCACCCCGCGACGCCGGGCCGGTGGGTCCACCGGCAGTTCCGTGGCGAGCCGGGCGCCCGGGAGTACGACGTCTACCTGCCGGCCGGGCTGTCCCCGGACGACCGGGCCGAGGTGGTGCTGCTGCTGCACGGATGCCAGCAGCGGTCGACCGATTTCGCCGTCGAGTCCGGTTTCGTCGCCGCCGCCGACGCCGAGGGCTTCATCGTGGTGGCGCCCCGCCAGGAGCCGCACCACCAGTTGCAGCGATGCTGGCGCTGGTACGAATCCGAGCACCAGGACCGCGGTCGGGGGGAGCCGGCCATCCTGGCCGGGATCGTCGCCGAGGTGTCCGACGAGCGGCTGCTGTGGCGGGTGGACCGCCGCCGGATCTACGCGGCCGGGCTGTCCGCCGGCGGTGCGATGGCCCTCATCCTGGCCACCACCTACCCGGACGCGATCGCGGCGGCCGGCGTGCACTCGGCGACCGCCTACCGCAGCGCGACCCAGGGTCTGGGGGCGCTCGGCGCGATGGCCGCGCACCGGTCGATGCCCGCGCCCGAGATGATCGCCGGTCAGATGGCGCCGGTGGTGCTGATCCACGGCACCAACGACCCGGTGGTGCGGCCACCGAACGCCGACCGCATCGTCGACCAGTGGCTGGCCTCGCGCGACTCCGGCCGGCTCGCCGGGTTGGACCGGGTGCGACCGCTGGCCACCACCCGAGCCCTGGTCGTGGACGGGCGGCACTGCATCCGCACCCGCTGGTACACCGCTCGGGGCCGGCGGGTGCTGGAGTACTGGCGGATCGACGGGCTGCGCCACGCCTGGTCGGGCGGCCACCGCCGGGGGGCGTTCGTCGATCCGACGGGTCCGCGGGCCGCCGAGGTGATGCTGGGCTTCTTCCGGCGCCACCGACTGCCGCACGCAGCGGTCGAGTCGAGGCTGCCGCCACTGGTCCGCCGCCCGAGCATCTGGGCGGACGACCCCGACTGAACGGGTCCGGCCCCGGATCGGCACCGGTGGATCGCGTGCCTGGGGAAGATCGGGTCGCTCGGTGCGACCGGTTGTTCCCCAGCATCGGCGCAGCCGTTCGCACACCTCCGAGATGGCCGTCGTGGCCAGGACCTACACCCTCTGACCGTCCACGACGACCTCGACCTTCTCCTGGTAGAACGCGACCAGGCCGGCGATCGACAGCAGTGCCGCCGTGGGAAACGAGTAGCACCAGGCGATGTCCTCGTGCATGGCGCCGCCGACCACCGCGGACAGGTAGTAGGACGTCGTGCCCTTGTAGGGGCAGGAGGTCCGGGTCGGCGACCGCTGCACGTGCTCGTGCCGCAGGTCGGTCGCGGGCAGGTAGTACCGGGTCGGTAGGCCCGTTTCGAAGACCAGCACGGGCGCGGTCGACTCGGCGAGCAGTGTGTCGCCGAGCCGCACCTGCACCCGCCGGGACGAGCGGATGGCGTCGACCCGGGAGTACGGATCGCGGGGGTGCACGAACACCTCCTCGTCCTCCTCGAACCACGCGTCGAGCGCGGCCCAGTCGAAGCGGACGGTGCCGGCGATCCCGGGCAACGACGATTCGGTGACGACCTGGGCGGCGCCCGGCCGATGGACCTGACCCACTCCGAGCCCGTGCCGGCGGATCCGGCCCCGCCGGTTCCGGTCCTCGACGCCCTCGTCGATCAGGAGGTCCTGGGCGACGTCATCGAGCGGGATGTAGTACTGCGGGTAGTGGGGCCACTCCCAGACGTACCGGGCGCGGGTGGTGTCGAGGACGGTCCGCCCGCCGAGCAGGGCGCGGACCCGGCGGGGGACCGGCGCCACATGGTCGATCGGTGGCAACGACGGCGGATGGAACGGCGCGGGGTCGGGTGGGGTCATACCGGGACAGTCTGGTCCAGGGCCGCGCCGACGGCTCTTCACCCGCCCACGACACCCGCCGGCGTCACCCGCCCACGACACCCGCCCACGTCACCCGCCGACGTCACCCGCCGACGAAGATGCAGAACGGATGACCGGCCGGGTCGGCGAGGACGAACAACGGCTCGTCGGCGTCGGCCGACCGGTCCAGCAACTCCCGCGCGCCCAGGGCCAGCGCCCGGTCCCGATGCCGGAACAATTCCCCGGCCGTGGCCACGACGGTGTCCAGGTGCAGCATCTGCGGACGCGGCCCGTCCGGCCAGGTCGGCGGCGCATAGTCGGGGATCTGCTGGAACGCCAGCGCCCGCGAACCGTCGGGATGCCGCAGGACCAGCCAATCCCGGTCCGGTGCAGCGTCGTCGCCGGCCGGCGGCTCGTCGCCCGGACGGTAGCGCAGGCCGAACAGTTGCCGGTAGAACTCGGCGATGCGGCGCGCGTCCGGGCAGTCCAGCACGGTCTGCAGGATCCTCGGATGGCCGCCGGCCCCGGTCACCGGCCCGACCCGATCGCTCGAATCCGACCCGTCACCGGACCCGATCCGATCACTCGAAGACGCCGGCGTCGGCGTTCAAGGCGGGCCGTCCACCCAGGTGCGCGTACCACACCGTCGACTCCGGCCGCCGTCCGCTACGCGGCCGAGCCGGCGATGTTGACCAGCCAGTTGACGCCGAACGTGTCCACGAGCATGCCGAACGTGTCGCCCCATGGCGCCTTGTCCAGCGGCACGGTGATCGTCGCGCCGGCGGACAGCCCGTCCCAGAAGCCGCGCAGCTCCGTCTCGTCCTCCGGACCGCCGGACAGCGAGATGGAGCCGTTGGCGTTCGGCGTCCACTCCATGTGCGACGGCACGTCGGCGGCCATCAGCTGCAGGATCGGCGTCTCGAGTTGGCTGTGCATGATCAGGTCCTGGTCGGCCGGCTCCACCGGCATTCCGGCCTCCTGGAAGGTGCTCAGGGTCAGCTCACCACCGAAGACCGACCGGTAGAAGGTCATCGCCGCACGAGTGTTGTCGCGGAAGTTCAGGTACGGGTTCAGGCGGGTGGTCATCGGACGGTCCTTCCCGGTCGGTGGTGCGCGGTCGCAGGTTCGACCGTCGTCGTGGACGGTACTCATCGGCACCGACAGACCCGTCCCGGCGCCGATCCGGCATCCGGGGCTCGGCATCCGGTCAGCCGGTCGCGCCGTCGGGCCGGCCCGCCGCGCCGAACACGGCAACCAGCTGATCGGCCGGCCCCGGGGCACCGAAGAACAGCCCCTGCGCCTGGTCGCAGCCCAGTTCCCGGAGCGCCTGCGCCTGGCCCGACGTCTCCACGCCCTCCGCGGTGACGACCAGGTCGAGGTCGTGCGCCAGGGTGAGGATCGACCGGACGATCTTGGCGTCGATGTGGCCGGGGTCGCCGGGCCGCAGACCACCCACGAAGGACTTGGCCAGCTTGAGGCCGGTGATCGGCAGGCGGCGCAGGTACGTCATGTTCGAATAGCCGGTGCCGAAGTCGTCGATGACGACACCGACACCGAGGGCGGCCAGGGCCTGCAGCTCGGCCAGCGGCTCGTTGTCGCTGCCGATGACGGCCCGCTCGGTGAGCTCCAGCTGCAGCTGGTCGGGTGCCAGCCGGTGTTCGTGCAGCATCCGCAGGACGTGGTCGAGCAGGCCGTCGTCGGACAGCTGACGCATCGCGACGTTCACGCTGACGCAGGGCCGCACCCCGGTGGCCTCGCACAGCAGCCCGGCCTGCCGGCACGCCTCGCCGATCACCCACTGGCCGATCGGCACGATGATCCCGGTCTCCTCGGCCGCGGCGATGAACCGGTCCGGCCGCAACCGTCCCAGCTGCGGATGCTCCCAGCGCAGCAGAGCCTCGAAGCCGGTCGGCATCCCGTCGGCCAGCGAGACCAACGGCTGGTAGTGCGCCCGGAACTCGCCGCGCTCCAGCGCCGTGGGCAGCATTTGCGCCAGCGTGTACTGATCGACCTCGCGCAGGCTGCGTTCCGGGTTGAACAGGGCCCACCGGTTCTTGCCCTCGGCCTTGGCCCAGTAGAGCGTGATGTCGGCGGCCCGGACCAGTTCGGCCGGGTCGGCGCCGGCGGCCGCCCGTTCGACCAGGCCCGCGCTCGCGGTGACGTTGTAGACGCCGCCGCCGATCACCACCGGCCGGGCCACCGCCGACAGCGCGGTGTCGGCGACCGCCACCATGTCCTGGGCGCCGGCCGTGCCCTCGACCAGCACCACGAACTCGTCGCCGCCGAGCCTGGCGACCAGCTGCCGGTCGCCGGCCAGCGCACCGGCCAGCCGCGCCGCGATCTCCACCAGCACCCGGTCGCCGACCGCGTGGCCGACGCTGTCGTTGATCGTCTTGAACCCGTCCAGATCCAGCAGGCACAGCCCGACCCGGTCCACCGCCGGCGGCGGCCCGACGAGGTCTGTCAGCCGCGACTGGAACAGCGCCCGGTTGGCCAGGCCGGTCAGGGCGTCGTGCCGGGCCTGGTACTCCAGGGTGCTCTGCAGCCGGCGCAGGTCGGTGACGTCCTCCATGACGGCGATCTGGAACTCCGGGCGGCCCTGCTCGTCCCGGATCAGCGACACGGTCAGCTGCGTCCACAGCGTGTCGCCGTCGCTGCGCAGGAACCGTTTGGCGATGCGGAAGCTGTCGATCTCGCCGCCGACCAGCTGCTGGTACAGCTGCCAGACCGCGGCCGTGTCGGCCGGGTGGATGAACTCGCCGACGTTGTGCCGGCGCATCTCATCGACCGGGTAGCCGAGCATCTTCTGCAGGGCCGGATTCACGTCGATGATGCGGCCGTCCACGTCACCGATGCCGATGCCGACCGCCGCGCCGGCGAACACCGCCCGAAACCGCGCCTCCAGGGCCCGCGCCGTCCGTTCGGCCTCACTCTGCGCGGTCATCGCGGCGGACCGGATCGCGTCCTGCTCGGCAAAGGTGCGTTCCTGCAGCCGCTCGGCGTATCCGGCGGCGAGCGCGCCCTGCAGGGCCCCGACCCGTTCGCACCGATCCACGTCCTCGCCGGCGCACCAGGCCCGGGACAGCAACGCGATCGTCCGGGCGATGCTGGTCGGGTGGGTGAAGTGCCGGTCGACGAGCGCGGCGCCGACCTCCCGCGCCGGGGCCGGGTCGAACGGCCGGCCGTTCAGCGCACCCAGCAGCCGCCGGGTGAGATCGTTCAGCAGCGCGATGATTTCGGCTCGGCTCAGCGGCACGTAGCTGGTGCCGGCGATGGTCCGCGCCCATTCGGCGGCGAAGGTGCTGACCTGTTCCTCGCCGCCGTCGTCCGGTGGGTGCGCTAGCGTGCCGGCTCCCGCACGCCCACGCCGGCGAACCCGACCATGCGCTCGATCTCCGGTGCGCCCTCGGACGCCGGCTCCGGATGCCACTGCCGGATCGGCACCACCCCGGGCTCCAGCAACTCGAAACCCGCGAACAGGCTCGCGATCTCGTCCCGGGTCCGCATGGTCATGGGGGTCGGCGTCCGCGCGTACAGCTGCTGGTGACGGGCCGCCAGCTCCGGTTGCCCGTCCGAGCTGGCGTGCGAGATGACCAGCAGGCTGCCCGGGGCCAGCGCGCCGGCCAACCGCGCGATGACGCCTCGCGGGTCGTCGGAATCGGGCACGAAGTGCAGCAGAGCGACCAGCAGCACCGCGATCGGGCGGTCGAAGTCCAACAGGCCGCGCACGCGCTCGTCGGCCAGGATCGTCTCCGGCTCCCGCAGGTCGGCCCGCAGCACCGCGGTGGCCGGGTCGTCGCCCAGAATGGCCCGGCTGTGCGCGACGGCGATCGGGTCGATGTCCACATACACCACGCGGCACGTCGGGTCGGCCTGCCGGGCGACCTCGTGCGAGTTGCCGACCGTCGGGATGCCCGAGCCGATGTCCAGGAACTGGGTGATCCCGCGGCCGACGGCGAACCGGACGGCGCGGCGCAGGAACGCCCGGTTGGCCTGCATCATGAAGGGCAGTTCCGGCCACATCCGGATGGCCTCCTGCGCCATCGCCCGGTCGGCCGGGAAATTGTGGAATCCGCCGAGATAGAAGTCGTACACGCGGGCCGCGCTCGGTCGGTTCAGGTCGATCTCCGGTGGCGCCCAGCTGGGCCGCGTCATACGTCCCCCTCACCGTGTTGGCCTGCGCGGGTCGCGCCGACAGGACGGGCGCGTCCCATTCTGCCTACTCTCCCCGGTGGGAGTGTCGCAACGAAGGCGACCTTGTGCGATGTCCGCCGGGCGACACGGTGCGCCGGGCCGTTCCGGCGGTGGCCGGCCGACCTACCCTCGGCAGGTGCGCTGGCTGGTCGTGGTGGGCATCGGTTACGCCGCCGTCGCGGCCTCGTTCGCGCCGCTCACCTGGCCGGCGATGCTGGCCACGCTGCCGCCGTTGGGTGTGGCCTGCTGGGCGGCGGTGCGCCGACCCGCCGGCCCACCCGCGCCGGCGCCGGCGTGGCGCCGGGTGGCGCCCTGGCTGGTGGTGGTCGCCGCGGGCGTCGGGTGGGAGCTGCTGGCCCTGTCCCGATCCCCGCGACCGGACTATCCGACGCTGAGCTCGATCGTGAGTCCGCTGGCCGGGACGCAGTGGTGGTTCCGCTTCGCCGGCTACCTGCTGTGGTTCGCCGCCGGCGTCTGGCTGGTGCGCCGGTGAGCACCCGGGTCGCGTTCCTGACCGGATATGTCCTGGTCGGTCTGGCGTTGCTGGCGCTGACGGTGCTGGCCCGCCGCCGACCGTCCACCGTGGCGTCGCCGACCGAGTTGGCCGACGCCGCGACGCGCCGGCGGCTGGGCCGGCTGCTGGTGCTGCTGGCCTGGTGGTGGGTCGGGTTCCACGTGCTCGCCCGATCGGCCTAGCGCCCCGGGGAGCGTCGGGTGAGTGGACTCACAGATGTTTCGGGCATCGTTCCGATGTGTCACGGCGTCGTAACAAGTGGGTCGTGACAAGTGGGTCGTGACAGACGAGTTGTCGTGACCGGAAACCGATGCGTGGTGAGGAGCGCAGATCAAATGAGGAAGAACCGGAAGTCCGTGGCGGAGCGCTTCGAGGAGCGCCGGTCCCGCCGACTGATCAACAAGGCGATCGCGCAGGCGCCGTCGCAGACGATGCGCAACGAACTGTTGGTCGTGGCGCAGCGCCAAATCGGCTCGCTGCGCTGACCGCCGACGCCGGACCGCGGGCCAGGGGATATCCCGGGGCCCGCGGTCCGGACGGTCAGTGAGCGGCTTGATAGGCCTCGATGACGGCCTTGGAAATGCGTCCGCGTTCCGAGACCTCGTGGCCGTTTTCTTTTGCCCAGAGCCGAATGGCATGGGTCAGTTCGCGATCGGCCGGGGCTTGCCTGGACTGGCGCGCGGGGCGAGGCGCCTTCTGCCCCGGAACCTGTCGGGCGTACTCGATGAACTTGGTCAGCGCGTTTTCCAGTTCGTCCCGGTGGTCGGCGGACAGATCGATCTCGAACTGGGCATCGCCCAGGCCGAACGCGCAGGTCACCACGTTGTCGGTGGAGCCATCGATGTCGTCGACCAGCGTGGTCTTGGTGATCGTAGCCATGGGCAAGATTGTACGTACCGGCAGTGAGCTGATTACCGCCGACACACAAGCAGCTCACGTGAAATGACCCGGGTCCGCCTTATTCGATCCACGTGGCAGCCGCCGCAGCCATGGCACGGCAACGCCGAACAGCAGCGCCAGCACAACCCCGAGCAGGGTTTCCAGGAGACGTTCCAGGAATCGGTATTCGGCGTCCTGCGGGCTGCCGTACAACAACAGCAGGAACACGATGCAGGTGGTGAACGCCGGCGTCACGTAGAGCCGGCTGCCGCGGGTGGCCGCCATGGCGATCAGCACCACCAGCACGGTGATCGCCAGCAGCGGCGTCGGTAAGTACAGCACCGCCGCGGTCGCCGCCATCGATCCGGCGACGATGTCCAGCACCCGGTCCCGGCCGCGGCTGCGCACCATGTCCGGGGCCGGGCGCATCACCAGCAGGCAGGCGGCGCAGGCCCAGCCGACGTGGCCCAGATGCAGGGCGAATCCGATGGCGGCGGCGAACCCGCCGGCCAGCCCGAGCCGGATTCCGTAGTCCAGCGACCCGGAGTCGATCGGTGCCGGCGGTGGCGTCTGTGCCGCCGGCCGCACCGGCCAGGCCAACGAGACCAGCCACACGTACACCGATCCGAGCGCCATCAGGGCGCCGAGCGCGAGACCGGACGACACGCCGTCGAAGCTGAAGCCGATGGCGACCAACGGCACGCACAGGGTGAGCAGGATGCGGCCGAACCGCAGCCGGGCTGCCAGGTACGCGGCGCCCACCGCGAGCGCGACGATGCCGGCGACGGCCGCCGGTGGCCATTGGGCCAGCAGCGAGCCGAGAACGATGCAGGCGCCGAGCACCGTGCCCAGGACCGCGATGACCACCCGCGCCCGGCGCGGACCGGGCACGCCGATGGCGGCCCCCGGCAGCACGCCCGCCGCGAACGCGAACCCGTGCGCCGGATCCCCCAGCAGCACGACGGTCGCCGCCGGCAGGCCGGCGAGCAGCCCGAGCAGAGCCGCCGGCCAACGCCAGACCAGAGCCGGTGGATTCGCTGCCACCGGCCGACCCTATGTTCCGGTCGCCGGCCGGCGACCGTTCAGCCGGTGCGGCGCGCCGAGATCACCGCGGCCACCGCCGTCAGCACCGGACGGCCGCGGGCGCGGCGCGCCGGTCACGGGGTCAGCACGATGCGCCGCGACGCGTCGGCCGGCATCGTCCAGGCGCGTTCGACGTCGGCCAGCGCGATGGGCCGGGCGCCGATGTCGAAGGTCCCGGCGCCGATCTCCCGGGCAAGGGCGGGCAGTTCGGCCAGGATGTCGGCGGTGCGCACCGAGCCCTGCCCGCTGCCGACGATCCGCAGTCCGGCGGCTCGCAGCGCGGCCGACGGGATCGGCGCGGTCGGCCCGGCGACCGCGCCGATCTGGATCCAGGTCAGCGGCCGGCCCCGGTCGGTGCGGCCGGTGACGACGGCCACCATGGCGGCGGCCGCAGGCTCGCCCCACACGTAATCCAGGACCACGTCCACGTCGGCGGCGGCTCGGCCGAGGGCATCCGCCCGCAGCGGCACAGCCTCGTCGGCCCCCAGCCGCGGCAGGTCGGCCAGCCGCCCGGCGTCGCGGCCGGCCGCGACCACCCGTCGCGCGCCGAGCCGCCTACTGACCTGGACGGCCATCCGGCCGGCATTGCCGGTGGCGCCCAGGACCAGTATCTGCGCCGCGGCCGGAAGCTCGATCCGTCGACGCAGCGCCACCCAGGACGACATCGCCGGGTTCATCGCGGCGGCGATGGCGACCGGGTCGCTGCCCGGCGGCAGGACGACGCTGCGCCGCATGTCGATGACCGTCTGCTGGGCCATCGCTCCCATCGCGGTGTCGACCAGGACGAAGTAGCGCAGATTCCCGTCGGCGTCGCGGCCGACGCCGTCGATCCCGGGTACCAGCGGCAACGCCCCGGTGCTCGTGTAGTGCGACCCATCGGCTTGCGACCGGACGCGTGGATGCAGGCCGCAGGCGAGCACGTCGACCAGCATCTCGTGCCGGCCGGCCGGGGCCGGCGTCGGGAAATCTTCGTACCGCGGCGGGGTGTCGAACGCGGAGACAACCGCTGCCTTCATCAAGGCTCCTCCACATCTAGTTGGTAGTACGAACTATTATTAGTTGGTACTGCGAATTAATGCAACAGGTAGGCTACGGCGCATGGAAACCCAGATGGCCGCGCCGGCAGGGGAACTGGTCGACGCGATCGTCCAGTCCGCGTTCGCCACCATGGCCGTGCTGACCCGTGTCGCCGCCGAGCACGACCTGTCGCTCACCCAGTTGCGGGTGCTGGGCATCCTGCGTGATCGGCAGGTCCGGATGACCGATCTCGCCGACTATCTCGGCCTGGAGAAGTCGACGATGACCGGGCTGATCGCCCGCGCCGAAAAGCGCGGCCTGGCGCGGCGGGTGCCGAATCCGGACGACGGGCGGTCGGTGGACGTGCTGCTCACGGCGGCCGGGCACGAACTCGCCGACCGTGGCGGCGCCCGGATCGCCGGCGAGTTGGTGCCGATGACGGCCGGGCTGTCCGGTGCCGAGCAGCGTCGGCTGGCCGCTGCGCTGCTGCGGACCGTCAGCCGGCCGACGGCCCGTCGCTGATCGGCCGCTTGCCCAGCATGCGCGGGTAGCGGGTACCGGGCGTCGGCCGGCGCCCGGGCGGGGCAGACGCGGTTTCCCCTTCGGGCAGGGTTGGCCGCGAACAGTGCCACGGTCGCCCGGCCGGCCCTACCGTGAACGTATGGCCGACTGGGCGCACCGCGCCCTCCACCCGAATGCGCCAGGCCCCACGGCCGGGCCGCGACCGCGCGCCGCGGAGCACCAGATCGCCCGGCTACAACGGCAGGTCGGCAACCGGGTGGTCGCCGACTACGTGCGGGCGCTGGCCGTGCAGCGGGTGAAGGAGGGCGACGGCCCGACCCCCGACATCGGCATCATCCAGCAGCAGCTCAACCACGTCGGCGCCACCCCGCGGCTGGCGATCACCGGCCGGTTCGACGCGGCGACCACCACCGCGACCAAGGCCTTCCAGAAGAAGCTGATCGCCGACGGCATCGCCGGCGTCACCGAGGACGGCGTGGTGGACGGCATCACCCACGCGCAGCTCAAGGCCCGCGCTCCGTCGGTGAACGTCAGCGACAACGACACCGTGGTCAACGGCCCGGGCAACACCCAGGTGCCGTCGAACCCGGCGGCCGGCACACACTCCCAGCTGAAGGCCGGGGCGACCGGGGTGGCCGTCAAGGAACTGCAGGAGCGGCTGAACAACAGCGGGGTGGCCGGCAAGAAGCTCGCGGTGGACGGCGTCTTCGGCCCGAAGACAGACGCCGGACTCAAGGCGTTCCAGGGCACCGTGCCGGTCCCCGCGACCGGCATCGCGGACCCGGCCACCTGGGCGAAGCTGGAGACGGCCGGCGCCGCCACCCAGGGCCACGTCGAATTCGACTGGCTGGAGGAGGTGGAGGGCGTCAAGGGCGTCGGGCTGACCGCGGCCTTCGACTGGAAGCTGTCCAAGACCGCGCTGGCCGTCACCGTCGGGATCAACTTCCGCCCCAAGCACAAGGGCGTCGACGGCCGCATCGGCCAGTGGCTGGCCGACATCAAGGAGATCTGGAGCACCTTCAAGGCGGTCAACGACAGCGATCCCAAGAAGAAGAGCATGGACCTGAACTTCGAGGCCAAGCGGGGCAAGGGCCACGACGTCGACGTGTTCAAGTTCGACCCGTCGCTGCCGAAGAAGGACCGGGCGCAGAGCCGCTCGAACTCCGGCACCTGGTACACCGTCGACCCGCGCCGCTCGATGGCCCCGCACGAGTTCGGTCACCTCATCGGCCTGGCCGACGAGTACAACCGGACCGAGGAGCACTACCTGGCCGTCACCGGCGAGGAACCGGCGGTCGGGAACACCGCCGGGACCGTCGCGGACGCCACCAAGCTGGCCGGCGACATCAAGGCAAAGCTGCCGTTGGACGACAAGCCGCCGGCCCCGGTGGCGGCGACCGACGACGCGCGCTGGGGCGCGAACCTCGCCGCGGTGATCACCCCGAAGCTCGGCAGCAAGCAGGGCGGCTTCTCCCGGTTCGTCGCGCAGCAGTACACGGCCGCGAACGCCGGCGCGTCGGTCTACACCGACATCCAGAAGGCCTTCAGCGACAAGGGTGTCACCGGCTTCCAGAACAACCTGTCGGCGTGCGTGACGCCGTTTCTGTACTCGAACAAGAGCCTGATGGGCACCATGGAGACCACCCCGGCGAAGGGCGGCGGCGGCAAGGCCGCGCCGGCACACGAGCACCCGATCGAGCCACGGCACGTGCAACCGTTCGTCAACCTGCTGGCCAAGGAGTGGGCCCTGCAGACCGGCAAGGCCGACAAGTGGATTCCCGAACGCCGATGATCGTCCGACTGACCCGCACCTCCGGCGGCACCGCACCCCAGTTCTCCGGCGTCGAGATCGACGACGGTTTCGCCGCGCAGGCCTGGCAGACCTCGGGGCACCGGGTCGGCCGCTTCGCCCGGCCGCTCTCGTCCACCGAGCGCACGGCGTTGCGGCGGGCCCTCACCGCCGCGGCGTCCGCTCCGCCGGCCCCGCCGCCCGCGCTGCGGCCCGGTGCGGTGACCGAGCAGATCACCGCGGACGGCCTGGATCTGCTGCTCGACGCGCACCGGCCGCCGTCCGGCGGGGCCTGCGACCTGGTGGAGCTGCTCCGCACCCTGCATCAGGACCTCGCGGACAGCCCGGTGGCCGCCGTCGAACTCGAGGTGACCGCACCGCCGCTGACCGCCCGGCTGCGGCACGTGGGAACCCAGCCGTTGGCCGTGCGGCTGGGGTCGCTGACCCTCCAGGCGACGGTGTTCGACGAGGACAGCGGGATCGTCGACAGCGTGTCCCGGCGGATCCCCGCGCCGGAACCGGACGGGTCGGTGGCGCCGGGTTGGTCACTGCCGCTCGTCGACGATCTCGCGGTGCCCGAGCCCGTCGAGGGCGGCTTCCTGACCGTCACCGTGGGCCCGGCCGAGGTGGACGTGCTGGGCGACGGGGTACTGCGCCGAGCCGAGTTCGGATGGATGAGCGAATGACCCTGACCGTCAACGAGGCCGCGCTACCGGCCAAGTCGATCGACTCGCTGCTCGGCGGCGGACCGAGCGCGTCTGCCCCGCAACGGCTTTCCGATTCGACGATCTGGGACCGGCAACGCGCGTTCTACGCCCGGGCGGCCGAGGGGCTGTGGGGGACCGCGATGGTCCCGCACAGCATCACCGGCAATCCGCGGATCGCGCACACCTACGCCCGGGTGGTGACGGAGTTCCTGCGGGCGGTCGACGGGGCCGGCCCGGGCACGCCGGGCGACCCCGCGGACGTGCCGCACGTCGTCGAATTCGGTGGCGGATCGGGCCGTTTCGGCTACCTGCTCGTCCGGCACCTGCGGGAACTGGCGCCCGGGACGCGCTTCACCTACGTGCTCACCGACTTCTCGGCCGACCGGGTCGCGCGGTGGGCGGCCCACCCGTCCTACCGCCCGTTCGTCGAGCAGGGTCTGCTGGACTTCGCGGTGCTGGACGCCGACGACCTCGGCCCGATGGAGCTGGTGGTGTCCGGCCGCACGCTGGAGCCCGGATCGCTGCGTGCGCCGGTGGTCGGGATCGCCAACTATGTGTTCGACACGCTGCGCCACGACGGCTACGTCGTCCACGCCGGCGAGCTGATGGAGGGCCGCATCGCGGTGCCCGACGACGTCGCGGTCTCGGCCGCCACCTGGCACACGGCACCCTGCGGCCCGCTGCCCGAGGACCTGGCGCCGATCCTCGAGCACTACCGGCAGACCCTGGACGACACGGCGGTGCTGGTCCCGACGGGCGGGCTGCGCTGCCTGGACTACCTGGACTCGCTGACCGCGGGGCCGACCTGCGCGCTCGTCGGGGACAAGGGGCACTGCTCCGGAGTCGAGCTGTGCTCGCACGGCGAGCCCGCGATCGTGATGCACGGCGGCGGGTTCTCGCTGATGGTCAACTTCGACCTGCTCGCCCGCTACACCGACGGGCTCGGCGGGACGGCCGTGCTGCCGCGGGATCCGGCCCGGAGCCTGGTGGTCGCCGCGTTCGTCCGGGGCGGCCTGCACGACCCGGCGGGATTCCGCAGGTGGATGCAGGACCAGCTGGTGGACATCGGTCCGGACAACTACTTCGCCATCCGCCCGCTGCTCGGCGCGACGGGCGGCCCGTCCGTCGAGACGATGCTGGCCGCGCTGCGCCTCTCCCGGTTCGACCCGTCGTTGCTCATCGAGCTGTTGCCCGGACTGCTCGACGCGCTCCCGGCGGTGCCGGACCTGATGCGCCTGGAGGTCGAACGGACGCTGCTGCGGGTGTGGGACAACCACTTCCCGATCGGCGAACCGATCGACCTGGCCCTGTGCGTCGGGCTGGCATTCTCCGCCATGGACCGCTTCCCGCAGGCGGTCGACTTCCTGGAGCTGTCGATCAAGGAGCATCCGGAGAGCGCGCCCGCGGCCTTCTCGATGGGCGTGGCGCGCCGGGGCCTGCGCGACCTGCGGGCCGCCCTCGCCTGGACCGAGCGGGCGCTGGAACTCGAGCCCGGCTTCTCCCAGGCCCGCGCCCTGCGAGCCGTGCTGGTGGACGAACTCGGTGCGGGATGGGAGCGCTGATGTTCCGCGAGATGCTCACGTTCCTGACCGAGGACGGCTGGCCGGTGGCGCCGGGGGAGTACGACGGCCTGCCCTGCATCCGGACCCGGTTCACCGGGACCCGGGAGTCCTGGGACTGCCGGGCCCGCCCGTACGACCCGTTCGGCCAGTTGGCCTTCGAATCCGTCCTGCCGTTGCACCTGCCGGCCGAGCACCGTTCCGCCGTGCTGGAACTGGTCGTCCGGACGAACTGGCGACTGCTGACCGGCGCGTTCCAGATGGACCTGGACACCGGCGAGGTCGTCTTCCGCACGATGGTGTTCCTGTCCCACGGCGGCCGGCTCACCGAGGAGCTGTGCCGAGGCCTGGTCTACGGAAACGTGCTCACCGTCGACCGCTGCCTGTCCGAGTTCGTCGCCGCGTCCGCCGACGGTGACGCGGTGCGGGCGTTCGAGCGGCTGGCGCTGTAGTCGGCTGAGCCAGGAAGGCGCTGCTGGCCAGCTGCCGCAAATTATCGGATCGTCTGAGCCGATGAACACCCTTCGGGGTTACGATCCCGGGGTCCGGCATCGCCGCTTCCGAGGCGTCAGGCGAGGCGTCAGGCGAGCATCCGGGACGAGGCATCAGGGAAGAGAGGCGAGCATGTCCGTTGCGAGCTCCGCGTCGTCCGCGGCGCCACCCGGCTCGGGCCGCGGCGCCTGGCTCGGGCCGCCCGGCGGCTGGCGGCGGACGGCCGGTGCCCTGTCGGTGGTGCTGCTGCTCACCGTAGTCTCCTTCGGCCTGTTGTTCGTCGCGGTGATCCCCGGCCACCACGAGATCGACGGGCAGATCTTCGGCATCGGGCTGGCCATCACCGCCTACCTGCTCGGCGTCCGGCACGCCTTCGACGCCGACCACATCGCCGCGATCGACAACACCACCCGCAAGCTCGTCGCCGACGGGAAGCGGCCGGTGACCGTCGGCCTGTTCTTCTCCCTCGGCCACTCGACCGTCGTCTTCCTGATGGCACTGCTGGTCGCGGTCGGCGCGAACGTCGTGAGCACCCTGGTGTCGGACGACTCGGACGTCCACCAGACGCTCGGCGTCATCGGGACATCCGTCTCCGGCCTGTTCCTGGTCGTCATCGGGCTGATCAACCTCGCCGCGCTGCTCGGCATCGTCAAGGTGTGGCAGCGGGCGCAGACCGGCGGCTACGACGAGCAGGCCCTCGAGGAGGCGCTGAACTCGCGCGGTGTCTTCGCGCGGCTGTTGCGGCCGGCCATGCGGGCCATCAAGCGCCCGTGGCAGATGTATCCGCTCGGGTTCCTGTTCGGTCTGGGATTCGACACCGCCACCGAGATCTCGCTGCTGGTGCTGGCCGGAGCGGGCGCGGCGACCGGGCTGCCCTGGTACGCGGTGATGGTGCTGCCCCTGCTGTTCGCGTCCGGGATGAGCCTGTTCGACACCCTGGACGGCGCCTTCATGCAGGCCGCCTACCAGTGGGCGTTCATCCGGCCGGTCCGCAAGGTCTACTACAACCTCACCACGACCGGCCTGTCGGTCGCGGTGGCCCTGATCATCGGCGGCATCGAGCTGATCAGCGTGCTACACGAGAAGGCCGACCTGACCGACCCGTTCACCACGTGGGTGGCGGCGATCACGCTGGACGACATCGGGTACCTGATCGTGGCGCTGTTCCTGCTGGTCTGGGCCGGCTCCTTCCTGTACTGGCGGTTCGGCAACGTCGAGGAGCGCTGGACCGCCAAGCTCGCGGCCGGGGAATCGGCCCGGAGCTGATCGACGGGTAGGAACTGATCAGCAGCCGGTCAGGAACTGGTCAGGATGACCAGTTCCTGAGTGGCCCGGGTCATCGCGACGTAACGGTCGACCGCACCCTCGACGCCCGCGCCGAACCTGTCGGGGTCGACGAGGACGACCAGGTCGAACTCGAGTCCCTTGGCCAGCACCGGGCTCAGCGACCGCACGCGGGGCGTCGCCGGGAAGCTCGGATCGCCGACGACGCAGGCGATGCCGTCGGCGTTCGCGGCGAGCCAGGCGTCCAGGATCGGCACCAGGTCCGAGGTGCGGCCGTGCACGACCGGGATGCCGGTGCCGCGGACGGACGTGGGCACGTTGGCGTCCGGGATCGCCGCCCGGATGACCGGTTCCGCCTCCGCCATGACCTCTTCGGGCGTGCGGTAGTTGATGCTCAGGCGGGCCACCTCGATCCGGTCGAGCCCGATCCGGTGAAGCCGTTCCCGCCACGACTCGGTGAACCCGTGCCGGGCCTGCGCCCGGTCCCCGACGACGGTGACGCTGCGGGATGGGCAGCGCAGCAACAGCATCTGCCACTCCGCGTCGGTCAGCTCCTGGGCCTCGTCCACCACGACGTGCGCGAACGGGCCGGCGAGCGCATCGGGGTCGGCGGCCGGCAACGCGTCCTGGTCGACCAGGGCCTCGCGCAGGTCCTGGCCGCGCAGCATCGACATGACGGCCATCTCGGAGTCGTCGGACTCGATCAGGTGCTCGATCACCCGGGCCATCGACTCCTCACGGTCGGCGACGGCGGCGGCCCGGTGGCGGTTGCGTCGGGACGTCTCCGGGTCGCCCAGCCGGTGCCGGGCCGCGTCCAGCAGCGGCAGGTCGGGCACCGTCCAGGCGTGCGGGTCCGCACGTTGCAGCAGCCGGACCTGTCCCGGTGTCAGCCAGGGCGCGCACAGCCGCAGGTATGCGGGCACCGACCAGAGGTCGCCGACGAGGTCGGCCGCCTCGATCAACGGCCAGGCCCGGTTGAGCGCCGCGTTCAGCTCCCGGTGCCGCCGCAGCGACGTCCGCAACGGGCCGGCCGGGGCGTCGCCGTCGTACCCCTGCATCAGGATGGTGACCAGGGCATCGAGGATCGCCTCGCGCGCCTCGTTGTGCGGCGTGCCCGGTTCGGGCGCGTCGAACGCCTCGACCCAGTCGTCGGCGGTCAGCGACAGGTCGGCCCAGGGCGTGGTGACCGGCATCCCCTCGCCGGGTGGCTCCTCGTAGAACCTGACCGCCGTCTCGATCGCTGACACCATGTCCGCGGACGACTTCAGGCGGGCGACCTCCGGGTCCGTCTCGGGCGCCGCCGCGGCACCCTCGGCGACGAGATCGCGCAGGGTGCAGGTCCGCACGCCCTCCTCACCGAGGCTGGGCAGCACGTCGGAGACATAGGCCAGGTAGGGCTGGTGGGGGCCGACGAACAGCAGGCCGCCCCGGTGGTGTCCCAGCCGGGGGTCGGCGTAGAGCAGGTAGGCCGAGCGATGCAGGGCGACCACGGTCTTGCCCGTGCCCGGGCCGCCGTCCACGACGAGGGCGCCGGGGGAGGGCGCGCGGATGATGGCGTCCTGGTCGGCCTGGATCGTGCCGAGCACGTCGCGCATCCGGTCCGACCGGCTGCCGGCCAGGCTCGCGATGAAGGCGGACTGGTCGTCGAGGGCGTGGGCTTGAACGCCGGACATGTCGTCGGCGGTGAAGACCTCGTCCCAGTAGTCGCCGATCCGGCCACGGGTCCAGCGATAGCGACGGCGGCTGACCAGCCCCATCGGGTTGGCGTGCGTGGCGGCGAAGAACGGCTCGGCGGCGGGGGAGCGCCAGTCGACCAGCAACGCGCGACCCGCGTTGTCCCGCAGGCCCAGTCGACCGATGTACACCGGCTCGGGATCGCCCTTGCGGACGATGCGGCCCAGACACAGGTCGAGGCCGTACCGACGCAGGGTGCGGCGCCGGGCGGTCAGCCGGTGGATCTCCTGGTCCCGTTCCAGCGCCTGCTGGCCGGCGCGGCCGGGCGCCCGGCGGGCGGCGTCGAGGCGGTCGGACAATTCGGCGATCGTCTGATCGAGGGTGGCCGCGATGGCCGCGAAGTGCCGTTCGTCCGCGGCGATGAGGGTCGGGTCGGCCTTGGCGGCCAGCCGGTCGGGCAGGTCGAACACGCCGGTGATCAAGGGGTTCACGTCGTCAGCTCCGATCTGGGGTCCCCGGCGACGGACTGTCGTCCGCGCAGGTTTCAGACCTCGGCCGGCGATTCTGCGGCATGACCCGGGTCTTGCCGCAAGCCCCTCGGTGCGTTATACGTTGAAGTGGGAGAAGTGGTGAGCGAGGCGTGTGGACCCGCCCGGCGCCGAAACGGTCAGCGTGGCGTGGCCAGCGTCTGCCGGGCGGCACGTTCGACGAACACCGGCACGAAGTCCCGGATGGGCCGGCCCTCGAAGGTCTGGTGTGCGTCGGTCACCACGGCCCGGATCCGGTTCTCGCTGACGTCCGGGAACTGGTCCCGCAGTCGCCCGATGACCTCGTCGATCTCACGTGCCTCGTGGGCGTCGGTGTCGGTCTGCCGCATGGTCGCCATCGTGCCCGTCATGACCGGGATCGATCAAGACCCCTGGCGGAACCGCCGGGGCAGTGCGAACAGCACGCGCCCGACGACGTGCTCGTCGGGAATCGCACCGACCGACCACGAATCGGTGCCCTCGCGCGGGTTGTCTCGCTCCACCCACCAGCCGCCCGGCTCGCGGCGGACGGCCCGCTTGATCGCGATCACCCCGCCGGGCAGCCGGACGACGACCAGCCCGCCGAGCCTGGGCATGGCGCCGTGCACGATGACGACCCGGTCGCCGTCGCGCAGGGTCGGCAGCATCGAGCGGCCGCGCACGATCCCCAGTCCGACCCGCTTCGTACGACCCCCTCTGCCCGATGGATGGGATGCGGCCTAACGTAGGGCATGCGGTGTGCGGATCGCACCGCCGCACCACGTGCGGTCATGGCCACGAGAAGCTGCAAGGAGCCGTCGATGCGCTTGTTCGCCCCGACCATTGAAGTCAACGCCCACTGTGACCTGCCCTGCGGCGTCTACGACCCGGCCCAGGCCCGTATCGAAGCGGAGTCGGTGCGGGCGATCATCCAGAAGGCCTTGGATTCCGACGACCCGGACTTCCGCACGCGCGCGATCGTGATCAAGGAGCAGCGCTCGGAGCTGGTCAAGCACCACCTGTGGGTGCTGTGGACCGACTACTTCAAGCCGCCGCACTTCGAGGCGTACCCGCAGTTGCACCAGCTGGTCAACGAGGCGACCAAGCTCGCCGGCGCGACCGGAACGAAGGGCAAGACCGATCTCGCGACCGCCGACGCGCTGCTCGCCAAGATCGACGAGATCGCCGCGATCTTCTGGGAGACGAAGAAGGCGGCCTGAGGTCGGCGCGGCCGGCGGGGCGGCTGCCCCGCCGGCCGTCGTCTCGGATCCGACGCCGCATGGTCGGATCCGGCTCACGATGGCGGTTGTCTCACCGGTGATACTCTGTCTGTATGGAGACGGTCAGCGTTCGCGACCTTCGCAATCACGGGGGAGAAGTGCTCGACCGGGTGGATCGCGGCGAGACGCTCGTCGTCACCCGTGACGGCGCGGCGGTGGCCGAGTTGCGCCCACGGGCTCGTCGCAGCCCTTCGCCGGCCGAACTGATCGCGCGTCGTCGCCACCTTCCCGATGTCGATCCGACCGCTCTGCGCCGGGATGTCGACTCGGTCATCGACGCCTCCCTCTGACCGCCATGCCCGATCTGCGCGGCATGCTCGACACGTCGACCGTGATTCTCCTGGGGCGGATCGACGACCCGGACACCTTGCCTTCGGATTCGGTGGTCAGCGCCGTGACCCTGGCCGAACTGTCGGTCGGCCCCCACGTGGCGACGTCCGCGGAGGAACGGGCCGCCCGGCAGGCTCATCTCCAGCAGGCCGAAGCCGATTTCGCGCCGATTCCATTCGACGCAGCGGCCGCACGTGCCTTCGGCCGTGTCGCGGCGTCCCTTCGTTCAGCCGGCCGGAAGCCCGCGGCCCGCGCCTACGACGCGCTCATCGCAGCCAGCGCGATGGCGGAAGGCCTGCCGCTGTTCACCTGCAACCCGCATGATTTCGTCGGAATCGACGGGCTCGACGTTCGACCGATCCCGCATCCCGATCACTGATCAGCGCAACGGCGCCCGATAGTCGGATCGGTCAGGACAAGCCCAACTCCGCGAACGCCGCGACCAGACCCTCCTCGTGCGGTCCGGGAGCGACGACGTCGGCCGCGGCCAGCACCCGGGGGTCGCTGCCGGCGATGGCAACGCCCACACCGGCGTACTCGAGCATCTCCAGGTCGTTCAACCCGTCGCCGGCGGCCACGACGTCCTCGCGATCGACGCCGAGATGGTCGACCACCGTCTGGATCCCGACCGCCTTGTTGATCCACGCCAGGTAAATCTCTCCCGCGCCGTCACCCATGTCCGGAATGGAGCTGGGCAACACACCGACCTCCGGCCCGAGCCGGTCGACCAGCGACGCGATCGGCTCCCGGGAGTCGAAGAAGGTCACCTTGCCGAACGAGGCGCCGGTCAGGTCATCCGCCATGCGCAGGGCGGCCAGGATGTCCAGCGGACCCTCCCGTTCGGGACTGTCGGTCGAGCGCAGATGCCCCGCGAGCAGCTCGACCAGGCGCCGGTCGACCCCGGCCGGGCCGTAGACCGCCTCCGGCGCCTCCAGCAGGTAGGCCGCGTCGTACTCGTCCATCACGGTGACCGTGCGTACCGCGAGATCAGCCGGGAACCGGTTGTCGGCCAGCACCTTTCCGGCGATCTCCACGTATCCGCCGGCGGCCGCGACGAACCCGTCGAATTCGGCCAGAACGCCGGCCGGGATCATCGACCGAGGCCGCCCGGTACACAGGAACACCCCGTTGCCGGCCGCGCGTACCTCCCGCACGGCCTCGACGTGCTCGTCGGGCACCACTCCGTGATCGGCGTAGGTGCCGTCGAAATCCAGGAAGACCAACCGCTTCACCCGATGCACCCTATCGCGAGCAATGCGCGACAAATAGCTCGTCGCGCAGCCCATCCGGGTCCCGCCGTCATCGGACGATCGGCAGTGGCAGATCGTCGGCCAGCACCCGGAACGACGCGCCGATCCGCCCGTCTCCGCTGACGTCGAACAGGTTCCGCTGGATCCGCTGGCCGACCATCAGGGTCAGCTCGACGTGGAATCCGTCGTCGATCGGTTCGGCGACGGACCCTGGAATCGGCGGCCCGGCGAGGAACGCCCGCCGACGTCGTTCCTCGTCCGGCGAACCCGGCCGCCAGGGCAGTTCTTCGGGGTCGGTGACCTCGCGGACGATCACCGACGGTCCCCGGGTGATCTCCAGGAACCGCCGGACGTAGCCGAGAGCCGTTGCCGGGTCATCGATGTGCGCACCGACGGTCCGGACGAGATCGGCCCAGGCCTGCTGGTCGTCGCTGAGCAACCGGACCTCGCCGGTGGGCCACCTGCCTACGTAGGCCTGCATCGGGTGGTCGAGATGATCGTCGCGGACCAGCGCGACGACGGTCGGTTCCACGCCGGGAACGTCGACCGGCAGCACCTCGGCGTCGCCGCTCAGCACGCCGGCGCCCAGACCCGGGCCGACCGCATCGGCCACGGGTCCCGACGGGATCGGGCGGCTCATCCGCCGGCCCCGGCCGGCGACGGCGAGGGCGGATTGTGTACCTTGTCCCACTCGTTGCCGTAGTGCTGGGAGTACGTCACGTTGGCCGCGCCGCCCGTCGACGTCACGAAGGTGCCGTCGTGGAACCAGTTGGTCACCTCGGTGTCCCGGGCGTGGATCCGGCACCGGTTGTTGATCTCTGCCCTGGTCATCGTCGGGTTCGCCGCCTCCAGCTCGTCGCGCTTGGCGTAGAACGCCGCCCGGTACTTGTCGATCAGGCCCTGGTTGATGCCCGATCCGGCCAGGCTCGCCCCCTTGGCGACCATCGGCACCGATCCCTCGATCTGCCGCACCACTGCCTCGGCCTCGTCGGCGATCATCTTGGTGATGAACTCGGCCCGGGACAGCTTGCTCACGTCGGCCTGGGTGCCGGACTTGTAGGTGTTCGCGTGCTGGGCCTCATGGAAGGTGACCAGGGTCGCCGCGTCGATGGACAGGTTCTTGTTGATGAAGATCTTGCCGCCCTGGTGGAACGAGCCGACGCCGGCGTAGTTGTAGTCCACCGGGATCTTCCATTTGTCGATCACGCCGAGCGCCCACCGTCCGGTGTCGGTGGTGTTGAGCTTGGCGTAGATCTGTGCCTGCCTGCTCGGGGTGGCCGGCGCGGTGGTCGTCCCGGTACCCGTGCCCGTCCCGGTGCCGGGCTCGACGGTGTTCTCCGGTGACGGCCCGGCCAGGCTCGGATTCGGCACGTCCGGCTCACCGACCTCGGACGGCATGGTCGGTTCCAGATGACGCTGCACCGCCAGACGGGCGGCCACCGCCCGGTTCCCGGCCGTTCGCTGCCAACGGGTCAGGTCGGCGACGACGCCGCTGGCCGGGGCGGCGCCGGTTGGGACGGCGCCGGTGCTCATCGCCGACGCCGGGTCCGGGCGCGGGACCTTCGGCCGCCGGGCGTCCTCGACGGCGGTCCGGCCGTCCTCGCGCGCGACCCGCATCCTGGGATGCTGCCATCGCCGGACGCGCCCGGGCAACGGCGGGTCGGCGACGGTGCCCGATCGGCGACCAGGTCTGCCCGCTCGGGCAGCACACCGCCGGACGGACACCCCGATCCGCTCGGCCGCCGAGTCTATTGTCGGCACGTCCCGTCCGCGGAATACTCCAGAATGTTGAGCGTTCAACTAATCGTGAAGAAGATTGGGTTCCTGTCATTCGGGCACTGGTCGAACTCTCCGCACTCGCAGGCGCGGTCGGCCTCCGACGTTCTGCACCAGTCGATCGACCTGGCGGTCGCGGCCGAGGACATCGGTATCGACGGCGCGTACTTCCGCGTCCATCATTTCGCCCGGCAGCTCGGCTCGCCCTTCCCGCTGCTCGCCGCCATCGGCGCGCGGACCAGCCGGATCGAGATCGGCACCGGCGTCATCGACATGCGGTACGAGAATCCGCTGTACATGGCGGAGGACTCCGGCGCGGCCGACCTCATCGCGAGTGGACGGCTGCAGCTGGGCATCAGCCGCGGGTCACCGGAGCAGGTGGTCGACGGCTTCCGCTACTTCGGGTACGGGCCGCCGGAGGGCCAGACGATGGCGGACGTCGCGCGCGCCAACACCGAGGTGTACTTGAAGGTCATCGACGGTGCGCGGTTCGCCGAACCGAACCCGCGGCCGATGTTCGCCAACCCGCACCCCGGGCCGCTGCCGCTGGAGCCGCAGTCGCCGGGTCTTCGGGATCGCATCTGGTGGGGTTCCGCGTCGAACGCGACGGGCCAGTGGGCGGCCGAGCTCGGGATGAACCTGATGAGCTCGACGCTCAAGGAGGACGAGAGCGGCAGGCCGTTCCACGTGCAGCAGGCCGAACAGATCGAGGCGTTCCGAGCGGCCTGGGCGCAGGCCGGCCATCGGCGCGAGCCCCGGGTGTCGGTCAGCCGGTCGATCTTCCCGCTCGTCACCGCTGCGGATCGGGCCTACTTCGGCGCCGACCGCGACGGCGGTGACTCCATCGGCAACATCGACGGCTACCGGGCGGTGTTCGGCCGCTCGTACGCAGCCGAGCCGGACGCGCTCATCGAGCAGCTGGCGCAGGACGAGGCGATCGCCGCGGCGGACACGCTGCTGCTCACCATCCCGAACCAGTTGGGCGTCGACTACAACGCGCACGTGCTGGAGTCGATCCTCACGCACGTGGCGCCGGGTCTGCGCTGGCGCTGAGCGTCGCCGCCGTGAGCACCCTCCGGGACGTCGGCGCGACGCCGTCAACCGAGCCGCGCTGCAACAATCGGTCGATGTCCAGACACGCCGGCGGCGAGTCGGTTCGTCCGACGGATCCGTGTCCGTGCGGTCTCGACGCAACCTACCGTGACTGTTGCGGCCGGTTCCACCGCGGACCGGCGACGCCGAGCACCGCCGAACAACTGATGCGGTCGCGGTACAGCGCGTTCGTCGCGCGGGACGCCGGGTATCTGCTGCGCACCTGGTCGGCGGCCGAGCGGCCACGAAAGCTACTGTTCGACAACGGTCTTCGCTGGACCGGCCTGGAGATACTGCGCTGCGGCGGCGGCAGCGCGTTCCATGCCGAGGGCACCGTGGAGTTCCGGGCGCGGTACGTCCTGGACGGGAAGCCGGGGGAGCGGCACGAGAACAGCCGGTTCGTCCGGGAGGACGGCCGTTGGGTCTACGACCGGGCCGTTGCGCCCGGCTGATCAAGGGCGATGCGTCGGTCGGACCCCGGGTGGTCGGTCATTCAACCGGCATGCCCCCGACCCTCCCGCTCCGCAGTTGCTCGTTGATCCGCGCGGCCTGCCTGGTCAGGTGATCGCGTTCGGGAATGCTGGACGCCGATCGGGCGGCTTCGGCGTAGAGGTCGGCAGCGGTCACCGGGTCGCCGTCCCGCTCGCGCAGGTACGCCTCGGCCGCGGTGTGGCGGGGCAGGGCGCGATCGAGTTCGACGAGGGCGGCCAGGCCGGCCCGCGGACCGTCGGCCTCGCCGACCGCCACGGCCCGGTTGAGGCGAGCCACCGGGCTGTCGGTCAGGCGCACCAGTTCGTCGTACCACTCGACGATCTGCACCCAGTCGGTCTCCTCGGCCGATCGGGCGTCGGCGTGCAGCGCGGCGATGGCGGCCTGGGCCTGGAACTCGCCCAGGCGGTCCCGGACCAGGGCCGTCTGCAGGATGTCGACGCCCTCGGCGATCAGCCGGGTGTCCCACCGTCCGCGGTCCTGCTCGGCCAGGGGCACGAGCCGGCCGTCGAGGTCGGTCCGGGCCGGGCGCCGTGCGTGGTGCAGCAGCATGAGCGCGAGCAGGCCCGCGACCTCCTCGTGGTCGATCCTGGCCGCCAGTTGGCGGGTGAGCCGGATCGCCTCGGCGGCGAGGTCCACGTCACCGGAGTAGCCCTCATTGAACACCAGGTAGAGCACCCGCAGCACCGTGGCGACATCACCGGGCTGGTCGAACCGGACGCCCGAGACGGTCCGCTTGGCCCGGCTGATCCGCTGGGCCATGGTCGCCTCCGGCACCAGATAGGCCCGCGCGATCTGACGCGTGGTCAGGCCGCCGACCGCGCGCAGCGTGAGCGCGACGGACGACGCCGGCGTCAAGCGGGGGTGGGCGCACAGGAAGTACAGCGACAGCGTGTCGTCCACCGCCCCGATCGGTCCGGGGGCGGGTTCGTCCTCGACGCGTTCCTCGCGGCGCCGCCGGGAGGTGTCGGCCCGGGCGGCGTCGAGGAACTTGCGCCAGGCCACGGTGACCAACCAGCCCTTGGGGTCCTGCGGCGGATCGTCCGGCCACCCGCGCACGGCCTCGACCAGGGCGTCCTGCACGGCGTCCTCGGCCGACGCGAAGTCTGCTCCGCGCCGGACGAGGACACCGATCACCGCGGGCACGAGGTCCCGCAGCAGCAACTCGTTCACTCGGTGACCGTGGGCGGGGCGGCCAGGAACGGCCGCACCTCCAGCCATTCGTAGATCGGCTTGCCGCCGGGCCCGGGAGCGGCCGACAGTTCCCCCGCCAGTTGGACCGCGCGGTCCCACGACTCCACGTCGATGACGTACCACCCGGCGATCAGGTCCTTGGTCTCGACGAACGGCCCGTCGGTCACCGGCGGACGGCCCTCGCCGTCGTACCGGACGAACGCGCCGTCGGGCGCCAGCGCCTGGGCGTCGACGAACTCGCCCGTCTCCTCCAACCGGGCCCCGAAGTCGCGCATGAACTGCACGTGCGCGTCGACCTCGTCCGGCGACCACCGGTCCATCGACCCGCAGTCCACGACCGGGGCCGGGCCGCCGCGATAGTGCTTGAGCAGCAGGTACTTGGCCATCATGCTCTCCTTACTGGTGCGGCCATTGCGGGCCGTGTTCAGTGCTGGGACGTTCAGTGCTGGGACGTTCAGTGCTGGGACGGAGCCGCGATCGGGTTCTCGACATCCGTCATCGTCAGTCGAGCTGCTCGGCCAATGCGACGATGATCCCCTCGGGACCGCGGACGTAGCAGAGCCGGTAGCTGTCCTGGTACCGCACCACCTCACCGACGAGTTCCGCGCCGAGGGCTCGCAGATCGGCGACCGTGGCGTCGATGTCGTCGACGGTGAACATGATGCTGCGCAGTCCGAGCGTGTTCCCCAGCGCGTTCGCCGGCTCGGCGCGGACCGCCGTCGGGGTGTGAAACTTCGTCAGCTCGAGCCGGCCGTGGCCGTCCGGGGCGCGCATCATCGCGATGTCGACCCGGACGCCGTCGAGCCGGTTGAGTCGGTCCACCGGGCGCCCCTCGATGGGTGCCCGACCCTCCAGCTCCATGCCGAGTTCGACAAAGAACGCGATGGCTGCCTCGAGGTCGTCGACGACCACGCTCACGTGGTCCATCCGCTGGATCGTCACGGTGGTTCTCCTTCATCGTCGTGTGCCCAACAAAATCACGACGGAGCTGGATGACCGGTACCACACCGGCTTCCGGATCGTGGCGTGAGCATCCCGGCCCACTGTGCCGGACCGGGGTCAGAACGGAGGTGGGTCGTCGACGGGGTCCGCGGTATCGGGTTCGTACTCGATGCGGGCGGGGTGGGCGAGGTGTTCTCGTAGGACGGCGTCAACCAGGCGGTCCTCGAGAAGGCTTCGGGTGCGCCGCTGCTCGACGTCTGTGTCTGTGCCTGTGCCTGTGCCTGTGTCGGTGTCGGTGTCTGTGTCGGTGTCTGTGCCTGTGTCTGTGCCTGTGTCTGTGCCTGTGTCTGTGCCTGTGTCTGTGTCGGTTTCTGTGTCGGTGTCGGTGTCGGTTTCTGTGTCGGTGTCGGTTTCTGCGTCGGTGTCGGTTTCTGCGTCGGTGTCAGTTTCTGCGTCGGTGTCAGTTTCTGCGTCGGGCCGATCCTGGTACTCGGTGAGCACCGCCGTTCCGGTATCGCCCAGCCGCACGATGTCATCGAGTCGTTCGGCGATGGCGGTGCCGGCGGTTCGGATCCAGGCTTGGGGAACTGTGGCCTGCCGGGGTCGACGGACATACGAGTGTCCGGTGGGGCTGGTCCAGCTGATGACCAGCCGTTGGGTGTCGACGTGCAGCTGCCAGTCCGCGTGGGTCTTGAGCAGGTGATGGCGGCGGCACAGGCCGCCGGTATTGCAGACACTGGTGAGTCCGCCGCGCGTCGGATCTTGGTGGTTGAACGGGTCGCGGTGGTCGACGTCGCAACGCCACACGGGTTGCCGGCAAGATGGGAACTGGCAGGTGTCGGTCAGCACGCCGACCTTGTCGCGCAGCGCCTGCCGGGGCCGGTAGACCAGGTCACCGCAGCCGATGACTGCGCCGGTGGCTCGGTCGCTGACGGCGGCAGTGACGGTGCCGGCGCTCTCGGCGATGGTGCGGGCCATGTCGGCGGGGATCGACCCGAACCCGGCCAACCCGGCGGGCAGGTCGTTCAGGCCGACCAGCGTCTCCAGGCTCATGGTGACGGTCAGGTGCGGTCGGCGACCTTGCCGGGACAGCACCCGGGCGGGGTCGCCGCGGTGTCCGGCGCCAGCACGGGAGTCATCCGGACTCGGGTCGGTGGTGACGCCGGGGACCTCGACGCCGCTTGGCTCATCGACGGAACGGCCAGGTGCGTCGGCGTTCTCACCGACACCGCGCTCTCGCTTATCGGCAGCGAGATCGGCCGCACCAGGCTGGTCGCCGTCGACCGTGCCGGCCGGATCCGTCGCGGAGTGTGTCGAGCAGCGGAGGCAGGTGCGCGGCGTCGGCGTGCCGTGATCGGGCAGCGGTCGACCGAGATAGCCGGTCAGGTCGACGATCCCGTCGGTGAGCAGGCGATCGGCGATGTCGATCAGGGCATCGGCGCGGCGGGCGCCGATGCCGCGGTGGTCGCCGGCGACGCCCGCGGTGCCGGTGGCCAGCAGGTCGCTGACCTGGAAGATCTTCACGGCCCCGTCGGCGGGCAGCAGTGCCTTGAGAGTGGCCATCGCGTCCGCACCGGGGGAGACCGTCACGTCGCGGCGGGCGGCGGCCTGCTCGTGCCGATCGGCCGCCCCCTGCGGATCGGCGGTGATAACGGCCTGGGCGGTGATCTCGCGAATCTCGCTGGTGGACCGGTCCGTGGATTCGGGCAGGACCTGATCCAGGACCGGGCCGACCGCGTCGGTCGGCAGGACCTGGACCTGCTCGACGATGGCCCGCAGCTTGCCTCGGTCGATGACGCCTTCCTCGAGGGCCTCCCGGGCCGGTGCGAACTCGTCGGTGAGCCGGATCGCCTCCCGGACACGGGTGCCGGCGGTGACGGGAGCGATGCGCAGGGCGGCGGCGACCTCGGCGGCGGCCAAACCGATGGCGGCTTCGGGAACCATGGCCTGCACGTTGCCGTCGTCGGCGTCACCGCCGAGCAGTCCGGATCGCCTGGCGAGCTTTTCGGCCAGTCGCATCGGATCGCCGGCGACGAAGGGCGCCGCGAGGGCGGCCAGCAACCGCGCCTGGACACCCAAGATCAGTGAGGCCGCCTTCTCCGAACAGACGATCGCGTCGACCAGCTGTGACCCCGTCAGCGTGGACGCGTCGACTTGGGCGAGCGCGGTCAGGGATGCCGGTCCGGCCGGTTCGGCAGCCAGGTCGGCCCACGCCCGGGGCTGATCAAGGTCCGTCCCGTCGACCATTCGAATCACCCCCGACGTGCTGTACATATGTTTGTATTCTACAGCCTCACGAGGCGCGAGTCAACAGACAGTTGGACATCTGTTCGCCCGGGTTCGCCCCATCGAAACGGGCCAACACAGCGAATCAGAGAGGTCTGACACCCAGGGCAGTCCCGTCGCGACGGCTCACGTCGCGGCAGCCTGAGCGTCGGCGCAGGTGTCTGCGCACCGACATCCGTCATCGCCGTGGGCGGGGACGATCGGTGGGCAGCAGCCCTCACCGCGCCAGGCGGCCCGCCCTTCGCGGACGGCGACGCCGGCGATGGCGAGCCCGGCGACGGGGTCGGCCCAGCCCCAGCCGAGCGTGGCGTTGAGCACCAGGCCGACCAGCAGGACGACGGACATATAGGTGCAGAGCAGGGTCTGGGTGGAGTCGGCAACAACGGCGTTCGAACCGAGGGCCTTCCCCGTTCGTCGCTGCGCCCAGGACAGGAACGGCATGACGATCACCGAGGCGATCGCCAGACCGATCCCGACCGGAGAGGTGTCCGGGTCCGCGCCGATGATCAGGGTCCGCACCGAGTCGACTGCGACATAGGCGGCGAGCGCGAAGAAGGAGAACGCGAGCAGCCGCAGGGCTTGTCGTTCCCGGCTCTCGGGCACGCGATGCCGGAACTGCCACAGGATGATCAGGCCGCTGGACACCTCGACCACGGAGTCGAGCCCGAAACCGACCAGTGCCACGGACCCGGCGACGACACCGGCGCCGATCGCGACGATCGCTTCGAGAACGTTGTAGGTGACCGAGGCGCCGGCGAGCAGTTGGGCCCGCCGGCCGAGCCGGCGACGCTGCCGCGGGTCGGCGGCCCAGGCGCTGGCCGCCGGCGCGGATCCGCCGCGGTCGTCCGCGATCACGCCCGCACCTCGTCGGCGTGGGCGCGCACGCCGTAGTTCGGGCAAAGTGCGACCGCGTCGCCGGTCAGGTCGAGCAGCCGCTCGGCGGCAGATAGCAGATGCAGGGTCGCCTCGGGGTGGGACAGGCTGAACATCGATGCCCGCCCCTGCGGCCGCGACCGCACCAGCCCGCAGTCCCGAAGACAGGCCAGGTGTTTGGACACGGTCGACTGCGCCAGCCCCAGATGCTCGGTCAGGTCGATCACCCGATGTTCGCCCAGCGCCAGGTGCCGCACGATCGCCAGCCGCGACGCGTCACTGAAGCCGTGAAACAAGCAGGCCGCGATCGACAATGCCGCCGCCTCATCGACAGTCGCCCCGACACCGTCCGGACGGAGCGGTACATCGAGTGGTGCTTTCATCGTCATAGGGCGATGATAGCGCCCCAAGGTCCGACATCGGGAGCGGCTACCAGTATTGATGCCGCTTCCCGTCGGTGTCGGCCACGAAGATGACCGCGTCGGCGCCGTCCAGGTCCGCGGGTTTGAGCGGGATGTGGCCGGGCACAATCGGTTTGCCGGCACCGACCGACGGGGTGAGCGCCGCACGCAGGGCGGGCGCGGCGAACAGGGCACGCCGACCGGTCGCTTCGGCCAGCACACCTTGGAGGGTATCCCGATCACTATCCGGGTTGGCGTCGGTCGCCAGGAAGACATAGCGCTCGCCGAGGGTGAGGCCGACGAGCGACCCGGCGCTGCACCAGTTGACATCCTTTTCGCCGAAAGGTATCTCGGACAGCCCACGCTGCAGGTGCACGTTGTGCGCGAACACCAGGCATGGTCCCCGTTGCTGCTCCCGCGCCACGATCGCCAGCAGGTTGTCGGCCATCATCTCGGTGCGCAGGCCGAGCAAGGTCGCGATGCGATCGGGCGCCGGGCTGGCCATGGCCGCGTGATAGCGCAGCAGGCCCTGAGCCGTCCGCGCGCACGCGACCGCACGGTCATAGCCGGTCGGGTCGGCGGGACGGAGGGCGGGCGCCGCCCGGCGCAGCGCGCTGACCAGGTCGTCCGCAACGATCCGCAGGGCCCGAGCGCGGTCGGAGTCACCGATGGACGCCGCGGGGTCGAACATGGCCGCCTGGTTCGACCAATCCGCGTCCTCGCCGACCAGTCCATCGAGGTCATGCGCCGATGCCGGCCGCAGCGCAGCGGGCAGGAAGTCGTTGGCCGAGGACAGTGCGCGGCGCGGGCTGGGCGCACCGAAGATCTCCAACGGCGCGTCGAAACCGTAGAAGCGAATCCGCTCCGCCGGCGAGTGGTCGGCGTTGTACATGCGGAGCCATTCGACGAGTCCGCGGTTGCCCGGTACGGCGCCGAACCCGTGACTGAACCCGGTGGCGAGCACGGTGTCGATGTCGATGTCCGTGTCGACATCCGTTGTCCCGAAAACGTAGTCGTCGACGATGGACGCGGCGAAGAAATCGGTCTCGAGCGCGATCGACCGGAATCCGCATTCGACGAGATGAGGCAGGAGTTCGTTGCGCAGCAACGGGAACGCCTCGATCCCGTGTGTCGGCTCGCCGAGCGCGAGCATGATCGGCGGTTCGGTCCGCCCGGCGAGCAGTTCGTCGACGGCACGGCCGAGGCTTGCCGGGTCGTCGAGTTGGCAGCCGATCCCACGCACTGATGCGGCAGTGGACATGAACACCCCTTTCGGCAGGCACCGACGTCACAGGCACCGACATCACAGGCACCGACATCAACCGTATCGTTGAAGAACCGGTTGAAACTTTGGTGACGTTTCACTCGGTCTCGGTAGGCTGAAGCCTCAATCGGAGGTGCACGCTGCGACCCATCGACCTGGCCCGCGAGCACGGGATGTCCGCGCAGGCGGTCCGCAACTACGACGACGCCGGGATCCTGCCGCCGGTAGAACGCAGCGAGACCGGCTACCGCCGCTACACGGCCTTGCACGGGCAGGCCCTGCGCGCCTTCCTGGCGTTGCGCCGCGGCCACGGACACCAGCCGGCGACGGAGATCATGCGCGCGGCCAACCGCGGCGACCTGGAATCCGCTTACCGACTCCTCGACGCGGGCCACGTGGCGCTGCTCGCCGAACGCGGTACCCGCACCGATGTCGCGACGGCGCTGGGCGCCCTGTCCACCGCGACGCCGCACCGAGCCGGTCGACCGCTGACCATCGGCGAACTCGCGCGCCGACTCGACATGCACCCGGCCACTCTGCGCACCTGGGAAACGCAGGGCATCTTGCGTCCCGGACGCAACCGCGCGACGGGCTACCGGGAATACGGACCGGAGTGTGTTCGTGATGCCGAGATCGCGCGCCAGTTGCGCCTGGGCGGCTACCGGCTGATCCAGGTCGCGCGGTTCATCGACGCGCTCCGCGAGGCGGGTGGGGCGGACGCGCTGGCCGCTTTTGTCGACTCCTGGCAGCAGCGGCTGACCGCCCGCAGCCGCGATCTGCTCGCCGGCGCGGCCCAGTTCGACGCCTATCTGACGATGCTCGATCGGATGCCGGAGGGTTCGCCGGCGAGCTAGCCGTCAGCGGGCCGGCCCGCGCGGGGCCTTGTTCAACCCTGTCCATGGTGCCGTTCGTAGTGGCGGGCCTGACGGGCGCGGTTTCCGCATGCTGCGGAGCACCATTCGCGCCGCGGGTGGTGCCTGACGAAATAGAGCACGCAGCCCGGCGCGTAGCAGGCTCTGAGTTCGAAACCTGTTGGGCCGCTGAGGAGTTCGATGGTCGCGCGGGCGACGTCCGATAGGAAAGTTCGTCCGGCATCGTGGGCGGACACGGTGCTGGCCGTGGGCGTGCCGACTCCGTCCGGCCAGCTGAGCAGGGGCCATGCGGGCGCGGCGGCGGCGAGTTCGTTCACGGTGTCCAGGGCCGCGGACGGCGTCACCGGCATGAGCGCCGCTTCGCGGCCGTCCTCCGTACGCCTCGCGCAAAGCCGGCGGCCGGCGTCGCGCAATCTGCGCAGATCGCCTTGGATCTGGTGGACGTCGGCCGGCGTGGCGCGAGCCAGCCAGTCCGCGAGCCCCTCGGTGACGAGGTCGTCCCGCCCCGCGACGGCCGCCATCCACGCGGCCGTGGCGGGCGGGCCGTCCAGGGCGTCGTGCACGCCGTCGCGGTCCGCCCAGATCGTGTTCATCAACTCGACCGGAAGCGGCTCGCCGAGGAGGGGCGCGGCCGTCGTCCCCGTCTCCATACCAGCGCATCCTAACGGAAAGATACGGGCGTTGCCATTTGACAATCCGTGAAGGGTCGGGCACCCTTTCCTAATGGTTGGCGATCTAGCTAGCCGTTAGATAGGAAGGACTGAGATGTCTCGTCTGCCGCAGATCGATCCGACAACCGCTACCGGAGAGGCCGGCGACCTGCTCACCCAGGTGCAGGCCACCCTCGGAGTGACGCCGAACATGACCAGGGCGATGGCCAACAGCCCCGCGTTGCTCAAGAGCTACCTCGCACTGTTGGGTGCGTTGGGCTCCGGGGTGCTGTCGGCCGGCGACCGTGAACGCCTGGCACTGTCGACCGCGGAGGCCAACGGCTGCGAGTACTGCCTGTCGGCCCACACCTACATCGGCGCCCACATCGCCGATGTCGACGCGGACGAGCTCGAGGGCGCTCGGTTCGCGAAGTCGAACGACGCCCACACCCAAGCCCTGCTCGTGTTCTCCAACGCCGTGCTGGACGCCCGCGGCGCGGTCGGCGACGATGATCTTCGGGCCGCGCGGCGGGCCGGCGTCAGCGACGCCGAGATCGGGGAGGTGGTGGGCCATATCGCGCTCAACGTGCTGACCAACTACTTCAACGTGCTCAGCCGGGTCGACAACGACTGGCCGGTCGTCAGTCCACGCAACAGCCGGGACTGAGGCGCCGCCATCCTGAGAGGAAACCTCGTGACCGAACGCCGTCCACCTGTCCCGCCGTTCGACCTGCCCGCCGCCCTGGTCAAGGTCCAGGCGGCCGAGGACGCCTGGAACACCCGCGACCCCGAGAGGGTCGCGCTCGCCTATACCGAGGACTCGGTCTGGCGGAACCGGGCGACCTTCGTCACCGGCCGGGCGCAGATCGTGGAGTTCCTGACCGCGAAATGGGCGACGGAACTCGACTACGCACTGCGCAAGAGCCTCTGGGGTTTCCGGGAGAACCGGATAGCAGTGCGTTTCCAGTATGAATGGCACGACCATGACGGCCAGTGGTTTCGCAGCTACGGCAACGAGTTGTGGGAGTTCGACGAGAACGGCCTCATGCGACGCCGGGAGGCGAGCATCAACGACGTCGCCATCACGCAGACGCAGCGACGATGGTTCGGACCCCGGCCAGCAGTTGAGCGCAGCCTCGACACACGGAACGAGGACTACATGCCGCTGCAGTGACGACCGCGCACACCTCACCCGGATCAGGGCGGCCGCCAGGTGAACGTGCTCGCGAAGCGGTCGCGCGGCTCGCCGCGCCGACGCCGCACGGAGGCATTCGGGCCGCGCGGGGATCCTGCCCCTGCCTCGGCGGCGTCGCTACAGCTGCAGGTGCAGGCGCAATGCGTCG
>CAZCEH010000025.1:0-22597 GCA_964497705.1 uncultured Actinomycetes bacterium | reverse complement strand
CCTGCCCCTGCCTCGGCGGCGTCGCTACAGCTGCAGGTGCAGGCGCAATGCGTCGTCAAGGCGTGCCATCACGTCCGCTGGGACCCGCCCGAGAACCGCTCCCAGCCGCTCGACCGCGATCGAGCGGACCTGTTCGGCCTGCGCCTTGGAATCCTGCCGCAAGCCGGTCGCGGCGGCGGGCAGCAACGCCTGAAACGGGAAGATCCGGGCGGTGTTGCTGGTGACCGGCACCACGGTGATCACTCCGCGGCCGCGCCGCGACGCGACGCCGTTCGCGCGATCGTTGCTGACGATCACCACCGGACGTCGTTTGTTGGCTTCGCTTCCGCGTACCGGGTCCAGATCGACGAACCGGATCTCACCGCGCAGCATCGGCGACCCCGTCGGCCACGGTCATTCTCCACGCCGTCTGCTCGCCCGACGCTTCCCACTCCTGCCAGGCGGCTTCATAGTCCTGCTCCAGTTCGGGCAGGCGCAGCATGCGCACGGCGTGGTGCAACGCGGCCGACCTGGAGGGCAGGCCGGCGGTGCGGGCAAACTCGTCGAGGATGGCCACATCCTCGTCCGGCAGACTGACGCTCAGCTTCATACCAGCATGCTACCGCAGTACTACCCGCCGGAGCGCGGGGCTGAAGGCACCATGGTTGCCGGCGACGGTGCCACCCGGGGGTGTTTGGTCGCCGCGGGCCCGGCCCGTCAAGGAGGAAACCGCACCCGTGGGCATGACCCATCCAGGGTGGCCGATTCAGGCGGCGGCCAGGTGGAACGTGCTCGCGAAGCGCTCGAGGAGCTCGCCGCGCCCGCGTAGCACCTGGACCACGCCTGTCGCGATCGCGCGATCCGGGGCGAGCTCGCCGGAGATGAGCCGGCGGATGTCCGGACCCGCGGCAAAGGCGAGGTCGACCGGCCCGTCGCCGCGCGTGACGTCCAGGGCGGAGCCGTCCACCCGGATGAGCAACTCGGCGGGTCCGACCTGCGCCCCGTACGCGGTCGTCGGCAGGGTCAGCGCCACCTGCGGCCGAAAGGCCGTCCGCAGGGCCATTGTCATCGAGTCCGGGGTGATGATCTGCTCCTCCCGCGGATCGCCCATCGCCTTGAAGCCCCAGGCACCGAGGGCGAGCACGATCGGCTCGAGTTCGCGGCCGTAGGGTGTCAGCTCGTAGATGATCACGCGAGAGCGCGGTACCCGGCGGATGATGCCGGCCGCCTGCAGTTCCTTGAGCCGCGCCGCCAGGATGTTGCTCGGGATGCGGGGGAGACCCGCGGCGAGCTCTCCGTAGCGGCGCGGCCCGACCAGCAGGTCACGGACGATCAGCAGCGCCCAGCGTTCGCCCACGAGCTCCAGGCTTCGCGTGACGCCGCAGTACTGCCCGTAGTCGCGAACGGCCACCGGACCCTCAGGCCCGCTGGTTCGCGTAGGCCTCCGGTCCCATCTGGGCGGCGACCGGGTCCATCCAGCCGAACTCGAGGACGTTGCCGTCGGGGTCGGTCAACTGGCGCTGGTACATGAACCCGTAGTCGGAGGCGGAGCGTACCTCGGAGCCACCGGCGGCGAGTCCGGCGGCGACGGCCACGTCGACCGCTTCCCGGCTGTCCAGGAAGATCGCGGTCGCCGACGACGGGTTGACCGCCGGGTCACCGAGCGGCAGATCGGTGAACGTCTGGAAGAACTCGCGCACCAGGATCATGAAGTAGCTGTGGTCCTCCTCGACGACGACGCAAGCCGCGTTGTGATCGGTGAAGGCCGGGTTGATGGTGAATCCGATCGCCGTGTAGAACGCCTTCGCGCGCTCCAGGTCGGTCACCGGCAGGTTGACGAACATCGCGATCATCGTGTGGTCCCTCTCATGGGTCCGGCGGGTGGACAGTGCTCACACTTGCAAAAAACAAGTGTCCCGTCAAGCCCTGCGATCGCGGCGCCTACCTCAGGCGGTGATCTCGAAGGCGGCAGTCTGCAGGTCGCACAGGCGAGAAGAGTGCCCCACCAGCAACTCGAAGGTGCCCGGCTCCACCACCCGACGACCATCGGCGGTGACGATCGAACACGAGTGAGCCGGGACGGCGAGATCGACCGTCGTGACGTCGCCCGGATCGAGGTGGATCTGGCTGAAGGTCTTGAGTTCTCGGTCCGCCCAGGTCACGGAGGTCACCAGGTCCCGAACGTAGACCTGCACGGTCTCCACCGCCGGCCGGTCTCCCGCATTGGTGAGTGTGACGCTGGCCCGGATCGTGCCGCTCCGGCCGACCGTCGGGGTGTGGAGTTCGAGATCGCCGTACTGGATGTCCGTGTAGGACAACCCTTCCCCGAAGGCGAACTGCGGCTCCTGGGTCAGATCGGCGTATCGGTCGCCGTGCTGGCCGCGCACCGTGTTGTAGAACACCGGGAGTTGGCCGGCGTGGCGGGGAATCGAGATGGGAAGACGTCCGCTGGGCTCGATCAGGCCGAGGAGCAACTCGGCGATCGCCCGACCACCCTGCATGCCGGGGCTGAATGCCTGGATCACCGCGCCGGCGCGCTGTACGCAGGGTGGCAGCACCAGGGGTTTGCCGCTGATGACGACCACGGTGGTCGGGGTTCCGGTTGCGATCACGGCATCCAGCAACGACGCCTGACCGCCGACCAGTTCGAGGGTGGCGGTCGAGCGAGCCTCACCGGTCAGGTAGATGTGGTCACCGACGACCACCACGGCGTGATCGGCCAGTCGCGCCAGTCGGACGGCCGCGTCCAGCACCAACTCGTCCGTCGGGCTGGGGCGGGCCGGGGGGATGCCCGCCTGGCCGTCCGGAAGCGTGGGAACCTCATCCATCGCGACCGGAAGGACGATGTCCGCACCCTTGGCGTAATCGATCTTCCAGGTGGCCGGTTTCAATGCCCGAAGGCCATCCACCACGGTGCAGATCTGTTGGCGGGAGTGGCCGTCGGGCATCCAGTCGATCTGGCCCGAATTGCCAGCCCAGTCACCGAGTTGGCCTTGCGCATCGTCGGCGTTCGGCCCGAGGACGGCGATCCGGCGATGCTGGACCCCGGTGTCCAGCGGTAGCACCGCGTTGCTGTTGCGCAGCAGGACGACGGAACGTCGCGCGGTCTGCAGGTTCAGGTCCGTGTGGCTCGGGGAACCGATGACGACCCGCCGCTCGACCTGGGGCAGGCGCGGGTTCTCGAACAGGCCGAGCTCGAACTTGACCGTCAGGACATGACGGACCGCCCGGTCGATCAGATCGATGTCGATGAGCCCCTTGTCGAGCGCCGTGGCCGCGCCGGCGGCGAACTCCGGGGTGACCATGGTCAGGTCGTTGCCTGCGCGCACCGTCATGGCCGCGGCCTCGACGATGTCGGCACAGACCTTCTGCTCCCAATGCAGGCGACCGACGTTGTCCCAGTCGGTGACCAGTGTTCCTTCGAAACCCCACTCACCGCGCAGGACGTCGTTGAGCAGCCAGGTGTTGGCGGTGATCGGAACGCCGTCGAGGGCTTGGTAGCCCAGCATGAACGTGCGGCAGCCTTCCTGGACCGCCCGCTCGAAGGGCGGCAGGAACCACGATCGGAGCTTGCGCTGGCTGATGTCGGCCTCGCTGGCGTCCCGGCCTCCCTGAGTTTCCGAGTAGCCGGCGAAGTGCTTGGCACAGGCCAGGACCGCCTCCGGGTCGGCGAGCCCCTTTCCCTGGTAACCCCGGATCATCGCTGCACCGAGCTCGCCGATCAGATGCGGGTCCTCGCCGAAGGTCTCGTTGACCCGGCCCCAACGAGGGTCGCGGGCCACGCACAACACCGGCGACAGGGTCCAGTGGATGCCGGTCGCCGATACTTCGACCGCGGTTGCCCTGGCCACTCGTTCGACGACGGCCGGATCGAAGGTGGCGGCCATGGCCAACTGCACCGGGAAGATGGTGGCCCCCGGCCAGAACGAATGGCCGTGGATGCAGTCCTCGGCCACCAGAAGCGGAATGCGCAGACGTGTTCGTTCGACCAGCTCGTGGGCGTCGTGGATCCGCTCCGGCGACGCGTGCAGGATCGATCCGGCCAGCTTGTCCAGCACGATGTCGTCAAGATCCTGGCGGGCGTCGAGTTGCATCATCTGACCGAGCTTCTCCGGCACGGTCATACGTCCGAGAAGGTCCTCCACTCGACGGTCGACGGTGAGCGCTGGGTCCAGATAGCCGATGACGGCGCCCGGGTCGGCCTGCTCGTTCACGGGTTACTTCACCCCTGCGCTGACGACGCTCTGGACGAAGAACCGTTGCAGGAACAGGAACAGCAGGACCACCGGGGCGATCACCAGCACCGAGCCGGCGAGCAGCAGCCCGTAGTTGGTCGCCTCCTGACCCTTGGAGTACAGGGTGAGTGCGATCGGCAAGGTGTACTTGTCCGCGGTCTGGGCGGCCACCAGGGGCCACAGGAAGTTGTTCCACGACGAGAGGAAGGTCAGGATCGATAGCGTGGCGATCGGTGCCCCACACAGCGGCAGCACCACGCGCAGAAAGATCCTCAGCTCGCCGGCCCCGTCGATCCTGGCCGCCTCGATGATCGGTTCGGGGATACCCATCATGAACTGCCGCATCAGGAACACCCCCAGGGGTGTCACCAGGAACGGCAGGAACAGTCCGGGATAGGTGTTCACCAGGCCGATCTTGCTGACCAGCACGAACAGCGGGACGAAGGTGACGGTGCCGGGCGTCATCAGGGTGATCATCACGAGCACGAAAAGAACATTCTTGCCGCGGAACTCCATCTTGGCCAGGGCGTATCCCACCATGGAGCAGAAGATGACGTTGCCCAGGACGGTGGCGGCCGCCACCAGGACGCTGTTGAAGAAGAATTGGCCGAAGCCGAGGCCGGTGAACCACTGCGTGTAGTTCTCCAGCGTCGGGTTCTTCGGCAGCAGGCCGGAAGGGTCACTGAGGATCTCGCCCTGGGTCTTGAGCGAGGTGAACACCATGATCAGGAACGGCATCAGAAATGCGATGACACCGACGACGAGCACGATGTAGATGACGATCTGCCAGCGCGTGGGGGTGCGCATGCCGTTGCCGGGCCGAGGCTTGCGCCGACGGCCCGCAACGGCAGGTTCCGATATGGCGGTGGCCAGGCTGGTGGACATTGGTTCTCAATCCTTCGAGCGCAATGCGCGGAACTGCACCAGGGAAAGCAGAACGATGATCACGAACAGGACGTAGCTTGCCGCGGCTGCCGTGCCGTACTTGCCGAACCCGAACTGGTTGTAGATGAAGAAGCTGACGGAAAGGGTCGAGTCCAGCGGGCCGCCGTCGGTCATGACGAAGGGTTCCTCGAAGAACTGCAGGTACCCGACGGACAGCAGCACCGCACCGAGCAGCAGAGTGGGGCGCATGAGTGGCACGGTGATGCGCGTGAAACGCTTCCACGCGTTGGCTCCGTCGAGGGATGCCGCCTCCTTGATCTCGGTCGGAATGGTCTGCAATCCGGCCAGGAAGATGATCATCAGAGTGCCGCAGTTCCGCCACACGGCCATGAGGATCATGGCCGGCATCGCCCAGGTCGTCGAGTACAGCCAGTTCGGTCCTTGGATGCCGAACCACCCCAGCACCGTGTTCAGAAAGCCATCGGGCTGCAGGATGAAGCGCCAGACGACCGCGATGGCAACGATGCTGGCCACGACCGGAACGTAATACCCGGTCCGGAAAGCCGACCGAAAGCGGTCGATTCCGCTGTTCAACGCGAGAGCAAGCAGCAACGCGACAATCATCGTCAACGGAATACCCACGACGACGAAATAGGCGGTCACGCCGAGCGACTTGAGGAACTGTGGGTTGCCGAAAAGGCCCGTGTACTGCTCGATCCCGACGAACTTGACCGCGAACGGCGCCTGGATGTCGCGCGCGGTGAAGTCCGTGAACGACATCAGCAAGGACGACACGATCGGAAGCAGCATGAAGACGCCGAAGATGAGCACGAACGGCAGGGCGAACATCCAGGCGACCAGGCCCTGGTGCCGAGCCCGCTGCCGGGTGATCGTGGTGGGCGACCGACCCGCGTCGGTCGCCACCTCGGACACGCTCATCGTCAGGATCCGTTGCCGATGGCCTGGGCCTGACTCTGCAATTCCGCCATTGCCTGCTTGGGGTCGGCGCCGTTACGGGCGATCTGTTCGAGCGCCTTGTCCGCCTGCGCACTCACCTGCGTCCAGGTGGTCACGGTCGGCGGCGAGTCGGTGCTGGTGAGTTGTTCGCCGAAGACGCTCAGGAACGGATCATCCTTCAGCACCGGAGAGTCCCACGCGCTCGTCACGGCCGGCAGGTCGCCGACGGCCTGCTGCCATCGCACCTGCACGTCGGGGGTGGTCATCCACTGGATGAACTTCCATGCCGCGTCCGCGTTCTGACTCTGCTTGAATACGACGAGATTGGATCCACCGATGAAGCTGGTCGAGCTCTTGTCCGCGGGCACTCGACCGACCGCGAACTGGCTCTTGTACGCATCGCCGCCGCCGGCCTTGGAGATCGAGCTGATGACGCTGGGCCCGGCGACCATGACCGGAACGCTGCCGTCGACGAAGGCGGCCTCCGCGGCGCCCGCGCCCTTGTCCGGATCAGGATTGGCGATGCCCTCGGTGAAGAAGGACTGGTAATAGGTCATCGCGTCGGCCCACTCCGGCGTGTCCAGCGTCCATTCCGTCTGGTCCGCGTTCATCAGTTCGGCGCCCCCGGACCACGGGAACATCAGCATGCTCTGGAACGAGTCCGTTCCCGAGACCGGCAGGGTGACGCCCCACTTGGCGCCGGCCTTCGTCTGCAACGCCTGGGCGAATGTCTTGAAGTCGTCCCAGGTCTTGGGGAACTCGGTGTAGCCAGCCTTCGCGGCGAGATCCTTGCGGTAGTAGAACACTCGGGTGTCGACGTACCAGGGCACGCCCACCGTTGCGCCATCGACCTGTGTCGTCTTCACCGCTCCGTCGAAGAAGTCCGCGCTGTCGAACGACGTCGGTGCCGGCGCAAAGGCATCCGAGAAGTCGCTCATCCACGTCGTGCCCATCTGCGCGATGTCCGGCGTCGATCCCGACGCGATCGCGGTCTGGTACTTGTTGTGGGCGGCGTCCCAGGGCAGGGGCGTGACATCGATCGTCAGGCCCGGATTTGCCTGCATGAACTCATTCGTGAAGGCCGGCAGCGCCGCGGCTTCGTCGGCCTGGGCCCAGATCGAGAGTTTGCCCGTTGCCGGGCCGCTGCCGACCGAGGTGGGTGCGGCGGCGCTGCTCTCACCGCCTCCGCCGGAGGACGTCTCGCTCCGACCGCATCCAGCTAACAGCAGGGCAGCCACCGCGAGCGTCGCGGTGGCCCTCCGGCCAGTCTTCCAGGACATGCCCGGCCTCCACTCTCGTTCGACCTTGAACCGATCTCTATGGGAAGAAGACGTCGCGTCGGATTTAAACACCGCCGTGGATTAATTTGCGTAGTTAGGATGCCCGGTGACTGCCTCCACGTCAAGACCGAAGTGACGGGCAGGTGAACGAAAGCCGGACCGAAGCGTCGGACACTGTCCGCGACGCCGGCTGAAGGGAAAGTTGTAACGAGGTGTCATCTGCCATGCAGCCGGCCCGGCCGGTCACGTCGCGTCAACTGCGCAGGATCAGTGGCGACGCGCTCCTTCGGGTCCTGCGACACGGAGGAGTGACGACCGCGTCGGAGCTCATGGACCTGACCGGCCTGAGCCGGACCGCCGTCCACGAGGTCTGTGGCGACCTGCTCCGGCTCGGCTGGATCGAGGAGGTCGGCCCGGACGCGCCAGGTCCCGGGCCCGCCCGGCCGGCCGCCAACCGGGGTCGCCCACCGCGGCGCTACCTGTTCGCCGCCCGCGCCGGCGCGATTGTGTCGATCGACCTGGGCGTGAACACGGTGACGGTGCACGTCGCCGACCTGCGCGGCAGGACGCTCGCGGTCGCACAGCGCCATTTCGACGATCCGGCGTCGGTCGACCGGGCCCAGGTCCTCGACGAATTGGCCGATCGCGCGCTGACGACCTGCGGCGTCGACCCGTCCAAGGTCCTCATCGTCGCCGCCGGCGTGCCGATGCCGGTGTCACCGAGCCGGAGCATCTACTACCCGCCCGACCAGCGGGTCATCCGGGTGGTGCGCGACTGGGCCGACCGTCGGGGATGGTCGATCCTGATCGAGAACGATGCGAACCTGGCCGCGCTGGGCGAGCGGTGGGACGGCGTGGCCAAGGGCCTGGATAACGTTATCGTCCTGCTGGCCGGAGAGCGGATGGGGGCCGGCATCATCATGGACGGCCGGCTGGTCCGGGGTGAACATTTCAGCTCCGGCGAGTTGCGGTTCGTGTCGCTGATGCCGACGGTCCAGCCGGAATTCCTCGGCATCGGCAAGCACACCCGGCAACTCGCCCACCAGGCGTTGACCGAGGGATGGGCGACGTCGGGCATGCGGGAACTGGTCGAACAGGCGAACGGATCGCTGTCCGCCGGCAACGTGTTCCGGTTCGCCGAGGCCGGTGACGAAAGCGCGGGCCGCATCGTCCGAATCGTCTGTGAACGGTTGGCGCAGCTGATAGGCGTGCTGGCCACGTTGCTGGACCCGGCGATGGTGGTGATCTCCGGTGGCCTCGCCGATGCCGGCGAGTTCCTGGCGACGACCACGCAGTCGTTGCTGCCCGAGGGCATGATCGACAATCCTCCGCAGATCGCCGTGTCCAGGCAAGGCATGGAACCGGTGATCGTAGGCGGGATCAGCCTGGCGCTGGACTATCTGGACGGTCATCTGCTCGATGGGCACGGACTGTCCGGGTCGGTGTGAACTCGAGGGTCGTCCCGTGACCGAAGGGGAAGAGCGGGTCGTCGTAGCCCGGCACGTCCTCGGAGTGGTGCCGTACCTGATCCATCGAGCGCGGTAGATCGAACGGCAGCCTGCCGACCGGCGGGATGACCCCGGTCAGCGCGTCAACGAGAGCGTCGTCGCTCGTGCCATAGCTGCCGACGACGGTCGCCGCGACGGGCAGCAGGGGAGTCAACACCGCCGGACGGTCCAGCAACACGTCGACGACCAGCGGGCAATGCGCGGCGATCCGGGCGATGCGGGCAACCAGGCCGGGCGAGAAGTCGAGCGAACCCTGGTGGAAGGACGACTCGAGAAACAGGTCGGACCGTGCGTCGTACGGCGCCGTCAGGCGCAGCACCGCGAGGTCGGCGAGCTCGGGCCGGTCGACGACCATGCCCAGCCGGGCCGCGGCGCGGCCGGAGATGTTCTCGACATAGACCGAGAGCCCCTCGCGAAGCGGCAGTGTCGCTACGGAGTGCGGACCGGCATGCTGCAGCACGGTCACGCATCGGGCCTGTGCGAGGTGTCCCTCGGTCTGGAACTGGTGGTGCCCGACGATTTCCGCGGCCGCGTCCTCGTCGACGTACGGGTCGTCGAACAGGCCCAGGCGGAACTTCACCGCGAGAAGGCGCCTGGCCGATTCGTCGATGCGCTGCTCGGTCACCCGGCCCTGCCTGACCAGGTCGATGAGGATCTCGACGCACTCTTCGCCGCCGAACTGGTCGACTCCGGCGTGGATCACGAGTTCCATGCGGCCATGCGGATCGAGGTGCTCCACGCCCCATGCCCGCGCGGGGAGCACCTGGTTACCGACGTGGTTGTCGTTGATGAGTTCCCAGTCGGTGACGACCACGCCGTCATAGCCGAGCTGCTCGCGCAGGAGTCCGGTGACGACCTGCCAGTTGAAGCCGAATCCGATCGGCTCGATCTCAACGTCGTCGAGGACGAGGCCGACCGGCATCCCGTAGTACGGCATGATTCCGGCGGTTCCGGCGGCGATGACCGGTGGGAACGGAGCGAGATGGTCGGCGAACCGGCCACCGGGGTAGACCTGCTCACGTCCGTACGGGAAGTGCGCGTCCTCGCCGTCCTTCTGCGGGCCGCCGCCCGGGAAATGTTTGCTCGTGCATGCGATGCTTCCTGGCCCGAGCGAGTCCCCTTGGAACCCTTGGAGATACGCCACGCCCAGCTCGGTCACCAGAGCGGGGTCCTGGCCGAAGGTGCCGGCCTGGCGGGCCCAGCGCGGCTCGGTGGCCAGGTCGAGGGTCGGGTGCAGCGCCGCCCGGATGCCGACCGCGGCATACTCCCGACGGGCGATGTCCGCAAAGCGGCGCACAAGCTCCGGATCCCGCAGGGCGGCGAGCCCGAGCGGTTCGGGCCACCGCGAGAACCGGCCGGCCGAGAACGAGACTCCGGCGTTCTCGATGAAGGCGTGCCGGGGATCGGTCGACACCGTCACGGGTATCCCGTGTGGAGTGCGCTCGGCGAGTTCCTGCAAGGCGTTGCTCCACCGGGCCGCCATCCGCGGGTCGCCCAGAGCGTGCACGTTGAAGTGCGACAGGTGCTTGTCGAGCACGACGTTGCTGGTCGGTGACTTGCTGATGGCGCCGGGTTTCTCGAGCACGGTGCCGTCGGCGCCGGCCTCGATGACGGTCTGGAACATCAGGCCGACCTTCTCCGCGAGCGACAGCCGACGGACAAGATCGTCGACCCGTGCCTCGACGGGCAGCCGGGGATCTTCGTAGGGGTCCATCCGGCCGTTGCCGTTGAGGTCGCGGTAGGTGACTCCGTCGTCGGTCATGCTCGGCTTGCGGCGCATGGTGGGCATCTTTCCTGGATGGAGGATCGATCGCGACAGTTCCGCCACCGCGGGACACGGGACCCGCGCGCAGGATGGGGTGTGGATCCCGCGGGTCCGGCCACGCCGTACCGGTTCGGTCAGCCGGCGAGTGCGACCGGCCGACGCGCCGAGGCCGACGAGGTTCTCACCGCGAGCACCGATCCGTCGATCTCGTCCGGGCTGGCGGCACCGGTGAAGCCCATGACGATACGCAACTCGTCGGCCAGGATCTCGAACGCACGACGCACCCCGGCCTGTCCACCGGCAGCCAGGCCGAAGGCGAACGGGCGGCCGGCGGCCAGCACGTCCGCACCGAGGGCCAGCGCCTTGACGATGTCGGATCCCCGGCGAACCCCGCCGTCCAGCACGATGGTGGCCCGGCCGTCCACCGCATCGGCGATCGCGGGCAGCGCGTCGGCGGTGGCCGGCTGGGCGTCGAACTGGCGGCCGCCGTGGTTGGAGACGAAGATCCCGTCGACCCCGTGGGCGAGCGCGGTGCGGGCGTCCGGCACCGACATCACTCCCTTGACCAGGATCCGCCCGTCCCATTTCCGGCGCAGGTCGGCGACCTGATCCCAGGTGGCGGAGGGATTCTCGTTGGCCTCCATCCACGGCGTCATCTCCCGGATCCGCAGCGGCCTGCCGTCGACACGATAGGTGCCGAAGGTCAGCCGCCGGCCGCTGGCCAGCCGGTAGAGGTAGCCCGGATGCAGTGCGGTGTCGACGATGTCGCGCAGCGGTGGCCGTGGTGGCATGGACGCGCTGTGTCGCAGGTCCCGGTCCCGCTTGCTGGACACGGCGACATCCCCCGCGATGACCAGGGTGTCGATGCCCGCGCGGCGGGCGATCTCCACGTGCCGATCGGTCTCGCGCTGGTCTCGCCAGAAGGAGATCTGCGCCCACACCCGCCCGGGGGCGGCGTCGGCAACCTCTTCCAGCGAGCAGCCCGACCATGGGCTGTGCACGAAGATGCTGCCGGCGTCGGCCGCGGCCCGAGCCACGGCCACGTCGGCGTCCGGATGGCACACGGTGAGCAGCCCCATCGGGGAGACGATCAGCGGCACGTCCAGCCGGGCGCCCAGGGCGGTGGTGTCCGTCCGGGTGCCCGCAATGTCGACGAGAACCCTTTGCTGCAGATCGATCTCGTCGAAGGAGGTGCGGTTGCGGCGAAGAGTGATCTCGTCGAGCGCGCCGCCGTCGATGAAGTCGAACACCATGGTGGGCAGCCGCCGCCGGGCCAGCCGGCGCAGGTCGGCGATGCTGTGGGTCGATCGCATGTCGGTCTCTCCTCGCTCGATCGGGGTCAATTCAGGACGCGGCGCAGGAAGGTCCGCGTGCGCTCGTGCCGGGGGCTGCCGATGACCTCGGCGGGTGGCCCGCTCTCCACGACGACGCCGTCGGCCATGAAGACGACCTGGTCGCTGACGTCCCGGGCGAAGCCGAGTTCGTGGGTGACGATCAGCATCGTCATGCCGTCCTCGGCCAGCCGGCGCATGACCGCCAGCACCTCGCCGACCAGTTCCGGGTCCAGTGCCGAGGTCGGCTCGTCGAACAGGATCAGCTTGGGCTTCATGGCCAGCGCGCGGGCGATGGCGATCCGTTGCTGCTGCCCACCGGACAGCTCGGCCGGGTAGGCGTCGGCCTTGTCGGCCAGCCCGACCTGTGCCAGCAGGCCGTGCGCCTCCTCGATCACGTGGGCCCTGGGCCGTTTCAGGACGTATACCGGGCCCTCGATGACGTTCTGAAGCACGGTGCGGTGCGGGAACAGGTTGAATCGCTGGAACACCATGCCGGTCTGCCGGCGGCTGCGGGCGACCGCGCTTTCCTTCGCCTCCACCAGGTGATCGCCGCGGCGGGTGCTGCCGACCATCTGTCCGTCGACGAGAATCAATCCCTGGTCGATGGTCTCGAGATGATTGACGCAGCGCAGCAGGGTCGTCTTGCCGGACCCGGACGGGCCGATCAGGCAGGTCACCGACCCTTCGGGGACGTCCAGGTTGACGTCCTTGAGCACGCTGACGTGGCCGAAGGACTTCTGTACTCCACGGATCTGGACCATGGTCGCGGTCATCGTCAGATTTCCTTCTTGTTCGTCGAAATGGCGGCCTTGCGTCGGGGCGTCTTGCGGGGCTGGAATCCTCGGCCGTAGCGGGCCTCGAGGCGGGACTGCACGGCGGTGAGCGCGGTGGTCATGGCCAGGTACCAGGCGCAGGCCACCAGCAGCAGCGGAATGGTCTGGTAGTTCAGCGCGTAGATCGTCTGGGCCGAGTAGAGCAGGTCGGAGATGGCCAGCACGCTGACCAGGGAGGTGCCCTTGAGCATGGAGATGACCTGGTTGCCGGTCGGCGGGATGACGATCCGCATGGCCTGCGGCAGGATGACCCGGCGCATCATCATGAATCGGGTCATGCCGATCGCCCGGCCGGCGTCGAGTTGTCCGGAGTCGACCGAGGAGATGCCGCTGCGGATGATCTCGGCCATGTACGCGGCCTCGTTCAGGGACAGCCCGAGCAGGGCCGCGATCATCGGGGTGATCAGCACGTTGGCCGAGCCGAGCACGATCGTCGGGCCGCCGAGCGGCAGGCCGAGCGCGATCACCGGGTACAGGGCGGCGATGTTGTACCAGAAGATCAGCTGCACCAGCAGCGGGGTGCCCCGGAAGAACCAGATGTAGGCGCGGCTGACCGTGGCGAACACCGGGTTGGTGGACACCCGCATGATCGCCAGCACGATGCCCAGGGCGATGCCGGCGGCCATCGACACGACGGTCAGCACGATGGTGAGCCACACCCCGTCCAGGATCTGCGGGGAGAACAGGTAGTCCGCGACCGTCGACCAGCCAAACGCCGGGTTGGTCGCGACGTCGATTCCGAACATCACCACCAGGACGGCCAGGACGGCGCCGCCGATGATGGTGCCGAGGTGCCGGCGCGGGCGGACGGTCAGTGAGGTCAGGGTGTGCTGGATGTCGGTGGGGGTGTCCCGCAGCGGCGATGCTGCCGGGCTCGGTGCGGTCATGCGGTCGTGCTCCTTCGTGGCCGGTGGATGGTGTCGGTTACTGGGCGGCATTGGCGCGGGCGTCGGTGATGGCCATCGAGCCCAGGCCGTAGTTGTCCAGGACGGTGCGGTACTCGGGGGTGGTGACGACGTGCTGCAGGGCGGTGGCCACGGCGGGCAGGGCGCCGTCACCCTTGGGCATCCCGACGGCGACCGGGGCGACGTCCTTCTCGCCGGTCACCTCGATCCGGGGGTTCTGCCGCGCCGCGTAGCCCAGGATGGGGGAGTCGGCGTAGACGACGTCGGTGCGGCCGGCGAGGGTCGATCCGACGGCCTGGGTGGTGTCCTGGAACTGCATGACCTCGGGCGCCGGCCGGCCGGCCGCCGCGCAGCCGTCGTTGATCGTCGGGACGTTCACCGCCAGCTGGTAGGAGCCCTTGAGCACGGCGATCCGCTTGCCGCACAGGCCGTCGAACGTGATGCCGTCCGGGTTGCCGGCGGGAACCGCCAGGGCGCTGCCCATCTGTACGTAGTCGACGAAATCCAGCTGCTGCATGCGCTCCTCGGTCGGCGTCATGGAGGAGACGGTCAGGTCGAAGCGGTCGGCCGCCAGTCCGGGAATGATGGAATCGAAGTTGGTGACGTCGATCTCGACGTTCAGGCCGAGCGCCTGGCCGATGAGCCGGGCCATGTCCGGGTTGATGCCGGTCATCTGCTGCGTGCCCGGGACGTAGAACTGGGTCGGCGGCTCGTTGGTGGGGATCGCGACCCGCAGCGTGCCCGAATCGCGCAGCGCCTGCGGCAGCAGGGCGACCGCTTCCGGGACCGGGGCCAGCGTGGGCACTGTCGCGGCCTGAGCACTGCCGGCCGGGGCACAGCCCGCCAGCAGCAGGCCGAAGCCGCCCAGGACGGCGGCGACGATCGTCGCCAGGCCGTTCCGACGGGCTTGGCTGCGGGTTTGCCGACAACTCTGTCGATTGCGTTCCTGCACGGCCGGGACCTCCTCCGGGGTAAGCGGCTCGGCGCGAGCCGGGCCAGTGGATGTCTGCCGATGACCCCTTGTTGCGACCTCGGGGTGCGGCGTCGGGATCAAGTTTGCGGTGCCGGAGTACAGACGGATATGGAGGATCTTCCAATGGATAGCGGCCTGTTCTAGGATTCTCTCCATGTCCGATTCATGGGACGCGGCACAGCATGAACCGGTGACCACCCTGGCCGACGCGCTGCACACGCTGCCCGATCAGCTACGGCCCACCGATTCCGGCAGCACCTGGGCGAGCGTCCCGTTCACCGGCGTCGTCTACTGGGAACCCGGACTGTCTGCGACCGATCTGACCGGACGGGTCGTCCTGGGGGTGGGTCTGCGCGCGGGTGATCCGGAGCTGAACCGGGCGGCGGCGCAGCTGTCGTCGACCGGGGCCGCCACCCTGGTCGTGCGGACCGGCGGAGCGCCCGAGTCCGGCGTCGGCGACGCCCGCCTTCCCGTGCTGCTGCTGCAACCCGGTGCGGACTGGGCGCACGTGGCCAACACCCTGCGGGCCCTGTGCGCGCCACAGTCACGGGAATTGGTCGCCACCGTGCCCGCGGGCGACCTGTTCGCCCTGGCCAACACCCTCGCGACGCTGGCCGGCGCCGCAGTCAGCGTGGTCGACGCCGGGGGACAGGTGGTGGGCTACTCCACGCACGCCGACCAGCCGATCGACGACGTCCGCCGGCAGACCACGCTGGCCCTGCGGGAGACGATTCCGCTGTCCCAGGACGAGGACTACCGGCAAGTGCTCGGCACCGACGCCGCCGTCTACTTGCCGATCGCGCTGCCCGGCCAGTTCGGCCGGGTCGCCCGGGCGGTCCGGTCCGCCGGGAAGCTGTTGGGCACGGTTTGGGTGGTCCAGGTCGACGGCGGCACGGCCGAGGCGACCCGACAGCTGTTGGACGCCACCGAGCCGTTGGTCGCCCAGCATCTGCTCCAGGCTCGCAACGATGCCGCCGAACGTGACCGGCGGACCGCCGACCTGCTGCACGCCCTCTTCGACGACACCGGCGCCGCCCGCCGGGCCGCCGCCGAGTTGCTGCTACCTCCCGACGGGACGCACGTGGTCGTCTGCGCCGGGTATCCGGTGGCCGGTCCGGACGGTCGCGGCCGGCATCTGCACCGCCTGCTCGCCTTGGTGAACACCGTTGCGCCGGCGCACTTCTCCCGGTCGCACGGCGCCGTCGTCGGGCACCACATAGGAATCCTGGTGACCGAGTCCGACCCGAACCGGGTCCGCCGGTTCGCGCAGTACCTGACCCAGCGGGATCGCGCTGCCGTCGTCGGCATCGGTCGCCCTGCCGGTACGACGCAGATCGCCCGGTCGCACCGCGAGGCGGCCGCCGCCCTCAGCGCCGGGCTGGCCCCCTTGTCCACGCTGCGCCCGGCCGACCGGCCGGCGCGGGTGGCGGCCTTCGACGACGTGCGTGAGCAGTTGGGTCTGATGCGGGTGGCCACGGTGCTCGACGACCTGGAGCTCACCGCCGACGACGACGTGGCCACCCTGCTCACCCACGACGCGACCAACGGGTCGGAACTGGCCACCACCCTGCTGATCTACCTGGACGCCGGACAGAGTGTGCGGGCGACCGCCGAGTCGCTGCACGTTCATCAGAACACCATTCGCTACCGGCTCGCGGTGGTGCGCGACGAGATCGGGGTCGACCTCGACGATCCGACGCGACGGCTGTGGCTGTGGCTGCGGCTGGCGACCACCGCCGTGAGGCCGGACGGGCTGTTGCGCCGGGTCAAAACTTGACTTACCCAAAGATTTGGGTAACCATGCTGTTGTGAGTGAGGAAACCGGACTCCGCGGCCGCAAGAAGGCCCAGACGCGTCAGCGGATCGCCGACGTGGCCGCCGGCCTGATCGCCGAGCGGGGCTATGACGCCGTGTCGATGCTCGAGGTGGCGCGGGCGGCCGACGTCTCCGAGCAGACCGTCTACAACTACTTCCCGGCCAAACAGGACCTCGTCCTCGATCGTGCCGAGCAGATCCGCGAGGGGTACGGCCGGGCGGTCCGCGACCGTGAGCCCGGCGCCAGTCCGGCGGCGGCAATCGAGCCGTTCGTGTGGGCGGACATCGACCGCTACCGCCAGGCCGACCTCACCCAGGCGCGGGGGGAGTTCCCGGCCCAGAGCGTGCACAGCCCCGTGCTGCGCCGGTTCACGCTCGAGGAACGGGAACGACAGACCCACACCATCGCCGACGCCGTCACCGCGACCGACCCGGGGCTGCCGCCCGTCGTGGCGTACGCGCACGCCGCGGCGTTGGTCGCCGTCATCCAGCTCATCCACGACCAGATCGGCACCTGTGTCCTGGACCGCTCCGCGCAGGCGTCCGCCGCCAGGCGCATCCGCGCCACCGCCCGCGTCGCCTTCACCAGCCTCGACCGGGCCTTCACCGACCTCATCGCCGAGGCCGGCCGCTCCGCCGATCCGTCCCGCGCGAACCGGACCCGGCGACCCCACACCGCAATTGACCACGCACAGAAGGACTCCCAGCCATGACGACGACACGAGTACTCATCTCCGGAGCCAGCATCGCCGGACCCGCCCTGGCCCACTGGCTGCACCGCTACGGCTTCGACGTCACCATCGTCGAGAAGGCCGACGAGATCCGCCCGGGTGGGCAGGCCGTCGACTTCAAGGGCCCCGTCCACCGCACCGTCCTCGACCGCATGGGGATTCTCGACGCGGTCAGGGCCGCCGACGTCCCCAACGCGGACGGCATCACCGTCGACGCCAAGGGCCGCAAGATCGGAACCGTCCCGGGCGCATTCGCCGGCGGCGAGATCAACATCCCGCGCGGCGATCTCGCCCGCATCCTCTACGATCTCACCGCCGACGGCTGCGAGTACCTCTTCGGCGACTCGATCACCTCGCTGACCGAGACCGACACCGGCGTTGACGTCACCTTCGCCCGTGCCGACCCCCGCGCCTTCGACATCGTCGTCGGCGCCGACGGCATGCACTCCAACGTCCGCGCCCTCGCCTTCGGACCCGAAAACGACTACGTGCACCACCTCGGCTACTACTACGTGCTCGCCAGACTCGACACCGGCACCGACGACATGATGTACAACGAGCCCGGCCGCATGGCCGCCATCGGCGGACCCAAAGCGCCCGCGTTCTTCGTCTTCGCCTCCGACCCACTGCCCCCGGCGCGCGACGACATCGCGATCCAGAAGCAGCAGGTCATCGACGCCTATGCCGGCGCGAGTTGGCGAGTACCCGAGTTCATGGCCCAACTGCCGACCGCCGACGAGTTCTACATGGACTCCATCAGCCGAGCCACCCTCGATCACTACACCACCGGCCGCGTCGCCCTGCTCGGCGACGCCGCCTATGGCAACGCCCTCGGCGGCTTCGGCACCGGACTCGCCATCGTCGGCGCCTACGTGCTGGCCGGCGAGCTGGCACGGGCCGACGGTGATCACCGAACCGCCTTCACCGCCTACGAGAACAAGATCCGCGGCTACGCCTCGGTCTCGCAGAAGGTCAACGCCGGACGGCTGCTCGCGCCCACGACGCGACCCCGCATCTGGCTCCGCAACCGGCTCTTCTCCGCACTCACCCTGATCGGGCCGCTCATGAAGGTCATCGACAAGCCTGCCACCAACATCAAACTCGAGGACTACCCGGCGGCCGCAAAGAGGTCGACTGCCCCGTGATCGCCCAACGGGACAGGTCGGAGGGCCATCGCCGTGGCATCCCGCATGAACCCGAGCAGCATCGGAAATGGCGCACCGAACTTCACTCGGAGCGACTACGGTCGGTTCATGCGCCGGCCCAAGACTCCTCAGGAGAAGAAGCGACTGAGTCTGGAGAGGGATCGGCGGAATGCTTACGGGGAGAACGACAAGGCCTCTCGAAAGAACATCCCGCGCGCGAAGGCACGGGTGAACCGGGTCAACCGCAGAGCAGACTCGGTTGCGCTCGTCGACGCCCTTGGGACACCAGACGAGGACATCGATGCCGCAGTTGCTGATGTCGTCGAGGGTCGCCAACGGAAGGTGTGGCGCAAGTGGCCGGACGAGTCTCTTGGCACCAGGCTCGCGAAGCGCGCCGGAGAAGCACGCTGGCGAGGAGGTCTTCGTTGACACAGTTGACACAGCCTAAGTTGACATAATGCAGCTTATCGGCGAACAGGGGTACGGGATCGGCCGGCCCGCGCCGATTTCGACGTCGGGCGCTCAGCGCTTGGTCTCGTACCTGGTCAGGACCACGCCGTCGGGAAACGCACGGGTCTCCACCAGGTTCAGGTTCACCCAGTTGTCCAGGGCCGTGAAGAACGGCGTGCCGCCGCCCACCAGGACCGGCGCGGTGGCCAACACATACTCGTCGATCAGCCCGGCCCGCATGGCCGCCGCGGCGAGTGTGGCGCCGCCGATGTCCATGCGGCCGCCGTCCTCGGCCTTGAGCCGGGTGATCTCGGCGACCGCGTCACCGGTGACCAGCCGGGTGTTCCAGTCGACCGTGCTGGTCGTCGAGGAGAACACCACCTTCGGCATGTCCCGCCAGCGGCGGGCGAACTCGATCTCGGCCGGCGTGACGCCAGGCTGCTGGTCGGCGGTCGGCCAGTAGGACCTCATCGTCTCCCACAGTTTGCGCCCGTACAGCGCCAGGCCCGTCGCGCCCACCCGGTCGGACCACCACTGGAACAGCTCGTCGCTCGGCGTGGTCCAGCCGATGTCGTCGCCGGGCGCGGCGATGTAGCCGTCCAGGCTCACATTCATGCCGAAGGTCAGTTTCCGCACGGCGTCAGCCTCCCAGTGAGTCGGTCCCCGGTATATAGACCAGCGCGGCGCGGAAGAGTCATCGGTCCGGCTGAATCCTCACCGTGGGGGTCGACCGAGCAGACCACTCCCGGGTTCGTCGAACAATTGTATTGGATAGTTGCTTGAGTCAAGTAGAATCGGGGCATGTCAGCGCCGATTCGCCCGCATCCGGTCGGCGGAGTCGACTACCCGCGCACGTTCCAGGAGCTCCAGACCTGGTTCCCAGACGACCAGGCGTGCCTGCAGTACCTGGCGAAGCTGCGGTGGCCGGACGGCTTCGTCTGCCCGGTCTGCTCGGGGACCCAGGCGTGGCAGACGGCGAAGGCCAGGTGGATGTGCGCGGCCTGCGGCCGGCAGACGTCGGTGACCGCGGGGACGATCTTCCACCGGATCCGCACTCCTTTGTCGACGTGGTTCGCGGCGATCTGGTTTCTCACGTCGCAGAAGAACGGCATGTCGGCATTGGGATTGCAGCGGGTGCTGGGATTCGGCACGTACGAGACCGCCTGGGCGTGGCTGCAGAAGCTGCGCCGGGCGATGGTGCGGCCGGACCGGGACCACCTGTCCGGCGTGGTGGAACTCGATGAGGTGTTCGTGGGTAACGAGTCTCGCGGCCGCGCCGGCGGAGTGAAGGACAACACCGCGGTGATGGTCGCGGTCGAGTCACTCCCCAGTCGCAAACTCGGCCGGGTGCGGTTGAAATTGGCCGAGACGGCCCGATCATCCAATCTTGTCGGCTTCGCGATGGACGTGATCGAGGAGGGATCGACGATCAAGACCGACGGCGCCACGAACCTCAAACGGCTCGCCGGGCTCGGCTACCAGCATCAACGATTCGTCGGCACCGACAGCGACGAACCGGCCCACGTCAACCTGCCCGGCGTGCACATGGTCGGTTCCCTGCTCAAGCGCTGGCTCACCGGCACCCTGCACTACGCGGTGTCCCAGGAGCACCTGGAGTACTACCTGGACGAGTACACCTTTCGGTTCAACCGGCGCACCTCGAACAGTCGCGGGTTGCTGTTCTACCGGCTCCTCCAGCAGGCCGTGAACACGGACCCGCATCCCCTCGCCGAGTTGCGCAATCCCGTTGCTCCCGTTGAGGTCCCATTCTGACTTGATTCAAGCAACGACCCAATACAATTGTACGACGATCTGCATAGAGAGCGCCGGAGCGTAGCTCGCGCAGGCAGCAGCGATGCAGCTCCGTGGTGCACCTACTCTTGATCAGCGTGACCCGATCGACAGGTGCATGCAACCGCGGGCCCAGCCAGTCCGTCCAATGTTAATGCGCCTGATAGCACGGTGCGGACTGGTAGCGATGGGCCTTGCGGTGCTTACGGCTTGCAGCGCCCCGAGTTCTCCCACGGAAGCCCCTTCGAGTGCGCCGATTACAGCGGAACCATGCAGTCAACCACCACCCGCAGCCCCGACGGTCGCGCTGAACAGTATCCAGCCAGGGCAGCTGATCCTCTGCGACATAGTCATTCAAACCGTGTCGCCTGGGGCAACGTCGGAGAGCGCTCCCGAGCCTGTTCGAAGGTACCGAACGGCGCCGCTCTCGGTGGACCAGAGCGCGTTACTTTTGGCACTCCTGCAGTCGTCGTCGGAGCCGGACAGCCCTAGCACGGTCTGTCCGGCTCCAGATACCCAGGGCCTCGGCAAGATCGATTTGTAAATTCGCTGACCTGCGCAGATGGCGTGCGACACGCCGATGAGTGGCGGTGACAGGGTGGGCATGGCCCCGGTGATGATCATGAAGGTTCTTCACGCCATCCGATCGTCACGAAGGACCATGCCCGGTGCCATCATCGCCCACCTACACCGTCGTTGACCAATTCGACGAGGACGAGTTCCCCGACGTCCCGCACGCTCCGGCGGCGTTGCTGACCGCTCTGCGCTCGGTGCCCGACCCACGGGATCCGCGTGGTCGCCGGCACGCCCTGGTCGGCATCCTGGCGTTGGCCGCGTGCGCGGTCATCGCCGGCGCCCGCTCGTTCGTGGCGATCGCCCAATGGGCCACCTCGATGACCCCGGCCGCGGCCGACCGCCTCGGGATCACCGGCGAACTGCCCAGCGAGTCCACCATCCGGCGCACCCTGAACAGGATCGACGGCAACGGCCTGGACGAGATCATCGCAATCTGGGCGGCGCTGCGTCCGACCGACCCGCAGCACATGGTGGTGATCGCGGTGGACGGCAAGTCAGTGCGCGGATCGAGCACCGGCGGCGACCGGTGCCGGCACCTGCTCGCCGCCCTTGACCACACCACCGGGATCGTCCTGGGACAACGCGACGTCGACCACAAGACGAACGAGATCACCGTGTTCGCAACACTGCTCGACCAGATCGACATCCTGGGAAAGCTCATCACCGCGGACGCCCTGCACACCCAGACCGCCCACGCGAGGTACCTGGTCGAGGACCGCGGCGCCCACTACCTGCTCTGTGTGAAACGGAACCAGCCGACCCTGCACGCCCAGTTGGCCGCGCTGCCCTGGCGGGACGTGCCGGTTGCCGACACCCGGCACGACAAGGCCCACGGACGGATCGAGCAGCGCACCCTCAAGGTGGTGACCGTCGAAGCCGGTATCGGCTTTCCCTATGCCGCCCAGGCCATCCAGGTCACCCGGAAGGTTCGCAAGCGCCGGTCCCGCAAGTGGCGGACCGAGACCGTCTACGCCGTCACCGACCTGCCCGCCGAGCAGGCCCGCCCGCACCAGCTCGCGACCTGGCTGCGCGGCCATTGGTGCATCGAGAATCGCCTTCACTGGGTTCGTGACGTTACTTTCGGAGAGGACCTGTCCCAGATCCGGACCGGGAACGGACCACAGGTCATGGCCTGCCTGCGGAATCTGGCCATCAGCCTGCACCGCATTGCCGGCGCCACCAACATCGCTCATGCCATCAGACACCACGCCGCGGACTACACCCGCCCACTCGCACTGCTGCTGACCAGCTGAAATGCCAGCCAACACACTGACTACGACAATGCCGGGGCCCTGTCCAGATACCTATGTCTCATCGATCTATCTTCGGCTGACAGATGGGCGCATCGTAGCGCCTACCACGCCTAACGATTCCTGCGGAGTAACTGGTCAGCTGCTTGCCCTGTTCTTGGGCTGATCGGACCGCCGAACTTCCC
>CAZCEH010000024.1:0-81377 GCA_964497705.1 uncultured Actinomycetes bacterium | reverse complement strand
AGGTCAGCGCCCATATCCGGGCGACCGCCACGCCCTACTTTTTCAGGTCGAAGTAACTAAGAATGGCAAGGCGGGGGACCAGGGATTCTACGGCGTAAGAATAAGCGATGATGCGAAAGGTCTAGTAGTCGAAACCGCTTCATATCAACACGAAGACAAGCAACGTCTTCACGCTCTGTATTTCGATGGCATAGACATATCTCGCTACCCTGTGGAGTTTCACAAGTCGACACTATCGTTGTCTCTAGGTGAGGAGATCATGGGCGCACTAGAAGCAGCTCGCCCACTTCTGAAGGAACAGGGTCTGATTCTCACTACCTTCGGTCCAGAAGGGCCGCATGACGGTGCGCATCCAATCTTGGTTACCTACGGCACTAAAGGTGCCGCACCGACTGGCGACCATCTACAACTGCTGACCAGTCTACTGCCGGATAATTCGATCGAACTTTTGCGATTCGAGCCCGATGACGTGGTGCCGCTCAGCAGAGTTAATGACACATCACCATTCTATGGGGGTGGTCGACTACGATCACCGCTGGGAGGAGGCGGCGTTGCGGCGCGATGAACGGTAGGTTCGGAACCTGAACTCCTACGGCACCTGACTATCACAACAACAACACGGAGGTGTGGGCGGTCGGCGGTATCTCGGCAAGCATGGTGGGCTGGGAGTGTGACTGTCCTAGCTATTTGCCAGGCCACAAATGTTTCCACACTTTCTTTGCTAGCCCCATGCACGAGATTGCCTGGTGGCCCAATTTGCAGTTTACATGGTGAGCGGATGAGTTCAGCAGCGGAGGGCCTTTCAGAACGATGTAGACTGGCGGGACTGTCGGCGGGCTCATGGCGCACCTTTGATAAGCTCGCCGCAACCGTCGGCCTTACTGCGTGACCGGCACCCACAAGCAGAAATCTAATCTGCGAGTCCGGCTCCGCCGGCACTCGCCTGCTAGCTCGATATCCTCGACCCCGACGTCGTCCACGTCACGCGCCAGGTGATCGCCACCAACGTCCGGTGACCAAATAGCGAACAACGTCAACACACATTATTCGAACACAAAATCACACGCCCGAGGCGGTCCGCCGGGCCGGACCTCACCCGAAGGCCAGTGCGGTGATCTGCCACCGTCCGTCGACGTGCTCGATCCGGAACGCGATGGCGTGCACCCGCCGATCGGCGCGGACGATGGCGCTGACCTCGCCGACGTCGTCGGCGGGCTGACACACCCGGACCGACATCAGCTGGGCCGGCGTGCCCGGCCCCTTCGGGGCATGGTCGGCGATCTCGATGAACGCGGCCGGCGTGCAATGGGTGCGCAGCTGACCGACCGTGCGGCGGCCGGACAGCATCTCGACCAGCGCGGTGGCCAGCACATGGGCCGCCCGGCGGGTCGGTGACAGCGGCTCGGCGACGCTGCGACGTGGGCCGCGGGCTGCCACCGGCGCGGGCACCCTGGCCGGCGGGGTGTGGGTGGTCGCGATCGAGCCAGTGGCGGTCCATGCCGTGTCGTCCGTGTCGAACGGTGGCTCGCTGTCCGGCACGGGCGCCAGATACGGGCGCGCCGGAGCATGCTCGAGCGCCGGTTCGGCCATCGCGGCTGTCATCGGTCCACCACCGGATCAGCGGCTGGCGCGACGAGCGACTGCCCGGGCGCGATCAGGTCCGGATCGTCGCCGATCACCGAACGGTTGACGAAATACCAAGCCCGCCAGGCGTTGTCCACCTCCGCATCGGTCGCGCCGGGGCCCAGCGCGCGCTCGGCGATCCGCCACAGGGAGTCCCCCGGCTGCACGACGACCGCCCCGCCGGGCTCCGCCGACCCTGCCGACCCGGCCTGCGGCGGGGGTGCCGGCACCGTCGCCGGGTCGGGCCAGTCGATGGTGATCGATCCGTCGGACGTGGGCGAGCCGGTCGTGGCGGTCACGGACGACGTGCTCGGGGCGGCTGACGACGTGCCGGGCACGGCACACGCGGCGGTGCCGGCGATCAGCGACACCCCCAGCGCGGCGGCCACCAGTCGGCCGAACGATGCCGGCGCGATCCTGGGGAGGAGCCGGCGGGCCCGGCGACCCGGGCGCCCGGGCAGGCGAGCCATCAACCCGATCGCGACGACCGCGAGCGTCCAGGCCAGCACCAGCCAGCCGATCAGGCCGGCCGTGATCAGCAGGATCGATTGAACCGCGGCCAACGGCGCCGCCGCGTCGACCGGTGATGGCGTCGACCCGACGAGCACGGACACGACCTGAACCGGGTCGGGCAACTGCGTCGCCAGGAGCACCAGGAGGGCCAGGCATGCCGTGAGGGCCGTCCGGGCGGACCAGCGGGCCGCCCGCACCGACCGCAGGCCTCGCGTTTCCATGCGTTTGACACTGTTTGCCATGTGATGGAGTCAAAAGGATCCGAATGATGTCTGTCAAGTGGTGCTGTCGATGACGGCGCGGAGTTGACCGAGCTGAGCCCGGTTGTCAGGGTGGGCCCATGCGGTGGGAGCGGCTGTTCGCGGACCTGGAGGCCCGGTTCGGCGACCTCATCGACGAACAGGCCGACGCCGAGCTGGCCGACCGCGAGCGGGTCGCGACGGGCGCAGTCACCGCGATCGAACGGCTCGCCGGCGCCCTGGACCGGCCCCTGCGGGCCCGGCTGGCCGGCGGGGCCACCGTCGCCGGCACCCTGCTGTCCGTCGGTCCGGACTGGCTGCTGCTGTCCGAGGGCCCGCATCGCGACTGCCTGCTGCCCTGGCGTTCGGTGACCGTCGTCGAGGGACTGACCGCAGCCACCGGGCCGGCGCTGTCCGGCCTGGACCTGCGGATGGATCTGCGGTTCGCGCTGCGGGGGCTGGCCCGGGACCGGGCCCCGGTGCAGCTGGCGGTGCCCGGCTGGGCCGGCGACACCGGCTCCGCCGGCCCGGCCAGCGGCGCGTCGGGCGAGCTGACCGGCACCATCGACCGGGTCGGCGCTGACTTCCTGGAGATGGCGCTGCACCCGGCCTGGGAGCCGCGGCGATCGGCCGCGGTGCGCTCCGTGGCGCTGGTGCCGCTGCGCTCGATCCTGGTGGTGCGGGCCATGCCGCTGGGTTGACGGGGTGGCGGCGTCTACCCGCCGGGAGCCAGGTCGATCAGGGCGCGGCCGGTGGCCGGGTCGATCGGGACGGACTCGTGGTCGTGCACGATCCGCCAGGCGCCGTCGATGCGCCGGCAGCCCAGCGTGGCCCGCACCCACATGTCGACCTGGTAGCCGATGCGGCCCGGGTAGCTGTCGAACCAGGTCCGGGTCTGCGCGGCGAGGTCGTCGGCGCCCCGAAGCTGCAACGGCGGCAACACGTTGAAGGCGACGACGTCCGGCGCGTGCCGAGCGGCCAGCGGTGCGGGGTCCTTGGCGTGGATCGCGGCCACGCGTTCGGCGACCAGGTCGCGCAGTTCCTGTTCGGGACCCGAGGTCATGGTGGTCAGGTGCCCCCTCGGCGTGCGGATCATGCGCGACCCGGGTCGGTCAGGTCTCGCTCGGCATCGTCGCCGGCATCTCCGACAGGTTCGCCGCCGTCCGTTTGTAGGCGGCCTCGATGTACTCCTCCAGCTTCGAGCGCTCGACCCGCCACTGGTTGCGGCCCCCGATCTGGATCCCCTGCAGGTCGCCGCTGCGGACCAGGGCGTACGTCTGCGACGCCGAAATGTTCAGAATCTCGGCGACGTCCGCGAGGGTGAGGAACCGTTCCGAGGCCACGACCCGACTTCCTTTCTGACGTCATGACGACGGCCACACCGTCCGATCGGGCGTACCGATCACCGTTTGGGCGGCTTTTGACGGAGATTGACCGATGATGATGTAGTTTGCCACGCAGAGTCTGTCACAGAGGCACCCGAGGAGGCCAGGCATGGCGTTGCCAGCGGCGCCGTCGCCACGCCGGTTGTCCCGCCCGCGGTGGTTCAACATACGAGTGGTGGGCGGCATCCTGCTGGTGATCGCGGCGATCGTGATCGGCGCCCGGGTGATGGCCGCCGGTTCGCGGACCGCGCCGGTATGGGCGGCCGAACGCAGCCTCGCGGTCGGCACCGTCATCGGTCCGGGCGACCTGACCTCGGTCGAGGTCAACCTCGGCGACAACGCCGCCGCCTACCTCACGCCGGAATCGCCGTCGCCGGTCGGGATGACGTTGGTCGCGCCGGTCGCGGCCGGCGAACTGCTGGCGGGGTCCGCGGTGGCCGAGACCGGCAGCGGGCGGGTGGTCGCCGTCGCGGTGTCACCGGAACACATGCCGCCCGGCGTCGACCACGGCAGCACCATCGACCTGTACCTGACCAGTCCGGCGACACCCGGTTCGCCGGACAAGACCGGCACCGAGTTGATCGGCCGCGACCTGACGGTGCAGTCGGTCACCGCTCCCTCCTCCGGCGGGCTGTCCGGCGCGACGGCCAACCAGTACCAGGTGTCGGTGCTGCTGCCCGCCGACGTCGCCGACAAGCTGGTGCGGGTGCTGCCGACCGGAGAGCCGATCGTCCTGCTGGTCAGATGAGCGAGGGTCTGCTGACCGCGGGCAGCGGGCAGGGCTGGGAGAACGAGCTGGTCGCGGCCTTGGACCGGCCGGGTTCACCGCTGACCGTGCTGCGCCGCTGCGTGGACATCGGCGACGTGCTGGCGGTGGCGACCACCGGGCAGGCGGCGGTCGCGGTGGTGTCGGCCGACCTGCGCCGGCTCGACATCGAGGCGGTGACGCGCCTGCGATCCTCCGGTGTCGCCGTCGTCGGCGTGCATCCGGTCGGCGACGACAACGCGCGGGCCCGGCTGCACCGGATCGGGATCACCGCCCTGGTCGCCGACGACGCCGGTGTCGACACGCTGGTGGCCGCCGCGCGGGCCGCGGTGGTCGAGCTCGCCGACGCCGATCCGGCGGTCTCGTCCACGTCCGATCTGCGGTCGGTCCTGCCGCCGGGCTCCGCCGGGCCGCCGGTGGAGATCCCGGACGGGCCGGCGCCGCGGGGATCGGTGGTGGCCGTGTGGGGCCCGACCGGCGCGCCGGGCCGCACCACACTGGCCACGAACCTGGCCGTGGAGGCGGCCGCGCAGGCCGTACCCACCCTGCTGGTGGACGCCGACGTGTACGGGGGCGTGGTGTCGTCCGCGTTCGGCCTGCTCGACGAGTCGCCCGGGCTGGCCGGCGCCTGCCGGTCGGCCGCGGCCGGACAGCTGGACCTGGGCGCGCTGGCGGCGCTGTGCTGGTCGCTCGGCGACGACCTGCGGCTGCTCACCGGCATCGCCCGCGCGGACCGCTGGCCCGAGGTGCGGCCGTCGGCGATTCCCCGGGTGCTGGACGTCGCCAGGGAGATGGCCCCGCTGACCGTCGTGGACTGCGCGTTCGCCATCGAAGCGGACGAAGAGATCACCTTCGATACCCGCGCGCCGCGTCGCAACGGGGCCACGCTCGCCGTGCTGGCCGAGGCGGACGTGGTGCTGGTGGTCGGGTCCTGCGACCCGCCCGGGTTGGAACGGCTGGTGCGTGGCCTGGCCGAACTGGCCGAGGCGGTGCCGGACGCGGTGCCCCGGGTGGTGCTCAACCGGTGCCGGTCCGCGGTCGGCTCGGCCGCCGAGGCGCAGGCCGCGGTGCGCCGGTTCGCCGGCCTGGACGTGTACGCCCGGTTGCCGGAGGACCGGGCGGCGACCGACCGAGCCTGGCGGCGGGGCGTCATGCTGGCCGAGGCCGCTCCGCGATCCCCGCTCCGCGCGGCGGTCGCGGACCTGGCCCGGTCGGTGTCCCGACTACCGCGGCAGGCGACGATAGGCGGATGAGCGCGCACGACCTCTTCGAGGTGCCGTCAGAGGCTCGGCTCCGGCCGACCGGCGAGCGTTGGCCGCTGATCAGCCGGCTGAGCTGGGATCATCCGGACGGCTCGACGGCGATCTGGGACTCGCGACAGGCCCGCAAGCGCGGGTTCATCGAGGTCGTCCGGGACGGGATCGTCGAGCGGATCTCGGCCCGGCCGGCCGTCGCGGTGCGGCTGCGCCGTTGCAACGACCTGTCCGGCCTGTCGTTCGTGCTCGGTGGCGCGCTGTTCGCGCTGGGCGCGCTGCTCGCCCAGTTCGAGGCCGCCCCGACCGCCACCATCGACTGGACGTTCCTGATCGGTGGCTTCTGGTTCTCCACCGGCGCCTACGTCGCGCTGGTGCAGGAGATCAACTCGCCGCGGAAGATCGGCGCGGACGGGGCGCTGGCCGCCCGGCCCTGGCGATGGTGGGCCTACGAGCCGTACCGGCCGGGTTGGGTGGCCGACTTCGTCTTGTTCTGCGGCACGCTCGCGTTCGCGGTGAGCCTGGTCGACGCGTTCCTGAGCCTCACCCCCACCCAGGACAACCGGCTGATCTGGGCGCCGGAGATGGTCGGCTGTGTGCTGTTCCTGGTGTCCGGCCACATCGGCATCATGGAGGTGTGCCACGGCCGGTTCCGGGTGCTGCCGTCCTCGCTGGGCTGGTGGATCGTGGTGGTCAACCAGGTCGGCTCGTGGCTGTTCCTGCTCTCCGGGCTGGCCGCGTTCATCCGGCCGGCGACCGGTGAGGTGATCAGTGTCTGGGTGATCAACTGGGGCACCGCGCTGGGCGCGGCGTGCTTCAGCGTGGCCGGGGTCGCCCAGCTGTTCGAACGCCCGGCGGTACCGCACCCGGTCCGCGGGCCTGTGCCACGATGACGGGATGACCGACCGGCTGTCCGCGACGGACGCGTCGTTCCTCTACGCCGAGGACGCGGGAACTCCCGTGCACGTCGGCGGCGTGGCCATCCTGCAGCCGGACCCGGACGGTCCGGACTTCGAGTATTCGACGATCGTCGACCTCATCGAGTCCCGGCTCTCCCTCGTGCCGCGGTACCGGCAGAAGGTCCGGTTCGTGCCCGGCCGGCTGGCCCGGCCGGTGTGGGTGGACGACGAGGACTTCGACATCACCTATCACGTGCGCCGGTCCGCCCTGCCCAAACCGGGCACCGAGGTCGAGCTGGACGAGTTGGTCGGCCGGTTGATCTCCCGTCCGCTGGACCGGACCCGGCCGCTGTGGGAGGTCTACGTCATCGAGGGCCTGACCGGTGGCCGGGTGGCGTTGGTCAACAAGACCCACCACGCGATCATGGACCGGATCGGCGCGGTCGATGTGGCGGCCGCCATCCTGGATGTCACCAAGCGGTCCCGCGATTTGCCCGAGCAACCGTGGATCCCGAACCCGGCGCCGAACGACATCGATCTGGTGGTCGACGCGATCGCCGATCTCAGTGCCCGGCCGTCCGAGGTGCTGGAGGTCGCCCGACTGGTCGCGCAGGACGCCGGCGCCCTGATGGGCCGGCTCGTCGGTGCCGCGGGACACGCGTTGGAGGTGGCCTGGCACACGGTCAGCCCGGCTCCGCGGTCACCGCTCAACGACGCCAAGAGTGGGCAACGACGGTTCGCCACCGTGCGGGCCGACCTGGCGGACTTCCGGCGGGTGCGGCAGGGGCTCGGCGGGTCGATCAACGACGTGATCATCGCGGTGATCACCGGGGCCCTGCGGTCCTGGCTGCTGTCCCGCGGGGAGGCGGTCACCGCGCACACCACGCTGCGCGCGATGGTGCCGGTGTCCGTCGCGCCGGTTCCGGGGGAGGAGTCCGGGACGGTGGCGTCCTACCTGGTGGACCTGCCGATCGCCGAGCCCAGCCCGGCCATGCGGCTGCACCAGGTGTCCTTCGCGATGGGACCGCACGTGGATTCCGGCCGGCAGGTGGCCGCCGACGCGCTGGTCGAGCTGGGCCGGTTCGCGCCGCCCACCCTGCACGCCCTGGGCGCCCGGGTGGCCGGCCAGCTGTCCCGGCGCACCTACAACCTGCTGATCACCAACGTGCCCGGTCCGCAGGTTCCGCTGTACGCCGCGGGGTATCCGGTGGTGGCCATGTATCCGGTGGCGCCGTTGACCGTCGGTCACGCGCTGGCGGTCTCCTGCACCTCCTACAACGGCGGCGTGTTCTTTGGGATCACCGCGGACCGGGAGGCGGTCCCGGACGTGGCCGAGTTCGCCACCCACATCACCGAGGCGTTGGACGAGATCCTTTCCACCGTGCCCGCTTCCGACGACGCCAAGACCAAACCGGCGAAGTCCCGGCGGTCCCGGTCCAGCTCGTGAGGATCTACCTGCCGAGCACCGTCTCCGGGCTGCGTTCGGCGCTGCTGGCCGGTGGTGTCCCGGTGCTTTCCGGGGTCGCCTTCGCGGTCACCGGGTCGCTGCGGGCCGAGTACCCGGGCTGGTCGGAGGAGGACCTGGAGTACCTGGCGATGCTGGACGCGTCCCGTGCCTCGCTGCGGCTGCTGAGTGCGTCGGACCCGACCGAACCGGCGCTGCGAGTGGTCGTCGCGGCCGACGTCGACGAGGCGCAGGCGACCCCTCGACCCGACGCCGATCGTGCGGTGGTGGCGGTGACGGGCGGACCGGTGCCCTGGCGCCGGGTCGCCGCGGTGCACCTGGACGGAGCCGACGCGGCCCCGGCGGTGCGGGCCGCCGCGTCGGTGATCGACGCCGCCGACCTGGGTGACGACGACGCCGAATTCACTCTCGGCTCGGCCGAGGACTACGACCTGGCCTGGTACGCGCCCGGGGAGATCCGGTACCTGCTGGACCAACTCTCGGCCGGCGGCCGGGCCGATGACTCGGCCGAGAGCTGACGAGGCCGCTCGCTCAGTCGGCGTTGCGGACGAACTCGAGCTCCAGCGCGATCTCGACCTTGTCGGCGACCACGGCATTGCCGGCGCCGAAGGCGGCCTCGAAGCTGACGCCGTAGGCCTTGCGGGAGATCGACGTGCTGGCGGAGAAGCCGGCCCGGGTCGAGCCGTAGGCGTCGACGGTCTCACCCAGGTACTCGACGGCCAGCTCGACCTCCTTGGTGGTGCCGCGGATGGTCAGGTCGCCGACGACCACGAACTCGTCGCCGTCGATGTCCTTGACGGCCTTGGACACGAAGGTCAGCGTGGGGTGGTTCTCGACGTCGAGGAAGTCGGCGGACCGCACGTGCGCGTCACGCTGCTCCTGTTTGGTGTCGACGCTGGTGGCGTCGATCTCGGCGGTGACCGAGGCGCCGGCGAGGCCGTCCTTGCCCACTGCCAGGGTGGCGGACTTCAGGGCGAAGGTGCCGCGGGCCTTGCCGACGGCCATGTGGCGGACCTTGAACGAGACATCGGAGTGCACGGCATCTGCGGCCCAGGTGCCGGCGGTCAGGGTGGGGGTGGCGACGGAGGCGGTCATGGTGTGGAGGTCCTTCCGAGTGACGGTTACATGAGCGTTCAACGATTCCTCCCGGCAGCATATTCCTGAGGAAGTAGACGTGTCACCTATCCATCCGGTGAATCCGGGTGTGAAGAGCGTCACAGTTCGTGACATTCCGTGACAATCGGCCACCGACTTGCGTCGAGGGCCGCGCTGCGGGATACCGGAAGGACCGAAGCGACTTCCGGAGGAGGCAGACGTGACCAACTGGCCCACGGACGATGCACCGGACGCCGACCCGGTCGACGTGGCGGAGCAGCACACCCCGGCCGGTGTCGATGTCGATGACGACGTCGACACCGCCGAGGCGCTGTCCGCGGTCGATGAGGTGGGCGAGGCCAACCCGGTCGATGTCTACGAGCAGGCCATCCCGGTCGGCACCGGCGACGACGGCTGGGACCGGGACTGATCCGACAGGCCGCCCCGGACCGCCCGCCGGTTCGTGACGCTCAGTCTGCCCCGGTCCGGGAGAGCAGCAACCGGCGGAACGACCGCAGCCGGCCGGGGCTGGAATTGCCGGCCGCCACCCAGGCATCCAACGCACACGGCGGACCCAGGTGGTCGCAGTTCGGTGGGCAGTCGACCGTACCCGCCAGCAGGTCGTCGAACGCCTCCAGCAGGTCGTCCGGGGTGACATGGGCCAGGCCGAACGCGCGCACCCCCGGGGTGTCGACGACCCACCCACCCGAGGGCAGCGGCAGCGCGATCGCGGACGTGGAGGTGTGCCGACCCTTGCCGACGCCGGTGACCGACCCGGTGGCCCGCTCCGCCGCCGGGACCAGCGCGTTGACGACGGTGGACTTTCCGACGCCGGAGTGTCCGACCATCACCGACACCTGCCCGGTCAGGTGCGCCCGGACCGCGTCCAGCCCGGTCACCGTGCGCGAGCCGTTCGAGGCGATCTCGCGCCCGGTCACCAGGATCGGCGCGTCGAGCACGTCGTACTCCTCCCGGATCGCCGCCGGATCGGCCAGATCGGACTTCGTCAGCAGGATCAGCGGGTCAAGGGCACCGGTGTAGGCGGCGACCAGACAGCGGTCGATGAACCCGGTTCGCGGCTCCGGGTCGGCCAGGGCGCTGACGATCACCAGCTGATCGGCGTTGGCCACCAGGACGCGTTCGGTCGGATCCGTGTCGTCGGCCGACCGGCGCAGGATGCTGCGACGCGGCGCGATCCGCACGATCCGGGCCAAGGTGTCCGGGGCGCCACCGGTGTCGCCGACCAGGTCGACCCGGTCACCGACGGCGATCGCCCGCCGCCCCAGTTCGCGGGCCCGCATCGCGGTCACCGTGCGGGCGCGCCGGTGGCCGGCGCCGACCAGGCAGGTGTAGCGGCCGCGGTCGACGGTGGTCACGAACCCCTCGACCGCCTCGGTGTGGCTGGGCCGAGTCTTGGTTCTCGGGCGGGACGACCGGGCCGGGCGAACCCGGACGTCGTCGTTGTCCCAGTCGTCGCCGAGCGAGATCATGCCGGGTTCAACATCCGCACCCACATACTCTCGAAACCGGGCAGGGTCTTGGCGGTGGTGGTGACGTCGTCCACCAGCACGCCCGGCACCCGCAACCCGACGATCGCGCCGGCGGTGGCGATCCGGTGGTCGGCGAAGGAGCGCCAGTGACCTCCGGTGAGCGGGGCCGGATGGATGGTCAGACCGTCCGAGGTCTCCTCGGCCCGCCCGCCGACCGCGGCGATGTCCTGGGTCAGCGCGGCCAGCCGGTCGGTCTCGTGACCGCGCAGGTGCCCGATGCCGGTCAGTCGGCTCGGTCCCTTCGCGAACAGGGCGATCGCGGCCACCGTCGGCGTGAGCTCCCCGACGTCGTGCAGGTCGGCGTCCAGCCCGCACAGCGCGTCGGGGCCGGTGACGGTGAGCCCGTCCGCGCCGACCGACACGGTCGCGCCCATGGCCCGCAGGATGCCGCGGATCGCGTCGCCGGCCTGGGTGGTGGCGGCCGGCCAGTGCGGGACGGTGACCGTCCCGCCGGTGACCGCGGCCGCGGCCAGGAAGGGGGTGGCGTTGGACAGATCCGGCTCGATGGCCGTCGCCCACGGCCCGACCGGGCCGGGCTCGACCCGCCACCGGTTCGGCACCGTGTCGTCCACCCCGACGCCGACGCCGCGCAGCGCCTGCACGGTCATCTCGATGTGCGGCAGGGAGGGCACGGCCGACCCCTGGTGGAGCACCTCCAGGCCGACCGAGAACGACGGTGCGGACAGCAACAGGCCGGAGACGAACTGGGACGAGGCGCTCGCGTCGATCCGCACGGTGCCGCCCGGCACGCGGCCCGTGCCGTGCACGGTGAACGGCAGCCGGTCGCCGTCGATCCGCACCCCCAGCACCCGCAGGGCGTCGAGCACGGTCGCCATCGGCCGCCGGCGGGCCGCCTCGTCGCCGTCGAAGGTGATCGGGCCGGTGGCGGTGGCCGCCAGCGGCGGCAGGAACCGCATCACGGTGCCGGCCAGCCCGCAGTCCACCTGTGCGGGCCCGGCCAGGCGCCCGGGCGCGACCAGCCAGTCCGACCCCGCCGGCTCGATGCCCGCGCCGAGCGCGGTCAACGCGGCCGCCATCAGGTCGGTGTCCCGGCTGCGCAGCGGCGCGACGATCCGGGACGGTGCGGTGGCCTGGGCGGCCAGCACGAGCGCCCGGTTGGTCAGGGACTTGGAGCCGGGCACCGGCACGGTGGCGGTCACCGGGCCGGTGGCCACGGGAGCGGGCCAGGGTGCGAGAGCGGTCGTCACCCACTCATGATCCCGCAGGAACCTCGATCAGGAGGGATAGGAGGCCACGGCGACCGGGACGTCCGGGTTGGCGATGGTCGACGGACCGCCGACCCCGTTCACCACGTTGAGGATGCCGCCCTTGCCCGTCGAGGCGTCCAGGAAGATCGTCAGCAGGCTGTGCAGGCTGCCCGCGGGCAACCGCTTCGGCACGACGAAGGCGTTGTCGGCGTAGATGTCGACTCCCTGGTTGAAGAAGCTGTAGCTGCCCATCCCGTATCCGGTGAACTGCCGTACCCCGTTGGCCACCGTCAGCGCCGGGTACCCCTTGACCTGGGGTGACTGCATCCAGGCGCCCTGGCTCGGCGGGTCGTAGGGCATCTCGTTCTGGAAGAACACCACCTGACCCCGCTCGCCGTTCCAGACGACCTCCTGCTTCTGGTAATGCTCGACGAAAAGGCCGTAGGCGGTGACGTTGTCGCCGTTGACGACGAGACCGGTGTCGGCCGTGTTGGTGGTCCACCCGACGCCGTTGCCGTGGTCGGCGCGCCACGCCCAGATGTCGTCCAGGATGGTGTTGTCGCTGTTGACTTCCAGGCTGACCGTCGCCTTGCCTGCGGCGGCGCCGCCGATCCGGACGAACACGTCGTGCAGCGCGGTCGGGCTGTCCGGGCCGCAGGCGTGCCGGCCGGTCTTGGTGCCGACCTGCAGCAGCACCGGGGAGTTCTTCGGGCCCGCGTCGATGGTCACGCCGGCGATGTCGACACCCGACACGTCGCCGACGGTCAGCGCGGCGTTGCCGTTCTGCGGGATGAGGGTGGCGTAGCCAAGCCCGAGCACCACGGTGTCGGCCCGGGTCACCTTGATGGCCCGGTCGAGGTCGTAGACCCCGGGCGTGAGCAGCAGGTTCTTGCCCTGCGCGAGTGCCGCGTTGATCCGCCCGACGTCGTCACCCGGCCGGGCGACGTAGAACCGGTCGATCGGGATGGTCGTGCCTCGTGGCCGGCCGTTCGACCAGCTCGTCCCGCTCGAATTGCGCTGGACGGCGGGGACGAACACCTGGTAGCGGCCGTGGTCGTCCACCGACAGGACCGGCGCCTCCTTGCTGACCGGGCTCGTCGCGACCGTGGTGTACGGGTTCGGGCAGTCGGCCGAGATCGGGAAGCAGGTGGCCGGCGCGTTCACGACGCCCGAGAAGACCTGGTTCCACACCCCGTTCGACCATCCGTTGAGCACGCTGTTGCGAGTCATCCACTGCTGCTGCGAGCCGTTGATGACCGTCCCGTCGAACTGCGAGTCGGCGATGAAGCCGCCGCTGGCGAAGGATGGGGCGGTGCAGTAGTCCATCAGCGTGGTCTGCCCCTGCACGTGCACCCGGCGCATGGGTGCGGCCTGGGACACCGCCCAGAACTCGCCCGCGTAGCACCCGGCGTCGGGCTTGTCGGTCACGTTGATGGTCACGTTGGACAGCGACCGCCAGAAGTTGTTCAGGGCGAAGCAGCCGCTCGCCTCGCATTGGTTGTGCACGTTCACCGAGCCGTTGATCGTCACGTCGCCGGGCAGCCGGCCCAGCCCGGCCACGCTCGTGTAGTAGCCGACGTCGAAGTTCAACGGCTCGGCGGCGCTGCCGTACGTGCCGGGCTGGAACAGCAGCGCGTACCGCTCGGTGCCGAACTGGTTGGTGACCTGCTGGGCGGCGATCGCGTCGACGGTCGCCTTGATGTCGCTCACCGACATGCTCGGGTCGAAGATCTTCACGTTCGGGCCGAGATCGGGCTGCCGGCCAGCACTTCCGCCCCCACCCGCCCGGTCCGCCGCAGCCAGCGTCGGCGCGGCGAGCGAGGCGACGGCGACCGCCGTCACCAGGAACACGAACCGGAGGAATCGGGCGAGCGTCATTGGTCCACCACCTGGAGGATTGGTGCGGTGCTGGGGGCGCGGTGTGCACGGGCTGTGTGCGTGCGTGCACTCGCGGGCATGAGTATGCACCGCCTCGGGGCGGCCCGCCCGCTGAAATGGAAACGCTCCCACCGGGGCGATGATGGCCGGTGGCACCATGCAGGCATGTGCGGCCGCTACGCCCTGACGCTGGACCCCGAATCGCTCTACGGCACGTTCGAGGCCGAACCGGACGAACAGGCCGGCGGTGCCCAGGGCCTGTACGGCGGGGACCCGGTCCGCCCCAGGTACAACGTCGCGCCAACGCTGACCGTGCCGGTGGTCCGGCTCCAACCCCGCGTGCCACCGGAACAGGCGCGACGGCAGATCGAACCGATGCGCTGGGGGCTGGTGCCGTCCTGGGCCAAGGACGTCTCCGTCGGCAACCGCATGTTCAACGCCCGGGTCGAGTCCCTCACCGACAAGGCGGCCTTCCGGACCGCCCTGGCCAGACGGCGGTGCCTGATCCCGGCCAGCGGCTACTTCGAATGGCGTCGGCTCGGCGACGAGACCGTCCGGGGCCGGCGGCGGCCCGTCAAACAGGCCTACTACCTGACCCCGGCGGACGGCAGCGTGATGGCCTTCGCCGGGCTGTGGGAGTACTGGCGGCCCGGCGGGGACGACCCGGCCGGCGATCCGGTGGTGTCCATGACGATCATCACGGCTCCCGCGGTCGGGCAGATGATCCAGATCCACGACCGGATGCCGCTGGTGCTGCCCGCGTCGGAGTGGGCGGCATGGTTGGACCCGCGTGTCGATCCCGAGCCCATGCTCGGCCCGCCCCCCGACGACCTGGTCGCCGCGATCGAGCTGCGGCCGGTCGGGCCGGAGGTCGGCAACGTGGCCAACGACGATCCCGGCCTGATCGCCCGGGTGCCGGCATCGACCTGGCCGGCCGAGCAACCGACTCTGCTGTGACGTCCGTCCATCAGAACGACGGCCGTCCGGACCGGGCCGGGCGTATCACCCGGCCGAGCGTTCACTCCTTCGGATGGCCTACCGGGTGACATCGACACGGGCCGTCACGTCCGGTCCTGCGCGTGGCTAGAGTAATTGATCAGCACTTTCGGAATAGGGGACGCACCGTGGTCCTGAACCCTGGCGAACAGTTCGCCGGATACACCATCGAGTCAGTGCTCGGCACGGGCGGCATGGGCGCGGTCTACCTGGCCAAGCACCCGCGGCTGCCGCGGCGCGACGCGCTCAAACTGCTCAATCCCGCCTTCTCCAACGACCCGAGCTTCCGCACCCGGTTCGAGCGGGAGGCCGACCTAGCCGCCGGCCTGGTGCACCGCAACATCGTCGCCGTCTACGACCGGGGATCGGTCGACGGGCAGCTGTGGATCTCCATGCAGTACGTCGCCGGGGTGGACGCCTCGGTGGCCGCCCGGGCCGGCGACGGATCGATGACCCCGCACCGGGTGGTGCACATCATCAGCGAGGTCGGCGCAGGCCTGGACTACGCCCACCGGGCGGGCCTGCTGCACCGGGACGTCAAGCCGGCGAACATCCTGCTGGCCGCCCCGGACGATCCCGGCGAACCGGAGCACGTGCTGCTGACCGACTTCGGGATCGCCAAGTCCACCACCGAAGAGGTCCAGCACCTGACCGGCACCGGCAACCTGCTGGCCACCCTGGCGTACGCCTCGCCCGAACAGATCGAGGCGCGGCAGCTGGACCATCGGGTGGACATCTACGCGCTGGGTTGCGTCCTGTTCGAGCTGCTGACCGGCAGCGTGCCGTATCCGGAGCCATCACCGTTCGCCACGATGACCGCGCACCTGAAGAACCCGGTGCCCAAGGTCACCGACAAGGTGCCGTGGCTGCCGCCCGGGTTGGACGCCGTGGTGGCCAAGGCGATGGCCAAGAACCCGGACGACCGCTACAACAGCTGCCGCGAGCTGAGCCTGGCCGCACGGGCCGCGCTGGTGGCGGCCGACCCGGCGTTGTCCACCCCCACCCGGGCCGAGGTCGCCGTCGCCGGTCAGCACGGCCTGGCGCCCGAGCGCACCGCGCTGGACGTCGCGGTGCCGGCGGTCGCGGCGGCCGCCGTCGCCGCGGTCGAGGACAGGTCGCTCACCACCCCCCGCCCCCCGTACACGATCGGCGTCCATCGGACCAACCGTGCCCAGGGCACGGTGGCCGAACTCGGACCCGTCAACACCAGCGTGCTGCCGGCCCAGGATCGGATCGAGCTGGAGCGGCTGCTGCTGGAGGAGGTCCGCTTCTTCGACCTGCCACCGCGGTTGCGGCTGATGGAGGTCGTGCCGGGCGACGTGGTCCAGGAGATCACCGTCGCCAACGCCGACGTGACCCGCACGGTCCTGTACGAGCGGGAGGGGTCGCGGCACCCGAAGGGCCTGGACGACCTCGTCGCGCTGCTCGAGCGGCACGCGGGCTGGCAGGTCCGGCAGCTGAACACCGGACCGCAGAACCTGGCCGGCGGGTGGACGCCCACCGGCAACGTGCCGCCGCTGGGTGCCGGCGCGATCCGGCCGACCGAGGTCAACGCGCAACCACCGATCGGTTACCACCCGACCGGACCCACCGGCACGCTGCCACCGATCGGGCCGCCGCCCGGCGGTCAGTACCAGTCCGGGCCGCATCCGGGCTACCAGACCGGTCCGGTGTACACCGGACCGGCGCCGGCGGCGGCCAAGTCGGCCAAGCCGGGCGCCGCGAAGAAGTGGATCCTGATCGGCCTGGCCGCGGTGCTGGTCATCGCCGGCGGGATCACCGCGGCGGTGCTGTTCAACGGCCCCACCGAACCCACCATTGCGGCGCCGGCGAACTTCAACGCGAAGGCGGACGCGCAACACAACATCACGGTCAGCTGGTCGCCGGCGAACGGTGCCACCGGCTACACCGTGACCCGCAACGGGGAGACCGTCTACAAGGGCGTGGCCACCAGTTGGGTCGACGACCGGGTGCTGCCGGGCAAGTACAACTACACGGTCACCGCCACCAACGCCGCCGGCCAGACCTCGACAGCCGCCGGCCCGGCCGGGGTCAGCATCGCCGACCAGGGCTGGTCCACGCTGACCAACGTCGCCGCCGACTTCAACGGCCTGATCCCGCAGTCGCCGTCCGAGAAGGGTTACGAGGACGCCACCTGCACCAGCGCCAGCGACAACTTCGGCAGCCACGCGGACGGCATCATCAACTGCACCGATAGCCAGGGCATCGTGTTCTGGGTGATGCACTTCCCCGACACCGGCACCCTGCAGACGTACGTGGACGACAACTTCGGCGACTCGACGGAGATCATCACCTGGACCCGGGACGACGACAACGACGCCGGCACCCGGTACGGGACGGGGGACGACGAGAAGACCCTGCCGTACCTGCTGACCACGTTCAACGACGAGAAGTACGCCGACTACGTGGTCTACGTGGAGTGGAAGGACCACACCACGCAGAACCTGATCGACGACTGGTGGAAGCCCGCCCCGTTCTGATCGGGAAGCCGGCTCAGGACTGGCGCAACGCGGCGATCCGGTCGGCCACGTCCGCGGCGGTGGCCGGACGGGTTCCGGGCGGGGCCAGGCAGGCCAGCACGACGGCGGCCTCGCCGGCGGTCAGCGACGGATCGACGGCGGGCGGCGAGCTCTGCACCCGGCGGATGGCCAGCAGCGGCTGATGCTCGGGCAACTCGCCGTACAGACCGCGGCCGGACAGCGCCCGGTGCAGGGTGGCACCCAGCGCCCAGATGTCGGTGGCCCGCGACGGCGGCTCGCCGAGCAGCAGGGACGGGTCCAGGAACTCCACCGAGGTCTCCGGCGCCATCCCGGTCAGCGCGGCGCCGGCGTTGAACACCCGGGCAAGGCCCAGATCGGACAGCTTTCCGCCGCCCTCGTGCACCATCACGTTGCCGGGCTTGACGTCGCCGTGGGCCATCCCGGCCTCGTGCAGCGCGTGCACCGCGCGGGCCGCGTGCTCGACGGCCCGCAGCACCTCGTCCCGGGTCAGCGGCCGGGCCGGCGCGGCCAGCGACCCGAGCGGGAAGTACTCCATCGCGTACAGGAAGTTGTCCTCCAGCACCGCGTCGTAGACCCGGGCCAGGTAGGGCGAGTCCACCGCGGCGAACGCCCGGAGCTCCCTCGTGCCGCGACGGTAGGCGTCCTCGCTGCACTGGCCGGCGAACACCTTCACGGCGACGTATTCGTCGGTGATGCCCAGGCGGTCAGGGGGATGGGCAAGGTAGAAGCGCCCGTGGTTGCCCTCGCCGATCAGCCGGATGACCCGGAAGTCCGCCAGCGCGGGAACGGACTGCGCGGGGGTGTCCTGCAGCGCCATGCCGGTGAGCATAACCGGCTTCGGCCCAGCAGGTCGGCGCGTCGGAGCGTCATCACCTGATCCGATGAACACGGATGGCGGAAGATCGTTCCGCCAGGTATCGGGAGACACCTCCCATGCCTCACACTGAGTGACGGCTCGCTGTTCGCCCGTCCGGACCAATGCACCACACCACCCACGGGAATTGCCCCCATGCATACTGTCGCGCTGGTCTTCATCGACATCGCCATCATCATCGTCGTGGCCAGGCTGTTCGGCCGGCTCGCGATCAAGATCGGTCAACCGCCCGTGGTCGGCGAGATCGTCGCCGGTATTGCCATGGGACCCAGCCTGCTCGGGTTACTGCCCGGTGATCTGGACAACCGCCTGTTCACGCCCGAGGTGCTGCCGTACCTGAACATCCTGGCTCAGCTGGGCCTGGTGCTGTTCATGTTCATCGTCGGCCTGGAACTGGACATGCTGCTGATCCGCGGCCGGGAACGGATGGCCGGCACGATCTCGGCCGCGTCGGTGGCATTGCCGTTCGCGCTCGGTGCGGGACTGTCGCTGCTGCTGTACCCGCTGCACGACGAGACCTCGTCGGGCCCGGTCGCGCCGCTCGCGCTGGCCCTGTTCCTGGGCGTCGCGATGTCGATCACCGCGTTCCCGGTGCTGGCCCGGATCCTGACCGACCGGGGCATGCACCGAACACCGATCGGGGTCATCGCGCTGGCCTGCGCGGCGGTCGACGACATCATCGCCTGGACGCTGCTGGCGTTCGTGGTCGCGGTCGTCCAGGGCAGCACACCATTGGACGTGCTGCGCATCGTGGTGCTCACCGCGCTGTTCGCGGCGATCATGTTCGGCGTGGTGCGGCCGCTGCTCAAGCGGCTGAACGACTGGTACCGGCGGGTCGGCCGGCTGACCCCGGACATCCTGTCGATCGTGCTGATCGGTGTGCTCGTGTCGGCGTTCGTCACCGAGATGATCGGCATCCACTCCATCTTCGGTGCCTTCGTGTTCGGCGCGGTGATGCCCCGCAGGGGGGCGGCCGACCTGACCCGGGAGATCCTCGAGCGGCTCGAACAGGTCAGCGTGCTGCTGCTGCTGCCGCTGTTCTTCGTGATCACCGGGCTGTCCACGAACATCCTCGGCCTGTCCGGCGGCGGCCTGTGGCAACTGGCGCTGATCCTGCTGGTGGCCATCGGCGGCAAGTTCGTCGGTGCCTACGTTGGCGCTCGCGCGATGAAGGTCCGCTCGCGCCAGGCGACGGCGCTGGGGCTGCTGATGAACACCCGCGGGCTCACCGAACTGGTCATCCTGAACGTGGGCAAACAGCTCGGTGTCCTGGACGGCGAGTTGTTCACGATGATGGTGCTGATGGCGCTGATCACCACGGCGATGACCGGGCCGTTGCTCAAGCGGGTGTATTCGGATCGGGTCATGCAGCGCGACATCGCCGAGGCCGAGCGCGCCGCCCTGGGAGTGACCGATTCCTACCGGGTGCTGGTACTGGTGGACCAGCCTGAGCGGGCACGCGAGCTCGCCCAGGTCGGTGCCGCGCTGCTGGGCAGCGGCCGGCCGGCCCAGCTCGTGCTCACCAGACTGCTGGCCCGGCCGACCGCGCAGCTGGAGGTCGGTGCGCCGGTGGTGCCCGACCTGGCCCGGATGGCCAGCACCGTCGACGAGCTGAACACGCTGGCCCACGAGCTGCAGGCGCGTGGGGTGGATTGCTCGGTGCTCACCCGGTTCTCGGTCGACCCGTGGGCCGACGTGAGCGCCCAGGCCGCCGGCGTGGAGGCGGACGTGGTGCTGGTCTCCGCGTCGTTCGTGGAGGCGATGCGCCGCGACCACGACACGGAGCCGCCCGTCGACGCGGCGTTCACCCTGGCGGTCGCGCACCTGGGCACGGACGGGGTGCGCGCCGCGGAACCGGTGGGCGTGGTCGTGGACGGGGGTGCGGACGGCCGGATCGCGGTCGTGCTGGCCTCGGCCGCCGCCGCCCACCTGGGAGGTCGGTTGCGCGTGGCGGTGCCGGACGGCGGCCGCGCGGCCCGCCGGATCTCCTCGGCGCTCGACCCGCTGCGCGGCGGCGGGCTGGCCGTCGACCTGGTCGACGCGACCGACGAGGCGATGAACGCGGGCCTGGTGCTGGTCGGGGACGGCGGGACGTTCGCCGCCGGCCTCGTCGGCGCGCACGGGCCGACCACCGTGGTCCGGGTGCGTGCCGGGCTGGACGACCGGGAGAGCGAGCTGGCCGAGCAGCTGGCCAAGCTGGCCGACGCCCCCGGCTCCTAGATGCGGGCGTGCGCCGACTCGAAGGTGAACATCCGGCGGCCGATGCGCACATGCGTCCCCGGGGTCAGCACGATCGGCCGATGCGGCGCCAACCGGTTCCAGGCGGACTGACCGGCGCCGGCCACGTACGTGCCGTTCGCCGAACCCCGGTCCAGCAGCAGCACGTCCCAGCCTTCCAGCCGGATCTCCGCATGCACCCGGGACAGGGTGCCGCTGTCGTCATCCAGCCGAATCGGGCGTAGCCGACTGGAGATCACCGCGTCGTCGACCTCGGGGTTGCGGCCCAGCAGGTAGTTGTCGTCCAGGACGAACGTAGAGCCGATGTCCAGCACCAGCAGTCCCAGCGGCGGGCGGCGCCCGTCGACCAGCACCCCGGTCCGCTGATCCATCCGGATCCCGCAGACCGAGCAGAACGACACCCGAGGGTCGTTGTGGTGATTGCGGGAACATCGGAAGCCCTTGACCAGGACGTGCGCCGGGCCGGCGGCGCCGGGCCGGGGCGGGGCCGGCTTGGCGGCGCCCTCGGCGTCGGCGACCGGCAACGGCGGCCGGGGCGCCTCGTGCTCGTGCGAGCCGAAGATCTGCTCGGACAGCAGGGGCGTCCGTAGCAGCGGCGGTTCGGCGGTCGGCGGGGCGGGCTCGGGTGCCGGTGCGGCCGGCTCCGGCTCGAGCACCGGCGCGGGCTCGGGCGGCGGCAGCGGATGTTCGACGGTCGGTTCCCGGCTCGGCCGGGCGGCCGGGTGCTCCTGGGTCTGGACCGAGGGTGCGGCCGCGTGATGCCGGCCGGCGGGCAGGCCGGTCGCGGTCTTCGGTGCGCCCAGCACGATGCCGTCTCCCGGCACCAGGCCCTCCACCAGCCCCGACCAGCCGAGCACGCCGATGGAGGTGTCGCCCTCGTCGGGATTCGCCGGACGGCCCGCGCTGAGCGCCACCGGTCCGGCCGGCCACGGCAGCAGCCGGTCGACGGTGAAGGCGGCGGTGCGCCCTGACAGCATCAGCCGGTCCGGGTCGGGCGCCGGCGGTACCCCGGGTTCGGGCAGTTCCGACACGCTGACGTCGCCGTGCAGGAACACCGCGATGCCGTCCTCGGCGGCCGCGATCGTGCCGAAACCGGGCGCCGACCTGGTGCGCACCACCCACTCGGTCAGCATCCGGGCCAGGTCACGTCCGGGGGCCGGGGCGGCCTCCACCGCGGCCCGGCGGATCAGCGACAGCAGGTCGGCCGACGACGCCTCACCGGCGGTGCCGTCGCGCCGGATGACCACGACGATGCCCGGCACCCGGGCGACCAGGTGGGCACCGGGCAGCACCTCGCCGCGGATGTCGTCGAAGCTGACGTTCACCAGAACCGGCCTCCCCGGAAGCGCCACCGCGAGAAGAAGATCTGCACCGGCCCGTTGACCACCAGGAAGATCACCAGCCAGGTGGTGATGAACTGGATGAGGAACACCGACAGCGGCACGTCCCCGACGCCGGGAACGGCGCCCGCCTTCAGCAGGATCCAGACCAGCAGGCCTTCGTTCACCATGGTGATGAGTCCGAACAGCGTCGGCCAGTCCTTCTCCCACCGGAACTGCTGCAGGCCGTGGTAGATGAACTCCCACACGATGCCGAGCACCAGCACGGTGAGCAGGATCAGGAACGTCATCCGGTAGGACGGGCCGAGCGGCTCGCCGGTCGGCAGGAACGGCGTGATGATCAGCGTCCAGATGCCGCCGACCACGATGGTCAGCACGATCCGGGTCTGGATCCGCCCGTACAGGGTGGGTACCACGTCGCCCTCTCAGATGCTGCGGTGGCGGGCCCAGCGCCACCACTGCCTGGTCGATTGCGCGACGCCGAACTTCTTGCAGAAGCCGAGCTTGGTCAGATCGTCGCAGATTTCCTGGGCGGCGATCTGCAGGCCGAGGAAGGTGTCGACGCCAGGGAAGTAGCCGCCGAGGGTGGCGCTGCCCGACGCGTACAGCCGGCCCGGCTGGCTGCGCGTGCCGATCACCTCGAAGCTGCGGTCCACATCCAGCCGGCCGACCGGATTACGGCCGGCGCCGCTGTGGTCGAGCAGGTCGGCCAGCACCCGGTGCTCGCGGATGTCCGCCTCCAGGCCGGTGCAGTCGATCACGAAGTCCGAGTAGATCTCCACCGGCCCGGGTTGGCCCTTGGCCTGCAGATAGGTGACGACGCCCTGACCGTTCGGTCCCGGCCGCAGCTCGCTGACCTCGCCGGTGACCGTGCGGTACCAGCCCTCCCGCCGGCCGCGCTTGAGCTGCTCCTGCCAGGACTTGCGGATGGGGGTGTTGGTGCCGCCCATCTCCTTGTACGCCTTGGCCCGTTCCTCGCCCTCCAGCCCCCGGATCTTGGCCTTGAGCTGCCCGCCCCACACCGACTTCGGATAGTTGAAGCCCTGGTAGGCCCAACCGTCGCCGCCCTTGCGGCGCTTGAAGATGTTGGGCCCGTGCGCGCCGGTGATGTAGGTGCGGAAGACGTGGATGATCTGCGTCTGCAGGTGGAACTTGTCGCGGTCGTCGATCAGCCGTTGCAGCACCCGGGAGGCGACGATGCCGCCGCCGCGGATGACCACGGTGCCGGGCCGCAGCTGCAGCTGCTGGTACACGTGCTCGTGCGGCTCGTAGGCGTTGACGACCCTGGACGGGTCCCGGTAGTACTCGCGATAACGCTGCAGGTCCGGCAGCAGCTTCAGGCCCGGGTAGCCGATGGCGATGTGCACGTACGGGCTGCGGTAGGCGAGCCGCTTGGTGGGCGTCGCGCCGGCCGGCGGCGTGAGGATGGTGAAGTAGCCGCCCTCCCGGCGCCGGCGGACCATCCTGACCTGGCCCTTGCGCACGCACCGCTGGTAGCCGATGCGGTTGGCCTCGCGCTCCATCGTCTCGAACGCCTGCCCGGCCTTGGGGGTGTAGTAGTTCTCGATGATCGGCTCGGTCAGCACGTTCCACAGCGGCTTGACGAAACCGGCCAGGCCCTTGGCGCCGAACGCCTCGCGCACCGCGTAGGACGGGAAGCCCCAGATGTTGTCCGGCGTCGACTTCGAGTCCGACCGCAGCCGCTCGCCGCGCGGGATCTGGGAGACCCGGGTGAGGTATTCGTAGCTCTGCCACGGCGTGTCCAGCTGGGTGAGCACGGTGATGTCCTGCGGCGGCACGCCGTAGATACGCAGGAAGTCGACCGTCACGAAGGATCCGATGCCGCCGCCGACCGTGACGAACTTGGTGTCGATGATCGGGATGCCGGCCCGCTGGACCATCTCGTCGGTCCAGATGTCGGTCTCGATCAGCTCGGAGGTCAGATCACCCCCTGGCGGGAGTGGCGGGGTTGCTGGGCGCGGCGGTGGCGCGGGTCGGATGGACGGCTGGCTCACCCGGGGATCCCCCTTTTGCTCCGTGACGTTCACTCATCTGGCCCGAGGACTCCAGGATAGGTGCAACGGACGGTCATCGTGATGCAATCGGCGCGAGATCGGCTCCGGTCAGCGTGATCAGGTCCGCGGGGGCGAGTTCGACCTGCAGACCGCGCTTGCCGGCGCTGATCATGATGGTGTCGAAGCCGTGCGCGCTGGCGTCCAGCACCGTGCGCAGCCGCTTGCGCTGACCCAGCGGGGAGATGCCGCCGGCCACGTAGCCGGAGGACCGCTCCGCGTCGGCGACGGCGGCCATGGCCGCCTTCTTGCCGCCGACCGCGGCGGCCAGCGCCTTCAGGTCCAGGTGCGCGGAGACGGGCACGATCGCGACCGTCGGCGTGCCGTCCACGGACGCCACCAGCGTCTTGAACACGCGAGGTGGTGGCCAGCCCAGGGCGGCCACCACCTCGTCACCGAACGCGGTCGTCGTCGGATCGTGGTGATAGGGGTGCAGCGTGTGCGGCACCTTGGCGCGGACCAGCGCGGCGATCGCGGGAGTCGGTGCGCCGGCCACGGGCCGACCCTAGCTCAGGTTCGCCGCCACCCAGTCCTGCGCGACCTGCGCCGAATCCTGCTTCTCGTCCTGCACCTTGGTCAACAGCTCGGTCAGGGTGGCGGTGTCCAGCTTGGCCGACACCGCGTTGAGCGCCTCGGCGACCTGGGCCGTATTGGCCTCGGACCGGATCAGCGGCAGCACGTTCTGGGCGGCGAACAGGTTCTTCGGGTCCTCGAGCACCACCAGGTCGTTCGCCGGGATCGCGGGATCGGTGGTGAACATGTTGCCGGCCTGGATCTGGTCACCGAGCAACGCGTTGAGCGTCAGCGGGCCGCCCGCGTCCAGCGCCTTGAACTCCTTGAAGGTCAGCCCGTACTTCTCCTGCAGGCCCGGCACCCCGGTCGGCCGGGTCTGCCACTCCGACGGCCCACCGAGGACGAAGGTGGAGGCCACCGGTGCCAGGTCGGCGATCGACTTGAGGTTGTTGGCGTCCGCGGTGGCCTTGGTGACGACGACGGCGTCCTTGTCCTCGGCGGCCGACTTGTCCAGCACCTCCAGGCCCTGCGGCAGCGCCTTCTGCAACGCCGCGTAGACGTCCTCGGAGGAGACCGCGGTCGCGTTCGGGTCGAAGTACTGCAGCAGCACGCCGGAGTACTCCGGCACCAGGCTGATCGACCCGTCCTGGATCGCCTTGATGTAGACCTCGCGGCTGCCGATGTTCAGGTTGGTGGTCGCCTGGACGCCGGCCTTGGTCAGCGCGGCCGCGTAGATGTTGGCCAGCAGCGCGCTCTCCGGGAAGTTCGCCGACCCGACGACGATCGCGCCGCCGGCCGAGCCCGAGGCCGCACCAGACGCCGCGGCGGACGTGGTGTCCAGCGGGCCGCCGGACGATCCGCCGCACGCGGACACGGTCAGCGCGGCGGCCAGGCCCGCGACGAGCAGGCCGGTGGCTCGGAACAAGCCGCGACGGGAGCGGGTGGTGCGTGGTGTCACGAGTTTCTCCTCGAGGTGGGACCGGCAGGCTGGCCGGCGGGGATCGTGCGATCGGCTGATGGTCTCGCGCGGGTACGACATCGGAACCGCGCGGCGTGGTCGGTCACCCGGCAGCCTCTGCTTCCGCCTTGACCACCAGCAGGTCGGCGGTGGTGGCCGCCGGCTTGCGCCGTCGCGCGGTCCGGCCGGACAGGCCGGGGGACACCACGAAGTGCCCGATGATGGCCAGCAGACGGTCGCCGATGACGGCCAGCACGGCCACCAGCAGTGCCCCGCCGACCATCATCGAATAGTTCTGCTGGGCCAGCCCGTCGATCACGTAGCGGCCGAAGCCGCCGAGGGCGACCACCGCGGCGATCGTCGCGGTCGCCACCACCTGCAGGAATGCCGACCGCAGGCCGGACATGATCAGCGGCAGGGCCACCGGCAGCTCCACCTTCAGCAGCACCTGCCGGCCGGTCATGCCCATGCCGCGGGCGGCGTCCCTGGCCGCCGGGTCGACGTTCGCGATGCCGGCGTAGGTATTGGACAGGATGGGTGGCACGGCCAGCACCACCAGCACCGCGATGGCCGGTCCGAGCAGCGCCAGATCGCCCTTGAGGGTGTGCAACCCCCACAGCGCCAGCAGGATCAGCAACCCCAGGCTGGGCAGCGCCCGCAGCGCGTTCGCCACGCCGGAGACCAGCCCGGTGAACCGGCCGGTGTGCCCGATCGCCGCGCCCAGCGGCAGCGCGATCACCAACGCGATCGCCAGCGACAGCAGCGTGTACCACAGGTGCTCGAACAGCCGTGCCCACACACCGCCGGGCCCGGTCCAGTTCGCCGGATCCGTCAGCCAGGTCCATGCCCCGCTCATCGCGCCGCCCTCGTCCACGGGGTGCTCAGCCGCATGGTCAGCAGGATGATCCCGTCGAAGATGCCGGCCAGCACCAGGCACAGCACGATCCCGGCGATGATCGGGGTGAAGAAGTCCAGTTGGAACCCGACGGTGAACAGCTGCCCCAGCTGCGGGATGCCCAGCAGGGCGGCCACCGACACCAGGCTGACATTGGACACCGCAGCCACCCGCAGGCCGGCGCCGATCACCGGGACGGCCAGTGGCAGTTGGACCGTCACCAGCGAGCGCAGCGGCTTGTAACCCATCGCCGTCGCGCTGGCCACCACCAGTGACGGGACCGCGTCCAGGCCGTCGGCGACCACCCGCACCATCAGGGCCAGCGTGTAGAAGGTGAGCGCGATCACCACGTTCAACGGGTCCAGGATGCGGGTGCCCAGCAGCCCCGGCAGCACCACGAACAGCGCGATGGACGGAATGGTGTAGAGCAGCCCGGCCAGCGTGATCAGGGTCGCGTAGGACCACCGGTAGCGGTGCGCGACCGCGCCCAGCGGGAGCGCCAGCAGCAGGCCCAGCACGGTGGGCGCCGCGGCCAGCCAGATGTGTTGGACCGTCCAGGACGCGATCTGGTCGGCGTTGCGGCTCAGCCAGGCCCAGTTCACGAGATGGCCGCTTGCTTGTCGAGCCGCAGGCCCGGCATGTCCGATCGGCGGGCCTGCTCGATCGCCGACAGCACCTCGCCCGCGGCGATCGTGCCGACCACGGCACCGTCGGCGTCGACGGCCACCCCGCGGCCGGACGGCGAGGACAGCGCGGCGTCCAGCGCGGTGCGCAGCGACGCCCCCGGCCCGGCCAGCGAACCGCCGAGCACCAGGCCGTCCACGCCGACCGCATGGCCCACCGGCACCTCCGCACAGTCCAGCCAGCCCCGCGGCCGGCGGTCGGCGTCCACCACCAGCACCCAACGGCCGTGGTCGACGGAGATGCCCTCGGCCGCGTCACCCGCGTCGGGCGGCACCGGCTCGCCCAGCGTCAGTGTCTGCGCCGGACGCAGCGGCAGCTGCCCGGACACGAACGACAGCGCCCGGTAGCCACGGTCGCGGCCGACGAAGTCGGCGACGAAGTCGTCCGCCGGACGGCTGAGCACCTGCGCCGGTTCGGCGTACTGGGCGAGCCGGCCGCCCACGGCGAACACCGCGATCAGGTCGCCGAGCTTGACCGCCTCGTCGATGTCGTGGGTGACGAAGACGATGGTCTTGCCCAGCTCGCCCTGCAGGCGGATGAACTCGTCCTGCAACTGGGACCGGACCACCGGGTCGACCGCCGAGAACGGCTCGTCCATCAGCATCACCGGCGGGTCGGCGGCCAGCGCCCGGGCCACGCCGACCCGCTGCTGCTGCCCGCCGGACAGCTGGGCCGGGTACCGCTTGGCCAGCGCCTGGTCCAGCCCGACCCGGTCCAGCAGCTCGGCGGCCGCGGCCCGGGCCTCCCGGTGGCTGCGGCCCTGCAGCACGGGCACCGTGGCGATGTTGTCCAGCACGGTCCGGTGCGGGAACAGGCCGGCGTTCTGGATCACGTAGCCGATGCCTCGACGCAGGACGGCTGCGTCTCCCTTGGTGATGTCCTGCCCGTCGATCGCCACCACACCGCTGGTCGGCTCGATCATCCGGTTGATCATTCGCACCGAGGTCGTCTTGCCGCAGCCGGACGGCCCCACGAACACGGTGATCTTGCCGGTGGGGATCTCTAGGGAAAGGTCGTGGACGGCGTGGGTGCCGTCCGGGTACATCTTCGAGACGGATTCGAAGCTGATCATGGCGGTCCCTCTGGGGTAGGCCTGGTCGGGCGCTCGTCGGCAGACAGTACCTCGGCACCCGGCGGTCGACCCGTCGCAACCGTGTAACGGGCCTGTGAAACCCTTCGAATCATGACCGAATCGCTGCCCATTCCGCTGCTGCTGTCCCGGGACGGGCTGGACCCGATCGCCGAACTCGCCGGGCGCCGGGACGCCGAGCCGGTGTCCAAGTTGGAACTGCCGTTCGGCATCGTGGCCTGGCTGGTCAGCGGGTATGACGAGGCCAAACAGGTGCTCGGCGACGCGGCGTCGTTCAGCAACGCGATCGGGAACCTGACCAACGAGACCGAGGAGGACCCCGGCGGGCTGGGCATGACCGACCCGCCGTACCACACCAAGCTGCGCCGCCTGCTGACGCCCGAGTTCACCATGCGCAAGCTGCAGCGGCTCAAACCGCGCATCACGGCGATCGTGGACGGTCAGCTGGACGCGATCGAGGCCGCCGGACCGCCGGCCGACCTGGTCGATCTGTTCGCGATGCCGATCCCGTCGCTGGTGATCTGCGAACTGCTGGGCGTGCCCTACGAGGACCGCGACGAGTTCCAGGCGCTGTCCACGGCCCGGTTCGAGATGGGCGACGAGTCGCCGCTGGACGTCATCGGCACGTCCCTGGACTACCTGCAGACGCTCGTCGTGCGGGAACGGGCGAACCCCGGGGAGGGACTGCTCGGCCAGCTGATCCGCGACCACGGCGACGAGCTGACCGACCGGGAGCTGGCCGGCCTGGCCGACGGCATCCTCACCGGCGGCCACGAGACGACGGCCGCCTCGCTGTCCCTCGGTGCGCTGGCGCTGCTGCAGAGCCCCGCGTCCTTCGCCGCGCTCGGGTCGGCCGACGAGCAGACCGTGCACCTGGCCGTGGAGGAGTTGCTGCGGTACCTGACCGTCGTGCAGGTCGCGTTCCCCCGGTTCAGCCGCACCGACGTGCGGATCGGCGCGGTGGACATCCCGGCCGGGCAGATGGTGCTGGTGTCGCTGTCCGGCGCGGACCGGGACCCGGCGCTCGGGGAGAGCCTGGAGGTCTTCGACCCGACCCGGCCGGCCACCTCGCACCTGGCCTTCGGCTACGGGATCCATCGTTGCGTGGGCGCCGAACTCGCCCGCATCGAGTTGCGGATCGCGTTCCCGGCGCTGGCCCGCCGGTTCCCGGCCATGCGGCCCGCGGTCCCCATGTCCGAGCTCGCCTTCCGCAACACCTCGGTCGTGTACAGCGCCGAGAAGATGCCGGTGACCTGGTAGCCGGAATAGTCACGCCGCGCCGGGTGTTCGGACCAGGCGTGACGACCCTGCAGCAGGCACCGGCCAGGAGGCGGCCGCGGCATACCCGGCCGGGCCGGCAGGTACCCTCGACGCTGCGTCGCGGAGGTCGCGGCGTGGGGGACGGCGGATTCCCGCCGGTGTCGACCGCGAGGCAGGTGACCGACGTGACCACGACCCCGGTCGACGACGATCTGGGCCAGCGGTTCACCGAGCAGGCCATGCCGTTGATCGACCAGCTCTACGCGGCCGCCCTGCGGATGACCCGGAACGCGGCCGACGCCGAGGACCTGGTCCAGGAGACCTACCTCAAGGCGTTCGCCGCCTTCGGCTCGTTCACCCAGGGCACCAACCTGCGGGCGTGGCTGTACCGGATCCTGACCAACACCTATATCAACGGGTACCGCAAGCGGCAGCGCCAGCCCGCGGTCACCGCGACGGACGAGATCACCGATTGGCAGCTGGCATCAGCCGAGTCGCACACGTCGACCGGCCTGCGGTCGGCGGAGATGGACGCGCTGGACCGGCTGCCCGATTCGGACGTCAAACAGGCGCTGCAGGAACTGCCCGAGGACTTCCGGCTGGCGGTGTATCTGGCCGACGTCGAGGGCTTTTCCTACAAGGAGATCGCCGAGATCATGGGTACCCCGCTGGGCACGGTGATGTCCCGGCTGCACCGGGGCCGGCGCCAGCTGCGGGAGCTGCTGACGGACTATGCGACGGAGCGTGGCTTTCTTCGAAGGGAGGGTCGCGACGATGACGTGCGGTGACCCCGGCGAACTCGCCGACCCGGATTCCGGTTGCTCGAGCGTGCTGCGGGACGTGTGGCTGTTCCTGGACGACGAGATGGACCCGGAGAACCGGGCCAGGGTGCAGCGGCACCTGGAGGAATGCTCGCCGTGCCTGGAGGAGGCCGGGCTGGAGCGCAAGCTCAAGGCCCTGTTGCATCGCAAGTGCGGCGGCGACCGGGCACCGGCGGAACTGCGCCAGCGGGTGATCGCCAGCCTGGAGATCACGGTGACCTCCGTGCGGGTGACCCGCGGGCAGCAGTAGGCCCGCGGGTCGCGGCGTTACCTCAGGAGTTCGGCCGTTTGCCGTGGTTGGCGCCGCTCTTGCGGCGGGCCCGCTTCTTGCGTCCGCGCTTGCTCATGGAACCTCCGATCTGACATGGCTCGCGCCATCTTGCCACGTGGGAGATGACAAGATGTCTTTCACGCACGGCGGAGGGAAGTGGATGGCCGAGGAAGTTCGCGCCGAAATGGTGGCCAACGTCTGGAAGGTGTTGGTCGCCGAGGGCGACACGGTGACCGATGGGGACACCTTGGTGATCCTGGAGTCGATGAAGATGGAGATCCCGGTCATCGCCGAGGTGGACGGGACGGTCTCCCGGCTGGCGGTCGCCGAGGGCGGCCTGGTGCAGGAGGGCGACCTGATCGCCGAGATCTCCTAGCCCGGCTCCACGGTTCATGTCCACACTGTCCGACGTCCTGGCCGAACACTCCACGCTTTCCGGTGCCGCGGTCGCCCACCTGCAGGCCGTGGTCTCCGAGTGGCAACTGCTCGCCGACCTGTCGTTCTCCGACCTGCTGCTGTGGGTGCCGACCGAGCCCGGCCGGCTGGTGTGCGCGGCGCAGGCCCGGCCGACCACCGGGGTGACCGCGTTCATCGACGACCGGGTCAAGGCCGTCGTCGCCTTTCCCGACTTCCCGCTGCTGCGCCGGGCGTGGGAGGAGGAGCGGGTGGTGTCCGAGGACCCACCACTGGAGGCGCCGCGCAGCTGGATCCGCCGGCAGGCGATCCCGGTCCGACACCTGGACGAGGTCGTCGCCGTCATCGAGCGGGACACCAGCAGCCTGGTCGGCCGGGAGGGCAGCCTGCTGGAGACCGCCTATGTCGACGCCGCCGACGACCTGTTCCAGATGGTCTGCGACGGCGCCTTCCCGCCCCCGGGCCGGCCGGCCGAACTGCACACCGGCCCCCGCGCCGGGGACGGCCTGCTGCGGCTGGACGCGGACGGCGACGTCGTCTACGTCAGCCCGAACGCGCTCTCCGCCTACCACCGGCTGGCCTACAACGGCGAGATGATCGGCCAGTCGCTGGCCCAGCTCACCCGTGGCCTGGTTGACGACCCGTTCGACGCCGCCGAACTGGCCAAGCGGATCACCGACGCCGTCGGCGGCCGGTCCAGCCTGCGCATGGAGGTGGAGGCCAAGGCGGCGACCGTGCTGTTCCGGGCGCTGCCGCTGCGCCCGCACGGCCGTGCGTCGGGTGCGCTCGTGCTGGTCCGCGACGTCACCGAGGTGCGCCGGCGGGACCGGGCGCTGCTGAGCAAGGACGCCACCATCCGGGAGATCCACCACCGGGTGAAGAACAACCTGCAGACGGTGGCCGCGCTGCTGCGCATGCAGGCGCGGCGGTCGGGCGACCCGTCGGTGCGTCAGGCGCTGGGCGAGTCGGTGCGCCGGGTGGCGTCGATCGCCATGGTGCACGAAACCCTGTCGACCTCACCGGACGACCGGGTCGACCTCGACCAGATCGTCGACCGGTTGGTCCCGATGATCTCCGACGTGGCCGCCGCGGAAACCTCCGCGCGGGTCCGCCGGGTCGGGTCCTTCGGGGTGCTCGGCGCGGAACTGGCCACGCCGCTGGTGATGGTGCTCGCCGAGGTCGTGCAGAACGCGCTGCAGCACGCCTTCGACGGCGCCGCCGAGACCCCCGACGCCCAGGTCACCATCACGGTGGACCGGTCGGCCAAGGAGCTGGACATCGTTGTCACCGACAACGGTGTCGGCCTGCCCGCCGGCTTCGCGGTCGAGCAGGCGTCCGGGTTGGGTCTGCAGATCGTCCGCACCCTGGTCGAGGCGGAGTTGCTGGGCACCATCGAGATGGGCGAGCACCCCGCCGAGCAGGGGACCTACGTCCGGATGTCCTTTCCGCTCCGTGGTCGCAGCAAGTGAGCTACATGCTGCGGGCGCGGGCCCGGGCGCGGCGGCGCTTGAGGGACCGACGCTCGTCCTCGCTCATCGCGCCCCACACCCCGGCGTCCTGCCCGGTCTCCAGGGCCCAGGCCAGGCATTCGCTGGTCACCGGGCACCGCTGGCAGACCGCCTTCGCCTCGGCGATCTGCAGCAGCGCGGGGCCGGAGTTGCCGACCGGGAAAAACAGCTCGGGGTCTTCGTCGCGACAGATCGCGCGGTGACGCCAGTCCATTGGTGTGTGCTCCTCGGTGCTGCGCCGGATTGTCGATCCGACCGGTTATCCAGGTCTTCGGGCGGCGTCGTCGCCCCCGCACGACCAGCTTGTGAATGCTTTCACATGGGACGTTCATGTCAAGGTCTTGGTGCCCCACACACCATGATGCCTGGTCGACACGATTCAGACCAGGGTTCAGTGACGATCGCCTCGGCGCAACGTCGGGCCGCAGGCCGTAGTCACACTACTAACCGCAGTGCCCGAGGAACAGAGGTAAATGTGACTTCGGACCTTTCGCCCAGGTAATCACCGTCCACCTGGAAGGCCACCGGCTCGCGGCACCGCACCGTCGCCCAGGCCTGGTCGTCGGCCCGGACGACGTGCCGGCCGCCGGTCTCTCGGCCGGTGAGGATGGCCGTCGACGCGCGCAACGCGGTCGCCAGACTCAGGCTGGTCAGCGCGAACACGCCCAGACCGGCGGTCGGTGAGGTGCCGGGATTGGTGCGGATCGGCAGGTTGCCCAGGTACGTCCACGGGTCGACATTGGACACGAAGACCAGGTGGGCGTCCTCGATCCGATCCCGCCCGGGCAGTTCAAGGCTCATCCGGGAGGTGCGGCGGTTGGCCCGGAAGAACTCCACCACGGTGGCCCGGGCGTGCATGGCGTTGGAGATCGCGCTGCCGGTGTCGCGGCGCTTCTCGACGGCGCGGACCGTCTCGGCGTCCAGGCCCAGGCCTGCGTTGAAGGTGAAGTACCGCTCGTCGGCCCGACCCAGCGAAACCGTGCGTTCGCGGTGGGCGGCCAGCGCCTCCAGGATCTGCTCGGTGGCCACGGTGGGGTCCGGATCGATGCCCATCGCCCGGGCGAACACGTTGGTCGATCCGCCGGGGACCACCGCGAGCATCGGCACATCCGGCCGCACGCCCCGGTACATCAGCCCGTTGGCGACCTCGTTGACGGTGCCGTCGCCGCCGTGTACGACCACCACGTCCACGCCGCTGTCGGCCGCCGCGGCGGCCAGGTGGGCCGCGTGACCGCGGCTTTCCGTGCGGGCCACCTTCAGCGACAGCTCGCCGGCCAGGGCGTGCGCCAGCAGGTCCCGGCGGCGCTCGGTGGTCGAGGTCGCGTGCGGGTTGACGATCAGCAGTGCGCGCATCGTCGGGCAGCCTACGTGGGTAGCCTGGCCGTCGTGAGCACGCCGTGACGACGGAGCCCGACCCGCCGCCGATCAGCATCCCGCCACCCGGCCCGGTCCGGGTGGCGGCCGTGCTGGTGCTGGTGGAGGCGCTGGGCGTGGTCGCGCTGGCGGTGCTGAACCTCGTCTCCGGGCTGGCCGAGGCGCTGGCGGTCGGCCGGACGCTGGCGCAGGCGGCGTACTACCTGGTCATCGCGGCGGCGCTGGCGCTGTGTGCGAGCGGGCTGCTGCGCGGCCGGCGCTGGGCGCGCACGCCCAGCCTGGTGGCCCAGATCGTGGTGTTCGCCATCGGCGTGTGGCTGATCGCGCCGAGCGGGCAGCTGGTGTGGGGACCGCTGCTGGTGCTGGCCGGCGGCGCCGGGGCGGTGCTGCTGCTGAGCAGGCCGGCCAACGCGTGGATCAACCGGTTCCCGCTGCCGTTCGCAGAGCCGGACCGGTGAGCCGGAACGTCGTCCACTCGTCCATCGACACCGCTCCCAGGGACCGGTAGAACTCGATCGACGGAGCGTTCCAGTCCAGCACGGACCACTCCACGCGGGCGTAGCCACGGCGCACGGCGATCTCGGCGAGCGCGGCCAGCAACGCCCGGCCGACCCCGGAGCCGCGCCGTTCGGGCCGCACGTACAGGTCCTCCAGGTAGATCCCGTGCACGCCCTCCCAGGTGGAGAAGTTCAGGAAGTACAGGGCGAACCCGGCGACCTGCGCCCCGTCCGGCGCGACCAGCCCGAACAGGGCCGGGGTCGGGCCGAACAGGGCCGCTCCCAGCTGCGCGTCGGTCAGCCGGCACAGCTGCGGCGCCTCCTCGTAGGCGGCCAGGTCGTGCACCAGGGCGGTGACGGCGGGGACGTCGGCCGGTTCGATCGCGCGAATCCCCGGCTCAGCCACCGTCGTCCTCGGCATCCGGCTCCGCGCCGACGTGGGGCGGCCGGAACGGGATCATGTTCGCGTGCTCGATGCACGGTTCGTCGTGGTAGAAGCCGAGCACGGTGACAGCCGCGGGGTTCATCAGGATCAGGCCGCCGTGCTTGACCGGCAGGCCGACCCAGCGCATGGCCAGCACCCGGGAAATGTGGCCGTGGCAGAACAGCGCCACGTCGCCCCGGCGCAGCCGCTGCCTGGCCCGGGCCAGCACGCGGTCGCAGCGGGCGGCCACGTCCTCGGGCGACTCGCCGCCCGGCGCGCCGTCCTTGAAGATCGACCAGCCGGGGTTGGTCTGGTGGATCTGCTTGCTGGTGATGCCCTCGTAGTCGCCGTAGGCCCACTCGGCCAGGTCGTCGACCACCTCGTCGATGTGCAGGCCGGCCAGCGTCGCGGTGCGCCGGGCGCGCAGCCGCGGGCTGCTCCACACCGTGGCCGGCGCCAGCTCCAGCCCCCACAGCAGGTTCGGAATGGTCATCGCCTGGTGGACGCCCTCGTCGGTGAGGTCGATGTCCGTGGTCGAGGTGTGCTGGCCGGACTTGCTCCACTCCGTCTGCCCGTGCCTGACCAGCGCGATCCGGTGCGTCATGACCCCACCTTCAGACTCTCGACGTAACTGCGGCAGGTCTCCCAGTCGGGCAGCAGGCCCTGGTCGGCCGCCTGCGCGAGGGTGGGAGCCGCGGTGTCCTTCTCGGACAGCAGGAAGTCGACGCCGGCGGGCAGCGGCAGGTCCAGCGCGGGGTCGACGGGGTTGATGCCGTGCTCCCGGCCGGGGGAGTAGCCCGTCGAGCACAGGTAGGTCAGGGTCGAGTCGTCCTCCAGGGCGACGAACGCGTGGCCCAGCCCCTCGCTGATGTACACCGCCCGACGGTGCTCGCCGTCCAGCCGGACCGCGTCGCTGACGCCGAACGTGGGCGAGCCGACCCGGATGTCCACGATGATGTCCAGCACCGCGCCGCGGGGGCAGGTGACGTACTTGGCCTGCCCGGGCGGCACGTCGGAGAAGTGCACGCCACGCAGCGTGGCCGCCCGGGACACCGACAGGTTCGCCTGGGCCAGCCGCAACGGATGCCCGACCACCTCCTCGAGGGGTTCGACCTTGAACCACTCCAGGAAGACGCCTCGATGGTCCTTGTGCTGGACGGGGGTGAACTCGAACGCTCCGGGCACCAGGAGCTCGCGAACCTGCATGATCGCGGATCCTATCCGGGGCCGTGCGCGGGTGGGCCGGATACCGTGGACGCATGACCCTGCTCAGCGCCGCGGAGATCGATCGTCAGCTCGCCGGCCTGCCCGGCTGGGGCGGTGACCCGGCCGACATCCGTTGCCGCTACGTGGCGCCCGACTTCCCGACGGCGATCGCGTTGGTGGACGCCGCGGCGGTCGCCGCCGAGGAGGCCAACCACCACCCGGACATCGACATCCGCTGGCGCGAGGTGTTGTTCGTGCTGTCCACGCACTCCGAGGGCGGGGTGACCGACCAGGACCTGCAACTGGCCGGGCGCATCGACGGCATCGCCCGCGGGATGGGCGTCACCACCTGAGACACGCCCGCGGGTTATGACTTCGGGCGTTCCGTGGTGCATCATGGTCAGCACCCTGATCTTGACCCTCGCAGCACCCCGCAGCACCAGACCTTCCGATGGACCGACCAGGCCCACGACGGTCCGGCAGCCGAGCCCACCGCGCGCTTGGCATGACCGGTACCGGACCCCTTCATCCGCGCCGCCCGCCGGATGCCGCCTGCTCGTCACCGCCGGAGACCCACCATGCTCAGCACGCTCGACTGCCCGGACACCGCCATGACCGCCCCGACGCCGCCGCGCGGCGGCTTCAGCGCCGACGACGTGCTCGACGCGCATCGCGGCGGCAAGCTGTCGATCGAGCTGCGGTCCCCGCTGGTCGACCGGCGCGACCTGTCGATGATGTACACCCCCGGCGTGGCCGGGGTGTCCAGCCTGATCGCCCGCGACCCGGCCGCCGCCCGCGAGTACACCTGGTCGTCCCGGCTGGTGGCCGTGGTGTCCGACGGCACCGCGGTGCTGGGTCTCGGGAACATCGGTCCCAAGGCGTCGCTGCCGGTGATGGAGGGCAAGTCCGCGCTGATGCGGTCCTTCGCCGGCCTGGACTCGGTGCCGATCGTGCTGGACACCACCGATCCCGACGAGATCGTCGCCGCGGTGCGGGCCATCGCCCCGTCGTTCGGCGCGATCAACCTGGAGGACATCTCCGCGCCCCGCTGCTTCGAGGTGGAGCAGCGCCTGGTGCAGGCGCTGGACATCCCGGTCATGCACGACGACCAGCACGGCACCGCGGTGGTGGTGCTGTCCGCGCTGATGAACGCCGCGTCGGTGATCCAGCGGGTGATGGTCGACCTGCGGGTGGTGATCGCCGGCGCGGGCGCCGCGGGCATCGCCTGCGCCAAGATTCTGCTCGCCGCGGGCGTGCGGGACCTGGTGCTGGTCGACTCCAAGGGCATCCTGTCCGTCGGCCGCGGCGGCATGCATCCGGTGAAGCAGCAGATGGCCGCGGCGACCAACCCGCGGGGCCTGACCGGTGAGCTGGCGCAGGCGATGGCCGGCGCCGACGTGTTCATCGGGGTGTCCGGCGGCCGCGTCGATCCGGGCCTGGTGCACACCATGGGACCGCGGCCGATCGTGTTCGCGCTGGCCAACCCGGATCCGGAGATCCGCCCGGAGGACGCGCACGCCAACGGCGCGGCCGTGGTCGCCACCGGTCGCAGCGACTACCCCAACCAGATCAACAACGTGCTGGCCTTCCCCGGCATCTTCCTGGGCGCGTTGGACGGCGGCGCCGCTCGGATCACCGAGGGCATGAAGGTCGCGGCCGCCGGGGCGATCTGCGCCGCGGTGCCGGGCCGGGCCGACGCCGGGCGGATCGTGCCCGACCCGTTCACCCCTGGGCTGGCCCGGATGGTCGCCGACGCGGTGATGGCGGCGGCCGCCGCGGAACAGGCCGTCAGCCGGGTGTCCGACCGCCGATAGCCGCGGTGACCTCGCCGGCCGCCGCCCGGACCGCGCCGGCCAAGCCGGCGAAGCTCGCCGGACATGTCTCCTCGCGGTCGGCGGCGCAGCGGTGCCCCACGGTGACCCCGACCGCGGCGATCGGCACGCGATTGTGGTCGAACACGGCCGCCGCCACCGAGGCGGCGCCGGTCGAGATGCGGCCGTCCTCGGTGGCCCAACCGCGCCGCCGGCTGTCGGCCAGGTCGCGGCGCAGGTCCGGCAGGGTGGCCGGGCCGCGGCCGGTGCGATCGACGAACGAGGCGCGGTCGGGGAACAGGGCGCGCACCTGGCCGGGCGGCAGGAACGCCAGGATGGACAGCCCGGTCGCGGTCAACGCGGCCGGCAGCCGCACCCCGACGTCGGTGACCAGGGTGGGCCCGGACCGGCTCGACTTCTCCTTGGCCAGGTACAGGGTTTCCGCGCCGTGCAGCACGCCCAGGTGCGCGGTGGCGCCGGTGGTCCCGCTCAGCCGGGCCAGCACCGGCCGGCCCACCCGTTCCAGCGGCTGGCCGCGCAGGTAGGCGCTGCCGATCTCGAACGCGGCCAGGCCCAGCCCCCACCGCCGGTCGTCGGGCAGGTGCACCGCGAACCCGGCCGCGGCCAGTTCGGTCAGCAGCTCGTAGGTGGTGGAGCGGGGCAGGCCCAGGTCGCGGGCGATCGCGGCGGCCGAGACCGGGGTGGCCCGGGAGGCCAGCAGCTGCAGCACCGACAACCCCTTGCGCAGGGCGGGCGCCGCGGTACCGGTCATCTGTCCGGTATACCGGACAGATTCGCCGGGCGCTCGGTCGCGGGAACGAACGTGCGCGTCATCCAATGGGACAGTGACGAGCCCACTGCAGATCGGAACCCGGCCGCTGACCCAGCCCGACGTGGTCGCCGTCGCCAGACATTCGCGTGCCGTGTCGCTGGGCCCGGACGCGGTGGCGGCGATGGCGCAGAGCCGGGCCGTCGTGGAGGCGCTGGCCGGTGACGTCCACCCGCACTACGGCATCTCCACCGGGTTCGGCGCGCTGGCCACCACCTCGATCCCGCCGTCCCGGCGCACCGCGCTGCAGCAGTCGTTGATCCGCTCGCACGCCGCCGGCAGCGGCGAGCCGGTGGAGCGCGAGGTGGTCCGCGGGCTGATGCTGCTGCGGCTGGCGACCCTGGCCCGCGGCCGCACCGGGATCCGGCCCTCCACGGCGTCCCTGCTGGCCGCCGCCCTGTCCGCCGGGATCACGCCGGTGGTGCCCGAGTACGGCTCGCTCGGCTGCTCCGGTGATCTGGCGCCGCTGGCCGCCGTCGCCCTGACGCTGATCGGCGAGGGCGAGGTGGTCGACGCCCGCGGCCGGCGCCGGCCGGCCCTGGACGCGCTGACCGACGCGGGCCTGACGCCGGTGGTGCTGGCCGAGAAGGAGGGCCTGGCGCTGATCAACGGCACCGACGGGATGCTGGGCATGCTGGTGCTGGCGCTGCACGACCTGGCCGCGTTGCTCGATGCCGCGGACCTGGCCGCCGCGATGTCGGTGGAGGCGCTGCTGGGCACCGACCGGGTGTTCGCCGACGACCTGCAGCGGCTTCGGCCGCAGGCCGGGCAGGCGATCAGCGCCGCCCGGATCGCCGCCGCGCTGGCCGGTTCGCCGATCGTCGCCTCGCACGCCGGGCCGGAGGACACCCGGGTGCAGGACGCCTATTCACTGCGCTGCACCCCGGCCGTGCACGGGACCGCGCGGGACACCGTCGGGTACGCCTCGACCATCGCCGATCGGGAGCTGGCGTCGTCGATCGACAATCCCGTCGTGCTGCCGGACGGGCGGGTCGAGTCGAACGGCAACTTCCACGGCGCGCCGGTGGCGGCCGTGCTGGACTTCCTGGCCATCTCCGTGGCCGACGTGGCCGGCATCTGCGAGCGACGCACCGACCGGATGCTGGACCGCGCGCGGTCGCAGGGGCTGCCGCCGTTCCTGGCGCACGAGGTCGGCGTCGACTCCGGGCTGATGATCGCGCAATACACTCAGGCCGGGCTCGTCGCCGAGCTCAAGCGGCTCGCCGTGCCGGCGTCGGTGGACTCCATCCCGTCGTCGGCCATGCAGGAGGACCACGTGTCCATGGGCTGGCACGCCGCGCGCAAGCTGCGCCGGGCCGTCGACGGCCTCCGCCGCGTCATCGCGATCGAAATGCTCACCGCGGCAAGGGCCCTGGATCTGCGGGCGCCGCTGGTCGCGGGGCCGGTGACCGGCGCGGTGCGCGACGCGATCCGGACGACGGTGCCCGGGCCCGGCCCGGACCGGCATCTGGCGCCGGAGATCGACGCGGTGGTAGCACTGTTGTCGGCCGGGACCATTCTTCGAGCAGGGAGACAGCCTTGAGATTCGGACCGTCACCGGGGGATGGCAGCCGGTTCGTCACCGCCTGGTCCGACCTGGCCGGGGTGGGCAGGGACCACCTGCGGGGCGGGTTCTCCCGGCACGTCTTCGACGACGCGGAGATGCAGCTGCGGCAGTGGTTCGTCGAGCAGGCGCAGCGGCGGGGCCTGGAGGTGGAGAACGATCGCAACGGCAACGTCTGGGCCTGGTGGGGTGCGCCGGCGCCGGGCGCGGTGGTGACCGGCTCGCACCTGGACTCCGTGCCCGGCGGAGGCGCCTTCGACGGCCCGCTGGGTGTGGTGTCCGCGCTGCTGGCCGTCGACGAGCTGCGGCTGCGCGGCGTCGCGCCGTCGCGGTCGCTGGCGGTGGCTTGCTTCATGGAGGAGGAGGGCGGCCGATTCGGGCTGCCGTGCCTGGGATCCCGGCTGATGACCGGGGCGGTCGACGCCGACCACGTCCGCCGGCTGCACGATGCCGACGGGGTGTCGGTCGCGGAGGCGGCCCGCCGGGTCGGCTTCGACCCGTCCACCATGGGAGCCGATCCGGCCCGGCTCGCGTCCATCGGCACGTTCGTCGAGCTGCACATCGAGCAGGGCCGCCTGCTGCGGGGCGTCGATCCGGCCGCCGCCGTCGGGGTGGGATCGGAGATCGTCGCCCACGGCCGGTGGCGGATCACCATCACCGGCCAGGGCAACCACGCCGGCACCACCGCGCTGGCCGATCGCCAGGACCCGATGATTCCCGCGGCCGCGGCCGTGCTGGCCGCCCGCCGTGTGCTGGCCGGATTCGACGGGGCGGTGGCCACGGTCGGCCGGATCACTCCGGTCCCCGGCGGCACCAACGTCATCGCCTCCGCGGTATCGCTCTGGCTGGACGTGCGGCACGCCGATCCGGCCGTGACCGCGACGATCGTCGACGCGATCGTCGCGCAGGTGCGTGGCGAGGCGGCCGCCGAGGGGTGCACGGTGATGGTGCAGCGTGAGTCGATGTCGGACCGGGTCGCCTTCGATCCCGGGCTCGGCCTGGAGATCTCCAGTCGGCTGGACGCGCCGGTGATCCCGACCGCGGCCGGCCACGACGCCGGGATCCTCGCCCCGCACGTGCCGACGGCGATGCTGTTCGTGCGCAACCCCTCCGGCGTTTCGCACGCCCCCGACGAGCACGCGGACGCCGCCGACTGCGCCGTCGGCGTCCAGGCGCTCGCCGACGTGCTGGAGACGCTGATCACGTGACATCTATTCTGCTGCAAGGTATCTCCGAACTAGTGACGAACGACCCGGCGTTCGGCGCGGCCCCGCTCGGGCTGATCGCGGACGCCGCGCTGGTCCTGCAGGACGGTGAGGTGGCGTGGGTCGGCGCGGCCCGGTCGGCGCCGGCCGCCGACCGGGCGATCGATCTCGGCGGACGGGCGGTGCTGCCCGGCTGGGTCGACTCGCACAGTCACGTCGTCTACGCGGGCGATCGGTCCGCCGAGTTCGCCGCGCGGATGGCCGGTCAGCCGTATCGGGCGGGCGGGATGCGGGTCACCATCGAGGCCACCCGAGAGGCCGACGAGCAGACCCTGCTGGCGACCGCCCGCCGGCACCGGGCCGAGATGCTGGCCGGCGGCACCACCTGCGCGGAGACCAAGACCGGGTACGGACTCACGGTGCGCGACGAGCGGCGGGCGGCGTCGACCGCCCGGGCCGCCGGCTTCGACGAGATCACCTACCTCGGCGCGCATGTCGTCCCCGCCGAGTTCGCCAAGGATCCCGACGGCTACGTCGACCTGGTGTGCGGGCCGATGCTCGACGCCGTCGCCGACGACGTCGGCTGGGTGGACGTGTTCTGCGAGGAGGGTGCGTTCGACGAGGCACAGAGCCGTCGGGTGCTGGCCGCCGGTCAGCGCAAGGGTTTGGGGTTGCGTGTGCACGGCAACCAGCTCGGGCCCGGTCCCGGTGTGCGCATCGCCGTCGACCTGGGCGCGGCGTCGGTGGACCACTGCACCCACCTGACCGCCGACGACATCGACCTGCTCGCGGCGTCATCCACGGTGGCCACGCTGCTGCCGGCCTGCGACCTGTCGACCCGCCAGCCGCCGGCACCCGGACGCGCGCTGGTGGACGCCGGTGCCCGGATCGCGCTGGCGTCCAACTGCAATCCGGGTTCGTCGTACACGTCGTCGATGAACCTGGTGGTCGCGCTGGCGGTGCTGCAGTGCGGGTTGTCCACCGCGGAGGCGGTGCACGCCGCGACCGCCGGTGGCGCGGCCGCGTTGCGCCGCACCGATGTCGGGCACCTCGCGCCCGGGGCCCGGGCGGACATCCACGTGCTGGACGCGCCCAGCCACGCCTATCTCGCCTACCGGATCGGAATGCCGTTGACCCATCTGGTGTTCCGGCGCGGCGAGGCGGTGCCGACGGCGCCGTCATGACGGCGCCGGGATCGGGTTGCGGCAGAGGACGTCGACGGAGTCGCGGAGGCTGAACGGTTCGCCGTGCTGGTGGGGGCGCAGGCTGTCCGGGTCGTAGTCGGTGGTGGTGTCCGCGGGCGTTTCCGCGGAAGCGGGTTCGGGTGTGGGTGGCTCCGGGACGGTGGGGACCGGGGTGCCGTCGGGTCGGTGGAACACCCACCGGCCGGGCCGGTCGGGTACCGGGTGCAGGGTGAACCCGTCGTCGTGGACCGCCCGGTGGTGCCGCTGGCAGGGCAGGAGCAGGTTGCCCAGGTCGGTGGGTCCGCCGTCGACCCAATGGGTGACGTGGTGCGCGTCCAGGAACCGCTTGCGGGGGCAGCCGGGGAACTGGCAGCCCCCGTCCCGGAACCGCAATGCCCGCCGCAACGCCGCCGAGATCTTGCGGGTCTTGCGACCCAGTTTCAGCTGCTCGCCCGGTCTGGTCGCGGACGACACCCAGGCGACCAGCGCCGCGTCACAGGCCAGCCGCCGCGCCGCCGCGGCGGTCAGCCCGGGGCCGTGCTCGATCCGGCACCCCGCCTCCGGTCCGGGCTCCTGATCTGCGGCCAGCACCTGCGCATCGGTGTGCACCACCACCAGATGCCGGTCATCGCCGGACGAGTCGACCGGTCCGGCGGCCTGCGCGATCCGCGCCAACGCGACCAGGGCGTCCACATCGGAGGGCAGCTGCGCCGGTTCGTCGGCCGCGTCGGGACACCCGGCCGGTTCCAGCTCCCCGGTCCGCGCCTGCTCCAACGCCGCGACCAGCAGCGCACCCTCCTCCGCGGCCAGCCGGGCGGACAGCACCAGCATCCCGTCGTCGTCGTAGAACCAGCGGGCCTTGCGCCGCTGCTGCGGATCCTGGTCGGCCCGTTCGGACTTGCGGTACCCGCGGACCACCTTCTCCAACTGCGCCGCCGAATGCGTGGCGGCCTGCTCCACCAGCGTCTGCTCGTCCACCCGGTCCGCCACCCGGGTCACCGCCCGCACCTTCGAGTACGACAACCGGCCCTGCGCGAACGCCTCACCCACCAGCGGCAACCCGGTCAGGGCTCTGGCCACCCGGACGTACTCCCGCGCTGCCCCCGGCCCCACCGAGCACGACCACGACAACCAGTGCGCCATCGACTTCATCCCCCACTGCACCCACCCCTTGCGCCGGTCGAACTCGGCCACCAACCGCAACCACTCCCGCGTCTGCGCCGCCAACCGCGCCGCCATCGACGTGATCCGCCCCTCCAACGCCTCCAGCGGTTCGGCCGGATCCGCAGCGGTGCCCTCGGGGGCGGCCTGAGCAACGATGCTGCCGAACGGATTGCGATGTGGTCGGCTCTGCCACATCGCCGCCAGTTCCGCGGCCGTCAGGTCCTCTGCCAGATCCGTCATGCCACGCCTCCGATCGATCGCCCGAACCCCGTCCCGAACGGGTGTCCACACACTAACCACAGGGTCTGACAGTGCCGGCTTGCCGCTTGACGCGGCCGCGGCCCGACTATAAGTTGGTTCTCCAAACAAATTATCGGAGTGAACGGAGTGACATGCCGCTGGTCGCCGGCGTCGATTCGTCGACCCAGAGTTGCAAGGTCGTTGTGGTCGACGCGGACACCGGTCAGCGGGTCCGGGCCGGACGAGCGGCGCACCCGGACGGTACCGCGGTACCGCCGGCCGCGTGGTGGGCAGCGCTCCAGAAGGCGATCGGCGAGGCGGGCGGCCTGGACGACGTCGCCGCGGTATCGATCGCCGGCCAGCAACACGGCCTGGTCGCGCTCGACGCGCACGGCGCCGTCATCCGGGACGCCCTGCTGTGGAACGACACCCGCAGCGCCGATGCGGCCCTGCAGTTGATCGACGAGGTCGGCGCCGAGGAGTACGTCGGCCGGACGGGCACGCTGCCGGTGGCCTCGTTCACCGCCACCAAGCTGCGCTGGCTGCGCGACGCGGAGCCGCAGAACGCGGCGCGCGTTGCCGCGGTAGCGCTGCCGCACGACTGGCTGACCTGGCGGCTGCGCGGCTACGGACCGGTCGGCGAGAGCTCCCTGGGCCCCGACCTGGACGAGCTGGTCACCGACCGATCCGACGCCAGCGGTACCGGCTACTGGTCGCCGACGACCGGCCGCTATGACCGGGACCTGGTGGTCCGCGCGCTCGGCCACGATGCGGCGCTGCCCCGGGTGCTCGGCCCGGACGCGCCGGCCGGCCGGGCCGGGCACCTGCTGGTCGGACCGGGTGCGGGCGACAACGCCGGCGCGGCGCTGGGCCTCGGCGCCGCCGAGGGCGACGGCGTGGTGTCCATCGGGACCAGCGGGACCGTGTTCGCGGTCAGCCCCGAGCCGATAACGGACGTGTCGGGAACGGTGGCCGGCTTCGCCGACGCCGGTGGTGGGTTTCTCCCGCTGGCCGCCACCCTCAACGCCGCCCGGGTGCTGGACTCGGTGGCCGGCCTGCTCGCCGTGGACCACGCCGAGTTGGCGCGGCTGGCGTTGCAGGCCGCGCCGGGTGCGCATGGTGCTGTGCTGGTGCCGTACTTCGAGGGCGAGCGCACGCCCAACCTGCCGACCGCGACGGCCACCCTGGCCGGGTTGACGCTCGCCTCCACCACCCGGCCGAATCTGGCCCGCGCCGCCGTGGAGGGCATGCTGTGCGGGCTGGCCGACGGGCTCGACGCGATCGTGCGGTTGGGGGTGCGGCCGCGCCGCCTGCTGCTGATCGGCGGCGCGGCGCTGAACCCGGCGGTGCAGGCGGTCGCCGCGCAGGTGTTCGGCATGCCGGTGGTGGTGCCCGAGCCCGGTGAGTACGTCGCGACCGGCGGCGCGGTGCAGGCCGCGTGGGTGCTGACCGGCCACCGGCCGAACTGGCCGACGTCGGTGGCCGCGGAGCTGCCGGCGGACCCTCGGCCGGTGATCCGGGAGCAGTACGCGGCGGCGCGGGCCGCCGCCTATTGAGCGGTCTGGAGCAGTCCTGCCCTCAACGCGCGAACGCCGCCGTGATCACCGCCTGCTGCTCCACCTCGTGCACCTTCGCCGACCCCGCCGACGGGGCTGCCATCGCCCGGCGGGAGACCCGCTGGATCCCGAGCAGCCTGGGCAGCATCTCCGGCAGGGCGAGCGCCAGGAACGGCCACGCCCCCTGATTGGCCGGTTCCTCCTGTACCCAGCGGAAGTCCAGCACGTTCGGGTAGGACTCCAGCACGTGCAGCAGCTTGCGCCGCGGCACCGGGTAGATCTGCTCCAGCCGGACGATCGCGGTATCGGTGATGTCGTGCGCCTTGCGATAGGCGTCCAGCTCGTAATAGAGCTTTCCGCTGGTCAGCAGCACCCGCTTGACGTGCAGCGGGGCGATCGAGGCGTCCGCGATGACGGACTCGAACTTGCCCTGGGTGAAGTCCTGCACGCCGGACACTGCCGCTTTGTTCCGCAGCATCGACTTGGGGGTGAACACCACCATCGGCCGGTGCACGCCGTCCAGCACGTGCCGGCGCAGCAGGTGGAAGTAGTTGGCCGGGGTGGAGGGCACCGCGATGGTCATCGAGCCCTCGGCGCAGACCTGCAGGAACCGCTCGATCCGGCCCGACGTGTGGTCCGGGCCCTGACCCTCGTGCGCGTGCGGCAGCAGCAGCACCACGCCGGACTGCTGACCCCACTTGGCCTCGCCGGAGGACAGGTACTCGTCGATCACCGACTGCGCACCGTTGACGAAGTCGCCGAACTGCGCCTCCCAGATCACCAGGGCATCCCGGTTGGCCACCGAGTAGCCGTATTCGAAGCCCAGCGCCGCGTACTCGGACAGCGCCGAGTCGTAGATCAGCACGCGACCCTGATCCTCCGACAGATGCTGCAACGGAAGGTATTCCGCGCCGGTGCTGCGGTCGATGAGCGCGGAGTGGCGCTGCACGAAGGTGCCCCGGCGGGTGTCCTGCCCGGACATCCGGACCAGCCGGCCCTCCATGGCGATCGAGCCCAGCGCCAGCAGCTCGCCGAACGCCCAGTCGATGCCGCCGTCCCGGACCATCTCGGCCCGCCGTTCGAGCACCTGCTTGACCCGCGGATGCGGCGTGAAGCCCTCCGGGTACTCCAGCGCCACGTCGGCGATGCGTTCCATCACCGGCTGGCTGATCCTGGTCTCCACCCGCGGCGGGATCGGCTGCTCGGCCTCCACCGACGGGGACGGCTCGACGACCGCCCGCTCCAGCTCCCGCACCTCGTTGAACACCCGTTCCAGCTGGGTGTGGTAGTCGCGCAGGGCCTCTTCGGCGTCCTGCGGGGAGATGTCGCCGCGGCCGATCAGTGCCTCGGTGTAGATCCGGCGCACCGACCGCTTGCCGTCGATGATCTGGTACATCAGCGGGTTGGTCATCGACGGGTCGTCGCCTTCGTTGTGCCCGCGGCGGCGGTAGCAGACCATGTCGATGACGACGTCCCGGCCGAACGTCTGCCGGTACTCCACGGCCAGCCGGGCCACCCACACGGCGGCCTCCGGGTCGTCCCCGTTCACATGGAAGATCGGGGCCTGGATCATCTTGGCCACGTCCGTGCAGTACTCGCTGGATCGCGACGACTCGGGCGCGGTGGTGAACCCGACCTGGTTGTTGATGATCACGTGCATGGTGCCGCCGGTGCGGTAGCCGCGCAGCAGCGACAGGTTCAGCGTCTCGGCCACCACGCCCTGCCCGGCGAACGCGGCATCGCCGTGGATCGCGATCGGCATCACGGTGTAGCCCTCTTCGCCGAGGTCGAGCATGTCCTGCTTGGCGCGGGCCACTCCCTCCAGGACCGGGTCGACGACCTCCAGGTGGGACGGGTTGGCCACCAGGGTGACATCGACCTGACCCTCGCCGAACGGCCGGATGTACTTGCCCTCGGCGCCCAGGTGGTACTTGACGTCGCCGGACCCGTGCGCCTGGCCTGGGTCCATGTTGCCCTCGAACTCGCGGAAGATCTGCGAGTACGGCTTGCCCACGATGTTGGCCAGCACGTTGAGCCGGCCGCGGTGCGCCATGCCGATGACGACCTCGTCCATGCCGTACTCGGCGGCCTTGTTCAACGCCGCGTCCAGCAGGGCGATGACCGTCTCGCCGCCCTCCAGGGAGAACCGCTTCTGGCCGATGTACTTCGTCTGTAGGAAGGTTTCGAACGCCTCCGCGCTGTTGAGCCGGCCCAGGATGTACTTCTGCTCCTCGACCGGCGGCTTCTCGTGCTTGACCTCGACCCGCTGCTGGATCCAGCGCCGCTGCACCGGATCCATGATGTGCATGTACTCGATGCCCACGGTGCGGCAGTACGAGTCCCGCAGCACGCCGAGCACGTCCCGCAGCTTCATGAAGTCCCGGTCGTTGAACCCGCCGACGGCGAACTCGCGGTCCAGGTCCCACAGGGTCAGGCCGTGTGAGAGCACGTCCAGGTCGGGATGCCGGCGCTGCCGGTAGTTCAGCGGGTCGGTGTCGGCCATCAGGTGACCGCGCGTGCGGTACGCGTCGATGATCTCCAGCACCCGGGCGGTCTTGTCGATCTGCCCGTGCCGGCCGGCGTCCAGGTCCTTGACCCAGCGGACCGGCTCGTAGGGGATCCGCAGCGAGGTGAAGACGTCGTCGTAGAACTGGTCCTCGCCGATCAACAGCTGGTGGATGCGGCGCAGGAACTCGCCGGACTCCGCACCCTGGATGACCCGGTGGTCGTAGGTGGAGGTCAGCGTGATGATCTTGGAGACGCCCAGGTCGGCGAGCGTCTGGTCGGACGCGCCCTGGAACGCGGCCGGATACTCCAGCGCACCGACACCGATGATCGCCGACTGGCCCTCCATCAGCCGCGGCACCGAGTGGTTGGTGCCGATGCCGCCGGGGTTGGTCAGCGAGATCGTCGTGCCCTGGTAGTCCTCGGCGGTCAGCGAGCCGTGCCGCGCCTTGCGCACCACCTGTTCGTAGGAGCTCCAGAACTGCGTGAAGCTCATCGTCTCGGCGTTCTTGATGGGCACAACGACGAGGTTCCGGCCGCCGCCCTTGCCCGGCAGGTCGATGGCCAGGCCCAGGTTGACGTGGGCCGGCGTGGCCATTGCCGGCTTGCCGTCCACCTCGGTGAAATGACGATTCATGTTCGGGAAATCGCCGATCGCCCGGATGATCGCATACCCGATCAGATGGGTGAAGGAGATCTTTCCGCCGCGGTTCCGGCGAAGAAAATTGTTGATGACGATCCGGTTGTCGGCCATCAGCTTGGCCGGCACCGCGCGCACGGAGGTGGCCGTCGGCACCTCGAGCGAGGCGGTCATGTTCTTGACGACGGCGGCGGCGACGCCCCGCAGCGGCGTGGTGGTCAGCCCGTCGCCCTCGGCCTGGTGCGCGACGCGCGCGGCTTTGGCCGCCTTCGCCGCGACGATGTCGTCCGGGGTGGCGGTGGTGGCCGGGCGCCTGGGCTGCACGGCCGCCGGCGCGTCCACGTTCTCCTTGCCGCCGGCCGGCGCGGGCCGGGCCGCCGGACTGCTGACCGGTGCCGTACGTGGGCGGGGCCGGTTGGGCGGGGGTGGTGGCGGCGGCGCGGCGGTCTTGGCGGCTCCGTTCGCGGCCGCCACGCCGATCAGCGCGCTGGGTGCCTTGGCGTCCGCGAAGAAGTCACGCCAGATCGGGTCCACGCTTGCCGGGTCGGCGAGGAACTGCTGGTACTTCTCCTCGACGAACCAATCGTTCGGGCCGAACTCGGGCGCTGCTGACGACACGGTCGATGTCCGCCTGTTCTGAAGTTGATGGTCGGTTCCAAACCAGGCTAAACCTGTGGACAGCTCATTGGTGCGGGTGGATGACCCGGTTCACCCGCCGACCAACGCCTGCTCGGCATATAGCCGCGCGTACGCGCCGCCGCTGCCCAGCAGCTCCTCGTGCCGACCGGTCTGCACCACCCGTCCGTGCTCCATCACGATGATGCGGTCGGCCCGGGCCGCGGTGGTCAGCCGGTGCGCGACGACCACCGTGGTGCGCCCGTGGGTGAGCCGGTCGGTCGCCGCCAGCACGGCGCGCTCGGCGGCCGGATCCAGCGCGGCGGTCGCCTCGTCCAGCAGCAGCACCTCCGGGTCGACCAGCTCCGCCCGGGCCAGCGAGATCAACTGGCGCTGGCCCGCCGACAGGTTGCGGCCGCGCTCGTCGACCCGGTGATGGAAGCCGCCGGTGAGCGTGCCGATGGCGGCCAGCGCGCCGACCGCCCGGGCGGCCGCCTCCACCTGGGCGTCGGTGGCGTCCGGCCGCCCGTAGGCGATGTTGTCGCGGACGGTGCCGATGAACAGGTGCGGCTCCTGCGGCACCACGCCCAGCCGGCGCCGGTAGCCGCCCAGCTCGAAACGCCTGATGTCGGTGCCCGCCGCGACGATCCGCCCGGCGGTCGGGTCGTAGAACCGGGCCAGCAGCTTGACCAGCGTCGACTTGCCCGCGCCGGTCGCGCCGACCACGGCCACGGTCTGCCCGGGGACGAAGGTCAGGTCGACCCCGTCCAGGGCCGGGGCGGCCGCCGGGTCGGTGCCGGTGTAGCGGAATCCGACCCCGTCGGCGGCGAGCCGGCCGAGCCGCGCCGGCAGCGGTGTCGGGTGCTCGGCCGGCGGGGTGGACGTCGGGGTGTCCAGCAGCTCGCCGATCCGCTGCAGGCCCACCTGGGCCTGCTGGTAGGAGTCGAACACCTGGGACAGCTGCTGGATCGGGGTGAAGAAGCTGTCCAGGTACAGGACGAAGGCCATCAGGGTGCCCACGGTCATCGTGCCGGCGATCACCCTGGTGACGCCGGAGCCGAGCACGGCGGCGGCCGCCAGTTCGGACAGCAGCGCGACGAACGGGAAGTAGACCGAGATCGCGGTCTGCGCGCGCATCCGGCTGCGGCGATAGTCGTCGCTGCGGGCGGAGAACCCGGCGGCGTTGTGCCGCTGCCGGCCCAGCGCCTGCGAGACGCGCAGCCCGGCCACGTTCTCCTGCAGGTCGGCGTTGACGATGCCGACCTTCTCCCGGGCCTCGTGGTAGGCCCGGGTGGAGTACCGCCGGAAGACGACGGTCGCGACGGCCACCAGGGGCAGCACCAGGAACGCGATCAGCGCCAGTCCGGCGTCCATGATCACCAGCACGATCGCGATGCCGACGAAGGTGGCCAGCGACACCACCGAGGTGACCAGGCCGGTCTGCAGGAAGCCGGACAGCGCGTCCACGTCGGTGGTCATCCGGGTCATGATCCGCCCGGCCATCTCCCGTTCGTAGTAGTCCAGGCCGAGGCGTTGCAGGTGCGCGAACTCCCGCACGCGCAGCCGGAACAGCACGTTCTCACCGGCCCGGCCGGCCGCCAGCTGTTGCCAGCGCTGGATGAGGTAGTCGACGGCGACCACCAGCAAGGCCAGACCGGCCGCGGTCAGCACGGCCGCCGTGGAGCCCGCCGAGACCCCGTTGTCCACGCCGTAGCGGATCAGCACCGGCAGCAGCAGGCCGGCGGCCGCGTCCGCGGCGACCAGGATCAGCGCCACCACCAGCAGGCCCAGCACCGGCCGCAGGGTCCGGCGCAGGCTGAACGGGCGGTCGTCGTCGGCCACCGGCAGCGGCCGGTCGGTGGCCGCGGGCAGGGCCGCGACCTGGGCGAGCAGTTCCGGGGTGGGCGGGACCGAGCCGAGCATGCCGGTGAACCCGAAACCACCCGGACGACCGCCGGTCGCGGAGACCGGACGCGCGCCCGGCTGGGCCTGCGGCGCCGGATCGGCGGCCGGCCACAGCTGCGGGGTGATGCCGTCCTCGTTCATCGACCACGACCGGGCCGGCGACGGGTCGTCGCCGGCGAGCTCGCCGCCGAGCAACAGCCGGTACTGCGGGCAGCGGGCCACCAGTTCGGCGTGCGTGCCCAGGTCGGCGACCCGGCCGTCGACGACCACGGCGATCCGGTCCGCCAGGGACAGGGTCGACCGGCGGTGGGCGATCAGGATCGTGGTCCGGTCGGCGGTCACCCGCTGCAGCGTCGCGTGGATGGCCGTCTCGGTGGCCGGGTCGACCGCGCTGGTCGCGTCGTCCAGCACGAGCACCCGGGGATCGGTGAGCAACGCGCGGGCCAGGGCCAGCCGCTGCCGTTGACCACCGGAGAGCGTCAGGCCGCGCTCGCCGATCACCGTGGCGTAGCCGTCGGGCAGTGCCTCGATGAACTCGGCCGCCTCGGCGGCCTCGGCGGCGGCCCGGATGTCTGCGTCGGTCGCGTCCGGCCGCCCGTAGGCGATGTTGGCACCGATGGTGTCCGAGAACAGGAACGCCTCCTCGAACACCACGCCGACCGCGGCCCGCAGGTCGGCCATCGCCAGCGTCCGCAGGTCCTGCCCGCCGACCCGGATCGTGCCCTGCTGCGGGTCGTAGAACCGGGGCAGCAGCAGTGACACCGTCGACTTGCCCGATCCGGACGGCCCGACCAGGGCCACCGTCGAACCGGCCGGCACCTGCAGGTCGAGCGAGCGCAGCACCGGTTCGGTCGCCTGGTAGCCGAACCGGACCGCGTCGAACCGCACGTCCAGCGGACCGTCCGGCAGCGGGCGCGGATCGGCCGGCTCGGTGATCTCCGGCAGCGAGTCGACGATCTCCAGCACCCGCTCCACCGAGGCGCGGGCCTGCTGACCCAACACCAGCACCATGGTCAGCATCCGGGTCGGCGCGACCAGTTGTGCCAGGTAGAGGGTGAAGGCCAGGAAGGTGCCCAGCGAGATCGCGCCGCGCAGCGCCAGGTACCCGCCGAGGGCCAGCACGCCGACCTGGCCAAGGGAGGTCAGGGCCTGCAGCGCCGGGCTGATCGCCGCCGCGCTGCGCACGGCCCGCATCCGGGTGGCGAACAACGTCCGGGCGCCCCCGGCCAGCCGGGCCAGCTCCCGGTCCTCCTGTCCGAACGCCTTGACCACCCGGACGCCTGTCACGTCCTCCTCGACGATCTCGGCGACCTCGGCCGCCGACTGCTGCGCCGCCCAGTTGGCCGGGAACAGCCTGGTCCTGGTCAGCCCGGTGACCAGCACCACCGCCGGCACGACCAGCAGGGCCATCACCGTCAGCAGCGGGGAGAGCGCCAGCATGATCACCAGTGACACGACGAACAGCACCACCTGCCCGGCCGACAGCGGCACCATGGCCAGCAGCGACTGCACCATCTGCAGGTCCGTGTTCGCCCGGGACACCACCTGCCCGGTGCGCAGCCGGTCCTGACCGGACCCGTCCAGGCCCTGCAGCGCCGTGAAGACGTCCTGCCGCATGTCGTGCTGCACGTCCAGGGACAGCCGGCCGCCGGCCCACCGGCGCAGGAACGACGAGCCGAACCGGACCAGTGCGAGCACCACCAGCCCGGCGACCACCCAGCCCAGGTTGGCCGTGCTGCCGGCGGTCGCGTCATCCACCGCGACCTGGGTGAGCAGCGGGGTCAGCGCGCCGAGCCCGACGCCGCCGACGGCGGCCAGCCCGGACAGCACGGTGACCACCGGATGGCGCCAGCAGTAAGCCCAAAGACGACGCAACCACACGAGCGACACGGTAACCGCGCGGCATGACACGCTGGTCGGGTGGAGCGCACCCCGACGACGCGGCCGTGGTGGCGGCGCGGCGCCGTGTGGTGGCGAGTCGTCCGGGACGTCGGCTCGTTGGCGTTGGCCGTCGCGTTGCTGGTCTGGGGGCTGCCCCGGATCGCCGGGGTGAGCTGGACGCAGATCGGCGAACCGCTCCAGCGGCTGCCGGTGCCGGCGCTGATCCTGCTCGCCGGACTGCAGCTGTGCGCGTTGCTGGCGTTCACCTACACGATCACCGGCGCGTTGCCGGGCATCAGCCACGGCCGCGCGTTGATCGTGAACCTGGCGGGTTCGCTGGTGGCGAACACGCTGCCGTTCGGTGGCGCGCTGGGGGTCGGCGCGACCTACGCCATCTGCCGGTCCTGGGGATTCACCCGGTCGGCGATCGGCATCGCGGTGGTGCTCGGCGGGGTGTTCGCGACCGCCGGCAAGGTGTTGCTGCCGTTGGTCGGGCTGGGTGCGCTGGTCCTGCAGGGGGGCCAGATCAGCCCGGCCCTGCGGGACGCGGCGCTGGTCGGTGTGCTCACCCTGGTGGCGGCCCTGGCGCTGTTCATCGTCGTGATGGTCAGCGACCGGGCCGCGCACGCGGTCGGCCGGTTCGTGCAGCGGTGCGCCGAGGCGATCCTGCGGATGATCCGCCGGCCGCGCCGGCTGGGGTGGGAGCAGGGGATCGCCGAGCTCCGCGGGCAGACCCGGGCCGTCATGCGGCGCGGCTGGCTGCAGATGAGCCTGGGCACCCTGGGCTACTTCGTCATCTACTTCGTGCTGTTCTGGCTGTGCCTGCACATCTGCGGCCTGACGATCGGGATCGGCACGTTGCTGGCCGCGTTCGCGCTCGGCCGGCTGCTCACCTCGGTCGCGGTCACCCCGGGCGGGTTGGGCCTGGTGGAGGCGGGCTCGGTGGCCCTGCTGGTGGCGATGGGCGCCGACCCGGCCCAGGCGGCCGCCGGCACCCTGCTGTTCACGATCTTCACGCACGTGCTGGAGATCCCCTTCGGGATCGTGGCGTGGCTGGCGTGGCTGTGGGGCCGCAGGACCCGGTCCGGTCAGCGGCCGGAGGTGGCGAAGACGTCGTCGTAGCGGTGGCCCGGCCGGACGGCCAGACCCGGCTGGCGATACCACTCCCGGCCGAAGATCCACCCGAACACCGGCGGCGGCACCCTGGTGAACACGCCCAGGGTGCGCGCGCCGGAGTCGGCGGTGGCCTGTGAAGCGTGCGCGCGCATGGACGCCCGTCGCGCGCCCGCCCGGCGGCGCACGTCGATGCTGTGCGTGACGTCCGCGGACGCGCTGTAGGCCTGCTCCCACGGCCGCAGATCCACCCGGCGGGCCGCCGGCAGCAGCCGGTTCACCGCGCGGGCCAGCGCCAGCAGCCGGTCGCGCGGCACCGTGGCCTCCAGCAGCACCGGGGTGCCGGCCAGCGCGGCGGCCGCGGCGGCGATGTGGTGGACCGCCAGGTGATCGGGGTGGCCGTAGCCGCCGTTGGCGTCGTACCCGGTGACCACGTCCGCCCGTTCCTCGGTGAGCAGGTCGGCCAGCCGGGCCGCCACCTCGGCGACCGGCGCATCGGCCAGGCGGGGCAGCCGGCCGGGCGGTGGCGGCGGGGTCGGATCGGTGGCCAGCCCGGAATCGGCGTAGCCGAGCACCTCCAGCCGGCTCACGCCGAGCGCGTCCGCGGAGGCCCGCAACTCGTCCAGTCGCCGCCCGCCCAGCCCGCCGTCGGCCCGCAACCGGTCCGCCGCCAGCCCGGCCTCGCCGGCGGTGGCCACCACCAGGACCACCCGGTGGCCGCGGGCCGCGAGGTCGGCCATGGTGCCCGAGGTGAGCAGCGCTTCGTCGTCCGGGTGGGCATGGACGAACACGACACAGCGGGGCACCGGACTAGCATGACCCAGGCGCGGCGACCACCGGTCGCCGGAGGGAGGCGGTGGGATCGTGCGGGTGGCGCACATCTCCGACTGCTTCGTGCCACGGCTCGGCGGCATCGAGATGCAGGTCAACGACCTGACCAGGCGGCAGCGCGCGAACGGCCTGGAGCCCGAGGTCATCACGGCCACGCCACTGCCGCGGAAGATGGCCGGCCGGACCTTCCCGGTGCCGGTGCACCGCTCCGGCATCCCGATCCCGGCCGAGATCGCCAACAACCCGATCCCGTCGCGACCCATCCGCCGCGCCCTGCGGGCCGGCGACTTCGACATGGTGCACGTGCACGCCGGGGTCGGCTCGCCGTTCGCCGCCGCGGGGGTGCGGGTCGCCCTGGACCTCGGTCTCCCGGTGGCGGTGACCGTGCACTGCCTGCCCGCGCCGTTCCGGCTGCCCGCCGGCCTGACCCCGTGGGCCAGGCCGGAGATCGCCCGGCAGGTCGCGCTCAGCGCGGTCAGCGAGGCCGCCGCCGGACCACTGCGAGAGCGGACCGGCAGCCCCGTCTCGGTGGTGCCCAACGGGTTGGATCCGCAGGACTGGATGATCGAGCCCGTCGAGCACGACCCGGCCGTCGTCGAGATCGTCAGCACCATGCGGCTGTCGGTGCGCAAGCGGCCGCTGCCGATGCTGGCGATGGTGTTGGCCGCGCAACGCCGGCTGGCCGAGCTGGACGCGCCGGTCACCCTGCGGCTCACCGTCTTCGGCGACGGGAAGCTGATGCCGCGGATGCGCCGGTACGTCCGCCGGCACGGCATGGACGGCACGGTGCGGCTGGCCGGTCGGGTGGATCGGACCGAGTTGACCGAGATCTACCGCCGGGCCGACCTGTTCCTGGCGCCGGCGCACCTGGAGTCCTTTGGGATCGCCGCGCTGGAGGCCCGCTGCGCCGGGCTGCCGGTGGTCGCGATGCGGGCGACGGGCATCACCGAGTTCGTCACCGACCGGCGGGAGGGCCTGCTGGCCGACGGCGACGCGCAGATGACGGCGGCGCTGGTCGAGCTGGCCACGGACGCCGACCTGCGCCGCGGCATCGCCGAGCACAATCGCGGCACCCACCCGCCGACGGTGTGGAGCACGGTGCTGGAGACCGTCGATCGCGAGTACCAGCGGGCCATGTCGATCAGCGCGACCAGGGGGACGAGCCCATGAACCGACCGGACGCGCTGATCGTCGGTGGCGGTCACAACGGTTTGGTGGCCGCCATTCTCGCCGCGTCGGCGGGCAGGTCGGTGACGCTGCTGGAACGGGCCGACCGGCCGGGCGGCGCCACCGCGGGCGAGCGGATCTTCCCGCCGCATCCGGTGCGGGTGAGCCGGTATTCGTATCTGATCGCGCTGATGCCCGACGAGTTGATCGCCCGGCTGGGCATCTCGGTTCCGCTGGCCTCCCGGGCGGTGTCGTCGTACACGCCGGTGCTGCGCGGCGGCACGGCGTCCGGGCTGCTGGTGGAGCGGCACCTCGGCCCGGCCACCGAGGACTCCTTCCGCGAGGTCACCGGCACCGCCGACGACTTCACCGCCTGGCGCCGGCTGTACGCCGAGATCCGCGCCCTGGCCGGGGTTGTCGCGCCCGTCCTGGCCGGGCCGCTGCGCCGTCGCAGCGAGGTCGCCGACGCGGTGGTCGACGCGGCCGGCGCGCAGATCTGGACGGACCTGGTCGAGGAGCCGCTGGGCGCGATGATCGAGCGCCGGTTCCGGGACGACACGGTCCGCGGCGTCGTCGCCACCGACGGCCTGATCGGCACGCACACCTCGCTGTTCGCCCCGGACCTGCTGGCCAACCGGTGCTTTCTCTACCACCTGATCGGTCGGGGAGCCGGGGAATGGCTGGTGCCGATCGGCGGAATGGGCGCGCTGACCGACGCGCTGGTCCGCCGCGCCCGTCAGCTCGGCGTCGAGATCCGTTGCGGCACCGAGGTCATCGACATCCAGGAGACGGCGGCTGCGGTCACCGTGACCGCCGTGCGGGACGGCGAGCAGCTGACCGTGCAGGCGCCCTACCTGCTGGCGGCGGTGGCGCCCGCGGTGCTGGACCGGTGCCTTGGCCGGGAGACCGAGGAGCCGGTCGGCGCCCAGATCAAGGTGAACATGCTGCTGGACCGGTTGCCCCGGTTGAAGTCCGGTATCGACCCGCGGGTGGCGTTCGCCGGCACCATGCACCTGAACGAGGAGCTGTCCGAACTCGAGGCCGCCTACGCGATCGGCGCCGCGGGCAGCCTGCCGGCCGTGGTGCCGTCCGAGGTGTACTGCCACTCGCTCACCGACCCGACGATCATGAACGGGCACCCTGGCGCCACGCTGACCCTGTTCGGCCTGCACACCCCGGTCGGGCTGTTCCGCGCCGACCCGGAGGGTGCCCGGGCCGCTGCCGCGCAGGCGGCGCTGATCGCGCTGCACAAGCACCTGGCCGAACCGTTGCTGGACTGCCTGTCCCGCGACGAGAACGGCGAGCCGTGCGTCGACATCGCGTCCCCGGTGGACCTGGAACGCGGCCTGGCCATGCCCGGCGGAAACATCTTCCACGACGACCTGAGCTGGCCCTGGCTGGCCGACGACTTCCCGGCCGACACCCCGGCCGCGGCCTACGGCGTCGAGGTGCCGGGGTCCCGGCGGATCCTGTTGGCCGGGGCCGGTTCCCGGCGCGGCGGGGGAGTGTCCGGGCTGGGCGGGGCGGCCGCGGCCGAGGCGTTGCTGGCGCTGGCGGGAGGCACGTCGTGACCGGTGCATTGGACGATCCGGACTACCTGGCGGCCGCCGTCCGCGCGGCCCGGCAGGGACTCGCCGAGGGCGGCATCCCCATCGGCGCGGCGCTGATCGTGGACGGCGGCGTGCTGGCCACCGGCTGGAACAAGCGGGTGCAGCTGGGCAGCGCGATCCGGCACGGCGAGACCGACTGCCTGGAGAACGCCGGCCGGCTGCCGGCCAGCGTCTACGCGAGATCGACCATGGTGACGACACTCTCGCCGTGCCACATGTGTACCGGAGCGATCCTGCTGTACAAGATCCCGCGGGTGATCGTCGGCGAGAACCAGACCTTCTACGGTGCCGAGGATCTGCTGCGCTCCCGGGGCGTGGTGGTGACCGTGCTGGACGACCCGGAATGCGTGGCGATGATGACCGCGTTCATCGCCGAACGACCGTCGCTGTGGCACGAGGACATCGGCGTACCGGACTGACCGGCCGCTCAGCCGAGCAGCGTGCGCAGCCACAGCTCCGCGTACCCGCGCGCATCCACGTGCTCGGCGACGTCCACCTCGGTGGGCGCGACGTACCCGGGCAGCCGGACCCGGTCCGCCGCCGACTCCCGCCGGTCCACCATGGTCTGCCCACGGGTGTAGCCGAAGCCGGTCTCCACCCGCACCGGATGCCGGTGGGTGGTCAACCCGTCGGGGTCGGCCACCGCGCACACGGTGCCGGCGTCACCGATGGTGATCGCGTCCTGCCCGAGCAGCTCGCACCGCGCCCCGATCAGCGCGGCGGCCAGTTGGCATCCGGGATCGAGGTTGCCGGCCAGCCGGGCCGCGTCGGCGCGGTCGACCAGCACCTGCCCGAAGACCTCCAGGCCGTACATGGTCACCGGGATGGCCAGGTCGCGGGCCGCGGCCAGGGTGATCGCGGCCGCCTCCGGGTCGTGGAACACGTTGTGCTCGGCCATCGCGGTGACGTTTCCGGAACCTGCCGAGCCGCCCATGAACACCAGCCGGTCGATCCCGGCGGCGACCTGCGGGTACGCCCGCAGCAGCAGGGCGATGTTGGTCAGCGGCGCCGTCGCGACCAGCGTGACCGATTCGCCGTTGGCCACCGCCGCGGACAGCTCGTGCCGCAGCAACTCGACCGCGGGCCGGCGGTCGATGCGGCGGTCCGACTGCCGGGAGAACCCGCCCAGCCCGTCCCCGCCGTGGCCCCGGCCCGCGTCGGCCGGGGTCACCAGCAGCGGTGCCGCGGCCCCGCGGCCCAGCGGGAGTTCGCCGGCTCCGGCGGCGTCCAGCACGTAGCAGGTGTTGGTGAGCACCTGGTCGACGCCGGTGTTGCCGCCCACGCAGGTCACCGCGCGCAGGTCGATGCCGGGGTGGCGCACCGCGAACATCAGCGCCAGCGCGTCGTCGATGCCGGTGTCCACGTCCATGATCACCGGCGTCGGGCGCATGGGAGCAAGCCTGCCATCGGCCCGTCGGGACCACCAATGGCGTAATCTACTGACCAGTAACTTAGGCTCTGCAAACCACGAGGGGTGATTGCCGGCGATGAAGATTGCCGTTCTGATCAAGCAGGTACCGGACACATATTCGGAAAGGGTGCTGCGGGACTCGGATTGGACGCTGGACCGGGACGCCGGCGATGCCGTCATCGACGAGATCGACTCGCGCGGCGTCGAGGCCGCTCTGCAACTGGTGGAGCAGCACGGCGGCGAGGTCACCGTGATCACCATGGGCCCGGACGAGGCCACCACGGCCCTGCGCAAGGCCCTGGCCATGGGCGCGGACAAGGCCCTGCACATCAGCGACGACGGGCTGGCCGGCTCGGACGCGTTGCAGACCTCGGCCGCGCTGGCCGCCGCCATCGCCCCGTTGTCGGTCGACCTGGTGATCACCGGCAACGAGTCCACCGACGGCCGCACCGGTTCGGTGCCCTCGATGCTGGCCGAGCGGCTCGGCCTGCCGCAGATCACCTCGGCGCGCACGCTGGAGGTCGACGGGGCCGCGCTGCGCGCCGAGCGGGTGCGCGACGGCGGGTACAGCGAGGTCACCGCGACCCTGCCGGCCCTGGTCTCGGTCAACGAGAAGATCAACGAACCGCGATACCCGGGGTTCAAGGGCATCATGGCCGCCAAGAAGAAGCCGCTGACCGTGCTCGGCATCGCCGATCTGGGCCTGGACCCGGGCGCGACCGGCCTGGCCAACGCCGCTACCGCGGTGCTGGAGGCGGCCCCCCGGCCGCCCCGGGAGTCGGGTGAGAAGGTCACCGACGACGGCACCGGCGGCATCAGGGTGGCCGAGTACCTCGCCGCGGCGCGGCTGATCTGACGAGCTGAGAAAGGTAACGGTTATGTCCGAAGTTCTTGTTCTCGTCGAGCACCAGGACGGCGCGGTCGCCAAGGTGACCGGCGAGCTGCTGGCCGCGGCCGCCCGGCTGGGTGAGCCGGCCGCGGTGGTGGTCGGCGCGCCGGGCACCGCACAGGCGCTGGCCGGCCAGCTCGGCACGCTGGGTGCGGCCAAGCTGTACGCGGCCGAGTCCGACCAGGCCCCAGGGTTTCTCGTGACACCGGCGGTGGCCGGGCTGGCCGCCGCGGCCGCGGCCGGCGGCGAGCCCGCGGCGATCCTGCTGGCCGCCACCGTGGAGGGCCGGGAGGTCGCCGGCCGGCTCGCCGTGCGCCTGGACTCGGGCCTGCTCGCCGACGCGGTCGACGTCCGGACCGGCGACGACCGGGTGGTCGCCACCCTGTCGGTCTTCGGCGGCGCCTACACCGTGCGGTCCGCGGTGACCCGGGGCACGCCGATCATCACCGTCCGCCCGGGGGCGATCGACGTGGCGGCCTCGACGGCCGGGCAGGCGGACGCACCGAGCATCGTGCCGCTCGAGCTGACGATCGACCCGGCCGGCTCCGCGGTCGTCGTCGCCGACCATCCGGAGCCGGCCGGCGACCGGCCGGACCTGTCCTCGGCCTCGGTCGTGGTGTCCGGTGGCCGCGGCGTCGGGTCCGCGGAGAACTTCAAGGTGGTCGAGGAGCTCGCCGACGCGCTCGGTGGCGCGGTCGGCGCGTCCCGGGCGGCCGTCGACTCCGGCTACTACCCGGCGCAGTTCCAGGTCGGGCAGACCGGAACCACGGTGTCCCCGCAGGTGTACATCGCGCTGGGCATCTCCGGCGCGATCCAGCACCGGGCCGGGATGCAGACCTCCAAGACGATCGTCGCGGTGAACAAGGACGCCGAGGCGCCGATCTTCGAGATCTCCGACTTCGGGGTCGTCGGCGACCTGTTCGCGGTCGCCCCGCAACTCGCGCAGGCGGTGCGCGAGCGCAAGGGCTGATCCGAGGAGTTCACCGGATCGTCAGGACGCGGCCACGGCGGCGTCGGCGGGTGCTGGCCGGGTCCGGTCACGATGGGTCAACGTGACGACCAGTCGGATACACCTGCCGGCGTCGCCGGCGGCTTCTCTGCCCCGACAACGACCGCGCCGGCATCGGCGCGAGGAGTACACGCTGCGCCTGGCCACCGGCCAGGCCGACGTCATCGCCGCACAGACGTTGCGGCACGAGAGCGACCGGTTCGACGACCTATGCGACCACCTGATCGTCTGGCACCACGGGCCGGGCCGGCCGGCCGCGGCGGTGGCGACGTACCGGCTGCTCCCGCCGCACGGCAACGACCACCAGCCGCGATCGGCCGGGCTGTACGCGGACCAGGAGTTCGGCCTGATGCCGCTGGAATCGATCCTGGACCGCACGGTCGAGGTCGGCCGGGCCTGCGTGCGCGCCGACCATCGTGGCGGTCCGGCGATCGGGATGCTGTGGCGCGGCATCGCGTCCTACCTGGCCCTGACCGGCTGCCGTTACCTGCTGGGTTGCGCCTCGATGCCGTTGTCCGACGGCGGCCGGTCGGCGGCATCGTTCTGGGACCTGGCCCTGCGCGAGCATCTGGCGCCGGCGCACCGGCGCTGCCGCCCGCGCAACCCGGTGCCGATCGGCCGGCTGCCGCGCGCGGACGCCCCGTCGATCCCGCGGCTGCTGGCCGGCTACCTGCGGATGGGTGCCCGGGTGTGCGGGCCACCCGCCTACGACGAGATGTTCGGCACCGCCGACTTCCTGCTGCTGCTGGACCTGGGCTCCGCCGATCGCCAGTACCTGGAACGGTTCTCGCCGGTGGGTGGCCGGACATGACGCGGCCGTGCTCGGTCTCGTGTGTGTGGGAGGGATTCATTCCCGGCCGGGCCGCGGTGGGCGTGCATGTCGGGTCGCGGATACTGCTGCGCTCGATGGGGATCCGGGTGGTCCGCCACGGTGGCGTGCGGGACGGCGCGGCCCTGGTGGTGGCCAACCACGTGTCCTGGCTGGACGTGCCGGTGATCGCGGCGATGACGCCGGTGGTTCCGGTGGCCAAGGACGAGGTGATCTTCCCGGAGGGCACGACCACCTGCGGCGGTCCGCCGCACGGCTTCCACCGGGTGCTGCGATCCGGACCGTTGGTGGCGCACGTGCGATGGCAGCCGCCGGTGCCGGCCATCCAGGACCGGGCCCACCGGGCGCGACACCGGGCGCGGGCGGCCTCGCGAGCGCACGGCCGGATCAGCCGGGCGCTCGCCGCCTGACGCTCAGCCGGTCTTGCCGGACAGCGTCACCAGCACGCTCGCGAGGGCGAAGTACTTGTTCACGCCCAGATCGCGGATGGACTTGATGCCCAGGCCGGCCAGCAGCTCGTCGTGCTTCTCGGTCAGGCCGGCCAGCGCCGACGGCGGCGCCGCCAGGATCTCCTCCAGGCTCGAGCTCTCGTAGGCCTTGTCGAGCGCCTTGTCCAGATTCACCGAGACGGCCATGTGGCGGATCCCCTCCTCGGGTCGCCGGATGGCGACCGTGCCCGTCCAGAGTCGGTCAGGACGGCCGGATCGGCAACGCGACCCGCGGGCAGCACCTACCCTTGAGGCGCGATGACCTACCTCGACCATGCCGCGACCACCCCGGTGCTACCGGCGGTGATCGCCGCGATGTCCCAGGCGATGACCCTCACCGGCAACGCCTCGTCGCTGCATACCTCCGGACGGGCCGCCCGGCGGCGGGTGGAGGAGTCGCGGGAGGCCATCGCGGCCGCCCTGGGCGCCCGGCCCAGCGAGGTGGTGTTCACCTCCGGCGGCACCGAATCGGACAATCTCGCGGTGACCGGCATCTATCGGGCTCGGGTGACCGTGGACCCGCGTCGCACCCGGATCATCGCCCCGGCGATCGAGCACCACGCCGTGCTGGACGTGGTCGAGCACCTGGTGGCCGCCGAGGGTGCCGCGGTGACCTGGCTGGAGGTCGACGACTTCGGCCGGGTGCACGCGGACACCCTCGCCGCGGCGATCGCGGAGAACCCGGACGATGTGGCGTTGGTCACCGTCATGTGGGCCAACAACGAAGTCGGCACGGTCAATCCGGTGCGCGAGCTGGCCGAGGTCGCGCACACCCACGGCATCCCCTTCCACACCGACGCGGTGCAGGCACTCGGCCAGCTTCCCGTCGACTTCACCCGGGCGGGGGTGGACGCGCTGACCGTCACCGGCCACAAGGTGGGCGGGCCGACCGGCGCCGGCCTGCTGCTCGCCCGGCGGGACACGTCGATCGCCCCGATCATGTTCGGCGGCGGTCAGGAACGCGGCATCCGCTCCGGCACGCTCGACGTGGCCGGGACCGTCGGCCTGGCCGTGGCCGTCCGGGACGCCGTCACGCACCGGGCCGCACGGGCGGCCGACCAGGCCGCCCTGCGCGACGAGCTGATCCGCACGGTCACCGCCTTGATTCCCGACGTCCTGCTCACCGGGGACCCCGGCGCCGGCCTGATGGACGGGGGACCGTCCCGGCTGCCCGGCAACGCGCACCTGCGGTTCCCCGACTGCGAGGGCGACTCGCTGCTGATGCTGCTGGACGCCGCCGGCATCGAGTGCTCGACGGGCTCGGCGTGCACGGCCGGGGTGGCCCGGCCGTCGCACGTGCTGCTGGCGATGGGTATCGACGAACGGGCGGCTCGTGGCTCGTTGCGATTCTCCTTCGGGCACACCTCGACCGTCGACGACGTGGCCGCCGTCGCCGGGGCCATCGGCCCGGCGGTGCAGCGGTCGCGGCGGGCGGCGGCGCTGGCCGGGGCGCGGCGGCGCTGATGGCCGCGGCGCGCAGGGTGCTCGCCGCGATGAGCGGCGGGGTGGACTCCGCGGTCGCCGCGGCGCTGGCCGTCGAGGCGGGCCATGACGTGACCGGCGTGCACATGGCGCTGTCCAGGACGCCCGGCACGCTGCGCACCGGATCGCGCGGCTGCTGCACGGTCGAGGACGCCTTCGATGCCCGGCGGGTCTGCGATCGGCTCGATATCCCTTACTACGTCTGGGATTTCAGTGACGACTTCCTGGAGGACGTGGTCGTGGACTTCCTGGCCGAGTACGCGGCCGGCCGGACCCCCAACCCCTGCCTGCGGTGCAACGAGAAGATCAAGTTCGCGGCGTTGCTGGACCGGGCGACGGCGCTCGGGTTCGACGCGGTGGCCACCGGGCACTACGCCCGCGTGGTCGACGGCGTGCTCTACCGTGGCCTGGACGTGGCCAAGGACCAGTCCTACGTGCTGGCCGTGCTCACCCCGGAGCAGTTGGCGCACAGCATGTTCCCGCTCGGCGGCCTGACCAAGCCGCAGGTGCGGGAGCAGGCGCGGCAGCGGGGGTTCGCGGTGGCCGCCAAGCCCGACTCCTACGACATCTGCTTCATCCCCGACGGCGACACGCACGGCTATCTGGTCGACAAGCTGGGAGCCCGGCCGGGTGCCGTCGTCGACGCGTCGACCGGCGAGCAGCTCGCCGAGCACGACGGCTTCTTCGCCTACACCATCGGCCAGCGCAAGGGCCTGCGGCTGGACCGGCCGGCTCCGGACGGCCGGCCCCGGTACGTGCTGGGCATCGAGCCGGTCACCGGCACGGTCACGGTCGGCCCGGCCGACGGGCTGGACGTGCGGCTGGTCCTCGCCGATCGGGTGGTGTTCCCGGGCGGCCACGAGCCGGCGTTCCCGATGCGGGTGCAGGCCCAGCTGCGGGCCCACGGCGGCACCGTCGGCGGCTCGGCCGATCTGGTGGGCGGTGCCCTGCGGCTGCACCTGGACCGGCCGGCTCGCGGGGTCGCGCCCGGGCAGACCATGGTGCTCTACGGCGGGGCGGGTGCCGACGCGGCGGACGGGGAACCCATGGCCGACCAGTTCGTGATCGCCGCCGGCACGATCGTGCGGACGGGCTGATGACGCAGGCACGGTTGGAGATCCCCGACCCCGACACCGGTCCGTCGCTGCTGGACCAGTTCCCGGTGCGGCGGGAGTGGCATGCCGGAGCGGCCACCGGCATCGGGTCGCTGCCCGGCAGCTCGGCCGGCGAGGGGGCCGCGATGGTCGCCGGGGAGTTGCCGGACCTGCCGCACCTGGTCGAGCTGCCAAACCGGGGGGTCGGCGCCGACCTCGTCGGCCGCACCGTCGGCCTGCTCGTGGACATCTGGGCGGAGGTGGTCCCGTCCGGCTGGCGGATCGCCCGCCGTCCCGGCCGGGACACCATGCGGGCCAAGGACCTGATGGCCTGGGACCTGGACGCCGCGCAGGAGCACTACGCCGGCGCGGACTGGGTCAAGGTGCAGGTGTGTGGGCCGTGGACGCTGGCGGCCGGCGTGGAGGTGGCGTCCGGGCATCGGGCGCTGACCGATCCGGGTGCGGTCGCCGACCTCGCGCAGTCCCTGATCGAGGGCCTGGCCGCGCATCTGTCGCAGGTGTCCCGCCGGCTGCCCGGCACCGGCGTCGTCGTGCAGCTCGACGAACCGTCCCTGCCCGCGGTGCTGGCCGGGAACCTCCCGACGGCAAGCGGTTTCGGCACGGTCCCGGCCGTCCCGGCGGCCCGCGCGCAGGAGCTGCTGACCGCCGTGGCCGAATCGATCGGCGATCGGCCGACGGTGGCGCACTGCTGTCATGGTGCGGCGCCGATGCGCCTGCTGCGTTCCTGCGGGTTCGACGCGCTGGCCGTGGACCTGACGGTCGTCGGGGAGCGCCCGGCGGCGCTGGACGCGATCGGCGAGTTGGTCGACGGCGGCGGAATCCTGCTGGCGGGGGTGATCCCGAGCACGGGGCCGGTGAGAACCGATCGGCCGCTGCGGCACTGGGCCGCGCCGCTGCTGGACGTCTGGAACCGGCTGGGTTTTCGGCGGGACGACCTCGCCCGGTCCGTGGTACCCACCCCGACCTGCGGGCTCGCCGGCGCCGACCGTACCTGGTCGGTGCGGGCGATGCGGTTGTGCACCGAACTGGCCGGGGCGCTGCGGGACCTGCCCGAGGGTTGGTGAACCTCAGCGCGGGCTTCTGCGCAACTCCTGGGCGACCAGGGCGGCGACCTCGGCCCGGTTGGGTCGCCAGCCCTCGTAGTAGCCCTGGGACAGCCGGGCGATCAGGCCGCGTCGCTGCCGCGGGCTCAGCGGGGCGAGCAGGTCGGCGAACCGGTCGGCGATATTGGGCGTCGACGAGTGCGCGTCAACCCGTCGGATCTGTTGTTGGTGGTGGTGGGGCGAGCCGGATCCGGCCGCCGGAGCAAAGCTGACGCGCTGGTTCATGTCCGGGGCCCTCCGTGTCGAGAAGTGCGAAGAAATGGGTCACGGCCGTCCGGGGGCTCGTCGTCCCCCGAACGGCCGTGGGTCCGGTGTGGTGGTGCCGGGAACGGCTCAGGCGGCCGGGGCCAGCACGGCGATCAGCTTGTCGGTGGTCGCGCGGCCCTGGGCGAGGACCTTCTCGGCGAAGTCGAAGGTGGCGGCGCTGACGGCCTCGGCCTTGGGCAGGTCGGCCGGCACCGGCACGTCGACGGCCGGCTTCGGCAGCTCGGGCAGGGCCTTCACGAACGCCGCGACGGCCTCGACGAAGTTGTCCTGGACCTTGGCGACGGTGGCGAGGTACTCATCGGCGGCCTTGGCGGCCTGGGCGACGTAGTCGGTCATGGAAGTCATCCTTCGGGTCTGTTGGTGTTCGACTGACGGTGCTTAGTCTGCCAAGCAATCCGAAGTATGTCAAGCAGCGTGCTTGATAAATCAAGCAGATTCTCGGAGCGTCCGGTACATGTGCAGCAGGGCGTCCTTCTTGTCCTGGGTGAGCGAATCGTCCAGCCGGATCGCCTCCTCCACGCTCACCCTCGGCGCCTGCTCCTCCGTCGTGTCCAGCAGGCCGAACTGCCCGAACAGCACCGCCGGCGGGATGTGCAGGGCGCCGGCGATGCCGCGGAGCACCTCGGCGGACGGCCGGTACTGGCCACGCTCGATCTGGCTGAGGTAGGAGTCGGACATGCCGCTGGCCTTGGCGAGCTGCCGCTGGGAGATGTTCGCCAGCCGGCGCTGCGCCTTCACGAAGGCGCCGAACGCCTCGGCCATGTCGTTGGACTTGTCCATGGGAGCCTTCCCGGTGGATCGGCTCGAGTGCCGATGCGATGCATACCAAGCATGCCATGCGCGGCCCGATCCGCCAGTTCAGGCGTGGCCGAGCACCCGGTCGACGGTGACCAGCATGCTCACCCGGCGGGGATTGACCCGCGGCGGCCGGTAGCGCCGCGCGTAGCGCCGCTCCGCCTCCAGGACCTCGGCGGGATCCCGGCTGACCCGCACCGCGCCCTCCAGGCTCACCCAGCGGCGGCCGTCCACCTGGCAGACCGCGGCCCGGGGCGCGCCGCCGCCGGCCGCCGCGCGTTCGGCGTTGCGCACCTTGACCGACCCGTCGCTGGTGATCACCCGGACCAGCCCGGCCTCCGGGTCGAAGGTGAAGCCGACCGCGACCACGTGCAGGGACCCGTCCCGGCGCAGGGTGCTCAGCGACGCCAGGTGGCGTTCGGCCAGGAAGGCGAGCAGATCCGGGCCGAGCGCGGTCGGGTTCGGTGACATGAATCCCAGCCTGTCAGACGGTCGTCCTAGTGTTGTCCGGGTGAGCGAGACCGCCGACTCCCTGCCCGCGACGGCCGAGCTGCCCGCCATCGGCGTGCCCGAGGACGCGGCCCACCGGTACGCCGAGCTGACCCGCATCGTCGGCGACGCCCAGTTCCGCTACTACGTGCTCGACGCGCCGACCATGTCGGACGGCGAGTTCGACGAGCTGCTGCGCGAGCTGGACGCCCTGGAGGAGCGGTACCCCTCGCTGCGCACGCCCGAGTCACCGACCCAGCGGGTCGGCGGCGGGTTCGCCACCGGGTTCGCCGCCGTCGAGCACGCCGAACGGATGCTGTCGCTGGACAACGTGTTCTCCGCCGACGAGCTGTCCGGGTGGCTGGCCCGCACCCAGCGGGACGCCGGGGGCGAGGTCAGCTGGCTGACCGAACTGAAGATCGACGGGCTGGCGGTCAACCTCAGCTACGAACGGGGCCGGCTGGTCCGGGCCGCCACCCGCGGCGACGGCCGGGTGGGCGAGGACGTCACGCTCAACGTCCGGACCATCAGGGCGGTGCCCGAGCGGCTGCGTGACGACGGCGCGCACGACGTGCCCGAGTTCGTGGAGATCCGGGGCGAGGTGTTCTTCCCGCTCGAGGGCTTCGAGGAGCTCAACGCCGCCCTGGTCGCCGCCGGCAAGGCGCCGTTCGCGAACCCGCGCAACTCCGCCGCCGGGTCCTTGCGGCAGAAGGACCCACGGATCACCGCGTCCCGGCCGCTGACCATGCTCTGCCACGGCATCGGCGCCCGGGTCGGGTTCGAGATCACCCGGCAGTCGCAGGCCTACGACCGGCTGCGGTCCTGGGGCCTGCCGATCTCCGAGCACAACCGGGTGGTGCACTCGGACCGGGAGATCATCGACCGGATCGCCTACTGGGCCGAGCACCGGCACGACCTGTCGCACGACATCGACGGCCTGGTGATCAAGGTCGACGAGGTGGCGGTACAGCGCCGGCTCGGGTCCACCTCCCGCGCCCCGCGATGGGCGATCGCCTACAAGTACCCGCCCGAGGAGGCCACCACCCTGCTCCGGGACATCCAGGTCAACGTCGGCCGGACCGGCCGGGTCACCCCGTTCGCCGTGCTGGAGCCGGTGCTCATCGCCGGGTCGACGGTGGGCATGGCCACCCTGCACAACCAGGACGAGGTGGTCCGCAAGGGCGTGAAGATCGGCGACACCGTGGTGGTGCGCAAGGCCGGCGACGTGATCCCGGAGATCCTCGGACCGGTGGCCGACCTGCGGGAGGGCCGCGAGCTGCGCGACTTCGTCATGCCCACGCACTGCCCCGAATGCGGCACGGCGCTCGCCCCGGCCAAGGAGGGGGACGTCGACATCCGCTGTCCCAACGCCCGCTCCTGCCCGGCGCAACTGCGGGAACGGGTGTTCCACCTGGCCGGCCGCGGAGCCTTCGACATCGAGGGCATGGGCTACGAGGCGGCCACCGCGTTGCTGCAGGCCGGCGCGATCACCGACGAGGGCGACATCTTCGAGCTCACGCCGGAGCGGCTGCTGACCGTCCCGCTGTTCGTCACCAAGGCCGGGACGCTGTCGGCCAACGGCGGCAAGCTGTTGCAGAACCTTCAGGCACGCAAGGCGCAGCCGCTGTGGCGGGTGCTGGTCGCGCTGTCCGTCCGGCACGTCGGGCCCACCGCAGCCCGGGCACTGGCCCAGCAGTTCGGCTCGGTCGAGGCGATCCGGGCCGCATCCCGGGAGGAACTCGCGGCGGCCGAGGGGGTTGGCCCGATCATCGCCGACGCGGTCATCGAATGGTTCACCGTCGACTGGCACGAGCAGATCGTGGACAAGTGGGCGGCCGCCGGCGTGCGGATGGCCGACGAGGTCACCGACCGTCCCGAGCAGACCCTGGCCGGGTTGTCCGTGGTGGTGACCGGCGGCCTGGAGGGCTTCTCCCGGGACGAGGCCAAGGCGCAGTTGCTCGGCCGCGGGGCCAAGGCCGCCGCGTCGGTCTCGTCCAAGACCGCGTTCGTGGTGGTCGGCGACAACCCCGGGTCCAAGTACGACAAGGCGCTCTCGCTCGGCGTACCGATCCTGGACGAGGCCGGGTTCCGGGTGCTGCTCGATCAGGGACCCGACGAGGCCCGGAAGGTGGCCACCAACGCGCCCGAACCGGAGCCCGAACCGGAGCCCGAACCGGAATGAGTCTGGCCGAACTGGGTTTCGACCCGTCGTCGCCGGTCTTTCTGGCCGACCCCTACCCGGTGTACGCCCGGCTCCGGGAGCGGGGACCGGTGCTGTGGCACGAACCGCGGAACGTCTACCTGCTCACCCGGTTCGAGCACGTGCACGCGGCGCTGCGGGACCGCCGGCTGGGCCGCGGCTACGAGCCCGACCCGCGGTGGCCCCGCTGGGCCGAGTCCGAACGCTGGTCGCTGCTGAACCTGGAGCCGCCGGACCACACCCGGCTGCGCCGGCTGGTCAGCGCCGTCTTCACCCCGCGCGCGGTGTCCGCGTTGCGCCCGGTCGTCGAGGACTACAGCGACCGGACCCTGTCCGCAGCACGCGAACTCGGTGAGTTCGACCTGATCGCCGACTACGCGCAACCGTTCTCGGTCGCGGTCATCTGCACCCTGCTGGGCGTGCCGGTGGACGACGGGCCGCGGCTGCTGGACTGGTCGCACGCCATCGTCAAGATGTACGAGATCAGCACCGACGACGAGCACCGGGCCGCGGCCGAACGGGCGGCCGGCGAGTTCGTGGACTACGTGCGCACGCTGATCGACCGGCGCCGTCGGCAGCCGCGCGGCGACCTGATCTCCGAGCTGATCGGGATCGCGGATCACGGCGACCGGCTGACCCGGGACGAGATCGTCTGCACGGTCATCGTGCTGCTCAACGCCGGGCACGAGGCGACGGTGAACACCCTGGGCAACGGGATGCGGGCGCTGCTGACCCATCCCGACCAGTGGGCGCGCCTGGTGTCCGGCTCCGGCGACGCCGCGGTCGACCCGTCCGTCGCGGTCGAGGAGATGATCCGCTGGGACGGCCCGCTGCAGCTGTTCGAACGCTGGGTGCGCGGCGACGGCGTCGAGATCGCCGGGCAACCGCTGGCGGTCGGCGACCGCATCGCGATGCTGTTCGGCTCGGCGAACCGGGACCCGGCACGCTTCCCGGACCCGGACCGCTTCGACATCGGCCGCGGCGACACCGGGCACATCGGGTTCGGCGGCGGCACCCACTTCTGCATCGGCGCGCCGCTGGCCCGGCTGGAGATCGCGGTGTCGCTGGACCGGCTGCGCCGCGACCTGCCGCGGCCGGAGCTGGTCGCCGAACCGCGGTACGAGCCGTTCTTCGTGATCCGCGGGCTGCGGGAACTCCGTCTTCGATGACGGACGGACGAGATGACGCACGGACGAGATGACGCACGGACGAGGGCGAGGAGCGCATGACGGTCAAGGTGGGTTACAAGGCGTCGGCCGAGCAGTTCGGTCCCCGGGATCTGGTCGAGTTCGCGGTGCTGGCCGAGCAGGTCGGGCTGGACAGCGTGGTGGTCTCGGACCACTTCCTGCCCTGGCGGCACAACGGCGGGCACGCGCCGTTCGCGCTGACCTGGATGGCCGCGGTGGGGGAGCGGACCCGGCGGGTGCGGATCGGCACGAGCGTGCTGACCCCCACCTTCCGGTACAACCCGGCGGTGATCGCGCAGGCCTTCGCGACCATGGCGGTGCTCTACGACAACCGGGTCATGCTCGGCGTGGGGACCGGCGAGGCGCTCAACGAGCACGCCGTGTCGGGCGCGCCGTGGCCGGAGTTCAAGGAGCGGTTCGCCCGGCTGCGCGAGGCGGTCCGGCTGATGCGGCTGCTGTGGACCCGGGACTCGGTGACCTTCGAGGGCGAGTACTACCGGCTGGTCGACGCGATGATCTACGACCGGCCGGCCGAACCGGTGCCGGTGTATATCGCCGCCGGCGGCCCGGTCGTCGCCAAGTACGCCGGCCGGGCCGGCGACGGGATGATCTGCACCTCCGGCAAGGGCATGGACCTGTACACCGACAAGCTGATCCCGGCGGCGGCGGAGGGTGCCCGGGCCTCCGGGCGCACGCTGGACGAGCTGGACCGGATGATCGAGATCAAGCTGTCCTACGACCGGGACCCGCAGGTCGCGCTGGACAACACCCGGTTCTGGGCGCCGCTGTCGCTGACCGCCGAGCAGAAGCACACGGTCAACTCGGCGCAGGAGATGGAGCGGCTGGCCGATCAGCTGCCGATCGAGCAGATCGCCAAGCGCTGGATCGTCGCCTCCGATCCGCAGGACGCCGCCGCGCAGATCGGGCGGTACGTGGACGCCGGGCTCAACCACCTGGTCGTGCACGGACCCGGCGACGACCAGCGCCGCTTCCTGGAACAGTTCTCGCAGGACCTCCTGCCGCTACTGAAGGAGTTGGGCTGATGCTCGTCCCGTTGTACCGCAGCGCGGTGCGCCAGTTCGACGCCCGGATCCGCGCGGTCGGCCCCGCCCAGTGGTCGTCCAGCACACCCGACGCCGACTGGGACGTGCAGCGGCTGATCCGGCACGTGGTGAACGTGCAGAACCGGATCGCCGCGGAATTCACCGGCCGCACGTCGGCCCCGAGCACGGCGACCGGCGCCGACCTGGTCGACGCCTGGGCCAGCGCGGCGGCCGCGTCGACCGCCGCGTTCGAGGCCGTCGCCGACTGGAGCGTGCCGGCCCCGCTTCCGGACGGGTCGACCTCGACGCTGGCGAACCTGGGCTGGTTGATCACCGCGGACCTGGCCATCCACGCCTGGGACCTGGCCAGGGCGATCGGCGCCCCGGACGAGCTGCCCAACGACCTGGTGGCGGCCGTGCTGGAGCGGGCGAAGGAGTCGCAGGAGCACTGGCTGCGGGCCGATGCGTTCGCCCCGCCCATCCCGGTGCCCGGGTGCACGGACGACCTGACCGAACTGCTGGCCCTGTCCGGCCGCAACCGGTGGTGGCGCCGGGCCTGACGGCTCAGCGGTCGTGCGTGGTGAACCTCAGGTAGTAGCCGTCGGGGTCGAGCAGCCGGAAGTCCTTGAGCCCCCAGGGCCGCAGCGTGATGTCCTCCTCGATCGGCCACCCGGCCCTGGCGATGCGGTCCCGCTCGGCGTGCAGGTAGTCGACCTCCACGACGATCTCCACCCCGGTCGGCGGGTGCCGGTGGCCGGTCTGGCCGCCCGGCACCGCGACCGCGCCGATCCGCACGCCGTCGCGCACCATGTCCAGGTAGGGCAGCGGATCGGCCCGCCGGTCGGCCACCAGGGTGAAGCCCAGCAGATCCACGTAGAACCGGACGGTCGCATTCAGGTCCGCGGGGAAGATCTCGAGTCGCAGGCTGGTGGGCACAGGCCGACTCTATTGACCGGACGGGCCCGTCCCGGTACCGGTCAGTCCGGCGCGGCCAGCGGCGGTCGGCCGGTCACCACCGAAGTCAGGCCCGCCAGGTGGCCGAGCCGAGCCACCTCCGAATCGCGCATCGCCGGGCCGCCGGGGCGCCCGACGATCACCGTCGTCTCCGGGTCCCACAGCGGAGCGGCGGCCAACTCGGTGCCGATCGTCTTCCAGTCCTCGGGCACCCACGGCGCCTCCGGGTCGAGCACCGCGGCCTTGTCGATCGGCGCCCAGCCGGGTTCCACCGTCGTCAGGTCGGGCACGCCGCCGCCGCCGGCCAGCAACCGCACCGAACCCGGGCCGCCGTTGGCCGGTGCCCGGACCACGATCGCCCACCCGGCCCGCAGCACCAGCGGCAGCATCCGGGCCAGCGTGGGCACCGCCTGCGTGGGGTCGGCCGCGATCGCCTCGACCAGCTCCCACTCGCGGTGCCGCGCGGCCACCCCCGGATCCGGCCGCACCGACTCGACGTGCACCCCGTCCACCTTCTCGGCGGCCGTGATCAGCGTGTCCGGCTGCCGACCCAGCGGCAGCGCCACCACGATGTCGTCGACCGCCAGGTCGGGCGACCGTTCGACGACGTCCATCGCCAGGATGTCCGCACCGACCTCGCCCAGGGCGGTGGCCACCGCGCCGAGGGTGCCCGGCCGGTCGGGCAGGACAACGCGAAGAACAAACGACATCACGATTCGCTCGCTTCCCGGGGACGGCTTCGCTCGGTTCGGGTTCGCGCACCCGTTGTCTGGAGCACCCATTGTCACGGAATCGCGTTTCGAGCAGATCACAGGCGTGCGTCCGGCCCGCGGTTCCGGGCCTGTGCGCCGGTGCCGACTAGCGTTCGAGGCGGCCTCGCAGGCTCGGCCGACTAGCGTTCGAGGCGGCCTCGCAGGCTCGGCCGACTAGGATCGGGGCGCCGTCTCGACCACCACCGACCTGCCCCGGGAGACCCGTGACCAAACCGACCTTGACCAGGGACGATGTCGCTCATCTGGCTCATCTGGCCCGGCTCGAGCTGACCGAGCAGGAGCTGGACACCTACGTCGGGCAGCTCTCGGTGATCCTGGACGCAGTGGCCACGGTCAGTGAGGTGGCGCAGACGCCGGGGGTCGAGCCGACCAGCCACGCCGTGCCGCTGACCAACGTGTACCGGGACGACGTGGTGCGTCCGGGCCTGACCAGGGACGCCGCGCTGGCCGGCGCGCCGGCGGCGGAGGACGGCCGGTTCCGGGTGCCGCAGATCCTGGGGGAGGAGCAGTGAGCGAGCACGACCTGACCCGGATGACGGCAGCCGCGCTGGCCGACGCGATCGTGCGGGGCGAGGTGAGCTCCCGCGAGGTGACCCAGGCCCACCTGGACCGCATCGAGGCGGTGGACGCCGCGGTGCACGCGTTCCTGCACGTCTCCGCCGACCTGGCCCTGGCCCAGGCGGACGCGGCCGACCGGGCCGTCGCCGCCGGAGCGGGCGCTGACGGGGCTCCATTGTCCCCGTTGGCCGGGGTGCCGCTGGCGCTCAAGGACATCGTGGTGCAGCAGGGGGTGCCGACCACCGCCGGTTCCAGGATCCTCGAAGGCTGGCGGCCGCCGTACCACGCCACGGTCACCAGCCGGCTGCTGGACGCCGGGGTGGTCATCCTGGGCAAGACCAACCTGGACGAGTTCGCGATGGGTTCGTCCACCGAGAACTCGGCCTACGGGCCGACCCGCAACCCGTGGGACCTGGCAAGGATCCCGGGCGGCTCCGGCGGCGGTTCGGCGGCCGCGCTGGCCGCGTTCGAGGCGCCGCTGGCCATCGGCACCGACACCGGCGGCTCCATCCGCCAGCCCGCCGCGGTGACCGGCACCGTCGGCACCAAGCCCACCTACGGCGGAGTGTCCCGGTACGGGGTGATCGCGCTGGCCTCCTCGCTGGACCAGGTCGGCCCGTGTGCGCGCACCGTGCTGGACACCGCCCTGCTGCACGAGGTGATCGCCGGCCACGATCCGCGCGACTCCACCTCGATCGACAGCCCGGTGCCGTCCGTCGTCGACGCCGTCCGGCGCGGACAGCTCGACGGGGTCGCCGGGATGCGCGTCGGCGTGGTCCGGCAGCTGCGCGGCGAGGGCTACCAGGCCGGCGTGCTCGAGTCGTTCGACGCCGCGGTCGCCACGCTGGCCGCCGCCGGCGCCGAGATCGTCGAGGTGGACTGCCCGCACTTCCGGTACGGGCTGGCCGCCTACTACCTGATCCTGCCCAGCGAGTGCTCCTCCAACCTGGCCCGGTTCGACGCGATGCGGTACGGGCTGCGGGTCGGCGACGACGGCGCGGCGTCGGCCGAAGAGGTGATGTCCAGGACCCGCGGCGAGGGCTTCGGCGCGGAGGTCAAGCGCCGGATCATCCTGGGCACCTACGCGCTGTCCGCCGGCTACTACGACGCCTACTACGGCTCCGCCCAGAAGGTCCGCACGCTGATCCGGCGCGACTTCGAGAGCGCCTTCGCCACCGCCGATGTGCTGATCTCGCCGTCGTCGCCGGTGACCGCCTTCCCGCTCGGCGAGAAGGTGAACGACCCGATGGCCATGTATCTCAACGACCTGGCGACGATTCCCGGTTCGCTGGCTGGGATTCCGGCGATGAGCGTGCCCAGCGGCATCGCGTCCGACACCGGCCTGCCGGTCGGCCTGCAGATCATGGGCCCGGCGCTCGGCGAGGAGCGCATCTACCGGGTCGCCGCGGCATTCGAGACTGCCTACCTGGCAAAGCATTCCACGCTAGTCCCGGACAGCGTGCCGGATCTGGAGGCGCTCACCCGATGACGACCGCGACCCTGCTGGACTTCGACGAGGCCATCGAACGTTTCGACCCGGTGCTCGGTCTGGAGGTTCACGTCGAACTGGGCACGGCCACCAAGATGTTCTGCGGCTGCCCGACCGAGTTCGGCGCGCCGCCGAACACCCAGATCTGCCCGGTCTGCCTGGCGCTGCCGGGGGCGATGCCGACCATCAACCGCACCGCGGTGGAGTACGCGATCCGCATCGGCCTGGCGCTGAACTGCACGATCGCGCCGTGGTGCCAGTTCGCCCGGAAGAACTACTTCTACCCGGACATGCCCAAGAACTTCCAGACCTCCCAGTACGACGACCCGATCGCGTCCGACGGCTACCTGGACGTGCAGATCGACGGGCAGGCCGTGCGGGTGCAGATCGAACGGGCGCACATGGAGGAGGACACCGGCAAGTCCACCCATGTCGGCGGCGCGACCGGGCGCATTCACGGCGCCGAGTACTCGCTGCTGGACTACAACCGGGCCGGCGTCCCGCTGGTGGAGATCGTCACCAAGCCCATCGTCGGGACGAAGGCAGATGCCCCGACGGTCGCCCGCGCCTACGTCACGGCGCTCCGCGACCTGCTGAAAACGCTTGGCGTGTCGGATGTCCGGATGGACCAGGGGTCGCTGCGCTGCGACGCCAACCTGTCCCTGACCCCGGCCGGCAACCCGGTGTTCGGCACCCGCACGGAGACCAAGAACGTCAACTCGCTGCGCTCGGTGGAGCGGGCGGTCCGGTACGAGATCACCCGGCAGGCCGCCGTTCTCGTCCATGGTGGGAAAGTCACCCAGGAGACAAGGCATTTCGACGAGGCCTCCGGGACGACGTCGCCCGGCCGGTCGAAGGAGACCGCCGAGGACTACCGGTACTTCCCCGAGCCGGATCTGGTTCCGGTCGCCCCGGCGGCCGACTGGGTCGAGCGGATCCGCGAGCAACTGCCGGAGCTGCCCTGGCTGCGCCGGTCCCGCCTGCAGGCCGAGTGGGGCTTCACCGACCTGCAGATGCGGGATCTGGTCGCGGCCGACGGGGTGGAACTGGTGGCGGCGACCGTCGAGGCGGGCGCCCCGGCGGCGGAGGCCCGGTCCTGGTGGACGTCCTACCTGGGCCAGCAGGCCAACGCGCGGGGCGTCGGGCTGGACGAGCTGCCGATCACCCCGGGGCAGCTGGCCCGGGTGATCGACAAGGTGACCGCGGGCGAGCTGACCACCAAGCTGGCCCGCCAGGTCGTCGACGGGGTGCTGGCCGGCGAGGGCGAGCCGGACGAGGTGATCGCCGCGCGCGGGCTCGCCGTGGTGTCCGACGACTCGGCGCTGCAGCGGGCGGTGGACGAGGCGCTGGCCGCCCAACCCGGGGTGGCGGACAAGATCCGCTCAGGCAAGGTGCAGGCCGCCGGCGCGATCGTCGGCGCGGTGATGAAGGCCACCAGGGGCCAGGCCGATGCGGCCCGGGTGCGCGAGCTGGTGCTCGCCACCGTCGGCGGCTCGGGCTGAGCGGGGGCCGGCGATGCGGATCGCGCTCGGCCAGATCGTCAGCGGGGTGCAGCCCACGCGCAACCTCGAGCTGGTGCAGGACGCCGCCGCCCGGGCCGCGCGCGCGGACGCTCGCCTGCTGGTGCTCCCGGAGGCGACCATGTGCGCGTTCGGGGTGTCCCTGGCGCCGGTCGCCGAATCGCTCGACGGGCCCTGGGCGACGGCCGTGCGACAGATCGCGCGGACGCACGGGATCACCGTGGTGGCCGGCATGTTCACCCCCGGCGCGGGCGGGCGGGTGCGCAACACCCTGCTGGTCACCGGCGCCGGTGTCGAGGCGTCCTACGACAAGATCCACCTGTTCGACGCCTACGGCTTCCGGGAGTCCCGGACGGTCGCGCCCGGCATCGAGCCGGTCACCGTCGACGTCGACGGGGTCACCGTGGGCCTGTCGGTCTGTTACGACGTGCGCTTTCCCGGCCTGTACCAGGAGCTGGGCCGGCGGGGAGCCACGGTGATGCTGCTCGCGGCGTCGTGGGGCGCCGGCCCCGGCAAGCGGGCGCAGTGGGACCTGCTGACCCGGGCGCGGGGACTGGACAGCACCAGCTTCCTGCTGGCCGCCGCCCAGGCCGACCCGGTGACCGTCGGGCGCGAGCCGGCCGGCGGCGCGCCGACCGGCATCGGCGGCAGCGTCGCCGTGTCGCCGCTGGGCGAGGTCATCGAGCAGTTGGGGCCGGAGCCCGGCCTGCTGGTCGTCGACATCGACCCGGACGAGGCGACGCGGGTGCGGGAGTCGCTGCCGGTGCTGGTCAACCGGCGGCTGTGAGCCGCCGTCAGTCCGGGCCGCCGCCGCCGTCGGACCCGCCGGAGGGCACCACCACGACCCGGTCGTCGCTGGGCACCGGCTGACCGAGCCCGTCCTTGTTGGACGTGGTCAGCCACAGCAACCCGGAGCTGTCCCCGACGACCGTCAGCAGCCGGCCGTACCGGTTGTCCAGCAGCACGGCGGGCGAACCGGTGAAGGTCCGCGGGCCGGCCATCCGCAGCCCGGTCAGCTGCTGCTTGTCCAGCGAGGTGCTGGCGAGCATGCCGTTGGCGACCGCGCAGTCGGCGGCGCCGCCGTCGGCCGGCGTCCAGGTCCACAACGCGTCGCCCTGGGCGAGGGTGGCGTAGCTCCTGCCCGCCGTCAGCGGCAGCAGCACGTCCGAGCCGCCGCGGTGATCCAGCGCGGCCATGGTGCCGTCGGTGAGCGGGCACATACCGGCGACCTGGCTGAACCCGGAGGCGTACACGGCCGAGTCCGGTGCCGGGTTCGAGCCGGCCGGCTTGCCGAACTCGTCCAGCCGCAACACCTTTCCGGCCAGCGAGGTCGGATCGCCGGCCAGCGCGGGGTTGCCGGTGTCGCCGGTGCCCACGTACAGGGTGCGGTCGGTGGCGAACGCCAGGCGCCCGCCGTTGTGGGTGGCCCCCTTGGGGATGCCGGTGAAGATCGCCTTCGGCACGTCGCCGGCGGCGATGCGGATGATGCGGTTGTCCTCCGCGGTGGTGACATAGGCGTAGATCAGGCCGTCCTCGGCGTAGGACGGGGACAGCACGAGGCCCAGCAGCCCGCCGTCGCCGCTGCCGTCGACACCGTCGATCTGCGCGAGGAGTTGCGGGTCGGTGCCCTTGGCGACCTTCAGGATCCGGCCGGTGGTCCGCTCGCCGACCAGCGCCGACTGGCCGTCCGGCAGCGGCGCCAGCCCCCACGGCGCGGCCAGGCAGGTCGCGATCACCGCCTCGTCGGTCGGCGCGCACGGGTCGGTGGCCTGCGGCGAGCCGCTCGGTGCCGGCGTCGGTGTCGCGCCGGACGGCGGCAGCACCGACGGCAGCGGCCCCGCCGTGGTCTCGTCCGGCACGACCGCGCGGGCGGTGAGCGAGGGCTGGACGGTGAAGGTCGGTGCCTCCGCGGAGAAGTCCGCGCAGGCGGACAGCGGCAGGCCGAGCGTCAGCAGGACGATCGGCAGCAGTCGACGGTGGCGTCGGGACGAGGGGATCACACCGGGCATCGCCGTCCACGGTACGGACCCGGGCGTGCGGAACCGGTCAGCCGTCCGGCGCCGGCTCCGGCCGGCCGACGGCGTGCAGCAGCATGAGCGCGTCGGTGTCGACCATGTACCGGATCTTGGCGCCGCGCCCCGAGGAGAACCGCACCTTGAACCCCGCCACGTGCGCCCGGGCCTTCCACGGCGAGCTCATCCATTCCGAGCTCTGCACCCCGGAGCGGTGCGCGATGACGGTGTTGCGGACCAGGATCCGTCGCCACCGCAGCACCACCGTCTCCTCGTCGATCTGCCAGCGGGCCTCCCGTGCCCGGAAGTAGCCCAGCAGCACGGCCGACGGGCAGGGCAGCAGCGCGAGCAGCGCCCACCACCCGGGCAGGAACCACAGCAGCAGGGTGAAGCCGTACCCGTAGTTGAGCGGGACGACGTAGTACTTGCGGTACACCCGGCGCGGCACCGGCCGCAGCGGCTGCTCGGGCAGGGCCAGCTCGGGCAGCACCCGGCGGATCAGCGCGGCCGCGCGGTCGGTCCGGACGAACGGGAAGAGCATCCGTTCGTTGGTGTTCGCCCGGCCGAATCCGGCCACCTCGATCTGCAGGCTGCAGTAGCCGAACAGGCTTCGGGTGAACCCCTCGACGATGCGCACGGCCTGGATCCGCTTGACCGGGATGGTGGCCGACTGCTTGCCCAGCAGTCCCCGGGTGTTGCGGATCACGTCACCGTCCCGGATCAGCGTGAACTGGTTGAGCCGCAGCGCCCCGAACAGCACGCCGCCGACGACGGCGACCACGACCAGCGCGATGACGACCGCCAGGACGCCCCGCGGTTCGATGGTGGTCTTCATGACGTCGGCCGCGCGCTCCGGCACGTACTCGGAGAATCTGAACCAGACCACCAGCGCCGCCGCGAAGATCAGCGGGATCGTGTTGTTGGTGATGGTCGCCAACAGCATGTCCCGGGTGGACAGCACGGCGATGACGTCTGGACCCTTCTTGATCGACTCGGTGTGCCGCCAGGCCAGGTAGCGCTGGATGGTGGTGGCCCGGCCGGGCGCGGACCGGGCCGGCCGGCGATGGGCCCGGCCGGACTCCAGGGCCACCCGCAGCTCGTCCAGCCGCCGCCCGGACAGGCTGGCCAGGCTCACCACCGACCCGGCGCCGTCGCCGGGCGACTGGACTTTCAGGCCCCACACGCCGATCAGTCGCTGGGTCAGCGACCGGTGTGCCTCCAGCGCGGTGATGCGGGTGATCGGCACGATCCGCACCACCCGGTTGACCAGCCCGCTGCGCACCCGCAGCACGCCGCCGATCACCGAGTACTTGCGCACGTACCACTGGGCCGTGGCCACCACCATGATCAGCGCGAACAGCGCGACGTTCACCTGCCACGGCGCGCCCCCCAAGATGGTGACCACCAGGAACGGGATCGCCTGGCGCAGCGTGTTGGCGGTCTCGATGACCAGGTAGATCGGGTGCAACCGGGTGTCCGGCACGGCCACCCCCATCGCACTGGGCGGGCGGGGGTCCGGCGCCGCGGCGGGCAGCGGGTCAGACGTCATCGGCCACGTCGGCCAACTGGCTGATCCGGGTGCACACCAGATCCGCCTCCGGCCGGTCCAGACCGGACACCGACAGGGTGCTGGCCGCGGTGGAGATGCGCAGCGTGGCCATCCGGTAGTGGTCGGCGATCGGACCCCGCTCCACCCGCAGGCTCTGCACCCGGTGCATCGGGATGACGCTGCGCTTGATGAAGACGATGCCGTGCTGGATGTCGATCTCGGTCGGCGAGATGGCGTACCAGAACACCCGGTAGCGGATCGGCGGCAGGATGATCAGCGCGGCGACGCCGGCGACGGCGACCACGGTGAACGCCGACCAGCGGATCCAGGCGGCACCCCAGGGAATGACGATGGCCAGCGCGGCGAGCAGCAGCAGCGCCGGCAGCAGGCTCGCCAGCCAGCGCCACCGCCAGTAGGCGATCACCCGCGGGCCGAGCCGGTGACGCTCGTCGGTCGAGTCGCCGACCAGGGGCTGGGGCCCGGCCTGGTCCGGGTCCCCGGTCGCGGGCCGGCTCGTCACGGGCATCAGGGTACGGCCGGGCGGCACCACGCCCGACCGCCTGT
>CAZCEH010000023.1:0-81670 GCA_964497705.1 uncultured Actinomycetes bacterium | reverse complement strand
CGGGCCGGCCGCGGCGGCCGTTGTCGAACAGCGCGTCGACGGCCTCCTGCAGCATCCGCTTCTCGTTGTTGACGATGATCTCGGGCGCGCCCAGGTCGATGAGCCGCTTGAGCCGGTTGTTCCGGTTGATCACCCGCCGGTACAGGTCGTTCAGGTCGGAGGTGGCGAACCGGCCGCCGTCCAGCTGCACCATCGGGCGCAGCTCCGGCGGGATCACCGGCACGCAGTCCAGCACCATGCCCAGCGGCGAGTTCGACGTCTGCTGGAACGCGGCGACGACCTTCAGCCGCTTGATCGCCCGGATCTTGCGCTGGCCCTTGCCGTTCTTGATCGTGTCCCGCAGCAGCTCGGCCTCGGCGTCGATGTCGAAGTCGGAGATGATCTGCTTGAGCGCCTCGGCGCCCATGCCGCCGGCGAAGTAGTCGCCGAAGCGATCCTCCAGCTCGCGGTAGAGCACCTCGTCGACGATCAGCTGACGCGGGGCCAGCTTGCGGAAGGTATCCAGGACCTCGTCGAGGCGGTCGATCTGCCGCTGCGCGCGGTCGCGGATCTGCCGCTGCTCCCGCTCACCGCCCTCGCGCACCTTGCGGCGCACGTCGGACTTGGCCCCCTCTGATTCGAGGGTCTCCAGGTCCTTTTCGAGCTTCTTGGCGCGGGCGTCGATGTCGGCGTCCCGGGCGTTCTCCAGATTCTTGCGCTCGACGCCCATCTCGGCCTCGATGGTCGGCAGATCATTGTGCCGAGCCGTCTCGTCGACCGAGGTGATCAGGTACGCCGCGAAGTAGATGATCTTCTCGAGATCCTTCGGGGCCAGGTCCAGGAGGTAGCCCAGGCGCGACGGGACGCCCTTGAAGTACCAGATGTGGGTGACCGGCGCGGCCAGCTCGATGTGGCCCATCCGCTCGCGGCGCACCTTGGCGCGGGTGACCTCGACGCCGCAGCGCTCGCAGATGATGCCCTTGAACCGGACGCGCTTGTACTTGCCGCAGGCGCACTCCCAGTCCCGGGTGGGCCCGAAGATCTTCTCGCAGAAGAGCCCGTCCTTCTCCGGCTTGAGGGTGCGGTAGTTGATGGTTTCCGGCTTCTTGACCTCGCCGTGGGACCACGCGCGGATGTCGTCGGCGGTGGCGAGACCGATACGCAACTCGTCGAAGAAGTTGACGTCGAGCACTGGTGGCACGTCCCTGTCTGTCGGTATTTCGGTGATCACCCCGCCCGCTGGCCTGGCTCGACCAACTGCGTGGCGATCCGGGGTGGAAGGGCCGGACCTGGGGCGGGGCGGGGCTCGCGGGAGGTGAGTCCCACCCCGCCCAGGCGGCTTCCGGGATGGTGGTCGGGTCGGCGCCCGACCACCGTCAATGAGGACGAATTGGCGGTCAGTTCACCAAGTCGTCGACCGAGGCGGACTCGTTCCTGGACAGGTTGATGCCCAGGTTCGCGGCCGCCCGCTCGAGGTCGTCGTCGTCGCTGTCGCGCATCTCGATGGCGACGCCGTCGCTGGAGAGCACCTCGACGTTCAGGCACAGCGCCTGGAGCTCCTTGAGCAACACCTTGAACGACTCCGGGATTCCCGGCTCGGGGATGTTCTCGCCCTTGACGATGGCCTCGTAGACCTTGACCCGGCCGACGATGTCGTCCGACTTGATGGTCAGCAGCTCCTGCAGGGTGTAGGCGGCGCCGTAGGCCTGCATCGCCCAGCACTCCATCTCGCCGAACCGCTGCCCGCCGAACTGCGCCTTACCGCCCAGCGGCTGCTGGGTGATCATCGAGTACGGGCCGGTGGACCGGGCGTGGATCTTGTCGTCCACCAGGTGCAGCAGCTTGATGATGTACATGTAGCCGACCGCCACCGGGTACGGGAACGGCTCCCCGGTGCGCCCGTCGAACAGGGTCGCCTTGCCGTCGGTGCTGACCAGGCGCTCGCCGTCACGGGTCGGGGTGGTCGCCCCGAGCAGGCCCATGATCTCCTCCTCCGAGGCGCCGGAGAACACCGGCGTCGCGGTCTTGGTCCACGCGTCGGCGGCCCTGGTCTGCTCGGTCAGCTGCTTGGCCCAGCCCGGTTCGCCCTCGACCTGCCAGCCCTGCGAGGCCACCCAGCCAAGGTGGGTCTCCAGGATCTGGCCGATGTTCATCCGGCGCGGCACGCCGTGCGGGTTCAGCACGATGTCCACCGGGGTGCCGTCCGGCAGGAACGGCATGTCCTCGACGGGCAGGATCTTGCCGATCACGCCCTTGTTGCCGTGCCGGCCGGCCAGCTTGTCGCCGTCCTGGATCTTGCGCTTCTGCGCCACGTACACCCGGACCAGCTCGTTGACCCCGGGCGGCAGCTCGGCGCCGTCGTCGTCCCGGTTGAACACCCGGATGCCGATGACCTTGCCGGTCTCACCGTGCGGCACCTTCAGCGAGGTGTCCCGGACCTCCCGTGCCTTCTCGCCGAAGATCGCGCGCAGCAGCCGCTCCTCCGGGGTCAGCTCGGTCTCGCCCTTCGGGGTGACCTTGCCGACCAGGACGTCGCCGTCCTGCACCTCGGCGCCGATCCGCACGATGCCCCGCTCGTCGAGGTCCGCGAGGACCTCCTCGGACACGTTCGGGATGTCCCGGGTGATCTCCTCCGGACCCAGCTTGGTGTCCCGGGCGTCGATCTCGTGCTCCTCGATGTGGATCGAGGTGAGCACGTCGTCCTGGACGATCCGCTGCGAGAGGATGATCGCGTCCTCGTAGTTGTGGCCCTCCCACGGCATGAACGCGACCAGCAGGTTCTTGCCCAGCGCCATCTCGCCGCCGTCGGTGCACGGCCCGTCGGCGATGACCTGGCCGGCCTCGATCCGGGAGCCCTCGTCGACGATGGGCCGCTGGTTGAAGCTGGTGCCCTGGTTCGACCGGCGGAACTTGTTCAGCCGGTAGGTGCGGTGCGTGCCGTCGTCGTTCATCACCGAGATGTAGTCGGCGGTGGCCTCGTCGACCACGCCCGACTTCTCGGCGAGCAGGACGTCGCCGGCATCGATCGCCGCGCGCGCCTCCATGCCGGTGCCGACCAGCGGCGCCTCGGAGCGCAGCAGCGGCACCGACTGCCGCTGCATGTTCGCGCCCATCAACGCCCGGTTGGCCTCGTCGTGCTCCAGGAACGGGATCATCGCGGTGGCCACCGACACGGTCTGCCGCGGCGAGACGTCCATGTACTCGACCTCGTCCGGCGGAACCTGGTCGACCTCGCCTGAGCCCTTGCGGCGCACCAGCACCCGGCTCTCCAGGAAGGCACCGGTGGCGGCATCCAGCCGCGCACTGGCCTGCGCGATGATGAACCGGTCCTCCTCGTCGGCGGTCAGGTACTCGATCTGGTCCGTCGCGACCCCGTCGACCACCTTGCGGTACGGCGTCTCGATGAAGCCGAACGGGTTGACCCGGGCGAACGTGGACAGCGACCCGATGAGGCCGATGTTCGGGCCCTCCGGGGTCTCGATCGGGCACATCCGGCCGTAGTGCGACGGGTGCACGTCGCGGACCTCGAGCGAGGCGCGATCCCGGGACAGACCACCAGGACCCAGCGCGGACAGCCGCCGCTTGTGGGTGAGCCCGGCCAGCGGGTTGGTCTGGTCCATGAACTGGGACAGCTGGCTGGTGCCGAAGAACTCCTTGATGGAGGCGACGACCGGCCTGATGTTGATCAGCGTCTGCGGCGTGATCGCCTCGACGTCCTGGGTGGTCATCCGCTCCCGGACGACCCGCTCCATGCGGGACAGGCCCACCCGGATCTGGTTCTGGATGAGTTCGCCGACGGTGCGCAGCCGGCGGTTGCCGAAGTGGTCGATGTCGTCGGTCTCGACCGGCAGCGCGTGCCCGTCCTTGATCCACTCCGTGTCGCCCTGGTGCAGCCGCAGCAGGTACTCGACGATGGCCAGCAGGTCGTCCTCGGTGAGGGTGCCGACGCTGGTCGCCTTGTCGACGCCGAGCTTCTTGTTGACCTTGTAGCGGCCGACCTTGGCCAGGTCGTAACGCTTGTCCTTGAAGAACAGGTTGTCCAACAGGGCCTGCGCGCTCTCCTTGGTCGGCGGCTCGCCCGGGCGCAGCTTGCGGTAGATGTCCAGCAGCGCCTCGTCCTGCCCGGCGATGTGGTCCTTCTCCAGCGTGGTCAGCAGCACCGGCGACCAGGAGAAGTGGTCGCGGATCCGCTCGGTGTCCCAGCCCAGGGCCTTGAGCAGCACGGTCACCGGCTGGCGACGCTTGCGGTCGATGCGCACGCCGATGGTGTCGCGCTTGTCCACGTCGAACTCGAGCCAGGCGCCCCGGGACGGGATGACCTTGGCGGCGAACACGTCCTTGCCGGCCGTCTTGTCCAGCGACTTGTCGAAGTACACGCCGGGCGAGCGGACCAGCTGGGAGACCACGACACGCTCGGTGCCGTTGATGATGAACGTGCCCTTGCTGGTCATCATCGGGAAGTCGCCCATGAAGACGGTCTGCGACTTGATCTCGCCGGTCTCGCCGTTCATGAACTCGGCGGTGACGAACAGCGGCGCCGAGTAGGTCATGTCCTTGTCCCGGCACTCCTCCTCGTTCGCCTTGACCTCGTCGAAGCGGGGGTCGGAGAAGGACAGCGACAGGTTGCCGGAGAAGTCCTCGATCGGCGAGATCTCCTCGAGGATCTCGTCCAGGCCGCTGGGGGTCGGGTCCTGCTGGCGAGCGCGCCACTCGGCGCCGCCGACGAGCCAGGCGAACGAGTCGGTCTGCAGGGCGAGAAGGTTCGGTACTTCCAGTGGTTCGCGGAGCTTGGCGAAGGAGACCCGGCTGGGGCTGCTTGCAGAGGTGGACCTGGACGTGCTGGTGACTGCCAAGATTCGTCCTTTCGAGGACAAACACTGTGTGGACACTCGCTGATCGCGCGCGGTCCCGTCCGTTCGCCGAGCGGCCGGAACCAAGGGGCGGTGCTTGTCGTTGGTGGTCAGGGGACGGCGAACCCTTCCGTATCGGCCCAGGTCAGGCGTGGTACCGCGGGCAGCCGAGGACTGACGGCGGGGTCCAACCGAATCGGGGCAGCACAAAGAGGGCAGCGCAAACAAGTAGCTTACCACCAGAGGGCACGTCTGTCCAGACGTCTCCCCCGGTGCCGACACCGCGCCGGCGAGGAGCGCTCATAGCGAGCACCGAACCTTCGAGCCGGCGGACGGTGAAGTCCGAAGGACGCGACCCGCTATATGGCCGGCGTCGAGTACTAGCGTGGCCCCCGGACGGGCATCCGTCAAGCATCCGGCGGGATTCGACGGCTTGTCGAAGCGAAGTCGCGGAACCCTCCGATCAGGTCGGGCGGGTTCGCGACGACCGCCCGTCGGCCGCCGCCGAACCGGACATTCGCCCGCAACCGCTGCACCGTCGGTCACGGGCGCCCGGCACACGATCCACTTCTGGCCGAGTGGGTGAGCGTCACCCGGCCGGACCGGCCGTCGTTGGCTCAGCGCTGCCAGGTCCCGGTCTCTCCGGCGTTCCGACGTCCGCGGACTCCCCGAATGCGCGATACGGCCGGTGAACGGTCACTCATTTGTTGTGCCGTCGACATTCGCCTCGTAATCTTTCGTTCGGTCGGGGCCGGAGGGTTTCCTCCGTATCAGCAGGACAGGGCGACTCGTAGCACGAGGGACGGGCGACATCACATGAGCCTCGACGCATTCGGGCATCCTCAGGGCGCGCTGCTGCCCCCGCCGGGCGGCCTCGTCGCTCGGCTCGAGCAGGCGCCCGAGGTCGCGTCGAGCGCCGACCGCTGGGCGCCGCCGGAGGATCCCGACGCCGGGCCGGCGAGCACACTGCCCTCCCCGGACACCCCGTTCGTCGGACGCGAGCCGGAGATCGTCCGGCTGGCCGCGATGGTGGAGGCACCCGGCCTGGTCACCGTGACCGGAGAAGGTGGCGTCGGCAAGACCCGGGTGGTGATCGAGGTCGCGCGCCGGCAGAGCCGTCCGGTGGTCTTCGTGCCGCTGGCCGACCTGGACCGCACCGGCGCGACGCTGGCGATCCGCCGGGCGTCCACGCCGATGCTGCTCAGCCGGTTCGACGCGGCGGCCGGCACCCTGGTCCAAGGGGCGGCGGTGCAGGGCGCGACGCAGCCGCGGCCGCCCGGCCCGCCGACCGAGCCCCGCCTGCTGGTGCTTGACTCCGTCGAGCAGGTGGGCCAGATCAGCGAGCTCATCGCGGAGATCCGCGCCGCCGTGCCCAGCCTGACCATCCTGGTGACCAGCCGCAGCCGGCTCGGCCTGAGTAACGAACGGGTGGTGCACCTGACCGGCCTGTCCGTGGCACCCGGCGGCCCCGCGGTCGAGCTGTTCCGGTGCCGGGCGTCGGCGGTCGGCGCGATCCCGCCGTCGGTGCTGGATTCGCAGGCCGCCGCCATCGCGGCGCTGTGCCGGGCCCTGGACGGGGTGCCGCTGGCCATCGAGCTGGCCGCGGCCCGCACCCGCCTGATGTCGCCGGTCGCGCTGCTCGGCCAGATCCACTCGCCCAACCGCCAACGCATGCTCACGCTGCTCGCGCACGGTCCGTCGGACCTGCCCAAGCGGCAGCTGTCGATGCGCGCGACGCTGCGGTGGAGCCATCGGCTGCTGGAGCCGGCGCATCAGGTGCTGTTCCGCCGGCTCGGCGCGTTTCCCGGGTCGTTCAGCCTGGAGGCGGCCGAGGCGATCGCCGGTGACACCGACTGCGACGACGCCGGCCTGCCGTCGGAGGACGTGCTGGACGGCATCGCCGAGATGGTCGACCTGCACCTGATCGGCCCGATGGACGCGTCCGCCTCCTCCGAACCGGAACGGATCCGCTTCGCGATGTCCGACGTGGCGCGGGCGTTCGCGGCGGAGCTGCTGGCCGTCTCGGACGACGCCCGGATCGTCGCCCGGCGACTGCGCCGCTGGTGCCTGAACCTGCTCGCCGAGGCGGAGCTCGGCATCGCCTCCGTCGACGAGCAGCGCTGGCTCGACCGGATCGACCAGGAGATGCCGATCATCAGGCACACGCTGGCCGGCTGCGCCGCGGACGGCGACGGCCTGGTCGGCCTGGAGCTGGTCGCCAGGCTCGGCCGGTACTGGTGCCTGCGCGGGCCGGTCGCCGAGGGGATCCAGTGGTGCCGCACGTTCGTCGCGGCCACCGAAGCCGGCCCGCCGGCCTTGGTCGACACCGCCCGGTTCGACCGGGCCCGGGTGGCCGCGCTCGGCTGGTGGGGACGGCTGGCGGTGGACTCCGGCGACCTGTCCAAGATCGACCTGGTGCGGGCCGCCCATCCGGCCGCGCTCGACCCCTCGCGCCGCTTCGAATGGCTGAGCTGGACCGACAACCTGGTGCTGGCGCTCATCGCGATGGGCGAGTTCACCGAGTGCCGGGCCCTGATCACGGACGCCCTGCGGGTGGCCGAGACGCACCGGGACAGCTACTGGACCTGCATCTTCCTGCTGCGCCGCGCGCTGTGGCGATGGATGGCGGTGCATCGCGGCGTCGACCGCCTGTCGTTGCTGTCGGCCGAGATGGCGCATGTCGCCGCGGTGGACAGCGGCCTGCACCGGATCGCCGCCCGGGCCACCACGCTGACCGCGTTGAACCTGATGGCGCGCCGGGACTGGCACGGCGCACACCGCGCCCTGATGCAGACGCTGGCGACGATGCGGCGGGCGTGCGACCCGGTCGGTGCGGCCACCGCGCTGAACGGTCTCGGCGTGATCATGATCGAGCTGGACCGGCCGCGGGAGGCGGCGGGGTACCTGGTCGAGGCGATCACCGAGGCCAAGCGGGCCGGTGACCGGCTGGGCGAGATGTGCGCGGCGTGGGGGGTGTCGTTCCTGGCCTGCCGGCTGGGCCGGTTCGCGGACGTCGCCGTCGCCCACGACGCGGTGGCCGAGAACCTCGACCTGCTGGCCCGGGCGCTGCCGGCGGTGCTGGTCGAGGACTACCTGCGGGCCCTGGCCGCCGAAGATCCCGCAGACCCCGACGCCCCCGACGATCCCGCAGACCCCGCCGGCGGAACCGTCGCCGGACCGTCCTCGGACGGCCCGGGCTGGGGCTGGCTGCGCGGCTGGGCGATGGGCGTCGCCACCCGGATCGCCACCCAGATCACCACGCCGGACGCCGGTCGCGCCGGCGCCGACACATCAAGCGGCACCGACGGTCCGGACGTCGGTGCTGACCTCCGTGCGGACCTCGATGCGGACGTCGGTGCGGATCCGGGGCCCGGCGCCGATCCCGGGCCGGACCGGGACGAGCACCCCGGCCGCGCGATCGTGCCGACCCAGCCCGGCCGGCCGCAGAATCTGACGGCCCGCGAACTGGAGATCCTCGCGGCCATCGCCAGCGGGCGGACCAACGCGCAGATCGCCGCCGACTTCTTCCTGTCCACGAAGACGGTCATGCACCACAGCGTGAGCATCTACCGCAAGCTCGAGGTCGGCGGCCGCGCCGAGGCGGTCGCGCTGGCCTACCGGACCGGACTGCTCCAGCCGACCGTCGGCTGAACTCGTCCCTACCGGCACGGACGCGCGGTGGCCGGCGGAAATAGGGCGATCGCCCGATGTCCGGCCGGGACGCGGCTGGTGGGCTGAGCCCACACGCTGACGCCACGTCAGCGTCGTCCGACGGGCCGGCCGACGGGGGTGATCGCGTTGGTTCTCGCCAGTGTCCAGGCGAGCCCCGCGCGGCGCCGGACCGCGCACCGTGTCGGCCTGGCCCTGGGCGCGGGGACGACCGCGGTCTGCCTGACCGGCTGCAGCTGGTTCTCCGGGCTCACCTCCGACGACGGGCCGAAGCCGGTCGAGGTGTCGGTGTTCAACGTGGCCGTCGGCCAGTGCTTCGCCGCCCAGCAGGAGGTGCAGGCGGAGATCGCCACCCTGGACGCGATCCCCTGCGACGGGCCGCACCGGCAGGAGGCGTACGCGATCGTGGCCTACCAGCCGCCGGCCGGGGTCCAGGGCGACGCGTTCCCGGGTGATGCGAACCTGAAGGCCTACGCCGACGCCAAGTGCGCCGCGCAGTTCGAGAAGTACGTCGGAATCAGCTATCTCGACTCTTCGCTGTTCTTCACCTACCTGTTGCCGTCGGCCCGGGGCTGGGAGCAGTCCGACGACCGCGCGGTGGTCTGCTTCGTGACCACCACCGGGCCGGAGCTGACGTCCTCGGTCAAGGAGTCCAAGCTGTGAGCGCCGGGCGGGCCGGTGACGCCGATGGGTAAGCCGTGCGCGGTGTCCGGCGCCATGATCACCTGCACGTTCGGGCTGGCTCCGTCCACGCTGAACGTGGTGGCGCCGCGGCCGACGGTGGAGGGCCGGCCGGTCGCCAACATCGGCGACGTCGTCCCGGGCGCGAACATCCCGCCGTTCGGCATGTGCCAGTCGCTGGCCAACCCCACCGTGGCGGCGGCCACCGCGGCCGCGCTGGGCGTGCTGACCCCGATGCCCTGCGTGCCGGCGATCGCCGGCCCGTGGACCCCGATGGCACCGCAGACGCTGGTCGGCGGCATGCCGGTGGTGGTGGCCGGCGCGCAGTGCTTCTGCGCCTTCGCCGGCGTCATCTCCATCTCCATGCCGGGCGCGGTCCGGACCACGGCGGCCTGACCATGACCCGACCCGTCACCGACACCTCGCACCGGGCAACCGCCCGACCCGCACCGAGCCCAGACACCCCGTCCGCCCGACCCTGACAGGAGCGCTCATGCCGACCTACGCCGCACCCGGTGTCTACGTAGAAGAAGTGGCGTCGACCCAGAAGGTGCTGACCGCCGCACCCACCGCGGTCGCCGCCTTCGTCGGCTTCACCGAGCGCTACCCGACCGACGACCCGTCCGATCCGGACGGCCTGGCCCCGCGGCTGGTCACCAGCTGGTCTCAGTTCGAGAGCCTCTACGGCGGGTTCACCGCGGGCGCGGTGCTGCCGCTGTCGGTCTACGGCTACTTCGCCAACGGCGGGGCGCTGGCCTACGTCGTCCGGGTGCCGAACACCGCGCCGTCCGGCGAGCCGTCGCGGCGTGAGCTGCCGGCCGCCGACCGGTCGCTGGGCCTGCCGCTGGCGGTGGAGAGCCTGGCCCCGGATGCCGACCTGACCCTGCGGGTCACCTCGGAGGACACCGACGAGGACGGTCCCGCGCCGTTCACCCTCGACGTGCTGCAGGGCCTGGACGTGGTGGAGTCGTTCCCGCACCTGTCCCTGGACGGCGGCGACCGCAACGTCGCCACCGTGGTCAACGACACCTCCACCAAGATCAAGGTCAGCGTGCTGCTGGAGTCGGACACCGATCTGTCCGGCCAGCTGGAGCTGCTCAGGCCCGGCCTGTACCCGCTGGAGAAGGCGGCGCCGGCGCCGGTTCCGGTGACCGGCCGCAAGTTCGCCGGCTCCGAGTCGGCCCGCCAGGGCATCAATGGCCTGGCCGTCGCCGACGACGTCACCATCGTCGTGGTGCCGGATCTGATCACCGCGGCCACCAAGGCGGACGGCAGCGTCGACCTCGGCCTGTGGAAGGCCGTGCAGACCGCGCTGATCAGCCACTGCGAGCAGAACGGGAACCGGATCGCGGTGCTCGACGCGCCGCCCGGCATGACGCCGCAGCAGATCCGCGACTGGCGCTCCGACGTCGCCATGTACGACTCGGCCTTCGCCGCGCTGTACTACCCGTGGATCAAGGTGGAGAACCCGATCGGCGTCAACGGCGACGCCGAGGTGTTCATCCCGCCCAGCGGCCACATCGCCGGCGTGTGGGCGCGGACCGACGAGACCCGCGGCGTATGGAAGGCACCGGCCAACGACACCATCCGCGGCTGCCTGGACGTCGCCTACGCGGTCACCCAGAACGAGCAGGCCGTGCTCAACCCGATCGGCATCAACTGCATCCGCCCGTTCGGCACCCGGGGCATCCGGATCTGGGGCGCCCGCACCCTGGCCAGCGACTCGGACTGGCGATACATCAACGTGCGCCGGCTGTTCAACATGGTTGAGAAGACGATCGCCGATGGCACCCAGTGGGCCGTGTTCGAGCCGAACGACGTCGCCCTGTGGGAGGGCATCAAGCGGACGCTCAACGCCTTCCTGCGCGGCCTGTGGAGCGCGGGGGCCCTCTTCGGGCAGTCCGTCGACCAGGCGTTCTACGTCAAGTGCGACGCCGAGACGAACCCGCCGGAGTCCATCGACCAGGGCCTGCTGATCGTCGAGGTCGGGATCGCCCCGGTCAAGCCCGCCGAGTTCGTCGTCTTCCGCATCGCCCAGCACAAGCAGGTTGCCAGCTGACCGTCAGTCCCCTGACCCCACCGCGAAGGAGCCACCATGCCCAATGCAGAACTGATCAACACCGACCCGATCGTCAGCCAGAACTTCTTCCTGGAGATCGACGGATCGGTGGTCTCCATCCTGTCCAGCGTCAGCGGCCTGGACATCGAGATGGAGGTGGTGACGATGGAACAGGCCGGCGCCAACGGCAAGGTCCAGATCGTGAAGACCCTGGGCAAGGCGAACAAGGCACCCGACCTGTCGCTGACCAGGATGGCGCCGCCGGACATGACCCAGGACAAGCTGTGGGGCTGGTTCAACGACATCCGGGACAAGGGCATCCTGCTGACCGACCGCTCGAACAACCGCAAGAGCGGCTCGATCGTCATGTACGACTCGACCAACGCCGAGATCGCCCGGTTCAACTTCACCAACGGCTGGCCGTCCAAGATCTCCACCGACCAGCTGTCGGTGGAGTCGAACGACCCGGTCAAGGAGACGATCACGCTCACGGTCGAGAGCCTCGCGAGGGTGAAGTGAGCCTGACCACCGCGTACGAGTTCACGCTCCCGCGCGGGTACGTCGACCGGAACGGGGAGGTGCACCGGACCGGTCGGATGCGGCTGGCGACCGCCCGCGACGAACTGGAACCGCTGCGCGACCCGACCGTGCAGGGGCCGGACGACCCCCGGTTGACCGTGCTCATCCTGGCCCGTGTCGTGCAGTCGCTGGGCACCTTGGACCTGGTCACTCCGCATGAGATCGAGGGCCTGTTCGCCGCCGACCTGGCGTTCCTGCAGGACTTCTACGGCGTGATCAACTTCGGCAACCAGGAGGAGTACGACCAGCTGCTGGCCACCCAGGCGCAGGCGCCGCCGCTGATCGGGACCGCCGCCCCGGCGGTCCCGGCCGCCGAGCCGACCCCGCCGCCGGTCGCCTCGAACGGGGCCGATCCGGCTCCGGCCATGCCGCGACCGCGCATCGAGGAAATCCCCCGCGTCCCGGTCTGACCGTCATGCTCCGTTACCCGGTGGATGTCATCTGGCAGGAGGTGGCCTACCTCGCCTACCACCTGCACTGGCCCATTGACGACCTGCTCGACCTCGAACACATGGACCGGGTGCGGCTGGTCCGTGCGGTGGCCGGCCTGAACGAGCGCGCGTGGGAGGTGGTCCGTGAGTTCGCCTGATTCAACCCGCTATCTCGGTGGCGACGTGGCCATCGGATCCCGCTTCCTGTTCGAGGTCGACGGAATCGAGATCGGTTTGTTCGCCAGCGTTGTCGGGCTCGAGGTGAGCTCACGGTTCGTTGAGGTCGTCGAGGGCGGGCAGAACGGATTCGTGCACCGGCTGCCCGGCCGGCTGGAGTGGCCGACTATCACGTTCACCCGCGGCCTGACCGACGCGGACGCCTTGTTCGACTGGATGAACAAGACGGCCGGCGAAGGATTCGCGGCGGCCGGCAGCAAGCTGGTCCGGTCCACCGGCGCCATCACCGCGATCGCCGGCAGCGGTGCCCGGCTGCGGGCCTGGTCGCTGGAGGGCGTGTACCCGATCCGCTGGTCCGGTCCCCGGTTCGGCATCGACGACAGCGACCCGTTGACCGAAGAGCTGGAGATCGCGCACCACGGTTTCCGCAGCTCGAACTCGGCCCGATGAGCGACGAGCCGCCGGTGCCGGGCCTGTTGGGGTCGCCTGGGCCGTTCGGGCCTGCTGGGCCTGCTGGGTCGTTCGGACCTGCTGGGCCTGCTGGGTCGTCCGGGCCTGCGGTGTCGGCGGCGCCTGCGGTGTCGGCGGGGCCGCTGTTCACCCGGTCGTTGCTGTCTCGCTGGGCGCCGCCCGGGCCCCGGTCGCGGCCGCGCCCGGCCCCGCTGGGCAGCGTCGCCGGCGCGGCTCTGCGCTTCACCGCCGGTCTGGGGCGCCCGCCCCAGGTGCGGCGCCTGCTGGCCGGTCCGGTGCCGGTCGCACCGCGGCCCGGCGAGCGGCCGGTGCGGCCGCCGCGCTGGTGGCACGCGTCGGCCGGCGGCATCGAGGATTCCTGGAGCGCGGGCACCCGGTCGTTCGGCGGCGTCGCCCGGCGAACCGGGTCCTCGGCGGCCGGTGGGCTGCCCGGGGCGCTCCGCGGGGGTGCCGCGGGTGGTTCGAGCGGCGTAGGCGGTTCGAGCGGGGTAGGTGGTTCGAGCGGCGTAGGCGGCTCGAACGGCGTAGGCGGTTCGAACGGCGTAGGTGGCGCAGGCGCCCCGACTGGTGCGGAAACTGCGGCTGGTACGGGAACCCCGGCCGGTGCGGAAACTCCGGCCCGCGCAGGGCGTGCCGGCGTCACGGGATCCATCGGCCGGGCAAGCGGCGCGACCGCCAACGGCCAGGCCGGCGGTCTCGGCTCGGCGGGCGCTCCCAGTCGCTCCGGCGTTGCGGCCGGCCCAGGCCGGCCCACCGGCTCGGGTGACCCGGCCGGCTCGGGCGATCCAGCCGGAACGGGCGATCCAGCCGGAACGGTGCGTCGATCGCCGCTGCCTGCCCAGCCCGCGCCGGCGTCGCCAACGGCCGAAGCGGCCTCCGCGTCGACGCCGGCCGGAGCTGTGCCGGCGCCGGCCACCGTCGCTGCGCCGCCGTCATCCTCTGGTGAGGCCGCGCCGGTGCACCCGCGGCCGCCGTTCGGTCCCGGCTGGCGCCGGACGTGGGGCGCGGCCGGGCTGACCGAGGAAGTGATCTGGCCGGCTGCCGACCTTCCCGCCCGAACCCTGCGCCGGGCCGCGGCATCGGTCCCGTCCCTCGGTGGCCACGCTCCGGGCGCGGCCACCTCGGCCATGACCGGCAAGCCCATCGCGGTGCGGCGCATCCCGGAGATCACCTTCAGCGGTCCGATGCGGGGGGTGACCAGCAAGCTGGTCGCGCCGCGGTCCGGCCCGCCGATCGGCGATCACCGGGCAACGCAGACCGGAGGTACCGGCGGGGGCGCACCGCCGGGGATTTCGACGGGGGACGGCGTCTCCGCCCGAACGGCCGCCACCACCGTCCCCCGACCACGCCCGACCACGGCGGCGCCTGGCCCTGGCGTACCGGTCGCGCCCGACGGCGGCCACCCTGTCCCGCCCGGCCCCGGCCAACCGGCTCGAGTGCAGGAAAATGGCCGCTCAGCGGGCACTTTCCTGCACTCGGCAGCCGCCTCGGATGCCGCCCAGGTCCGGCGAAGCTATGCGGCGCCCGGCCCCACGGCCTGGAGCGGCCGGGCCGCCGCGCTACGACACCGCTGGGCCGGCCGAGCGGCGGTCGATGCGGCCGACGCAGCGGCAGGCCGAGGGCCGGTTCATGCGGCGGTCGATCGGGCGGCCCAGCCGAGGGTCGATCGGGCGGCTCAGCCGGCGGTCGGGCCGGCGCTGCGCCGCTCGCCCGAACCGGTCGTGCGTCGTCGGTGGGCCGGACCGGCGCGACCGACGCCGTCCGGAAGCATCGCGACCGCGGTGGGACGGGCCGGGCGTCCCGGTCACCCACCGGCGGGTGACGCCCGCGCGCATCAGTCCATGGCCGGATCGCCGGTGAGCACCCGCTCCCCGTCTGCGGGGTTGCCGGCGGCCGCTCATCCGTCCAGCGCCACGCCTGCCCGACCGCTGCCACTGGCGCTCCTCTCGGCGGATCTTGCCGGCTCGCCCGGCGCCGCCACCGGTGGCCTCGGGCGTGCGCGGGCCGCCGTCGGCCTCGCCGGCGCGGGACGATCGGCCACGCCGGTCGGCGCCCACCGGAACGCGACGCCCGTTGCGGCCCGCGCCCTGTTGCCCGGCATGCCCGACAGCACCTCGCCGGGCGCAGCACCCGACTCCTCGTCCGGCGCCTCCTCCGACGTGTGGCGGCCAGGTAGCGTCCTGTGGCGATCGGCCACCGCGCGGGTGCGGTCCGCGGCCGGGCTTCGGCCCGCACCCCGAGTGGCCCGGTTCGTCGGCACGACCACGACCTCGGCGGCAGGTCTCCCCGGAGGCGCGGCGCGGGTCACCAGGTCGACGACCCCGGCGGCAATCGGCCAGACCACCGCGGCCGGCCGATCGCCAGGGCAGACCCCACAGACCCCGGCGACCCCGGCGGCCCCGACCACCCCCGCGAACCGGTCGGCCCCGACGGCATCGGCGCAGAACACCTCGGCGACCGGCCGGCAGGGGTCGACGGCACCCGCACCGACGCGCGCCGCCGCGTCGGACGGGACCGCTCCCCGATCCGGCTTGCCCACGCCGACCGCCCTGCCCGCGGCGGCCATCGCGCGGACACCGGCCACCCCACCGCACACGCACACGACTGCGCACACGACTGGGGCCGCCGGATCTTCCGCACCTGATAGTTCCGGCGGTCGCGAGTACCGCCCGGGCAGCGGCAGCGCGCCGGCAGCGGCCGCCGCGGCAGCACCGGCCATACCCACGCCGCCGGCCACGCCCACGCCGCCGGCCACGCCGATGCTCACGCCCAGGCCCACTCCGATGCTCACGCCCAGGCCCACGCCGATGGCCACGCCGCAGATGGCCGCGCCGCCGAGGACGGCCGCCGCACCGGACGTGGCCGCACCCGCCGTACCAGACCTGACCGCACCCACCGAGCCCTCCGCACCCGCCGGGCCCTCCGTGGCCGGTTCATCCGGCGGCGGGCAGCACCTCCCGAGCGTCCGGCGCTCGGCAACGACCGCCCTGATGTCCGCGGCAGCCCAAGCCGGGGGCGCCACCGTCGAGGAAGGCTCGGATCCCGCGGCCGGGTCACCACCGGACGCCGGTGGCGCTGACCTCGGCGGGGCTGACCCCGGCGGCGCTCCGGCCGCGCTGCGCCGCTTCCCGTCCTCGCCCGGGAGCACCCCGGCTCCGGCGGCGTCGCCCGTCTCCGGCCCGCGGGCCGAGCCTGCACAGCCGACGTCCACCCCCGGCCCCGCTCCTACCGCGGGCGGCACCGCCGGAGCCGTACGCGGCACCCGCCACGAGCCGGCCGGTGGCGCGGCCGACAGCAGCGGCCCCCGTCCGGCGACCATCGGAATGGCAGATCCGGCGACCATCGGGGCAGCGCCGGGAAGCGTGCTGCGCCGATCGATCGGCGGCCCCGGGCTCGGTCGCGAGCGGTCGAGGCTCGGCCGGTGGCGCGGCGAGCCCGACCGGTGGGCCGGCGGCCTCACGGGCGCGCGCACCGAGTTCGGCGGCGCATCAACCGGGTTGCACACGAGCCGGCTCCGCGTCGGCGAGCCCTGGGCGCTGTCGACCGTCGGACGGGTCTATCAACCGAGCGCCCTGACCACCGGCCTCCGCCGGGCGTTCGACTCCGGTGCCGCGGGCACCGAACCGTTCGCCGCGCGCGGTGTGGCGCGGCGGTGGCGGTCCACGGTGATCGTCCCGGCCGGGTCCACGCTGCGCCCGGCACCCGGGCTGGTGCCGATGCGCCCGCTGACCACCCCGGTCGCCGACCGCCTCGAGCCGGAACGCGGCCGGGCCGGCTCCTCGGCGGCGGTCTCGCGCACCGGCAGCGGCTCCGCGGCGAGCACCGACCGGACCCGGATGACGCCGCTGCGCCGGTACGGGAGAACCGGCGCCGCCGGCCACCGGACGGTCGAGGGTGTCCTCGGCACCGGCACGACGGCATCCACCCCGGCCTGGGCCGGCGCCGTCGGCGGTGGACGACGACCCGGGCCCGCCATGATCACGACGCTGTCCCGCACGACACCGTCCCGCACCGGTCCCGCCGCCCGAGCCGGCGTCAACCCCACGGCCGGAACCCGCGCCGATCCGCCTGCCGGAGCCGGCCGCGCGTCCGGCGCACCGGCGCCCGTCGATCGGTCACCCGCCGCGCTTGCCGGTCTGCCGGCCGCGATCAGCGGCCTGCCGTCCCTGCGACGGACTCCCGCCGACATCTCCGCGGCCCGGTCGGCGGCAACCGCGTCGGTCGGTCGGCTCGCCTGGACCTCGTCCGGAGTCGGCCGGCACAGCGGTGCACTGATCCGCCGGCGCCGGGCCGAGGCGATCGGAGCAGCCGGTGCGATCGGGGCGATCGGAGCGGCATCGAGCCGGCCCGCGATCACCGGGCAGCACGCCGTCACCCGCCCGGCCACCAGCGGCGACGCCGCCCACACCGGCATCGACCGCCACGTGGCGTCCGCCCGGCGGAGTCCGGTGGCCACCGGGCCGGTGGATCGGCGGACCGGCCACGCACCGGCCACGGCAACCGGGTGGACGGTCCCGACCCGGTGGATGGTCTCGGCCGGGTGGACGGCACCGGCCGGTCACGGCGGACCGACCCGGTGGGACATGCCGACCTCGATCCGGCGGCTGATCCCGGACGATCGAGCGGCCTACCGGCTGCCGTCGATCGGATCGGCCCGCACGATCACCCCGGCCCGGACGGCCGCCGCCGGCGGCCGGGCCATGTCGAACGCCGGCGACCGGGTCGCGGCCGGCATCCGGCGCATCACCCCGGAAGCGGCATCGCAACGGTTGGTCCCGTCCGCCCGGACGGCCGGAGCCGACCCGGTGGTCGGGGATCGCCGGACGGCGGCGACGCCCCCGTGGGCCAACGGGGTCGGCGGCCCGGCGACACCCGCCGAGCCGTCCGGCAGCCGAGGCACCCGGGGCGTGCGCCGGTCGGCCGCCTCCGAGCGACGTGTCACGGTGCAACGCGTCACGGTGCGGCGGGTCACCGACCGGCCACCGGTCACGGTGCCGCCGGAGCACGCCAGCCAGCCGCGGACCGCGTCCGGGGAGCCAGCGGGACTGCTGCTGCGGCAAGCGATCCCGCCGACCGCCGTGGTGGCAGCGGCCACCTTCTCGACGATTCGCCGGATGCCGCCGTCACCTCCCAGGGGCACGCCCCGGCTGGGTTCACACCGGCTGACGACACCCGGCGACCGACGCGGCCCCGATGTGCCGGCCAGCGCCGACCCGAGCTGGTCGTTCGCGGCCGCGGCGACGGTCGGCGAGTCCGGGCAACGCGGCCGCACCGGCCCGACCATCGGCGCCCGCACCCGCGGGTCCCGGTCGATCACGCTGCCGCTGGCCGGCCTCGGTGGCACCGCGACCGGGTGGCCGGCCACCGGGGACGCAGCCAGACCGGACACTGCCGGATCCGACACTGCCAGATCGGACACTGCCAGATCCGACGCAGCGTTATCGGACGCGGCCGACCGGCGGCTCGACCCGGCATCGGCCCGCCGACCCAGCCTGCTCGACCTGGTCCCGCCCTCCCTGTTCGACCGGGCCCGGGCGGGCCTGGCCGCCGCGGGAGGCGTCCCGAGCACCGATGTCGACCAGTTCGCCGTGCGCCCACCGGGGATCGCGGCGGCCAACCCCGAGGGGGCTTACGTGAACGGGTCGACGGACGACCTGCCGGCCCAGCGCCAACGGATCGCGGAGGCGCTGACGCCGCGGGAGTGGGACGAGTTGGTCGACGTCATCGTCGACCGGCTGGAAGACCGGATCCTGGACGAACTGGCCCGGCGCGGCCGCCGGTTCACCCCGGGGGTGTTCTGACATGCCGCTGACCGAAAAGGCATTCCTGGAGATCGAGGGCCGGGCGGACACGATCCCCTGCATGTTCAACCCGGCCGAGCTAACCGTGTCGCGGTCGAACTCGTGGCGCGCGGATTCCCTGGGCGGCCAGGGCATCGGCCAGGTCCGGTACCTGGGGGCGCAGTCCGGCGAGATGCGACTGACCCTGCACTTCGACACCACCGACACCGGGCAGACGGTCGGCCAGCACACCGGCAAGGTTCTCAAGCTGATGGACGTCGACCCGTCGCTGCCGGGCACCGACGCACAGAGCAACAACGCCCGGCCTCCCTACGTGGTGTTCCACTGGGGCAGCCTGCACTCGTTCAAGGCCGTCGTCACCGATCTGCGGCTGCGGTTCACCTATTTCTCCTCGACGGGTGTCCCGCTGCGCGCCGAGGTCGACCTGAGCCTGCGCCAGTACGCCCAGTCCGATGCGTTCGGCCCGCAGAACCCGACGTCGGGAACGCCGAATCCGCATCGGGTGCACCGGGTTCAGCCGGGCGAGACGCTGGACCGCATCTCCGCCAAGTACTACGGGGATTCCACCCGCTGGCGGACGATCGCTCAGGCGAACGCGGTGACCGACCCGCTGGCGCTGCGGCCCGGCGCGCTGCTGTCCATCCCGGGAGGGACGTCATGAGAAGTTCTTGCGGAAGGCCACTGCGATGACCGTCCCGCTGCAGATCAACCGCACCGCGCCGGTGCTGACGATCAACGGCAGCCCGATCTCGGCGACCGCGCTGACCGCGTTGATGGAGCTGCGGATCACCCGCGGGCTCCGGCTGCCCGGCCGCGCCCTGCTGCGGTTCGACGACGCCGGGCACACGCTGGCCGCCGGCGGGACCTTCGACATCGGCGCGCAGGTGAAGATCGCCGCCGGCTCCGGGCAGGTCCTGTTGTCCGGCGAGGTCACCGGGGTCGAGCTGACCATGGAACGCGGGCAGCCCGAGTTCACCGTGGTGGTGGACGATCTGGCCTACAAGCTGACCCTGGGCGCGAAGATCCGGACCTTCGCCGCCATCACCTACGGCGAGGTCATCGCGCTGATCTGCCGCGAGCAGGGCCTGAGCTACGAGAACCGCGGGGGCTCCGACGCCCTGACCACGCAGCAGGACTACCTGTTGCAGGCCGACACGGACTTCGGCTTCCTCACCGAGATCGCCGACCGGACCGGGAACGACTGGTGGGTCGAGGAATCCACCTTGGTCCTCGCGGCGCCCGGCGACCAGCAGGTGTCGGCCTCGCTGGGCTTCGGCGACGACCCGACGCTGGTCGACTTCACCGTGCGGGCCAGTGCCCTGCACCCGGCCGAGCCGGTGGTGCACGGGTGGTGGCCGCAGACCAAGCAGTCGGTGTCGGCGCAGGGTCGCGCCGCCACCTCCAGCGGCACCGCTTCCCTGGTCGAGCCGTTCATCCAGGCCTCCGACCTGGTGTCCCGGGCCAAGACGGTGACCGCCGCGGAGGTGCCGCTGGACCAGAGCGAGGCGGAAGTGCTCGCCAACCGGCTGGTCGGTCGCTGGACCGCGGGCGCGGTGACCGCGAAAGGCACCAGCCGGCAGGTGGAACCGGCCATCGGCCCGGGGTCCACCGTGGCGATCACCGGCGCCGGCCCCGCGTCCGGCAGCTACCACGTCACCGAGGTCGAGCACCGCTACAACCTGCGCGGGTTCGCCACCCGGTTCACCGCCGGTGACCGCCGTCCGTCGTCGTTGGTCGACGTGCTGGCCACCGAGTCCTCGTCGAGTTTCCGCCGGCAGGGCATCGTCGTCGGGGTGGTCACCTCGGTGGGCAACCCCAACGGGTCGGCGGGCGAGGTCAAGGTCGCCTACAAGTCGGCCGGCGACCAGGTCGAGTCCAACTGGGCGCGGGTGATCACCTTCGGCGCCGGCAGCGGCCGGGGCGCCACGTTCATCCCGGAGATCAACGACGAGGTGATCGTCGGGTTCGAGGGCGGCGACGCCCGCCGCCCGATCGTGCTCGGCGGCCTGTACAACGGCCAGGACGTGCCCGCCGAGTTCGGCGTCGCCAACAGCAAGGTGAACAAGCGGCGGATCACCTCCCGAGCCGGCCACTTCATGGAGTTCGGCGACGGCGACGCCACGGCCGACCAGCACATCAGCTTCATCCTGGCCGGCAACGAGCACCAGATCGTGCTGGGCAAGGAGAAGTTCGAGGCGACCGTGCCGGCCGGCAAACCGATGACGATCAAGGCCGGCAACTCCTCGATCGCGATCGCGGCGGACGGGTCGATCACCATCCAGGGCAAGAAGATCACCCTCAAGGCCGACACCGACATCGAGTTCTCCGGGCTCAACGTGACCACCAAGGCCAGCGTCAAGGCCGAGACGTCGGGCACCCAGATCGCCATCAAGGGGTCGGCCACCACGGAGGTCTCGGCCGGCGGGTCGATGACCATCAAGGGCGCGATGGTGGCGGTGAACTGATGGCGGTGACCGATGTCTGAGATCGTTCCGGCCGGCGCCATGTCCCGCGACCCGGCCCGCCCAGAGGCCTCGTTCATCGGGCGGGGATTCTTCTGGCCGATGCAGGTGGACCACACCGGATCGATCCGGCTCACCGACGGCGGCGCCGACCTGGACGCGGCGATGCGGATGGTGCTGACCACCGCGCCGGGCGAGCGGGTGATGCGCTCGCAGTTCGGCTGCCGGATCTGGGATCTGCTGTTCGAACCGGTCACCGCGAACGTGCTCGGCCTGATGGCGCAGTCCGTGCGGGACGCGTTGGCGCAGTGGGAACCCCGGGTGGAGGTCGAGCGGGTCGACCCGGTGCCCGACCCGCGGGACCCGGCGCTGGTGACGATCTCCATCGGCTACCGGGTCAAGGCCACCAACGACCGGCGCAACCTGGTGTTCCCGTTCTACGTGATCCCGCACGAGGAGGGGTGATGGCGCTCCCGGCACCGAACCTGGACGACCGGACCTTCCAGGACATCGTGGACGAGGCCAAGCGCCTCATTCCCCGGTACACCCCGGAATGGACCAACCACAACCTGTCCGACCCGGGCGTCGCGCTGATCGAGCTGTTCGCCTGGATGAGCGAGATGGTGCTGTACCGGGTGAACCAGGTGCCCGACCGGCTGTACGTGCACTTCCTGAACCTGGTCGGCATCGACCCGTTCCCGCCGTCGGTGGCCCGCGCCGACGTGACGTTCTGGCTGTCCGCGGCGCAGGACTCGGTGGTCACCGTGCCGGAGGGCACCCAGGTCACCACCGCCCGGGACGCGGCCGCCGACCAGGCCGTGGTGTTCACCACGGTGGACCGGCTGGACATTCGCCCGCCGGAGCTGGTGGCGGCGATGACCACCGACGTCCGCGGGGAACGGCTCACCGACGTGCTCGACGACCTGCGCTACGAGGGGTCGTCGGTCACCTGCTTCAGCTCGGTGGACCGTACCGGCGCGCTGGCCCCGGGCGACGCGCTGCTCCTGGGATTCGCCAGATCCCTGGCCGGGGTGGCACTCCGGTTGTCGGTGTCGGCGGTCGCGCAGGGCATCGGGGTCGATCCGCTGCGCCCCCCGCTGGCCTGGGAGGTGTGGAACGGCGAGGCGTGGATCGCCGCCGACGTGTTCACCGACACCACCGGCGGCCTCAACCGGTCCGGCGAGATCGTGCTCATGGTGCCCGGCGAACACGAGTCGCTGACCCTCGGCGAGACCGGTGCCTACTGGCTCCGGGTCCGGCTGACCGCGGCGCAGCCCGGCCAGCCGACCTACCAGGAGGCCCCCCGGGTCGACGACCTGCGGGCCGAGACGATCGGCGCGACCGTCCGTGCCGAGCATGCCTCGCCCTCCCCCGCGGAAATCCTCGGCCGGTCGGACGGCAGCCCCGGCCAGGAGTTCCGGGTCAGCTTCCCGCCGATCCTGCCCCGGCGCGGCTCCGAGACGGTGCGGGTCACCGACTCCGACGGCGCCACGGAATGGACCGAGGTGGAGGACTTCTCCCGATCCGGGCCGGGCGACCGGCATTTCGCCTGGGACTCGGCGTCCGGCCAGGTGCGGTTCGGCCCGCGGATCCGGTACCCGGACGGCTCGATCCGCCAGCACGGGATGATCCCCCGGGACGGCGCGGAGATCGCCGTCACCGGATACCGGTTCGGCGGCGGCGCGGCCGGCAACGTCGGTGCCCGCACGCTCACCGCGATGCGCAGCTCGGTGCCGTACGTCTCCGGTTGCGTCAACCTGCGGGCGGCATCCGGCGGGGTCGACGCGGAAACCGTCGACGAGGCCAAGAGGCGGGGCCCGCTGACCCTGCGGACCGGCCAACGCGCCGTCACCGCCGGCGATTTCGAGCGGCTGGCGCTGGAGTCGTCGGTGGAGGTGGCGCGCGCGAGGTGCCTGCCCTCGGCAACAGGACGGGGGCCGGTGCGGCTACTGGTGGTTCCTGCGGTGCGCACCGAACCGCGGGCCCAGCAGCTCGACGACTACGCGCTGGCCGCCCCGCTGATGCGCCGGATCACCGAGCACCTGGACCGGCACCGCATCGTCGGCACCGCGATCGAGGTGGGAACTCCTTATTACCAGGGGGTTTCGGTTGCCGCGCTGGTGCATGCGCCGGCTGGCCGGCCGCTGGCGCTGGTCCGCCAGCGGGCCATCGACGAACTGACCCGGTACATCAACCCGCTGACCGGCGGCGTCGACGGGGCGGGCTGGCTGTTCGACGTCGACCTGAACGCGGCCGCGATCGCCCAGTTGCTGGAGACGGTCGAGGGCGTGGACCGGGTCGACGAGGTGCAACTGTTCGAGTTCGACCTGCGCACCCGGCAGCGCATCGGATCCGGGCGGGACGTCATCCGGCTGGACCGGCACTCACTGTTCCTGTCCGGCAACCACCGGGTGGTCGTCCGATGAACACGGTCGTGCGATGAACACGGTCGTGCGATGACCGACGAGGCACCCGGCCCGGTCGCCCAACCAGGACCCGACGGGCCGCCGGGGGCCGTCCGGCCGCCGGCGCCGGCCGCCGGTCCGGCACCGGCGGACGCGCCGACCACCTCGCCGGTCGCGTTGCAGGTGCATCCGGCGGTCGGCGTGCCGGCCACCAGGACCGGGGTGCCCGTGCGCCGCGGCCTGCGGGTCAGCCGCCCGGCCCGGCATCCGCGGTGGCTGGTGGACCAACTGCCGGTCGCCATGGCCCAGCAGGACTTCTTCGTCCGGTTCGTCGGCATCTTCCAGGAGCTGGCGACCACCCTGCTCGAGGACGCCGACCTGGTCGAGCACGTGGCCGACACGACGGTGACGCCGGTGCCGATGCTGCGCACCCTCGCCGGCTGGATCGGCGTCGACTCGGTCGACGAGTCGTTGCCCGAGGACCTGCAACGGCTCATCGTCCGGTCCTCCGCCCGCTCGCTGGCCCGGCGCGGCACCGCGGAGGGCCTGCGCGAGTTCGTGGAGATGCTCTCCGGCGGCCCGGCCACGATCGACGACGGTGGCGGGGTGTGGCGGGAGGGCGAGGCCCCACGGGACGTCGCCTGGGTGCGGATCGAGGTGACCGGCACCGGCCACCTGACCGACGAGGAGTTCGTGGCGCTGCTGCGTGACGAGGTGCCCGCGCATGTACGGGTCGAGCTGTGGGTGGCCGGCCGGCTGGCCCTGTCCACCATGGAGGACGATCGATGACGCAGCAACCGATATCGGGCATCACGTCCGACGATCCGGACGTCACCAGGATCCTGGCGGCCATGTCGCAGTCGGCGAAGGAACCGGCCGGCGCCCCGACCGCCGGGCCGCCGGCGAGCCCGATCGTGGTGGACGCCGACGAGCCACCGCCGCTGCTGCACCGCGGCTACCAGCCCCCGCCGGCCGCGGCGATTCCGGACCAGCGGATGGCCGCCGCCACCGACGTGGTGACCTGCCCGGAATGCGGCCAACTGGCCACGGTCAACATGGCCAGGCGGTCGGCCGACGACTTCTGTCGCAATTGCGACTTCCCGCTGTTCTGGGCCAAGGGCACGGTGATCACCCCGGAGGGCGAGGAGACCGGCGCCTCCCTGCGCCGGCTGCCCGGCACGGTCGGCCGGGCCGCCACCGCCGCGCTGATCTGCCCGCACTGCGCGGAACCGAACGCCCCCACCGCCGAGATCTGCGTGCGCTGCGCGCTGGCCCTGCATCCGGTCGACATCCCCGAACCGGTGCCGGTACCCGAACCGATCATCCCGTTCGAGCCGGAGCCCGAACCCGAACCGGAGCCGGCACCGAGATTCGACTGGTGGTGGGTGGTGGCCGTGGCGATGGCGATCATCGCCGTCGCGTTGATCGTTCTGCTGATCGTGCTGCAGTGACGACGGGCTCGCCGGGACTGCGCGCGCGGCAGAAAATGCCGAATCAATCCACAGAATCGCAAGAAACCGAACACTGTCCGACATCCGAATAAACCGGTCGTGACGTGAGCCGCCGATGTCGAGTAATGAACGGGTAGGCTCGCTGACCTATCGGATTTCCCGGCGAAACGACATGCACGGGGGTTCACATGCGGGTGAAGGACATTCTGGCCAAGAAGGGCGCCGACGTCGCCACCGTCGACCCGGACGCGACGATCGCCGAAGCGGTCGCGCTGCTGCGCCGGCACCGGATCGGCGCGCTGGTGGTCAGCGTCGACGGCCTGGGCATCGACGGCATCCTGAGCGAGCGGGACGTGGTGGGCGCGCTGGCGACCATGGGCGCCGACCTGCTGACCGCCGCCGTCCGGCAGATCATGACCGCCCAGGTGCTGACCTGCGAGCCAGGCGACGAGCTGCGCACGCTGGCGATCACCATGACGGACAGGCGGTTCCGGCACATGCCGGTCGCGGTGAACGGCCGGTTGGCCGGCATCGTCTCCATCGGTGACGTGGTCAAGTATCGGGTCGACGAGCTGCAGACCGAGCACGACCAACTGGTGGACTACATCTCCTCGTCCGGCTGACAGTCCTCACCCGCCCGACCGGGTCTCACCGTGCCGAACCGGCACGTCGGAGCACGTCAGACCATCTCGGCAGGCCGGCTCGTCAGACCATCACGGAGGGCTCGCGCACGGCCCCGTTCGATCCGGCGGTGACCGCCCGATAGGCGGCGGCGAGCCCGGTCACCGCCTGCCGCAGCCGGTCCGGTTCGTGCACGTACGGCAACCGGAGGAAGTGCTCGAACGCGCCGTTGACGCCGAATCGGGGCCCGGCGGTCACCGCGACGCCGTGGTTGGCGGCCACCGCGGCCAGGCGCGAGGACACCGGCAGCGGCAGCTGCGTCCAGACGGACAGCCCACCGGGACCGACCGTGCGCCGCCACTGCGGCAACTCGGCGGCCAGCGCGTCGATCAACGTCGCGCGCCGTGGCCGCAGTTGGTCGACCCGCTCGGCGGCCAGCGCGTCGACCTCCTCCAGCAGCAACGCGGTGACCAGCTGCTCCAGCGGCGGCACGCCGAGGTCGCGGGGCGCCCGCGCGGTGGCGAGCCGGACGATCGTCGCCTCGTCGGCGCGGATCCAGCCCACCCGCAACCCGCCCCACATCACCTTCGACGCGCTGCCGATGCTGATCACCGGCCCGAAGGTGGCCATCGCCGGGGCCGGCGCGCCGTCCAGCGTCAGGTCGGCCAGCGACTCGTCGACGACCACGGTCATCCGCGCCGACCGGCCGAGCGCGGCGATCCGCCGGCGGCCTGCCTCGGCGAGCAGCAGGCCGGTCGGATTGTGGTGGTCAACCAGCAGGTACGCCAGGCTCGGCGCGAGTTGGCGAACCGTCGCCCGGATGCCGTCCAGGTCCCAGCCGGCCGCGTCGCCCTCGGTGACCAGCGGGACCGGGGCGACCCGGCCGCCCGCCGCGGTGATCGCCTCGAGGGTGTGCGGGTAGGTCGGGTGCTCGACCAGCACCCGGTCGCCGGGGGCGGTGAACATGCCGATCACCAGCGTCATGGCCTGCTGCGCGCCGTGGGTGACCAGGATCTGTTCGGGCCGGGTCGGCACACCGCGGGCGGCGTAGCGGTCGGCGACCGCCTGCCGCAGCCGGGGCAGGCCGACCACGCCGAGCCCGTGCCCGGTCAGCTGCTCCGACAGCGAGGCCACCGCCTCCCGGTAGGCGACGCCGACGGCCGGCAACGCGGCGGGCGCCGCGAAGGACAGGTCGACGACGCCGGCGTCGCCGTCGCCGAACGGGCCGAACCGGGAACCGGCCGAGCCGCCGACCACCTCCTCCGGTAGGCCGATGGTGCTGCGCGCGCCCGGCCGGGAGTCCAGGTACCCGCGCTCCCGCAGCAGGGAGTAGGCGGTGGCCACCGTGGTGCGGCTGACGCCCAGCGCCGCGGCCAGGTCCCGTTCTCCGGGCAGCGCGACGCCGGCCGGAAGGCGCCCGTCCTGGGCCAGCACGCTGATGCGTTCGGCGAGCGCACGGAACGCCGGACGCGGCCGCCGGCCGGTGTCCCGCCACCGGGCCAGGTCGCGGGTGAGCCGGTTCGCCGAGACGGTCGCGGAGACGGAGGACGCGTTCATCAGGCCAGTATTGGCCAGCTGGCCCTGTTTTTCATAGCCAGTTCGGCCCAACCTTGACCCATGTTTCTCACTCGCTGGCTTGGCCGACCGTCCCGTTCGGGCGCTCAAGAGACCGCAGAACGTCGATCGATTCGGCACCACAACCGTTTTCCGCGCTACCTCGGGCCGTGGGAGGACCGTGACGCGGCCCGCGGCACGAACGACCTACTGGCCGCTCGTGACCGGTCCAGTAGGCCGTGACCGGACCTTGATCCGGCCACCGTCGGCGCCGGCCGACCACTGGACCGGCGCCGGTCAGCCCAAGCCCAGTTCCGCCAGGGTGTCACGCACCCGCTGGTCCTCGGTGCGCAGGAAGGCCCCGAAGTCGTCGCCGGCCAGGAAGGCGGCCGACCAGTTGTTGCCGGCCAGCGCGGCGTGCCACTCCGGGGCCTGTTCGAGCTGCCGGAACAGCTCGACCAGCGTGGCCCGATCGTCGGCCGAGATGCCGGGCGGGGCCAGCACGCCGCGCCAGTTGGTGAACTCCAGGTCCACGCCCGACTCGGTCAGTGTCGGCGCGTCGATCCCGGCGACCCGATCGGCCCCGGACACCGCGAGCACCCGCAGCTGACCGGACCGGATCTGTTCGGTGTACTCCACCAGGCTCGACATCGCGGCGTCGATCCGGTGGTCGATCCGGTCGTCCAGCAGGGCCGGCAGCAGCGCGCCGCCGCCGTCGAAGGTGCCGTACCGCACCTGCCGCGGGTCGATGCCGACGGCGCGGGCCAGTTGCATGGCCATCAGGTGGTCGGGGCCGCCGATCGCCGACCCGCCGCCCACCGACAGCTGCGCCGGATCGCTCCGCCAGGCGTCGACGAACTCGTGGATGTCCCGGTACGGGGAGCCGGCCGGGACCAGGACCGCCTCCGGCTCCTCCAGCAGCCGAGCGATCGGGGTGGCGTCGGTGACCCGATGGGAGCTGCCGGTGGCGATGGTCGCCCCGACCACGCCGAGCCCCATCATCATCGCCAACCGGCCGTTGCCGGACTCGTCCAGCAGCCGGGACAGGGCCACCACCCCCTGGTCGCCGGACAGGTTGAACACGGCGACCCGTCCCGCGGTGATCCCCGACCGCTCGGCGATGGACACCGCGGTCCGGGCGGTCACGTCGTAGCCCCCGCCGGGCACGTTCGGCACCATGATCCGCAGGCGGGCCGTTCCGCCGTCGGCGACGCCCACCGAACAGCCGGCCAGCAGCAACAGGCAGCCCAGCGCCACCGCGATGCGTGCGCGAACCGACCTGGCCACCTGGGTGCCCTCCCGGCCATCAGCGTCGCACGTCCGGCCGGCAACGGGCCCCGCAGTCCTAAGGTGTCACCATCCGCACCCGCCCGGCGGCGGCACGCGGCAGGATTCGGGGGGCGCGCCGGGCGGACATCCGAGCGAGGAGGCTCGCCTGATGCGACGCTGGCTGCCCGCGACGCTGGCCGGCAAGTTCCTCGTGCTCCAACTGGCCGTGGTGGCCCTGGTGCTGGTCGTCGCCGCGGTGGTGTCCGCCCGCCAGTCGCAGGCCCAGTTCCGCACCAGCGCCGCGGACCGGATCCTCGGTGCCGCGGAGAGCCTGGCCGCCAACCCGACCGTGCGGGAGCGGCTGGACGCGCCGACCGCGGCGGCGGACCTGGCGCCGGTGGTGGAGTCCATCCGCATCCAGTCGGGCACGTCGGTGGTGCTGATCGCGAACACCGGCCGGACGGTGGTGGCGGCCACCGACCCCACCCTGGTCGGCAGTCGGCTGTCCCTGCCCGACGAGACCGCCTGGGCCGGCCGGGCCTGGGACGGCGACCTGACGCTGGCCGGCGACGACCTGATCGTGGCCAGCACCCCGGTCTTCGTGGCGGCGGCGACCGTGGACCCGGCGGCGGACGGCCTGGCGTTCGTCGGCGAGTCCTACCCGAACGCCTGGGCCTCCTTGGTGTCCGACGTGCCCGAGGTCGCGTTCCTGCTCGGGCTGGCGGCGCTGGCCGGGCTGACCGGCTCGTGGCTGCTGGCCCGGCGGATCAAGAAGCAGACGCACGGGCTGGAACCGCAGCAGATCGCCACCCTGGCCGATCACCGGGAGGCGTTGTTGCACTCGATCCGCGAGGGCGTGCTCGGCGTCGACTCGGCCGGCCGGATCACCGTCGCCAACGACGGCGCCCGGGACCTGCTGGACCTGCCGGAGGACTGCGTCGGCCGGCCCGTGGACGACCTGGGGCTGGAACCGGACGTGGTCGACGTGCTCGCCGGCCGGGCGCCCGGAGCCGACGTGGTCGTGCTGCACCGCGACCGGGTACTGGTGGCCAACCGCCGGACCGCCCGCACGGCCGGTACCGAGGGACCACGCAGCGGCCAGGCCATCGGCACGGTGACCACCCTGCGGGACCGCTCGGACTTGATCGCGCTGCAGCGCCAACTCGGCGCGACCCGCAGCGTCGGCGAGACCCTGCGGGCGCAGACCCACGAGTTCGACAACCAGCTGCACATCATCTCCGGCCTGGCCCAGCTGGGCGAGTACGACGAGCTGCGGGAGTATCTGGCCACGATCACCGCGCGGCGGGCCCGGGTGGACACCACGATCCGGGACCGGATCGAGGATCCGGCGGTCGCCTCGCTGCTGATCGCCAAGTCCAGCCTGGCCGCGGAGTCCCGGGTGGATCTGCAGCTGTCCCCGGACTCGCGGTGCCACCGGCTCGGCGCCGAGCTGTCCACGGACGTCGGCACGGTGCTGGGGAACCTGGTGGACAACGCGCTGGACGCGGTGGCCAACTCCGCCGACGCGGCCGTCACGGTGCAGATCGTGTCCGACGACGCGACGGTCCGCATCGTCGTGTCGGACACCGGTCCGGGCGTTCCCGAGGACGCCGGCGACCTGGTGTTCGCCCGCGGCTTCTCGACCAAGTCCTCGACGGTGGCCGGCGGGCGCGGGGTCGGCCTGTCCCTGGTGCGGATGATCTGCCTGCGCCGGGGCGGCTGGGTCGGGGTGCACGGCGGCCAGGACTCGATGCCCGGGGTCGGCGCGGTGTTCACCGCGGTGCTGCGCCGGATGCCCGACGACGAACAGCCGGCCGACCCACTGGAGGAGCCGGCCGATCGGGCCCGCGAACGGGAGCGCAGATGAACCGGCAAGACGATGAGATGACCGCTCGACCAACCGATTTCGCCGTCCTGGTGGTCGACGACGACTTCATGGTCGCCCGCATCCACAGCCGGTTCCTGCAGACGCAGGACGGCTTCCGGGTCGCCGGGGTGGCGCACACCGGCGTCGACGCGCTCGCCAAGCTGGCCGAGCTCGAGCCCGACCTGATGCTGCTGGACGTGCACCTGCCAGACATGAGCGGGCTGGAAGTGCTGCGGCTCGCCCGCCAGAAGCATCCGGACGTGGACGTCATCCTGGTCACCGCCGAACGCGAACTCGGCGCGGTGCGCGAAGCCTGGCAGGGCGGCGCGATGTCGTACCTGGTGAAGCCGTTCGAATACCAGGCGCTGGCCGAGCGCCTCGAGCACTTCCGCCGGACCAGGGCGGTGCTGGACACCGGGGCGGTCGACCAGGGCGCCATCGACCAGCTGTTCGGCGTGAGCGGGTCGGCGTCGCGCCCGCGGGCCGAGCTGCCCAAGGGGCTCAGCCGGGAGACCGCCGACCTGGTGCGGCGGTCGCTGGCCGCGGATGAGGCGGTGTCGGCCACCGAATGCGCCGAGCGGGTCGGCATCTCCCGGGTGAGCGCGCGGCGGTACCTGGAGTACCTGGAGCAGACCGGGGTGGCGCAGGTGCGGCTCAAGTACGGCCGGACCGGCCGTCCCGAGCGGCTGTACCGGCTGGTGTGAGCCGCGGCCGCGGCCGTCCGGGCGCACATCGCACGGTCCGGGCGCACATCGCACGGTCCGGGCGCACATCGCACACCGCGAGGGAACGTCGCGCCACGTATGCGTGGTGCGACGTTCCCTCGGGTGGTGCGACCTTCGCCCGCACGCTGCGACGTTCCCCCGCACGTCGGGACCTTCCGGCACCGTGCGGGACGGCGGCGTCCGGGTCAGCCGACCGGGATGACGCCGAGGGCGACGGCGGTGCCCAGCATGACCAGCGAGCAGACCACCGCCCGCCAGATGACCTTCTTGTGGTGGTCGGCCATCTGCACCCGGGCCAGCGAGATCAGCAGCAGCATCGCCGGCACCAGCGGGCTGGTCATGTGCACCGGCTGCCCGATGATCGAGGCCTGCGCCATCTCCACCGGAGAGATCCCGTAGTGGCCGGCGGCCTGGGACAGGATCGGCAGGATGCCGAAGTAGAAGGCGTCGTTGCTCAGGAAGAACGTCAGCGGCATGCTCAGCAGCGCGGTGATGACGGCGAACCACGGGCCCAGCGGCTCCGGGACGGCCGAGACGATCGCGTTGGCCATCGCGGTGACCATGCCGGTGCCGGACAGCACACCCACCAGGACCGCCGCGGCGAACACCATGGCGACCACGGACACGATGGACGTGGCGTGCGCGGTGATCCGCTCGGCCTGGTCCTTGTGGTTCGGGAAGTTGACCACCAGGGCCACCGCGGCGGCGACCATGAACACCAGCGCCAGCGGCAGCATGTCCAGGCCGAGCATGACCAGCAGGGCCAGGGTCAGGCCAAGGTTGAAACCAGATCAGCTTGGGCCGCAAGGTCTTCCGGGTCGGGTCGAGGCCGTCCTCCATGTCCGAGTGCTCGGTGGACTCGTCCGCGCCCAGTCCGAACCGGGCGTCGTCGGTCAGCCGCAGGTTGGCCGGCGGCACCGGCGGCAGGGTGTCCTCGCCGAGGCCGCGACCGGCTCCCCCGCCGCCGCTCAGCGAGGCGGCCACGGTCTCCAGGGTGCGGCCCGAGTTGATCAGTCGCTTCTTCTCCGCGCGGCCCAGGAAGTAGGACAGGACGAAGACCGTGACCAGACCCAGCACCATGCCGGGCACCATCGGATTGAACAGCTCGCCGGGCGAGACGTTCAGCACCGTCGCGGCCCGGATCGTCGGTCCGCCCCACGGGACGATGTTGAGCACGCCGTTGGCCAGGTTGGCGACGACGGTCAGCACGACCGGGCTCATGCCCAGGCGCCGGTAGATGGGCAGCATGGCCGAGACCGTGATGATGAAGGTGGTGGAGCCGTCGCCGTCCAGCGAGACCGCGCCGGCGAGCAGGGCGGTGCCCAGCACGACCTTGACCGGGCTGTTGCCGGCCACCCGGAGGATGAACCGGATCAGCGGGTCGAACAGGCCGACGTCGATCATCAGGCCGAAGTAGATGATCGCGAAGAACAGCAGCGCCGCGGTGGGCGCGAAGTCCTTGATGGCCGCCATGATGGCGCCGGTGACGCCGCCGTCGACATCCTCGGCGATACCCGTCCCGGTGGCGATCAGGCCCATCGTGATCGGCACCAGAATCAGCGCGATGACCGGCGTGATCCGTTTGCTGAGGATCAAATACATGAAGGCTGCGATCATCACAACGCCGAGCGCGATGAGCATCGGTGCTCCCTTCGGAAAGTCGCTGGTGAACGAACCGTAAAGGCGCCGACGTCGACATCGATGCTTGAGAAAGCAAAGGATGGTTGTGTGCCATAGTGGCCGTTGTGGTCATTTCGGTCACCGCGGTCACGGCGGTGAGGGCGGTCACGGCCGGGGTCCGACCGGATCCGCCGGCGGTCGGAGCCCGGGTCGGCCGGTCAGCACGTTCGACGGGTCAGGACGGCGGGTGAACGCCCACCGCGGCCAGCACGTCGGTGATCGCCGCGACGACCGCGGTCACCCCCGGATCGCCGAAGACCAGGCTGTAATGGTTGGTATCAGGCACTTCTCGCACCTCCAGTGCCGGGAACTCGGCGGCCCAGCGGTCCACCCACGGCCGCGGGTACAACCCGGGCGGCCGGTTCATCAGGTCCCTGGGTGAGCGCAGGAACGGCGTCCGGCGGGGCAGTCCGGACAGCGCCGCCAGCCCCGGTAGCAGCCAGTCCTCGCCGTCCTGCTGGGACCGGGAATCCGCCGTCGCGGCCTCGAGCCGGGTCGCCGCGTGAAAGTCACCCGGTTCGCCGACGAGGTCGTAGTCGACATAGTCGGTGATCGCGTCGTTCCATTCGGTGAATGCCGGATGGGCGCGGAAAAAGGCCCGGTACTCCTCCCGGTCGGCGAATGTCATGGCCAGCCGCCGCTGCACCGAACCCAGGATCGCCTCGGTCGCCTGGTCCGGGGTCAGGCCTTCGGGCACCGGGAGCGGGAGCCCACCGTCCACCAGCACCACGCCGGCAACCCGGTCGGGGTGCCGGTGCCGGGTCGCGACGGTGACGAAACCGCCCGTCGAATGGCCGACGACGGTCGCCGCCGGCACCCCGAGGTGGTCCAGCACGACCGCCAGGTCGTCGGCGTGCCCGGCGATGCCGAACGGACCGGGCAGGTCCCGGGATCGTCCCCGGCCCCGCAGGTCGGGGGCGATCACCCTGACCTCGGGCAGCCGCTCCGCGACCGACCGCCAGCAGCGGTGGGACGCGGTGATCCCGTGCACGGCCAGCACGGCGGGTACGTCCGGCGATCCGGTCGCCGGTTCCCAGCTGCCGACCCGCAGGTCGCCGCCGCGAACCGGGACGTCGACCGTCCGATAGCGGTCCTTCGCGGGCATCGGGCCTCCTGGCTGCGCCGGGGGATGCCGACCATCCGGACCGGCGGATCCGCAGGCTCCCGACTATGCCATCAGCCGCCGGGTGCCGGCGGCGGCGGCGGCGCGGTCATCGGCACGTCCACCTGCGGCGAGGTCCCGGCGGTGAACGCCTGCCCGGTCAACTGGCCGCTGTAGGTGGTGCCGCCGTCGGTCAGGGTGGCGTCGATTCTGTAGGTGCCCGGTGCGATGTCCCGGAAGACGGCCGGCGCGGTACCGGTGAGGGCAGGCCCGGACGCCGGGGTGAGGGTGATGGTCGCGCCCGGCGCATCGGTACCCGCCCGGGACGCGGTCACGGTCAGGGTGACCGCGGTGTACGGCAGGGTCAGCGTCGCGGTGTGCGTCGTCGACGGGTCGATGCCGGACTGGCTCGCCGCGCCGAACGGATCACTGGCCGCGGCGCCGAGCGTGTAGCTGCCCGCGCCGATCGTCAGCGTCGGCCCGTCGCCGCTGGTCCCCGACGCGGGGATGGTGGCGGTCCCGGTCCAGACGGTGGTCCCGCCGAGGGTGAGCGTCAGTGCGATGGTCCGCGCGGTCGGGTCCGGGGTCCGGTTGGCGACGGTGGCCAGGGTGACGCCGGGCTGCAGGGTGAAGCCGGTGAAGGTGACCGTGTTCGGCCCGGCCCTGGTCACGGTCACCCCGGTGACGTCCGGGATCAGCATCGTCGGGTCGGCGGCCGAGCGGACCGAGAAGGTCCATCCGGGGCCGGGCGCCAGGCACAGCAGCCCGGTGCCGTCGTCCGGGATCGCCGGTCCGCCGCCGGACGGCGTGGCGGTCAGCGGGACACCGGTCCTGGCGGCGCCGTCGACGGTCACCGTCGGCCGCACGCTCACCCCCGGGGAGAGCAGGTCGACCTGGATCGGCACCGCCGGGGTGGCGCCGGTGGCGGGCACGGTGAACGAGCCGCTGCCGGGCTGGGCGGTGTAGTCGCCGGCGGCCACCGACCAGTCGTAGGAGCCGGCCGGCAGCAGCGCGGTGACGGTGGCGGTGCCGGCGTTGCCGGTGCCGTGGGTGATCGTCGCGTTCAGGGTCCGGGTGTCCTCGTCGGGGCCGCCGGGGTCGCGGGTCAGCGTCATCGTCACCGCGGTCGGCGGGGGCGAGCACTGATCCGGCCAGCTGGCGGTCAGCGTCATCGAGGCCTGCCGCACCTCGCGGGTCTGGGTGATGGTCGGCGCCGTCGGGACGGTGTTCGGCGGCGGCTTGGGCTCGCCGCGATCGGGCTGGTCGGCCAGGAACGGGTCGGTGGCGACCGAGCCGAACGGGGATGCCGCCGGCGTGACGACCAGGCTCCAGGTCCCGGTCGGCAATTGCGATGTGCTCACCGTGCCGTCGGCGGCGACGGTGAGCCCGGTCAGTCCCGTGGTGTTCGCCGGCGGCGTGCAGGAGGGTGCGTCCCCGCCGGTCGCCGGCTGGAAGCTCGCCGACGCGCCGACCAGGCTGGCACCAGAGGTCGAGGTCACCGAGACGACCACGCTGCGCACGGTCCGGGCCACCCGCACGGTGACCGCCGGCGGGGTGGGTTGTACCTGCGAGTTCAGGGTGATCGGGTCGGAGAAGGCGCGGTCGTACCCGCAGGCGTCGACCATCACCCGGTACAACCCGTCGGGCACGTCGCTGAAGGTGTAGGCGCCGTCGGCGCCGGTGGTCACCGTCGGCAGCGGGTTGCCGGACAGGTCGTTGGCGATCTGCGTCACGTCGTTGTTCTGCCGCAGGGACACCTGGGCTCCGGCCAGCAGGGCGCCGTTCGGGTCACGCACGGTCCCGGTCTGGTTGCTGGACCGGCGGGCCAGGTTCATCCGCAGCGTCTGCGGATCGATGCCGGCGGCCACCTGGGTCTGCACGCTGACCGACTGGTACACCTGCCCGGTCGGCTGGAACGACACCGTGTACACCCCCGGCGTCAGCTGGGCGAAGGCGACCATCCCGCCGTTCACCGAGGTGTTCGGGTCGGACGCGGTGCAGACGGGGGTGGCCGGGTCGGTGATCGTGCACGACCGGGTGCCGTTCTCGCCGACCACCGAGACCGTGCCGGCCGGCAGCACCGATGTGCCCTTGTCCAGTAGGTTCACCCGGAACGTGACCGGCTTGACCGGCAGCGCCAGGGTGACCGACGGAGACAGGTTGCCGGCGCCGATCACCACCGGCAGCGTCGTGCTCGTCGTCGTGTAGCCGGTCCGCGAGGCGGTCAGCTGGTAGGGCCCGACGTCCAGACCGTCGCGTTGCAGGGTGCCGATGAACTGGCCGGTGCCGTCGGACCCGGTGACGATCGTCCACGGGTCGCCGCCCAGCAGCGGGGTGGCCGTGACGGTGACGTTGCTCAGCGGGCTGTTGCCGTCCGGGTCCAGCTGTTGGGTGGTCACGTTGATCCGGCCGAGTTGGTTGAGGGTCAGCGTGCAGCTCGACGGCCCGGGCTGGAAGAGCCGGCCGGCCGGGATACAGCTCGCCGGGCTGTCCGGCGTGAAGGTCGCGGAGGTGAAGCCCGGTGCGCGGACGGTCAGCCGGTAGCTGGTGGTGTTCAGCGCCGAGACCGGCGGCAGCGCCACCTGGATCGCGCCGCCGACGTTCTGCGCGTTGAGCGGGCCGATGGTGCCGATGGAGTTCCCGGTGAGGACGACCGTGGCCCCGGTGGGCGGCAGACCTCCGTTACTGGCCAGGGTCAGCGTCTGGGTGGACTGCTGGGTCAGCGACAGGGTCGGCAGCGGGCAGGTCTCGGTGCCGGTGCTCGGCACGCCGCAGGTGAAGGTCACCGGCGTGCTCTCGAAGCCGGGCAGCGACACCGAGACGCTGTAGCTGCCCGGGGTGACCAGGTTCGCCGGCGCGCCCTGCTCCTGCCAGCTCAGGGTGGTGCCGCTGGCGCTCAGGGTGATCGGCGGCAGGTTCGCGTTCAGCGGGCTCACCGAGAACGTGGCGCCGGAGATGTTCGCCCCCGCGGGCAGGACGGTCACGCCGCCGGTGAAGGTGGGGTTGCGGACCAGCCGGAACCCGTTCGGGTCGGGCGTGGTGCTGCCCGAGCCGGTGACGTACGTGCACGGTGAACCCAACGGGCAGAGAATCTGCGCCGTCGCCGGGGACGCCGTGAAGCCCTGCAGAACGGCCTGGATGGCGTAGCGCCCGGGTGAGAGCAGGTTCGCTCCGGTCACCGCGGTGTCGGTCCATTGCAGGGTACCGACCGGGTTCTCCTGGACCGAGACCTGGCCCGAGCCCGGCGGTTTCGCCAATACCGACATGGCAGCCGGCCCTCGGGGCTGCGCGGTCGGCAGCGTGCCCAGGGTGAGATCGGTCGTCGCCGACGGCTTGGGCAGGACGGTGGTCGCCTCGGCCGGGATCGTGAGCACGTCGCCGCTGCCGGCGATGCCGATCTGTGCGGTGAAGGCAGCCTGGGTCAGGTTGGTGGGATCGACCTGCACGGAGACGGGCCGGGCGATGAAATAGGTGGTGGCACTGACCGCGCCGATCGCGGCCGGCTCGGTGACCGCGGCCGGGCAGGGTCCGGCGGCGCCGGCGGGTGCCGCGGTAGCCGGCGTGGGCAGGATGACGATGCACCCGTTGTCGTCGGTGATCAGGCTGATGCGGTCCAGCACCGGGGTGGTTCCGGTGTATCCGGTGATGCCGGTGACCGTGACCCGGGCGTCCGGCACCCCGACGCCGCCCGAGGTGATGCCGTCGGAGGTCAGTACCCGGGCGACGATGGTGCCGAGCGGTTTGATCAGGGCCAGGTTCAGGTCGATGGTCTGGTTCAGCTGGACCGAGACATTGTCCGCGCCGGCCGTTCCCGCATCTCCGCTCGCCTCGACCCGGAACACTCCGGGTTGCAGCGCGGTGAGCAGGGCGATGCCGTCGGCCCCGCTGGTGGCCTGGGCGAGCGTGCTGGAGCCCTGCTTGGCGGCCACCGCGGCGCCGGGGGTGAGCGCCAGTTCGCCGGTGTTCGGGTCGGGCTGCCGCACGGTCACCGAGATCCGGCCGAGCCGGTCCAGGATCGGGTCGTACCGGCCGTCGCTGCCCAGTTCGATGCTCACCGAGAACGGCGTCGGTTCGATGTACTCGGGGTCGGTGGGCAGCACGACCACCGTGTAGGTGCCGTGCACCAGGCCGCGGACCTGGTAGGTGCCGTCGGCCTGGATCAGGCCGCAGCGGATCGACGGGTCGTTGCCGACCACACAGTTGATCTTGTCCGGGGCGGCCGTGCAGCCGGCCGACCGGTCCGGCGGCGTGGTCCCGGCCGGGACGACCGCCACGCAGGTGGGGTCCTTCGGCGTGCCGACCCGGGTGGTCAGCCGCCCGGTGATCAGGCTCAGCGGCACCAGGCTGACCGGGGCCGCGGACATCGTCGCGCCCTGCGGGACCTGGACCGACACCGAACCGGGTTCGTACCCGGGAGCCGAGATGTTCACCGTGTACAGGCCGGGGACCAGCCCCTTGTGGTCGGGATCGTCGGCCGCCGGCAGCAGGTAGGCCTCACCGGGGTTGGCCTGGGCGGTGACGACCTGCGGCGGCGCGTCCGGATCGATCCGCCCGGTGTTCGGGTCGATGGCGGGCACGCTGACCGACGCGGTGATGACGCACGGCACGCCGGGGTCGACGGCGCGGTCGCAGGTGAGGTCGCCGCCGGTGCGCGAGTCGGTCACCCGCCCCTGGATGTGCGCGGTGGCCGGCAGTTCGGTGTCCGCGGAGCTGAGCAGGGTCAGGTCGGCCGTCGCCTGCCCGGCCGCGGTGACCTCCACGGTCACCGACGACGGCAGCCGCCCGAACATGGACCCGGACAGCACGTACACGCCGGGCGCCACCCCGGTGAAGCGGTACGACCCGGGCGGGTCCGAGGTGGTCATGGTCTTGGTCGCCCCGGCCGGGCCGGTCAGCGTCAGCCCGGCCCCCACCAGACCACCCTCCGCGGGCTGGTCTCCGGACGCCGGGTTGCCGAACACGGTGCCGCTGACCACGCCGTTCGCCCTGGTCAACGACACGTTCACGTCCACCGACCCCACCCCGGCGGCCAGCGAGACGGTGCGCACCTGATCGGAGTAGCCGTCGCCGGAGACGGTCAGCGTGTAGTCCCCCGGCGTCGGCAGGTCGGGCAGGGTGAACCGGCCGACCGGCCCGGTCGTCACGGTCGTCGCCGTCCGGGTAGTCGTGACGTCACCGGACCGGCCGGTGATGGACACCGACATCCCGCCGAGCCCGCCCAACTGGCCGAGCTGGTCCTCCCCGGACACCAGGCCGGTCACCGCCGCGACGCCGGTCTGCAGCGTCAGGTCGGCGGTCGCTGTGCCCCCGGCCCCGAGGGTGACCAGGGCCGACGCCGTGCCGAATCCCTGGGCGGCGGCGGACACCAGGTAGGTGCCCGGGGTGGACAGGCCGGTCACGCTCCACGATCCGGGCGTGCCCTCGGCGCCCGGGGAGACCGTGGACGTCTGGACCGAGACCCGGCCGTCGGTGATCGTCACGGTCGCCGCGCCCACCGGCCCGTCCGGTCCGGTGACCGTGCCGGACATCGCGCCGTCCCCGGCGAGCAACGCCACCCGCATCGGGTCGGCCCCGACCAGGGTGGCGCCGTTGACGATGAAGCGTTGCGTCTGGTACCCGGCGCGGGCCAGCGTCAGCAGGTAGAAGCCCTGCGGCCGGATGCCGGCGATCGCCCAGGTGCCGTCGTCGTTGCTCGTGGTGGTGACGGTGGGCGTGTCCTGCGCGGTGGCCAGCCGCAACGCGGTCGACGGCACCTTGCCGATGACGCTCTTGGCGGTGCGCAACGCGGACGCGGTCTGCTCGTCGCTGCCCGGTGCCGGCTCCGCGTCCTGCTCCGCGGCCTCGGTCAGGCTGGTCGGCCCGAGGATGACGGTGACGCCGCCCGGATCGGGTCCGGTGACCAGGCCCCGCAGGCTCACCTCGTCGGAGGGTGCGCCGGCCGCGGCACCCGGCTGCTCACCGCTCGTCTCGCCACCCGGCTGGGCCCCGCTCGACGACGCTGCGCCGCCGGCCGACTGATCGGTGCCGGGGGAAGCGCCACCGCCGGTGTCGGCGCCGCCCTGGCCTGCGCCGCCCTGGTCGCCTCCCTGACCACCGCCCTGGTCGCCTCCCGCGCCGCCGCCCTGATCACCGCCTTGTCCGCCGGCCTGCCCCTCGGCCGCTCCGCCTCCCCCGGCCGCGCCGGGCGCGGGGGACGTCGGCGAGCCGGCCGGCGGCGTCTGGGCCGCGCCGCCCGCCTGGCTCTGCTGGGTCTCCGGGTTGGTGAAGTACGCCGACACCCGCGGGATGGCCACCACCGCGAGTCCGGCCCAGAGTGCGACGACGGCCAGCAGGACCAGGGCACGCACCAGCGCCCCCCGGAACACCGGCCGCGCCTTCACGGTGCCGGTGACCACCACCGGCGCTCCCTGGCCCCGGGCGGCCACCGCGTAGCTGTGCGTCTGCACCGTGCCGAACACCCGCGGCCGGCGGACCCGGACCTTGCCCCGGACCGTCACCGTGCGGCCGGCCGGCACACCGACCGGGCTCGGGCCGAACTCGGCGGACAGCCCCGCGGGCACCGTCGGCTGCAGGCTCAGCTCGCGATCGGTCAGCGACGGGTTGGTGATGGTGAGCCGGACCCGCCGGCCGAATACCGCGGTGACCTGCGGCGGGTCCAGGTCCAGCACGGTGGGCTCGCGACTGCCGATCACCAGGGCGGATTCGGCGCTGGCCAGCTCCGGCTCACCGCGGCCGAGGGGGTCCGCGGCGACGGCGACGACGGCGAACGGGTAGCGCGCCCCGAGCGCACTCGGTCCGGGACGCAGCTCCAGCCGGGTGGTCACGCTGTCCCCGGCGCTCACGGTGCCGAGGACGACCGGTTCCGGGGTCCACTCGGCGTCCAGCCCGCGGATCGCCACGGTGATACTGGCCGGTCGCGGCCCCCGGTACCACACCTGCACCTCGACGGTGGTGGGCACGCCCGCGCTGCACGAGATCACCTTGTCGACGGTGAGCTCGAGTTGTGGGGTGGCCGCTGCGGTCACTAGGGACCGCCCTGCTCGCCGGCCGGCGTGCTGGTGTCCGAGGTCGACGTCGGCGGTGTGGTCCCGGTGGTGTCGCCGGTGCTGCTCGCCGCAGCCGGCGACGTGGGCGCGGCACTCACCGCCGGTTGGGCGCCCACGGTGATCGGCAGGTCGGCGGCCTGGCTGGCGGCCAGCACGATAGTCGCCGACCCGACGGCACCCTGCGTCGAGCTGCGCACCTCCAGCACGTACGCCTGCGGCGCGTCCACCTCGGCGAACGTGTAGCGGCCGGACGCGTCGGTGGTGGCCCGCTGGCTGACCTGCGCCGGGTACTCCGACGCCTTGAACAGGTCGACCTCGACCCCCGGCTGGCTGATTCCCTGCCGGTCCCGGACCAGCCCGGTGATGGACGCGGGCGGGATCAGCACCGGGTTCTGGGTGAGCGTCTGGCCGGCGGCGACGGTGACGATGATGCTGGTCGGGCTGGTGCCCCGGCGGCTCACCGACAACGTGTAGGTGCCGGGGACGACGCCGCCCACCCGATAGGACCCGGTCGCCGACGCCGGCTCGGACGCGCTGGTCACCGTGTAGGTGTCCGAACCCGAGGACAGCGTCACCGTGGCCTCGCCGGCGACCGCGGTGCTGCCGTCCGCGGACCGCTGGCTGACCACCCCGGTGATCTCGGCGAAGGCCGACGTCATGGCCACGTTGATGCCGGTGGACCCGACCGATCCGCCGGCCGACCCGCTGGTCGGATTGCCGGCGGCGTCCAGGTTCACCGCCACCGTCTGCGGCTGCAGGTCGTCGCGGCTGAAGGTGATGGTGTACGCGCCAGGGATGGGCAGGCCGGCGATGGTCCAGGCGCCCACGGTGCCGGTGGACTGGGTGATGGTCTGCACCGTGGTGGTGCCGCTGCTGACGCTGACGCTGACCCCGGCGGCCGGCACGTTGCCGGGCAGCGTGGTGACCGAGCCGGACAGGCTGCCCGCGGACCGGGCCAGCGCCAGCTGCACGCCGGTGAGCTTCTGCTGATCGGCCAGGGCCACCGACGTGGTCTGCGTGGTGAATCCGGGCGAGGTGACCGACACCGTGTAGGTCGCCGGGGTGACCAGGCCGCGGATGGTGAAGCCGCCGACCTCGCCCTCGGTGAGGGACACCGTCTCGACGGTGGTGGTGCCGCTGGTGGCGGTGATGACGGCGCCGCCGAGCGGCCCGTCCGGCCCGGTGACCGTGCCGCTGATCAGCCCGTCGCCAGTGCGCAGCCGCAGCTGGATGTCGCCGCGCACCTCACCGCCGGACAGGTCGATGCGCTGGGTGTCGGTGGCGAACCCGGGCTTGGTCAGCACCAGGTCGTACACCGCAGGCGACGGGATGTCCGAGAGGTCGAACTTGCCGTCGGATCCGATGGGGGCCGTGGTCAGCACCGCGCCGGCGGGCGCGCCGACCGGCGGCGCCTCGGCCGCCTGCGCCGCCTGCGCGCTCGGGTCGGTGGGCAGGAACTCGACCGGGACCTGCACGGTCAGCACGGCGCCGGCCACGTCGTCACCGGCGACCTGGCCGGACACGGTGGCCGGCAACCCGCCCAGGTTGACGTTCAGGTCGGTGATCTGCTGACCCACCTGGACGGTGACCTCGGTCGCGTCGGCCGCGGTCAGCGCGTTCGGGAACCAGAGCTCGGCGAACCCGGCGCCGCGGACCCGGAACTTGTAGCTGCCGGCGGGCAGGTTGCCGATCGCCCACTTTCCGTCGTCGCCGGTGGCCGTGTTGCTGATCGGGGTGGTGACGTCCTGGGCCGTGAACAGCTCGACGGACACCCCGGCGATCGGCTGGCCGCTGGTCAGCTGCAGCACCGCCCCGCCGAGCGTGGAGTTGCCCGACGGAGTGCCGGAGTTGCGCGCCGCGGCGACCTGGATGGCCAGGTCCCGGTCCGCCGCCGACTGCCCGACCAGCGCGGACAGCGCGATGGTGATCACGGTGGCGAACACGGTGGCGGCCAGCAGCAACGACAGCAGCGACAGCACACCGCGGGACAGCCTGGGCTTTTGCAGCAGCGTGCCGGTGGCCACGGGGTCCGGCGGGGGTGGTGGCGGCTCCGCCGCGGCGGCGTCGGCGGCCTGCTCGTCCGGCCCGCCCCAGCCGGTCAGCGCCGCTTCCGGCGCCGGCAGCTGCGGCGCCTTCAGGTCGGGGGCCTTGATCGCCGGCGCCTTGACCGCGGGCGCCTTGACGCCCGGGATGTTCGGGACGCCCGGGATGGTCGGCGCGGCCGGCGGCACCGGCAGTCCACCGCCCGCGGGCGGCTTCGGCGCCGCCGGCAACGGCGGCGGCTTGGGCGCCTTGACCTTTCCGAGCAGTTCGGTCGGCAGCCAGCCGCGGCGCCGGCGCGGTTGCGGCGGCCGGGATCCCGGCGGCACCAGCAGCACCCCGAACGCCCGCACCACCGGCTGGCCGAACCAGCGGCGCGGGCCCGACGCCCGCAGGTCCGAGATCGCTTGGTCGCCCGGCGCCAGGGTGACCACCGGCGGGTCGAACTCGAACCACATCAGGTCCTCGGCGTCGCTGCCGGCGAGTTCGGTGCTGATGGTGGTGTTGCCGGTGTTGTGCAGCAGCACCCCGAACATGCCGTGCCCGCCGCCGATCACGGTGATCGGGGTCAGGTCGACCGACAGCTGTTCGGCGGCCGGAACCAGCAGTTCCAGCTCGTTGATCGAGATCGCGTGCGGTGGGGTGAGCTCGCGAACCTGGACGGCCATCCGGCGCTCGCCCGCGGCGACCCCGACCGGCACCGCCACGGTGGCCGTCACGGTCTGCGACTCATCCGGGAACAGCGACAGGCTGTCGGTCTGCAGGGTCACCCACGACGGGTCGGCGCCGAGCACCCGCACCTGGTATCCGCCGATCAGCGTGCCGGTGTTGTGCACGGTGATCAGCACTTCGACCGTGTTCGCCGCGCCGCCGGCAGCACTGACGCCGGGGACCGCGGCGCCGGCCGGACCGCCGGCCGGGCCGCCGAAACCACCGGCCGGGCCGCCGAGGCCGGCGGGCGGCCCGAGCTCGATCCGGTCGGGGGTGACGAAGACCCGCATCAGCCACCCGCCCCCGGGACGGTCGCCGGATCGTCCGGCAGCACGAAGTCGGCGGTGGCCTGCGACCCGGCGGCGACGGTGACCAGCGTGGTGCGGGCCAGCGTCGTCGGGCCCTGGGCGGTGAGCGTGTAGGACCCGGCCGGCAACTGGGCGATGACGTAGCTGCCCGCCGAGGCGCCCGCGGACGCGGACGACGAGGTCACCGGCCAGGTCCGTTTGCCGTCCGTGGCGGTCACCGTCGCCCCGGAGACGGGTGCGCCGGACGGGTCGCGCACGGTCCCGGAGATCCGGCCGAGCGAGTCGCTCATGGTCACGGCCAGCGGCGTGCCGGCCGCCCCGAGCTGCACCGGGACCGTGGTGTCGGCGAATCCGGCCTTGCTGAAGGTCAGCGTGAGGGTGCCGCCGGCCGGCAGCCCGGACACCGTGAACGCGCCGACCGTGCCGTCCGTCAGCGTGCTGGACGTCGGCGGATCGGCCATTCCACCGACGGTGATCTTGGCGCCGCCGACGCCGTTGCCCGCGCTGTCCACCAGCCGACCGGTCAGCTGCCCGGTGCCCGAGGACAGGGTGACCGCGAGGTCGGTGCGGAGCTGGCCCGGCCCGAGGTCCACCACCACGGTGGTCGAGCCGTAGCCGGGCCCGCTGACGGTGAGCACGTAGGTGGCCGGGGTCGGCAGGTTGCCCAGCACGAACCGGCCGACGTCACCGGTCGTCGGCGTGCCCGAACTGATGGTCGTCCCGCCGACCGTGGTGCTGACGGTGATCCCACCGAGCGGGACGCCGGCCGCGGACACCAGCCCGGAGATCTGCCCGGGCCCGGCGGTCAGCAGGATCGCCGGCTGCAGGCGTTGCGCGCCGCCGTCCACCCGAGTGGAGATCACCGTCGGCTGATAGCCGGGCGCGGCGAAGCTGAGCTGGTACTCGGCCGGCGCCGGCAGGTTCGGCAGCGTGTACGAGTTGTTGCCGTCGGTGCTCGCGGTGGCGATGTCCTGCCCGGCCTGCGGCCCGGCGATCGGCCGGGCGGTGACCGTGGTGGTCACCGGCTGCAGCGTCTCCCCCGGGTCGACCGTGCCGGTGATGGAGGCCGGCTGCCCACTGATCTGCACCTTGATGCCGGCGGTGACCTGCGCGGACGCGGCGACCACCGGCGTCGCCGCGGCCTGGTCGGGGGTGCCCGGATAGAAGACCGTGTCGAATCCGTCGGCGCTGAACTCGAGCAGGTACCCGCCCGGGAAGAGCCCGGCCACCTGGAACGACCCGTCGGACTGGGTGGCCGCCGAGCTGGCCGTCTCCAGGCTGCCGTCGGCCCGTTGCCGGATCGCCTTGACCTGGATCCGGCCCACCGAGCCACCGTCGCTGACCGCGGTCACCGTGCCCGCGATGGTCCCGGCCAGCCCGGAGGGCATGCTGCCGTCCTTGGCCAGCGCCCCCGCTGGGGCGTTCGGGTCGGCCGCCTGCTGCTCGGCGGTGCCGCTCGACGCGGCCTGCAGCGCGATCTCGGCGTCGAAGAAGGACGCCGGCGCCGACTTGGTGGGCGGATCGGTGGCGAACACCTGCCGCAGGCCGAACAGGAAGATCGCCGCCCAGACGGCGATGATCGCCAGCAGGATCAGCGCGGTCAGCATGCCCCGGGTGATCCACGGGCGCTGCCGCAGGATCGGCACCAGGGTCTGCACCGGGAGTTCGGGCTCGGCCGGCGGGCCGACCACGTCGCCGGCCGGGATCGACCCGGGCTCGCCGGCCGGGGCCGGCCCGGGTTCGCCGAGGGGGCCGGGCGGGCCCGGTGCCATCCGACGGACCAGGGCGTCCGCCTGCGCCGCGGCGTCGTCGCCGGGCACCGCGGCCGCGGTCACCGTCACCGGCCGGTCGACCTCCGACCCGAAGATCATCCGCGGGCCCCGGGCCTCGAGCAGCACGTCGCTGCTGCACCCGGCGTCCAGCGTCACCCGCTCCGGCGAGACCTTCGGGGTGACCGCCTTCTCCGGATCGGTCACCGCCAGGCTGATGGTCAGCCGCACGTTGCCGGAGTTGGTCAGGGTGATCACGAACCGGCCCGTGCGGTGCGCGCGGACCACCTCCGGCCGGATGGCCACCCGGAAATCCGGCCGGGTCGGCACCAGCAGGTCCAGGTCGACGTACTCGGACGGCACGCCGTCCTGCCGGGAGAGCACCTCGACGGTCAGCGGGTGCCGGCCGGCCGGGTACGCGGACGGCAACTCCAGGCTCACGGTCAGCCGCCCGGACGACTCCGGGAACAGCGCCAGCACCGGCGGGTGGGTGGTCACCTGCCGCTCGGGCAACCCGATCACCCGCGCGGTGACGCCGTCGATCACCTGGCCGGTGTTCACCACGTCCACGTCGACGTCGGCGGTCGAGCCCGGCGCGAGGTCGACCAGCGTGGAGCCGGCGGTGACACGCACCGCTAGCCCTGCCGGCCGGTCGGTCCGGCGGCTGCCACGGCCGGCGGCAGCGGCGCGACCAGCGCGGTCACCCGCTCCACCCGCGGCGCCACGGCGTCGAACGCCGGCGAGTCCGCGGCGCTGGTCACCACGAGTTCGAACGAGGGCGTGATGACGCCGCCCACGGTCGCCCAGACGTCCTTGGCGCGGCTGTTGTCGTAGGGCTCGATGGTCAGCTGGACCGGGGACGGAATGGCCACCGGCAGGTGCTCGACGGGCAGCACGGCGGTCCGCAGCAGGCACGCGAGCACGTCGCCGAGCAACTGGTGCCGGTCACGCACCACGCCGGCCCACGCCGACACCAGGTAGTGCATCTCCAGCATCGGGATCGGTGGCCGCCGCTGCCGTTGACCGTTCTGGTCGCGGTCGACGGCCGGCCGGGGTTGCTGGGCGGACCGGCCGACGCCGAACAGGAACAGGTTCACGGTGATCCGGCTCAGCTGGGCCGACCAGGTCCCCGACGGCGACTCGAACGACACGTCGCCCACCGACTCGGGCAGCGGCAGTTCGGTACGCAGCAGGGCCTCCAGCCCGCTGTCGATGGTCGGGATGATCATGCCTGCGGGCGTCCGGTGGGTGCGGCCGGGTTGCTGTCCGGCCGCAGCGGGCGAGTCGTCATAGGGCCCCCCGAGCATCCAGCCGTCGCGGGCGGCGACCGTGCCGCGGGTCCCCGCGCGACCGCGGGCACGCCGGTGGCAGGCGCCTACATCCGACCTCACCATCGGGGTGGGACCGATGCATCGGGCGATCGCCCTATGTTGTCGGTCCGTGCGGCCGGCCGGCCAGCAGCCCCGGCGGCACCCGGCGACCCAGCTTGGTGTACTCGGCGGCGGCGGCGTCCAGCACGTGCCGCATGCCCGGCACCACGCCCGCGATCGCCGCGTCGTAGCCGGCGGCGACGACGACGTTGCGGATGTCGCCGCCGGACAGTTCCACCGTCGCGGCGAGCCGGTCGGCGTCGATCGGATCGGCCGGGTCGGCCGGCCCCAGGCGGGCTAGGTGGGTGTGCCACAGCCGGCGGCGGGTCGATTCGTCCGGGTCGGGAAAATGCAGGATGAAGCTGAGCCGCCGGCTGAACGCCGGATCCAGGCTGCCGCGCAGGTTGGTGGTCAGGATGGTGATGCCGTCGAACTGCTCCATCCGCTGCAGCAGGTAGGCGACCTCCTGGTTGGCGTACCGGTCGTGCGCGTCCTTCACTTCGGACCGGCGCCCGAACAGGGCCTCCGCCTCGTCGAAGAACAGCAGCACGTTCAGGCTCTCCGCCTGGTGGAAGATCCGCTCCAGGTTCTTCTGGGTCTGCCCGATGTACTTGTCGACGACCGCGGACAGGTCCACCTGCAGCACGTCAATGCCCAGCTCGGCGGCCACCACATGGGCGGCCAGCGTCTTGCCGGTGCCGGGGCTGCCGCTGAACAGCGCGGTGATGCCGCTGCCGCTGCCGGCCCCGGCGACGATCAGCCCGCGGGCGATCAGCTCGTCCCGGTGCCGCGCCCAGCCGATCAGCCGTTCGATCCCGCGCGCGGCCGCCTCCGGTAGAACCAGGTCGGCCAGCCCGACCCCGGCGTCCGGCGCGCTCGATCCGGCGAGCTGCCGGGCGGCACGCCGGACCAGCTCGGCGGTCACCGGTGAGCCGGCGGCCTCGGCGAAGCGCCAGGACAGCCGGGCCAACTGGTCCAGCAGCTCCGGGGACAGCCGCAGCCCGGCCAGCGCGCCCGCCGGCGGCGGCCCGCCGACGATCGCCGCCCACAGGCCCTCGCATTCCGGCGGGCCGAGCCGCGGCGCGTGCAGCAGGTACGGCTGGATGGTCGCCGACCAGCGCCGGTCCCACGGCGTCGTGCCCACCGCGATGACCGGGATCGGGGGGTGCGCCAGCACCGCGAGCGGCGCCGCCGGATCCTGGCTCGGCGACGGGTCCTCCGGGCCGGACAGCAGCCGCTCGGCGCCGTCCAGGACCAGGCAGCGGTTGGTCAGCGCGGCCTCCCGGATCGCGACCTGCAGCAGGTTCGCCGACCCGCCGGCCGGCGCCGCCGGCACGGTCAGGCACAGGCACCGGACACCGATGTCGGCCAGCGCGCCGGCGACCAGGGTCAGCCCGGCCGTGCCCGGCGGCGAATGCACCCAGACGAACGCGGAGCCCTGCTCCAGCGCCCGCACCAGCTCGCCGGCGCCGGTCAGGGTCATCGGCACCGGCTCGACGACGAGGGGGTCCAGCCGGCGGTCCGGGTGTGCGGCCCCGGCCAGGTGGGTGACCACCCGATCCGGGCAGTGGAACTCCCGGGACAGCCACGGGCCGGTCGCGGTGACCTCGATCAGCGCGGAGGAGGTCAGCCGCGCGCCGTCGGCGAAGCAGGCCCGGGCCGATCCGGACAGCGAGGAGATGCCGAGCAGTTCCAGGGCCAGGCCGATGCTCGGATGGCTCGGTGCGCTGCCGCCACGCAGCAGGCCGTAGGCCAGGGCGATGTTGCCGTCCAGGTCGGCCGCCGCGCCGAGCAACAGCAGATCGCGCTCGAACTCGTCCAAACCGAACTGCTCCGCGACCGCGACCAGCCGGTCGTCGCCGGTCGACTCGGCGAGCGCGCCGGTCGCCGCATAGTCCTGCTCGATGACGCCGACGGTGGCCTCGAGCCGCGCGGCCAGCCCGGCATCGGCACCGGAGCGGCGGTCGGCGGCGGCCGACAGCCACTTGGCGACGTCGGCGAGTCGGCTGAACACAGCACCCCCAACCGGTGACGGTCCGCCCTCATCGTGCCGGGGTTGTCCGAGGGCCGGCATCGGGCGGCCGCCCTATCACCCCGACCACACCCCATCGACTCACCCCGACCACACCCCATCGACTTGCGTCATATGCAGCTTCGCGGGGCCCGCGAAGCTGCATATGACGCAAGTCGATGCTGCTGCAGGCCCGGGAAACGCCGAAGCGGGGCGGACCACATGTGGTCCGCCCCGCTTCGGCGGCGTGCGCTCAGCGCGAGGTCACTTGATGGTGGCCTTGGCGCCGGCCTCCTCCAGCTTCGCCTTGGCGGCCTCGGCGGCCTCCTTGGGCGCCTTCTCCAGGATCGGCTTCGGCGCGGCGTCGACCAGGTCCTTGGCCTCCTTCAGGCCCAGCCCGGAGACCAGCTCGCGGACGGCCTTGATGACCTGGACCTTCTTCTCGCCGGCCGACTCCAGGATGACATCGAACTCGTCCTGCTCCTCGACGGCCTCGGCCGGCGCGGCCGCGCCGCCACCACCGGCGGCGGCCACCGCGACCGGCGCGGCGGCGGTCACGCCGAAGGTCTCCTCGAACTGCTTGACGAACTCGGACAGCTCGATGAGGGTGAGCTCCTTGAAGGCATCGAGCAGTTCGTCGGTGGTCAGCTTCGCCATGGTGGCGTCCTTTCACTTCTGGTGCCCGTCCCGGATCTCCGGGGTGAGGCGGGGTTCGTGGTTGCGGTGACCGGGCGACCGGTCGGTTGGTGATCGATCTCGGCCCGGTCAGGCCGATGCGACCTCGGCGTCGACGGCCTGCGGCGCATCCGCATCCTCGGCACTCTCGGCGGAACCGCCCTGCTTGTCCTGCAGCGCGGCGAGCAGTTGCGCGGTCTTGGTCGGCAGCGCATTGAGCACGACGGCGGCCTTGGTCAGGGTGCCCTTCATCGCGCCGGCCAGCTTGCTCAGCAGCACCTCGCGGGACTCCAGGTCGGCCAGCTTGGTGACCTCGTCGGCCTCCAACGGGCGGCCGTCCAGCAGGCCACCCTTGATGACCAGCAGCGGGTGCGCCTTGGCGAAGTCCCGCAGCGCCTTCGCCGCGTCGACCGGCTCGCCGGTGACGAACGCGACTCCGGTCGGCCCGACGAACAACTCGTCGAGGCCCTCCACCCCGGCCTCCGCGGCGGCCCGCTTGACCAGCGTGTTCTTGGCGACCGTGTAGGCGGTGTCGCGGCCCAGCGATCGGCGCAGCTCGGTGAGCTGAGCCATGGTCAGACCGCGGTACTCGGTGACCACCGCGGCATGGGCGGTGCGGAACTTCTCGCTGATCTCGGCAACCGTTGCGACCTTCTCGGCCTTTGCCATGCGTCGCCTCCTTCCTCACATCTGTCGGCCGGGCTGCACCCGGCGCCGTGCGTGCGCGGCGGTGTGCCGGCACCTCCCACATCGGCCCGGTCGGGCGGCCGGGAGGCGGAGACGACGAACGCCCCGGCGCAGAGGGCACGGGGCGTGAGCACGCGGCATCGTCGGCCGCGCGGCAAGTACCTCGTCCTCCTGCGTGGGCCGCCCGGACGGATCCGGATCCTTCGTCCGCGGCGGTCCCTTGCGGGCGCACGCGAAAGCCGACGGTCTTCGGTGGATTGATGACCAGCGTACGCGATCGCGCCGACGAGGCCAAATGCCGACGATCCGGCCTACCGGCCGCGGATCCGGCCCACCGGTGGCGGGTCGACCTACCGGCCGGGCCGACCGCGGGCCCACAGCGAGCACGGTTTGGTCGACCCCTTGGCCGCCCCGCGGCACGGTGGCATGCGCGCCGGCCACTCCGGATCGGCCTGGCCGTCACCGATACCGGTGTCGGCAGCTGAGCCCGCCGCAGGCCGCTGCCAGACCTCGGGAATCGGCATGAATGCGTTCATGAAGATCTCGCAGTCGCAGAAGCCGCCCATCCGGCTGAGGCGACGTTCCAGACCGGTGGCGCGGGGCGCCCGGATGTCGCGATAGCGCCCCGCCCACCGCAGGCCGCAACAGCCGAACTCGAGCATGCGGTACACGTAGCAGAGCAGGCATTCGCGGTCGCGGATATCGGTGAGGGCGGCGGCGAGGTCGCGAAGCTCGTCTTCGGTGGCGGCGATCAGGTTCTCGGTGGTCATGCCGATATGACACCAGCCGGGTCTGAAAGTCCCACGTTTCACGCCGGCCGCCACGGCGCGCCCGACGACAAAGGCGCGCCCGACGACAAAGGCGCGCCCCGACCGATCGGGGCGCGCCTTGACGCGTTCGAGGAGGCGGCTCAGCCCTCGTCGGCCGCCAGCAGGTTGCGGGTGCGCGCCGGGTCGACCGGGATGCCCGGGCCCATGGTGGTGGAGAACCAGACCTTGCGCAGGTACTTGCCCTTGGCCGCGGATGGCTTCGCCCGCAGCACCTCGTCCAGGGCGGCGGCATAGTTCTCGACCAGCTTCTCGGTCGGGAACGACACCTTGCCGATCACCAAGTGCAGGTTCGACGCCTTGTCCACCCGATAGTTGATCTTGCCGCCCTTGATGTCGGTGACCGCCTTGGCCACGTCGGCGGTCACGGTGCCGGTCTTCGGGTTCGGCATCAGGCCGCGCGGGCCGAGGATCCGCGCGATGCGGCCGACCTTGGCCATCTGGTCCGGGGTGGCGACGGCGGCGTCGAAGTCCAGCCAGCCGCCCTGGATGCGGGCGATCAGGTCGTCCGAGCCGACGGTGTCGGCGCCGGCAGCCTCGGCCTCGGCGGCCTTGTCGCCGATCGCGAACACGATGACCCGAGCGGTCTTGCCGGTGCCGTTGGGCAGGTTGACGGTGCCGCGCACCATCTGGTCGGCCTTGCGGGGGTCGACCCCGAGCCGCATGGCAACCTCGACGGTGGCGTCCATCTTCGTCGGGGACGTGGACTTCGCCAGCTCCGCGGCCTCCAGCGGGGAGTACAGGCGAGTCCGGTCCACCTGGTCGAAGGCCTGACGGTAGGCCTTGCTGCGCTTCATCTTTGCTCCTGTCGATGGCGAATCAGGGTTGTGGTCGACGGGCCGCGCCGGCCCTGCCACGTGGTTCTTGTTGCCGAGTTCAGTTCTTGTTGCCGAGTTCAGTCGGTGACGGTGATGCCCATCGACTTGGCCGTGCCGGCGATGATCTTCGCCGCGGCGTCCACGTCGTTGGCGTTCAGGTCGACCTGCTTGAGGGTGGCGATCTCCCGGACCTGGGCCGCGGTCACCGAGGCAACCTTGGTCTTGTTCGGGGTGCCCGAGCCCTTCTCCACGCCAGCCGCCTTGAGCAGCAGCCTGGCCGCCGGCGGGGTCTTGAGCTTGAAGTCGAACGACCGGTCCTCGTAGATGGAGATCTCCACCGGCACCACGTCGCCGCGCTGCTGCTCGGTGGCGGCGTTGTAGGCCTTGCAGAACTCCATGATGTTCACGCCGTGCTGGCCGAGAGCGGGGCCGACCGGCGGCGCCGGGTTGGCCATGCCGGCCTTGATCTGCAGCTTGACGATCGCCGCGAGTTTCTTCTTCTTGGGAGGCATTGCTTTCCTTCTTGCTGTCCGTCAGGCGGATCCGGGCTCGGTCGGGCCCGGAGGTCTGGGTCAGATCTTGGCGACCTGATTGAACGAGAGCTCCACGGGCGTCTCCCGGCCGAAGATCGAGACCAGCACCTTGAGCTTCTGCGCGTCGGCGTTCACCTCGTTGATGGTGGCCGGCAGGGTGGCGAACGGACCGTCCATCACGGTGACCGACTCACCGATCGAGAAGTCGACCTCGGTGCGCACCGGCGCCGAGCCCGGCGTGCTGGCGACGCTGGCCGGCTTGCGCGGAGCGGCCGGGGTGAGAATCTTGACCACCTCGTCGATGGTCAGCGCGGACGGCTTCTGCGCGGTCGCCCCGACGAACCCGGTGACCCCTGGGGTGTTGCGCACCGCACTCCAGGACTGGTCGGTCAGGTCCATCCGAACCAGGATGTAGCCGGGGTAGACCTTGCGTTGCACCTGCTTGCGCTGGCCGTTCTTGATCTCGGTGACCTCTTCGGTCGGCACCTCGATCTGGAAGATGTAGTCCTCCATGTCCAGCGACTTGATGCGGGTTTCGAGGTTGGTCTTGACCTTGTTCTCGTAGCCCGCGTAGGAGTGCACGACGTACCACTCGCCGGCCGCCCGCTTCAGGGCCGACCGCAGCGCCTCGGCCGGGTCCTCCTCCACCTCGTCGACGACCAGCTCATCGGCAGCCACCTCATCGGCGACCAGCTCGTCGACAGCCACCTCATCGGCGACCAGCTCGTCGGCCGCGGCGTCATCGATCGCACCGGTCTCGACCGCGAACGGATCGACCCCGTCGGACTCGTCCTGGCCGGCGGAGTCCGGCGCCGCGGTCTCGCTCGCGCCGGTCAGATCGTCGATCGCCGCCTCGATGTCGGCGGTCTCGGCCGCGTCGTCGTGGTCGACCGGATCGTCGCCGGCCGGCACGGAGGCGATGATCGTCTCCTCACCGTCGGTCAGCTCGACGTCTCGGGGCGGTTCGCCGCCTGGGTACTCGACGTCACTGGACACGATGGATGCTCACTTCCTGGTCTCGCTCGCTTGATTCGTTGCCACTGCGCGGATCTGCCCGACGGCCCCCGCCCGCCACCGGTTAGCCGAAGACGGCGAACACGCCCTTGGCGAACAGCAGGTCGAGGACCCCGACCAGCGCCACCATGAACACCACGAAGGCGATCACCACGATGGTGTAGGTGACCATCTCGTTGCGGGTCGGCCAGATCACCTTGCGCAGCTCGGCGACCACTTCCCGCAGGAACCGACCGAGCCGGGCGAAGACGTTCGGCTTCTTCACCGCGGTCGCCGACGCCCGTTTCGGGGTGGCCGCGCCCTTCTTGTCGGAGGTGCCCGACCGGGCGGCCGCCCGACGTGCCGCCGCCCGGGCCGAACCCGGCGACGCCGGGGTGGTCAGCGCCGAATCGGCGTCAGCACCGTCGGCGTCCGACTCCTCGCCGGCGGCGGGCTCGGCCGTCCCCGACTTGGACAACGAGGGGGCCTTGCGGGCCTTTCCGGCCGAGGCGGCAGGGCTGATGTCGCCCGCCGTCGCCTCGTCACCCGACGAGTCGTCGGCGGACGGCACGTCCGTCGGCGCCTCGTCGCGTTCGTCGCTCACTGTCCATGTCCTCATCTGTGCCGGATCCGCCGCATCGGTGCGCCGGATCGTTCGATGGTGCTGCAGGGGCGACAGGACTTGAACCTGCAACCTGCGGTTTTGGAGACCGCTGCTCTGCCAGTTGAGCTACGCCCCTTTGGCCACGACCGTCACCGGCCGCTCGCCATCAGAACCCCTCTCGCAAATCCGGGATGTGCCCGTCCACCCGACGCACGGGCAAGCGGGAGCACACCCCGGCTGTCAAGTGTAAGGCACGGCGTCGTCGGCGCCGCACCCCCGACGGGGCCGCCGCCGGCAGGGCGGCGGCCACGAAACACCGGCACGACGGCCGGGCACGAACACCGGCCCGCCAACCGGCACCACCCGGTGCCGGCCCGCCCGGCCACATGCCACGATGGCCTCATGAGCGAGCGAATCATCGACACCGCGCCGTCAGCCCTCCGAGCGCCCCGCAGGGGGTGACGTCATGACCATTCATGCACGGGGAGTCGCCGAGGTCAGCCACCCCCACCCACGAATCTCCGCCCGCATCGGCGGAATCGCCGAGTCCGCGACGCTGGCGGTCGATGCGAAGGCCAAGGCGCTCAAGGCGGCCGGCCGACCGGTGATCGGGTTCGGCGCCGGCGAACCCGATTTCCCCACCCCCGACTACATCGTCCAGGCCGCGATCGCCGCCTGCTCGGTGCCGGCCAACCACCGGTACACCCCGGCCGCCGGCCTGCCCGCGCTGCGCGAGGCGGTCGCCCAGAAGACCAAGCGGGACTCCGGCCTGGAGGTGGGTGCCACCGAGGTGCTCATCACCAACGGCGGCAAGCAGGCCGTCTACCAGGCGTTCGCGACCTTGCTCGACCCGGGCGACGAGGTGCTGCTGCCGGCGCCCTACTGGACCACCTATCCGGAGGCGATCGCGCTGGCCGGCGGGGTGAGCGTGCCGGTGGTGGCCGACGAGTCGGCCGGGTACCTGGTGACGATCGACCAACTCGAGGCGGCGCTCACCCCGAAGACCAAGGTGCTGCTGTTCTGCTCGCCGTCCAACCCGACCGGCGCGATCTACCCGCCCGAGCAGGTCGCGGCGATCGGTCGCTGGGCCGCCGAGCAGGGCCTGTGGGTCATCACCGACGAGATCTACGAGCACCTGGTGTACGGCGACGCGGTGCACGCGTCGATGCCGGTGGTGGCGCCGGAGATCGTGGACCGGTGCATCGTGGTGAACGGCGTGGCCAAGACCTACGCGATGACCGGCTGGCGGGTGGGCTGGATGCTCGGCCCGAAGGACGTCATCAAGGCGGCCACGAACCTGCAGTCGCACCTGACCTCCAACGTCTGCAACGTCGCCCAGCAGGCGGCGCTGACCGCGGTGAGCGGGCCGTTGGACGCGGTCGAGCAGATGCGCGAGGCGTTCGACCGCCGGCGGCAACTGATCGTCGGCCTGCTGGACGCGATCCCGCACGTCAACTGCCCCGAACCGGAGGGCGCGTTCTACGCCTACCCGTCGGTGGCCGGGCTGATCGGCAAGTCGTTCGACGGCGTCCGGCCGGCCACCTCGGCCGAGTTGGCGTCGCTGGTGCTGGACCGGGCCGAGGTCGCGGTGGTGCCGGGCGAGGCGTTCGGCACGCCCGGGTACTTCCGGCTGTCCTACGCGCTGGCCGACGAGGACCTGATCACCGGGGTGACCCGGATGGCCGAGTTCCTGACGACCGCCCGGGACTGACGGCGCCATCGAGGGGCCGGTTTCGGTCGTTCCCGGACCGCGGGAAGGACCGAAACCGGCCCCTCGATTCGGCAGAGGTCAGGTCTGGCAGGGCTACGACGGCGCGTCAGCCGGGCAGGGCGACGGTGGCGCGGGCCTTACCCAGCACGGTCTGCCCGTTGAACCTGGCGGTGATGTCCACCCGTGCGGTGCCGGCGGCCTCGTCCAGCGCTCCGATCACGGCGGTGAGCTCGACCGTCGCCCCCGCGTCGTCGTCCGGGACCACCACGGGCCGGGTGAAGCGCACCTCGAACTGCGTGACCCGTCCGGGGTCGCCGATCCAGTCGGTGACGATCCGGCCGGCCGAGGCCATGGTGAACATGCCGTGCGCGATGACGTCCGGCAGCCCGACCTCGCGCGCCACCCGGGCGTTCCAGTGGATGGCGTTGAAGTCGCCGGATGCGCCCGCGTACTTGACCAGCTGCTTGCGGGTCACCGTGTACGTCAGCGGCGGCAGCGTCTGGCCCACCGTGACGGCGCCCGCCGTGATGTCGCCGACCGCGGTGTCGCCGACCGCGGTGTCGCCGACCGCGGTGTCGCCGGATGCCGCGGTCATGCGGTGCCCCTGGCCACGAGCGTGCCGTAGGCGGTGCACACCGGCTCGCCCGCCACATCGGTGACCTCGGTGCGCAGCGAGATCAGGTCGTTGCCGGCGGCCGTGCGCACCTGGTCGACGTAGGGCGTCGCGGTGAGCTCGTCGCCGGCGACGATCGGGCGGTGGTGGACGAAACGCTGGTCGCCGTGCACCACCACGTCGAAGTTCAGGCCGAGTTCGGGATTGAACAGCAACTCGTCCTGGGCCTTCATGATCACCGCGATGGCGAAGGTGGGCGGGGCCACCACATCGGGGTAGCCGGCGGCGCGGGCCGCGTCCCGGTTCAGGTAGAGCGGGTTCTCGTCACCGATGGCCCGGGCGAACTCCCGGATCTTCTCCACGCCGACGCAGTAGGTCTCGTGATAGGGAAATGCCTTACCGACGAAGGACTGGTTGAGCGCCACGACGGGCCGTCGACTAGCGGGTTTCCTTGTGCTTGCGGTGTACGCCGCAGTTCGGGCAGAACTTCTTGATCTCCAGCCGATCCGGGTCGTTGCGCCGGTTCTTGCGGGTGATGTAGTTCCGGTGCTTGCACTCTTCGCACGCCAAGGTGATCTTGGGGCGAACGTCGGTGGCGGCCACGGTCGGTATCTCTTTCTCGTTGCGGGTGCTGTCTGGAATTCCAGCGGATCACCGGCCCGCTCGGCCGGGCGATCCGTGCTGGTCACGTAGCGGTGGCCGGACTTGAACCGGCGACACAGCGATTATGAGCCGCTTGCTCTACCGACTGAGCTACACCGCCTCGCGGGCCCGTTTGGGTCCGCCGAGGTGAACGACGCGGGCGGCCAACTTGTTCCGCCGCCCGCCGTCACCGTCCGAGCCCCTTTACGGAATCGAACCGTAGACCTTCTCCTTACCATGGAGACGCTCTGCCGACTGAGCTAAAGGGGCGTACTACCGAAAACCCGCGGCCGTCTGCCGACTGCCGTGAGCCCGGACAACTCTACCCCACGACGAAGGGTGGTCGGGCACCGCCGGGTCAGCTCATCATCCGCAGCACGTGGGTGGTCGATGCGGGGTCGTAGATGCTGACGGTGCGCGCCTGCAGCCACGCCTCGAACCGGTCAAGCGGCACCGGCCGGGAGATGAGGAAGCCCTGAGCCTCGTCGCAGTCCATCTCCCGCAGCGCGTCCCGAGCGGCCTCCTCCTCGACACCCTCGGCGACCACCCGCAGGGCCAGCGAGTGGCCGAGGTCGACGATGGCCCGGACGATCGCCAGGTCGGACAGGTCGGTGCCCATGCCCTGGACGAACGACCGGTCGATCTTGATCTCGTCGATCGGCAGTCGCCGCAGGTAGGCCAGGGAGGAGTAGCCGGTGCCGAAGTCGTCCACCGACAACCGGATCCCCATCGCGTGCAGCTGCCGCAGCACCGGCAACGAGTGCTCGGGGTCGGTCATCACGTTCGACTCGGTGATCTCGAACGTCAGCAGGTGCGCCGGCACCTGGTGCCGCCGCAGGGCGGCGGCGACCGTCGCCGGGAAGTCCTCGGCCAGCAGGTTGTGCACCGACAGGTTGACCGCCGCGCCGATCTGCCGGCCCGACGCCCGCCACTGCCACAGCTGGGCCAACACGCTGTCCAGCACGTGCTCGAGCAGGATGTCGATGGAACCGGTGGCCTCGATCGCCTCGACGAACTCGGCCGGCGAGACCAGCCCGAACTCCGGGTGCATCCACCGCACCAGGGCCTCGACCCCGACCAGCTCGCGGCGTGCGAGGTCGACCTTCGGCTGGTAGTGGACGATGATCCGCCCCTGCTCGACGGCCTGCCGGAACTGGGTGACCAGCTGGAACCGCCGCCTATACACCTCGCCCATGCTGGGTCGGTAGATCTGGACCGGCTCCTGCTTGGCCTTGGCCGCGAGCATCGCCATCTCGGCGCGCTGCAGCAGCGTGCTCGGCTCCAGGCCGCCGTCGGCGCCGAAACCGGCCGTGCCGGCCGGCACGAACGCGATGCCCACGGCGCACTGCGGATCCACTTCGATCCCGTCGATCGAGAAGACGCTGCCGACCGTGCTCAGGATCCGGGCACCCAGCGCGGCCAACTCGGATTCCGGCAACGGGTCGGTCAGCACCGCGAACCGGTCACCCTCGATCCGGGCGACCGGCCGGGCCGGGCCGGCGAGGCCGACCAGCCGCTCCCCCGCCATCCGCAGCAGCAGCTCCCCCCGATCGTGCCCGAGGGCGTTGTTGACCTGCGAGAGCACGTCCAGCTCGACCAGCAGGATGGCGGCGCCGCGACCGCCCGCGGCCATGTCCTGGCCGGCCACGGTGAACCCGAGCCGGTTGCGCAGACCGGTGATCGCGTCGTGATATGCCTCGTGCCGCAACGACTCCAGCAGCCGCAGATTGTCCAGGGCGGTGGCCACGTGCCCGCCGAGGGTCTCCAGCACCCGCAGGTCGTCGTCCCGGAACCGATCCCAGCGGCTGATCCGGTCGCGCAGTTCCAGGTAGCCGCGGTCCCGATCACCCGAGCGCAACGGGACGATCAGCACGTCCCAGGCCTGGCGGTCGGCCAGCGCGGCCAGCACCGCGGTGTCCATGGTGCGGTCGGTCGACACCCGCATCCGGCCCTTCTCGCGGGCCTCCGCCAGCAGCGGGTCGTTGTCGCCGACCGGTCGCTCCGGCCGCACGCCCTCCGGTCCGACGGCCAGGGTCGCCAGTTCCCCGTCCCCCTCGTCCAGCCGCAGCACCGCGACCTCGGCGTTGAACTGGTCCCTGACCTGTTCCAGGACGCCGCGCCAGCCCTCGATGGCCGGCCCGACGCCGGCCACCTGACGGATGAAGCTGTACATCCGGGTCAGGTCGGCGTGCTGGCGCAGGAAGACGAAGTAGGTGCGATACAGCACCGCGAGCACGCAGGCCAGGGCCAGGCACAGCCACGGACCGAACGGCCCGGCCATCCACACCGTGTAGCCGACGAGCGCGAAGGTGACGATGGCCAGCGCCGAGATCATCGAGCGCAGGATGACCTTGCCGAGCGGCTCGCCCGGTCCGAGCAGCCGGTAGGTGATGCCGACCGCCGCGGCGGACAGCATGGCGCCCGCCAGCACGCCCACCGCGACCGCGAGGTACTGCAGCCCGGTGCCCGCCGTCGAACGCGTGCCGCCGCTGATGATCAGCATCACGAACGCGGCGGCCCCGGTCTCCGCCGCGATGAACGACAGGTTGACCGCCATGTTGCGCCAGCTGTCCCGGCGGAACAGGAAGACCAGCGCACCGGCGGCGACGTGCGTGACACCGACCGTCCACGCCGGCAGCAGCAGCAGGCCGAGCACCATCGGCAGCTCGGAGCCGCTGACCAGCAGGGTCTCCCGGCGGACCTCGATGTGCAGCGGGAACAGCTCGCCGGCCAGGAACGCCAGCAGCAGCACCAGCATGCCCAGCAGCAGATGGTCCGGCGGTACGGTGCCGGCGGACATCCGCAGCACCGGCACCCACAACGCCGCGGCGATGACGAACATCAGCATGGCGACGAGCGGGAAGACCTGGGCGGCGGAATAGGTCCGGGCGGGCTGGTCCGGGCCGTGGAGATCGGTCGTCATCGCGAACCTTCCCTCCACCGGACGGGGCGGCACCGATCGGGCGCCGCGTTTGTCACCGAGCGTCAGTCGGTTGAGTCCGAATTATGGCAGGATGTGTGACCAAATTCTGCATCGGGTGAATGTCTTCACCCGAATGACCCCTTACCTCCAGGGAGAATCAACGCCCCGGGATCGAGTGATGACGGTCCGTACCCGCAGACGCGCACGGCCCGGCGACCGAATGGTCGTCCGGGCCGTCCGATTTGGTGGCAGGTGAGGGATTCGAACCCCCGTAGGCAATGCCGGCTGATTTACAGTCAGCTCCCTTTGGCCGCTCGGGCAACCTGCCGGGTGCCCGGCGATCCGGGCCCGCACAGCCTACCGGGACTGCCCGCGCGAACCGAATCGAGCTCCCGTCCCGCCGGACGGCTCCCGGCACGGGCCGTTGGCGGCCGGCCGGCGGTACGGGTGTTGGATGGTGACCCGGGTCCGGTCCGGGCCCGTACGGCAGGGTCAGCGAACTCGCGCAGCAGGGTCAGTGAAGGAGTCAGTCGTGGCAGACGCCTCGTTCGACATCGTCAGCAAGGTCGACCGGCAGGAGGCGGACAACGCCCTCAACCAGGCCGCGAAGGAACTCTCGCAGCGGTTCGACTTCCGCGGCACCGACACCACCATCGCCTGGGCGGGTGAGGAGGGCATCACCATTACCTCCAGCACCGAGGAACGCTGCAAGGCGGCGGTGGAGGTGTTCAAGGAGAAGCTGGTCAAGCGCGGCATCTCGCTGCGCGCGTTCGACGTGGGCGAGCCGGCCGCCTCCGGCAAGACCTACAAGGTGACCGGCAAGCTGGTCCAGGGCATCGCCTCGGACAAGGCCAAGGCGATCGCCAAGAAGATCAAGGACGAGGGGCCGCGCGGTGTGCAGGCCCAGATCCAGGGCGACCAGCTCCGGGTCTCCGGCAAGAAGCGTGACGACCTGCAGTCGGTCATCGCGCTGTTGAAGAACGCCGATCTGGACATCGCGCTGCAGTTCACCAACTACCGCTAGTCACCAACTACCGCAGCCGCCGGCGTCACCCCTCCCGCGCTGATCGAATGCCCATTATCGGCACCGTTTTGTCCGATTTGCCGAACGTTTGATCAGCGCGGCTCGTCGATGAGCGGCTCCGCGCCCCGAACAGCCGCTCGGCGACCCGGTCGTTCCCGTGCTGTACGCCGCGGACCAGCCCGAGGGTGCCGTTCACGAGAGCATCCTGCACGACGCCGAGCCGGGAACGTTTGTCCCGCGGGCACACTGGCAATCCAAGATCCTGTCCGCGATCCGGATCACCACCGACCTGACCCTGGCCTCCTTCCACAGTGACGGCCTGCGCCGGTACGGGCTCTACCCGGCCGACCTCACCGACACCGACTCGACGACGTACCCACACACGGTCCGCTGGGCCGAGGCCGCCTGGCGCCACCGGACGCACGGGGTGGCCTACATGTGCAGGCACTACAACTCCGGCAAAGCCGTCTGCCTGTTCGGGGATCGGCTGCCCGCCGACGCCCTGCGGCCGGTCCCGGGCCATCCGGATACCCGGGTGTTCGTGCTGCCCGTCGAACGCCGAATAGCTCGCCGCCCTTGCCCTGGCCATGCGTGTGGTCATCCGCCCCTGACCCCGAGCGTGTCTTACGGTGATCCGGCGAAAGATCGGGGTGTCGGGTGCAGCAGGAATCGGAATCGGCCGAGCGGCCGAGCCACCGGGCGAGCCGGGCGCTGCCGCCGCGCGGGCTGACGTACGGCCTGATCGCCTACGGCCTGTGGGGCCTGTTCCCGCTCTACTTCCCGCTGCTGGAGCCGGCCGGGCCGGTGGAGATCCTGGCCCACCGGATGGTGTGGTCGCTGCTGGTGTCCTCGATCATCCTGACCGCCGTCCGCGGCTGGCGGGCGATCGTCACGATGCCACCGCGGGTGTGGGGCCTGGTCGTCGCGGCCGCGGTCCTCATCTCGGTCAACTGGGTGATCTACATCTGGGCGGTCAACAACGGGCACGTGGTGGAGGCCGCCCTCGGCTACTTCATCAATCCGCTGGTCAGCGTGCTGCTCGGGGTGCTGCTTCTGCGGGAGCGGCTGCGGGCCGCGCAATGGGCCGCGGTCGGGCTGGGCGGTGTCGCGGTGCTCGTGCTGGCGGCGGCCGGCGGCACGTTTCCCTGGGTGGCGCTGAGCCTGGCGGCGTCGTTCGGCTTCTACGGGCTGGTCAAGAAGGTCATCCCGCTGCCGCCGACGGCGTCGCTGACCGCCGAGGGCCTGGTCCAGTTCGTCCCGGCGGTCGCCTACCTGGTGGTGATCTGGGCGACCGGCACCGCCACGTTCATCGCCGCCGGCGCCGGGCATGCGCTGCTGATGGCGGCGTCCGGGCTGATCACCTGCGTGCCGCTGCTGGCCTTCGCGGCCGCCGCGCAGGCCCTGCCGTTGTCCGTACTCGGGCTGCTGCAGTACCTGACCCCGGTCGTCCAGTTCCTGCTCGGCGTGTTCTGGTTCGGCGAGCCGATGCCCGCCTACCGGTGGGTCGGCTTCGTCCTGGTGTGGTCGGCGCTGGCGGTGTTCACCGTCGACGCGATGCGCCACGCCCGGCGGACGCCGGCTACCGACCCGGCGGGATGATCCACCGGCCTGGCTCCCGTCGAACGTCGACGACGAACCGCGAGTCGGTGGCGCGATCCGCTTCTCCGCAGACCCCCACCTGCCCGAGCCCCAGGAGGTCGACACCCTGCTGGGCATGGGGATCCGCCTCACCCGGCCGAGTGTCGCTCCAGGAAGTTGAGCACCTCGATCTGATCCACCCCGGGGAACACGCCGGGCGGCATCGCGGCCAGCAGGTGCGAGTGAACCCGGGCGCTGGGCCAGGCCAGGCCCTCCCACCGGTCCGCCAGCTCCGCCGGCGGCAACGCGCAGCAGGTCGGGTCCGGGCAGCGCGACTTCGACCGCTCGGTGGTCTCCCGGCCGCGCATCCACTTGACGTCCGCGTACGGCACGCCCACGCTCACCGAGAACAGGCCCTGCGCCGTACGGTCGACAACCGAAGTGCACCAATATGTCCCGGACTTCATATCGGTGTACTGCTGGTACGCCGACGACGGGTCGGGCCGGTCGAACACCACCCGCGCGGTCCAGTACCGACACACCCGCTGGCCCTCGATGGCGCCGGTGGCGTCCATCGGGAACTGCACGCCGTCGTTCTCGTAGGCCTTGTAGATGACCCCGGACGAGGAGATCCGCATGAAGTGCACCGGCACATCGAGGTGCCTGGTGGCCAGGTTGGTGAACCGGTGCGCGGCCGTCTCGTAGGAGACCGCATAGGCGTCCCGCAGGTCCTCGATCGCGATGTCCTTGGCCGCCTTGGCCCGCCTGAGCAGGCCCAGCGCCCCGCGCTCCGGGATGAGCAGCGAGGCGGCGAAGTAGTTGATCTCCACCCGCTGCTCCAGGAACTGCGAGTAGTCCTGCGGCACATGATGTTCCAGCACGACGTGGCCGAGCGCGTTGAGCGCCAGCGAACGCGAGTCGTGCTGCCCGGCATCCGGCTGAGGCAGGTAGATGATCCGGTTCGCCAGATCGGTCACCGTCCGGGTGGACTCCGGCAGGTCGGCCGTGTGCCGGAGCCGGAATCCCAGGTGCCCGGCCAGCCGGTCGACGACCGACCGGGTGATCGGGCCGCCCTCGTACCCGGTGGCGGCCAGCAGGTCGGCGGCGACCTTCTCGATCTCGCCGAAGTAGTTGCCCTGGCGCCGCATCCGCTCCCGCAGCGCCGCATTGGCCCGGCGGGCCTGTTCCGGCGTCGCGGCCCGCTCGGCCTGGATCCGGGCCAGCGCCCGGTGCAGGCCGACCAGCGACTCCAGCGCCTCGGTCTGCAGCCGGGGGCCCGGTTTGACCGCCGGGATGCCCAGCGACGTGAACGCCGCCGACCGTTGGGCCCGCTCCAGTTCGATCTCCAGGGCCGCCCGCCGGCTCGGCGGGGCGACCGCGAGCAGTTCGGCCAGCGTCGTCCCGAGCACCCCGGCCAACGCGGTCAGCAGCGAGAGCTTGGCCTCCCGCTTGCCGTTCTCGATCAACGACAGCGCGGACGGGCTGATCGAGGCGGCCTCGGCCACGTCGGACAGCGTCATCCCGGCGCTCTTGCGCAGATGACGCAGCCGGCGGCCGATGGTCAGCGGATCCGGCCCGCGCGAGGGCTGTTCGATCCCGGCCGGTGTCGATCGATCGTGTTCGGAACGAGCGGTTCGTGTTTTGACAGCCGCCGGTACCGTCCGCGACTGCTCGGCCATCGTCTCCGTTGATCGACTCGGTCGGCCGGGGCGGGTCGAAACGTGCTGCGCAACGGACCTTCCCAGCCCCTGACGGGCGGCGGGGTGACGGGGATCACGCGGCGCCGGGACGGTCGCGGAGCCGTTCACGATGGCTGGATCACTCACTCCTGCACGATAGCGAAAGAAACGCACTTCTTCACAGTCGCGCCCCGTTGAGCCCCTTGCGGACCGAGCCGACAGTTGCTGAGTCGAGCAGAGATGAACGGCGGGTAACTCGCCCCGGAACGACGGCGAGGACACCAGGCCATGTCGAACAGAAGGGACGGCCAGCAATGACCGCCACGTTGGATGCCACCGCCACCGAGGGTCGTGGAACGAACCGGACCTCGGACCAGGCCGCGCTGCTGCGCCAGGAGTGGGCGGACGACGCCCGGTGGGCCGGCGTCGAGCGCTCCTACACCGCCGAGGACGTCATCCGGCTGCGCGGCACCGTCCAGGAGGAGTACACGCTGGCCCGGCTCGGCGCGGAGAAGCTGTGGAATGCGCTGAACACCCGCAAGTTCACCCGCGCGCTGGGCGCGCTGACCGGCAACCAGGCCGTGCAGATGGTCAAGGGCGGCCTGGAGGCCATCTACCTGTCCGGCTGGCAGGTCGCGGCCGACGCCAACCTGGCCGGCCAGACCTACCCGGACCAGAGCCTGTACCCGGCCAATTCGGTGCCCGCGGTGGTCCGCCGGATCAACAACGCCCTGCTGCGCGCGGACCAGATCGACTACGCCGCCGGTAAGACCGGTACCGACTACCTGGTGCCGATCGTCGCCGACGCGGAAGCCGGGTTCGGCGGTCCGTTGAACGCGTTCGAGCTGATGAAGGGCATGATCGCGGCGGGCGCCGCGGGCGTGCACTGGGAGGATCAGCTCGCGTCCGAGAAGAAGTGCGGCCACATGGGCGGCAAGGTGCTGATCCCGACCGCGCAACACTGCCGGACCCTGAACGCCGCCCGGCTGGCCGCCGACGTCTCCGGCGTGCCGACCATCGTGGTGGCGCGGACGGACGCGCTGGCCGCCGACCTGATCACCAGCGACGTCGACCCGGTCGACCAGCCCTTCCTGACCGGTGAGCGCACCTCGGAGGGCTTCTACCGGGTACGCAGCGGCCTGGAGCCGGTGCTGGCCCGGGCCAAGCAGTACGCCCGGTTCGCCGACCTGATCTGGGTCGAGACCGGCACCCCGGACCTGGGTCTGGCCCGCGAGTTCGCCACCGAGTTGCACCGCGAGTTCCCCGGCAAGAAGCTGGCCTACAACTGCTCGCCGTCGTTCAACTGGCGCAGCAAGCTCTCCGACGCGGAGATCGCCACCTTCCAGGACGAGCTCGGTGACCTGGGCTACGCGTTCCAGTTCATCACCCTGGCCGGCTTCCACGCGCTGAACCATTCGATGTTCACGCTGGCCCAGGGCTACTCGCGGACCGGCATGAGCGCCTACGTGGAACTGCAGCAGCGCGAGTTCGCCGACGAGGCCAACGGTTACACCGCGGTCAAGCACCAGGCCGAGGTCGGCACCGGCTACTTCGACCAGGTTGCCTCCGCGCTCAACCCCGACAGCGGCACCCTGGCGCTGAAGGGGTCGACCGAGGAAGAACAGTTCCACTGACACCGCCTCGCCGCCGGGCCCGTCGGCAACGAAGCGCGGGCCCGGCGGCGGCACCACATCACCACCACATCACACACGCAGCACGTTCCTGACAGGAGAACTGAAGATGTTCGGACCGCCCAAGGCCCCGAAGATCAAGGGCATCATGCACCCCCGGTTCGACGAGATCCTCACTCCGGAGGCGTTGGCGTTCATCGCCAAGCTGGACGGCGCATCGGCCGGCCGCCGCGCCGACCTGCTGGCCGCCCGGCGCGAGCGCGGCAAGCGCATCGCGGCCGGCGAGCCCGTTGACTTCCTGGCCGAGACCGCCTCGGTGCGCGAGGATGCCGCTTGGAAGGTGGCCGCCCCGGCCCCCGGCCTGGAGGACCGGCGCTGCGAGATCACCGGCCCGACGTCGCGCAAGATGAGCATCAACGCGCTCAACTCCGGCGCCCGGGTGTGGATGGCCGACTTCGAGGACGCCACCGCGCCGAGCTGGTTCAACGTCATCGACGGGCAGCTGAACCTATACGACGCGATCCGCGGGAACCTGGAGTTCACCGACGATTCCGGCAAGGAGTACACCGTCGGTGAGCAGACCCCGACCATCGTCGTCCGGCCCCGCGGTTGGCGGCTGTGCGAGAAGCACCTGACCATCGACGGCCGGCCGCTGCCCGCGTCGCTGATCGACTTCGGCCTGTTCTTCTTCCACAACGCGCAGGCGCTGATCGACGCGGGCAAGGGACCGTACTTCTACCTGCCCAAGCTGGAATCGCACGTGGAGGCCCGGCTCTGGAACGACATCTTCGTCCAGGCACAGGCACTGCTGGGCATCCCGCAGGGCACCATCCGGGCCACCGTGCTGATCGAAACCCTGCCCGCCGCCTTCGAGATGGAGGAGATCCTCTACGAACTGCGTGATCACTCCTCCGGCCTGAACGCCGGGCGGTGGGACTACATCTTCAGCTACATCAAGACGTTCGCGCACAACGGTCCGGAGTACGTGCTGCCGGACCGGGCCAACGTCACCATGACCACGCCGATGATGCGCGCCTACACCGAACTGCTGGTCGCCACCTGCCACAAGCGGGGTGCCCACGCGATCGGCGGGATGGCCGCGTTCGTGCCGAACAAGGCCGACCCGGAGGTCACCGAGCAGGCGCTGGCCAAGGTCAAGGCCGACAAGGAGCGCGAGGCCGCGGACGGTTTCGACGGCTCCTGGGTCGCCCACCCCGGCCTGGTCGCGACCTGCACGGCGGCGTTCGACGCGGTGCTCGGCGATCGGCCGAACCAGTTGGACAAGCTGCGTCCGGACGTGCACGTCACCGCGGCGGATCTGGTCAACCCGGGTTCGACGCCGGGGGAGGTCACCCTGACCGGGCTGCGGACGAACATCTCGGTGGCGCTGCGGTACCTGACCGCGTGGGTGTCCGAGCAGGGCGCGGTGGCCATCGACAACCTGATGGAGGACGCCGCCACCGTCGAGATCTCCCGCACCCAGGTGTGGCAGTGGCTGCACTACCACACCAAGCTCGCCGAAGGTCTGGTGGTCACCCGGCAACTGGTCGACGAGCTGATCGACGACCAGGTCGCCGAGCTGCACAAGCTGGCCAAGACGGACCGGGACCACCGGCACGTCGACGAGGCTCGTGACGTGTTCGCCGAGGCCGCCCTCGGTGACGACCTGCCCGGCTTCTTCACGCCGTACGCCTACGTGCGCTACCTGATCGCCCGGCCGCTGCAGCCCACCGGCCCGATCGGTCCCGACGACCTGCGGATGTCCGAGCGGGTGCCGCGGGCGCACCAGCCCGCCTGACACCTCAGGCGTTTCGTACGAGCGGCCCGGCGATCCAACAGATCTCCGGGCCGCTGGTCGTTTTCGCGCCCTGGTGCGGTCTGCGCTGCGTGTCGGTTCTCGGCTTCACGTGTGGGTCGGGCCGCGCGCGGAATGCGCTCGTGTGGGTGATGCTCCGCAGACCGCCCCCAGCCTGGCCGCCGCCTGGCCGCCGCCTGGCCGCCGCCCCCTGGCCGCCGCCCCCTGGCCCCGCCCTGGCCCCGCCGCGCGCGCGGGGAAGATCCGGTCGCGTGGCACGACCGGATCTTCCCCAGGACGTGAGCCGATCAGGATGTGGCCGGCGCCTCACCGGGGAGTGCGGCTTCCTCGAACTCCCCGGCCCACCACCGGTTCCACGTCGTGCGCAGCGCGGCCAGCTCGTCGTCCGGCAGACCGTACGTGCTCAGGATGGCCGCCGACCCGGCCACCGGCCGATGTGGCGCCGGCGGCGAATCAGCCAGCTCCAGCAGCCCGTCGCCCCACTGGGACACGGTCAGCCCGAACTGGTGCCCGGTGCGGAAGAACACCGTTCCGGAGATCTCGATTCCCGCCGGCAGGACGGCGCGGTACGGGCTGCCGGCGGGCTGAGCGGCGACCTCCGACAACCCGAGCCGCGCCACGATCGAGCCCGGCCGGTGGGGCGTGCCGACGGTGAAGTGGGTGACCCTGAGCTGGCCCGGGTGACGTTCCAGGGCCCACTTCAGCTGATACAGGAACGTCCGCCAGCCCTCGGTGATGTCGTCGTAGTACGCGTCCCAGTCCGGGTTGGCACCACGCGGCGCCCGGGTGATCCGGACCCGAACGCCCTCGTCGCCCTCGGACAGCTCGAACACATCCGTGCCGAGGAACAGCCGGGTCGGCGGTTCCTCGGTGACCGCCGGATTGAAGTAGATCTGTTGGATCTCGGCTTCCAGGGCGTCCCCGCCGTCTGGCAGCCGGTAGTCCCAACCGTGCCAGTTCCGCAGCACCTCAGGCTCCCGCAGGGCTCGCCACACGTCGTCGATGGGTGCCGCGACGGTGACCTCGATGACGGGTGTCGGCTCATCGGCGGTTTCGGACATCCGGCTCCTCCTCGTTCTTCTCGGCAACGGCGGGGTGACCCGCCGCCAACAGTCGGTACGGACGCCCACCGGGAGTGTCGTAGGCCGCCACCACCTGGGCGACCGCCTGCGCCAGCGCGTCGGTGAAGCCGTGCACGTCGCCCGGCGCGCCGAACCGGACGTCGGTCTCGATGGTGAAGGTGAGCAGCCGCTTTCCCTTCTGCCCTGCCCGGGTCGACATCCGGCTGACGTTCCGGACCACCGCTCCCGCCGCCTGGACCAAATGGTCGGCGGCATGACGGTCGCCATCTGAGGGTGGCGGGCTGCCGACCAGCACGTCGGGGTCGACCACCAGCCCGTCGCCAACGGTGCGCAACACGCGTTCGGTGAAGCCCCGACGGGGTCGCAGCTCGATGAGCTCCAGCAGCTGCTGGCCCTCCAGCACCCGCAGGTGGTAGTTGAGCTTCTGCCGGGGAATGCCGAACTCACGGGCCAGCTCGGCCGCCGACGCCGGCTCCCGCAGCCGGTCCAGGATCCGCCGCCGCAGCTCGGGCAGCGCACATGCGACCCGCTCGGGGGTGTCGAGCAGGGTCAGCGCGGCGGTCACCCGGTCAGTCTCGAATAGACAAACAGATTTGTCAATTAGTCGCCCTCTCGAGGGCCGACTTCCGTCCTTGTCGCCCGGGCTGAAGAAGGATGAAAACGGTCCCCTCGATTCGCTATGCCCGGCCTATCGAATCTCGTGCATCACCCGGACCAGCGCCGGCAGGCCGGCCAGCAGGGCCGACCGCTCCTGCGGCGTCATCTCCGCCACCCACCGCTCGTAATGCCGATGGAAGGCCTCCCCCATCTCCCGGTGCAGAGCGCGGCCGGCGTCGGTGAGCCGGAGCCGGTACCTACGCTGGTTGGCCGGATCGCGCTCCCGGACGATCAGACCGTCCCGCTCCAGTTCCGCGGCCAGCCGGCTGACACTGCTCTTCTCCAGGTTCAACCGCTGCACCAGATCGCGTTGGGACAGTGGGGGTTCGGTGTCCAGCTCGTGCAGCGCGAAGGCCTGGGAGAGCGAGATGGCGTGACCGGTATCGGTGCGCTCCGGTTGTAGCAGGCCCGAACTGCGGACCAGATCCATCAGCAGGTGGTGCAGGCGTGCCGCCTCCTGCGTGTGCCCGTCCATCGCCACTCCATAGTTGTGCCATACAACCCGCTACTGCTACATTGAGTTGTAGACTACAACTCATCGGAGCCGCCGTGCCCAACCATCCGCACCTGCATCGAAGTCACCGCAACATGCCTGGCGTGTTCTCCGGCCGATCGAGCCGCACCTACGACAGGCTCGCGCGCTGGCTGCTGCCCCGCGCCTACCGCCACCTGGCCGCGGACGTCGCCGCCGCCGCGCCCGCGTCGGCGGCGGTGCTGGACGTCGGCACCGGCCCTGGGATCCTGCTGCGTGAGCTGGGCCGCCGCCGACCCGATCTGCGGCTGACCGGGCTCGACCTGTCCCAGGACATGATCGCGGCCGCCGCTCGGAACCTGGCCCCGTTCGGCGAGCGGGTGACCGCCGTCGTCGGCGACGTGGCCGACCTGCCGTTCCCCGACGATTCCTTCGACCTGATCACGACGTCGCTGAGCCTGCACCACTGGGATGACATCGGCGCCGCCGCACCCGAACTCGCGCGAGTGCTGCGCCCGGGTGGGCGGCTCATCGTCTACGACTTCCCGTTCGCACCGTTCGACGAGTTGGCGCGGGCCGCGGCCGATCGGGCGTTGTTCACCGCCCGCCCGCCGGAGCGATCGACGGTGCGTACCGGCATCCCGTTCGTCACAGCGGTGCGGTTCGTGCTCTCGAATTGACCCCACCTACTCGGGTGAGGACGGTCCGCACCCCGGCTCCTTGGCCGGCGAGCGTGTCGCGATTGTCCGGAGCTGCGCCGAATACGTTCCGGGCCCGGCTGCTCTAGTCTGGCGAAGGTACCTCTTAGTCGACCCTCATCGCCGGAGATCCCATGCGTCCGCACCGCCGCTCCGCCCCGAATGGCCACCCGTCGGCACCGATCAGGAACCTGAGCGCGTGAGCGGCAACGGTGGCCGCCTGCCCGACGGGCCGGAGGGCGTGCAGACCCGGCTGCTGTTCGAGCTGGAGGGTGTGGTCGAGGAGAACCTCAACCGGCATCTGGCCATCGCCAAGGACTGGATGCCGCACGACTACATCCCGTGGAGCCGGGGCCGCGACTTCGCGTTCCTGGGCGGCGAGGACTGGGTGCCCGAGGACTCACCGCTGGACCCGGTGGCCAAGACCGCGATGGTGGTCAACCTGCTCACCGAGGACAATCTGCCCAGCTACCACCGGGAGATCGCGACGCGGTTCGGCCGGGAGGGCGCCTGGGGCACTTGGGTCGGCCGGTGGACCGCGGAGGAGGGCCGGCACGGCATCGCGTTGCGGGATTACCTGGTCGTCACCCGCGGGGTCGACCCGGTCAAGCTGGAGAACTTGCGGATGGAGCACATGACCGCCGGGTACGACTCCGGCGACAAGTCGCTGCTGCAGGCGATCGCCTATGTCTCTTTCCAGGAGCTGGCCACCCGGGTGTCGCACCGCAACACCGGCGCCTCCACCGGGTGCCCGGTCGCCGAGCAGCTGCTGGGCCGGATCGCGCAGGACGAGAACCTGCACATGATCTTCTACCGGAATCTGGTCGCCGCCGCTCTGGACCGGGCGCCGGACGAGACGATGTGCGCGATCCGGGACGAGGTGGTCGGGTTCACCATGCCCGGCGCCGGAATGACCGACTTCCAGCGCAACTCGGTGACCATCGCCAAGGCCGGCATCTACGACCTGCGGCTGCACCACGACGCGGTCATCATGCCGGTCCTCAAGTACTGGAAGATCTTCGACCGCACCGACTTCGGCCCGGTCGGCGAGCAGGCCCGGACCGAGCTCGCCGAGTTCATGGGCCAGCTCGACGGGCAGGCCAGCCGGTTCGTCGAGCAGCGGGAGCGGCTGCGGGCTCGCGAGGCTGCCCGGGCCGGCCGCTGAGCAGAAGCGGCAATGGGGTTGCGGCCGCAGGCGGCGGAGGGCGCGGTTGCGGAGCGCAACGGGCGACGGTGAAGGTGCGGCTGCGGTGGGCGGCCGCGGACGGGCGGCTGCGACTGAGCGATGAACCGGGCGCTGAACCGGGCGCTTACCGGCGCCGCCGCTTCCGGGGTTCGCTGATCAAACCCGCGCCGAAACCGACGAAACATGCATCCACACGCGGGTTTCGCCCGCGAAGCCTGTGGCACCCCAGCGCTAGCTGATCAAACCCGCGCCGAAACCGACGAAACGGGCACCCACATGCGGGTTTCGCCCGCGAAGCGGGGTGGCGCCGCCGTTGGGCTGATCAAACCCGCGCCGAAACCGACGAAACGGGCATCCACACGCGGGATTGATCAGCGAAGCCGTGGCCCCAGCCGGGGTTTGTCCGCGAAGCCCTGCGGCACCCCAGCCTCGGCTGATCAAACCCGCGCCGGAACCGGCGAAACGGGCATCCACACGCGGGTTTGATCAGCGCGGCAGCGGATCCACCGGCCGACCCGAACTCAATCCGGCTCGGTGAGGATCACCGGCCCATCCTGGGTGATCGCGACGGTGTGCTCGGAGTGAGCGGTCCGGCACCCGGTGACGCTGCGCAGGGTCCATCCGTCAGGATCGACCGTCAGCCGGTCGGTGTCGCGCATGACCCACGGCTCGATGGCCAGCAGCATGCCCGGCCGGAGCCGATACCCGCGCCCGGGGCGTCCGTTGTTGGGCACGTGCGGATCCTGGTGCATCGTCCGCCCGACCCCGTGCCCGCCGAACTCGGTGTTCACCCGGTACCCCGCCCGTTCCAGCACGGTGCCGATCGCGTGCGAGATGTGGCCGACCCGATTCCCGGGCCGCGCCTGGGCGATCCCGGCGGCCAGGGCGGCACGGGTGGTGTCGATCATCCGCTGGTCGGCCGGATCCACCGGCCCGCCCACCACGAAGCTGATCGCGGCGTCGGCCACCCAGCCGTGCAGGCCGACCGCGAAGTCCAGGGTCAGCAGGTCACCGTCGACGAGCCGGTAGTCGTGCGGAAGCCCGTGCAGCACTGCGTCGTTGACCGACGTGCAGATCACCTTGCCGAACGGTCCACGGCCGAACGACGGGGCGTAGTCCACGTAGCAGGACACCGCGCCCACCCGGTCGATCAGCTCGCGCGCCCACTCGTCGATGTCCAGCAGGTTCGTGCCCGGTCGGGTCCGGTCGCGCAGCTCCGCCAGCACCCCACCGACGAACCGGCCGGCGGGTCGAGCAGCCTCCACCTGAGCCGGACTCAGCAACTGGATCATGGACAACCTCCCCGCCGCGCACGCCGGTATAACAATCCCGGTATTACTATACGGCCATGGTCAGGGTTCCCCTCACCCCGGACGAGGTCCGGCGCGGTCAACGATTGGGCAGGATGCTCCGCACCGCTCGCGGCGAGCGCAAGCTGACCGACGTGGCGACGTGCGCCGGGATCTCACCGGAAACGCTGCGCAAGATCGAAACCGGCCGCATCCCGACGCCCTCGTTCACCACGGTGGCACTGCTCGCCGCCGAGGTCGGCCTTTCCCTGGACGCGATCTGGCGAAACGTGGATTCCCCACCGGCTCGGGACGAACCCGCCCGACCCGCGGACCGGCTGCACCGGGCCTCATAACCCAGCCGCACGTCAGGCGACCAACAGCGTGTGGACTTCCGGTCAGCGGGTGCGGTCCACGACGTACCGGACCAGGGACGCCAGCGCGTCCCGAGCCGGGGAGTCGGGCAGCAGGGTCAATTCGGCGGCGGCGGCCCGGGCGTATCCGGCCAGCGTCTGCCGCGCGGTGGCCATGCCGGGCGAGACGGACAGCAACCCGACCGCCTCGGCGAGCTCGGCCTCGGACCGGATCGGTCCGCTCACCAACTCGCGCAGCCGCGGGTCGGCGCCCGGGTCGGCCAGCGTGTACAGCACCGGCAGCGTGCGCACACCCTCCCGCAGATCGGTGCCCGGGGTCTTGCCGGAGTCGGTGGAGCAGATGTCCAGGATGTCGTCGGAGACCTGGAACGCCACGCCGACCGCCCGGCCGTACCGCCGCAACGCCAGGACGTGCTCCTCCGGCGCGCCGGAGAAGATGCCCGCGTACCGGGCGCAGGTGTCGATCAACGAGGCCGTCTTCTCGTCGAGTACCCGCAGGTGGTGGTCGATCGGGTCGTCGTCGGCGGCGGCGCCGACCGTCTCCCGGGTCTGCCCGGTGACCAGTTCGGCGAAGGTCTCGGCGATGATCCGCACCGCCTCCGGCCCGAGCCGGGCGACCAGCCGGGAGGCGTGCGCGAACAGGAAATCGCCGGTCAGGATGGCGATCGAGTTGTCCCACCGGGCGTTCGCGGATTTCGCGCCCCGGCGGATCTCCGCCTCGTCCATGACGTCGTCGTGATAGAGGGTGGCCAGGTGGATCAGCTCGACGACCGCGGCCGCCACCACCACCTCGTCGGCGTCGGGCCGGGGCCCGATGCCCGCCGCGACCAGCGTGAACAGCGGCCGGAACCGCTTGCCGCCGGCGTGCATCAGGTGCGACGCGGCCTCGGTGACGAAGCCGAACTCGCTGATCAGTTCGCGTTCGAGGAGCTCCTCGACCCGGACCAGCCCGCCGGACACCCGCGTCGACAACTCGGAATCGGTGAGCTGGATGCCGGCGAGCATGGTCGGGGCGTTCACGCTGACGAGCCTATGTCAGGTTTTGACCGGCTCACCGCGGGGCCTCCGGGAGGCGACGACTCGGACCCGGTCACGACAGCAGCGGGACCGGGATGGTCAGCAGATCCAGCACCGGGCCCGGGAACAGGCCGAGACCCAGCGTGAGGATCACCGCGACGGCGATCACGATCGTCGTCAGCATCCCCGGTACGACCACGAACGGAGCGTCGGTGGCCGGCGCGCCCGCCGCCGGCCAGCGCCGGCCCTCGGCCCGGGTCTGCCGCCCGTCGGCGGCCGAGCCGACCGCACTGGCCACCGCGACCGGCGCCTCCTGCGGGGCGACGCCGGCCGGGTCGGCGAAGTACATGACCACGACGATGCGCAGGTAGAAGAAGGCCGTGATGGCGGTGGCGATCATCGCCAGGACCACCCACAGGCCCAGGCCCGCCTGCATCGCGGCGGTGAACACGCTCAGCTTGCCGATGAACCCCGCGGTGAGCGGGATACCCGCGAACGACAGCAGGAACAGGCTCATCGACGCGGCGAGCACCGGGGAACGCTTCGCCATCCCGGCCCAGTCGGCCACGTGCGACGCCTCCCCGTCACCCCGGCGGACCACCGTCAGGATGGCGAACGCGCCGATCGTGGCCATGCCGTAGGTCAGCAGGTAGAACATCGTTGCCGAGGCGCCGGCCTGCGACATCGAGATGACGCCCAGCAGGATGAACCCGGCGTGCGCGACCGACGAATAGGCCAGCATCCGCTTCATGTCGGTCTGAGTGATGCCGATGACCGACCCGATCACCATCGACGCGCCGGCGATCACCGCCAACACCGGCTGCCAGGTCCAGGTCATCGGCTCCAGCGCGACCAGGCAGACCCGCACCATGGCGGCGAACGCGGCCACCTTGGTGCAGGCGGCCATGAACGCGGTGACCGGCGTCGGGGCACCCTGGTACACATCCGGCGTCCACAGGTGGAACGGTCCGACGGAGGCCTTGAACAGCAGACCGACGAAGACCAGCGCGAGCCCACCCAGCAGCAGCACGTCGCTGCTGTCACCGGCCCGGGCCTGCGCGGCGATCGAGGCGAAGGCGGTTGACCCGCTGTACCCGTACAGCAGCGCCAGACCGTAGGCGAAGATCGCCGAGGTGAAGGCGCCGAGCAGGAAGTACTTGACCGCCGCCTCCTGCGAGATCAGCCGCCGGCGCCGGGCCAGCCCGCACAGCAGGTACAGCGGCAGCGAGAGCACCTCGAGCGCGACGAACAGGGTCACGCTGTCGGTCGCCGCCGGGAAGATCATCATGCCGCTGATCGCAAAAAGCGCCAGCGGAAAGACCTCGGTCTGCATGGGCGCGGCCACCCGGGTGGCCAGCCGGTCCCGCGCCGACCCGATGCCGGCCGCTGCCTGGGTGACGAACACGCCGCCGGGTTCGGACACCCGGTCCGCCATCAGCAGCACCGACGGCAGCGCCAGCACCAGCAGCACGCCCCACATCACATAGGTGGCGGTGTCGACCGCCAGCGCACCGCCGAAGGTCACCCCGACATCGCCCCGGCCGGCGCCGACGATCGTCCAGACCAGCGCGGCCGCCACCGTGACCAGCGCGAGCAGCACCTGGACCGGGTAGCGCGCCTTGCGCGGCAGGAGCGCCTCGAACAGCACGCCCAGCACCGCGCCGCCGAGCGCGATCAGCACCGGCGCGGTCAGCGTGAAGCTGATCGGCGGGGCGGTGATCGGATCGACGGGAGCCGTCGAGGCGGCGGTGATCGCGGTGAAGAGCGTCATCACTGACCGCCTCGCAGCGGCGCGTTTAGATCTGAGCTGATCGCCGGTACCGGATCGGTGTAGCCCGCGTCGACCATCGTTCGTTCGGCGGTCGGGTTGATCACGTCGAGCACCGGCTGCGGGTACACACCCAGCAGGATGATCAGCAGCACCAGCGGGGTGAGCACGGTGATCTCGCGAGCGGTGAGGTCACCGAAGAGGGCCCGCACCTTTGTCCTGGACCCGTGCCCGGCCTGCGCGACCGCGGCCGGCGCGCCGGCCGCCGCCGTGTGACCCGGCTCCGGCGCGATCACCGGCGACTCCGGCTCCGGCCCGCCCGCTGTCACCGGACCCTCCCGCCCGCCCCGATCCGGCTGGGACAGCGGACCGTCCATGGCAGTGTCCAGATCATCGGGCCCGCGTCCGCCGACCACCGCGGCACCCCGCACCGGCCCGGTCATCGTGCGTTGGAAGATCCACAGCATGTAGACCGCGGCCAGCACGATGCCGATGGTGGCCAGCACCGCCCAGGCCGGATGCCGGCTGAAGGTGCCGATGAGCACCAGGAACTCGGAGATGAAGGAGTTGGTGCCGGGCATCGCGATGGTGGCCAGCGCAGCGATCAGGAAGATCCCGCCGAGGATCGGCGCCACCTTCCACACCCCGCCGTAGTCGCCCACCAGCTTGCTGCCGCCACGCACCGTGAGCATGCCGACCACCAGGAACAGCAGGCCGGTGGCGATGCCGTGGTTGACCATGTACAGCGCCGCGCCGGCGATCGACTGGGTGGTGAACGCGAACACGCCCAACGCGATGAACCCGAAGTGCGCGATCGAGGTGAACGTGACGAACCGCTTGAGGTCGGTCTGCCCGGCGGCGACGATCGCGCCGTACAGAATGCCCACGACGGCGAGCAGGATGATCAACCAGGCCAGCTTGCTGCTCGCCGCGGGCAGCAGCGGCAGGCAGATCCGCAGGAACCCGAACGTGCCCACCTTGTCCAGCACGCCGACCAGCAGGGTGCCGGCACCGACCGGGGCCTCGGTACCGGCGTCGGGCAGCCAGGTGTGCAGCGGCACCAGCGGAGCCTTGATCGCGAACGCGATGGCAAACCCGGCGAAGATCCACATCTGGGTGGACTCCGGGATCTGGCTCGCGATCGACTGCAGCTTGACCCAGTCGAACGTGCCCTCGCCGAGCGCCTGCCCGGAGGCGACGTACAGGCCGATCACCGACGCCAGCATGAGCAGGCCGCCGAGCAGCGAGTACAGGAAGAACTTGGTCGCCGCGTACGCCCGGCGCACCCCGCCGAACGCGCCGACCAGGAAGTACATCGGGATCAGCATGACCTCGAACATCACGTAGAAGACGAAGACGTTGGTGGCCGCGAACACCCCGACCATCGCCCCCTGCAGCACCAGCAGCAGGGCGAAGTAGCCGCCGATGGTGCGGCCGGCGGGCAGCCGCTCCTCCCAGGACGCGCCCAGCACGATCGGCATCAGCACCGCGATCAGCGCGATCATGGTCAGCGAGATGCCGTCGACGCCGAGACTGAAGTTGATGTCGAAGTACGGGATCCAGGTGACCGAGAACGTCTCCCGGAACGGCGCGACCAGCTGCGACACCGTGCCGGTGGACGCCGACCGGTAGGCGACCCACAGGGCGACCGCGACGGCCAGCTCGACCAGCGAGAAGCCCAGTGCGATGAACTTGACCGTGCGCTCGGGCGCGCCGGACATGCCGGCGAGCACCAGGGCGCCGACCACCGGCAGAAAGATCAGGACGACCAGGTACCAGGAGTTCATGCCGACCTCACCAGCAGCAGCATGAGCACCACGGCCAGGGTGCCCGCGAACATCGACAGGGCGTAGGAGCGGACGTACCCGTTCTGCCACCGCCGCCATCGGCCGGACAGGCCACCCAGCGCGGCCGCCGTGCCGTTGACCAGGCCGTCGACACCCTTGGCGTCGGCGTACACGGAGGCGCGGGAGAGCCAGATGCCCGGCCGGGCGAACAGGGTCTCGTTGATCGCGTTGCCGCCGACGTCCGCGCGGGCCAGCGCCACCACCGGGGACACCGGCATCGGCGGGGACACCGGTACCGGCCGCCGGCCGATGATCCAGTAGCCCAGGAACACGCCGATGGCCACGACGAGCAGCGTCCCGCCGGTGATCGCGATGGCCGGCACCGGCGGGTGCGGCTCCTCGTAGGCACCCTCGGACGGCGCCAGCCAGTCCATCAGCCGGTTGCCCAGGTACAGGAAGGCGCCGGCGCCGACCGACCCGATCGCCAGCACGATCATCGGCACGGTCATCACCGGTGGCGACTCGTGCGGGTGGTAGTCACCACCGGCGCGGTTCTTCAGCTCCTTCCACCGCGGCTCGCCGAAGAACGTCATGATCATCAGCCGGGTCATGTAGAAGGCGGTGATGCCGGCGCCGAGCAACGCCGCCGAGCCGAACAGCACACCCTGCACCCCCGGGGCGGAGAACGCCGCCTCGATGATCGGGTCCTTGGAGTAGTAGCCGGAGAAGAACGGGAACCCGATGATCGCCAGGTAACCGCAGGCCATCGTGACGAACGTGATCGGCAGCTTGCGGGCCAGCCCGCCGAACCGGCGCATGTCCACGTCGTCGTCCATGGCGTGCATCACCGATCCGGCGCCCAGGAACAGCCCGGCCTTGAAGAAGCCGTGGGTCAGCAGGTGCAGGAAGCCCAGCGCGTAGACCCCCGCGCCCAGCCCGACGGCCAGGAACATGTAGCCGATCTGCGACACCGTCGAGTAGGCCAACACCTTCTTGATGTCGTCCTTGGCGCAACCGGCGATGCAGCCGACCAGCAGCGTGACGGTGCCGACGATGGCCACGACCAGCCGCCCGGTGGAGGTGAGGTCGAAGATCGGCGCGCACCGGCCGATCAGATAGACGCCGGCGGTGACCATGGTCGCCGCGTGGATCAGCGCGGAGACCGGGGTGGGGCCCTCCATGGCGTCGGGCAACCACGCCTGCAGCGGCACCTGGCCGGACTTGCCGCAGGCGCCCAGCAACAGCAGCAGGGCGATCGCGGTGACGGTCGCCGGCGACTGCTCGGCAACCTGCTCGATCTGCGCGAACACCCCGGCGAAGGAGACGGTGCCCAGCTCCTTGAACATCAGGAAGATGGCCAGGGCCAGACCGACGTCGCCGACCCGGTTCATGATGAACGCCTTCTTGGCCGCGGTGGCCGCGGACGGCCGGTCCGACCAGAAACCGATCAGCAGGTACGACGCCAGGCCGACGCCCTCCCACCCGGCGTACAGGGTGACGAAGGAGTTGCCCAGCACCAACAGCAGCATCGCCGCGACGAACAGGTTCATGTACGCGAAGAACTTGCGCCGGTCTGCGTCGTGGGCCATGTAGCCGATCGAGTAGATGTGGATCAACGAGCCGACACCGGTGATCAGCAGCACGAAGGTGATCGACAACGGGTCGATCAGCAGCCCGAAGTCGATGTCCAGCCCGCCGGACTGGATCCAGGTGAAGACCGGCACGTTGTGCAACTGGTCGATCCCGGACGGCTCCCCCAGCATCGCGACGAAGATCAGCACGCCGAGCACGAAGGAGGCGAGCACGGTGGCGCATCCGACGAGGTGCCCCACGCGGTCCAGCAGCCGTCCACCGACGAGCAGCACGATGGCGCCCGCCAGCGGGATGGCGATCAGGAGCACGGACGCTCCGAGCAGGCCGGTCACGGCATCATTTCCTTGTCCAGTTCCGTCATCGCAGTTCCGTCATCGCAGTTCCGTCATCGCAGTCACCGCTCCTAGAACTTCAGCAGGTTCGCGTCATCGACCGAGGCGCTGCGCCGGCTGCGGAAGATGGCCATGATGATGGCCAGGCCGACCACCACCTCGGCGGCCGCGACGACCATGATGAAGAACGCGAACACGACGCCGTCGAGGTTGCCCCACAGGTTGGAGAAGGTGACCAGCGACAGGTTCACCGCGTTGAGCATCAGCTCCACGCACATGAACACCACGATCGCGTTGCGGCGCACCAGGAAGCCGACCGCGCCGATGCCGAACAGCAGCGCGGACAGCACCAGATAGTGGTTGGGCGTCACCGGGCACCCCCCTGGTCCACCGGGCCGGACCCGTCGGCCGGTTCCTCGTCCACCCGGCGCGGGTGCTCGGCGCTCTCGATCTCGGTGAGGGTGCCGCCGCTGCGGAAGCGGCGGGCGACCTGCTCGCTCTCGGAGAACTCGACCAGGTCGGACACCGACCCGGGCGCGATCGACCCGTCGGGCAGCAGCGCGGGGGTGGCGTTGGACGACGAGGTCGCGAACACGCCGGGCCCGGGCAGCGGCGACATCCGGTCCGAGCGCATCCGCTCGTGCACGCGCTGGCGCTGGCTCTTGCGTTCGCCCGGCGCCCGCTCGATGTGAGTGAGCACCATGGCCCCGGTGGCCGCGGTGATCAGCAACGCGCTGGTCAGTTCGAACGGGAACAGGTAGTCGGTGAACAGCAGCTCGGCGATCGCGCCGAGCGGGCCACGATCGGCCATCGCCTGTTCCAGCCCGACCGGCGGGACCGCCTTGAGCGCCCGGAGCAGGCCGGTGACCAGCAGCACCACGAAGCCGATGCCCAGGATGCTGGCGATGATCCGCTGCTTGCGCAGCACCTCGAAGGTGGAGTCGCCGGAGTCGCGGCCGGTCAGCATCAGCACGAACAGGAACAGCATCATGATCGCGCCGGTGTAGACGATGATCTGCACGAAACCCAGGAACTGCGCGTTCTGGTTGATGTACAGGCAGCCCAGGCACAGCATGGTCAGCACCAGCCAGAGCGCCGAATGCACCGCGCTCTTGGAAAAGACCATGCCGACCGCGCCCAGCACGGCCAGCGGGGCCAGGATCCAGAACGCGATCAGCTCGGCACCCGGATCGGTGCCGGCGGTGGCGGTGTCGGCCACCGCCTGAGCCGCGACGGCCAGGGACGTCACGACGACCGCCCCCGGGTACGCACCTGGAACGCCGCCGGATGGTCGACGCCCTGCGGCGCGGACACCGGGACCTCCTGCCCGGCCTCCTGCGCCTCTGATCTGACCGCTCGATCGTCCATTTGCCCGCCCGGCGCCTGCCGGACCAGCTCGGGCCCCCGCGCGTAGTAGTCGTGCTCGTCGCCGAGCCGCATCGGATGCGGCGGCTGCTCCATACCCGGCAGCAGCGGCGCCAGCAGCATGTCCTTGGTGTAGATCAGCCGCTGCCGGTCGTCGTCGGCCAGCTCGTACTCGTTCGTCATGGTCAGCGAGCGGGTCGGGCAGGCC
>CAZCEH010000022.1:0-81952 GCA_964497705.1 uncultured Actinomycetes bacterium | reverse complement strand
CCTCCACCCGCTCCCGCCGACCGAACCTCCCTGACCTCTAAAGAAGCGACATTGCCTCTCGCCCCACGAAAAAGCTTAATTGTGGCGGAGGGCATACGGCTCCGCATCGACGGGCTCACTCCTGGGCTGACTCTCCATACAATGCATTTGTCGGCGCACGTGGAGGAGTATCGGGTGCGGGTGAAAGATGCAAGTCCGCGTCGGCCGCGCGTGAATCTGCAACGGGAGCGTTTTGCCAATGTGGTCGATCGGGTGATGTCAAAATTGCGCGTGGAAGCTGTTCGGTGTCGCCGACACCGCAAACGGGGCTCGTGGAGGCGATCGCTTGGCTCGCCCGAACTCGGCCGACGAAGATCCGCTTCCGGTCGGACTTGAGTGCTGCAAACCGCTGTGGTCGACCGTGCGGTCCTGCTCGGGCGATAGCTCTCCGGCCCATTTGATCAAGCGACAGACGTCGTTGCGATATCCGTGATAGCGGCTCTTCACCCGGTGTTCCTGCGGGCGGGACGACCCAACTGATATCGAAGATTGGCCGGGCCCGTGAGTACTGGCCTCACCAACCCGAAAGACCCGGATTCGTCGGAGACTGTCTGCGCACCACAACTTTGCGGTGCGCACGGCTGTCGAACTTGACCGGATCCCAGCTGATCACCAGGGGACAGCTGACTCACTCGTGCGCCCGCCGCCGCGACGGACTGCCAGAACGACCGACCTGGGGGAAAGGCCGGCAACTCGTATAGGGGATCCTGTGGGGAAAAGCGATGAGTCAAGCCGTCCAGCACAGTCAACCCCTTGGGTGCGTCACACGAGGAGCGGATCATGGCGGTGGTTGAGGACGTCCGGTCGCTGGGCGCGGAGCTGGAGCGCTCGTACGAGGTGTACGTCCGGGACCGGCTGAAGTTCCGCGTCGGGCCGATCGTCTACGTGGCATTCTCGCTCGACGAGAGCGTGATGGGGTTCGCGTTCCCGAGGGAGGAACGGGTCGCCCTGGTCGCGAGCGAGCCGCAGAAGTTCCAGTTGCCCGCGGCGTCGGACCTGCGTTTCAACTGGGTCCACGCCGATCTCGGAGCTCTGGACCCGCGCGAGGCCCGCGAGCTCGTCGTTGACGCCTGGCGCATGGTCGTCCCCAAGAAGGTTTCGCACGTCTACGATCTCGCCCATCCCGACGGGCCGGACTGAGGCAAGCTCCGGTAGTAACCACTTGGCCGTCTTCGGGCGCGATGGACGCTTGAGGCGCTCCTTCATCCGACGGGAACCCGGGCCGGTCGAGATCCTCGGTCGAATGTCGGCGACGTCCGGGGCCGGTCGACGACGCCGCATTGGCGTTCCGCAACCGGGATCCTCTTGGAGGCGCCCGGTTGATCCGCCTGCCGGGCCACCAGGCGGCCGCGGTCGCCGACGTGGCGATCGAGTACGGCGTGCCCGAATCCCAACTCGAGGACGCGCTGCGAGTCGCCACCCGATACGCCACCCGACCGGTGGGCGCGCTTCCGACCACCTTCATTGATCGGAGTCTCGAGCGCGTTCGGGTCCCTCACCTTCTTCGGGCGGCGGCGTCGAGCTGGTGAGGTTGGCCGAGCACGACGGAGTGCCGGCCGACGAGCGGCGGCAGGACCGGCGCGCAGGTGGCACATGTGAGACTGGAGCCCACGCCAGGTGGTGAGTGTGTCCGCCACCATGGGGCGCTGGTGCTGTTGTGGCCAGCGCTGTTTCGCAAGAGCTACCAATGGATTCGGCCGCGGCGGTCGACCGCCCGGACTTGGTGGGCCGTCCGCGATCCGGCCGGGCAGGCAACGGCGACTTTCATGCATTGACGCTCGACGGGAACGAGTCGATGCTGATTCGGTCCGCGGTTCGGTGGCGCGCCGCGGGTCGCGGTCGTCGCCGGCGCCAAACGGATCCAGAGGCAACGATGACGCAATACCGAGATGCGCTGCCACAGCTGGGCTCAGAGTTGTTCCTCACCGACTCCGGCCTGGAGACGGACCTGATCTACAACCAGGGCGTCGACCTCCGGCAGTTCGCGGCCTTCCCGTTGCTCGAGGACGAAGCGGGCATGGGGAGGTTGCGAACCTACTTCGCTGGCCACGCGGCCGTCGCGGCACGGGCCGACGTCGGGTTCATCCTCGAGTCCGTCACGTGGCGCGCGAGCGCGGACTGGGGCGCGCTGCTCGGCTACGACACCGACGCCCTGGACCGGGTCAACCGGAAGGCGATCGACCTGCTGGTGGAGGTGCGAGACGATTGCGCCCGGACCCATCGGCCGTATCCGATCAGTGGCTGCGTCGGACCACGCGACGACGGATACGCGCCGGGCACGCTGATGACCGCCGACGCGGCTCGCGCCTACCACAGGCCCCAGATCACCACATTCGCGGACACCCAAGCCGACCTGGTGACCGCGATGACCCTGGCCTACTCCGGCGAGGCGATCGGCATCGCGCAGGCCGCACGGGAAGTCGAGATGCCAGTGGTGCTGTCGTTCACGCTGGAGACCGACGGAAACCTGCCGGACGGCGGCACACTCGCGGCCGCCATCCAGGCCGTGGACGACGCCACCGACGCCTATCCGGCCTACTACATGATCAACTGCGCACATCCGACGCACTTCGCCCCGATTCTCGACCCGGACGCCGAGTGGGCCGGCCGCATCAGAGCGGTCAGGGCCAACGGCTCCCGCAAGAGCCACGCCGAACTCGACGCCGCCACCGAACTCGACTCGGATGACCCCGTCGTCTTCGGTCGCGAATATGCCGACCTTCGATCCCGCCTCCCACACGTGACCATCCTCGGCGGCTGCTGCGGAACCGACCTGAGGCACATCGAACAGATCGCAGCCACCTGTGTCGGCGCCTCATCGCGCTAGACAGGACGTCGGCGACTCGATCTGAGACCGTCGCCACCGAAGGAACGCGGCACGGGCGGTCCGGTCAGCCTGCCGGCCAGGTTCGAACGGTGGGCCGGTAGACCAGTTCCTGGGTGCGGCCGTCCAAAGTGCAGGTCTCCAGCAGGTCGAGGTCGAAGTCGCCGGCCGCCGCGAAGACCGGCTCGTCCCCCGTCTGGGCGGCGATCACCGGGAAGACGGTGATCTGGATCCGGTCGACCAAGCCGGCGGCCATCAGCGCGCGATTCAACGACAGGCTCCCGTGCGAACGGATCGGCACGTCCGACTCATCCTTCATGCGACGCACGATCTCCACCGCATCACCGCTGACGACGGTCGCGTCCGGCCAGTCGAACGGGCCTCGCAACGTCGACGAGACCACGATGGTCGGGCAGCCGAGCATCCGGTCCATCCATGGGTCGCGTTCGTCATCGCCGATCGCGGGCAGCATCTGCGCGAACAACCCGAACGTGGTGGCCCCGAAGACCATCCGCTGCTCGCCGTCGTACGCCGCGAGCCGGTGGTCGAGAAACTCCGGACCCTGCTTGCCCCAGTAACCGCCCCAGTCGCCGGGCGGTCCGTAGGAGGCGTTGCCGTCGAGGCTGGTGAAGATGTCGAACGTGTAGGTCGCAGTCATGCAACGACAGACCCGGCCCATGGCCGGAACTCATCGGTTCCGTCGATGCCGGCCGTCGATGTGCGCGATCTTGCGCCGACCTCGATCGTTGTGCCTCGAACTGTCGTGCCAGCTCGGCCTGGTCGAGCGCGTCTGTCACATCCCCTCGTCGACCGGTGTCACATCGGAGGGCCAGCCCGTCGATGCCGCGGAGGTGGCCGACCGGCTCGTCGAACTCGCGCTCTCGGATCCCGCTGGGCTCGTGCCAGACGTGGCCGGGCCCACGGCCTACCCGATGAAGGAGCTGGCGGGCAGCTACCTCGCGGGCACCCGGAAGCATCGACTGATGGTGCCATTGCGTATGCCTGGCAAGACATTCCGAGGCAGGTCGGCCGCGCCCGCTTCGGGTGGCCCCGCCCGGCGGCCACCGCCTGCGGGACGACCATCAGTCTGCCAAGATCCTTGGCCCGCATCCTGCGCTCATTGACCGCGAAGCCAACAAGCCGTCCGACGGCCGAATTCAGCTCCGCCGTGGATTCATGCGACAGCGCCTCCGGCGGCGTTGCGGAAGCCGGTTGCGTCGACCCTCGCAGAGGGGAAACGGCTGTCATGTCGGGACTTCCGAATGGCCTTGGCGTGCGCTGTCTCGTACATGTCCGCTCCTCGTGAACAACAGCCGCTCGTGATCGGCCGCGAAAGGCCGGTTCAGCAATGGCGCGCGTCGATGATCGGGCGGACGTTCACGATGGTGATGCGGGTCCGTTCCCGGCACCTCGGATGTGAGAGATTGGTCAGGTGGAGACATCGGCGCCGTCGTTCTTCCAAAGCCTGTCCCCGGACGAGATCACCGAGATGCTCGGCCCGCTGGTCAGGCGCACGTTCGAGGCAGGGTCGGTGGTTCTCGCCGAGGGGGACAGCCCGAATGAGATGCACGTGATCTTGTCCGGGTTGTGCGGGGTGTTCGTGACGGGTCCGGCCGGATCCGAGGTTCAGATAGCGCAGTACGGGCCGGGCGCGACGGTCGGCGAGATGGCGCTGTTCGCGGGGCAGACCGAGTCGATCAACATGGCTGCGGCGACCGTGCGGGCCCTGACCGCGCTCGAAGCCGTGGTTCTGGACGCGCCGAGCACCTACGCGATCGCAGCGATCCACCCGCAGATCCTGCACAACATCGGGGCGATCCTCTCGCACCGGCTGACTCGCTCCTACAAGCACGCCCTCGCCGAGCACGGCCGGGTGAGCATTCTGCTGGACGAAGGGTCACCCCCACTGGTGGCGTACGCGCTCGCGGCGAGCATCGCGTGGCACACCCGAGGGTCGACGCTGCTGGTCGTGGTCGCGGAGAGCCATCCGGGCGAGCTGGGGGCACTGGCCGCGCGGGTGACGGGCGGCGCCCGGTTGATGCTGGTCCCGCCGACCGGCGAGTTCGCCGGGCCGGCCATCGGCGGCACGATCGAGGAGCTGTCCCACCACTACAAGAACGTCCTGGTGCTGATCAAACCCCCCGGGGACGGCGAGGTCCCGATGGTAGCGGGGTTACCAGTGCAGGCGGTGCGGTTGGCCGGCCCGAACGGTGCCGTGGCCACTGCTGAGCGCCCCGCCGGCTCAGGCCGGCACTGCGGCGCCGTTCGGGCCTGGGCCGTCGGCGCCCGATCGACCCGCTGGCCGCGACCGGACGCCGACGGCGTGCTGCACGTCCCGGCGCTGAACGCCTCCGATGAGGCCGCCCTGCGCGAGGGCCTGCTGCCGTCCACGACTCCGGCCGGTCGGGCGCTGGGCTGGCTGGCCCGTGATCTCACCGGGCTGAAGGTCGGGCTGTCGCTGGGGGCCGGCAGCGTGCGCGGGTACGCGCATTACGGCGTCCTGCGCTACTTCGAGCGGATCGGCCTGGATTTCGACTACGTGACGGGCAGCAGCATCGGCGCGATCGTCGCCTCGACCTACGCGCTCGGGCAGTCCGCCGACGAGGCCGCGCGCGTGATGGAGGAGACCAGTGTCCGGGCGTTCAAGTTGACCCTGCCCCTGCACTCGTTGCTGTCCAATGCCGGCATCGCGGCGAACTTCCGCGACGTCAGCGGCGACACCCGGTTCGAGGACCTGGACGTACCGCTGGGGCTGGTCGCGGCCGACCTGAGCACTGGGCGCGAGGTCGTGCTCAAGCGCGGCCTGTTGCGGGTCGCCGCCCTGGCCAGCATGGCGATCCCGGGGGTGTACCCGCCCGTGCGGATCGGCGAGCATGTCCTGGTCGATGGTGGGGTGGTGAATCCGGTCCCGATCAGCGTCGCGTGTTCGATGGGCGCCGACGTGGTGATCGCGGTGAAACTGGGCCGCGCGGCACGGGAATCGCTGACCGGCCTGGAGGCGGTCGAGTACAGGGGCGGCAAGCGGCCCTCGCTGGTGCAGAACATCACGAAGTCGCTGGACGCGATGCAGCGCCGGATCGGCTCCGCCGCCGTGGTTGCGGCCACCGTGGTGATCGAGCCGAGTTTCTCCGGGACGCCGAGCGCCGGGCTCCAGTCGTTCGCGAAGGGACGTCCCTTCATCGCGCCGGGCGAGGCGGCCGCCGAGGCGGCGCTTCCGCAGATCGCCGCGACCTTGCCCTGGCTACGCGACACGGCGGCGGCTCGGTCCTGACGGCGCCGCGCCGGACGAGCCCAGCCAGGCGCTCGCCCCGCGATGGCCGAGCTAGCCCGTCGTCGGGCTGCGGCAAGGCCGGACTCGGCCCGTTCGTGGCGTCATGGGCTGCTCGGGCCTGGCGTGGAGTTCTGCGAGCATCGGGTGACGGCTCGGCCGACGGCGAGCGCCACCCAGAGGTCGCTGTGTTCGTCCTTGGGTCGATTGCTGCCCACGTTCCAGAGCCCGCTTGATTGCTGGTGGCTGACAAACCAGTCAAGACCTCGGGCGATGTCGGGGTCGTCGGCCCGGTAGCCGGCCCGGGACAGCGACCGCCAGCAGGGGCGCAACAGTGTCACGGCGCAGACGGTCATCGTGCAGACGCTCCACGTCGGTCATGGTGGCAGCCGGGCGATTCCCGGCAGCGGGCTCGGCCGCTGCCGACGCCGAGGCGGGTGGCTGCGGAGGTTTCGTCGGACCGCTTGTTGGCGAGTTCTGACACCGCCGGGCACCTGTCGGTGCGGCGGATGTTGGTTTGCGTCGACACCGCTTCCGCGCCCGACGGGTGTCAGGTTGTCCGCTGCTTTGTGGCTTGGGCCAGACGGTAGGAGTCGGTGCCGGTCTCGAGGATGGTGCCGCCGAAGGTGAGTCGGTCGACGATGGCTGCGCATAGCCGGGGTCGGTGAAGGTCTTGGTCCAGCCGCCGAAGGACTCATTGGACGCGATCGCGACCGAGGCCTTCTCCTCACGCTCGGTGAGGACCTGGAAGAGGAGTTCCGCGCCGCGGCGGTCGAGTTGCATGTAGCCGAGTTCGTCGATGCACAGCAGGTCGACGCGGCCGTAGCGGGCGATGGTCTTCGCCAGCGTCATCTCGTCGGCGGCCTCGACGAGCTCGTTGGCAAGCTGGGTCGCCAGGGTGTACTTGACCCGGTAGCCGGCCATGGCGGCCTCGGTGCCGAGTGCGATCAGCAGATGGGACTTGCCGGTGCCGGAGTCTCCGATCAGATACAGCGGCTGTCCCTTCTGGACCCATTCGCACTTGGCGAGGGTGTGGATCACGGCGGGATCGATGTTGGGGTTGGCGTCGAAGTCGAAGGCCCGCAGGGACTTCTCGCGGGGGAACTTGGCGGCCTTGATCCGGCGTTCGGACCGGCGTCGGGCGCGATCGTCGCACTCGGCAAGCAATAGTTCGGCGAGGAACCCGCGGTAAGACATCTGCTCACGCCCTGCCCGGTCGGCGTAGTCGGTGAAGGAGTTGCGGATGGTGGGCATTCGCAGCATCCGGCACGCTTGGTCGATCGCGGCGTCGGCTGCTTCTTCGGTCATTCCACGGCGCTTGGTGGTCACGGTGCGGCTCCTTCGTTCGGGGTGTCACGTCGGCTGGCCAACAGCTGGTCGTACTTCTCCATGCTCGGCAGCGGCCGAGTGTCGGCCGGGATGTGGGCGCGAGCCGGCGCTCGGTCAGCGATCGCACGGCAGGGATCTCGCCTTCTCCGCGTGCCCTGTCGCCGCTCATCAGGGACTGGTGGTCCGCTGTCGTGTCGTCGGCTCCGCCATCTGCTGTGTCGTTGTACTTGCGCGCTTCCAACGCGACAGCGTCCGCGGTGAGCGCGCCTGCACGCAGCGCCGTCGCGAGTCCGGCGACGACGTGGTCGTGTGGAAGGTGCCGGTGCAGCATCAGGACCTCGATGAGGGCACGGGTGCCGTCGGCGTCACCGTGGGCCTTGCAGGCCGCGGCCCACCAGGCGTCGTGAACGGACGTGAACCGCCCGGATGCCCTGGCCTGCTCCAGCGCTGTCGCACCGGGTAGCGCGCCCGGTTTGCGGAGGAGGACCTCGAGATAGTGGTCCAGGTCGACCCGGGTCGAGCCCTTGGTCATGAGCCGTTCGTGGCGGGCGATCTCGGTCCTGCCGTCGAACACGACCAGGTCGCTGGCGTTCAGGAGCACCCGGGCTTGACGGCCGACCATGCGCGCGGGCACGGAGTACTTGTTCATCCGGACCGTGACCTGGGCGTACCTGTCCACGCGCGGGGTGAACCAGCGGCCGGTCTCGAACGGCTCGGTCGGAAGGGGCGCGAGGAGTGGCTGCTCGGTGGCGAAGTGTTCCCCGACCGTGCGGGCGCGGGACCCGATCCGCCGGGCATCGTCGGCTTCGTCCCAGGCGTCGCCATAGCGTTGAGCTCGTCTAGGGAGTCGACCTCGGGGATAGGGACGAGGTGGTTGCGTCGGAACCAGCCGATCTGGCCCTCGACGCCGCCCTTCTCGTGCGCACCTTGGATTCCGGGCTGGCAATAGAAGGCTTCGATGCCGTAGTGGGAACGGACGGCGGTCCACCTGTCGGCCTCGACCCGCTGGCGGGAGAACCCGATCACGCTCGCGACGGCGGCCTTGAGGTTGTCGTAGCGGATCTTCCCGGTCGGCACCCCGCCGAGCACGTTGAAGGCGTGGAAGTGACCCTCGAAGAAGGCTTCCTGCCCAGCCGAGGCACTGACCCTGTGCACGGCCTTGCCCGAGTAGGAGAGCCGAAGGCTGAACAGCGCGCAGGTTACGAGCTCGCAGCGCAGGCGGATGGCGACGTCGCCGAAGTCAACCTCGGCCTCGCGGCCCGGGAGGTGCTCTTGCGGGATGAACGCGTTGGCAGGTTCCGTCCGACCTCGACGCGAATCTCACGGCATCGGGTGGCGACGTACTCGCGGACCATCCAGTACGACACCACCCCGGCCCCGTCATGTTCGTCAAGCAGTCGATCGAAGATCCGCTTCGCCGTGTGTCGCTGCTTCCGCGGCGCGTCGACGTCCGAGCGCAGCCAGTCGTCGATCACCACTCGGTACGCGTCAAGCCGTGAGCCGCGTTTGGGCGGTTGCTTTCTCTCCTTCGGCCATGCAGATTCCAGCGCCGCTGTCACGGTTCGGAAGCCGACGCCGTGCTTGCGCTGCAGCGCGCGGTTGGACATCCCAGATCGGGCATCCCGTCGGATCGCCGCGTACAGGTCGACCCGGGAACGCGGCTGCGTCATCGGTGGCACTCCTGACGTGAGCACGCCGTGGGCACGACTTTCGGCACCGGGCCACCGCCCGGGAACGGTGACCGCATGCGACAACAGCCCGGAATCACTGGCCCTACCGAGGTGCCTGGTCATGTGCTGCGCAGGGCTTCGGTGGGCGGTATTGAGTCGGCCCGGAGTGCGGGGTACGACCGACGACGGAGCCGATGAGCAGCGAGTAGGCCAGGTCGAGTCCCACCGAAGCCCAGGTCAGTACGACGGCCCGGCCTTGCGTGGTGACGAAGACGTTGGTGGCGAGCACGCCCTGGATCAGGCCTGTGATGCCGCCGACGACATCAAACCTCGACACCACCTGTCCGCCCCGTGTCCCTGGCGCGACGAAGATCTGCTTGCGCGGTGCCTAATCGGTCTTCCCGCAACACCTCGCGGGCCCCCTCAGTGTTCGCTGCTGAAGAACCGTAGCAATAGCGGGCCGACGATCTGTGGGTCGACGACGTGATCCGGCCCCTCGAGGGTCTCCCGTTGAGCGTGGGGTAGGAGGTCTGCAAGCTCGTCGGCTGCGCGGTCGAAGAAGTCCGAGGGCAGGCCTGCCATGTAGGGGACCGTGATCGGTCCTCCGGTGGTGACCAGGACCGGTTGGGTGACCGTTGCCAGTCGATCGGCCGGCAACTGGTAGCGGTTGAGGAAGAGGCTGTCGTGGACCAGCGTGGGCGCGAGGGCGACCGAATCCGCCCAATGCGTCGTCTGCTTGCCTGCCGCTTTCCTGGCCGCGATGTTGTCGTCGGAGGCGCCGGTCATGCGCATGAACAGTTCGAGAACCTCCTCGTCTCGGCCGGCGTCGAAGGCGCGTCGGGTGTCCGCGACGTACTCCTCGAATCGCGGGCGTATGTCGTCCCCGACCGCGTACGGCACCTCCCACACGGCGATCGTGTCGATGGCTGACCCGGCCGCGGCGGCTTCCAGCGCCAGAGCGCCACCAGAGGACGCCCCGAACAGGTGTGCCGAGCCGTCCGCCTCCGCGATCAACGCATCCAGGTCCTCGATCTCCCTTTCCACGGCGTAGGGCTCGGTGAAGCCGCTCGCGCCGCGTCCCCGACGGGCATAGTTGTAAACCGTGAAGTGCTCGGCGAGAGCAGGTATCAAGGGAGCGTTCTCGGCTCCGTCGTCCTGTGCGCCGCCTACCAGGACGACAGCCGGGCCGCTTCCCTTCCGGTCGTAGGCGATGGTGGTGCCATCGTTTGATGTCACGCGAAAGGCCATCTCGTTCATCTCACATCTCCGTTCGAGAGGTTTGTCTCAGCGCCTGAGCAGCGTGCCGACGACGGCCTCGGTGCGCGACCACCGCGCCCTTGCGATCACGGCCGCCACGACGAGAAGGGCGAGCGGCAGCCAAGGGCTCTGCTCGAGCACGAACTGATCGGTGATGACAGCACCGGTCAGCAATGCCGCCAACCCCAGACTGGCCAGGCCCGCCAGAGTCGGGATCAGAAGTCCAACCCCTCCCGCGACCTCCAGCGCTCCGACCAGGTACCGGAGCCACTGGCCAGCCCCGATGTCGGCGAACATGTCCACCATGACCGGGTCGCCGGCGAGCTTCGAGATTCCGCCGCCGGCGATGATCGCCGCCAGCACGACTTGCAGAATCCAGACCCCGATGCTGCTCGCCCGCCCGGGCGTGTGCGCAACGGTTTCCGAGTTGTTCTTGAGGATGGTGCTCATTCGGCTCTCCTTGCCGTGTCCGGGCCTGGCCGACTAGTCAAGTTTGGTTACTCGGCCAAAGTACACGAGGAGGAGCGTCTAGTCAAGGTTGATTAGGGGACCGTTCGCCACGAACCCGGATCATCGGCCATGGTGTAGGCGCCCTCAGCCAGTCGTTTGCTCAGGCTCTTCGCCCACTCCAGTTCGGTGCGTGCATGTCCCGCCCACAGTTCGGCCTGATCGCGGACGTGTTCGGGAATGTCGGGGTTCGGGTGCTCCCGCCACTTGGCCTGCTCTACGAGCTCCGCTTCCAGGCGCGCGACCCGCTCGTTGACGTGCGCGATGGCATCTGTCCTGGTCAGCATGGGCAACATGGCGATCGACGCGTTGAGCATGGTGGGGTCATGGGTGCGCCGCAGACCGTCGCGGACCAGTTCGACTATCTCGTCACGTCCCCGAGCTGTCACGCGGTACAGAACGCGCTCCGGCCCGGAATTGCCCGGCTCGGCGTGTTCGGTGAGGAGGCCATCAGCCGCCGCCTTCTTCAGCGCGTGATAAATCGAGCCGGGCTTGATCTTGGCCCAAATCTCCGCACGCCAGCTCTGCAGCTCGGACCGCACCTGGTAGCCATGCGCGCCGCCGGAGAGGTGCACGATACCGAGTACCAGGAGCTTCGTCGCCGACATGCGCCCACCTCCGCTCAATCTGCTCGGACTCGCTCCGCTTGCGCGCTCGCCAGGGTGGTGTCAACTCCCACCAACACTAGGGTGCCCTCCTGGCCCGGGTGGTGTCAGCACTGACCTACAAACGGTGCTGGTGGAGACCGCCAAAGCCAGGCGGGCGTGCGACCGACGGCATCGCCGCCCGCAGCACGCCCGACCCGGTCTCGTTTCAGCTGTAGGACACCACCAACTTGGAAGTCACACTCTGACGCGATGCGTGGACGGTCAGCGTGTGCGAGTTCCCGTCCCACGTCCACGAGGCCAACGAAACCTTGTCCCCGTTGATCCGCACCACCGTCGGTGCGGTCGCGTTGGTGAACCTGACCGTCCAGTCGCGCTCGGCGACCTGACCATGGAACGAGCCCTTGACACGGCCGATGGTCACCTTGTGCTTGGTGTAGTCGATCGCGGTGGTGGCGTGTGCCGTGGCCGACGTGGTCGTGCCGTCGTCCTCGTACAGGCTGCTGTGTCCATCCTGACCTTCGGCGACGCTGACCGTGACCGCGGACAGCGGGTTCTGAACGTCGTTGGTCACGTTGTCGGTACGGGTGGTGACGATTCCGCCGGAACGGACGAACACAGGCATGGACCCAAGGTCGGTCGTGACGTCGGCCGTCGTCCCACCCTGGTAGGTCTGGCCGGTGAACCAGTCGGTCCAGGTGCTGCCGGCGGGGAACCAGACCGAGGTTGTGGCGGTTGCGCCGGGCGTGGTCACCGGCGCGACCAGCACGTCGGGTCCGTAGAGGTACTCGGCATCGGCACGAGCGTAGGCCTCCTGCTCGTCGGGGTACTGCAGGTACAGCGGCCGCACGATCGGGGTGCCGGTCGCCGTGGCCTGCTGGGCCAGCGTGTACGTGTACGGGACGAGGCTCTCGCGCAGGTTCAGGAACTTCACCGCGGAGTTCTTCGCGTCCGTGCCGTACTGCCAGGGGAGCCGGTCGCTGTGATTGGAGTGCAGCCGGTCGATCGGCTGGAACGTGCCGAACTGAACCCAGCGCGCGTAGAGGTCGTCGGGCAGCTTGGTCGAGCCGGGCTCGCTGCCGGGCTCCTGGAGCCCACCCGTGTGCCCGCCGACGTCGTGGCTGATGGACGGCAGGCCCGTGGCTGCTGCCTCGCCGGGGGTGTAGCCGACCTCGTAGGCGAGCGTCTGCCAGTCCGAGATCGTGTCACCGGTGAAGTGGAGCGTGGTGCGCTTGTCCGCCCACGGCCCGGTCGCCAGGGGCGTTGCGTTGCCGTAACCGCCGGCCTCCAGTGTCCCGTAGGCCCGGGAGAACGCGAACCCGCGCGGCACGGTCCTGGCGGTGTAGTCGGCGTACGCCTGGTTGATCCACGCGTCACCGGTGACACCGGCCAGGCTGGAGATCGTTCCGTCGCAGCACCAGTCCAGCCACCACAGGTCGTTCCCGGCGGCCTGCATCTGGTCGTGCAGGAACAGGTACGCGTTGAGCTGGTCGGGGTCGCCGAAGTCGAACACGTAGCAGCCGCTTCCGCCGCCGCCGCAGGGCCCTGGCGTCAACTTGCCCTTGGCGATCGTCTGCGCCTGATCGAACTGCGGATCGGTGCTCAGGATGCTCGGGTGCAGGTTCAGGGATGTGTGCAGGCCCTGCTCATGGGCCCACGCAAAGAATGCCGGTGGATCGGGGAACTTGTTCTGATCGATTTCCCAACCGTTCCACTGGTTCGGGGTTTTGAAGTCGGTGTCGACGACGAGCGCGTCAAGCGGAACGCCTTCGCTGCGGAACGTCGGCACGATCGTGTTCTGGAAGTCGGCAGCCGTGCGGTCGTAGTACTCGGAATACCATGTGCCATAGGCCCATCGAGGCAGCAGCATCGCCGGTCCGGTGAGTGTGGACAGGTCCTGCAGGCCCTGCGCGTAGTCCGCGCCGTAGCCGAAGAGGTACGCATCCTGGTACGGCGTGTTGTTGTGGGCCGGGCGTGGGGTGACCGTGCGGGTCTGGGCGTTGTAGAGCGCGGACGGGGTGTCGTCGATCATGGTCCAGCCGTCCTGATAGAGCAGGCCAGGATTGGTGATCGCGGAACCGTCGACGGTGTCGAGGCTGCGGCGGTACCCGCCCAGCGGGGCGTGCGGGTCGAGGACCGGCGCGCCGGTGCCAGCGACGGCGACCGTGTCGACGTTGACGTTGCAGCTGGTGTCGGTCGGGCACCCGAGCACGACCTGGTTGGTCCCGGCCGCCAACGTCACCGGGATCGACACCGTCCGCCAGGTGTCCCAGCTACTCGTGGGCGCAAGTGAGACCGTCGACGGCTCAGCGGATCCGGCGGTCACGGTCATCGTCCTCGACTGCACGGGCGCAGACCCCGCCGCGTAGTTCGCGTATCGCAGCTGCAGCTGGTACTGACCGTCTTTCGGCACGTCGGTGACGGTGAGCGCGTCTGCCGCGCCGGCCCTCTCGAGCCCCCCGAGGAATCCCTTTCCGGAGTAATGGTTGTGGTCGGAAGCGAGCTTGGCGCCGCCGCTCAAGGCGCCGCCGTCAGCCTCACACACCGTGCCGAACGCGCACGGAGTTGCCGCGGGGGGTGTCGTCGGCGGGTAGTCCGCGCCGGGCGAGACCACCGCGATGTTGTCCATATTGACGTTGCCGGAGTCGGTCGCCGACCGGACGATCGAGACGGAGTGCGTGCCCGCGGATAGTGACAGCGGCGTCGAAGCGATCTGCCAGGTATCCCAGTTCCCGGTGGGCGGAAGGGTCAGCGTCTGGGTCGGTCCGCCGTCCACCGACACGCTCAGCGTGCGGGTGGTCGTCTGGCCGTCCCCGCCCTGGCTGTTGGCGTAGCGCGCATCGAGGTCGTAGCTGCCGGCATTCTCAGCGGTGACGGTGAAGGTCAGCGAGTTGCCTTCGCGTTCGAACCCGGCGACGAAGCCGCGGCCGCTGTAGCCGCTGTGGTCGGTGGCGACGCCCAGGCCGGACAGCCGCAGGTCTTCGGCCTCGCAGCGCGAACCCACCGTACAGACGGGCGCCTCCTGGGCGGCCCAGGGGGCGGCCGTGACCTGCTGGCCGTCGTTGTTGACGGTCACCTGCAGGTTGCTGCTGGTGAATGGGCCGGAGCCGACCTTGTAGCGCAATGTCACCGCGGAGGTGTCGATCGTGAGCCAGCCCTTGACGACCTTGGACTTGACCTTCGTCCGGCCGAAGCCGTCACGGCCGACGGCGTTGAAAGTCGGCTCATCGATGAACTTCTGGTCGCCCGCGTACTCGGTCCGGATCAACGTGGGGGACAGGACCTCGAACCGGGCGTTGCCGGAGACGATTGCTCTGTCGGCCGCCGAGGCCGGGCTCGGGGCGGCGGCGGCCACCTGCGGCAACTGGGTCAGCAAGCCGGCGGTCAAGCCGACAACGGCGCCGGCGACCAGCAGCCGCCGTTTGGTTCTGGACACTCTCACGGGCGGACTCCTTCGAGGCAGGGCAGAGATATGGGGTGATGTGAGGTGGGAGAAGCGGGACCGGTCGGCCCAAGCGGCTGCCGGCTCGGCGGAACGGACTGTGAACGATCGGCGAATCGGGATGACTCGGTGAGGACGAGGCCGAGCGCACCCACCAGCGAGGACCGTTCACCCAGTGGGGAAAAGGAAAGCTCCACCGGCGTCCCGAACGGCAGCGTTTCCAGTTCGCGTCGGACGGGCTGCGCGAGCGCCTCGCCCAGCGCGGCGAGTTCGCCGCCGAGCACGATCCGGGATGGATCGAGCACCATGGCGACGTTCGCCAACGCCCGGGCGAGCACGGCCGCGCCGTCCTGGACCACTCGGCGCACACGCGACGAGGTCGAGGCATGCCGCACGAGGTCGGCGATGGAGGTGACCGGCGGCGACGAGCCGGCCAGGCGTCGCAGCATCCCGTCGCCGCCCGCGTACAGCTCGAGGCAGCCTCGTCTGCCGCACCAGCAGGGATCGCCGGCGGCTCGGGCGGTCACATGTCCGAATTCGCCGGCGTAGCCATTGCGACCGCGGATGATTCGATTGCCGCGCACGATCCCGAGACCGACGCGGCTGGCGACCTTGACGAAGACCACGTCTCCGTCGTCGGGTGCAGGCCGCGAGATCACCTCTCCCAGGGCGCCGAGGTTGGCGTCGTTCTCGGTGGCGACGGGGATACCCCAGCGGGCGGCGACGCGCTCGGCGAGGGTCGACTCGTTCCAGCCGGGCAGCACACCGGGGACCGCCAGTCGGCCGCTGTCGGTCGCGACGGGCGCAGCAATGCTGATGGCCGCGCCGACCAGCTCCTCCGGGTCGACCGATGCCTGGCGGACGGCTTCCTCGATGCTGCGCATGACGATTCGGGTGCCGGAGGTCGCCGTGTGCCCACGGGGCGCCGTCGTCCACCGTTCGGCGAGGATGCTGTGCGAAAGGTCGCCCACGGCGACGGCGACATGGCGGACGCCGATGTCGATGGCGATGGCCGAACCGGCGGACTTGTCGAGCCCGACCTTCGTCGGCGGCCGGCCCTGGGCGCCGGGACTGGGTGACGGTCGCTCGGCAATCAGCCCACGCTCGGTGAGTTCCTGCAGCACGCTGGACACTGTCGCCCGCGACAGACCCGTCTGATCAACGAGTTCCGCGCGCGTGGCCCAGCCGGCGTGCCGAAGGACGCGCACGACGCTGGCCCGGTTCGCCGCACGCAGCGCTGCGCTGGTCGGCTGCACCTGCCGTGTCATTCGCGCCTACCTCTCGATCGTGATGACGATCCGCGGAGCACCATGCCGAGCGTCGGCTGCTTATGTCAATACTTCGACACAAGTGTGCGGTTCTGCCGAAAGGCAGTGGACTGCTCGGTCATGCGCGTCGCAGTAACACCGGGAGACCCATTGGGCGAAGAAGCATGTCGCCGGCAGACAGCAGCCGGCAGTGCTGGAGGACCCGTCGCCGCGTCCGCTGTTGGAGCGCTCGACGAGCATGGCTGGACCGCGATTCACCGCCGCCGAGCCAGTGATGGTCAGGCCGGCGGTCCGATGCGGCAGGGCCGCAGCGAGCACGCCGATCTCGGCTCAGGAGTCGAACTCGACGGTCTCCGCAGGTGCCCCACCTGCCTGGTGGCGGTCACGCGCAGGGTTGTTGCGTACGACCAAGGAACGCTGGGGGCAGGTGTCGGCGCCTGCGACGTCCTTTAGTTGTACCGAGGCATGTCCGATCCTCGTTTCATCTGATCTGTATTGGCCATACAACGATATTCTAACGATGTATACACCCACGGTCGCCGTCCTGCAAGGTCGTGGATCCATCTGTCGACGGATCCACGTTCGGCGGCGGGCGTCGCCGATGCCGGCGGCGTGCGATGTCCGACCCTTGCCGATGGGTCGGGAAAGGATCACTCGTACCGCAGGTCGATTTGGTCGACCACGTCCGACATATCCGCCTCTCGATCGGTGTCACATCTGCGGGCCTCGGAACCCGGGGTGATGTGACGCGGGCAGATGCCCGGTCTATCCGAAAGGAGACGTTCGTGACCGCACCTATCCTTTTCACTGGTGGCACCGGGACGCTGGGCCGCCACCTCCTACGACGGCTGCGCGGGGCCGGGTGCGCCGTGCGCGTCCTGTCGAGAACCCACCATGGCGCCGAGGACGGCATCGCATACGTCGTAGGCGACCTGAGGACGGGCGACGGCCTGGAGCCGGCGGTGGCCGGCATCGGAACCATCCTGCACCTCGCGGGCACCGCCAAGGGCGACGACGTCAAGACCCGGCACCTCATCGACGCGGCGACCCGCATCGGTCGCCCTCGCCTGATCTACATCTTCGTCGTCGGTGCCGATCGCGTGCCGGTCGAGAGCGCCATCGACCGTGCAGCTTTCGGGTATTTCGGAGCGAAGCGGGCCGCGGAACGGGTCGTCGCCGAGTCCGGACTGCCTGGACCACCCTGCGCGCGACACAGTTCCACCAGTCGATGTTCGCGATGTTCGAGACGATGTCCAAGATGCTGGCGCGCAGCTACCTCGCGGGCATCCTGAAGCATCGACTGATGGTGCCATTGCGTATGCCCGGCAAGGCATTCCGAGTGCATCGCGCCGGAGCGAACGTGAACCTCGATCGAGCGGTGGGCAGCCGCGTGGGAAGAGTTCCTCGCCAGCAGAACTCGACGTCCTGGTTCCGGCGTTCCGGCCTGATGACCTACGGACCGACTGGCCCTGTGAGTCACATGATCCCGGCGACCACGTCGGACACCGCATCCCGGAACCGCGGTCGACGAGGGACCCAGCCGAGTTCGGTCCGCACCCGGTGCCCGTCAATGCGGAACGAGGAGAGCAGGCTCGATGCCATCGTCCGACCCAGCACCAGGCGGGCCGCCGGTGCCGGGAGCTTGCCGACCCTGGGGAGATCCAACGCGTCCGTCGTCAGGTCCGTCAGCTCGCGAAGTCGCAGGGGCTCATCGTCGACCACGGCGAAGGCGGCGCCTGACGTCGCCTTGGTCAGCGCACAGGTGTAGGCCGTGCCCAGGTCGTCCACGTGCACGCAGCTCCACCAGTTGCGACCGGCACCCAGGCAACGGAGTCGGCCTCGACGGGCCTGCTGGACGAAGGCCGAGGCAAAGAGGCCGCCGGGCCCGTAGACGAACCCCGGCGACAGCCGTACGAGGTCGAGACCGTCTTTGCTGTAGCGCATGTCGAGGTATCGAGCCTGCCGTGCATGACCGACTCCCAGTGCAGAAGGATTCAAGGGTGTCTGCTCGTCGATCCACTCCTCGCCGTGGTCTCCCCAGTCGAAGCACCCACCGGTGTAGAGGAGGCGTCGCCCGTGTCGGACGCAGGCGTCGGCAAGCGCCTCGGTCATCACCGCATCGGCGTGGAACAACCGTTCCGCTCGCCGCGAGGTGAGCCGACCGCGGACGGAGAGCTGAGCAGCGTGCACGACGGCATCGACCTCCGCGACGAGGGGCGCGTAGGTCGGCGGGCTGAGCATGTCCCCGACGGCATAGGTGATATCCGCCGCGGTGACGTCTGCGGTAGGGCGTCCGGCGGCGTGCACCCGGGTGGGCCGAGAAGCGGGCTCGCGCACGAGGGCAACCGGGTGGTGGCCCTCTGCCAGGAGAGCGCCGACAACCGCCGAGCCGATGAATCCGGTCGCACCTGTGACAAGAACTCGCAGTGTCTGACGCGTCATCGTGCCACTGTCAATGGGGGCGAGCCGGCGAACAAGGACGACTTTGACCATGCATTGTTGCACCTGGGACAATGATCCATGCCCGACGCGATCGACCGCGTTCCTTTGGTGGAGTTGAACGATCTCCGCGTGTTTCTCGTGTGCGCGGAGGAACTCCACTTCGGTCGGGCCGCGAGTCGGCTGGGTCTGGACGCCTCCCGCGTCAGCAGGAGTATCGCGATGCTCGAACGTCGCCTGGGTGCGCGGATGTTCGATCGCACGAGTCGGCGCGTCGCACTGACCGCTGAGGGGGTCCGCCTGCGTGATGCCGTCGGCCCGCGTTACCGGCATCTCATGGCGACGCTCGATGAGGTGACCGGTCAGGCCACGACCGAGACACTCCGCGTCGGCTTCTTCGGCCTGTCGGGCGGCGCGCGCCTCACCGAGTTGGTGGAGCGGTTTCAGCGCCGTCACCCCACGAGGCTGATCGATCTGGTGGACCTCACCGTCCCGGATCCGTTCGCCGCCCTGCGCCGGGGCGAGGTCGACCTGCTCACCTCGTGGTTGCCGGTGAGCGGCCACGGACTGGTGGTCGGTCCTGAGCTCCTGCGTGACGCGCGGGCCGTGGCCGTCGCGGACGAGCACCTGCTTGCCGCACGAGCGGCGGTGACGTGGAGCGATGTCGCCGACTTCCGGGTCGCCGCTATCGAGGGGCTGCCGCCCGTGCTCCTCGAGACGATCATCCCCGCCCGAACTCCCGCGGGAAGGCCGCTGGAGCGGGCGGTCACGATTCGCACCATGGCCGAGGTGTTCGCCGCAGTCGCGAGAGGCCGGATCGTCCACCCCACCACCGTGAGCGCCGCCAAGTTCTTCGGGCATCCCGGGATCTCCTTCGTGCCGATGCCAGAAGCCGAACCGCTGCGCTCGGCGTTCGTCCGGCTCGACCGAACGATGGGACCCGTGGCGAGCGAGTTCCTGGAGTTCGCATCCGGAATGTAGAACATCGGTGCGGTCGCAGCCGCGAGGTGCCGGGTTCCGTCTGCCGGGTTCCGGGTGCCAGGTTGGCAGTCGCCAACACCACCGCGGACCGCGGGTCGGCGGCGAGAGTGGCCGAGGCCGTTGACCGCTGTTCAGCGGCGCAGGGAGTCGCGCAGGGGTGCCGTGGCGAAAGTCCGAAGGCCGTCGTCGGCACTGATCGACGCGGTGAAGCCGAATGTGCTCCGTGCGAGGTCCGGAGAAGCGGTGATGTGCCGGACATCGCCGACGCGGAACTTGTGGGTGACGATCGGCGGCGGCCCGGGCCGGTCGCAGCCGCGCCAGATGGCCTGCGCCACATCACCAACCGTGCGAACGTCGCCAGTGGCGATGTTGTATTCGCCGCCGATCGGTTGCGGCGCGCTCAGGGCCAGCAGGTTGGCGGCGGCCACATCCTCCACGTGGATGAAATCCCGGCGCTGTCCGCCGTCCTCGTACACGGTCGGGGACTCACCCGCCTCACAGGCGCTGCGGAAGATGCTGGCCACTCCCGCGTAGGGGGTATCGCGCGGCATCCGCGGGCCGTACACGTTGTGGTACCGCAGCGAGACGACGTCGGATCCGGTCGCGCACGCAAAGGCCGCCCCGAGGTGTTCCTGATGGACCTTGGTGGCCGCGTACACGTTTCGTGGACTCAATGGCGCTGATTCATCGACCGTGGTCGGACGCAGCGGGCGACCACACGCCGGGCAGGGCGGATCGAACCGTCCGGAGGCGAGGTCCTCGACACGGCGCTCTCCGGGGGCCACGTTTCCGTGGTCCGGGCACAGGTAGCGGCCCTCGCCATAGACGACCATGCTCGACGCCTGCACGATCCTTCCGTGGAACCTGTTGCGGAACAGTGCCCGGAACAGGTTCGCGGTGCCGATTCCGTTGTCCCGAACGTAGTCCGTGACGTCCGCGAAGCTCTTCCCCAAGCCGACCCTGGCGGCCTGGTGGCAGACGGCGTCGATGCCGGTGCAGAGCCGGTTCAGCGCATCGACGTCGTCGAGCGAGATGGTGTGATGGTCGGCGGCCGGGTTCAGGTAGTCAGGCGCACCGGCGTGCGCGGCAGAACTGATGCAATCGATCGACACCACGTCGTCTCCCCGTTCGACGAGACGATCGACGATATGTGAGCCGACGAACCCAGCTCCTCCGGTGACCAGAACCCTCATCACGAACTCGCCTGTCCGACATTGCTGGACGGCACCCTCTCGTGGTCTCGGAACACTCGACGCATGTCCCGGACGGCTCGAAGTGAGCCGCCGATCGTTCCGGAGACCTTCGATCTGCCGACGCGGGGGTGGTACGGCACCGGCCGCTCGTCGACCCGCCACCCGGCGGCCGCCGCCTTCAGAACCATCTCCAGCGGCCAGCCGAAGCCCCGGTCGGTCATCCCGAGGTTCACCAAACGCTGCCGTTCAACGGCCCGCATCGGCCCGAGATCACTCACAGCCGTGCCGGTTTGCCGCCGGATCCGGCTTGCCACCAGGCGGTTGGCCTGCCGCGCGGGCCAGGGCCACGCACCGGGTGCGGCTTTCCGCGCGCCGAGCATCAGGTCCGTTCGACCTTGCAGGACCGGGGCACAGACGACCATCAGGTCACCGGGGTCGAGACTGGCGTCGGCGTCCATGAATGCGACCACCGTCGAGGTGCTGGCCTGCAGACCGGACCAGCAGGCGGCGCCGAAACCTCGCTGCGGCTCCGGCACGACGTAAGCTCCGAGAGCGCGGGCGACCTCGGCGGAACCGTCGGTCGAGCCGTTGTCGACGACGATCGGCCGGAACCCGACCGGCATCCGGCCCAGCACCCACGGCAGTGCTCTCGCCTCGTTCAGGGTGGGCAGAACCACGTCCACCATTCGGTCATCACTCATGACGCCGCGAGTTCGCTGGTGCGCACGAACAGCAATGTTGGACGGCTCGGCTCGTCGGTCACCTGGATCAATGCTCCATCCGGAATGAAAGTGCTGCTGACTTGGGTGAAGTCGCGAGTCAGCTCGGTGCTGAACAGGGCCGTCTGGCCCGAGTTGTCCAGAACGACTGAGTTGATGCCGGCCAGGCTCCACGGCAGCGCCGTCCGCAGGGCCGTCGCGACGCGGCCGCCGGGACTGCGCAACGCGTCGTCGATCGCGATCGCGGATGCCGGCGGGGGCAGCCCGGCCAGCCGCATGTAGTAGGGGTGCGACGGGATGAGGACGGGTTGCGGGAGGCTTTGCACCGCCGCGATGAACGAATCGCCCGCGGTTTGGTCGGCCGCGGTCGGCAGGACGTTCCAGCGCCAGGCGGTCATCGCCGCAAATTGAACGATGAGAGCGGCGGCGACGATGAACGCAACCCGCCGCGTGACCTCCTGACGTCGGCGCGCCGCGGCGAGCACGAGTCCGAAGGTCAGCGCCAGCCCCACGTGCGCGGGCATCGCGACATTGGCGTAACCACCGTCGTGGACCCGCCCGGACCAGGCCGCCAGCAGCAGACCGGCGACGCAGGCCATCAGGTAGGACAGCGCATCGTCCCGCGGCCACCGGGCCCGCCACGGCCGGAGGCGACCGGAGGCCCGCCCGCGCAGCCAGATCGTCAGGATCAGCACGATCGCGAACGGCAACGCCAGATCCACCATCCAGAACCCCGGTAACCACGCCAACGCCCAGGGTTGCCCGAGCAACTGCCCGAACACCGACGGCGAGTACCACCCGCCCGTCACCAGGTCGCCGATACCGGTGGAAACCACGACGGCGACGACCAAGCTGAGCGTTGCGGCGATCCCGGTCACGCGCCGTCGCCGGAGCAGCCACAGCAGCAGGGGCGCCGCCACCAGCAGAGCGTTCTGCTTGGTCAGGAACGCCATGGACAGCAGCACCCCCACGCCGAGGCCGCCGCCGACGCCTCTGGCACACAGGCCGACGAGGATCGCCCCGAGCAGGAACGCCAGCAGCAGTGAATCGACCCTGGCGGTGTCCGCCCACGCGCCGGATACCCGGTAGCTCGCGGCGTACACGCCGGCAGCCACGATTCCGGTCACCAGGCTCCCACCGGCGCGCCGCACGATCTGCACGATCAGGGCCAGCACCACCAAACTGGCGGCGAAGGACAGCCAGCGCAACGCCGAGATGTTCAGCCCGGTCAGCTGGGCGAACCCGGCGCCCAGCCAGAAGTAGACCGGCGGGTAGGGCCACGGGGCGAAGTCAGTCGTGGGTGGCCCGTACAGCGGGAGGCCGGCGACGACGCGCGCAGCCACCTCGACGGTGCTGCCTTCGAAGTACGACAGTTCGTACGGATATCCGATGCGTTGCAGCACGACCGCGACGTAGCCGACGATCGGGGTCAATCCGACGGCCACCAGCACGGCGTCACCCGGGTTGACCCGCAAGACGGTCGAGGTCGAGGTCGTGGCTACCATGTCGTCTCCGGAGCCCGGTCGCGGTCCGGAGGCGGAACGGTCCGCCGACGGCGCGCGGTGGCCCAGCAACCGGCCACCAGCAGTATCGCCAGCACGTAGACCGCCAGGCCCAAAGGGTAGTTGCGGTTCAGCAATGACGGATTGCCGGCCTGCCGTCCGATACCGGTCAGGAACGGCAACGCGATGAACGTCAAGATGCCGATCACGGCCAGGGCCACCTGAGCGGGCAGCCGAAGCCATGGCTCGAGGTGGTGGGTCAGGACAGCGCCCACCAGGGCGACCGCCGGCAGCAGGACCAAATCGCTCAGGACCGCGGGCACGACGAACCAGGCACCGGCGGACAGCAGGTCCGACCGAGACTGGTCGGCCAGCAACCACAATCCCCATGTGACGGCGCACCCGCCGGCACCGATGAGGCCCGCCCGTCCCAGTGTTTCGGCCCGGGCCACCGGCCGACTCATATCGCCTCGATCGAGGTGACCCACTTGGTCTGCAGGACACCCGGCCGGTTGGGCGCGATCAGGCGTGCTGGGTAACCGTGATCGAGATCGAGCGGGGCCCCGCCGAGGTTCAGCGCGATGAGAGTCATCGGATGATCGGCAAGAAGTGCCGTCACCTCACTGCGTCCGTAGAGCCCCTGATCCGCCGACACCACGCGAGCTCCGCTCCCCTGTGCGCCGACGAGCGCGAGTAAGTCCCGGAGCGGCACGCCGGTCCAGAGTGCGGACTGGGACCAACCTTCGACGCAACTGATCGGCAATTCGGCGGTCGTCTGCGGCATGCCGCGAAGCTCGGCCAGGCTGAACGCGCGGCGGCCGGCCGGTCCCTGGATCTGCAGCGAGTAGGGGTGGGCGGTGACGATCGCGACGACCCCGGCGTCGACGGCGGTACGGTTGACCGGCAGGCCTTGGGGTCCGGCGCCAGTGCGCTGGGCGAGCACCGAGATCGGGCTCAGGACGGGCACCTTGTCCCCGATCGTGGCCAGCACGGCCAGCCCGGCGGATCCGGCCGCGATGGCCAGCAGGTTTCGTCGGCTGAGCGGCCCACGAAAGGAGCGCGGCCACGCTGTCGGGACGCCCGCCCCGGAATCATTCCCCGTGCCGACTGGTGCGGGGTCGTCGGCGTCCAACGGTGCGCCAAGCGCCCGCCGGATGACGGGGAGCTTGACCGCGATGTGGATGAGTACCGCGCCGACCGCGACCCAGGCGATCGCAAAGTGCACCGGCGGAAAGAGAAATCCCCACAAGTACACCTCGGCGACATTGAAAAGCCCGGTCAGCAGTTCGAAGAAGGCCGCACCGACCAGCAGGAAGACGGTTGCCCGCTCGATCGCGTTCAGGAACGAGGTGATCGGTGGCCACTGCCAAAACCGCGGAGCGACCGTCCAGAGCTTCACCACCAGCAGCGGAATCGCCGCGATCCCGGTGGTGACATGCAGTCCCTGGGTAGCCCTGTACAACCACACCGGGCCGGTCGGCCAGGCGAACCACTCCGGCGGATGCTGGATGAGGTGGCTGATGAGCCCGGTCAGAAAGCAGATGGCGAATGCGATTCCGAGCCACAACCCGGCCCTTGCGGCCACCGTTTCGGCGTGCAGCCGGGACGGGTAGTCGGTCGGTCGGGGTGGCCTGGGTGGGCCTTTCACCAACCACTGCCGGAAGCGTCGCCACGCGCGCGGCTTCGTGGTCATCGTCGTCGGCCCAACGCCGCTTGCCAGCGGTCGTCGGCAAGCCAGACGTCCCGAACGACAAGATCGGCAGCGGCCGCGACCGTGCCGAGCGCGTCGACACCAAGACGACACCAGCGGAAAGGGGGACTAATCCGGCCTGATTCGACCAGACGGAGCTCCTCGAGCAGCAATCCGGAACCGGGTTCGGCGAGATCCATGAGCACTGAACCGCCGTCGATCATCAGCTCGGCGCAGCGACGCAGCAGAACGACCGGATTTCCGCCGATGCCGATGTTCCCGTCGGCCAGCAGCAGATCTCGCCAACGACCTTCGGCTGGAAGCGGATCGAAGATGCTGCGCTGCAGGGCGAGCGCGCCCCGTTCTCGGGTGAGTCTTACGGCGACCGCGGAAATATCCACGCCAAGAGCTGGGACACCGCGGCCGGTGAGAGCAGCAGTCAGCCGGCCCGGTCCACAGCCCACGTCGAGGGTGGGACCCGTGCAAGCGCTGAGCAAGGCCTCATCACCGCGGCTGACGGCACCCGACCACAACGCCGTCGGCCACGGGTGCCGGCGACCGGCCCGGTCGATGACCTGAGTGCCACCCCCGAGAAGTCCGGCTTCGTATTGGGGCAGGGCGGCCATCACGCCGCCCGCTCCGCAAGTCGTCGGAATCGGCGGGCGAATCTCGTGTTCGGCGCGGACGCGGAGACCGCGAAGGCGTCCGGAACGGTGTCGACATCGGTCAGCATGGGCAGGACTGCGACGCGGAGTCCGCCGCCCTGCAGCGCCCGTACGGTCAAGTCACCGGTGTCCGGCGTCGACATCGGCACGTTCCACAACGCTCGGGTCATCCGTGCGTCCCGCACGCCGAGCGCCCACCACCCGCCGTCCGCGGCCGGCCCGATCACCGCGTCGACCGAGCGTGCAGACACGGTCGCCACAGCCTCGCCAAGGAGGTCGGCCGTCAGCTGCGGCGTATCCATCCCGATCTGCACCACGGCACCGATGCCGGCCGCATCGGAATGGGCCAGCACCAGCCGCTCAGCGAAACTCGTTCCACGTTGTGGTATCCGGGCCCATGTCGCCCGGCCCGGCATCGATCGGAGCCTGCCGGCGATGTCGCGGCCGTCGATCGCGTCGACCAGCGAGCCATCCAGCGCCAGAAAGCGATCGACCGGTCGACCGATGGCGGCCGGCAGCGCGTCCACGGCGTCCATCGTGTCCATCAGGGCGGCCGCGGCCAGCACGGCGGCCTCGCTGTAGGTCAAGGGTGGGCACAACCTGGTCTTGACCCGGCCGGGTACCGGCGCTTTTGCCATCACCAGCATCGTCAGCACGACTGCACGACCCCTTCACTGAACCTTCACGACCGCCGCGGGACGGCGCGACCTGGCTGCCGCGGCGGGCCCGAGTGGACACCTGAGCCTGTCTTCCCGCGCCGGTCGGGAGGATGGCGGCAGGCCAAACGCTAGCCCAGCCCGGCCCAAAGACCGCGAAAACCAGTGCTTACGGATTTCTTTCGTCCGCTCAAGGCGCCTGCCGAGTCTTGCGGTCGCCGTTCGTGGTCGGGGTGATTGGTGCCCACGTGGTGTCCGATCCGGTCTGCGGCGGCCTGGTGGGCCGTTGCGCCGACGGTCGGTGTTCGATGTCAAGATGTGGTCGACGGCGGGTCGGCAGTGGGGAAGGGATGGGCAGCGCGACTGGCGAAGGACGCGCCGACAACAACCGACGACGCATCGAACGGAGAGTGACATGTATTACAGCAGCGGTAACTTCGAGGCGTTCGCGCGGCCCCGCAAGCCGGACGGCGTCGACCGCAAGACCGCCTGGTTCGTCGGTGCCGGACTGACCTCGATGGCTTCCGCCGTCTTCATGATCCGCGACGGGCAGCTGCCGGGGAATCGGATCACGATCCTGGAACGCCTGGATCTGCCCGGTGGCGCACTGGACGGGATCCGTAAGCCTGAGAAGGGTTTCGTGGTCCGCGGCGGTCGCGAGATGGAGGACCACATGGAGTGCTTGTGGGACCTGTTCCGCACCATCCCCTCCCTGGAAGTCGACGGCTCGGTCCTCGACGAGTTCTACTGGCTCAACAAGGACGACCCGAACTACTCGCTGTGCCGGGTCACCGAGAACCAAGGCCAGGACGCGCACACGAACAACATGTTCGGGCTCAGCAAGAAGGCGCAGCAGGAAATGGTCAAGGTCTTCCTCGCCTCCCGCGAGGAGATGGAGAACAAGCGCATCGACGAGGTTTTCGGCGACGACTTCCTCGGCAGTAACTTCTGGCTGTACTGGCGCACCATGTTCGCGTTCGAGGAATGGCACTCCGCGCTCGAGATGAAGCTGTACCTGCACCGGTTCGTACATCACATCGGAGGGCTGCCCGACCTCAGCGCGCTGAAGTTCACCAAGTACAACCAGTACGAGTCGCTGGTGCTGCCGATGTACAAATGGCTGCTCGATCAGGGCGTCACATTCGGCTTCTCCACCGAGGTGACCGACATCGACTTCGCGTTCGACGGCGACCGCAAGCAGGCCACCCGCATACGCTGGATCAAGGACGGCGCCGAGGGTGGCGTGGATCTCGGGCCGGATGACGTGGTGCTGGTGACCATCGGGTCGCTCACCGAGAACTCCGACGACGGCAACCACCACCGCCCCGCGACACTCGACGCGGGCCCGGCGCCGGCCTGGGATCTGTGGCGTCGCATCGCCGCCAAGCATCCCTCGTTCGGACGGCCGGACGTGTTCGCCGGCGACATCCCCAAGACCAAGTGGGAGTCGGCCACCGTGACCACGATCGGCCCGGAGATCCCGGCGTACATCGAGCGGATCGCCCGGCGAGATCCGTTCGCCGGCAGGGTCGTCACCGGCGGCATCGTGACCGCCAAGGACTCCGCGTGGCTGATGAGCTGGACCGTCAACCGGCAGCCGCACTTCAAGGCGCAGGCCCCGGACGAGATCGTCGTCTGGGTCTACGGCCTGTTCGTCGACACCCCCGGCGACTACGTGAAGAAAACCATGCAGGAATGCACCGGCGAGGAGATCACCCGGGAATGGCTCTACCACCTCGGCGTTCCCGTCGACCGGATCCCCGATCTCGCCGCCCACGGTGCCAAGACCGTCCCGGTGATGATGCCCTACGTCACCTCGTTCTTCATGCCCCGCCAGGCCGGCGACCGACCCGACGTGGTGCCCGAGGGAGCGGTGAACTTCGCGTTCATCGGCCAGTTCGCCGAGACCACCCGCGACACGATCTTCACCACCGAATACTCGGTCCGCACGGGCATGGAAGCGGCCTATCAGCTGCTGGGTATCGACCGCGGCGTACCCGAGGTGTTCAACTCCACCTACGATCTGCGTTTCCTGCTCAAAGCCACCTCGCGATTGCGCGACGGCGAAGAGGTGGAACTGCCCGGGCCCAGGTTCATCGGCAATCGCGTCATCAGCAAACTCGACCACACCCAGATCGGCCATCTCCTCACCGACTTCGGGCTCGTCCCCGAACTCGGCTCGACGTTGCAGCGAGACCGCTCCGACGACGCGATCGAGTGACGACGCGCTCGCCGGTCACGCAGGACGACCTTGCCGAAGGTTCGCCGTGTCGGCGCCCGCCCGGCGGAGGGCCGCGGCGACCAGGACGAACGCCGCAGTCAGGCAGGCGGCAGCGGCGAAAGCGAAGGCGCCGAAACCGTGATCGTGCCCGACCGTCGCAATGATGAGCGCTGCAAGGGGTGTTCCGATGCTGGCGCCGCCGAAGATCGCGGCGGAGTAGAGCGCGTTCGCCGCGCCCGGCGTGTCCGGCGCGTTCGCCATGACCTCGGTGACAGTGGCGGGCGCGGCGATCCCGATGGCGGCGGCGATGACGAGCATCGCGACGACGACCGGGATCGCGCCGTGAACGCCCATCAGCGTGAGCGTGCCGAGCAGGGTCGTCGTCACGACACCGACTCCGATGCTGGCGAGCAGGCGGGCACGCGTCGGTATTCGCACGAGAAGCGGTGTGACCAGCGGGACGGCGATCATCGCCGGCAAGGCGCTGGCGCGGATCGTCAGCAGGCGCGCCGGGTCCTGCGCGACGCCGGCGGGACCGGCGAGCTGGATCGCGGCATAGAGGCCCACGAAGACGGCGAGGTAGCTGACTGCGACGGCGAGCAGCAGCACCAGCCGGCGTCGAGCGAGCAGGCGGGGGATCGCCTGGTAGACGTCCACGACCTTCCGGGCCGGGGCGCCTGCCGTCGCGCGGACGGCTCCCGCCGGCAACAGGAACAGGGTGAGCGACAGGCACCCGACCATCGCCGCGGCGGACAGGACGAACATCCCGCCGACGCCGACGATCGGCGCGCCGACCTGCGCGGCGACCTGTGCGACGACGGCGGCTGCCATGCCTGCGGAGATGATCGCCGAGGTGACCTGCAGCCGCCGGTCCGGGTGCACGCGGGTGGCCACGATGAGCAGGAGCGCCGGGGTCAACGGTGCGGCGCCGACCCCCTGGACCGCTCGGGCGACCAGAAGCCATCCCCAGCTCGGAGCGAGTGCGGCGGCCAAGGACCCGGCCAGGACGACGGCGATGCTCACGATCATGAGCCGTCGCGCGCCGTAACGGTCGGCGAGCGGCCCGAGGAGCAGAAAACTCAACGCGTACGGCAGCGCGAACATCGTCACCGCCAGCGGCGCAGCAGCCTGCGACGCGCCGGGGAGGTCCGCGATCAGGTCGAGCATCGGCAGCACGAGGTAGAGCTGACCGAGCACGACGAGCAACCCGACGACACCGACCACCGTGACTCGCCACGCCGGTACGACGTCGAGCCCGGCGGTGGCGAGGACGGGACGGTGCTGATGCTCGGATGGGGAAGCAGGGGCACTCATGGCTTCTACGGTCACCCGCATCGGGGCAGCCGGGGAGGCCCGGTTGTGCCTGGCCATATCGTGGCCACCCGCACCGGCGCACGGTCACCTACGCTGGAATCGTGGATCGGGCGAGCGGGCGCGGAATCGGAGAGTTCCTGCGCAGCAGGCGCGCACTGATCCGGCCCGCGGATGTCGGGCTCCCCTCGGGCGGGAACCGCCGAGTGCCCGGCCTGCGACGCGAAGAACTCGCGATTGCCGCGGGAGTCAGTCCGGACCACTATCAGCGGATCGAGCAGGGGCGTTCCCGCCCCTCGCCGGCGGTGATCCGGGCGATCAGCGCCGTCCTTCGACTCGATGAGGACGAGCGGCACTATCTGCAGCAACTCGTCTCGGCCGAACCCCCGATCCCGATTCGGCCGCCCGTGGTGCCGCACCACCTGCGGCGACTGATCGAGGCCACCGAATCGCCGGCCTATCTGCTCAACCATCGCCGTGACGTGCTCGTCTGGAATCCCCTGGCCGCGGCACTCGTCTGCGACTTCGCCGCGATCCCGCCGGAGAATCGCAACATCGCCTGGCTTCTGTTCACCGACAGCCGCCTGCGTGACCTCTATCGGGACTGGACCGAGACCGCTCGCAGCATCGTGAGCGTCCTGCGCTACGCCGAGGGCAACCACCCCGACGACCGCGACCTCGCCGACCTGATCGCCCGGCTGAACACGGCATCCCCGGAGTTCCGACGCTTGCGTGAACTCCGCGAAGTCGCCCAGAAGTGCGGCGGCTTCAAGACACTCCGCCACCCCGTCGTCGGCGACATCCAGGTGGCGCACCAGAGCTTCGCGGTGAACGGCTATCCCGGCCTCGAACTCGTCATGTACGCACCGCGCGAGGAGGATTCCGCCGACGCCCTCCGCGTCCTCGCCGCCTGGAGCACGCCCTCGCCGGAACGTCCGGATCATTCTCCCGTCTCACGCACGAGATCATGAGACCTGGCTAGTCGGTCTCGGTCTCGTCAACCGAGGGCCGCGACCACCGCGCGGGCAACGCCGGCCGCCGACTGAGGGTTCTGACCCGTGACGACACGCTGATCGCTCACGACGTTCTCGGTGAAGTTCGGCGCCGGCACATGGGTTGCGCCCTTGTCGGCGAGCGTGTCGGCGAGAAGGAACGGCACCACGCCGGTGAGCCCGACGGCGGCCTCCTCGTCGTTGGTGAAGCTCGCCACCCTCTTCCCGCTGACCAGCGGTGTGCCGTCGGTCAACGTGATGCCGATCAACGCGGCGGGGCCGTGGCAGACCGCTGAGACGACGCCGCCCGCCTCGTACACCTCGCGTCCGAGCGCGGCGACGGCCGGTGCCTGCGGGAAATCCCACATCGTGCCGTGGCCACCGACGAACAGGACCGCGTCGTAGTCACCGGCATCGACGTCCGCGAGCCGCCGGGTGTTGCCGAGCTGCTCCGCGATGCGGGGATCGGTGAGGAAGGCCCGCTGGATCGGATCGTCGTCGTTGCGTCCGTCCTGCGGCGGTGTGCCGCCGGCGATGGAGGCGAGGTCGACGGTGTAACCCGCGTCCGTGAACACCTGCCAGGGTTCGGCGGCTTCGCCCACGTAGTAGCCGGTCCTGCGGACGCCGCCGAGATCGTCATTGCTGGTCAGCACGAGCAGGACGCGGTTCTTCTTCTCGCTCACGGTGAGGCTTCCTTTCATTGGGATACCTCAACAGTAAGAAGCATGACCGGGCGTGCGGTCACCGCGACGCCGATGGTGGCCATCAAGATGCCGATGGGCCGGGTGGCGGCCGATCGGCGGCGGCGCGGCACAGGGAGGCGATCTCGGTGCGCATCGCGTCGACGACCCGGTCGGCTCCCGTTCCGGAGCGTCGGGTCGCGACGTAGAGGGTGTTCAATGGCGCCACCTCGGGGTCGTGCAGAATCTCCAGGTCACCCCGGTCGAGCAGGGGACAGGCGAGATAGTCCGGAAGGACGGTCATCCCCGCTCCCTCGGTGGTGAGGCGGGCAAGCACCCGTAGGTCCGGCACCACCGCCGCGACGCGCAACCGTGTCGGCCGGCGGTCGAACACGCTCCGCCAGTACCGCCTGATGATCTGCAACTCGGCGTCGTAGGCCAGCACCGGAACTCCGTCCAGGTCGTCGCGGGCTCGCTCCACCCAGCGGGGGTGCGCCACCAGAACGAACTGCTCGTCGTACACCGGCTCGAACCTCAGACCGGCCCGCCGAGGTTGAACCGGGCTGACGAGTAGGTCGATCTGTCCGGTGCTCAGGGCCTCGATGAGCGGATCGGCCAGTCCGAACCTGACACCGAGCCGGACGCCGCGGGGGAGGTCACCGAGGAGACCGGGAAGCACGACCTCCGACAGGAACTCGGCCGGACCGCCGAGCAACACCGTCCGCTGGACCCGATGCCCACCGTCGGACGCCGCAATGGTCGCCGCTGCCAGGGCATCGACCGGCGCAGCGAGCAACGAGGCGAGGTCACGGCCGCGATCCGTCGCGACGACACCCGTTCGGGACCGCTCGAACAGCAGGTATCCGACCTGCTTCTCCAGGGCCGCGATCTGCCCCGATACGGACGCCTGCGCCATGCCGAGATCAGCGGCGGCGGCGGTGATCGACCCCGCTCGGTGGACCGCGACGAAGACGCGGAACGCATTCCATGATGCTCCCGCCAGGCCATCTGCATTCATGTCGGCAGAGCCGACGATCGTCGATCGTCGGGCTCATCGGGTGCCGCCGGCCCGACGACACTCAGGGCCCAGCACCAGGGTTGCCGAGCCGCATCTGGTCCGCCGGCCTGCTCGACGATGGCCCGCAGGTCCGGATCCATGCGGTCCGGGCCGCTCGCCAGGTGGTCGAGGTAGGTCCTTTGGGCGGCTCGAATCGCTGCGGGCAGCGCTGCTCCGGCCCGTAGGTGTTGATACGCACGAGACAGCAGCCAGCCGACGGTGGCGTCATGCAGATGCTGGTGACCTCCGGCCACCCAGGTGGCGCCACGAGCCGAGATCACCGTCAGCAGCCCGATCGGTTCGTTGCCACCATCGGAGTTGCCGTACCCGTGGCAGGTTCCGAGAACGACGATGCGGGAGAACTCGCGGGTGATGCACTGGCCCGCCGTGAGGGCCGACCGCCGATGGTCCACGACGGCCTGGGCGAGCCCCGGCGAATTCGTGGAGTGCGTGGCCATGACTTCGATCGAGATATCGGCGACCTTGCCGAAGGATGTGACGCCGTCCAGTTCCCGGTAACTCTGACCCCAAATCTCGGACAGGGACCGTTCTTCCATCTTGGCGCCGGGCAGATACGGATTGCAGTAACCGGCGACCTGGTCGCTCGGACTCGGGCGCCGCGCCTCCCTTTCGGCGAGATCGTGCGCGAGTCGCAACGACGGAATGAGGGTGATGGTGGCCTTGTGCATCAGCAGCGGACCGTCCGGGCCGGCGATCGGAATCGCAGCAAAAGGCACATGCCAGAGACGACCCATCGGGCTGATCATCAATGGCACGGGTGTCGCCGCGGACGCGAGCGCGCGGCAGAGCGGTTCCGGGAGCAGGGCCGCGAGCGGCGCGACGACGTCGCCGGGAAGGAGGGCGGCATGGCCACCGGAGTAGCCCTCGAGCAGGGACTCGAGCCGCCTGGGCACCGGCCTCGATCCCGCCGACGGTTCGACTCCGGCGCCGCGCGGCCACCAGGCCCAACGGATGGTGCCGTCGTGTTCGCTGAGCGTCAGCAGATGTGCGAACGGAAACGCCGACCGGATCTGCGCGAGGTCCATGACGGGGTCGACGACCACCGTCCGGAAGATCTCGCCGGCCGCCGCCTCGAGCGCGGACGCGGCGTGCAGGGCGGTCTGCACCGCCTCCCTGGACGGCGCAGACCCCACGGGACCGCCCGCTCGGTTCGTATCCGAGACTCGGGCCGCGAATGCGGTTTGCGCCAGGGCCTCGCGGACTGTTGTCGGCAATCGCTCGAGGTCCAGCCGCATTACCGCGGCCAGTCGAAGAGCCCGGCCCATCTCCGCGACCTGTAGTGCGAGTGGCGCGTCGTCGACCTGGACTGCCAGGTCGAAGATTGCCCGAAGATCGTCGCCCACCCCGTCGAGCAGGTTGGATTCACCCTCTGCGGTCAGGCCGACGAGGCAGTCGGCCAGATGCTTCAGCGCGGTGCGCGACATGGACCGGCCCACATCAAGGTCGCCGGTCGCCTGCCGGCCGCGAACCAACAACAGTTCGGCCCGGGCGCGCAGGAGCACGTTGTGTTGCCGGCGAGAAGCGACCACCGCCTCGACCGCCCACGCCGTCGCCTCCAGCGGGTCGTCGGCGAGCAGGGCCCGGGCAGCGGTGAAGCGCGCGAGAACCGAGACCCGGGAACGATTCCTGTCGGAAATCGCGGCGGCCTTCCGCAGGGTCTGCAGCGCCAATGCCTTGTCCGTCGCCACCAATGCCTCGCCGACCCGCCAGAGCGTGGATGCCCGCACCGGTTCCGGCAGCTCCCCACGAGCTTCCCGTTCGGCGAGATCGACCGCGAGCCGAGCGGCCCTGCTCCGGTCGTGATCGGCCGAGACCTCCAGTTGGCGCGCCTCGACCTCACCAACGATGCTGAACCCGTCCGACCGGTACAGTTCGACGGCGCGCCGTGCACACATCAACGCCTGCCCGCGATCCCGGGACTCGACCAGAACGCCGGCCCTGTTCAGCCAGGCCGCAGCGCGGTCGGCGTCCGACAGGAAGTTGTTCGCCTGATTCATCAGCGCGAACACCCGATCGGAGAGGGACAACGCCAGGGGTAGGTCGCCGGCGAATCGGGCCAGCCGGGATCGTGCCCGCAGCAGTTGGATTCGCGCCGGATCGCAGGCCTCGTCGGCCGGTAGCAGCCGTTCGCCTCGATCGATGACCGCGGCTGCCTCGTGAAGCCGTCCGAGTTGCATGAGCCCATGGGCCCATCGCTCGTCCAGGTAGGCCAACCACGCGGCGTGCACTCGACGATGACACAGGTAGTCGCGATAACCTGCGAACCGCGAGATCGCCGGGAGCGGCAACGCAAACGCCAGTCCCCGTGAGGCGACACCGTGCAGCCAGGTGGCGCCCGATCCGATTCGATGATCTCGACGAAGGACGGCGACGGTTGCGGTCAAAGCAGTCTCGGCGAGCCCCGTCGGGTCGTTGTCGGTCGCCGCCGGTGCTACCTGCTGCAAGTAGTCGGCGAACGACCCGGCACCCTGCCCCATGTGGACGATCGCCGGCCGCAAGAGTGTTGCGTGCCGATCACTCCCACTGTCCTGGTGGCCGAGCTCCAGGGGATCGGCACGCGTGAACCCGTCGCACAGCGCCAACGCCGACAGATAGAGAAGCTCGCCGACTCCTCGCAGACTGAGAACTCTCGCCCGGCGAGCAAGCCGAACGATACCCTGGACGGCCTGTAACGGAGCGCCGGCATCCGCGACATCGGTCATTCGGGAGCAGATCAGTTCGTTCGATGCCTCGGGGTCGGCGAGCAGTTCGATCAGTCTGGCCGAGCAGCGTGTGCTCTCGTCCACGTCCGGCATCGAAGCGACACGGACTCCCGAGGAGTGTCGCACCGATCGGTATTCGTTGGGCAGCCGGCGCGCGGCTTCCAAGAGCTCGGTGGCCCACACGTCCGGGTCCGAATGACCGGGGCCGGCATGCAGCATACCGTCGACGATCGGCAGCAGGCGCGGGTCCGTGACTGCCAGAGTCCTCACCGGAGGAAGTCGACCACGCGGATCTGGACCTGGTCCGGTTCTGCCGGCCGGGCCTCCGCAGCGAGGTTCCCGTTCTCGTCCTCCTGAAATGCGTTCCACGCGTGGCCATCCCACAGTTCGAGCCGTCCGGTCGGGGCGACATCGTCATCGGAGGTGGCGACATGAACCGTCATTGACGTCGGACGTTCGCAGTACTGCCAGGTCACGCGCGGGTGAAGGCCGAAATCCCGCAATCCCTGGATCACCTGCTGTCCGTTGATACGTCGACCTGCGCGCCCTGCAACCGTGCCGGTTTCCAGTTGATCGGCCTGCTGCGCGCGAGTGAGTGCGCCATGGACATCGAGATTGAGCGTCCACTCGTGCACCACTTCTCGGATATGGGCATCGTCGAGAACCACGACAGGTGACACGGGTCGATGCGCGCGGTCTCGAATGCCCAGCCACGTCTTCTGGCCTCGCGCCGTCAGTTCCCAGCTGTTACGACGCCCGGTCCGGACCACGTCGACCAGACCCTGACCGAGCGCCTTTCGACCGAGCCGGCTGATCACGGGTTCGGTCAACGGGTCACCATTGCGGTCGGTTATCCTGCTGGCAATCTCTCGACTGGAAGAACCAGGATGATCGCCGACCACGATCAGGAACTGCTCCAACTGGCCGCCCGGTTCCATTCGGACGACAGCCTCCCCGGCCAGCAAGTGCTCTTGACCTGCCCGGGAAAATTCCACCAGTTGCAGCAAACGGCCCCGCCGTTCCGCACGGGCGATATTGGCTGTGTCCGCTCCGGTGGTTCGCAAGGATTGCTCCTCGTCGGAGCGAAGTTGCGCGAACACGCGACGGAACAGGGCCTGCAGGACGAGAACCGACCCGGCATCCGCCGAGGTGACGGCATCAAGCAGCAGCCGACCGGCATCGGCGAACCATGCGTCCGACGATGTCGCGATGTCGAGCCCGGTGGACTCCGGCGGCGCATCGGCAACGGTGACGCACGCGGCCCGCTTGTCGAGTTCGCCGACGGCCGCGGCTCGCGCGGAGCCGGCTATCGGCGGGGCGGCGACCGCGATCGCGTCCAACTCGTCGGCTCTCAGACCGGTCCATGCCATGCTTCCACCTCTCCGCAACGCGACCCACGCTACTGGAAGGTCAAGTGTATGTCAAGCAATAGTCAATCGATGGTCAAGGATCGTCGGTGAGCGTGGTCGACCCCGGTGATCTGTTCGTTCTCCTGTACGAGCGCCTGCGCCGTGAGCGGCCACGACGCGTCGACCTCGACGACTGGTGCCACGAGTCGGACGACGAGCGATTCGTCGGCGAACTCGCCGTCCGTATCACTGGCTCCGGTGGGGTGGCGGCGGAGGAAGTCCGGCGTCTGACGGCGACGCCCCGAGGTGCGTTCCGCGTGCTACGCGCAGTTGACCGAGCCTTCCGAGCCATCGATCCGCTCAAGGAGGCCGGCGTCACCGGCTTGGATGCGCTTCGACAACGATGGCAAGAGACTCGTCAATTGAATACGGGGCGAACGACGGGCATGGTCGTCTTCCGCCGCGGCTATCCGGCCCGGCCGCAGGGAGTCATCGACGACCTCGACGGGTACCTGCGTGGTGTCCTGCTGGTACCCCACACTGAGGACCGACACCTGAAGGTCGACTCGCTCGTCGACATCGATCCGCTGACCCGGCTCGAGGATGAGGCCCTGACCTTCGGTTGCCTCAGCTTGATCAACCGCCTGGCGGAATTCGACATCGCTCGGGTGGATCGCGGCAGCGGGTGGTATTCCATTCGAGTCGCCGACGATGACCAGGAGTGGTGCGCGGAGCGGGTGGTGTCGGCCTTGCGGAAGCTTGATGACTCCGGCTGCCATATCGCAGTCCTGCCCGAGTTGGTGCTCACCGAAGGATTGCTGGCTGCCTGGACTCGAGCGATTCGGCAGAACCCGCCGCCGGCCGACGGCAAGCTGGCCTGGATTCTGGCCGGCAGCGGACCGGTGCCCGCGGCCGATGATCACCAGCCATCTCCCAACCGGGCGATCGTGCTGGACCGGCGGACCGGAGAGCAGGTCTTCCATCAGGACAAGCGGCATCCGTTCACCTTGTCGGACATGCACATCCGAAAGTGGAAGCTCACTGCGCTCGGTGCCGGGCCGCTGGGAGAGTGGATGGCGGAGGGCTCGACCAACACGATCGTCGAGTCGGCGATGGGCCGTTTCACGATCTGCATCTGCGAGGACGTCGGCCGGGTCGACGAGGCGATCGCGGTCGCCCGACCCTGGGGTGTGTCACATGTGCTCGTACCGATCTTCGCCGAGCCCATCCGGCCGCACTACTGGGAACAGAACAGCGCCGAACGCATCCTCAATCAGGTCGGAAGTGGCGTGATCATCTCCAACAGCCAGGCCGTCGTCGTCGACGACATGGCCGCAGGCGTCAGTTCGGCACTGTTCGCCAGGGTCGCGCCGAGCGCGCACGGCGGGCCGAACTCCGACTGGGCCGCCGAGCCGTTTCAACCGCCATGGGATGACGATCCCTTGACGGTTCACACCTGGACCATCCCCTGCGCGTAGCGATGGCCGTGGCACGGTGTCCGTGAGGGTGGTTCCCCGGCGGCCGGGTTCGGCTCAACCGGACGTCGTACAGGTCAGAAACTGACCTGTACGACCCCTACCGTCGAGGCATGGACACCAGAATCGAGCTCGTCAGCATCCCCGTCACCGACATCGACCGCGCGATCGCCTTCTACACCGAGCAAGTCGGTTTCACCCTGGACCACGACCACCGGGTCAGCGAGCAGATCCGGTTCGTGCAGATCACGCCGCCGGGTTCGGCCTGCTCGATCCTGGTCGGTCACCTGTCCGAGATGCAGCCGGGCACGCAACGCGGGCTCCAGTGCGTGATCCCCGACGCGGACGCGGCGCTCGCGCAGCTGCGTGCGGCCGGGGTCGAGGCGGACGGTGTGGACGAGCAGCCGTGGGGACGGTTCGTCTACTTCAGTGACCCGGACGGCAACACCTGGAGCTACCAGCAGATCGTCCGGCCGGCCTGAGCCCGAGCGCCCTCCTTGGGGCCACCGTCGGTGTTCGTCTGGGCGCCGCTGCGCTGATCGAACCACCTGGTGACCGAAATGCCCGAATCGCCCGTGCTGGTTGGCCTGGATCTCGTCCCGCGCTGATCCAATACCCACTTTCGGTGCCGTTTTGTCCGGTTTGCTGAACGTTGGATCAGCGCGGCTCCCCAAGGTGGCCCGGCAGCACGAAGCATCGCCCGCGCAGTCAGGTTCATTCCGAGGGGACGGCCCCACCGGGGCCGGCTCGCCGTTCAACGCACGAAACTGCGCCCGAAATGTCCGGTGTGGTCGTGCGATCAGCGCACCGATCGTCTCCGCCAAGTCAACCCGCGACGAACAGGTCGCCGGTCAGGTACCTCAAGCCGGTGTCCGGGACGACCGTCGTCCGCCGTCGCTGGGCACGAGCACCACGTCGGCGCCGAAAGCCCGAACGGTGCTGAGCTTCTCGGGAGCGAACGCATCCGAACTGGCCAGGGTGAGCCCGATAGCCCTTCACCGCGCAGACGAAGGCGAGGGAGGATCCGGTGCTGCCGCCGGTGAATTCGACGATCCGCCGGCCCGGTCGCAGGTCGCCGCGCTGTTCCGCGCCCTCGATGATCCCGCGGGCCATCCGATCCTTGTAGCTGCCGGTCGGTTTGCCGCCTTCGATCTTGACGAGTACCTATGCCGCGCCGTCCGGAACGACGCGGCACAGCCGCACCAGCGGGGTGCCGCCGATGGCATCGAGGGCCGTCGGCCGGATGCTGGACGTGACCCCGTTGGCGTCAGGCAGGGTAGTGAACCGTGGGCCGCCTGGCTGGCTGGAGCTCCGTGTCCCCGGTAGACGCCGATTCACCGTCGTACGGTTTCTGACGGTCCGCGCGGTGCTTGATACCTTGTCAGTGCCCGCGTCCAAGGCCGGACGTGGCTGATTGGGACTCGGAGAAGGATGACATCGCCCTCGTCGGAAGTCCCGGCTGCCGCGTACCAGCGCATTCTAGAAGCTCTTCATCGCGACGCAGGCAGTCCATCCAGTCGACGGATATCGGAATCTATTCGCGAGCGAGACGACCTTCCTGCGACTTCATCTCACGACACCGTGGCCAGGCTCCTAAGGGGCGAATCGGTAAGCGTCCAGCAGGCCAGCACGATCTTTCGGCAGCTCGTTGACTGGGTGGGAAACCTGAGCGACCGGGAGCGGGATCAGGCATACCGGAAGGCGATGTTCGCGTATCACGTTGCTTTCTTCTGTGATGTCGACAAGGATGACTATCTGTACGTTCATCAGCCGTACCGCCCCGAGCTCCGGGCGCTCACCGAGAAACTACACCTGAAGGCCTTGCGCGCAGGTCACCCCAGCGCGCAGTGCATCGCAACGCTGATCGGATACCTTCGCCCCAGCGGTTCCGCGACTCCGACCGCCGACGACATCCGCAATGTTCTCGATGGCCGTGATCCGCCGGATCCCGACCTCCTCGACGATCTGGTGACGGCACTCGACGCCTGGAGAGCGGAACCGACCGGAGTCGACGAGCGTGCTCGGTTGGTCGCCATCCTGCAGACCGCGTGGAGTGAGATCAATGGAGCACCAACGACAACCATCTTCAGTCACGCGGAACTACTCGAGATGGTCAACGCCGCCGAAGCCACGTCCGACTTCGTGTCCGGGCTCTTCGCCAGCAGGGATGTCGACGTCACGACCTCGGGGAGGCCCGTGGTCCGATCCATCGATGCGCATTGCGTGGGGGTCATTCGAGGAAGCCTCTCCGGGGCAGTGATGCTGCTCAGCGATGGCCATTCTCTGACCGTTGGCAGGGGGCACCTCAACGATGTCACCCTGGTGCACACCACGGTATCCCGACGACATTGTCGACTAATGGCCAGAGATCGCCAATTGTTCGTCGTCGATAACTGGAGCACGAACGGAACATTCGTCGATGACTGTCTGGTGACCGCGGAATATCCGGTACGGATCGGGGCAAAGATCCGTCTCGGTGCCATTCTGCTGGCCTACATCGGAATTGTCACCATTCAAGCTGGCCAGCATGTCAATGCGGTTGCCGATGATGTGCGTCAACGTATCCGGCAGATCGGTTTGCTCGACTGACGTCGGTCGATCTGACAGCTCTGACAGATTTCGTCGGGTCCTGACGCTCAAATTCTTTGGCCGTAAGAATGCGTCGATCCGGGTCAGTCCCAGGTTCGGGTACGGCACGCTTGAGGTGGCAAGTGATTGCCTTTCTCGAACAGGGAATCCACAATCCGAGGAGAGTCGTGGCGGCATCCCGATGGGACGCGACGGCAGCAGGGAGATTCGCATGGCGGATGCGGGGCGGCCGGAGGTGACGGTCGGCGAAGGCCGGCCGAGAAACAACCGGGGGCTGGCGCTGGCCAACGCGGTCGTCGGTGGGGTCGGTGTCGGTGGTCTGGGAGCGACGGTGGTGTCCGTCGCGGCCGACGGACCGTGGTGGACTACAGCGCCGGCGGCCGTGATCGGGGTGATCTCAGTCGTGCTGGCCGTCGTCGGCCGAACGGCGGCGACGGTTCACGGGATCCGCCGGCTCGGATTCCTGGGCCGGCATGAGGACCGGTTGGTCAGCCATGTGGGCTGGCTGACCGCTCAGCTCGAGAATCAGGACCTGTCCACGAAGAAGCGGATCGGCTATCAGGCCGAACTCGACCGGGCCCACCGGATGCTCGTCGATCTTCGGCGTTGACGAGATCCCGGTGGGAAAGCATCGTCGGATCGGCTACTTCACCTCGACGGCCGTACCCACCAGCACCCGCTGACCCGAGGATGCCTGGTTGCCGTCGGCCTCCTCCTGGGTGACGGTGAGGGTGGGGAAGTCCTGCGGCGACACTCCGGACCACAGCACGACGTCGGTGCCTTCGTTGAACGTGCCGATCGGCACCAGCGTGCCGTCGGCGTTGCGCAACCAGCCCTGGTAGAAGCGTCCGTTGTCCAGGCGGGGCAATCCGGTGACGTCGAGCTCGATCCGCCAGCCGGAGTCGGTCCTGGTCATCACCGCGCTGCCGGACGCGGCCGGCGCGAGATCGGTGGCCTGCAGCGCGGCGTCGAAGGTCCGCTGGGACGGCGGGCGCAGCATCAGGACCCCGGTGACCACCACCACGATCGCCGCCGCCGCGGCCGCCACCAGCAGCGTCGGACGACGCCAGCCGGACCGGTCCGCCCGCTCCTGTCGCCGGCGCCGGGCGGCGGACAGGTCGACAGGGGCGGCGCCGGCCTGCTCGACCGGACCGGCCGGGCCCACCGGGCCGAGCGGGCCGGCCGGGGTGACCGAGTCCGCCGGGCGGAGCGCGGCCGCCTCCGCGGCGATCGCCGCGACCACGGAGTCCTCCAGCGCAGCCGGAGGTTCGGCCCATAGCCCCGGGTCGGCGAGCAACTCGCGCAGCCCGTCCAGCTCGGCGCGGTCCGCGTCGCCGAGCTGCAGGTCGACGTCGAGATCGCCGGCCAGGTAGTCGATCCGGGCGCTGTCGGCGGCGCTGTCGGCGTTGCCGTCTCCGGCGTCGTGCCGCCCGGTGTCGGGAGCCATCGGTGGTCACCTCCTTTCGCAGCGTAGTTCGGGTGTGGTCAGGGCCGGCCGGGAATCAGCCCGCGCGGCCCGCGGGCCGTCGCGTCAATCGAATCCCTCTCGCAGATGGCCCAGCTTGCCGGCCAGCTTCTTGTGGGCCCGGTACGACCGGGACTTGACCGTGCCGACCGGCACACCCAGCCGCTGCGCCACCGCCGTGTGCGTCAGGCCCTCCAGGTGCTGCAGCTGCACGACCTCCCGCTCGTCCGGTGCAAGCTCGTCCAGCGCCTGCCGCACCTGCCAGGCGTCGTAGGTCCGCTCGATCGCGACCGGCTCGGCCACCAGCGCCGGATGCGAGGCCGGCACATCGTCCAGCGCGGAGCTGGTCTCGCGGGACTCCTGCCGGTGCACGTCGATCGCGGTGCGCCGCGCGATGGTGGCCAGCCAGGGCGCCAGGTCCCGACCCGGATCCACGGTGTGCGCCGACCGCCAGGCCTTGAGGAAGGTCTGCTGCGCGGCGTCCTCGGCCAGCTGGGGATTGCCCAGCAGGTTGCGGCACACCGCATAGACCAGCCGCCCGTACTCCCGGTAGACGGCCCGGACGGCGTCGGAGTCGCCCGCGCGAAAGCGCGTCAGCTCCTCCTGGGTCAGCACCCGGACAAGGGTAGAGCAGGCAGGCCGGCCGGATCCGGTGTCCGGCCGCCGCGGCCGGGCGTGGCGCCGCGCCGGCTGCCGGTGTGGTCATGTCCTGGAGTACGTGCCGCCCGGTACGCCGGTTCGCGCGGACGCCGGACGGGTGAATCGATCGGCCCCGAGAACCGTTTCGACGGTCACCCCGTACCTGCTGCTGACGGCGGTCGAGCAGCGGCCGCCGGACCAAAGCTCAACTCCGGCCACCGATGTCGCAGTCCGAGCCAGGTTCGTCAGCGAAAGGGACTTCCTCATGAAACTGCGTGCGATCCTTGCCGCCCCGATCGCGGTCGTGGCCGCCGGTGTGCTGCTGACCGCGTGCGGGCAGCCCGGCGGCGTGGCCGGCACCGCCCAGGTCTCCCCGGCAGCCGCCGCCGGCGCGGTCAGCGCCGCGGCCGGGCCGACCGTCGCCAAGGCCGCATCGACCGCCGACCCGGTGGCCAGGGTGACCGACGTCGGCGCCTTCGGCCCCATCCTGGTTGGCGCCGACGGCCGCACGCTGTATGCCTTCACCAAGGACACCGACGGCCAGAGCACCTGCTTCGACGCCTGCGCGGCCGCCTGGCCCGCGGTGCCGGCGCCGGACGGGTTCACCCCGCCGGCCGGCGTCGACCCCGCCCTGGTCGGCACGGTCGACCGGCCGGACGGCGGCAAGCAGCTCAAGATCGGCAAGTGGCCGCTGTACGTCTACGCCGGCGACGGCGCCCCGGGCGAGACCAACGGGCAGGGGGTGGGCGGCGTGTGGTTCGTCGTCAAGGCCGACGGCAGCCTGATCAAGGGCGACGCCGCGCCCGCGACGTCGGCGGCGGCCGCACCGTCGTCCGCCGCCCCGACGCAGGCCCCGGAATCGTCGGCCGCGCAGCCCGCTCCCGATCCGGCCGCCGCGACCGGACCGGTGGTCAGCCTGGCCGAGGTCGGCAACCTGGGTGAGGTGATGGTCGGCGCCGACGGGCGCACCCTGTACGCGTTCACCGACGACCCGGAGAAGCAGAGCAGCTGCTTCGACGCCTGCGCCAAGGCCTGGCCGCCGCTCACCGTGCCCGACGACTTCACCATCAGCCCCGACCTGCAAGCGTCCGGCGCCACCACCATCGACCGGCCAGACGGCACCAAGCAACTGGTGATGGGCAAGTGGGCGCTGTACTACTACGCCGGCGACGGAGCGCCCGGTGAGGCCAACGGGCAGGGCGTCGGCGGCAAGTGGTTCGCGGTCGACGCGAACTGCAAGCTCGTCAAGACGGCGGCCTGACCCTGGCCGACCCGCGGCCTGGCCCTGGCCGACCCGCGGCCTGACCGCGATCCGATCTCACCTGATCTCGGCAAGACCACCCCGGCCCGGCGGAACGCACTCCGCCGGGCCGGGGTTTCGTCGTCCGGCCCCGCGGCGGCATGCTTCTACACTGGTGCCACCACTGGCCGATCCGACAACGGCCGGCCGGCATCGGGGAGGGAGGCGCCATCGATGAGCGCCGATCCGACCGGCCAGGTCGACCTGTTCGCGCCCAGCCTGGTGGAGGCGACCACCAGGCGGCTGCGTGACGAGATCCTCTCCGGTGCCATCGCTCCGGGCGAGCGGCTCATCGAAGAGCAGATCTGTCAACGCTTCTCGATCAGCCGCGCGCCGGTGCGGGAGTCGCTGCGGCTGCTCGCGCAGCAGGGTCTGGTGGAGCACCTGCCGCGGCGCGGTGCTCGGGTCGTCACCTGGTCCGACGACGACATCCGGCAGCTTTTCGAGATCCGCGCGGTGCTGGAGCGGCACGCGATCCTCACCGCGCTGCCGCTGGCCTTCGACGGCGAGCACGATCCGTTGGCGCAGGTGCGCACGCGCCTGGACCAGATGCGGGCGGCCGAGGAGTCCGACGACGAGTTGGACCGCGACGACGCGCACCGCGCCTTCCACGCGGCCATCGTGGCGCTGGCCGGCAACCGGCAGCTGGACCTGACCCTCGAGCCCATCCTGATCAAGCTGCAGCGGCCGATGGCGATCAACCTGCGGCTGGAGGCCAGCCTGGTCGGCCCTGGGGAGGGTCTGCGCCGGCACGAGGCGCTGGTCGCCGCCCTGGAGACGAACGACAAGGACGTCGTGCTGGCCGCATTGGCGCAGCACGGGGGTCAGCGCTACCTGCAGTACCGCCGCGCCGCGGCACCGGCCGCGGTCGGTGGCTGACCCTCGGTCCCGGGTACCGGTGGTGCGCGCTGAACCGAGTCACGCAACGCAGAGTTAACAGAACGCGACCACCGCTGATACATCGATTGTCGACAATCGACGCCATGTCGAACAGTTCGGCTCCGGGCCCGGCCGCCGGCCCCACCATCGACGACCTGGCCCGCTCCTACCAGGCGACCACCACGCCGTCGGACGCGGTCGACGCTCTGCTCAGCGGCATCGCCGACCGCGAGAACGACGGCACCTGGATCAGTCTGGTCGAGCGCAGCGAACTGCTGCTGCGTGCCAAGCAGCTGCAGGCGCATCCGGATCCGGCCAGCCTCCCGCTGTACGGCATCCCGTTCGGGGTGAAGGACAGCATCGACGTCGCCGGTGTGCCGACCACGCTGGCCTGCCCCGACTACGCCTACCGCCCCACCCGGACCGCGCCGGTGGTCGAGCGGCTGCTCGAGGCCGGCGCCATCTACGTCGGCAAGACCAACCTGGACCAGTTCGCCACCGGCCTGAATGGCACGCGAACGCCGTATCCGTTGCCGCGCAGCGTGTTCGGCGGCGAGATGATCTCCGGCGGGTCCAGTTCGGGTTCCGCGCTGGCGGTGGCCAACGGCGACGTGCCGTTCACCGTGGCCACCGACACCGCCGGGTCGGGACGGGTGCCCCCGGCGCTGAACGGGATCGTCGGGCTCAAGCCCTCCCGCGGCCTGATCAGCACCGTCGGGCTGGTGCCGGCCTGCCGGTCGCTGGACTGCATCAGCCTGATGGCCCACACCGTGGCGGACATCGCACGGGTGCTGGACGTGGTCGCCGCCGCGGACGACCGTGACCCGTGGAGCCGCGACCGGATCCGCGAGCCTGCGGACCCGGCCGCGCTGCGGATCGGCCTGCCGGACGTCGGCGAGCTGGAGTTCTTCGGCGACGAGCCGATGCGCGACGCCCACCTGGCCGCCCGATCCCGGATCGGCCGAGAGTTCCCGCGCACGGTGACGGCACCCTTCGGGCCCTTCCTGGCCGCGGGGGAGCTGCTCTACCAGGGCCCGTGGGTGGCCGAACGGCTCACCGAATTCGGTGACTTTCTCGCCTCGCATCCGGACTCCGTCCTGCCGGTGATCCGCACCATCATCGAGGGCGGCGCGCGCTACTCCGCCGTCGACGTGTTCACCGCGGAGCACCGACTCGCCGACCTGAAGGCGCAGGTCCGCCGGCTGTGGCGGACCATGGACGTGTTGGTGCTGCCGGCCGTCGGCACCACGTTCACGGTGCAACAGGTGCTCGCCGACCCGATCGCCACCAACACCAAACTCGGCCACTACACGCACTTCGGGAACCTGCTGGACCTGTGTGCCGCGGTGGTGCCGGCCGGACTCACCACCGACGGCCGGCCGGCCGCATTGATGGTTCTCGGCCCGGCCTTGGCCGACGACCGGGTGCTGGCCCTGGCCGACGCCCTCGCCGCGTCCGGCGAGCCGCCGGCCGGGTCCGGCCAGGACGACACCACCCTCGTCGTGGTCGGGCATCACCTGTCCGGGCAGCCCCGCAGCCGGGACCTGATCGACCGGGGGGCTCAACTGCTCGGGTCGACGACGACCGCAGCCAGGTACCGCCTGCTGCACACCGGCGGACCGGACCCGGTGCCGGTGCTGGTTGCGGCGCCGGCCGGTGGCGCGGCCATCGAGGTCGAGACCTGGCAGGTGCCGTCCGGCGCGCTCGCCGAGATCCTCGCCCGGTCCAGCCCATCGGTGTGCCTGGGCCGGGTCGACCTGGCCGACGGCCGTACCGAGATCGGATTCGTCGCGGACGCCTCCGCCCTCGACCGTCCGGATCTCACCGACATCACCCCCTTCGGCGGGTGGCGCGCATACCTCGCCGCCCGCCGCTGACCGACCGACCCCGGGCCGTCGCCGTCGACGGCCCCTAACCGGCATCCCGCACACCTCCAGGGAGCGAACTATGCCCGACAACAACCAGCCCGACACGACACCGTCCGACCTCGCGTCCGACAGCGCGTCCGACGCCGAAGCCGACGCCCCGGCGGCCGTCACCGTGTCGGCCGAACCGGGCGACTACCGCTTCGACATCGCCCGAACCGCCCTGATCGTCATCGACATGCAACGGGACTTCCTGCTGCCCGGGGGTTTCGGCGAGACCCTGGGCAACGACGTGGCCCTGCTGCAACAGGTGGTGCCACCACTGGCTCGGCTGATATCCGCCGCCCGGGCAGCGGACATGCTCGTCATCCACACCAGAGAGGGCCACCTGCCGGATCTCTCGGACTGCCCGCCGGCGAAACTGATGCGAGGTAAACCGTCCCAGCGGATCGGTGACCAGGGTTCGCTGGGTCGCATCCTGATCCGCGGCGAGTACGGCCACGACATCGTCGACGAACTCGCCCCGCTGCCGGGTGAGATCGTCATCGACAAGCCGGGCAAGGGCGCGTTCTACGCCACCGGCTTGCAGGACGTGTTGGCGCGGAACGGGATCACCCATCTCGTCGTCACCGGGGTGACCACCGAAGTCTGCGTGCACACCACCGTGCGGGAGGCCAACGACCGCGGCTACGACGCCCTGGTGGTCTCCGACTGCGTCGGATCCTACTTCCCGGAGTTCCAGCGGGTGGGTCTGGAGATGATCGCCGCTCAGGGCGGGATCTTCGGCTGGGTCACCGATTCCGACACGCTGATCGGCGCGCTGGCTGCCACCACCCGCCAGCCGGCGCTGGCCGGCTGATTCCGCCGCACCTCACGAGAGGGACAAAACCCATGAACCTCACCGGTTTCCGGTCCTCGGCGTCCTCGGACGGCTCGCTGAAACTGCCCTATTGGACCAAGGGCGAAACCAACGCGTTCTTCGGTCTGGGCTTCAACATCCTGGTCAACGTGCTGACGCTGACCTCGCTGCTGCTGTTCGTGGTGCAGATGCCGGCCTCCTCCGTGCTCGGCACCGTACTGCCCGCGCTGGGTATCGCGATGCTCGTCGGCAACGTCTATTACACGTTCCTGGCCAGACGGCTGGCCCGCCGGGAGAACCGCGACGACGTCACCGCACTGCCCTACGGGCCCAGCGTGCCGCACATGTTCATCGTGGTCTTCGTGATCATGTTGCCGATCTTCCTGAGCACCGGTGACCCGGTGCGTGCCTGGGAGGCCGGCCTGGCCTGGGCGTTCATCATCGGCGTCATCGTGCTGATCGGCGCGTTCATCGGACCATTCATCCGCAAGATCACTCCCCGGGCGGCGATGCTCGGCACCCTGGCCGGCATCTCGATCACCTTCATCTCGATGCGCCCGGCGGCCCAGATCTGGGACGCGGCCTGGATCGGCCTGCCCGTGCTGGGCATCATCCTGGTCGGCTTCTTCACGAACATGCGGCTCCCCGGCGGCATTCCGGTCGGCCTGGCGGCGCTGTTGGTGGGCACCGCGATCGGCTGGATCGGTGGCTACATGTCGGTCCCGGACGTGCAGAAGGCGGTCGGCCAGATCGCGGTCGCCGTGCCCAGCCTGCACTTCGACCTGTTGTTCACCGGTCTGGGCAACATCGCCCCGCTGCTGGCCACCGCGATCCCGCTCGGTGTCTACAACTTCGCCGAGGCGATGAGCAACGTGGAGAGCGCCGCCGCCGCCGGCGACAGCTACAACCTGCGCAGCGTGCTGCTCGCCGACGGCAGCGGTGCCATCGTGGGTTCCGCGCTCGGCTCGCCGTTCCCGCCCGCCGTGTACATCGGTCACCCGGGGTGGAAGGCGGCCGGTGGTCGCGGCTCGTACTCGATGGCCAGCGGTGTGCTGATCGCCGTGCTGTGCTTCCTCGGCCTGTTCGGCGTGCTCAACACGCTGTTGCCGATTCCGGCGATCGTGCCGATCCTGCTGTACATTGGCCTGCTCATCGGCGCCCAGGCGTTCCAGTCGGTGCCGAAGATCCAGGCAGCCGCCGTGGTCGCCGCGATCCTGCCGAACCTGGCGCAGTGGGGGACCGGGCTGATCGACAACGCGCTGGCCGCCGCCGGTACGACCGCCGACCAGGTCGGCGAGGAGGCGCTGACCAACGCCGGGCTCGTCTACCAGGGTCTGAAGATCTTCGGCGAGGGCGCGGTGCTGGCCGGCATGGTGCTCGGCTCGATCGTCGCCTTCATGCTGATGCGCAACTTCTACGCCTCTGCGGCTGCGGCCGGGGTCGGCGCGGTACTCAGCTGGATCGGCCTCATCCATGCCAGCCAGGTGCAGTGGGCGGCCCAACCCCCGGTGGCGCTGGGCTACGCGATGCTGGCGATCGTCCTGCTCGCCTTCGCCTTCCACAAGCGGGGCGAGGCCGCCGACGTCGAGTTGGATCCGGAGATCCCGGCCGAAACCTGATCCGGTCCGACCCGACAACAGACACCCGTCCCGGCTGCGCCCCCCGACCGCAGCCGGGACGGGGTTCGCCCAGGCCATCAGACACCACGCCGCGGATCACGCCCGCCCGCTCACAGATCTCACAGACTTCCGGCGTGATCGACACCTCGGCCCGATGCTGACCTCATCGGGTGAAGGTGAGATGGGTGACTCCACTGGGCGCCGTCACCGCCTCCACGTCGTACTGCTGCTCCAACGCCTCCAGGCCGTCCCACAACCGGACACCGCGACCGAGCAGGATCGGGACCTGGACGACATGCAGATGGTCGACGAGCCCCGCCGCGAGGAACTCACGCAGCGTCGTCGGGCCGCCCCCGATGCGGACGTCCTGACCCGCGGCGGCCTCCCGAGCGACGTCGAGCGCCTGTGCCGGCGCGGCGTCGAGGAAGTGGAATGTCGTGCCGCCGGCCATCTCCTGCGACGGCCGCGGATGGTGGGTCAGGACATACGTCGGTGTGTGGAACGGGGGATTGTCGCCCCACCATCCGCGCCACTGCGGGTCGTCCTGCCACCCTGGGGGGCCGAACTTGCCGGCGCCCATGATCTCCGCGCCGATACCGTGCGCGTGGCGCTCGGCGAAGGCGTTGTCGACGCCGGCAGTGCCGGCAGCGTTGCTCTGCTCGACGGGTCCGAGGTCGGTCCAGAATCGGGTCGCGAACATCCACTCGTGGAGCCGTTGGCCGGCGTGGCCGAACGGGGTGTCGGCGGCCTGGCCTTCACCGGTGGCGAAGCCGTCGAGCGAGATCGAGAAGTTGTGAACTCTGGTGCGTGACATGGTGGTGGCTCCTTCGGTTGTCGATGTGGGCGTCGGCGTGGTGGACCTGTTCCGCGACGTCAGCTCATCGCGCGTCGGGAAGATTGTCGCGATGGGCTGTGAATCGGCCGGTTGCCCTGGGCTCACGGGGGCGCGGCAAACGCCGAGCGTGCGCCCGTCGCCCGGCTCGGCTCCTTCATCTCGACCGAGGCGCCCAGTAGGCTCGCGGCCGTGCCGTCGATCCGTCATCCGCTGTTCGACCCGAAACATCCGGGCCGCCGGCACCTGCCGCCGTTCCCGATGTCGCCGCTGGACGAGAACGAGCAGGTCGTGCTGGTCGACGAGCACGGATCACCGATCGGGGTCGCCGACAAGGCCACCGTGCACGGCGCGCGCACGCCGCGGCACCTGGCGTTCTCCTGCTACGGGTTCGGCAAGGACGGCCGGTTGCTGGTCACCCGCCGGGCGGACGACAAGGCGACGTTTCCGTCGGTCTGGACCAACACCGCCTGCGGTCACCCGGCCCCGGGGGAGGACCCGGCGGACGCCGCCGCCCGCCGGCTGCGGTACGAGTTGGGCGTCGAGCCGGCCGAGCTGCGCATGGTGCTGCCGGATTTCTCCTACCGGGCGTTCGACGGCACGGTCGAGGAGAACGAGCTGTGTCCGGTCCTGGTGTGCCGGATCTCCGCCGACCCGACGCCCCGCCCGGACGAGGTGGCCGAGTGGGCGTGGTGGACCTGGGACCGGTTCCTGGTCGCGGCCGCCGATCCGGCCAGCGGGCTCTCGCCCTGGGCCAGATTGCAGGCGCCGCTGCTGGACGCCGCTTTTCTCCAAAAGTAGCCGACCGACCGGGCAGTCCGGTTTCATCCGATTGAGTGTCGGTTTCTCGCTCCGGGAGCATAATCGTCTGGCTTCTGTCACGATGGCGGAATTCATCCGTGTGCAGCCGGACTGGAGGCGACTCGATGTCCGCCTTGGCGTTCGAGGTCAGCGACCCCGTCAGGTATGTGTTCGTTCCGTTGGCTTCGGCCACCGTCGCGGCCATCGGCATAGTCGTGTCTTTGGCCTTTGTCACCCGGAATGAGCAGCGTAAGGCCAGGGTTCAGCACGAGATGGACATCGCGAAGGCCGAATCCGATCGAACCGCCCGCCTGGAGCGGAACGCCCGTGCCACGATGCGCGATGCGCTCGGACTCTACGAGTTCTACAAGTACCTGTCCTTGGAAAGGAAAATGTCGGGCTCGGGGTACAAGATAAACGAGGGGCAGCGGACGACCTTGAAGGCGGCCCGCGAACGCTTGTTCGGGAATCTTTACGGGAACGCGGAACTGTTCGAGATGTTGACGTCGAACCAGTTGCGGTCCGAGGACCGGGTGGACAAGCTCATGCTCTTGTTGAGTGTCGCGGAGTGCCGGCTGCGAAACGACGAGGAAAATTGGGACGGTGGAGGTTTCGATCCGATCATCGCCTTCGCGCTGAGTCTGATCATTCAAGAGGTGGGTAAGGGTGCGCTTGCCAAGGAACATGGCGAAGTGCTGCGTCAGATCGCCGACAATGACCGCGAGGCAAAGGTTTTCTTCACTACGTTCTATCCAGGGAAATGAAGGCTCAGTCCGCCAGCTCCAACAGCTTGGTCGCGGTGTTCCAGTTCCGCATGGTCACCGCGGTCCCCAACGATCGGTCCCAGTTCACCTGCCACAGCGTCGATTTCGACAATCCGTTGGGGCACCACAGGTACAGGTGGCCGGCGACGTACCGGGCCTCGTCCGGCGCGGTGTCGGCATCCTCGGCGAGTTGCGGTACGGCGGCCACCGTTGCCCGGGAAGGCGTTTCGTCCAGGAATCCGAGGAAGTGCTTGGAGCCGTCGGCGGCCCGCGAGCCGAACGGGTCCGCCTCGATGGCGGACGCCAACTGGGCCGGGCTGCGGACCAACACCCGGGCGGACACCTGTAACTGTTCGACCATCGCCGCCTCGACGGCCTTGGCGACCGTGGCCGTCGATCCGGGCGCGGTGAACACCGCGTTGCCGCTCTGCAGCAGGGTGCGCACCCGCCCGTAGCCGAGCGACTCGAGCATGCCGCGCAGGTCGGCCATCGCGATTCGCTTGTTCCGGCCGACGTTGATGCCGCGGAAGAGCGCGATGTGGGTCGTCATGAGCCCGTGGCGGCCAGCGCCGATGGGGCGTGCGCCGGGGCCGCGGACATCGTCACAGGGCGGCACTCCACCGGTCCCAGCGCGACCCCCGCCGCGACCCGGCGCAGCGAGTCCAGCACCGGGGCGATATGCGGTTGGTCGACGGTGCCGGCCCGGATCTGTGCTCCGATCTTGCGGACCGGACTCACCCCCTTCACCGGGCGCAGCACGATCGGTTCGTGGACGAACTCCGGCTGGGCCAGCCGGGGCAGCAGGCTCACCCCGTGCCCGGCCGCGATCAACCCGACCACCCCGACGAACTCGTCCGCGTAGTGCCGGGCACGTGGCCGGAAGCCGGCCCGCTCGCACGCCTCCCGGGTCAGCTGCCAGCAGGGCACCCCGGGGTTGGCCAGGATCCAGTCCGCGTCGGCCAGGTCCGCGAGTTCGATCTCGGCCTGGTCGGCCAGCGGGTGGTCGAAGGGCAGCGCGACGTCCATGACGTCGTCGAGCAGATGCTCGGACTGCAGGCGGCGATCGTCCTGGCCGGGTAGCAGGTCGCTGCTGGCCAGGATCATCGACACGTCCACCGTTCGGGACAGCAGGGCGTCCAGGGCGTCCTCCGGTTCCACCTCGCGGAGTTCGATGCGGATGCGGGTGCGGGTGGACAGGTCGGAGATGACGGGCACGGCCAGCGCCTTGATCGCCGAGCTGAACGTGCCGACCCGCACCGTGCCGGCGTCTCCTCGGCGGTATGCGGCCAGGTCGGACTCCGCGTGCTCGAGGTGGGTGAAGATCTGGTGCGCGTGCCGCAGCAGCAGTTGGGCGGCCTCGGTCAGCCGCACCCGACGCCCGTCCGGCTCCAGCATCGCGGTGCCGGCCTCGCGGGACAGCGATGCCAGCTGCTGCGAGACCGCGGAGGGGGTCAGGTGCACCATCGCGGCGGTGGCCGCGATCGTGCCGCACCGGTCGAGCTCGCGCAGGATCTCCAGCTTGCGAACATCAATCATGCAGCTGATCTTATGCATCAGCGGAAGAAGAAACAGATGGACGCGAGGTTTTTCCGGGACGAGTCTGGAGTCATGACAACCGCCCTGATCGTCCTGGCCCTGTTCGTTCTGCTCGCCGTCGCCGGACCCCTGCTGGGGACCGACAGCCGGCGGCCGCGTGGCTGGACCGCCGGCGAGCCCGACTCGCCGCTGTGGTCCGACGCTGGCCTGCCCCACCTGCGGTGAGGCCGCGGCCGTCCGGCCCGAAGTCAGCGCTCTACGGGCAGTTCGCGAGTCGCGCGAGGCTTGTGTCTGCGCATGTCATGGCGTAGAATCGAACACATGTTGAGCACTGATCGAGTGGCCGCGATGATCGCGGAACTCGGCACGCTCAACCCCGAGAACACCGACGCCGAGCGCATCGACCTGCTCACCGCGCTGGAACACCTCAAGTCCGCCACCAGCGCCGCGCAGGCCCGGCTGACCGACGCGTTCGCCGTCTCCCAGCGAGCCACCCTGATCGGCAACGGCGCTGACACCCGGGACGCCCGCCGTTCGGTGGGCGCGCAGGTCGCGCTGGCCCGGCGAGACAGCCCACACAAGGGCAACCGGCACGTGGGTCTCGCGGCCACCCTGGTCCATGAGATGCCCGGCGTGCTGGGTGCGTTGCAGCGGGGTCAGACCAGTGAATGGCGGGCCACCCTGATCGCCCGGGAGACCGCGCACCTGAGCAAGGAACACCGCGCGGAGATCGACGCGGCGATCGCCGGGCAACTCGGCGGGTGGGGGGACCGCCGCACCGAACGGGAGGTCCGGGCCTGGGTGCAGCGCCTGGACCCGTGCGGGGCGGCGGACCGGGCCCGTAAGGCCGCCGGTGACCGGCGGGTGTCGATCCGTCCCGCCCCGGACTGCATGACGTATCTGACCGCGTTGTTGCCGGTCAAGGAAGGTGTCGCCGTGTACGGGGAGTTGCACCGGCGGGCGATGAGCGCCGCGGTCGACCCGGACGAGCACCGGTCCAAGGGGCAGGTGATGGCCGACGAGCTTATCGCCCGGGTCCTCACCCCCAACGAGGGTGAACCCGCCCGGCCCGGGGTCGAGGTGCACCTGGTGATGACCGACCGCACCCTGACCGACGGCGATCCCGAACCCGCCCACCTGATCGGCTACGGGCCCGTGCCGGCCCCGGTCGCCCGGAACCTGGTCACCGCCGACTCGCAGACCCGGGTCTGGGTGCGCCGCCTGTACACCGACCCGGCCACCGGTGACCTGGCCGCGACCGACGCCCGCCGCCGCGACTTCCCGATGGTCGCCCGGCTGTTCCTGACCTGCCGCGACCAGACCTGCCGCACCCCCTTCTGCGGGGCGCCGATCCGGCACACCGACCACGCCCTGGCCGTCAGCAAGGGCGGCCACACCACCCTGGTCAACGGCGACGGCCGCTGCGCCTCCTGCAACCTGACCAAAGACCTCCCCGGCTGGGCCACCCACCTCACCGACGGCACCATCACCACCACAACCCCCACCGGGCACCAGCACGTCAGCCGACCACCCCGACCACCACAGTCCAAACCCTGGATCCCCGCCCTCACCATCGACCTGCAATGGCCAGGTACCGGATAAGGTGGCTCGCGACGTCGTTGGGGGCTGGCGTCGCAGCCGTCCCACAGTGCACAATGACCACACACACGACATGTCAAATAAGCCTGTCGCCGGCCGATCGTCGCGTCCACGTTGGGGAAGAACGATGGAAGTGCGAGCGGAGGTGGACGGTAGTGACTCGTGGAGTGGTGTACGTGCACTCGGCGCCCGCGGCGATCTGCCCGCACGTCGAGTGGGCTATTTCGAGCGTCACCGGCGGCCGGGTGACGCTGACCTGGACGGCGCAGCCCGCCGCGCCCGGGTCGCTGCGCGCTGACGCGTCCTGGTCCGGCCCGGCCGGGACCGCCGGTCGGCTGGCCAAGGCGCTGAAGGCGTGGCCGATGCTGCGGTTCGAGGTCACCGAGGAGCCGGGCCCGGGCGTGGACGGCGAACGCATCTGCCATGTGCCGGGCCGGGGAGTCTGGCGCGCCACCACATCGGCCAACGGCGACGTGCTGCTCGGCGAAGATCAGGTGCGGTCCGCGCTCGCCTCGGCCACCAGTCTGGAGGCGGTTCACCACCGGCTCGCCGACCTGTTGGGCGCGCATATCGACGCGGAACTCGAGCCGTTCCGCCGGGCCGGCGAAGGCTCCGCGGTGACCTGGCTGCACCAGGTCGGCTGAATCGGCTCGGCTGACCCCACCCGATCGTGCCGGTGGTTGCTCGGCCACCATCCGACGTGCGTCGGCGCACGTCGTTTCGCCCCCTTCGGCAACCCGATGGACCGTGGAACGTCGCATCAAGTGACGTTATGGCGATCCATGATCACGGAGGGTTTGGCTGCATGCGGTTGCGGGGCGGACGGTTGACGACGGCACTGACCGTCGTCCTGCTCGTCGTCCTCGGCATCGGCGCCTCCGCGGCGTGGGCGGTCGGCAAGACGCGCGGAACCCCGATGCCGGCCGGCTACTCCGCGGGGCCGACCGGGGACGACAGCGTTCAGCTCTCCGGCACCGCGCAGCAGCATCCACGGGCCGACGACGTGCGGCAGACCCTGCAGCGGTACTTCGATGCCATCAACCGGCGTGACTTCGACGCCTGGCTGGCGTCCGTGGCGCCGGATCAGTCGGCCAACCAGACCGGCGACGAGTGGCGGCACGAGTACAGCACCACGGTCGACTCCAACCTCGTGGTGGCCGCCATCGAGGACGAGCCGCTGCGCGCCCGGCTGATGTTCACCTCGGAGCAGTCCGTGCAGTTCGCGCCCAAGCCGCTGCCGGTGACCTGCATCAACTGGGACCTGACCTACCTGCTCACCGAGCGGGACGGCGCACTGGTGCTCAGCGGGATCGATCCGTCGACCCAGTCGATGACGGCATGCCAGTAACGTCGGGGCCCATGCAGCGTCGACGGTGCCGGTGGTGGACCCACACCACACGGTCAACCGGCCGCACCTGGGTGGCCGTCGTGGCGGGGTGCCTGCTGGTCGCGGCCTGCTCGGCGGCACCCGACCAGAGCCCGGCCGGCTCGACCGATCGGTCGCCCGCCGGCTCGGCCAGTGCCGGTTCGTCTGCGGCCATTTCGTCTGGGGCCGATTCCGGTACGGCCGGTCCCACCAGTGGCGACGCGGGGCCGAACGGGGCAGCGCCCGGCGGTCCTTCCTCGTCCGAGGCCGCCGACGACGGCAGCCCCGACCCGTCGGCCGCACCCTCGCCGGCCGGGGCCGCGCAGGTACCCCCGGGCGGCCCGGTGACCGCCGCGGACATGACCGCGGCCGCGGCGGCGGTCGCCGCGATGAGCACGGTGGATCGAGCCGGGACGGTGGTGATGGCCAGCTCCGCGGACGCCGTCGACACCGACCTGGTCGCCGAGCTGCACCTGGGCGGCGTCATCCTGATGGGCTCGCAGGGCTCCGTCGACGGCACCACGGCCGGCACCCCCGGGCAGGTCGCGGCCGTCACCGGCGAGCTGCAGGGCCAGGTGCCGGCGGCGCAGGCCGGCGCGCCGCTGCTGATCGCCACCGACCAGGAGTCCGGCCTGGTGACTCGCCTGGCGAACGGCTTCACCGACTTCCCGGGCGCCCAGGAGCTGTCCGGCATCGCCGACACCGACTCCGCCGCGGCCGCCACCGAGCAGGTCACCGCGGCCAGCGGCGCCGAGCTGCGGGCGGTCGGCGTCAACGTCGACTTCGCGCCGGACGCGGACGTGCTGCCCGCGTCCGGTGACTCGGGGGTGGCCGGCCGGTCCTTCGGCGCCGACCCCGACCGGAACGCCACTTTGGTGGCGGCCGCGGTCCGCGGCTACCAGAGCGGCGGGGTAGCCGCGACGGTCAAGCACTTCCCCGGGATCGGCCGGCTGGCCACCGACACGCACAAGGCGCTGCCGTCGCTGGACGTCGGCTGCGACGAATGGAACTCCGTCGAGGCGGTGCCGATGCGGGCCGGCGTCGACGCCGGCACCGCGCTGGTGATGACCGGTCACATCGAACTGCCGGCGGTCGGCGCGGTGGACCAGTCGTCGGCGCTGACCCCGTCCGTCGTCACCGGGCTGCTGAAGGGGGACGGCGTGGCCGGCTGCACCGGGTTGAACTTCCGCGGTGTCGCGGTCTCCGACTCCTTCCAGATGGCGCCGGTGGCGGACAACTTCTCACCGGCCGAGGCCGCATGGCGGGGGATCGCCGCCGGCCAGGATCTGGTGCTCATGCCGGTCGACCCGCGGGCCGCGGTCGCCGGCATCGTGGCGGCCGCGGACAGCGGCCAGCTCCCGGCCGACCGGCTGGCCGACGCGGCGACCCGGGTGTACGCGCTCCGGCTGGCGCTCGGCCGGATCCCGGCGCCCGGCCTGGACGTGGTCGGCTCGGCCGAGCACGAGGCCGTCGCGGCGGCGGCGCGAGCTGCCGCACGCTGATTCTGGGCCGATGTCCGATTCGGTGGGACGATGGCCCGGTGAGGCCGCAGGTCGTGGTCATCGGCGCGGGCGTCGCCGGCCTGTTCGCAGCCGCCGCCTGCCGCGGCGCCGGATGTCCCGTCGTCATCCTGGAGCGAGACCATCTGGACCGGCCGGGTCCCCGAGCCGGCGTGCCGCAGGGCTCCCAGCCGCACGTCTACCTGCTGCGCGGGCTACGCGCCGCGGAGGAACTCGTTCCCGGCCTGACCGACGACCTTCGGGCGGCGGGGGCGAGACCGTTCGACACCGCAGCCGCTGCCTGGCGGGCCGAACGCGGCTGGTACCCGACCGGCGGCCGGCCCTTCGAGGTGCTGTCCCTGACCCGCCCGTTGTTCGAGTCGGAGCTGCGCCGCCGGGTGCTCGGTCTGGGCGTCGATCTGCGGACCGGTGCTCGGGTCACCCAACTGGCCCGGGCTGCCGGGCAGCGATGGCTGGTCGGTCGCGACGGCGCGGATCCGGTGACCGCCGACCTGGTGGTGGACACGTCCGGCCGGAGCACCCGGATCCTGACCTGGCTGGACGCACTCGGCGTCCCCCGGCCCGCCGTCGAGCACATCGACGGCCGGGTGGGTTACGCGACCCGGATGTTCGTCGACGCGCCGGACCTGGGTGGCCGGTCCGGCATCGTCCTGCTGGCCAGCCCGCAACGGCCGGTCGGTGCCGCCGTGCTTCCGGTCGAGAACGATCGCTGGCTGGTCGGTCTGGGTGGCTACGGGGATCAGCGTCCGCCCCGGGACGAGGCCGGGTTCACCGCGTTCGCCGGCCGGTTGGTGGACCCGTGTGTCGCCGACTTCATGGCCGCGGCCCGGCCGTGCGGCGCGGTGAGCATCCACCGGCAAACGGCGAACCGGCATCACCACTTCGAGCGGATCCGGCGCTGGCCGGCCGGACTGCTGCCGCTGGGTGATGCGTTCGTCTGCTTCAACCCGATCTACGGGCAGGGCATCACGGTGGCCGCCGCCCAGGCGCTGCAGCTGCGGGACGCGCTGCGCCGGGCGCCGGGAATGCCCGACTCCGGGACGCTGATCCGCCGTTTCGCGGCGGTCGCCCGGCTGCCGTGGCAGATCGCGACGGGACAGGATCTGCGCCAGCCGGCGTGCCCCGGTCATCCGTCGCGGCTGGGCGCACTGACCAACCGATGGGTGCTGACCGTGCAGGATCTGGCCGTGCACGGTGACCTGCGGGCGCTGGCCGCGCTGAATCGGCTCTATCACCTGACGGCCTCGCCGACCGTGCTCGCGCATCCGGCCCTGGTCGCCGGCGCGATCCGGGCCGCCCTGTTCGGCGCCGGCCAGGCCACCACCCGACCGTTGGAGCTGCCATGAACCCCGCCGCCGACCGCGTGCTCCCGGCCACTCGGGTGCTGGCCGCCTTCATCATCCCGTTCCTGCTGGTCGCCTTCGTCCTGCTGTACTTCTGGCCGTCCGCGGACGACACCGGGCGGCTGTTCGCCTGGCGGATCGCGCCGGACATGACCTCGATGATGCTGGCGTCGGCCTATCTGGGCGGGGCCTACTTCTTCGCCCGGGCGGTGACCGCTCGGCGCTGGCACACGATCGCCGGCGGATTCCCGCCCGTCGTGCTGTTCTCCGGGTTGTTGGGGGTCGCCACGGTGCTCCACTGGGACCGGTTCATCCACACCAACGTGGCGTTCTGGATCTGGGTCGGCCTGTACTTCACCGCGCCGGTGCTGGTGTTCCTGGCCTGGTGGTTCAACCGGCGCGAACCGGTGGGTGCCGTCCTCGACGACGCCGTTCTCTCCGGCGCCGCGCGCCGGCCGGGCGATGCCGCTGCGTCGGCCGGCGACCTGCTGCTGACCGACGCCCAGGTCGGCGTGATCGCCGCGGCCGGCATCGCGTCCTGCCTCACGGCACTGTTCCTGTTCCTCTTCCCGGCCGCCGCGGCCGCGATCTGGCCCTGGTCGTTGACACCGCTGACCGCTCGGGTGGTCGGCGCGATCTTCGCGCTGGGCCTGGCCGGCGTGGAGGTGCTGGCCGACCGGCGGTGGAGCAGCGCCCGCATCCTGGTCCAGGTCGCGACGATCATGCTCGGGCTGATGCTGATCGCCGCGGTGCGGTCCGTCGGCGACTTCGCCGCCGACCGGCCGCTGACCTGGCTGCTGGCGGCCGGGCTGCTCGGATCGCTGCTCGGCCTGGCGGCGCTCTACTGGCGTCGGGAGTTCAGCCGAGCCGGGTCCCGGTCGGCACGGCTCTGACGGTCGCTTGCGGACCGCCACTGCCGCGGTGCACCAGCCATGCCCGGCCGGTGCCGGCGACGCTCATCCGGCCGTCCGGGTCGATGGTGACGACGGTGTTCTCGTCGATGCCCAACCCGTTCCCGGCCGCCTGCTCCGTGCGCACCGCCTCGATCAGCCGGGGGAGCGTGCCCCACTGGGCGCAGTGCACGTCCACGCTCCACGTGGTCAGCCCGAGGCCGGGGACCACGGTGAGTTCGTCCAGGTCCTCGCCGGTGTCCTCCGGACAGACCGGGATCCCGCCGGTCCGCCAGCCGCCGACGATCGCCCTGCTCGCCGCGACCGCCGCGCCGGCCGAGAACCCGGCGTAGGGGCGGTCGCCGTCGGACAGCCAGGACCGGATCTCCGCCGCGACCGGCACCAGGGCGTCGGCGTAGCCGGGGGTGAGCCCGCCGCCGACCAGCAGGCCGTCCGCGCTCCCCAGCCGCGCGGGCTCGAGGACGCCGCCGAGCGGGACGAGCACCGGCCGGGGATCGCAGCCGGCCACCGACGTCAGGACCGCGGCCCACTGCTCGAACCGCTGCGGCCCGTCGCCCTCGTCCAGCACGATGCAGGCGATGGTCGGCGCGCCGCCGGCCCGGCCGGTCGCGTCGGCCAGGAACGGCCCGTACACCCGCGGTGCGGACGCCGCGTCCCACCCACCACCGACCAGATGCAGCGTGGTCACCGACGCCTTACAGCGGGATGTTGCCGTGGCTGCCGCGCCCGGCCGGCGCAGCAGCCAGCGCCTCGGCGAGCTTGCGCCGGGTCTGCGCCGGGGTGATCACCTCGTCGACCACGCCGAGTTCGATCGCCCGGTGCACGCCGCCGGCGATCCTCTCGTGCTCGGCGGCCAGCTGGGCGTGCAGCGCCTCCCGCTGCTCCACCGGTGCCGCCGCCAGCTTGCGACGGTGCAGGATGCCCACGGCCGCCTTCGCGCCCATCACCGCGATCTCCGCGTTCGGCCAGGCGTACACGGTGGTGGCGCCCAGGGCCCGGGAGTTCATCGCGATGTAGGCGCCGCCGTAGGCCTTGCGGGTCACCAGGGTCACCCGGGGGACCACCGCCTCGGAGAACGCGTGCAGCAGCTTGGCGCCGCGGCGGACCACGCCGTCCCACTCCTGGCCCACGCCGGGCAGGTAGCCGGGCACGTCGACGACCACCAGCAGCGGGATGCCGAACGCGTCGCACATCCGGACGAACCGGGACGCCTTCTCCGCGGACTGGGAGTCCAGGCAGCCGCCGAGCCGCAGCGGGTTGTTGGCCACCACACCCAGCGACCGGCCGGCCAGCCGGCCGAGCCCGATCACGATGTTGGGCGACCACTTGGCCTGCAGCTCCTCCAGCGGCCCGTCCAGGATGCGGTCGATGAGCGGGCGCACCGGGTAGGCCCGGTTGGCCTGTTCGGGCAGCGCGGAGGCCAGTTCCGCGTCGTCGGGGATGCCGGTGACGCCGGCGATGCCGGGCTGGGTGAAGATGCCGGCGATCCGGCGGGCCCGGGCGAACGCGTCGGCCTCGGAGTCCGCGACGATGTGCACCACGCCGGACTTGCGGTGGTGCGCGGTCGGTCCGCCGAGTGCCTCGGAGTCGACGTCCTCGCCGGTGACCGAACGGACCACGTCCGGGCCGGTGACGAACACCCGGCCGTCCGGCGCCATGATGACGATGTCGGTCAGCGCCGGCCCGTAGGCGGCGCCGCCGGCCGCCGCGCCCAGCACCACCGAGATCTGCGGGACCCGGCCGGACGCGCGGACCATCGCCGCGAAGACCTGGCCGACGCCGTCCAGGGCCTCCACGCCCTCGGCCAGCCGGGCGCCGCCGGAGTGCCACAACCCGATGACCGGCGTCCGTTCGCGCAGCGCGACGTCGATCGCGTCGACGATGTGCTGGCAGCCCTCGTGGCCCATCGCCCCACCCATCCGGGTGCCGTCGGTGCAGTAGGCGATCACCTTGGATCCGTCGATGCGGCCGCGTACCGCCAGCACACCGGACGTGTCGGTGCCGTGCAGCGGGACGGCGGTGCCGGGGTCCATCAGTGCGGACAACCGAGCCAGGGGTTCCCGCGGGTCCAGCGGTCGGGGGCCGGGCCGGCCGGCGGCCGGTTGTTCGGCGGCCGGGCTCGACTCACCGGCGGCCGGCGCGGGTTCGTCGGGCCGGCCCGAGGGCTGTTCCGGCAGGTCGGTGTGGGGCAGGACTGCGGTCATGGTCCACTCCTGACGCGCCGTCGGGTGCGGCGCCGATGCCGAAGGGGTTGCGTTGCTTCTGATGTCGGACCGCGGGGACGCCGGAGGGCGTGGTCAGGCGGCGGTGAAGACCAAGGCGACGTTGTGTCCGCCGAAACCGAACGAGTCGTTCAGGCCGGCGGTCAGGGTCACTTCACGGTTCTCCGTGGCGACGTCGACCTTGATCTCCGGGTCGAGCGTGGAGATGTTGCGGGTGCCGGGAACGACACCGTCCCGGACGGCCAGCAGCGTGGCGATGGCCTCCACCGCACCCGCGGCGCCGAGCATGTGGCCGGTCATCGACTTGGTGGCGTTGACCACCGGGTGATCGCCGACCGACCGCAGGATGGTGTTCGACTCGGCGATGTCGCCGACGGGCGTCGAGGTGGCGTGCGCGTTGACGTGCCCGATGTCCAGCGGGGACAGGTCCGCCGAGCGCAGCGCCTTGGCGATCGCGCGGCTCGACCCCTCGCCGTCGGGCTCCGGCGCGGTGATGTGGTACGCGTCGTTGGACATGCCGATGCCGGCCAGCCGGCCGTAGATCTTGGCGCCGCGGGCCCTGGCGTGGTCCTCCCGCTCCAGCACCATGATTCCGGCGCCCTCGCCGAGCACGAAGCCGTCCCGGTCCACGTCGAACGGCCGGGACGCCGTCCGCGGATCGTCGTTGCGGGTGCTCATCGCCCGCATCTGGGAGAAGCCGGCCATCGGCAGCGGATGCACGCACGCCTCGGCGCCGCCGGCGATCGCCACGTCCAGCTCGCCGGACTTGATCATCCGGTAGGCCCAGGCCATCCCCTCGGCGCCGGACGCGCAGGCCGACACCGGCGCGTGCACCCCGCCGCGGGCCTTGGCCCACAGGCCGACCGCGGCGGCCGGCCCGTTCGGCATCAGCATCGGCACGGTCAGCACGGCGACCTTGCGGACGCCGTCCTGCTCGAGGATGTCGTCCTGGCCGAGCAGCGTCAGCGCGCCGCCGATGCCGGTGCCGATCACCACGCCCAGCCGCTCCAGGTCCAGCTCCGGTTCGCCCGCGTCGGCCCAGGCCTCGCGGGCCGCGATCAGCGCGACCTGCTGACACCGGTCGAGCCGACGGGCCTCCACCCGGGGCAGCACCTGGTCCGGATCGACGGTCAGCGGCGCGTAGATGCGCACCGGCAGGTCGTACTTCTCGGCCCAGGGCTCGGTGAGCGGCTTGACACCGATGGTGCCGTCCAGCATGGCCTGCCAGGTTTCTGGCGCGGTGCCGCCGATCGGCGTGGTCGCGCCGATACCGGTGACGACGACGTCGTGATCGGAGCTCATCGGTGGTCCCCTTCGGGTGGATGGTTGGTGATCCCCGGCCGCCTGGCCGTCCGCCGGTGTGGGCGGCCGGGGTGTGGATCAGGACTTGTTGGCCTCGATGTAGGCGACGGCGTCGCCCACGGTCTTCAGGTTGGCCAGCTCGTCGTCGGGGATCTTGACCCCGAACTTGTCCTCGGCCTGCACCGCGATCTCGACCATGGACAGCGAGTCGATGTCCAGGTCGTCGGTGAAGGACTTTTCGGCCGTGACGTCGGCGGCGCTGACGCCGGCGACCTCTTCGACGATCTCGCCGAGCCCGGCGATGATGTCCTCGTTGCTCACAGTGCTTCCTTTCGGGGTTTTCGGCCGCTTACCTTGCGGGTTCGATGCGGCCGCGGTTTGAAGGGCAACTGGGCATTCTGCCGCATGTCGTCAGGGGCAGACGAACACCTGGCTGGCGTAGGTGAGCCCGGCGCCGAAGGCGACCGAGAGCACCACCTCACCGGAGGCGACCTCGCCGGCGGCGCGCATCCGGTCGAGGGCGATCGGGATGGACGCCGACGAGGTGTTGCCGGTGGTGACGATGTCCCGGCCGACCTTCAGGTCGGCCCGGCCGCCCTCCTTGACGATCTTCTTCGCGATGGCGTCCACGATGCGCAGGTTGGCCTGGTGGGTGACCAGCACGTCGACGTCGGACAGCTGGAGCCCGGCGGCATGCGCGGCGCGGATGGCGACCGGGGCGATCGCGGTGGTCGCCCAGCGGAAGACCGTCTGGCCCTCCTGGATGAAGTAGCCGTTGCGGCCCTCGATCCGGATGGTCCGGGTGTGGTCCTCGTCGCTGCCCCACTGCACCGGGCCGATGCCCGGCTCGTCCGCGGCGGACACCACGACGGCGCCGGCGCCGTCGGCGAAGATGATCGCGGTGGCCCGGTCGTCGGGCTTGGTCCAGTCGGTCAGCTTCTCCGAGCCCACCACCAGCACGTTCGTGGACGCGCCGGTGCGCACGGCCTGATCGGCGGCGGCGATGGCGTAGCAGAAGCCGGCGCAGGCCGCGTTGATGTCGAACGAGCCGGGCGCATGGATGCCCAGCAGGCTGGCGATCTGTGTCGACGCGTGCGGCGCGGGCGAATCCACGCTGCAGGTCGCGGTGATCACCGTGTCGATCTGTTCCGGCCGCAGGCCCGCCTCGGCCAGCGCCTTGGCGCCGGCCTGCGCGCCCATGCTGGCCACGGACTCGTCGGCGGCGGCGAACCGGCGTTCGGCGATGCCGACCCGGGCCTGGATCCACTCGTCGTTGGTGTCCATGATCTGGGCGAGATCGTCGTTGGTGACGACCTTGTCGGGTCGGTAGTGACCGAGTCCGATGATCTTGGAGCCGGGCACGCCCGTTGCCGTGCTGATCTTCACGCGGCTCATGCCTTTACCCCCGCGTGCTCGGCGGCGAACGCCGCGGCGGCATCCAGATCGGCGGGAGTCTTCAATGCCATCGTGGCCACACCCTTCAGGTCGCGCTTGACGAGTCCGACCAGCGTGCCAGCGGGCGGCAGCTCGAGCACCCCGGTCACGCCGAGGCCGGCCAGCGTCTGCATGCACAGGTCCCAGCGCACGGGGTGGGTGACCTGGGCGACCAGCAGCCCGAGGTAGCGGGGTCCGTCGCCGACGATCGTGCCGTCCGAGTTGGTCAGCAGCGGGTGGGTCGGATCCTGCGGGTGCAGCGTGCCCACCTGGTCCCGCAGCGCCTGCTCGGCACTGGCCATGAAGGAGGTGTGGAAGGCGCCGGCCACCGGCAACGGGATGATCCGCACACCGTCCGGCGGGTTCTGCTTGAGCCGGTCCAGCGCGTCCAGCGGGCCGGCGGCGACGATCTGCCCGCCGCCGTTGACGTTCGCGCCGACCAGGTCGAGTTCCTGCAGCGCCGCGAGAACGGCGTCGGTGCCGCCGCCCATGACCGCCGACATGCCGGTGGGCGTCAGCGCGCACGCCGCGCCCATGGCCCGGCCGCGGATGGCGGCCAGCTCCACCGCGTCGAGGGCGGTGAACACACCGGCGACGGACGCGGCGGCCAGTTCGCCGACCGAGTGCCCGGCGGCGGCGGCGCCGGCGGGAATCCGCAGGTAGCCGGCGGCCAGCAGGGCGGAGACGACGACCAGCGGCTGGGTCACCGCGGTGTCCTTGATCTCCTCCGCGGACGCCTCGGTGCCCAGGCGGGTCAGGTCCAGTCCGGCCCGATCGGACATCTGGGCCAGGGTGTCGGCCGCTCCATCCAGTTCGAGCCAACTGGAGAGCATTCCGGGTTTCTGGGCTCCCTGGCCGGGAGCGACGATGGCCAGCACGCCATCTACCGTGACACGATCGGGTGGGCCGAGGTGATGACGGACAGCACCAAGTCGCGACGGGTGTTTTGGACAGTTCCTACAATCCGTCCAGCGGGAACCACCAAATTCTTGATCATCGTCACAGTGGACACGGTTGCGCCGGGTCGGGCTTCGTGTGGGGTCGGCTGGTGTCGGGCGTGGTGTCGGGCTTGGTCGCCTTGGCGTGGGCTGGGGGCTTGGTCGCCTTGGCGTGGGCTCGGGCTGATGGTCGGGTTCGGCTGCGTCGAGGGTCGGGGTGGGCTGGGTCTGGCTTGATACGGGTTCGGGTCGCCTTGGCGCGGCTTCGGGTCGGCTTGGCGTGGGTTCGGTCGTCTTGGCGTGGGTTCGGTCGTCTTGGCGTGGGTTCGCTGATCAAACCCGCGCTGAACCAGACAAAACGGGCGCACCGGCGCGGAGTTGGTCAGCGAAGCGGTGGGGCCGGGCGGGTTGGCTGATCATTCCCGCGCGGAATCGGGTGAACCGGACACGCGGACGCGGGTTTCGGCCGCGAAGCAGTGGAGGCTGCCGGATCCGGCGATCGGCCGCCGCGGTGAAGCGGGCACGTCGACACCCGTCTGGGTGCGGATCTACACATCGAATCCCGGCTGAGCGTGGACCTGCACATCGACACCGGCTGAGCCCGGACGTGCACATCCGACACCGGCTGGGGGCACGGACCTGCGCGTCGACACCCGGCTGGGGCACGGATTTGATCAGCGAAGTCAGGTCGAGTCGGAGCCGATGTGGATAATTTCACGGCAGTTGTCCACATTTACGGTGGATCGGTTCGCCACGGTGGCCGCCGACGAGGACGCTCGACCGATGTCTGTGTCACTTCCTGCCGAGCTGGCCGCCGCGATGGCGAACGGCCAGGGCCTGGTCACCGCGGACCGGTGTCAGGAACTCGGCGTCAGCCCGGACCGGATCGAGCGGCTCCTGCGCGACAAGGTGCTGGTGGGCTTGGCCAAGGGCGTCTACGCCGACCGTCGGCAGGTAAGCGCCCTGCCGGGCTGGCCCTTGTTCCAATTGCGATCGCGCGCCTTCGTCATGGCGTCGCCTCCGAACACCCACGCGTCCGACTGGTCGGCGGTCGCGCTGCACGAGATGCCGACCATGCGGCACCCGCCCGCGGCGCCGAGCGTGGTCCGGCTCGGATCTCGCGGAAGCGGTTCCAACCGCACGCCCAACGGACGCACCCGGTTCGCGGCGGTCCCCGAACGGTGGCTGACCGACGTCGGCGGGACGGCGTCATTCCGGCCGGCATTCGTTGCGGTCGACCTGGCTCGGGGATGCGACCGCCGGATGGGATTGATGCTGGCCGACGCCGCCGCGACTCGTGAAGGGTCCCGCGAGGAGCTCGCCCGGGCCATTGCGGACATGGCGCAGTGGCCGCGGATTCGGCTGGCTCAATGGGCGGTGGATCACGCTGATCCGGATGTCGAATCGCCGTTGGAGTCAGTCGGCCGGTACGCGTTCCTTCGGGCCGGACTTCCGCCGGGTATCAGCAATGTATGGGTGGGCGACGGGCACCCACGCTATCGACTCGACCACTATTGGCCCGAGCTTCGGCTGGGGGCCGAGGGCGATGGATTCGGCAAGTACGAAATCACCGATCCGATGGAGGTGCTGCGTACCGAGAAGGAGCGTGAATGGCATTTACAGGAGTGGGGTATCAGGGTCGTTCGCTACACCTGGCACACCGCGTTCCTGACGCCCGATGTGCTGGCCGCCCGGTGCGCCACGATGATGCGCGCCGAGCCGTTGCCAGCCAGCCGGACCGTGCAGATGTGGTCACGATGCGCGGGGTATGCGGTGCGCGGGATGACGCCGCCGGCTATCGGCTGGTCGAACGCGACGCTGCCGCGGCTTCCTCTCGTGCCGCCGGCGGTGGTTCGCTGACCAACTCCGTGCCGCGGCGGTGGTTCGCTGACCAACTCCGCGTCAGCGGCGGCGTTTTGTCTGGTTCGGCGCGGGATTGATCAGCGAACCAGGGGAACCCGCGCACAGAAAGCAGCGAACCAGGGGAACCCGCGCACAGAAAGCAGCGAACGAGGGGACGACCTGCGCGCAGCAGCAGCGAACCAGGGGGACCGGCGCATAGCAGCAGCGAACCAGGGGGACCGGCGCGCAGCAGCAGCGAATCAGGGGATGACCTGCACCCAGAGGCAGCGAACCAGGGAAGGACCCGGCCTCAGGGCGTGCCCGCGAGCCGGCCGAGGATCACCGCGGTCTGCAACACCAGCAGATCCCGGGGATCCCAGGGATCGCGCCCGGTCAGGTCGGCCACCCGGTGCAGCCGGTAGCGGACGGTGTTCGGGTGCACGAACAGGCTGCGGGCGGTCGGCTCCAGCGCGCCCCCCGCGGCCAGGTAGGCGTCCATGGTCGACAGCAGATGCGGCGAGGCCGCCAACGGCGCGTACACGGCGGCCCGCAACCGGGCGGCGGCCCTGGCGTCCCCGGCCAGCACCCGCTCGGCCAGCAGGTCGTCGGCGTCGATGGTGCGGGGCGCATCCGGCCACGCGGCGGCCACGTCCAGGCCGGCCAGCGCGTCGGCGGCGGAGTTGATGGCCGCGCGCAGGCCGCTGCCGGGCCGCCCGCGCACCACCGGACCCTCGCCGAACAGGTCCTGCACGCTGGCCGCGGGCGGCTCGGCGCCGGCCAGCACGAGCACCAACCGGTCGCCGTGCACGCCGGCCAGCGCCGAGCGGCCGGTCGAGGTGGCCCAGTCGGCGACCGCCGCGACGGCGTCGGCGCGGTCCCCGGCGGGCGCGGTGCCGGCGACGACGACGGTGTCCGCGGTCGGATCCCAGTTCAGCGCGGCCGCCCGGGAGGACAGCGTGCCGATGTCCTCGCCGCGCACCACCCCGTCCACGACGGCGGCCTCGACCCGGGCGTCCCAGGCGCCCCGGGTCTCCGCGGCCGCCGCATACACCTCGGCCGCGGCGAACGCGATCTCCCGGCTGTAGCGCAGCAGAGAGTCGCGCAGCGCGATCCGCTCGGCGTCGTCGACGGCCAGCGCGGGCAGGTCCTGCTCGGCCACCAGGATGGCCACGCGCACGAGCTCGACCGTGCGGCGCAGGGACACCGCGCGCACCAGCTCCCGCGGCGCGGTACCGAACACCTCGCCGGTGATCCGGTACTCGTCGCTGCTCGCGTTGGCCCAGACGACGTATCCGGAGATGCCGGCCTGCGCGACGAGGGTGACCCAGGACCGCTGCTCGGCCGGCAGCGAGCGGAACCAGGGGAGCCGCTCGTCCATCATCGCCAGGGCCCGGTGCGCCAACCGGCCGCCGGCCCGCTCCACGCGCCGCAGCGTCTCATCGCTCACCCCGTACGCCGGGGCGGGCGGGGAACCGAGGGCCGAGCTCACCGCCCGAAGCACCGACGACGGAGTCGGCCCGGGCAGGCGGGCCGGGTCGGCCGCCGCCGCATCCGGGGCGTCCGCCACCGCCCCGGTCACGCCCACCGATCCGCCGACCGTCATGCGCACAGCCTGCCACCCGAACGGCGCCCGGCACGGCAAAGGGCCCGCACCGAATCGGTGCGGGCCCTTTTGGTGGAACTCAGGCGTCAGGCGGCGCTGACTCCGGTGGCCTGCGGTCCCTTGGGTGACTGCTCCACCTCGAAGTTGACCCGCTGTCCCTCCTCGAGCGACTTGTAGCCGGTGCCGCTGATCGCCGAGTAGTGGACGAAAACGTCACCCGACCCGTCGTCCGGGGAGATGAAGCCGTAGCCCTTCTCCGCGTTGAACCACTTGACAGTTCCCTGCGCCATGCTTGCTCTCCTCGAGCGATTGTCCGCGGTTGCCCGCTGATCGAACACCCCGGCCGATTCCTTCTCCGGCCGGGCGATTGCGCTTTACCCCGTGCATGCCATGCGGACACCAGGAGAAGAGCAACAACGTGCGTACCGTACCGCCTCTCCTGTGGCGATAGCCAGCAGGTCAGCGATCAGGTTGCGATCAAGAGTCGCCGCCCGCATTTCCCGAACGTCCGGCCAGGACGTCGTGCAGCTGGTATTTGGTGGCCGCCTCCGCCGCAGCCCCCTGCCGATACTTGCCGCGCCGCTCCAACGCGGCCAGCGTGGCGACGACCATCGACGGCCCGTCGATGAGGAAGTACCGGCGAGCCGCGGCCCGGGTGTCGGAGAAACCGAACCCGTCGGCACCCAGCGCCACGAAGTCGCCGGGCACCCACGGCGCGATCAGGTTCTGCACCGCCCGTTGCCAGTCGCTGGTCGCGATGACCGGGCCCTCGGTCTCGGCCAACACCTTGGAGATGTACGGCACGCCGACCTCGGTGCCGGGATCCAGCAGCCGCGCCCGCTCCACCCGCTCGGCGTCCCGGCTCAGCTCGGTCCAGCTGGTGACCGACCAGACGTCGGCGGCCACGTCCCAGTCCTGGGCGAGCAGCTGTTGGGCCTCCAGCGCCCAGCGCACGCCCACCCCGGAGGCCAGCAGCTGCGCCCGCGCTTTGCCCGCGGGGTCCGCGGCCGGCGAGAGCTTGTAGATGCCCTTGAGCAGACCCTCGACGTCCAGGTCGGCCGGCTGCGCCGGCTGCTGGTACGGCTCGTTGTACAGGGTGATGTAGTACATGACGTTCTCGCCGTGCGGGAACTCGTCGCTCCCGCCGTACATCCGCCGCAGGCCGTCCTTGACGATGTGCGCGATCTCGTACCCGTAGGCCGGGTCGTAGGACACGAAGTGCGGCTGGGTCGCGGCGATCAGGTGTGAGTGGCCGTCGCCGTGCTGCAGACCCTCGCCGGTCAGCGTGGTCCGACCGGCGGTGGCGCCGAGCACGAAGCCGCGGCCCATCTGGTCGCCGATCGCCCACATGCCGTCACCGGTGCGCTGGAACCCGAACATCGAGTAGAAGATGTACATCGGGATCATCGGCTGGCCGTGGGTCGCGTATGCCGTGGAGACCGCGGTCAGGGTGGCGATGGAGCCCGCCTCGTCGATGCCCTCGTGCAGGATCATGCCCTGCTCGGACTCGCGGTAGGCCAGCATCAGCTGGGCGTCGACCGCGGTGTACAGCTGGCCGGACGGGTTGTAGATCTTCTGCGTCGGGAAGAACGAGTCCATCCCGAACGTGCGGGCCTCGTCCGGGATGATCGGTACCACCCGGTTGCCGATCCCCGGGTCCTTGAACAGGTCGCGGACCAGCCGGACGAACGCCATCGTGGTGGCGATCTCCTGCTTGCCCGAGCCGCGCTTGAGCACGTCGTAGACCTTGTCGCCGGGCAGCACCAGCGGCTTCGCGGTGACCCGACGCTCCGGCACGAAGCCGCCCAGGCGCGCCCGGCGGTCCTTCATGTACTTGATCTCTTCGCTGTCCTCGCCCGGGTGGTAGTAGGGCGGGTTGTACAGGTTCTCCTCCAGGCGGGCGTCCGAGATGGGCAGGTTCAGCCCGTCCCGGAACTCCTTGAGGTTCTGCATGGTCATCTTCTTCATCTGGTGCGTCGCGTTGCGCCCCTGGAAGGACGGCCCCAGGCCGAAGCCCTTGATCGTCTTGACCAGTACGACCGTCGGCTGACCCTTGTGCTGGGTCGCCGCGTTGTAGGCCGCGTACACCTTGCGGTAGTCGTGGCCGCCCCGGCGCAGCCGCCAGATGTCGTCGTCGGACAGGTCGGTGACCAGCTGCTTCGTGCGCGGATCACGACCGAAGAAGTGCTCGCGGATGTAGGCGCCGTCGTTGGCCCGGTACGTCTGGAAGTCCCCGTCGGCGGTGGTGTTCATCAGGTGGACCAGGGCGCCGTCCTTGTCCTTCTGCAGCAGGCGGTCCCACTCGCGGCCCCAGATGACCTTGATGACGTTCCAGCCGGCACCGCGGAAGAACGCCTCCAGTTCCTGGACGATCTTGCCGTTGCCGCGGACCGGTCCGTCCAGCCGCTGCAGGTTGCAATTGATGACGAAGGTCAGGTTGTCCAGGCCGTCGATGGCGGCGATGTGGATCAGGCCGCGGGACTCGACCTCGTCGAGCTCGCCGTCACCCAGGAACGCCCACACGTGCTGGTCGGCGGTGTCCTTGATGCCGCGGTGGTGCAGGAACCGGTTCACCCGGGCCTGCTGGATCGCGTTCATCGGGCCCAGGCCCATGGACACGGTGGGGAACTCCCAGAAGTCCGGCATCAGCCGCGGGTGCGGGTAGGACGGAATACCGCCCCCCGCGTGCGACTTCTCCTGCCGGAAGCCGTCCAGGTCGTGCTCGGACAGCCGGCCCTCGAGGAAGGCCCGGGAGTACATGCCGGGGGAGGCGTGGCCCTGGAAGAACACCTGGTCGCCGCCGCCGGGCGCGTCCTTGCCCCGCCAGAAGTGGTTGAAGCCGACCTCGTAGAGCGTCGCGGACGAGGCGTAGGTGGAGATGTGGCCGCCGACGCCGATGCCCGGACGCTGCGCCCGGTGCACCATCATCGCCGCGTTCCACCGGATGAAGCCGCGGTAGCGCCGCTCGATGGCCTCGTCACCGGGGAAGAACGGCTCGGACTCGGTGGGGATGGTGTTGATGTAGTCGGTGGTCGTGAGCGCGGGCAGCGCGATGTGCTGCTCCTTCGCGCGGTCCAGCAGCCGCAGCATGAGGTACCGAGCGCGCTGGCTGCCACCGGCGTCCAACATCGCGTCGAAGGAGGCGAGCCATTCCTGGGTTTCCTCCGGGTCGACGTCGTGCAATTGCGCAGCGATCCCGTCCTTGATCAGCGTCATCCTCGGCGCGGTGTGGTCGTTCACTGTCGTCAACGCAAACTCCTCTGGCGTTCGGCGGCCCGAGGCCGCATGGTGCGCACCGGTGGGTCGGGACTTCGACTGATCGGCACTGTGAGGCTCCTGCCATCCTCGCGCATCCAGGGGTGCGGACGCTCGTCGGAGCGCGTATACCTCGGCTCGGGTCGATGCCGCTGTCGGCTTGGCGGCGGTATCGAATTAAGGTATGCGACCAGGGAAAGACCGGACTTGTGCGGTCGGATCGCCGCAGGAACGCGAAGGGATGCGATACGGGTGAGTGACGTCGCAGGGTATGCGGTGGCCGCCGCTGCCCGGCTCGGCCTGCAGGCCGGGGACACGGTGGGGGAGTCCGGGTACGACGACGACGTCGACCACGACCTGCGAGACGCGATCGCTGACCTCGTCGAAGCCGACCTGCTGGATGACGACTCGGACGAGGTGCTCGCCGCCGTCCTGCTGTGGTGGCGGGAGGGGGACGGCGACCTGACCGACGCGCTGATCAACGCCGTGCCCCTGCTCGCCGACGACGGGGTGATCTGGCTGGCCACGCCCAAGACGGGCCAGGACGGGTACGTCGAGCCCAGCGAGGTCGCGGAGGCGACGCAGACCGCCGGGCTGGCCCAGACCACGTCCGTGAACGGCGGCCCGGGCTGGATGCTGGCCCGGCTGGCCCGCCCCCGGTCCGGCAAGGCCCGCCGCTGATGTCCGGCCAGGGCCTTCCGGTCGGCGTCGTCGCGCCGGACTTCACGGTGCCGGACGCCAACAAGACCCCGGTCGTCCTGTCCTCGTTCCGCGGCCGGCAGCCGGTGCTGCTGGTCTTCTACCCGTTCGCGTTCTCCAGCGTGTGCACCGCGGAGCTGTGCCAGCTGCGGGACGACCTGTCCGACTTCACCGACGCCGGCGTCCAGGTGCTGGCGATCTCCACCGACACCCCACAGTCACTGCGAGCGTGGGGAGTCCAGCAGAACTACCCGTTTCCGCTGCTGTCGGACTTCTGGCCGCACGGCGCGGTCGCCCGGGCCTACGACGTCTTCTTCGAGCGGGCGGGCATGGCGCTGCGCGGCACGTTCCTGATCGACGCCGACGGGATCATCCGGTTCGCCGAGGTGAACCCGCCCGGGCAGGCGCGGGACCAGTCGGCGTGGCGGCGGGCGGTGGCGGCGCTGGTCCCCGCGGGCTGAGGCTTGGGTCGGGCTCAGTGTTGGTTCGGGCTCAGTGTCGGGTCGGGCCAGTGTTGGGTCGGGCTCAGCCCGGGGCCGTCGACTGAACCGTTCCCGCGCACCGCGGCGCCGGTTGCGCGGCTACGGTTCACTCGATCGCCGTCTGCGGACGTGTGGTGACCGGCGATCGGTCAGTGTGCGGCGCGCCGGATGGGATACTGGCGGGCGCCCGCGCGGCCCGATCCGGACCCGGCGCGGCGTAGGGGCGCGTAGCTCAGCGGGAGAGCACCCGGCTTACACCCGGGCGGTCGGCGGTTCGAACCCGTCCGCGCCCACCACACCAGAGCGGCGCCGTTTCGGCCTGCGACCGGACGCCCCGGATTGTCGGATGTCAAAATGATGTCATGGCGTTCAATCCGTTCTGGCCCGCCTTCGCCGGGTGGGATAGCGGTGACCGGCAGGAACCGCTGAGCGGCGACGTCAGCCAGTGGTTCAAGATCCTCTCGCCGACGATCACGGTGACCGGCCGCGGTGAGCCCGAACTCGAGGCGCAGATCGTGCGGGACGTGGCGACCTACGGTGCGCAGCTCGGTCCGATCACGGACATCCTGCTGGCGCTGGCCTCTGCCAAGGAGCCGCCGGCCGAGGCGTTGGCCAAGCTGCGGGAGATCTGCGACGGCATCCAGGCGAAGAAGGACGAGTTCCGCAAGGGTGCCCACGATCGGGCTCGTCGGGCGCTGGATGACCTGAAGGAGACGGACCCGGACGCGCTCGCCCGGCTGCTGGCCGACTACCGAATCGAAGGGCGAGCCGGTTCGCCGTAGTCGGCGTCGGGTCTGGACCGCCATCCGATCCGATGGAGCCGCTCCACCCCGTCGAGCACCATGTCCAGCGCGAACTCGAACTCGAACTGGTCGTCGCACCCCGTTCCGACCACCGATGATCCGTCGTGGTTGCGGTTGGCCGCGACCGCGGCGATTCCCGGAAACGACTGCGCCAGTTGGCTGATCGCCTCCGGAGGCAGTGGCTCGGCGTTCTGTGGGTCGTTGTACAGCTCCTGGGTGAACCCGAAGATGCGGCTGCCCAACGCATGCATGGCGTGGTGGGTCAGGTCGACCGAGAGCCCGCCGGCCAGTAGCAGGCCGATCGTGGAGTCCAGGTAGCCGAGCACGATCGGGGTGGGGACCGTCTTGGACTCCATCACCCGCCGGGCCCACGGATGCCGCAACAGCACCGCCCGGGCGGACAGGATGCGTGCCCGGACGGCCGTTCTCCAGTCGAGAGTCGGATCCGGGTGATCGATCTCGCCGATGATCCGGTCGATCATGCCGTCGAGCAACTCGTCCTTGCTGGCGACGTGCCGGTAGAACGCCATCGGGACCACGCCGAACTCGGCGGCCAGCTGGCGCATGCTCACGGCGGCCAGGCCGCGGCTGTCGGCGACGGCCACCGCCGTGGCCAGCACTCGATCCCGGGTCAGGACCTCCCGCTTGGACGACCCGCTGCGTTGCGTCATCGCGACTCGGGCTTCCCTCCGCGTGAATCAGCTTGACAGGTGTACGCCGTCCACTCTACCGTTCGAGCCACGTTGTGTACGCCGTATACAAGCGCGGACGCTGTCCGGTGGCGGCGTGTCCGGCCGGGGTCGCATCGTCGGCCCGCTCGGCACCACCTGATCGAGAAGCCGGCCACGAATTCGGATTACCGCCGTGCGGAACCGCTACCCACCACCCTGAAAGGAAGCCGACATGAGTACCGCCATACCCACCCCAGCGGCGCCTCGACCCGTGACCGATCCGCTGCGGCGCACCGCCCTTGCCGCCGGCGTGCTGTACCTGCTCACGTTCGCCTCCATCCCGACCCTGGCGCTGTACCAACACGTGCATGGGCAGGACGACTTCATCCTGGGCGCCGGCAGTGACGCCGGCGTGCTCTGGGGGGCCTTCAGCGAGGTGGTCGTCGCCCTGGCATGCGTGGGCACCGCGATCGTGCTGTTCCCGGTACTGAGGCGGCAGAACGAAACCGCCGCCGTCGGTTTCGTCGCGTCCCGGGTCATGGAAGGCAGCCTGATCATCGTCGGCGTGATCAGCGTGCTCACGCTGGTCACCCTGCGTCCGGACCCGATAGCCGCCCCGGCCGACCCGTCGGCGATCCTGACCGTCGGGCACACCCTCGCGGCGTTCTACGACTGGACGTTCCTGCTGTCACAGAGCCTGATGCCGGTGTTCAACGCCGTGTTCCTGGGGTCCGTGCTGTACCGGAGCCGCCTGGTGCCGCGCGTCCTGCCCGCCATCGGGCTCGTCGGTGCCCCGCTGCTGCTCGCGTCGGACTTCGCCATCTTCTTCGGCGTCTACGACCGGATGGCTCCGATCGCCGCCGTGGCCGCCATCCCGATCGCGGTCTGGGAGTTCTCGCTCGGGGTGTACCTGACCGTCAAGGGCTTCCGGCCGGCCGCCGTCGCCGCCCTTCCTCGATGAGTTCACGTCACCGGAGGCGGGGTGCGTACGTTCATCCGTTCGCCGGGTCGGGCGAAGATGCTGAGAATTTCCGCCGGTTCGTGACCCGTGCTGCCGAACCAGTGCGGGATCTGGGTGTCGGACTCCGCAACCTCGCCGGGTCCGAGCAGCCAATCCTGGTCGCCGAGGACGAGCCGGAGCCGGCCGGACAGCACGTAGATCCATTCACTGCCGTCGTGCGCTCGGGGTTCGGGGGTGACCTTGCTGGTCGGGATCACGATCTTCCAGGCTTGCATGCCGTCCGGCTGGCGAGTCAGGGGAATGACCGTGCGGCCCTTGACGACGCCGGGCTTGAGCCGCAGCCGTGGGTCTCCCACCTCCGGTGCCCCCACCAGATCGTCCAACGGCACCCGGTAGGCCGCGGAGAGCGCGAGGAGCAATTCCAGGGTCGGTCGTCGCCGACCGGTTTCCAGGCGGGACAAGGTGCTCTTGGAAATGCCGGTCGTTTCCGCGACGGCCGTGAGGGTCAGCCGGCGCCGCATGCGAACCGCCTTGAGCCGGTCGCCGACGTGGTCGATGGCCGGCCGGCCGGTCGGATCCTCCGCGCTGCCGTCGCCGGGGGCCGGCCCGAGCCGAGCTGTCACGGGACCGGCACCTCGACCTCGCCGAGAAAGTCGAGGAGCTGAGCGGTGAAGATGTCGTTGTCGTCCCCGGCCACCATGTGCCCGGCCGCCACCTGCTCGATCCGGGCCCCCGGGATGAGCCGGCGCAGGTCGTCCACGCTGTCGTCGGTCACGATGTCGGACTTGCTGCCCCGGACGAGCATGGTGGGCACGTTCACCCGGCGGGCCGCCTCGTCCAGCCGGGCCTCGGTGGCGTCGCGGGCCGGCTCGTCCCCGAGCTGCAGGAACCGTGGATCCCAGTGCCAGTACCAGCGGCCGTCCGCCCGCTGCCGGACGTTCTTGCGCAGTCCGTCCAGGTTGCGCGGCCGGCGGCGAAGCGGGTTGTAGGCCTGGATCGCGTCCGCCACCTCCTCGAGCGACCCGAAGCCGTGCGGGGCCGCGGCCATGAACTCCATGATCCGGGCTCGCCCGGCCCGGTCGATCCGTGGCGTGACGTCGACCAGGACCAGCCCGGCGGCCGTGCCCGGGCGTTCACCGACCGCGGCCAGCGCGGTGATCCCGCCGAGCGAGGCGCCGACCAGGACCGGAACCGCGTCCAGGGAGCCGACCACCGCGTACAGGTCGCTGACGAACGCGTCCAGCGTGTACACGCCGTCCGGCGCCCAGTCGCTGTCGCCGTGCCCGCGGGCGTCGACGGTGATCGCCGACCAGCCGTGGCCGGCCAGGCGTTCGGCGGTGTGTCCCCAGGAGTGCCGGGTCTGACCGCCGCCGTGCAGCAGCAGCGCGACGCCCTGCGCCGGGCGGCCGGCGGGATCCCAGCGGTCACCGACCAGGCGCACGTCGCCGGCCCGGAACGACACACCGGTGTGCCGGGGCCACCCGTCCGCCATCCGCTCTCCCGTGATGAGCCGTGCCTGAGATCGTGAGCCGTGCTCACCAATTGACCGTGCCACTGTATCGAGCGTCGACGCCGCGACCGGGGATCCGACGGAACGCGGACCGGTCGGCGACGACTCACGCGGCCGGCCGGATCCGTGCCAAGGTGGTGCGGTGCAGCCGGACGATCAGCCCCTGGCCGCCGATGCCCTGGCCGGCGATGCCCCGGGCGCCGGTGACAGCGATGTGGTGATCAGGGTCTTCGAGGACTCGCCGGCGATCCACGTGGGCCTCGAGGGCCCCGATCACCGGATCGTCGCGATCAACGCGGTGACCAGGCGGCTGCTGGGCGACCGGCAAACCCTCGGGCTGCCGTGCGCCGAGGCGATCCCCGAACTCGCCGGGCAGCAGCTGCTGGAGCGGATGGACGAGGTCTTCGCCTCCGGCCAACCGATCACCGCCAGGGACTGGCGGGTCCAGATCGACACGGGCGCCGACGGCCAGATCGACCTCGAATGGTTCGTCACCTTCATGATGTCGCCGTGGCGCTTCGCCGACGGGTCGATGCGCGGCGTGATCGTGCAGGCCGTGGACACGACCGCGCCGGCTCAGGCGCGGCGCCGGGCCACCCGTCGCGGCAGCGAGTTCCGTCGCCGCTACCGGGCCGCGCTGGACGTCATCGACGACCTGCAACGCACGTTGCTGCCTACCAGCCTGCCCGTCCTGCCGCGACTCGAGCTGGCCGCCAGGTACCTGGTCGCCGACGTCGAGCACGCCGCCGGTGGCGACTGGTTCGACGGGTTCGTGCTGGACGATCGTCGGCTGGCGGTCATCGTCGGGGACGTGGTCGGCCACGGGGTGGCCGCCGCCGGTGTGATGAGCCAACTGCGAGCCGTGCTCGCCTACCTGCTGGACACCGGTCAGCCACTGGCGGAGGCGATGGTCCAGTTGGACCGGTTCGCCTCGCGGACCCCGGGAGGGTTCGCCGCGACCGTGTGCGTCGTGCTGGTGGACCCGGAGTCCGGCCGGCTGACCTATGTCACCTGCGGCCACCCGGCCCCGTTGGTCATCGACTCGACCGGTGCGGCCAGGTTCCTCCCGCTGTCCGGTCACCGCCCACTGGGCGCCGGTGGCACCGCCGACCCGGTGACGGACACGCTGCAAACCGGCGAGGTGCTACTGCTGTACAGCGACGGCCTGGTGGAGCGGCCGGATCGCACGTGGGAGTCGGGGATGGCCATGTTGGCGACCGTCGCCGGCGACGCGGTGCTCGGTCGTGGTCTGGCCCGGGGCGGCCCCGCCTCGGTGCCGGAACGGGCCTGCGAGCACACCGTCGAGCTGATGACCAGGCCCGGTCATGTCGACGACGTGACGGTGGTGGCCGTGCAGCGCCGCTCCGCTCCGGTGAGCCCCTGGTACGCCCAGTACCCGGCGCAGGCCGACAAGCTGGAGTCCATCCGATCGGACCTGCGGTCGTGGCTGCGCGATCAGCTGGTCACCCAGGAGGACGAGACCGCCCTGACGCTGGCGGTCAGCGAGGCCGCGGCGAACAGCATCGAGCATGCCTACCGGACGGGCAGCGGCGGAACGCTGCGGGTCCAGGCCAACCTGACCACCGACGGCGACGCCCTGCTGGTGATCGCGGACGAGGGGGGATGGCGGCCACCGATCACCAAGGCCGGCACCCGTGGACGAGGCCTGGCCATGGTGGCCGAGGCGGTGGACGACTTTTCGATCGAAGCGGAGCCCGGTGGCACCGTCGTGCGTTTGCGCCGCCGGCTGCACCGGCCGATCGGCGTGCTGTCTTCCAGCGGGTCGGTGCCGATCCCGGAGAGCACCTTCAGCGCGGTCCCGTCCGGCCCGATCGGCGACAGGGTGATCACCGTCGCCGGGCCGGTCGACCTCGCGTCGGTCGGGGCGTTGCGGCACGAGGTGCTGCGGGCCGGTCGTGGCGGCGAACTGCCGGTGACCGTCGACCTGAACCAGGTGACGCATCTGGGCAGCGCCGGAGTCCAGATGCTGCACACGCTGTCCGCGACCGGCCGGCCGGGCGCGCTGCGGCATCCGCCGGTGCTGGTCGCGGCGACCGGATCGCCGGCGGGCTTCGTGCTCGATCTGGCCGGCCTGGCCCGTCGACCCACCGCCGATTGATCGCGCCTGGTCCGGGGCTGGTGAGTCCGCCCGGCACCGCCCGGCACGGCCCGGCACCACCCGGCACCACCCGGCCCCGAAGCCGGGGCAGGGTCACCCGGTCAGGGCGCTGTCCACCGAGTCGAACATCGACAGTCCCGCCGATCGCACCGACGGGAGCGTGGCCAGGTCGCCGAACACGATCCGCAACGGCGTGCCCTTGCCGGTGCAGCGCCGGTGGAACTGGGTGAGCACCGCGAGCCCGACCGAGCCCAGGTGCCCCAGCTCGGACAGGTCGACCACGACCGGGTGCGGTGCGTCGGCCTGACCGACCACCGACGCCAGCGCCGCGGTGAACTGCGGCCCGGTCGACAGGTCGACGTCGCCGGTCACCCGCAGCATCGGCGCTCCGTCGACCTGGCTGACCTCCGCGAGCAGCTCGCCGCCGGCCGCGGCCTGGGCCGTGCCGACCGGGCCACCGGTCAACCCGAAGAACACCTCGTCCAGGCGGCGGCGGGTGTCACCGCTCATCGGCAGCCCCTGGGAGGCCGCGCCGACCAGTGCCTCGGCCAGCTCCCGCAGCTTGACGTTCGACCGTTGCGAGTACCACCGGAGCAGGTCGAACGCCGCATCGCCGTCCATCCCGTAGACCAGCATCAGCGCGCCCTTGGCCTGGTCGATCGCCGCCCGGGAGGCCCCGGCCGCCTCCACCGCCGCGTGCGTGGACGCGGCCAGCTCGCGCCGGAAGCTCTCGGTGATATCGATCATGAACCCATGGATGCGGCGGATCCGATCCGCGTCGTCCCGGTCGGCCTCGCCGACGCTGACGATCACCCGTTCGGTCTGGCGGCTGTCCAGGATGCGGTGGCGGGACGCGAACGGTCGCCCGGTACGCAGCGCGTCGATCACCGCACCGGCCGTACCGGTCCGGTCGTCGGGATGCTGATGGGCGAGCATCAGCGCCGTGGTCGGAACCACTTCGCGGGCGGCGAAGCCGTGCATCGCGTAGATCTCGTCGGACCACGTCCACGAATCGGTGGGCGCCTCGTAGCTGAAACGGCCGATCTGCTCGATGGCAGCGCCGGAGACGGCCGCCGCAGCGGCCGTAAGAGATTCGGTCACGATCTGTCACCGCGCTTCGTGATCAGGGACCTGGCTGGTCGGTCGACCCGACGAAGGACCACGCCGCAGGTGCAGGGAGTTGACTCATCATAAGAACCCCTTTCTGCACGTTCACCCGACCCGCCCGGTCACAACCGGCCCGCAAGGGGGAACATGCATGATCAGGCGCGGATCCTCGACCCGGGACGGCGGTCCGCGCCAGGCCTGGCCGGTCAAACAGCCGGCCGGCCAGGCCGCCTTGGTCGTGGCCGCCTTGGTCGTGGCTGCGGTCGCCGCGGTTCGATCGCGGACCGCGGCCGCCCACACCGCAGCGGGGTGCCGAGCGATCAGAGCGCCGTGACCATCACCGGTCGGCTCGTCGCGGCGGCGCCGGTTTCCGGTGCGGCCGGCTCCTCACCCCTTACCCCTCACTCCGAAACAGTGGGGATGTCGAGGGGGACGCAGTCCGATCCGCAGGCGGTGCCGCCGACCTCCGCCGGTCGACCGCGGCGGTGCAGCACCGCCCGGTCGATGGACACCGCCAGCCGCGGGCCGCTGCCGTTGGTGGTGCCATTGATGATCAGCGCGTACCCGCCGGGGGAGTTCGGCGGGTAGAGCAGGCTCACCGGCCGCGTTGCCGGTGCGGATGGCGACGACCAGTGTCGAGGAGCCGGCACGATCAGCCGGTCGGCGGCCCACTCGACGGGGACCGGGCTGCAGTGTGGTTCGCCGTCGGCGGTCACGGTGAGCAGGAACGGGTCGCCGAGGTAGCCGGCGGCTTGCGCGCATAGCCGCTGCATCAGTGGCGCCTCTGATGTCTGGTCCGCGGGCGGTCGGTGCACGACGTCCTCAAGCACGCGGCGCCCCTGGCGAAGGACGGCCCCGGCGGTTCGCTGGGCGCTTCGTTGGTGAGCCGGACCTGGCTGCGACCACGCCGCCTCCATTTCTACAAACCGACGTTGGACAAATGTTACGCCCCCGACCCCTGTCGGCGGGATGCCGACCTTGGGCGGACAGGATCGGGACGCCGGCGGCCGAGGGCGGGCGTCGTCGGGCGTCTGACGTCGGCGATCTGGCGTCGGCGATCTGACGTCGGCGATCTGGCGTCGGCGATCTGGCTCCGGCAGCAGGATGTTCCGCAGGACGACGGGTCGGCTTCGCCGATTTGCCAGGTTCCGCCGTTCCCGGCGTCGAATTGGGGCCGAATCTGGCAAATCGATGGCTGGATGTCGGTGGCCATGGAAAACTGCCCATAGGCGGTCACTGGAGCTGCCCGCTGGTG
>CAZCEH010000021.1:32809-82277 GCA_964497705.1 uncultured Actinomycetes bacterium | reverse complement strand
ACCATGCTGACCAGCCGAAACCCATGGCTACCCGGCTACCCCTGACCAGTCACCCGCCTTTTACGAGCTTGAGCAGTCCCTGGTCAGCCGCGTGCGATCAGCATCGACTGGATCCACCCGCGAGGCCGAAGGGCTGGGCAAGTCCGAGCGTGGCAGTGGGAGCTCTACGGCAGTGCCAGGCCTGATTCGCGCGGGGGTGCGTCCCACCGGGTGGTGTCAGTAGCAGCGCTGACGGCGTTGATGTCCACGCCGGAGGGCTACCGAGTGATGTTCAGCGGGACCACTCCATTGGTTCTCGCGGAAGGACGCAGCACCCGATGGCCCTGGACCAGTGTGCCGTGAGTTGAGATGCTCGATGCCCTCAGACAGGTAGGAGGGGTTCGGGAACGCGAGCTGAGGTTGGCTGACACGTTGTGGCGTGATCGACTACGGTCGGCTGTACAGCGGCCGTCCCCTGGCTCGGCGAAGTGCCACGGGGAATGAGCATGGCATCCGGGGGGAGGGCTGGCAAAGGTGGATGCGTTCGAGGTGCACCGCCGGCTCATCCATGACTATCGCGAGTTCACCCTCGGCTTCGTGGACATCCAGGACGACCGAATCCGATCGGCGGTCGAGCAGCAAAGCGCACGCGGTGCTCAATGGCCGGACCCTTGGCTCGCCCTCAACCCGTCCTTTGCCCCTGGCGGCAGCATCGACGAGCTTGTTGACCAGGGCGTGCTGCAGGAGGAATGCCGCCGAATCTTCGCCGTCAAGAGCGAGGAAGGCGCCTCAAGGCAGGCCATCACGCTCCACCAACACCAGCGTGACGCCGTCGACGTCGCCCGCAGCGGAGCCTCCTACGTCCTGACGACGGGCACCGGGTCTGGCAAGTCGCTTGCCTACATCGTGCCGATCGTGGATCGCGTCCTGCGCGAGGGCTCTGGCAAGGGCGTCCAGGCGATCGTGGTCTACCCGATGAATGCCCTGGCCAACAGCCAGGTCGAAGAGCTCAGCAAGTTTCTGCGCCGCGGCTACGACGATCCACCGGTGACGTTCGAAAGGTACACGGGGCAGGAGTCGCCCGAGGTTCGCAAGCGCATCCTCAACCATCCGCCGGACATCTTGCTCACCAACTACGTGATGTTGGAACTGGTGCTCACCCGGCCCGCCGAACGGTCATCCCTGGTCGAGGCGGCCGAGGGCCTGAAGTATCTAGTCCTCGATGAGCTGCATACCTACCGTGGACGGCAGGGCGCTGATGTTGCGTTGCTGGTCCGTCGGGTCCGTGATGCCTGCCGCGCGGGCCGGACGCTGCAGTGTGTCGGCACCTCCGCCACGATCTCCAGCGGCGGCTCGGTCGCCGAACAGCAGGCAGAGGTCGCTACCGTGGCCACCAGGATCTTCGGGTCCACCGTCGAAGCGCGGCACGTGATCACCGAGACGCTGGTGCGGGTCACCACCGATCGCCACCCGGCGGCGAAGGACCTGGCGGCGGCCGTCGACGCCCGGGGGCACGCGGAGTCCGTCGACCCCGTGCTGACCGCCGGGTACGCGAACCTCAGCGCCGATCCGCTGGCGTCGTGGATCGAGGACACCTTCGGCATCGCCGAGGAGCAGGATTCGGGCCGCCTGATCCGCCGCCCGCCCACCACCGTGGCCGCCGCGGCCCAAGCGTTGGCCGCCCTCACTCGCACCGACGCGACGCGGTGCGCGACGGCCATTCGAGCCACTCTCCTCGCCGGATCACGCACCACCAACGAACGAACAGGTCGCCCGCTGTTCGCCTTCCGGCTGCACCAATTCCTTTCCAAGGGCGGGTCCATCTACGCCACCGCCGAATCGGAACAGCAGCGCGCCATCGAGATGGACTTCCAACTCGAAATCGACGGCGGTCGGCGCCTGTTCCCCCTCGCGTTCTGCCGAGAATGCGGCCAGGAATACCTGATGGCGCGCCTCGTCGACGACGGAAGAGGCAAGATCTTCCAGGCCCGCCACCAGCTCCGGCCGGCTGACCGCAACGACGGCTATTTGTTTGTCTCGGCGGACCAGGAGTGGCCAAAGGATCCGATCTCGGCAGGCAGGCTGCCGGCCTCCTGGATCTCGGACACCATGTCCGGCCAGAAGATCACCGATCCTCGCAAGCGCGACGTCCCACAGCGCTACCGCATCACTCCCGCCGGATCCGCGGTCCTTGACGAAACCGGATTCGGCGACGGACAGGTCGCAGCCTGGATCCCTGCGGTCCTCCGGTTCTGCCTGTCCTGCGGCGTGTCCTACGAGGCGATCCGATCCAACGAGTTCTCCAAGCTGGTCACCCTCGATCAGGAGGGTCGTTCGAGCGCGATGACCGTGATCGCCACCAGCATTCTGCGCGCCTTGCGCGCAGTACCCGAGGACGAATTGGACGCCGAGGCGCGAAAGCTGCTCACCTTCGTCGACAACCGGCAGGACGCCTCATTGCAGGCCGGCCATCTCAACGACTTCGTTTTGGTCGTGCAGTTGCGGTCCGCGATCCGGCGGGCGTTGGTCGCCGCCGGTCCACCAGGTCTGGACCCGCTGGACATCGGCCCCGCGGTCGCCGACGCCCTGGAACTCGACCCGCAGGACTTCGCGCAACATCCCGATTCGCTCGATCTACGGGCCGCTCGCCGAGCCCTGCGAGGAGTCGTCGAGTACCGGGCGATCCGCGACCTGCAGCGCGGCTGGCGAATTACACTGCCCAATCTGGAGCAGACCGGATTGATGGAGATCAGGTACCCGATTCTGGATCAGCTTTCCGCTCGGGACGACCTATGGCGGAACGCGGATCAGCTGCTCAGAGACGCTGAGCCCGGGCAGCGTGAAGAGGTTGCCCGGGTTCTCCTGGATGAGTTCCGCCGCGTACTCGCGATCGACTCGACCGCGCTCTCCGAGGAGTTTCTCGATCAGCACCGACGCCTCAGCGGTCAACACCTCACCGGACTGTGGGCGCTCGGCGACAGCGAGCCCAACCCGCTGGTCGGGACCGCGGTTCCCGGACCCAAACCAGCCGGCACGATGCGATCAGTCCTCACCCTCACCGGACGCGGGGCCTACGGTCGCTGGCTCCGCGACTCGGACCGATTCGGCCGAAAGCTAACGGTGGCCGAGGCGGACGACGTCATCGGATCGCTGCTGACCGTGCTGCACACTCATGGTCTGGTCACCGAAATCAAGGAGACGAACGTCCAGGGCTACCGGCTCAAGACCGCCGCGATGAGCCTGCACGCCGGAGACGGGCAGCACGGCGCACCCGATCCGGTTCGTAGAAGGTACACAGCCGAGAAACGACCGCGGGTGATCCCCTTCTTCCGGGACCTCTACCTGGAGATGGAGACCAACCTCGCCGGCCTCCGGGCGGCCGAGCACACCGCCCAGGTGCCGGCCGTCATCCGGGAGGACCGAGAGAAGGAATTCCGGCTCGCGAAGCTGCCGATGCTCTTCTGCTCGCCGACGATGGAACTGGGCGTCGACATCGCGTCCCTCAACGCCGTCGGCCTACGCAACGTGCCACCGACCCCGGCCAACTACGCCCAACGCAGCGGCCGCGCCGGTCGCTCCGGTCAGCCGGCGATCGTCGTGACCTACTGCTCGTCGGGCAACAACCACGACCGGTACTACTTCGACCGCTCAAACCTGATGGTGTCGGGGCAGGTCCAACCACCCCGGCTCGACCTCGCGAACGAAGACCTCGTCCGGTCCCACGTGCACGCCATCTGGTTGGCCGAAACCCTCGGCTCGACCAAGGACGGGCTCGGACGGTCGATGGCGGACGTTCTGGACCTGTCCGCGAAGGACTTTCCGGTCAACGTCGCGATCTCCGACGTGCTCGCCGACGATCTGGCCGCCAAACGGGCGAAAGACGTCGCTCATCATCTCCTCTCGCCGCTCACTACGGAGCTGGCCGCAACGTCTTGGTGGTCGGATCAGTGGACCATTAACGTCATCGACGCGGCCGTCTCGCGATTCGATGCCGCCTGCGATCGCTGGCGCGAGTTGTACCGCAACGCCGACGACGAACGTTCGGCCGCCGAGACCATCGCCGCGGACGCCACCTTGCCGCGCAAGGCGCGCGATGACGCTGATGCTCGCCGCCGCGAAGCCCGGCAACGGATCGAGATCCTGCTCAACGAGGCCGACGACGTCGGTCAGTCGGATTTCTACTCCTACCGCTACTTCGCATCGGAGGGTTTCCTGCCGGGCTACTCGTTCCCGCGGCTGCCGCTGGCCGCCTTCATCCCTGGCTACAAGGGGAAGGACAGTAGCTGGCTGCAGCGGCCCCGGTTCCTAGCGATCAGCGAATTCGGTCCCGGCGCGCTGGTGTACCACGAGGGCGCCCGCTACCAGGTGACCCCGGATCAGCCTGCCTCGGGGCGGCGAGGGCGTGCAGCCGGGCGACGTGGTCCGCACCGAGGTCAGGGTGTGCGAGTCATGTGGGTATCACCACGAACGCAAGCCCGGCCTCGACGTGTGCGAGGCCTGCGGCGCCGCGCTGGGTGCGCCCTGGCGGGACCTCATCCAGCTCCAATCGGTCATCACCCGACGCCGGGAGCGGATCAGCGCCGACGAAGAGGAGCGCAACAAGGTCGGATTCGAACTGCGGACCACCTATCGTTTCGTGCCCAGGGGACGGCATCCAGGCTGGTCGCACGCGATCGCGGCGAGCGAGAGCGGTTCCGAGATCGTGGACCTGCGGTACGGCGACACCGCCGAGATCAGGGTCACCAACCTTGGCCGGCGCAATCGCAAGGACAAGGATGCGCACGGCTTCTGGCTCGACCTGGTGAAGGGGCAGTGGCTCAGCGAGAAGGATGCGGCCGCCGTCCCCGACGACCCGGATGACGACCTGGAGGCCGGCATCAGGGACGTGAAGCTGCGTGCGATCGTCACGCCCTACGTGGAGGACCGGCGCAATATCGCGGTCATCCGGTGGGCCGAGCCGATGTCCGAGAGCGTCGCCTGCACCCTGCAGTTCGCGATCGAACGGGGCATCGAAGCGTGCTTCCAGCTCGAGGATTCCGAGCTCACCAGCCAGCCGCTGCCCGACGAGGACGCGCGCGGACGGGTGCTGCTCGTCGAGGCGGCGGAGGGCGGCGCCGGCGTGCTGCGGCGACTGCACGCCGAACCCACGGCTTTCGCCCGGGTGGCCGCCGAGGCGCTGTCGATCATCCACGTCGACGCGGCGACGGGAAACGATATCGAGGGCGCGTGCGTCCGCGGCTGCTACCGCTGCCTGCTGTCCTACAGCAACCAGACATCGCACGAGTTGATCGACCGGCGGGCCATCGTCGGCACCCTCCTGGCGCTCGCCGCGTCGACCACCACCCCGGTCATCACCGACGGCGAGGACGACGTGGACACCGGCACAAGCTCGGTGCCAGCCGGCCTGGAACGGCGCCTGACGGACATGCTGGACCTGCTCCGGGCGAGGCAACTGCGGCTGCCCGATCGCTACGACGTCGAGATCGGCGGTATCCGGGTCGACTTCGCCTATGACCGGCCGCCCCTGCCGACCGTAGTCGTGGTAGAGCGACCCGAACGGGCGACACCCGACACACTCATGGACCTCGCCTTCGCCGGGTGGAACGTGCTGCTGGTACCCGCGGACGCGGAACTCGACCACTACGTCGCGGATCATCCCGGCGTCTTCGGAGGTGCGACACCATGACCACCACCGAGCGGCGGTCCTTCGCGGTCGGCTCGCTGGTCAGCGCACGCGGGCGCGAATGGGTGGTGCTCCCCGGCTCCGATCCGGACCTGCTGGTCGTGCGTCCACTCGGGGGTGGCGACGACGACATCGCCGGCCTGCTGCCCGGCGCGGAGACCGTCCTGGCCGCCACGTTCCCACCGCCATCACCCGACGACATCGGGGACGACCGCAGCGCCAGGATGCTGCGGGACGCGCTGCGGATCGGATTCCGTTCCAGCGGCGGCCCCTTCCGATCACTCGCTGCTCTCGGCGTCGCGCCGCGGCCCTACCAACTGGTGCCGCTGCTGCTCGCGCTGCGCCAGGACCCCGTCCGGCTGCTGATCGCCGACGACGTCGGCATCGGCAAGACCGTCGAATCGGGGCTCATCGCCGCGGAACTGTTGGCACAGGGGTCCGCGGAGCGATTGACCGTGCTGTGCCCGCCCAGCCTGGCCGAGCAGTGGCGCCGGGAACTGGCCGAGAAGTTCGGGCTCGCTCCGCAACTCGTCCTGCCCGGGACGGTTGCGCGGCTCGAACGCGGCCTTGAGTACGGCCAGTCACTGTTCGAACACCACCCCGTCACCATCGTCTCCACCGACTTCATCAAGGCCGAACGCCGACGCGACGACTTCCTGCGCGCCGCACCGGACCTCATCCTCGTCGACGAGGCCCACAGCTGCGCCGCCGACGACACCGGCCACGGGGGAGCCGGCCGCACCCAGCGCTACCGGCTGGTCCGCGACCTCGCCGCGGACCCCACCCGGCACCTGATGCTGGTCACCGCCACCCCACACAGCGGCAACGATGCGGCGTTCCGCAACCTCATCGCCCTGCTCGACCCGACCTTGCACACCGCCGACCTCGCCGCCGAATCCGGCCGACGGCTGCTCGCCGACCACATGGTGCAGCGACGCCGCGCCGACATCCGCAGATACCTCGGCCAGGACACCCAGTTCCCCCGAGACCGGGAAACCGTCGAAGAGTCCTACCGCCTCAGCCTGGGCCACCGGGAACTTTTCGCCGACGTCCTCGACTACGTCCGCGGCCGGGTGCAGGACCGATCCGGCACCAAGCTGGACCAACGCATCCGCTGGTGGTCCGCGCTGTCGCTGCTCCGAGCAATGGCATCCTCACCGGCCGCGGCCGCCGCGACGCTGGACACCCGGGCCGGTCCCGCCACCGCGGAGTCGGAGGCGATCGCCGATCAGATCGGCGCGTCCGAAACCCTCGACCAGATCGAGGACGACGCCCTGGACGGCGCGGACAGCACGCCCGGTGCTCTGATCGAGGAAGATCCCGCCGCCCAGCAGCGCCGCATCCTGCGCCGGTTCCAGCGGCGAGCCGCCGAACTCGCGCAGTCACCCGGCGACGACGCCAAGCTCTTCCTGCTCGCCGGCCGGATCAAGGCGCTGCTGAAGGACGGGTTCTGCCCGATCGTGTTCTGCCGGTTCATCCCCACCGCCGAGTACGTGGCAACCTACCTGCGGACCCAACTGGACAAGATCCCCGTCGAGTTCGTGACCGGCGAGCATCCATCGGAGGAGCGGGCCGAGCGGGTCGCCGCGCTGGCGGCGAGTGCCCGCGGCGGCGCGAAGGTGCTCGTCGCGACCGACTGCCTCTCCGAGGGCGTCAACCTACAGGACGATTTCCAGGCGGTCATCCACTACGACCTCGCCTGGAACCCCACCCGGCACGAGCAGCGAGAGGGCCGGGTCGACAGATTCGGGCAACGCGTCGACGTCGTCCGGGCCCTGCTGATCTACGGGGAGGACAACGGCATCGACGGCATCGTGCTGAACGTGCTGTTGCGCAAGCACGAGGCCATCCGCCGCGACCTGGGCATCAGCGTGCCCGTGCCACCACAGAGCGACCGGGTGCTGGCCGCCCTCCTGGAAGGCCTGCTCCTGCAGGGCAAGCCGGGCGAACAACTCGCCTTCGACTACGGGCAGTCCACGCAAGCTGACACCCTCGAATCCGAGTGGCGATCGAGCGCGGACGAGGAGAAGCGCAGCCGCACCCGATACGCGCAAAGCACCATCCGGCCCGACGAGGTGCAGGACGCCGTGACCGCGGCCCGCCGCAGCCTCGGGGAACCAGCCGACGTCGGCGACTTCGTCCGCGCCGCCCTGGTCGAAGCGGGTGCCCAGCTGTCGGGCAGCGGCAACGGGTTCGTCGCCGACCTGACCGGCGCCCCGGTCGGGCTGGTGGACGCGCTCGGCGCTCCCAACGGACCGCTGCCGTTCGCCGCCGATATCCCCGGACCCCCGGGGGCGTCCATCCTCGTCCGCACCGACCCCCGCGTCGGCGAGCTCGCCCGGTACGTCCTGACCACCGCGCTCGACCCGGCGCTTCCGGCCCGCGAGCGACCGGCACGTCGCTGCGGGCTGATCCTGACGACCGGCGTGGTCAAGCCGACGACCGCCCTGCTGGTTCGATTCCGCACCCACCTGACGCTGCCCGGCCGGACGGGGGACCGAGTGCATCTCGCGGAGGAAGCACGGGTGCTGGCGTTCACCGGACCCCCATCGAATCCATCCTGGTTGTCCCCGGACCAGACCGACGCCCTGCTCACCGCCGCGCCGGCCGGCAACGTACCCCCCGACATGGCCAGCACCACGCTCAGCGCGGTGATCAACAGCCTGCCCGCCCTGGGCCCGGCGCTCGATGCCGAGGCGGAACGAATCGGCGAGGCGCTACGCGCCGACCATGTCGCGGTACGCCGGGCCGCCCGCGGTGACCGCGCGGGTGGGCTCGGCGTGCGGGGGCTCACGGTGACCCCGCAGCTGCCGGTCGATGTGCTTGGCGTGTACCTGTACCGGCCGGCGGGCGGTGCGTCATGAGCGGCGCGCTCCAAGGCATCACCGTGGTCGGCGGCATCGTGCCGCCCGTGCTCCTGGCCCGGATCCAGTCGGGGGAGGTAAGGGATGCCTCCAGCCTGGCATCGTCCTCGTACCACCTGCCCGGGACGGAAACGACCCGCGACGCCGCCTCACGGGCCTGGGGATACCTGCGGGGGGTCTGGGAGGCGTGGCGCGCCGCCGACGCGGATCGCCGGCCGGACGCGCCGGGTACCGGCCTGGCCCGGGAACGGTGGCTGCTGGTCTTGCTGCGCGAACTCGGGTACGGGCAGGTGCCCGCCACCAGCGGCGCGATCGCCATCGGCGACGACGAGTACCCGATCTCGCACCGGTGGAATCACATCGTCATGCACCTGCTGGGACCCGGGGTGAACCTGGACCGGCGCAATGCCGGCGTGGCCGGGGCGGCGCGCGCCCCCCAGGCGATGCTGCAGGAATACCTGAACCGGGAACCCCAGCACCTGTGGGCGATCCTGTCCAATGGCCGACAACTCCGGCTGTTGCGCGATTCCACCTCCCTGGCCGGGTCCGCCTACCTCGAATTCGACCTGGAAACGATCTTCGACGGGGAGCTGTACCCCGAGTTCCTGCTGTTCTGGCAGCTGACCCAGTTCTCCCGGCTGGAGAAGCGCGGCGGACCGGACGCACCACCATCGGACTGCTGGCTGGAGTCCTGGCGCGGCGAGGCCGTCGACGCGGGCACCCGCGCGCTCGACAAACTGCGCGACGGTGTCGAAGAGGCCATCGCCCGGCTGGGCACCGGCTTGCTCAAGCACCCGCACAACCGATGGCTCACCCAGGCGCTGTACAACGGCGACCTGAGCGACCGGGATTTTCACAAGGCGTTGCTGCGCACCGTATATCGGCTGCTGTTCTGCTTCGTCGCCGAGGACCGGGACGCCGCCCTGCTCGATCCTTCCGCGCCCGCCGAGGCCCGAGACCGGTACCAGCGCTACTTCTCGACCGCCCGGCTGCGGCGGCTGTCCCGCCGACGCGCCGGCGGACCCCACCCCGACCTGTGGCGGGCGCAGCGGCTGGTCCTCCAGGCACTCGGCGGGCACGGGCTTCCCGAGATCGCCGTGCCCGCGCTCGGCGGACTGTTCGACCCGGACTCCCGCGAACCCACCGTGCCCGATCAGCCGACGCCCGACCTCATCCTCGGCGCCGACATCGCCAACGCCGACCTGCTCCCCGCGATCCGCGCACTGGCCTGGGTCGGCGGCCACGGCACCCGGGTGCAGCCGGTCGACTACCGACACCTGGGCGCCGAGGAACTCGGCTCTGTGTACGAGTCACTACTGGAGCTGATCCCGCGGGTCGACCTCGCCCAGCGGTCGTTCACGCTGGAGCGACTGTCAGGTAACGAACGCAAGACCACCGGCTCCTACTACACGCCCCCGGCGTTGGTGTCCGCCCTGCTCGACTCCGCGCTGGACCCGGTGCTCGACGACGCCGTCAAGAACGCCGACTCCCCGCAGCACGCCGAACAACGGCTACTCGCCCTGACCATCTGCGACCCCGCCTGCGGGTCCGGCGGATTCCTGGTCGCCGCCGCCCGCCGGATCGCCCGACGGCTCGCCGCCGTCCGCAGCGGCGAGGACGAACCCACCCCGAAGGACGTCCAGCACGCCCTGCACAACGTGGTCGGCCGCTGCATCTACGGCGTCGACCTCAACGACCTTGCCGCCGAACTCGCCAAGGTCTCGCTGTGGCTCGAGGCGCTGGAACCGGGCCGACCCCTCGGCTTCCTCGACGCCCGGATCCGGGTCGGCAACTCGCTTCTCGGCACCACCCCCGGCCTGCTCGCGGAGGGTGTGCCGGACATCGCGTTCAAGGAACTTGAGGGCGACGACAAGAAGTACGCCGCCGCCGTCCGCAAGCGCAACAAGGCCGAGGCCGGGCAGCACGTCATGTCCTTCGAATCGGCCGACGCGGATCCCGCCGCCCTTCGGAAGGCCCGGTCGGCCCTGCTCGCCGCATCCGGCGGCGACGTCGATCAGGTGCGCGCCCAGGCGCAGGATTGGGAGGAGTACGAACGATCCGAGGAACTGCGTCGTCGCCGCCTCCACGCCGACGCCTGGTGTGCCGCCTTCGTCTGGCCACTGCATGCTGGTGCGGCGCAGCCGCCGACCGACGCCATCCTGAGGCGTATCGCCGACGAGCCCGACGCTCTTGACCTTGGTAGCACGGTCCGGGAGGTGGGTCGGCTCGACGACGAATACCGCTTCTTCCATTGGCATCTGGAGTTCCCAGAGATCTTCGGTGATCTCAACGCCGCCGACACCGGCCCGGAAGGTTGGCCCGGCGGCTTCTCCTGCCTGCTCGGCAACCCGCCTTGGGAACGGGTCAAGCTGCAGGAGCAGGAGTTCTTCGCCGCCCGCGACCCCGAGATCGCGAAGGCGCCGAACGCGGCCGCCCGCCGCAAGCTGATCGCCCAGCTCGAAGACAGCGACCCCGCACTGTTCGCCGCATTCCGCGCCGCCCGGCGGCGAGCCGAGGGCGAAAGCGCCGTCCTGCGAACATCGGCGCGGTATCCGCTGAACGGGCGCGGGGACGTCAACACCTACGCCGTGTTCGCCGAACTCTTCCGGAGCCTCACCGCGCCGCACGGGAGGTCCGGGGTGATCGTGCCCACCGGCATCGCCACCGACGCCACCACCCAGTACTTCTTCAAGGACCTGGTCACCACCAACTCGCTGGCCGCACTGTACGACTTCGAGAATCGGGCACCCATCTTCGAGTCCGTCGATTCGCGCTTCAAGTTCTGCCTGCTCACCACGACCGGCCGCGAGGAACACGAAACCGCCGCCTCCTTCGCGTTCTTCCTGCACGACCCGCTCGCCATCAGCGCCGCCGAGTTCGCGCTAACCCCCGACGAAATCACGCTTCTCAACCCGAATACCGGCACGGTGCCCATCTTCCGCACCCGCCGGGACGCGGAAATCACAGTCGGCATCTACCGGCGAGTCCCCGTCCTGGTCAACGAGAACGACCCAGTCAACGGGAACCCGTGGGGGGTGTCGTTCATGCGGATGTTCGACATGACCAACGACTCGCACCTATTCCACACCCGCGAGGAGTTGGAGACGGACGGGTGGGCGTTGAACGGAAATCGATTCACCCTTGGACAGCGGCGAATGCTGCCGCTCTATCAAGGGATGATGGCGACCTTCTACAACCATCGTGCGGCCGATGTCCTGAGAAGTGCGACAGCCGTGAAACGGCAGAACCAGCCGAGTTACCTAACCCGGGACGACTTGGCGGATCCGACCAGGGTGGTCCTGCCTATGTATTGGGTGGATGCGAAGGAGATGCCAAGCAACCTGCCGCCTTGGCTGCTTGCGTTCTCAAACGTGTCCAGCCCCACGAACGAGCGCTCTATGGTCCCATATCCATTGCCGCTTGCCGCCGTTGGGCACAGCACACCTATCATCTTCTGCGATCATCCGGTTGAGCTGCTCGCAATCCTGAGTTCCCTCGTCCTCGATTACGCACTGCGACAGAAGCTCGGCGGTGTCAATCTGACTTACAATTACGTCCAGCAGCTGCCCATTCCTGCGCCGGATGCTCTTTTTGCTTACACATCTTGGTTAGGTGGATCGTTCTCGGAGTGGTTGCGGCCAAGGATCTTGGAACTTGTTTATACGGCAGTAGACATGGCGCCCTTTGCGCGCGGGCTGGGCGATGAGAGTGGTCCCTACATTTGGGATGAAGGTCGAAGAATCAGGATTCGAGCTGAAATTGATGGCGCCGTGCTGCAATTGTACGGTGTCGGGCGGAAGGAAGCCGAGCAGTTACTCGAGTCGTTCCCGATTGTCCGTCGAAAGGACATCGCCAGGTTCGACGAGTTCCTGACCAAGAGGCTGGTTCTCGAGTCGTTTGACGCCATGCAGAGCGCGATCCGGGTTTCGCGCCCATTCCAGACACTGATCGATCCCGCTCCAGGAGAAGGTGCTCGACGTGAATGGGTGGCTGAACCCGAATGACTGACACCGGCCGTTGGTTTCATCTGACCGAATGGGCGAGGGTGCTTGGGGAGGGAGTTGACCTTGACGAGGAGGAGCGCGACTACAAGCTGGCGCTCGCCGAACGACTGGCCGGAGTACGCAGCCAGGTCATCGACCGAGCGCCCGAATGGGCCGAGGAGTTCCGCAAGGCCGTGGCGTCGACCAACCTGATCAATCAGTACCGCCTGATGACCTTGAACAAGGCGTTGAAGCAGGAGCCGGAGGCGGTGCGCGAGGCACTGCTCGCCATTTGGACACCTGAACCTTCGCCCGCCCTGCTCGACTCCTTCGCCGACCGACTGGCAAGCGTGTCGGCGGAGCTCGCGCCGAACAGCTTCTTGCCACTCGGTTCCGTACTACTGATGGCGCGCGACCCAGGGCAGTTCCCGCCCTTCCGTGCGAACGCGGTCAAGCGATGGCTGGAACTGGTCGGAAGAGTCGTACCCAAACCGAGCGCGCAGCCATCCGTCCGATACGAGGCTCTCCTCGACTTCCTCGATGAATTCCTCAAACGCGCTGCCGAAGAAGACATTCCAATTCGGGACCGCCTCGACGCACAAGGTTTGGCGTGGACGCTCACCCAGGTCCCGCCTCCCGACGACTGGCCCGCAGAGCAGGCCCAGGCCTTCCTGGAGTGGCGTGGCGACGCGCCCGCAGCCGACGTGGAGCCGCTGGACGCCGCGCAACGGGCCTGGCTGGTTCGTCCAGGTCAGGGTGCAGCGGGTCTGGTCGACGAGTGGCGGCGCGAGGGGTTCGTCTCGCTCGCCGCCAGCTATCTCTCCGATGTGCCCGGCGGCGCAGACCTGCCCACTATTCGGGCTGCAATCGACAAGAGCTACCAGCACCTGGATTACACGCAGCGACTATCCCTGGGCGGGGAGTACCACAGCTTCCTCACCCGCATGAAGCCCGACGATCTTGTCGTCACCAACGTCGATCAACAGGTCTGGGTCGGCGTCGTCCTCGGTGATCCCGGATACGTTGCTGATACGAGCAGTCGGCTCCGCCGGCTGGTGCAGTGGTCGAATCGTGCGCACGAATCCACGGCGCTTCCAGTGCCTATTCCGTCGCTACTTGACCTGCAGGGAACGGTAGTCGAGTTGACGTCCGGTCTCAGCGAATTGCTTCCGCTGCTGGACCTCGTCGAAGCTGGGCCGAACGGCGAATTGCCGCGGCCACCGCGACCGACGATGGCGAGGCCTACCACCCCGAACCTGCCGGCGGCATCAGGCGCGCTCGCCGGGAAGCTGCACATCCCGATACCCGCGCTGCAAGAGATCATCGACCTGTTGCAGGCCCGCCACCAGCTCGTCCTCTACGGGCCACCGGGCACCGGCAAGACCTATGTGGCTCAGGCGATCGCGGAACACATCGTCGGCACGAACGATCCCAGCCGTGCCCAGGTCGTGCAGTTCCACCCGGCGTACGCCTACGAGGACTTCTTCGAGGGCTTCCGGCCGATCGTGACCACAGCGGGTCAGGCCGCGTTCGCGGTGCAACCGGGGCCACTGCGGCGCATCGCCAGCGCCGCCCTCGATCCGGAGAACCAGGGTGCACCGTTCGTCCTGATCATCGACGAGATGAACCGGGCCAACCTGGCCAAGGTGTTCGGGGAGCTCTACTTCCTGCTGGAGTACCGCAACAAGTTCGTCCAGCTCCAGTACAACCCGACCGAGCCGTTCCAGCTGCCGGAGAACCTGTTCATCATCGGCACGATGAACACGGCGGACCGCTCGATCGCGATGGTGGACGCCGCAATCCGGCGGCGCTTCCCGTTTATCGAGCTGCACCCTGACGTCCCACCCGTGCGCGACGTCCTCGGGTCCTACCTTGAGGCCAACCATGAGCCGGATGACTTGGCCCGCCTGCTTTCCGCGTTGAACGCCGCGATCGACGACTCCGACCGCGACCTGCGGATCGGCCCCTCCTTCCTCATGCGACCCGAAGCCGAGACCTCCGACGGGCTCGATCGCATCTGGCGGTACGACATCCTTCCCCTGCTCGACGAGCACTACTACGGCCGGTTGACTCCGCGGCAGATCCGCGCACGGTTCGGCCTGACCGCACTGTTGGCCCAGCTGGGCCCACCTTTATCGGCCCGCCCTCCGGGCAACGCCAACGGCGCATCGGGCACCGAGCCGGCCGACGAAACCTAACCCATCGTGCAGACGATCACCCTGGACGAACTCGACGTCACCGGACGACCGCTGGGATGCGAGCCGGACACGGCCGCCACGCTGAGCGACACCGGCCTCGTGGAAGTACGACCCCACGCCAGCGGCCGGTACACGCTGGTGCCCAGGGGCGTTGTCGGAGCCGTCCGGATCGGCGACCTCCAGGTCCAGGTGACACCCAAGGACAAGGTCGGCCTGACCCGGATGCTTTTCCTCCTCGGGTACGCGCAGGATCCGGGCTGGCGCGACCACGATGTCATCGCCAGCGCGGAGCACGATCTCTGGCCAGCGCTGGCGGAATCTCTGATGCGGCAGGCGGAACGGGCACTACAGCACGGCGTACTCCAGGGATACCGACCCACCGACGACGCCCTGCGCACCGTGCGGGGACGTATCCGGATCGGTGATCAGCTCTCGCGTCGCCCGGGACTTGCGATGCCTCTCGAGGTCACTTACGACGAGTACACCCAGGACATCACCGAGAACCGCCTGCTGCGGACGGCGCTGCGGCGCATGCTGGGTGTCCCCGGCCTCGGCCAGGGGGTGCGGGCGAGGCTCGGGCATCTGGACGCTCGGCTGACCGGCGTGCGCATCCTGGCGGCCGCGGGCCGAATCCCCTCGTGGCAGCGCACCCGGGCGAACAACCGGTATCACTCGGTGCTCAGGCTCGCCGAGGTGATCATTCGCCACGGCTCCACCGAAGTCGGCGACGGCGACCTGACGATGGCGGCGTTCGTGGTGAACATGGCCAAGGTCTACGAGGACTTCGTGACCACCGCGCTCGCCGAGTCACTGCGACGGATGGGTGGGCACCCGCACGCCCAATTTCCGCGCCGCCTCGATGTTCCGTCCGCCGCACCCGGGCGCCTGTCCATGTACATCGACCTCGTCCACGTGGTCAATGGTCGGCCGACGGTGATGTTCGACGCCAAGTACAAGGCCGCCCGCGCGGACGGCAGCTACTCCAACGCCGATCACTACCAGATGCTCGCGTATTGCACCGCGCTCGGCCTGAACCGGGCCTGGTTGGTGTACGCGCAGGGTGTGTCCGCACCGACCGTGCGTCGCATCGTCAATACCGACATCTCCATCGTGGAATACCCGCTCGACCTCCGTGCATCACCACCGGACTGCTCGGGCAGGTCGACCATCTTGTCGATCAAGCATGGGCCTTGTCCGCCCCGGGAGGAACGTCGTGAGTCAAGTGATCATGTCGAAGCAGTTCAGCAAGGATCTCGACGTCGACGGCTCCATCGCCGCGCCCGCCTACCAGTTCATCAACAAGGTCATCAAGGACCACACCACGGTGGGTCTGCACATCGAGCCGATCAACGGGTCGATCGACGATCGCGTCCGCACTGGCCGGGTCACGCAGAACTACCGGGCGGTGATGTTTCTCGTCGTGCCCGGCCCTGATCCTACGTTCCTGATCGCGGCGATCAAGAAGCACGACGAGGCCAACCGCCTGGCCGAACGGATCGTGCTGACGTTCAATCCGGTGACGGGCATACCAGAGGTCACCCACACGGACCGTCCGGGCAGCGGTCAGCCGAAACCGAAGCCACCCATCGGTCCTCAATCAGGCTGGCATAACCCGATGCTGGCCTTCTCATGCACCGAACTGACCGAACGACTGGGCATCTCACCGGAGATCGTCGACGAATGCCGCCAGGTCTCGTCCGAGGATGAGCTGTATCTGGCCATTGACGAGGCGCCCGGCTGGCAATCGGACGCCCTACTTGCGTTGGTCACCGGCGATTCGATCGAGACGGTCATTGAAAGCCTCGAACTGGTGGCATCGGGGCCGGTTCAGGCGGGTGACGAAGCGGCGGCGTTCGACAAGCCGGCCGCCAAGACCGAATTTACTCGCATCACCAGTGACGACGATCTGCTGCAGGTGCTGTCGGGCTCGTTCGCCGGATGGCGGACCTTCCTGCACCCCGCTCAACGACGGTATGCCTACCGTGACTCCTACAGCGGACCGTTCCGCCTGTCCGGGGGCGCCGGTACCGGCAAGACGGTCGTCGCCCTGCACCGGGCGCGACACCTGGCCACGATGAACCCGAAAGCACGAATTATAGTGACCACCCTCACCACCACCTTGGCGGAGAGTCTGCAGCGATCCTTCGAAGAGCTCGACCCCACCGTCGACCTGGCTGTCAAGCTCGGGGATCCCGGCGTTCTCATCATGGGCGTCGACAAGCTAGCAGTCGCCGCCCTCCGATTCGCCGGGCCCGATGCCGTAGCCGCGGTCGCACCCCATCTGCTACCGGACGGAGGCATGCGCATCACCGCGCTCACTGATGACGAGGACCGCAGCATCTGGGATGAGGTTCTGCGAGATCGGGGTCAGGGTCTGCGATCGGACCTTGCCAGCGTGGGATTCCTCAAGGCCGAGTACAGGACGGTCATCCTCGCGAACCAGGTGGCGGATTGGACCACGTACGCCGCTGTCGCCAGACCTGGTCGAGGAACGCGCCTGACCCGCGCCGATCGTCAGGCGGTCTGGGCGGTTGCCGAGCGGTACCGAGAGCGGCTCGGGCAGTCCGGTCGGGCGACGTTCGCCGAGATCGCCGCCACCGCCGGCCGCGCCCTACAACGCGTGTCAGCGCCCGCGGACCACGTCGTGATCGACGAGGCGCAAGACCTGCACGGCGGACACTGGCGATTGCTCCGCGGCCTGGCCGCCGATGGTCCCGACGACCTGTTCATCTGCGAGGACTCCCACCAACGAATCTACGGCGAGAAGCTGGTCCTAGGCCAACTCGGCATCGCGATCCGCGGCCGGTCACGACGGCTGACTCTCAACTATCGAACCACCCGGCAGAACCTGAACTACGCCGTTGGGATCCTCGCGGGTGCGGAGATCACCGATCTCGAAGGATGCGACGAGGAGACATCCGCGTATCGGTCGGCCATGAGTGGCCCCCCACCGCGGGTGATCTCGGCCAGCACCAACGACGACGAGGCACGGGCCATCGCGGAGACGTTGTCGACATGGTCGAAGGAGGCTGACGCAGAGCCGGAGACCTTTGCGGTGCTGGTCCGGGATAAGGGACGACGGGATCGTCTCGTCCGCGATCTGGCCGGCCGCGGGATGTCGCTCCAGGTGATCGAAGGCGCTGCTCAGCCGATCGCCGGGAAGCCACAGATCCTGACGATGCACCGGGCCAAGGGGCTCGAGTTCCGTCGCGTCATCCTCGTCGGCGTCACTGGCAATGCCTTCTCCAGTTCCGGGCCCGGTGGGGCGCTGTCCGATGAGGAGCGGCGCGACGCGGCTGCACGGCAGCGGATGCTGTTGTACGTCGCGGCAACCCGCGCGCGAGATGAGCTGGTGGTGACATGGAGCGGGAGCGCATCCGAGCACCTTCCGAAGAATGGCTCGATTTGAGCTGTTGGTACCAGGCGCGAAGAACGGCCCGGCGAGTGGGTAGGCGTGAAGCATAAGAGGTCGCTGAAACCAGAATAACGCGACCTGTCGCTGTTATGAACAAGTCTGCGGTATCACTATCGTACAGAATTCGAACGCCATGGTCCAGGCGAACTTGTCGTCAAGGATTCCGAATGCCACAAGTTCCGTTTCTAGTCGGTCCGACGGTGATCGTTCGATTCCGGCGTGAACACTTTCCGATCGTGTCCTTGGTGGAAGTAGAAATGCTGTCACTCAGCGAGAAGGTTGACCGTTGTCCAAGCGGCGAAAGTGGGAATCTCGTTCGTTTCGAGGGTCCTCCGACTAGTAGGTACCCCGCATGAACCACGGGCACCGCCTCGAAGTGGTGCAATCCGATGATGTCGAGCTCGTGGGTGCCGATCAAGGAATATGCTGAAACCTGACTTGGCTCACGTGAGGCGACTTGTTGATCTTGTGGGTCTGTGACCTGCGGAGACGTCGCTGGTCGGGGCCGAAAGTGCGCACTAAACCTGGCCGCAGAGCACGACCGGGTGCCCCTACGTACCCACGGTGATGACCACCTCGGGGAGACGGGCGGCTCAGATCGTGCACTCCTCGCCCGGGAATCACGAGCCATGGAAGGCGTTGAGTCGACGCACGATGGCGCTGATTTCGGGTGGTCGAAGGCTCAAACCGGTTGGAAAGAAGCGAGTGTCACTTCGTCAGCTGTCCCTACCCAGACCGTGAACATTCGCGCCAGGTGCAGAGCATCGCGGCGCAGATTCGATGCCCACGGACTTCCAAGCACAGTGACGGCGATCGGCGGGCCTCTCGTGCGCACTAACTTGAGCCAAGTCAGGGTGCCGATCAAGGAATATGCTGAAAGATGGCCACGCGGGCACGTCGGGCGATGACCAAGAGAGTTCGGAGGGGCGAAGTGATCAAGTCAGGCTGCGGTGGTGCGGTTCGGACGTTACGAGGCCAGAACGTACTATTCACTGGAACTGTGCGCATTCGCGGCGAGCACTACAAGCGCGATGATCTGGATCCGGCGGTCCGGAACCGAGGAGGAACTGTGGCTCCGGACCGCTCCCGCAAAGTCACCCTTCTCGTCCTGGGTAATCTGGACGCTGACCGCGTCGTTGATCCGGTGAACGTCCGAAGTCAGAAACTTGTCTACTTTGAAGAGCTAAGGCGCAGCGGTCATCACACGTGTATTGTAGACGGTCACGGGCTCGGCGAACTGCTGGACGGTCGTCCGGCACGATGTCTAGAAACGACCATCAGCGGATCCAGCGTCGTCGTCAGCGAGGGTGAGCATCCAGGCTCCTGAATTCAGGCCTCGCGGCTTGTTCCGCCTTCAGCGTGCGTGACGTGCGTTCAGCGGTCAATGGCCGAGGAAGCTCTCAGAGGATCGTAGGCGTCCGAGCGTGATGAGTAATGGTGGATGACGAGAGGGCCTGCCGGCTGGGTCGCAGGGCCCCCGGCGGTCATGCCGACGCGGTCGCCGGTCACTGGAGTTCGCCGATCCCGTCGTGATAGCGAATCGCGACTGAGATAGCTCCGCCGATGGCGTCGCGGACACGGATGGCGAATACAGGCGAGATGGCGGACTCGACTTCTTGTGCGGACATCCAATGGGCCTCCTCTGTTTCGGAACTTGTGTGGAGCGAGCCAGTGCTCGGTCGACATCGAAAGACGAGCGCTACGACACCAAGCCGCATGTTCTTGTAGACGCCGGTAAGGCGGTCGATGTGGACTTCGATCCCCGTTTCCTTTTGGATCTCGCGCCGCAGCCCTTCCTCGATCGTCTCGTCCCATTCCAGGACACCGCCGGGAGGCTGCCATTCGCCGTTGTCACGACGCTTGACCACCAGGATGCGGCCATCTCCGTTGACGACGATGCCGGCCACGGACACGGAGTGACGCGGCAATTCATCCATCGAAGCCCTGCCGACGGCCAGGCGAGGAAGGGTAGGAAGGCAACCTTCCGAATTGGATCACGTCAGCCCGGCCAGATTGCATAATGTCGAGTCGATAGAGCCAGGCAGGGTCAGGCCGAGATCGCATCGAATCGATGTGTGATCGCGGATTCTGATCAGCTCGGCCAGCCGGCGGAAGGTCGCGTAGGTGATTCCGTGACCTAGCGCTTCCGCAGCATAGGCTCGTATGTCATCGCGCATTCCGGGTGAGTACCCATCGCGCAGCTTCGCGGCCCCAGCTTTCCGCGTCTCAAACGCGATCTCCGAGATCCCGCAGACTCCGATCACGCTTTGCTCCGCATCGAGCAGAGTTCTTGAATCAGCGATCCTTTCGGCCAGGGGCGAGATGTTGAAGGCATTGTCGACTCCGCATGCGTAGACGCAGGAGCTGACCTCACTGAGCTGGACAGGCATGCCGCCGGATCTGATGTCGACAAGACCGCGGACGCCCTGGGCGGCCGCGACGAACAAGGAGGTTGCCTCGGAGGGATGCCATCGAAGGACCGGAAGAGCCATTGCCGCAACTTCGGAGGGGAAAGGTGGAAGGGCGACCCCACCGATAGAGTGCGCCCGCGACACGACGTGGTCGGCGGTCAGCTCGCCGTCGACCCCGGGGCCGGCGACCCAGACCCTGCCGTCCGGACTCAGTTCGTGAGCGACCGCAAGCACGAGCGCGTCAGCGAGCGGGCTCCGGAGGCCGGTCTCCTCACCAGACGCGAGCACGTCGCCGCCGACATCGACGACAACCACGGCATCTGCATCGATGGATTGCATGCTCGCGGCCAGCTGTTCGCACAGACCGACGACGCCACCGGACGGATCCAAGAGGACGAGGGTCGAGGCGAGCGGGCCGACCAGGTCCCGAGCCAGCGGCGGAAGGGTCGAGCCGGCCGGCGAGATCGGTCGTGTATGCGCGGTGACGACATGCTCAAGCCGCCCAACCGTCTCCAAGCCCTCGAAGTCGGAGAAGGTGCGAGGCCCTGGCAGCGGATCAACGATGAGCCGATCCCACGAGAAGGTGGCGATTGTGGCCGGTCCGGGCGGCCCGTAGGCGCGGTGCAGGAGGGCGGCGGCGAGCGCATCCCCACCACCGCCGGCGGCGACGTAAAGCGGCCTCTCCACAGGCCCACCATAGCCGTGCTACCTTCCACTGGTCTATGCCACTTCCCGAGGAGAACGAGCGCGCCATGGGCGAGCTGCCGAAGTTCGTCCAGATGGCCAACCGCGTTCGTGACCGAATCCTGAGCGGCGATCTCCGGCCCGGCGAAGAGGTTCCGTCGGAGCGCGCCTTGGCGGCCGAGTGGGGAGTCGCCCGTCCGACCGCGGCCCGCGCGTTGCAGGAACTCCGCTCGCTGGGCTTGGTTGAATCACGACAGGGCTCGGGCTCGTACGTGCGCGAGGGGACGGCGAACGTCTACCGGCGCGCGAAGGATCGGTACGCCCGTTCGGCGTCAGCCGGCCGGGTCTATGCCGAGGGCGAGTGGGCTCGGATCGTCGCCGCGAAGCGGGCCCAGGCGCCCGGTCACGTTGCGAAGGCGCTCGGCATCGATGAGGGTTCGACCGTCGGCCGGCGGCAACGGATCCTGGGCGACGGCAGCGGGCCGACGGAGATCTCCACGTCCTGGTTCCCGATCGAGATCGTCGAGGTTGCGCCGAACCTGATGAGCCGCAACCGGATTCGCGAGGGATCGCTCGCCTACATCGAGTCCTGCACGGGCCGGCGTGGCCAGGTCGCGCGCGATCAACTGTCGGCCCGGATGGCGTCCGCCGCTGAGCGCCGGGAGCTGTACCTCGACAATCCCTCCGCGGTCCTTGTCGTTCTCCACGTCGTGGTCGACCGAAAGAACCAGCCGCTCGAGGTCGTCGACGCGGTGTACCCGCCGGCCGGCCGCTGGTTTCTCGATCAGGAATACCCGCTCGGCAGCTGACAGAGGCCGGCGCACACTACTATCCGCAACTGGCCGTTGACGGACCGAAGTGGCCTATGCCACACTGGCGAGTGGCATAGGCCAGTCCCTGCCCTGGTCACTTCGCCCGCGCCGGCTCGGCGAGGGATCCTCTCCAGCCCATGCGGTGCTGCCCGCACCGTCCACGCACCACCCAACCCTTGGGGGAAAGATGGACCGAGTTCTGCTGACGGCCGAGGAAGCGGCGGACTGCCTCAAGGTCGGCCGGTGCAAGGTTTACGACCTGATCCGTACCGGCGAGCTGCAGTCGATCAAGATCGGGCGGCTGCGGCGCATCCCCGTCGACGCCGTTCGCGAGTTCGCCAGCAAGATCCTGGCGGACGCGGACTGATGAGCGGTCGGAACGCCGTTGGTGAGGGCAGCGTCTACCAGCGCAAGGACGGCCGCTGGGTCGCTGCCGCCTACGTCCCGGTCGCCGATGGCACCTACCGGCGCGTCTCGCACTACGTCAGGACCAAGGCCGACGCCAAGGCCAAGCTCCGCGAGATGAATGACCGGGCCGCGAAGAACATGCCGGCTCCACCGCCGTCGCTGACCGTCGAGGCCTACCTCGGCGAGTGGCTCACGCACATGAAGCAGCACGTCCGGCGCAGCACGTGGGTGGCCTACGAGGCCAACGCTCGGCTGCACATCGTGCCGCGGATCGGCCGCAAGAAGCTGTCGCAGCTATCGGTCCGCGACGTCCGGCTGTTGATCGACGGCCTGCGCAAGGAGGGCAAAGGCAAGCGGACCGTCCAGTACGTGCACGCCACCCTCCGCGCAGCCCTGGAGCACGCCTACCGCGAGGAACTCGTCACCCGGAACGTCGCCAAGATGGTCCGCGTCGAGCGGCCGACCGCGATGCCCAAGGAACCGCTGAGCGTCGCGGAGGCGCGCAAGCTGCTCACCGCGACGCGCGACGACGAGGACCACGCGCTCTGGGTGGTCATGCTGATGTTGGGCCTGCGCCGCAGCGAGGTGTGCGGCCTGCGGTGGGACAACGTCGACCTGGACAATCGGACGCTCAGCGTCACTCACAGCGTGCAGCGTGTGGACGGCAAGCTGCGTGAGCTGCCGACCAAGACCCGGCGCTCGACCCGGACGGTGCCGCTGCCGGCGATGGTCCACCAGGCGCTGGTGGCGCATCGCGCCGCCACGATGCCGACGAACGAGTACTTCCCGGAGCCGGTCTACGTCTTCGGGACCAAGATTGGCACGCCGATGGAGCCGGGAACCTGACCCGCAAGTGGGTCACCCTCGCCGAGCGGCAGGGGATCCGCCGAGTGCCTCTCCACGCGCTGAGGCACTCGTGCGTGTCCCTCTTGCTTGCCCAGGGCGTGCACCCGCGCACGGTGATGGAGATCGTCGGGCACAGCGCCATCGAAATGACCATGAACGTCTACGGCCACGTCAACCTGGAGACCCAGAGGAGGGCACTCGATGAACTCGACCGAACGCTGCGGTAGGTCACTGCTGTCAAATGCTGCTGTCAAACGGCCAGCAAGATCACCCGTGATCGTTTACGTAGCCGTTGACCTGCGCAAACACTGCGCGCCCGGAGGGATTCGAACCCCCAACCTTCTGATCCGTAGTCAGATGCTCTATCCGTTGAGCTACGGGCGCCTATTCATTTAGCCGGTTCCGAGGAACCGGTGTACCACCCCGGACACAAGCGTCCGGCCCCACACACTAGTGGGACCCACCTCGGCGGGTCCCACCGCCATTTCACCACGCCCCGGCGAGCCGGAGCGCAGCGCGGAAGCGGAGGGATTTGAACCCTCGGTGCCCTTAACGAGCACAACACATTAGCAGTGTGTCCCATTCGGCCGCTCTGGCACGCTTCCAGGGGCCACCCGAGGACGGCCACCGGCGGCTCACCCTACCGGTCCACCCGCCGACCCGGCAAAGCGGCAGGTCAGCACGGTCGCACCAAGATCATCCGAAGCCCGACGCGGACGCAGGAGAGGGTCGCCAGGGCCGGTCGGTCGGATCGTCGGTGACCACGGCCGGCGGGTCGGCGGGCCCGCGGTGCACCAGGCCGTAGCGCAGGTCGCCCGGTCCGAGCGGTCGGGTCTCCGGCACGTACCGGAGACGCACCCAGATCGGCTCGCCGAGCGCGACCCCGGCCACCGTCGGCAGCGGCAGCCCGCCGTCCCGGGTCAGCAGCGGCAACAGCCGGTCGCCGGCCGAATCGTGATCCGCGGAATCGATCAGCACGGCCACGGCGCGCGGCCCCCACACCGACCCCAGCTCGACCACCCACGTCGCCCCGCCGCGCACCCATGGCCGGTCCGGCGCCGTCAGCAACCGGCCGAGCAGGTCTTCCAGCAGCACCTCCGAGTCGAACGTCCAGGTCTGCCGGTGCGACGACAGATCGTCACCGGCGGTGACCGAATCCCGATCGACGATCACCCGCACCGCCCCGTCCGCCGGCACCGGCGAGACCGGCAGATCGGACACGGGGAAGCGGCCGATCAGCTGCTGCCGCACCAGCTCCGACACCATCGCGCGCACCTGCCGCGCGGCCTCGGAAGCCGCCGGGCCGGACGCGTCGTACGGATCGAGCCGAGCGATCCCCTGCGGATCCGGCAGCCGCAGGATCGGCGCCGCCCGCTGCCACAGCATCACCTCGGACCAGCGTCCCCACTGGAAGGTCTCGGCCACGCTCTGCCGTTCCAACTCGGCCAGGATCGCCGGCCACCGCTCCCGCTGCCCGGGGTTGAGCAGCTCCGGGTACTTCTGCCGCCCCAGCCGTGCCTGCACCACGTCGGCCGCCGTGGCGATCACCGAGTTCCAGGTGCGGTCGGCCGTCAGCGGGGCCAGGTGCGCCGGCGGCGGCACGGTGAGTTGCCGCAGCTCCCAGGTCCGCTCGTCCGACTGACGCCGCATCTCGATCAGCGGAAACGGCGGCGCCCACGCCGGCAGGAACTCCCGGCGTCGCGGGAAGCGACTGAACTCCGCGAGCCACGACTCCTCGGCCGGGGTGACCGGTTCGCCGTCCTCCGGTGGATCGAACGGCCGCCGGTCCAGGTCCGAATACACCTGGCGGTCATAGTTGAAGGCGAAACCGTACTCCCCGTTGCCGCTCAACGTCACGGAGACCGAGATCCAGGTCCCCTTCTCCGGATCCGCCATCAGCTTCTTCAACTTGCCCAGGAGTTCGCTGATCTGCCGGTCCGGGTCGGCCGGTACGGGGTCGCCGTCGGTGTCGACCGCATCCAGGAACCACCAGCTCACTGTCGCCACGTCCGCGTAGAACAGCTCCGCGCGTGCCCACCGACTTCCGGCCACCGAGTCCGCGACCGCCTGCGCGATCGCCGTCTGCACCTTCAGCTGCCCCTCGACCGACCCCATGGCGGCACCCTACGTGCCGCCGGCCCGCCGATGAGGTACATGTGCAGAGCCACCGAACGAGAGGGAGCAACCCATGAGCGACACACCGGCCGTCACGCTGGGCATGATCACCATCGACTGTGCCGACGCCGCGGTCGCCGGCGAGTTCTGGTCGAAGCTGATGGACTGGGACGTCGTCGCGTCCGGTGACGGCTACGCGATGCTCGCCGGCGGCGGGCACACCGTCGGCTTCGGCAGCGTGCCCGACTACGAACCCCCGGCCTGGCCGAACGAGCACGGCAGCAAGCAGTTTCACTTCGACCTGGCCTGCGCCGACATCGCGGCCACCGAGGCGAAGGCGGTCGGGTTGGGCGCGACGGTGGTCGACCCGCAGCCGGGCGAGACGTGGCGGGTGCTGATCGACCCGAGCGGGCACCCGTTCTGCCTGACCGACGCGAAGAACTGGGGCTGACGTCCCGGCGGCCGGAGTAGGTATCGGAGCCGGCATGGCGGCGATCCGCCGGACGACACCAGCTGTCCCCCGATCGGAGGACGGCTGACCCCACCGGTGAATCGGACGGACGGCCGACGGTGTGGATGGTGCTGGCACGACAAGCTCGACGGTGTTCGGCAGATGCCGATCGACACCCGGACAAGCCGGATGTCACAGCCGTTCTCGTCGAGGAGAGATTGTCATGAGCGTAGCCACCAAGACCGCCGGAGTGCTGCTGGCCGCCACCGCGCTGTGCGGGATCGGATCGCTGGCCTCCGTCGCCTACGCCGACACCCCCGCCCAGCCCACCGCCGCCACCCAGCAGCAGGTGACCGCGCCGCAGGACTACACCCGCGGTTTCCACGTCACCAACCTGTCCGGCAATCGGATCGAGCTGGTCTCGGTCACCGGGGAGAACAGTTTCGGCGGTCGGGCCGCCGACGGGTCGATCCTCGCGCCGGGGATCGGCTACCAGGACTTCGAGATGACGTACTACTTCCTCCGGGACACCTTCAACACGCTCAACTACGCCATGCTGGACGCCAACGGGAACACCATCGGAACCTTCCACTACCTGATCGCGGTCGGCGGCGACGGCTCCACCGCCTCGGAGTTCCACGCCGACTCCGGCAACATCAGCGGTGACGCCAACGGCACCACCCTGGACGTCAAGGACGCGACCGGCACCGTGCACACGATCTCCGGCGGCCAGGCCCAGGCGCAGGCCGCCACACTCAAGCAGTTCTGCGCCCAGAACACCTCGGCCACCTGCACTTTCACCCCGACCAGCGAGACCCAGGTGGACGGACCCGAGCACGTGCTGGCCACCGAGACCAACAACGGCACCGAGATCGCCGACCTGACCGTCACCAAGACCGACGACGTGTCCTCCACCGACAGTGTTGACGTCAGCGCCACTCTCGGCGGCAACATCGCCGGCATCGTGGACGCGTCGGTCACCGCCAGCTACGGGCACACCTGGTCCGAGGGCCACTCCTTCGCCACCGGCGTCACCAACCACGTGCCCGCCGGCTACTACGGCGAGATCACCGCCATCGCACCGATGATCCGGGACACCGGCAACTTCACCATCACCCTGGGCAACACCACCTGGAACCTGCAGGACGTGTACTTCGACACGCCCAACCCGGACGGCGCCGAGCACTTCGGCTACAACCAGCACCCGCTGACCCAGCAGCAGAAGGACACCCTGCCCAAGACGGCCGTGGTCACCGAGTCCTGATCCCGGACCGGCACGCCGCACCGAACGAACCCCCGCCGCACATTCGCTGCCCGGACGGCCACCGGCCGCCCGGACAGCGGCGTACCTGCGGGTGGCGCCCGGCACCGCTGGTTGACGAGACCGGGAACCGGGAAATGAGGAACGGAACAGCGAAGGGAGCCACCATGTCCGTCACCGCATTCCAGGATCTCCCGCTGGCCGATGGCGACCGGGGGTGGGACGGCGATGCCGCCGACAAGCGCGTCCGGAAGTGGGCCGGCGCGCAGGACGAGCCGAATCAGAAGTACCGGGACGCGCATGTCTGGTACGACAGGGAAGCCAAGGACAATTTCGGCGGCTACAAGCTGCTGATCGCCGACGTCATCGACGGCACACTCACCGCGGTCCCGCGGGCCGTGATGGCCGCCGCAGCAGTGATGCAGGGATCACGCGGCGGCATCGATCTGCCCAAGACCGACATCGACCGGGTCAAGAGCCACCTGGCCAAGTACTACCGGAAGATGGATCGCACGCCGCCGTGGGAGAACTGAGCGGCCTACGACAAGGGCACGTTCCGCTCGATGTCGGCCAACCACACCGCGGCGTTCCCGTCCGACGGTGCCCGCCAGTCGCCGCGAGGCGAGAGTGATCCGCCCGCAGACACTTTCGGCCCGTTCGGCAGCGCCGACCGCTTGAACTGGCTGAACCCGAAATACCGCTTGACGAACACGGTCAGCCACTGCCGGATCGGCGCCAAATCGTAGGCGCGGCGCCGTTCCGACGGGAAGCCGACGGGCCACAGGCCGCGGTCCACGTCGTGCCAGGCGTGCCAGGCCAGGAACGCGATCTTGGACGGCCTGAAGCCGTAGCGCAGCGTGTAGAACAGGTTGAAATCCTGCAGCTCGTACGGGCCGATGGACTTCTCCGTGCTTTGCGGGACCTCGCCCTCCTTCACCGGGATCAGCTCCGGGGAGATCTCGGTGCCGAGGATGGACAGCAGGATCTCGTCGACGTCGTCGGAGAAGTCCTCGAGTCCGGCCACCCACCGGATCAGGTGTTGGATCAGGGTTTTCGGCACACCGGCGTTGACGTTGTAGTGCGACATCTGGTCACCCACCCCGTAGGTGCTCCAGCCCAGCGCCAGCTCGGACAGATCACCGGTGCCCAGCACGATCCCGTGGTGGTGATTGGCCAACCGGAACAGGTAGTCGGTGCGCAGCCCGGCCTGCACGTTCTCGAAGGTGATGTCGTACACCTCCTCCCCGCGGCCGAACGGGTGGCCCAGGTCGGCCAGCATCTGCATGGCCACCGGCCGGATGTCCAATTCGGCGGCGGTGATTCCGAGCGCCCGCATCAACGCCCACGCATTGCCCTTCGTCGTCGAGCCGGTGGCGAACCCGGGCATGGTGAAGCCGCGGATCTGCGTGCGCGGCAGGCCCAGCAGGTCCATCGCCCGGGCGGCGACGATCAGCGCGTGCGTCGAGTCCAGGCCGCCGGACACCCCGATCACCACGGTCTGTGTGCCGATCGCCCGCAGCCGCTGCACCAGCCCGTCGACCTGGATGTTGTAGGCCTCGTAGCAGTCCTGGGCCAGCCGGTCCGGGTCGGCTGGCACGAACGGGAACCGCTCCACGACCCGTCGCAGGCCCAGGTCTCCGGCCGGTGGGTCGAGCACGAACGGCACCGTCCGGAACGCGGGAACGCCCACCGCGCGCCGGTTGTCCTCGAACGTGCCCTGCCGGGCCCGCTCCTGCCGCAGCCGGTCCAGGTCGACGTCCGCGATCGTGATCACCGGGTCCTCGGAGAACCGGGCACCGTCGCCCAGCTGCACGCCGTTCTCGAAGATGCTGGTCTGCCCGTCCCAGCTCAGATCGGTGGTCGACTCCCCGCGCCCGGCCGCCGAGTACAGATAGGCCGCCAGACACCGCATCGACTGCGACCGGCACAGGATTGTCCGGTTGTCCGCCCGGCCGATGGTGATCGGGCTGCCGGACAGGTTCGCCAGCACCGTCGCCCCGCCCAGCGCCAGCGCGCTCGACGGCGGGACGGGCACGAACATGTCCTCGCAGATCTCCACCCCGACCGTCAGGCCGGGCACGTCCGCGGCCGTGAACAGCAGGTCGGTGCCGAACGGAACCTGCTGCCCGGCAACGGGAATGGTCAGGTCGACCACGCCGTCGCCGGAGGCGAACTGCCGCCGCTCGTAGAACTCCCGGTAGGTCGGCAGGTGGATCTTCGGCACCACCCCCAGCACCGATCCCCGGTGCAGCACGACCGCGGTGTTGAACAGCCGGTCCCCGTGCCGCAGCGGCGCGCCGACGATGATCACCGGCAGCAGATCCGCGGTGGCCGCGCGGAGTTCGCCGACCGCGTCGTGCACCGCGGCCAGCAGGGCCTGCTGGCCCAACAGGTCGTCGATCGCGTAGCCGCTCAGCGACAGCTCCGGAAACAGCGCCACCGCCACACCCTGGTCGGCGCAGCGCCGGGCGACCGAGGCGATCCCGGCCGCGTTGCGGGACGGGTCGGCGATCCACACGTCGGCGGTGCAGGCGGCGACCCGGGCGAAGCCGTGGGCGTACAGGGACCGGAACGTCATGCGTCCATCCTGCCCAGTGCCCTGTCCAGGCGAAACCGATGGGTCAACGACCGGAATCGGTCCTGGTCACCGGCACGACCACGCGCACGGTCGTGCCGGCTCCGTCGGGGCTGTCGACCTGGAACCGCCCGCCGGCCGATTCGACCTTCACCCGCTGCGAGTCGATGCCGATGTGCCCCTCGGAGAGCCTGCGGGCCGCGGCCGCGGCGGTGAATCCGATGCCGTCGTCGCCGACCGACAGGTCCGCCCGGCCGTCGTGCAGGGCGAGCACCACGGACATCCGGGTGGCCCGCGCGTGCCGGACCACGTTGCCGACCAGTTCCCGGGCCACCCCGAAGAGCAGTCTGTCCTGGTCGGTGCGGGCGGCGTCGGGCCAACCGGTGGTGTCGACGCTGACCGCGAGCCCGGCGCGTTCGGCCGCTCGGTCGGCCAGCTGGCCGACGGCCAGGGCCAGGCCGGACTGTTCGAGCACCGCCGGGTGCAGGTCGGACACGGTGGACCGCAGCAGCCCCGCGGTCCGGGTCAGCGCGTCGTCCAGCCGGTCGAACGAGCCGGGGTCCCCGTCGCGCGCATCCTCCAGGTCCATTCGGGCGGCCAGCACGTATTGCAGCGCCCCGTCGTGCAGGTGCTCGGCCATCGCGCGCTGCGCGGACTCCGTGGACGTCATCAGCTCGGTCAGCAGCCGGGTGCGGTCGTCCACCAGGGTGTGGATGGATCGCACCCGGGTCCGCTGGATCGCCGACAGCCAGACGGCGGCCAGCCCGACCCCGGCCAGCACGGCGACCCGCAACAGGATCGACGGCACCGGTTCGAACTCGTTGGCTGCCCGGGTGGCGAATCCCTCGACGGCGTACAGCGCGACCGTGGGCACCACCACGCTCGCGCACACCGTCCAACGCAGCTGCGTCGCGGCCAGCACCGGGATCAGGAAGAACCCGTTGAGCAGCACGTAGTTCGTCCACGACCGGTCGGCCGATTGGCCGGCGATCAGGGTCAGCGCGAGCAGCGCCGCCAGGTCGACGTACAGGCCGAGCCAGCCCCAGGCCAGCGCGGACCGGCCGGCGCCGAGCAGCCACGCGCCGAGCGCGACCGCGGCCACCAGGTAGCCGCCGGCGATCCAGGCGGACGCGGCGGCGCCGACGGCCGGCGGCAGCAGGACCAGGGTGCCGATGACGAACAGCACCAGCACCCCGCGCAGGGTCAGCTGGAGCGTGAGCCCGCGCTGCGCCGAGACCGCGACGATCCGCTCGACCTGGGTCATTCCAGCAGGCCGCGGCGCATCGCCTCGGCGACGGCCGCGGCGCGGTCGGACACACCGAGTTTCTCGTACAACCGTTGGGTGTGCGTCTTCACCGTGCTGGCTCCGATGTACAGCTCCTTGGCCAGCTGCGGGATCGATGCGCCGCGGGCGAACCCGCGCAGCACCTGCATCTCCCGCTCGGACAACACCGGACCCGACGGCTGCGCGCGCAACCGGATCTCCTGCGCCAGCGCACCGGCCAGCTCCGGCGGCACCACGGTCCGGCCGCGGGCCACCGACAGCACGGCGTCGACGATCTCGGCGCGGCGGGCGTCCTTGGACAGGTAGCCGGCCGCTCCCACCTCCAGCGCGCGGAACACCACCGGGCTGTCGGTGATCGCCGACAGCAGCAGCACTTTCGTCGGCAGCCCGTCCCGGATGACGGCCTGCGCAACCGCGATGCCGTCCAGGTCGGGCAGCTGGTAGTCGACGACGGCGACCTGCGGCCGGTGTTCGGTGATGGCGGCCAGGCCGTCCCGGCCGTTCTCCGCCTCGGCGACCACGGTGATCAGGCCGCTGTTGGTCAGGCCCCGGCTCACCCCGTCGCGGAAGAACGGATGGTCGTCGACGACGACGACCTCGACCCGGCGCTCGGAGGTCAGCACGAGGTGAGAGTACTGCGCGTCACACGACCGAAAAGCCCTCCGGCAGCGAGCGCCGGCCGGTCAGCGCGAGCAGCAGCGCGGCACCGTCACCGCGCCGCTGGGCGACGTCGACGGCCAGCCGCAGCGACTCGGTCAGGGCGGCCGGCGGCGGGTCGTAAGGCAGGCCGGTGGCGGCGGCGATGTCCATGCCGTGCACCACCAACTCGAACGTGCGAGTCGCCAAGTACCGGCTTAACCGCATGCCGCCGACGATGGTCTCGACGACCGGGTCGCCGTCCGTTTCCCGCAGGGCGCGCAGGCTGTCGTCGACGAGTTGATGAATCCGGGCGGCGGGGTCGTCGCCGAGCGCCTCGCCGGCCTGCCGGCCGCGTTCGGTGACGGCTGCCGGGTCCGCGGCCATCATCGTCACCGCGGCGGCGTAGTACTCCGCGGTGCTGCCGATCGCCTCGTCGTCGGTGACCTGCGGCAGGTAGGTCAGCACGGTGATCGGCGAGCGGCTGGTGTGTCCGACCAGCGCGCGCAGGTCCCAGTCGCCCAGGCCAGGACCGGCCCAGGCATCGGTGGGGATCCGGTCGACCAGCTCGGCGAACGCGTGCGCGGCGAGCGCGAAGGCGGCGTGGGAATCGTCCGGCATGGCGTGAGTATCGCGCGCTGGGCCTACGGCGATCGCGGGGTGGCGGATTCTCGCGGGGTGGCAGCCGGTGCGGCACGACTTCGCTGATCATCTCCGCGTCTTGGCGCCGGATATGTCGGGTTCGGCGCGGATTTGATCAGCGAAGCCCGTGCCAAGCATCAGCCGACCGCGGGGCAAGCGTCACCCGAGGTCAAGCATCAGCGAACCGCGAGTCAGGCGTCGGGCTGCGCCAGGTCCACCCGGACCCCGAGCAGCCGCACCGGCCTGCGCAGCTCGAACTTCTCCAGCAGGGCCACGGCCGCCTCGGCCACCGGTGCGGCGGCGGTGGTCGGCGTCGGCAGGGTGCGGATGTGGCTTTCGGTGAAGAACGACGAGTTCCGCACGATCACCGCCACCTTGGTGATCGTCCGGCCCTCGGCGACGATGTCGGCCACCACCCGTTCGGCGAGCACCCGCAGCTCCCGCTCGACGTCCTGGCGGGAGACCAGGTCGTCGGGGTAGGTGGTCTGGTGGCTGCGGGAGCGTGGAATCCACGGTTCGGTGCGGATCGTGGTGTCACCCTCACCGCGGGCCAGCGACCGGTAGCGCGGCCCGATCGTCGGCCCCCACCAGGCGGCGAGCTGATCCGGATCGGCGAACGCCAACTCGGCGACGGTCCGGATGCCGTGCTCGGCGAACCGGGCCGCGCCCCGCGGGCCCACCCCCCACAGCGCCTGCACGGGCCGCTCGCCCATCGTCGGCATCCAGTTCTGGTCGGTCAGCCGGAAGATGCCGGCCGGCTTGCCGAAGCCGGTGGCCACTTTGGCCCGCAGCTTGTTGTCGCCGATGCCGATCGAGCAGGGCAGGCCGGTGGACTCCCGCACCAGGGTCTGCACGCCGACGGCTACCGCCTCCGGATCGCGCGTGCCGGACAGCACGAACGCCTCGTCCCATCCCCACACCTCCAGCGGCATCCCGGTGTCCCGCAGCGTGTCCATCACCTGCCCGGACACCACCTCGTACGAGGCCATGTCCAGCGGCAGGAACACCGCGTCCGGGGCCTTGCGCCACGCGGCCCGCATCGGCAGGCCGGCCCGCACCCCCAACGCGCGGGCCTCGTACGACGCGCAGGTGACCACCTGACGGGCGCGGGTGGGGTCGCCGTCGCCGCCGACCACCACCGGCCGGCCGCGCAGCTCCGGGCGGCGCAGCAGCTCCACCGACACCTGGAACTGGTCGAGATCGACGTGCAGGAACCAGCCGCTCACGACCCCATTGTCCGGATACCCGTACCGGCTCAGCCTGGGTACAGCGGCCACACGAGCGGCACCAGCAGGACCCCGACCACCAGCCAGAACAGCATGGTGACCGCGCCCAGCTTCCAGTAGTCGCCGAACCGGTACCCGCCCGGTGCCATCACGATCATGTTCGCCGGCGTGGCGATCGGGGTCAGCAACGACGCCGCGCCGGCCACCGCCACCATCATCAGGATGGCCTGCGGCGACACCCCGGTCTCGGCGGCCGCGGACAGCGCGATCGGCATGACGATCAGCACGGTCGCCGCGTTGCTGATCACCTGGCCGAGCGCCGCGGTGAGCACGAACAGGGCCAGCATGAGCAGGTACGGCCCCGACCCGCCGACGGCGTTCACCAGGCCGGTGGCCAGGATGTCGGCGGCGCCGCTGGTCTGGATCGCCACCGACAGCGGGATCAGCCCACCGATCAGCACCACCGTCTGCCAGGAGATCGCCCGGTAGGCCTGCTGCGGCTCGACCACCTTCAGCAGGACCATCGCGCCGGCGGCCATCAGCCCGGCGATCGCCGGCGGCACCACTCCGGTGGCCAGCAGCGCGACCATGCCGACCAGCACGGCGATCGCCTGCGGCGCCTTGCTGCCCAGCGGAACGGCCTGCCGGCGCACCGATTCCGGCGAGTTCACGACCAGCACCGACCGGTCCGAGGCGAGCGCGTCGACCGATCGCCACCGGCCGTAGTAGAGCAGCGCGTCACCCTCGGCGACGACGGCCGGCCGCAGGCCCAGGTCCTTGCCCAGCCGCCGGATGGCCAGCACCACGAGCTTGCCGTCCCGCACCATGCCGGGGAACAGCGTCTGCCCGATGAGCCGCGATCGCGGCGGCACCACCACCTCGGCGATCCCGGAGTTCCGGGTCAGCATGGAGGCGCCGCGCCGGGTGGCCAGCGCCGACCCGGTGACCTTGAGCCGGGCGTCGGCGGCGAAGGCGGCGACCGCCTCCTCCGCGCCGGCGAGCACGATCTGGTCGCCGGGCGCCGCCACGTGATCCCCGTCGGCGGCTTCGCCGGCCGCGTCCTGCACGCCGACCAGGCTCACCCCCGGATACCCGCGCAGGTCCAGGTCGGCGACGGCGGTGCCGACGATCGTCGAGTCCGTCAGCACCCGCAACCGGTGGATGCTCCGGTCCAGGTCGTACTCCCCGGCGACGGTTGCCGCGTAGCCGCCGAGATCGGCCGGCTGCTGGCTGGACGTGCGGGCCGGCAGCAGCCGGTCACCGAGCAGCAGCGCGATCGCGGCGGTGCCGACCAGCAGCGGCAGGCCGACGATCGCGAACTCGAAGAAGCCGAAGCCGGGTCCGCCGACACTGCGCGACGCCTCGGAGACGATCACGTTCACCGGGCTGCCGGACAGCGTCAGCAGGGCGCCGGCGCTGGCCGCGAAGGCCATCGGGATGAGCATCTTCGACGGCTGCGTCCGCGCCCGGCGGGCCACCGCGATGGTCACCGGCAGCAGGGCCGCGGCGGCCCCGTTCGGTGTGATCGCCGCCGACAGCACCCCGGCCAGCAGCATGACCGCGGCCAGCAGCCGGGTGCGTCTGGTGCCGGCCCGGCCGACGATCACCTGACCGGCCCAGGTGGTCACCCCGGCGGACTCGAGGCCCTCGCTGACCACGAACAGGGTGGCGATGAAGATCACCACCGGGTCGCCGAAGCCGGCGAGCACCGCCGTCGCGTCCAGCACGCCGGTCAAGTACAGCGCGAGCCCGGTCAGGATCGCGACGATGCCGACCGGCAGCCGGTTCCAGACGAACAGCGCGACGCAGCAGACGAGGATGATCAGGCTGATGGTGGCGGAGGACACGGGTTGATCCCACCATCAGCTCGGGCCCGGGCTGCCGCCGATCCCGCCGCGGGCCAGGATGGGCGGCATGCTGATCGTTCACGTCGACATCGCCGTCGACCCCGGCCGCATCGACGACTTCCTGCGCGCCACCATCGAGAACGCCACCGCGTCCCTGCAGGAGCCGGGGGTGGTCCGGTTCGACGCGATCCAGGACCAGGCCGATCCTGGCCACGTGCTGCTGGTTGAGATCTACCGCGACGCCGACGCCGCGGCCGCGCACAAACAGACGGCGCACTACACGACCTGGCGGGACACCGTCGCCGACATGATGGTCCGCCCGCGCTCGTCGCAGAAGTTCGCGCCGATCTTCCCGGTCGCCGAGGCCGACTGGAGCTCGCCACGGTGACCGGACCGTCCTTCGAGTTCGCCACCGCCGGCCGGGTGGTCTTCGGGCCCGGCCGGGCGCTGGAGCTGCCGGCGCTGGTGGACGGCTGGGGTGAGCGAGCCGTGGTGTTCACCGGGTCCCGTCCGGACCGGCACCGCGAGCTCGCGACGTCCCTGCCGATGGACGTCGCGGTGCTGCCGGTGGTCGGCGAGCCGACCGTCGAGAGCGCCCGGGATGCCGTCGGGGCGGCCCGCGAGCACGGAGCGGACGTGGTGATCGCGGTCGGCGGCGGCAGTGTGATCGACCTGGGCAAGGCGGTGGCCATGCTGCTGGGCAACGGCGGCGACCCGCTGGACTACCTGGAGGTGATCGGCCGCGGCCGGCCGATCGACCGTCCGTCCCGGCCGTTCGCCGCGCTTCCCACCACCGCCGGTACCGGCGCCGAAGTCACCGCGAACGCGGTGCTGGCCTCCGCCGAGCACGGCCGCAAGGCCAGCCTCCGGGCCCGCTCGATGCTGCCGTCGCTGGCCCTGGTCGACCCGTTGCTCACGGTGGACTGCCCGCCGGCGGTCACCGCGTCCAGCGGGCTCGACGCGCTGACCCAGTGCCTGGAACCGTTGGTCTCCCGCAACGCCAACCCGGTCACCGACGCGTTGGCCGCCGCCGGGCTGCGACACGCCGCCGCCGGCCTGCGGGCCGCCTACGCGGACGGCAGGGACGTCACCGCCCGCACCGAGATGGCGCTGTGCAGCCTCCTCGGCGGGCTGTCCCTGGCCAACGCCAAGCTGGGCGCGGTGCACGGCTTCGCCGGGGTGATCGGCGGGCTGGTCCCGGTCGCGCACGGGGCGATCTGCGCGGCGCTGCTGGCGCCGGTCACCGAGGCCAACGTGCGGGCGCTGCGCGAGCGCGACCCGGACAACCAGGCCCTGGCCGGCTACCGGCGCGCCGCGACACTGCTCACCGGCCGGCCCGACGCGACCGTCGAGGACGGCGTCGGGTGGATCGCCGAGACCGTGCGCCGGCTCGGCATCGGTGGTCTGGCGGCGGCCGGCCTCGACCCGGGGCTGGTCGACGAGGTGGTGGCCAAGACCGGCAGCTCCAGCAGTACCAAGGGGAACCCGATCGAGCTCGCCCCGGCCGAGCTGCACCGGGCGCTGGTCGCCGCGTTGTGACCGCCCGGCGAACGGCCCGAATTCGCCGCGACCTCTCCTGGAACGCCGGGTAGGCTCCCCCAGGCATAGGGGAATTGCGCCTATTCGTCGTTGCGGGTCGGGCTGCCCGGGCCGGTGGTTCGTGGTGGGTGCCCCGATCGAGCAGGACATCGGAACCCGCCGCTCGGCGGGTTTCGGTCGCCGTCACCGATGACGTCGCGGGCGTCCAGTGGCGTGCTGCCCGCTCGCGTCTGCACGCCCATGAGGAGATCGCGATGACCGGCGGCCAGCCAACCGAGCCCCAGCGCTCGGCCGTGCTCACCCTGATCGACAAGGTCGAACTGCACCACGCCGACGAGCGGCTGGACGACATCGTCGGGATCAGCGCCGGGTTGCGATCCGACGATCGGGCGGCGTGGGAGGGGTGGCAGCGGGCCCGTCGGGGGGCTCTGCGGTCGCTGCACCGTGCGCAGGTCCGCTGTGCTGTGCTGGCGGCAGGATCGGCGACGTTCGCGTTGCTGTCCGCGGCGGTCCATGATCGGGCGACCGAGCGGGAATTCGCTCCGGGCATCGCCTCGGCCGCGGCGGTCGTGCTGCTCTGCGTCGCGGTCTTCATCGAGTTCCTGATGTCCCGGTACCCGGGGTTCCTGCCACTGCCCAGGCGGGTGCGGCTGGATCTGGTGGCCCGGGAGCGGGTGAACCTGCAGCCGTTGCGGGACGTCGCGGGCACCGAGTTGGTGGGCGGGCCGCGGGCCGATGTGGCGCGGCTGGTGGTCGTGGCGGTCGGTTGTGCCGGCCGGGTCACCGGTCGTGAGCGATGGCGTTCTGGCCGGCTGGACGAGCTGGGCGTGCGGTGCGACGTGAACGAGGTGGTGGCGCAGATCGCGCGGGGCGCGGTCGAGTTCGCGCGTGCGGGTGCGGCGTCCGGCGCGGCCGGCGCCGCTGATGCCGGGGCCACGGCCGCCGATTGGGCGTCGTTGGTGGACCGGCTTGCCTGGTTGCTGTGTTACGAGCGTCAGCTCGAGGCGTTGGCACAGGAGCCGGCCCGCGGCTCGGGGTCGGAGCTGCGGTCGGCCCTGGTGACCGATCGCGTCGTGGCCGAGCTGCGGTTCACCGTGCTCGCGTTGACCTGGCACTGACCGCCGGGGCGCCGGACCGGGCGAGCCGTTCCGGCAGACGGATGCGCCGCCCCGGAACCGGCGCGGCGATCTAGTGTGGGCCCGAACAGTCGAGCCTGGAGGTCGTGTGCCGCGTCGAGCACGGTCGAGCCGGCCGGCGGCCATGCTGAAGGCGATGGTGCCGAGCCCGAGTTCGGTCAGGAAGGCGTCGAAACGGGCCAGACGATCCGTGGCCAAGGCGGCCGGCACCGCCATGGCAGGCTCGTCGCGCCGGCCCCGAGGATCGGCCAAGGGGACGACGGCGCGTCCGTCCCGTTCTCCCGCGACCGCCCTGCCGGACATCTGGCGTGCGCCCGGCGCACCCCAGCACCCGCCGGATCCCGCGTCGCTGGGCGCCGGCACCTGGCACCAGCACCGCTATACGGGCGTCGCCGGGACCCGTGCCTACCGCGTCTACATCCCCAAGGGCCTGCGCCGCACCACCCGGGCGCCGATGCTGCTGGCGCTGCACGGCTGCACCCAGACCGGCCTGGACTTCGCGGCCGGCACCCGTTTCAACGCGCTGGCGGACAGCCACAAGTTCATCGTCGTCTACCCCGACCAGTCGGCCACCCACCACGCGCAGCGCTGCTGGAACTGGTTCCGGACCGGCCACCAGCTGCGCGGTGCCGGCGAGCCGTCCATCCTGGCCGGCATCGTCCGGCAGGTGGCGCAGGAGCCGACGCGCTGGCGGGTGGACACCGGACGCGTCTACGTCGCGGGGATCTCGGCCGGCGGCGGCATGGCGCTGGTCCTCGCGGCCACCTACCCGGAGCTGTTCGCCGCGGTCGGGGTGCACTCCGCGCCGCCGTACCGCGGCGCGACCGGGCCCGCCGACGCGCTCGCCGCGATGCAGGGCACCGGTCCTGTCCCGACCCCGGCCGGCCCGTTGCCGCCGATGATCGTCTTCCAGGGCACCGCCGACGGCACCGTGCGGGGCGCCAACGCGGAACGGATCGCCGGTCAGTGGTTGGCCGCCCGGCAGGCGGCCGCGGCGCGCGGCGCGCTGCCGGCCGTGGGGAAGGGACGGCAGACCCGCAAGGCGCCGTCCCGCTCGACCTCCGGGCGCGGCGCCCGGGGCTACCGGGTGACTCGCTGGTCCGCCCGCCGCCGTCCGGTGCTGGAGCTGTGGGTGGTCGACGGGCTGGGCCACGCCTGGTCCGGCGGCGCCGCCAAGGGTTCCTACACCGATCCGCGGGGGCCCCGGGCGAGCACCCAGATGTGGCACTTCTTCGCTCGGCACACCGCGGTCGCGCCCGGCCTGATCGGCCGGTGAACCCTGGTCCGGCGGTACGGTCGGGCGGTACGGTCAGGCGATCCGGTCGACGACCGGCGGCTCGTCGGAGGGGCGGGCGGACCGGCGGGGCGTGCGACGCAACTGGACGGTCACCGCGGTGGCATCGACGACGTTGTGCCGGTTGACCACGCTGCGCCGGGACACCGCGAAGATGGCCAGGCTGCCGGCCACCAGGGCGACCAGCACGATCGCCACGCCCAGGGTGCCGGTCAGCGTGATCGCCGCGGCCACCGCGCCCAGGATCGCCGACGACGGCAGGGTCAGCAGCCAGCCGGTGCCGATCCGCCCGGCGGTCCGCCAGCGGACGTGGGCCGGGCGCCGGCCGGCGCCGCTGCCCAGCACCGACCCCGCGCAGACCTGCGTGGTGGACAACCCGAAGCCCATGTGCGCGGACGCGAGAATTGCTGCCGCGGAAGTTGTCTCGGCGGCGAAGCCCTGGGAGGGGTGCAGGTCCACCAGGCCCTTGCCCATGGTGCGCATGATCCGCCAGCCGCCGGAGTAGGTGCCCAACCCGATGGCCAACCCGGCCCCGACGATGACCCACGTCTGCGGCCCGCTGCCGCTCTCCTGATAGCCGGCGGTGATCAACACCAGGGTGATCACACCCATCGTCTTCTGGCCGTCCGAGGTGCCGTGCGCCAGCGCGATCATCGACCCCGACACGGTCTGCGCCCGCTGGAACCAGCGCGCCGCCGGGTTCTCGTCGGCCCGGCGCAGCACCCGGTACACCAGCCCGGTGGCCAGCGCCGCCGCCACCCCAGCCACCACGGGCGCCGCGATCGCCGGCAGCACGATCTTGGAGACGACCACCGAGAAGTTCACCCCGGCCACTCCGGCGCCGACCAGCACCGCACCGATCAGCCCGCCGAACAGGGCGTGGGAGGAGGACGACGGCAGGCCGAACAGCCAGGTCAACAGGTTCCACAGGATGGCGGCCACCAGTCCGGCGAAGACCATAGTGGGGGTGACGAGGGCGTCGTTGACCATGCCGGCCGAGATGGCCCGGGCGACCTGGGTGGACAGGAAGGCGCCGAGCACGTTCAGCAGCGCGGCGATCAGCACGGCCACCCGCGGCCGGAGGGCGCCGGTGGCGATCGAGGTCGCCATCGCGTTGGCGCTGTCGTGGAATCCGTTGGTGAAGTCGAAGAACAGGGCCGTGACGATGACCGTCAGCACCAGGAACAGGGTGGTGGTCATCGGCGGGCGATCGGTCGCAGGGTCGCGGGCAGGGGGATCACCTCGTTGTGCCGTCCCGATGGTCGGTGCCGGATGATGCGGGACTCGGCAGGCCACGGCCGGAATCGCGGCAGCCGGGTGCCGTCTCGACGATCACCCGGGTTCCGGCGCCCGGCATCATCCCATCCGAATGAACCGCGGGGTCGGATCGGTCGACCCGATAGCCGGTCGTCGCCACCGCGCGGGCGCGCACATGGACAACCTTGTCGGCGCCCCGGCGCATCCGGACAGGGCCGGCGATGGCCGGATCGTCCTCGACCGTCTCCCATACCGCCATCACCCCGTACATCCGGCGGCCGTACAGGTACGTGCCGATCCGTTCCGCGTCACTGTCGACGGTAGGCACCAGCGGGTCGGGCGCGAACAGTCGAAGGTCCCGTCTTTAGCCGGGCACAGGACCGTTCCTCGATCACCCGTTAGGCGGAGATGCCAACCCCGAACAGATGACGTTGCGCGGTTGGCGATTACATGGAGTTGCAACGCCGCCGGCAACAGCGTAGTTGTGTCACTGTTAGCCCATACGGATCGATCGGGGAAGGGCGCAGCGTGACTAGTCCGGCACCGCAGTCCTCCGCCGAGACCGCGGAGGCGGGCATCGCCGCGGCGGATCCGGCCGCACTGAAGGCGAACTTCGCCGCGGTGGCCACGCACGGTGACGATCTGGCGATGTACTTCTACAGCCGCCTGTTCCTCGCCCACCCGCAGGCCCGGGCGATGTTCCCGCTGTCGATGACCGAGCAACGGGAGCGGCTGCTCGGCGCGCTGATCCGGATCGTCACCCAGGTGGACCGGCCGGCCGAGCTCGAACCCTATCTGGCCGACCTCGGTCGGGAGCACCGCCGGTTCGGCGTGCTGCCCGAGCATTACCCGGCGTTGGGCGAGGCGCTGCTGGCGACGCTGGCCCACTTCTCCGGCCCGGCCTGGACCGACGAGCTGGCCGCGAACTGGGCCGCCGCCTACGCCGCGGCGGCCGCCACGATGACCCGCGCCGCGGCGGCCGCCGGGAGCGAGCCCGCCTGGTACGACGGCCGGATCGTGGCCGTCGACCGGCGCTCCTTCGACCTGGCCGTGCTGCGGGTGCGCACCGAGGAGATCGTGCCCTACCGGGCGGGTCAGTCGCTCGCCCTGCAGGCCACCGAGCTGCGTCCGTGCATCTGGCGGCCGTTCACCCCGGCCACCCGCCCCGGCGGGCACGAGTTCGACCTGCACGTGCGGGCCATCGACGGCGGGACGCTGTCCACCGCCCTGGTGCGGGCGGCACGGCCGGGTGAGCCGGTGCGGCTGGGCCCGCCGTACGGCCGGCTGACCATCGACCCGGACGCCTACCGGCCGCTGCTGATGATCGCCGGCGGCACCGGCCTGGCCCCGATGAAGGCGATGATCGAGCAGTTGGCCGCGGACGCCGGTCGACCGGCGCACCTGTTCCACGGGGTGCGCACCGGCCGGGAGGCCTACGACCAGGCGTGGCTCGGCCGCACGGCCGCCGAGCACCACCAGTGGCTCACCGTCGTCACCGCCACCTCCGAGGACGAGCGGTGGGCGGGTCCGCACGGCCGGATCGGCGAGCTGGCGGCTGCCCAGGCGGACTGGGCCGGGCATGACGTCTACGTCTGCGGATCTCCGGAGATGGTCGAGGGCACCGTGAAAGCCCTCGTCTCGGAAGGAGTTTCGGAGGATCGGATCGTGTTCGAGGAGTTCGGCAAGGCCTGACCGGGCCGGGACGGGGGATGGCGGATGCTGATGACCGATCCGCGGTGGGAGTCGGTGCGGCACGGCGGCCGGATCGACGGGCGATGGCTGCAGACGGTGGAACTGCCCACCGCGCGGGCGTTCTCCCGCGGCTACGACCGGATCACGGTCGACGGGCTGCTGGAGGACTGCGCCGAGACCATCGACGAGCTGACGCTGCACCTGCGGGACGCCTGCGACGAGGTCGCCGTGCTGCGCCGGCAGGCGCGGACCCGGGCCGGCCGGCGGGCCGGGTCCCGGATCCGCGGCCGCCGGTCAGCCCACGCCCACCGGCGGCGCCGGGTGCGATTGCGCTGACCCCGGCATCGCCGGCGGCCCGGCGGGTCGGTGGTTATCGCCGCCGGACCCCTCGGTATCCAGGTGCGGCAGCAGCCGGTCCAGCCAGCGCGGCAGCCACCAGTTCGCCCGGCCCAGCAGCGACATCGTCGCCGGGACCAGCACCATCCGCACCACGGTCGCGTCGATCGCCACCGCCGCCGCCATCCCGACGCCCATCATCTTGACGACCGGATCGGCGTCCAACCCGAACCCGACGAACACCGCGATCATGATCGCGGCGGCGCAGGTGATCACCCGGCCGGTGCCGGCCAGCCCGCGCACCACGCTGCCCCGGGGGTCGCCGGTGGCCAGGTAGTCCTCCCGGATCCGGGACAGCAGGAACACCTGGTAGTCCATGGACAGGCCGAACAGGATGGCGAACATCAGGATGGGCACCCAGCTGGAGACCGGCACGGCGTGCGGCAGCCCCAGTAGTTCGGCGCCCCAACCCCACTGGAAGACGGCGACCAGCACGCCGTAGGCCGCGGCGACCGACAGCAGGTTCATCGCGGCCGCCTTGACCGAGACCACCACCGACCGGAACGCGGCGGTCAGCAGTAGCAGGGACACCCCGACGACGAACGCGATGACCACCCACAGCCGGTCCGCGAGCCGGTCGGAGATGTCGGAGAACACCGCGGTCAGCCCGGTCAGCCGAACCGAGTCCGGCAGCTCGGCCCGCAGCCGGTCCAGCAGCTCGGCGGTCGCCTCGTCCTGCGGGCCGGTGGTCGGCTGCACGACGATCAGCGCGGCGTCGCCCGCCTGGTTCAGCACCGGCGGGGTCACGGCCGCCACACCCCGGTCGGCCGCCACCCGCGCGGTCAACGCCGGCAGGTCGGACGCCGGCAGTGTCGCCAGATCCACCGCCATCAGCAGCGGACCGTTCGCGCCCGGTCCGTATTCGGCGGCGACCAGGTCGTAGGCCACCCGGGTGGTGTTCGACTCGGGCTGGCTGCCGGCGTCCTGCGGCCAGGTCCGCATGCCCAGCACCGGCGCGGCCAGCACCAGCAGCAGGGTCAGCGCGCCCAGCGCCCACGGCCAGGGCCGCCGGCCGATCCGCTGGGCCCAGCGGGCTGTGGCGGTGGGCCCGGCGCGGCGGGCGCGGTGGCTGGCCGGCCCGGTCTCCGTCCCGGCGAGCGGCCGCCGTTCCCGGCGGCGCAGCACCCGGGTGCCCGCCAACCCGCACAGCGCCGGCACCAGGGTGACCGAGGTGATCACCACCGACGCGACCACCAGCAGGGTGGCCAGCCCGACCGAGGTGTAGGTCGGCAGGTCGGCCAGCCGCAGGCCGAACAGCGACACCAGCACCGTGGTGCCGGCGAATACGACGGACACGCCCGCCGTGCCGTTGGCCCGGGCCGCCGCGTCGGGCACCGGCAGGCCGGCCCGCAGACCCTCGACGAACCGGGTGACCAGCAACAGGGCGTAGTCGATGCCGACGCCGATGCCGACCATCGACGCCACCGTCGGCGCGGTGGTGCTGACGTCGGAGACCGCCGCCAGCAACGTGACCAGCGAGGTGCCCACGCCCAACCCGACCAGCGCGACCGCCATCGGCAGGCCAGCGGCCACCACCGAACCGAACGCGAACACCAGGATGACCAGCGCGATCAGCACCCCGACCAGCTCGGCCGCGCCGCCCGGCGGGGTGAAGTTCTCCGGCACCTGGCCACCGAGCGCGACCTGCAGGCCCTGCTGCCGGGCCGGGTCGGCCGCGGACCACAGATCGTCCACCGCGGCCGAGCCGGTCAGGTCGGTGACCGGCACGTCGTACCGGACGGTGATCAGCGCGGTGTCGCCGTCGCCGGACGGCCGCGCCGGATCGACCGCGGCGACGTGCGGCAGTGTCGCCAGCCGGGTGCGCAGGTCGTCGACCACGGACGGATCCAGGGCCCCGTCGGGATCGTGCACGACCACCCGGGCGTCGGTGGCGTAGGTGTCGCCGAAGCGGGCGCTGACGAAGTCGGTGCCGGACTGGGACGGCGAGCCGGCGACCGTGTAGTCGTCGTGGGGTGAGCCGCCGACGGCGGCGGCCAGGCCGACCGCCAGGGCGAGCGTGACGAGCCAGCCGGCGATGATCCGCCAGGGATGGACGGCCGCGGTCCGGCCGAGTCGGGTGAGCAGTCTGCCCATCGGATGAACCTCCAAGGTGCACGGAATGTGGCTCCGGTGCGCACCAGGGTCGCGGCGAGCGCTTGCGGGGCACTTGGAATCGGCCAGTGCCCACCGACAGCGGCAGGCAGGATCGGGTCGGGCGGGTCAGACCGGCAGGGACCGCAGGCGCTCGGTGGCGGTCCGCGCCCACGCCTGGTTCCCGCAGGCGGTGGCCAGCCGGACGGCGGCGGCGTAGTGCGCCCGGGCGTCGGCCGGACGGCCGAGCGTGCCCGCCAGGTCGCCGAGCACCGTGTCGACCGGGCCGACCGTGTACGACCCGGTGCCGCCGCCGGCCAGCTGGCCGCGGTAGGGCAGCAGGTCGGCGTAGACCGCGGCCGCCTCCACCGGGTTGCCGATGCCGGCGCTGATCATGCCGCGCATCGCCAGCATCAGGCTGCGGAAGAAGTCCCGACGGACCGGCCGGATGTCCCGGCGGCGGCGGACGGCCTCGTCCACCTGGCCGGTGGCCAGCAGGGGCAGCGCGACGAGGTCGGCCACCACGTCGTTGGCCTCGGTGTCGATGGCGTGGACCCCGTCCATCAGCTCGCCGACCCGGCCCTGGGACAAGCGCAGGGTGAAGAACGCCAGCAGGATGATGCCGTCCGCGTCCAGCGCCCCGCTGATCACCAGCGCCTCGCCGGCCCGCCGGTACTGCTCCTCGGCCTCGTCCAGCCGCCCGGTGATGTGGGCGATCGACCCGCGGTGCATGTGGGTCAGGCCGATCGCCTGGCGCCACCGGTAGCGCCGCACCAGGTCGGCGATCCGGTCAACGTGCGCCGCCATCGTGGCATGGTCGCCGTGCACGCCGGCCAGCCGGACCTCGGTGTAGTGGCCGATCAGCGCGAACACCGCCAGGCCCGGCCGCTCGCCGATGGCCAGCAGTTCCGCGGCGAACCGGCGGGCGAGTTCGGGCTCGATCTCGGGGTCGATCTCCTTCAGCGCGGCGTGCAGGGCCAGGCCGATCAGCACCGGGTCCGCCTGGCACCGGGCCAGCCGTTCCGCCTCGGCGGCCAGCGACCGGCCCAGGTCCGGGTCCTCCAGTTCGGCGACCAGGGCGCACAGCAGCCGGCAGCGCACCGCGTCGTCGGGGGCCGGATCGGTGGCCGCCAGCGCACGCTCGATCAGGCCGACGACCTCGTCGTCGACGGTGCCGTAGGCCCGGGTGATCCAGGGCGACGGCAGATCCCAGGAGGTCAGCGTGCGGATCAACAGGTCGTCCCGGCCGGCCGCGTCGGCCAGTCGCATCGCCTGCTTGCGGGTGTCCAACGCGTGCCGGCCGACCCCGGCGGCCAGCTGCGAGCGGCTGAGCCGGGCCAGCAGCTCGATCCGTTCGGCCAGGTGTGGGTCCGTCGGCGAGGTGTCCGGCGAAGTGTCCGGCGAAGTGTCCGGCGCGGTGTCCGCGGACACCCGGTCCAGGTCGCTCAGCGCTTGCGCGTACAGCTCGGCGGCCGTCTCGTGCGCGTACCGGGCCACGGCCATGTCCGCGGCCCGCACCGCCGCGTCGACCGCGCGGCGGGCCGTCGCGGCGGTCCCGGCATGGTGGTAATGGTGCGCGAGCGCGGCCGCGTCCTCGGGGTGCACGGCGAGCACCGCGTCCGCGATCCGGCCGTGCCACCGGCCGCGACGCAGCCGGGGCGCGTCCTCGTACAGCGTGTCGCGGACCAGCACGTGCGCGAACCGCACGGTGCCGGGCGCCGGCTCGACCAGCAGGCCGGCCAGCACACCGGCCTCCAGGGCGTCCAGCACCGTGTCCTCGTCGACCTCGGCGGCCTGCACGAGCACGTCGATGTCCACGTCCCGGCCGATCACCGCGGCCAGCCGCAGGATCGACACGGTGACCTCGGGCAGCCGGGCGAGGCGGCGGCGCAGGACGTCCCGGACGCCCTCGGGCACCTTGGACAGCGCCACCAGGCCACCCTCGCTGCCCAGCAGCCGGGCGCTCTCGGCCAGGTAGAACGGGTTGCCCGCGGTGCGGTCGACCAGCGCCGCGAGCGTTGCCGCGTCGGGCTGGATGCCGGCCACGGAGCGGATCAGCCGGGCCGACTGGGCGGCGTCCAGGCCGGTCAGGGTCAGCCGGACGGGTGGCAGGGCGGCCAGGCCGGCAAGCGCGTCGCGCAGGCCGGCGGCCACCTCGGCCGGCCGGTAGGCGGCGACCACCAGCAGCGGCACCCCGGTCAGCTCGGCGGCCACGGTGTCCAGCAGGGTCAGCGTCTCCGAGTCGCCCCGGTGCAGATCGTCCAGGACGACGGCCAGCGGGCCGGCGCCCGCCGCGGCGGACAGGTAACCGGTCAACGCGCGGCCGAGCAGGAACCGGCCGAAGGAGGCGTCCGACTCCACCGCGGTCCGGGCGGGCTCGTCCAGCAGCGGGGCGAGCGCGGCCCCGAACGATCCGGGGTCGACGTCCGCGGCCAGCGCCCGCACCACCTCCACCCACGCCCAGGCCGGCGGCGCGCCGTCCGATTCCGGGCAGCGGCCGACCACCAGCCGCCAGCGGTCCGCCCGCAGCTCCTGGGCGAACCGGTCGATGATCGCGGACTTGCCGGCGCCCGCCTCGCCGGCGATCAGCACCACCCGGCGGTCGGACCGGGCGACGGCTTCGGCGGCCGCGGTGTGCAGCGTATTCAGCTCGCTCTCGCGGCCGACGAAAGCCGTTGTGCCACTGGCCGATTCCGGTGTGGTGGGTGGAACGGGGGACGCCGCGGTACCGGCGGTCGGCGCGGCGGCCGCCGGTGGTGGCGCCGCGGACGTCCCGCCGCGCTCCGGCCAGGGCAGCCTCAGCCGCTGCGCCAGCACGTCGGCCTCGACCTGCAGCAGCGCCGGACCCGGGTCCATGCCCAGTTCGTCGGCGAGGATGTTCCGGGCCCGGCGCAGCGCGGCCAGCGCGTCGGCCTGCCGCCCGCTGGCGTACAGGCCCATGGCCAGCAGCCGCCAGCCCTCCTCGCGCAGCGGGTGTTCGCGGGTCAGCACCTCCGCGGCGAGCACCGCCTCGTCCGGTTCGCCGGCCCGCAACACGGCCTCGCACCAGCGTTCCCGGGCCACGATCCGCAGGCTCTCCAGCCGGCCCACCTCGGTGGCCGCCCAGGGCTCGGACCCGAATTCGGCGTACGCCGGCCCGCGCCACAGGCCCAGCGCCTCCTGCAGCAGGGACCGCGCGTGCGGCTCCTGACCGGGCTCGGCGGCCCGCCGGACCAGCGCCTCGAACCGCCAGGCGTCCACGGCATCCGGCGGCACCCTGATCGCGTATCCGGGCGGCTCGCTGACCAGGATCGTCGCCGGGGTGCGCGGCGCCCGGTCGGGTTCCAGAGCGCGACGAAGGTGCGAGACGTAGGCCTGCAGCGCGCCGATGGCGCGCGGCGGCGCCTCACCGTTCCACAGGTCCTCGACCAGCCGGTCCACGGACACCACCTGGCCGCGGGCCACGAGTAGCAGGGCGAGCACGCTGCGTTGCCGGGGACCGCCGAGATCCGGTGTACCGGCCCGATTCCCCGATCCGAGGGTGGCGTCCAGCGCACCGAGCACTCGAAGTCGCAGCATGGTTCGCGCACTGTATCGCGCTGCAAGTGCTCGCCAAGCCGACCGCAACCGCCGCCCGCGAGTCTGGATGCGGCCCGGGCGAGTCGTCCGAGCCGCCGACATCACGACCGATCACGTCGACCTCGCGACCGTCGACTCCGCAGGCGTTGACCTCCAGAACGGAGCATCCCGATGACCACAGCTGCCAGCACCCGCCCCGACACGGCCGAGATGGTGTTCGTGCACAACAGCTTTCGCCGGCAGTTCGGTGCGCTGCCCGGTCTGGTCCGCGGCGTCGGCGACGGTGACCGGGACCGCGCCGGCGTCGTCGTCGACTTCCTCGACGAGCTGACCGCCGCCCTGCATCACCATCACGAGGCCGAGGACGAGCTGATGTGGCCGTTGCTGCTGGAGAAGGCCCCGATGGACTCGGCGCTGATCCTGCGGATGGAGGAGCAGCACGAGCGCATCGCCGAGCTCTACCACCGCGCGCGGGGCGACGCCGAGGCCTTCCGGTCCGCGCCCGCCCCGGACGTCCGAGAGGCGTTGGCGGACACCCTGACCGACCTGAACGCCGCCTTGGGCGAGCACCTGCGGGACGAGGAGGTGGAGATCCTGCCACTGGTCGAGAGGGTGATGACGGTCCAGGAATGGCAGGCGCTCGGCGAGCGTGGGCGGGCCGGCATCCCCAAGGATCGGCTGGCGGTGTTTCTTGGTTTCCTGCTGCTGGCCAACAGCCCCGAGCGCAACCGGGACTTCCTGGCCAGCCTGCCGCTGCCGGCCAGGATCGCCTGGCCGCTGATCGGCCGGCGGGCCTTCCGCCGGGAGTACCGGCGGGTCTACGGCACCGACCCGGAATGACGATCCGGCCGGAGATCACCGGTATCAGCCGGGCCCGCCGCCGCTCCGGATCAATGGTCGGGCGGAGCGACCACGGCCCGGGTCGGTGTTCTCCACGGTTGGGGGGAGGGAACAGCGGCCCGGGCTTCTGCGCTGTGCGCATCACCGGGCGCCTGGATGCCTCACGCCCGGGGCTGGGACTCCCTCCGCCTGGGGCTGGGACGCCCCCGCCCGGGGCTCGCTGCGGAACATCGAGCTAGGTCAGGCGGGCCGCGGAACATCGACTTGCCTCAGGCCGTCCGATGCTCCGCGCCAGCCGAGTCCTCCCCCGTTTCGGCTCGCCTGTGACGGTCTTGCGGAGCATT
>CAZCEH010000021.1:0-32709 GCA_964497705.1 uncultured Actinomycetes bacterium | reverse complement strand
CGCGCTGAGACGCCGAGACACGCCTGCCCAGGGGCGTCCGCGCTACCAGTCGTGCACCTCGCGGTGCGCCGCGGTGAGCTCGGTGTAGTGCCGGGCGTTCGCCCTGATCCCGGCCCGCTCCGCCGCGGTCAGCTCGCGGCGCACCTTGCCGGGCACCCCCGCCACCAGCGATCCCGGCGGTATCCGGGCGCCCTCCAGGATCACCGCACCGGCCGCCACCATCGATTCCCGGCCGACCACCGCGCCGTTGAGCACGACGGCGCCCATGCCGATGAGGCAGTCGTCCTCGATCGTGCAGCCGTGCACCACCGCGGCGTGGCCGACGCTGACGCCGGAGCCGATCGAGCAGGCGAATCCGGGATCGGCGTGCACGACCACGCCGTCCTGCAGGTTGCTGCCCGCGCCGACGGTGATCGTGCTGGTGTCGCCGCGGACCACCGCGCTGTAGAAGACGCCGGAACGCTCGCCGATCGTGACGGCGCCGATGACGGCGGCGGTGGGCGCCACCCAGGCCGTGCCGGCCAGCACCGGCGTCCGGCCGGGCAGCGCGATGACGGGCGAGTGCTCGGTCATGGTGTCTGCACCGTCGGTTCGGGATGGTCGCGGGGCACGGTGACGTCCACCAGCCGACCGGTGGCCGGCAGGCCGGACCACGGGCCCGTCACGGTGACGACCGCGAACGCGGACGTCGGGAACTTGTCCGCGACGACCGCCAGCGCCGACGGGTCCGAGCCGGGTCCGGCGAGGTCCTCGGCCAGCTCCGGCAGCCCCGGGGAATGGCCGACCACCAGCAGGGTCGTCACCGAGTCGGGGACCGCCACGATCAGGTCGAGGACCTCATCGGGCTCGGCCGCGTAGATCTCGTCCCGGTACTCGACCGCGGTGGCGGTCAGCCCGGTCGCCGCCAGGGTCTGCCGGGTCCGTTCGGCGGTCGAGCACAGCACGAGATCGATGTGGTCCAGCCGGGTCGCGATGTGCTCGCCGGCGAACCGAGCCTCGCGTCGCCCGCGGTCGCCCAGCGGGCGCCGGTGATCGGGAACACCCGGCGGGTACGCCGACTTGCCGTGGCGGAGCAACACCAGGGTGCGCGTCGGGTCGGAGCTCACCGGCCCATCCAACCCCGGCCGGGCGGCCGGCACATCCCGAGCACATCCCGACCCGTCGCCGATGCGCATCCCGGGCGCCTCCGGGAACGCTTCCCGAGCGGCCGGGGACGCCGGCCGAATAGGGTGTGGCTCCATGGCGACGGGGCAGAGCGAGATCACCCTTCGATTCCTGGCGGCGCCGACCGACGTGGCGACGCTGGGCGGCTCGGTCCACGGCGGCCGGGTGCTGGAGTGGATCGACAAGGCCGCCTACGCGCTGGCCGTCGGCTGGAGCGGGCACTACTGCGTCACCGCCTACGTCGGTGACATCCGGTTCACTCGGCCGATCGACTCGGGGCATCTGGTCGAGGTGACGGCCAGGCTGATGCGCACCGGGCGCAGCAGCATGGACGTCCACGTGACGGTGTCCGCGGCCGACCCGCAGGACGGCGTGTACACCGAGGCCACCACCTGCGTGGTGGTCTTCGTCGCGGTGGACGGCAGCGGCCGGTCGACGGCGGTGCCGGCCTGGACCCCGGTCACCGAACTGGACCAGCGGCTGCTGCTGGACGCCCTGGAGCGGGTGACGGTCCGCCGCAACATCGAGTCGGCGATGGCCGAGCAGACCTACAGCGCGGCCGGCACCGCACCGGAGGTCACCCTGCGGTTCCTGGCCGCACCCACCGACGTGAACTGGGGTGGCAAGGCGCACGGCGGCACGGTGATGCGCTGGATCGACGAGGCCGCGTTCGCCGTGGCCGCCGGCTGGTGCAAGGGGCCGGCCATCGCGGCCTACTCGGGTGGGGTGCGGTTCTACCGGCCGATCCAGATCGGGCACCTGGTGGAGCTCGAGGCCCGGCTGCTGCGGACCGGCCGCAGCAGCATGCACATCGCCGTGCACGTGCGGTCCGGGGATCCGACGACCGGGGACATGCGCCTGACCACGCACTGCCTGACGATCTTCGTCGCGCTCGACGAAACCGGGAAGACCCTGCCGGTGCCGCGGTGGCGCCCGGTCAGCGACGAGGACCGGGCGTTGGACGCGCACGCGCTGCATCTGGTGGACCTGCGTCGGCAGATCCAGCCCACCGCGTTGGACTGATCCGTCGGACCAACCCGCCGGGGACCAACCCGCCGGGGACCAACCCGCCGGGACTGACCCGCCGGGGACCGACCCGCCGGGACTGACCTGGCGGGGACCGAGCGGCCGGTCAGGCCAGCCCGGTGCCCAGCTCCGGGTCCGTGGTCGAACCGGGACCGCCGGCCGGCGGGCCGGCCACCTGCCGCGGCGCCTGCAACTGCTCACGGACGTACCGCGCGATCACCTGGACGACGGCCACCGCCGGCACGGCCAGGAAGGCTCCCACGATGCCGAACAGCGTGCCGCCCAGCGCGACGACCGCGATGGTCACCGCGGCATGGATGTTCATCGTCCGGCCGACCAGGATCGGCTGCATCACGTTGCCCTCGAGCTGCTGGACGATCAGCACGATGATCAGCACGCCGACCGCGGTCCAGACGCCGTTGGAGACCAGGGCCACGAGGACCGCCACCGAGCCGGCCACGAACGCCCCGACGATCGGCACGAACCCGCCGAAGAACGTCAGGACGGCGATCGGCAGGGCGAACGGGACCCCGAGGATCCACACGCCGAGCCCGATGAACACGCCGTCCACGGCGGCGACCGCGGCCTGCGACCAGACGTACTGGCCCAGCGCCGTCCACACCCGGTCGGACAGCGTCGCGAAGTGGCGGCCCGCGGTCCGGCCGATCCAGGTCTGCAACCACGGCACGAACCTCGGGCCGTCCTTGAGGAAGAAGAAGCACAGCACCAGCGCCAGCACCAGGGTGATGATCGCCGAGCCGATCGCGCCCAGGCTGCCGATCACCACCGACACGACCTGCTGGCTGTTGCTCTGGATCTGCGCGATGCCCTTGTCCAGCAGGCCGCCGAGCGCGTCCGGGCCGAGATTGAACGGCGGTCCGGCGAGCCAGTTCTGCAGGGTGGTCAGGCCCGCCGTCGCCCGGTTGACCAGGTCACCGGCCTGCGAGGTGACCTGCGGCGCCAGCGCGGCGATGAGCCCGCCGACCACGACCAGCAGGCCCAGCAGGGCCAGGATCGCGGCCAGCGCGTTGGGCAGTTTGCGGCGCATGAACCGGACCGGCGGCCAGAGCACGGTGGCCAGCAGCAGGCCGAAGAAGACCGGCAGCAGCACGCTCCACAGCTGCCCCATCACCCAGAACGCGGCCACCAGGCCACCGGCGATGATCAGCAGCCGCAGCGTCCAGGTCGCGTAGTCGGTGATGCCGCGCTGCAGCCGGCGGGCGGACTCGTCCGGCATCGGCGTCTTGGGCCGCGGCCCGGCCACGTCCTCGTCGGGGGACTCCCGATCCGGTGGCGCGGCTTGCCCCGCGCCCGGCCTGCTGCGTCCGAACATGCTGCCTCCCTGGCGACGGAAACCGGTCGGGTCGGTCAGTGACCCATCTTCACCCGTCTTTACCCCTCGACGTCCCGGACAAGCTGCGGTCCCCCGGATCGTGTCGTGTGATGGTCGGGTGCATTCGGTGGAGCTGGTGCTCGACGACGCCGCGGACCGGGCCGTCCGGGCGAACTGGAGCAGCCTGCTGCGGGCGCGGCTACCCAGCCAGGGCCGGCACACCGGGGCGTCGAACCGGCCGCACGTGACCCTCGCGCTGACCCGGTCGGCGACCGAACCGGTTCGCGACCGGCTGGCCGCGATCGCGGCCGACCTGCCGGCGGAGCTCACGATCGGGGCACTGGTCGTGTTCGGCAGCCGCCGGTTCATCCTGGCCCGGCTGGTCGTGCCGAACGAGGCGCTGCTGGCACTGCAGCAGCGGGTGCTGGCCGCGTCGGACGAGCCGGAGGACCGGCACGGCAGCTTCCGGGCCGGCGGCTGGACGCCGCACATCACGCTCGGTCGCCGGCTCACCGCCGCACAGCTCGCCGCCGCGGTGGAGGTGCTCGGCCGCCTGCCGGCGGTCCACGGCCAGGCGGAACGCCTGCGGTTGTGGGACATCGATGCGCACACCGAGACCTGGCCGGCCCGCTCGGTCTGACAACCGGATCGGTTCCGCTGGCGGGTCGTCGCCGCAGGCCGCACAGTGGAGCCGGCCCGGGCCGCCCACGCGCCGGCACCGGCCATCGAGGGGGAGTCATGACCTGGAGTCCCGCTGCCGGGATGCCGGCACCGCCGCCCGGGCCGCCACCCGCGACCAAGCGGGCCGGGCTGACCGCGGCGCTCGTCGGCGCGGTCGCGCTGGCCGTGCTCGGCGTCGTGCTCGTCGTCGGGACCGGGGACCGCGCGGTGCCGGGACGGGCCACCGCCCTGCCTGCTGCCGACCCGCCGCAGACCGGCGACTGCCTGCTCGAGGACCCGCTCGACCTCGGCGACGACGATCCCCTCGACACCGGAGACCGCCTGCCGGCCCTGCGCACCGCGGCGTGCGACGGCACCCGGTACGGCGACGTGGTGGCGGTCGGTGCCGCCACCGGCCGGCGGTCGACGTCCGGCGACATCAGCGACGACCGGTGTTGGAGCGCCGCCCACGGCTACCTGGGCGCGCCGGACCCGACGACCACTTTTCGGCAGCGGATCCCGGTCTCCGACGTCTGGTTCGTGGTGATCGGGCCGGACGAGCGGCAACGGGCGGCCGGTCAGGCCTGGTCGGCCTGCGTGGTGCACCTGCCCCCGGACGGCGTGTCCGCGGCGGCGATGACCACCGACCACTCGCTGCGCGGCGCCTGGGACCGGCCGACCGACAGTCACCTGTTCTCCTACTGCCTGGACGATCCGGACACAGAGAACCCGGTGCCCTGCGTCTGGACGCACGGCGCCGAGCAGGTCAGTTACTGGGACGGCGACCCCACCGTTTCGGCGGAGTCCGGGCTCGCCGACTGCCGAACCGACGCGATCGAGGCACTCGGCTCGCCGGCCGCGCTGGATCGAGGTGAGCTGGCCGTCACGCTGGTCACCTCCCGCTACGCCGACCCCGACGGCGACGAGCTGATCACCGGGCCGGAGGCGGTCACCGCGGACGGCGACTACTTCGTCGACTGCATGGTGGTCCCGGGGCAGCCCGGCCGGCAGCTGACCGGGCCACTCCGCGGTCTCGGCGACGGCCCGGCACCGCTGCGTTGATCCCGCTGGGTTGATCCCGCTGGGTTGATCTCGCTGGGTTGATCCGGGGCCGTTGATCCGGCGATCCCGCGGGAACCGGCGTGCCACGATGAGATGGCAGCAGGACGGCAGGAAGGGGACACGGGTGTCGGAGCGCTCGGGATCCGCCGCCGACGACCCGTTCGGCGGTCGCCGGCCGACCAGCCACGAACGCATGTCGGGCCGGCCCTGGGACGCGTCGTACCACGACGGCCCCGCGCCCTGGGACGTCGGCCGGCCACAGCCCGCCGTGGTGCGGGTCGCCGCGGCCGGCGGGTTCACCGGAGCGGTCCTTGACGCCGGTTGCGGCACCGGTCAGAACGCCCTGTACCTCGCCTCGCTGGGGTTGTCGGTGCTGGGCGTCGACGTGGCGCCGACGGCGGTGGCGATCGCCCGGTCCACCTCCGCGGAGCGGGGGATCGAGGTGGAGTTCGCGGTGGCCGACGCGCTGCATCTGGAGCGCCTGGGCCGCCGGTTCGACACCGTGCTGGACTGCGCGCTGTTCCACACCTTCGACGGCCAGGAGCGCGTCGACTACCTGGCCAGCCTGCGCTCGGCGACCGGGCCCGGCACCCGGCTGTACGTGCTGTGTTTCCGCGCCGAGGGCCCCGACACCGGACCGCATCCGGTGAGCCGGGCCGAGCTGAGCTCGGTGTTCCGCCCCGAACATGGTTGGCGGGTCGCCGCAGTCGAGCGGGAGCGCGTCCTCACCCGATTCCACGACGACGACGGTGCGCCGGCCTGGCTGGCCACCATCACCCGGGCCCGGTGACCGTCCAGCGGGCCGCGGACCCGCGGGGGTCGGACCGGCTGGCCGACCTGATGATCGGCGACGAGCGGCGGCTGCGTCGCCGGCTGCGCAACGCGCAGCGCATCCGGGACGACGCCCGCCGGGACACCGTGCTGACCGAGATCGACCAGCAGATCGCCGCCGCCGGGCAACGGCTGTCCCGGCGGCAGGCCGCGGTCCCACGGATCTCGTTTCCCCAGCAGTTGCCGGTCACCGCGCGGGTGGACGAGTTGGTCCGCACCATCGTCGAGCATCAGGTGGTGATCGTCGCGGGGGAGACCGGCTCCGGGAAGTCCACCCAGCTGCCGAAGCTGTGCCTGGAGCTCGGGCGTGGGGTCCGCGGCATGATCGGGCACACCCAGCCGCGCCGGATCGCCGCCCGGGCGCTGGCCGAACGCATCGCCGAGGAGACCGGCACGCAGGTGGGCGGGGCGATCGGGTACTCGATCCGGTTCGGTGACCACACCGGCCCGAACACCCTCGTCAAGCTGATGACCGACGGCATCCTGCTCGCCGAGATCGGCCGCGACCGGATGCTGTGGGCCTACGACACGATCATCATCGACGAGGCCCACGAACGCAGCCTGAACATCGATTTCCTGCTCGGGTACCTGAAGAACCTGCTGCCGCAGCGGCCCGACCTCAAGCTGATCATCACGTCGGCCACCATCGACCCGGGCAAGTTCTCCCGGCACTTCGACGACGCGCCGGTGGTCGAGGTGTCCGGACGCACGTATCCGGTGGAGATCCGTTACCGGCCCTACGGTGTGGCCGCGGCTGCGGAGGTCGACGATCCCGACGCGGACGGGTCGGGCGATTCCGCCGACCAGGCCAAGGCCATCACCGTCGCGGTCGACGAGCTGCTCGTCGCCGGCCGTGCTCACGGCGGTGGCGACATCCTCGTCTTCCTGTCCGGTGAGCGTGAGATCACCGACACCACTGAGGTTCTGCGTGGTCATGTGGCGAATCGTGCTGGGACGACGGAGGTGCTGCCGTTGTACGGCCGGCTGTCGTCGGCCGACCAGCACAAGGTGTTCTCCGCGCACACCGGGCGGCGAATCGTGCTGGCCACCAACGTGGCCGAGACCTCGCTCACGGTGCCCGGCATCCGCTACGTGATCGATCCCGGCACCGCCCGGATCTCTCGGTATTCGCCGCGCAGCAAGGTGCAGCGGCTGCCCATCGAACCGATCTCCCAGGCGTCGGCCGGTCAGCGGGCCGGCCGGTGCGGCCGGGTGGCCGACGGCATCTGCATCCGGCTGTACTCGGAACGGGACTTCGACCAGCGGCCCGCCTACACCGACCCGGAGATCGCCCGCACGTCGCTCGCCTCGGTCATCCTGCAGATGGCGGCACTGGAACTCGGCGACATCGCGGACTTTCCGTTCCTGGACCCGCCGGATCGCCGGCAGATCACCGACGGGGTGACCGTGCTCACCGAACTGGGCGCGCTGGACCGGACCGAGCCGCAGCGGATCCGGCTCACCCCGACCGGCCGGGCGATGGCCGACCTGCCGCTCGACCCGCGGCTGGCCCGCATCCTGGTGGAAGGGCAACGGCTCGGCTGCCTGCGGGAGATGCTGGTGCTGGCCGCCGCGCTGTCGGTCATCGACGTGCGCGAGTATCCGCTCGACGAACGGGACAAGGCCACCGCGGCGCATGCCCGGTTCGTGGACGCGCAGTCGGACTTCACTGCCCTGCTCAGCCTGTGGGTCTACCTCGACGAGCAGGCACAGGCCCTGTCCGGCAACGCCTTCCGCCGGTTGTGCCGGCGCGAGTACCTGAACTATCTGCGGATCCGCGAGTGGCAGGACCTGCACGCCCAGCTGAGCCAGCTGGTGGACGGCGACCGGCGGTCCGGCCGGCGCCGTGGGCGGGACCGCGCGGGCCGGGCCTTGGCCGCCGAGGCGCCGCGGCGGGCGTCCGGCGACGCGGGCCAGGGCGGCCGCGGCTCGCTGGCCGTGGACGTCGACACCGAGCGGGTGCACACGGCGTTGCTGTCCGGCCTGCTCTCGCACATCGGATTGCGCAAGGAAGGCACTCGGGAATACCAGGGCACCCGCGGCATCGGCTATGCCATCTGGCCGGGCTCGGCGCTCGCCCGGTCCGGACCGCAACTGGTGGTGGCCGCCGAACTGGTGGAGACCAGCCGGCTGTGGGCTCGGATCTGCGCCCGGATCGAACCTGCCTGGGTGGAGAAGGTCGGCGGAGAGCTGCTGCGCCGCAGCTACTCCGAGCCGCGGTGGAACGCGAAACGGGCCAGCGTGGAGGCCACCGAGAAGGTGACCCTGCTTGGCGTGACGCTGGTCGCCGCCCGCACCGTGCCGTTCGACCGGATCGATCCGGAGCTGTCCCGCGAACTGTTCATCCGGCATGCCCTGGTGGAGCGGGACTGGCAGACCGGGCACCGGTTCTTCGCCGACAACCAGCGGGCGCGCGAGCAGGTCGCCGAGTGGGAGGAGCGGGCCCGCCGCCGCGACATCCTCGTCGACGACGACACGATGGTCGCGTTGTACGACGCCCGCATTCCGGCGGAGGTCACCTCCGGGCGACACTTCGACTCCTGGTGGAAGAGGGCCTCCCGCACCGAACCGGACCTGCTGACCTTCACCCCGGACATGCTGATCGCCGCCGGTGCCGACCGTTTCGACTCGGCGGCGTTCCCGGACCGGTTCACCGCCGGCGGCGTCGACCTGCCGCTGGACTACGTCTTCGACCCGGGCCGGGCCGACGACGGGGTCACGGTGAGCATCCCGCTGGCGGTGCTCGCCCGGGTTGACCCGGCCGGCTTCGAGGCCCGGATACCGGGCCTGCGCAACGATTTGGCCGTCGCGCTGATCCGCACACTGCCGAAGACGTTGCGCCGCAACTTCGTGCCGGCACCGGATTTCGCCCGGGCAGCGGTGGACCGGGTCGACCCCGCCCGGCCGCTGGTCGACGAACTGGCGGCGGCATTGACCCGGATGACCGGGGTCGTGGTCCGGCCGACCGACTTCGACCCCGGCAAGGTGCCCGACCACCTGCGGATGAATTTCCGCGTCGTCGACGAGCAGGGCGCCACGCTGGCCGCGGGACGGGACCTTCCCGCCCTGCAGTCGTCGCTGCGCGGCGATACCGAACGCGCGGTGGTGCGGGCCACCAGATCCCTGGAACGGCACGGTCTGACCGGGTTCCCGGCCGAGGGCGTGCCCCGCCGGGTCACCGCCAAGGTGGCCGGCCACGACGCCGCGGGCTACCCGGCGCTGGTGGACGAGGACGCGACCGCCGCCGGCACGGTCGGGGTGGCGGTGTTCGGCAGCGAGGCCGACCAGGCCCGGGCGATGCGGGCGGGCACGGTCCGGCTGCTGGCGGCCACACTGGCCCCGCCGCTGACCCGGGCGCGGCAGATGCTCACCCGCGACCAGCAGATCGTCCTGGCCACCGCCCCGGACACCACGATCGGCGAGTTGCTCGCCGACGCCACCCTAGCCGCCGTGGCCGCGTTGCTGGACTGGGCCGGCGGGCCGGCCTGGACGGCGGCCGGCTTCGAGGCCCGACGGGCGGCGATCGCCCCGCACGTGCTCGCCTCGGTCCGCGACGTGCTGGTGGCGGCCGCCGCCGTGCTGGCCGCGGCCCGGGATGCCGCGCGTGCGATCGACGCCGCCGAACGCGGACCGGGCGCGGCGGCGATCGCCGACCTGACCGAGGACATGCGCGCCCAGTGGCGGTCGGCGGTCGGTCGCGGGTTCGTCGCGGACGCCGGCGCGGCCGGTCTGCCCGACCGGGCCAGGCATCTGCAGGCCCTGCGGATCCGGGCGGAACGGGTGCGGGAGGCCTCCGCCCGGGATCGGGAGCGCCTGGCGGAGATCCGGCAGCTGGAGGCGGAGGTGGACCGGGCGGTCGACGTTCTGCCGCCACCGCGTCGGCACGACCACGATGTGCGCGCCCTGCGCAACCTGCTGGCGGAGTACCGCGTCACCCTGTTCGCGCAACCCATGCGCACCTCGGTGCCGGTGTCGGCCAAGCGGATCAGATCGGCGGTGGCGGCACTTGTGTCCTGACGGCGTGCGGCGGGTGCCCGGGACGGCCGGCCGTCCCGGGAACAATGGGCCGGTGAGGCGGGTCGCGGTGACGGTCGCCGCGGCGCTGTGCGCCGCCGTCCTGGCCGGCTGCGGCGCCGCCGGCGCCGCGGGCGGCGCGCCGGCGACCACCGCCACGACCGGCGGCCCGACGACCACGCAGCCGGGTGCGCCAACCCTCTCGCCGGCCTCCGGGCCCGGCGACCCGGCCTCCGCGCCCGGCGACCCGCCGGTGCTCGGTCCGGCCGCGTCCGTCGATCCGCCGTCGGCCGATCCGGGCGACGACCCGCTGCCACCGCCGTTCTCGGACGACGAGTCGATGGTGTGGATCCCGGCCGGGGATCATCGGGTGCCCGGCACCCTGGCGGTGCCGGCCCGGCAGCAGGGGCAGCGGGTCCCGGCGGTGCTGATGCTGCACGGAGACCTGAGCAGCCGCGACGAGAACGGCGACATGTTCGCCCGGCTGGCGGCGGCGCTGGCCGCCGCGGGAATAGCCTCGTTGCGCATCGACTTCGCCGGGACCGGCGACTCGGAGGAACCGGACCTGGCCCTCGACTACCCCGGCATGGTGCTGGACGCCACCGCATCCCTGGACTACCTGCGGCAGGATGCCGACGTCGACCCCGACCGGGTGGCCGTGCTCGGGTTGTCCAGGGGCGGCGGGATCGGTGCCACGGTGACCGGCACCGTGCCCGGTGTCGCGGCCTTCGTCTCGTGGAGCGGCGCGGTGTACAACGGGTACGACGAGGACCCCGACGGGCACCAGACCGCCCGGGAGAACGGTTACCTGCCACTGGACTTCGGAGACCGGATCTTCAAGCTCGGGCTGAACTGGTTCGACTCGATCGAGCAGTCCCACCCGCTGGACGACATCAGCGGCTACACCGGGCCGGTGCTGGCCGTCGTCGGGTCCGACGACCAGGTGGTCGATCCCGAGGTGTCGACGATCTTCCTGCAGACCGTGGCCAGCGCCGACACCACCCTGCATGTGGTGGACGGCGCCGACCACGGCTTCACGGCCGACGAGAGCTACGGCGACGAGGCCATCCGGGTCACCAGGGACTGGCTGGTCTCCCGGCTGGGCTGACGCCCGGCCGGTCGCCGCGTTCGTCCGCGCGGATGCTCAGCCGGCGGCCGGCGGTGGCGGCTGCTCGTCCCGGCCGGCGGCCTTGTCGACCAGGTCCCGCAGCTTCTCCTCGATCGGGTCGACCTTGTCGTGTCCGACCTTGTCGCCGACGACGTCACCGGCCTTGCCGATGCCCTTCTTCACCGAGTCCGCGTGCTGCGCAACCAGACCCTGCGCCTTGTCCTTCAGTTCGTTGAAGTCGACCATGGTTCCTCCCCGACGGTGGTGGCTCGTTCCCGGCCCAGGGTAGCCGCGCCCGGCTCGGGCGCCAGGCGCTCAGCGCAGCCGATACGACAGGTGCGGCAGATCCAGCACGAACCCTTCGCTGTCCACGGTCAGGTCGTGCCGGCCCGACGGCCCCTGATGCCGCAGGCGGGCGCCGTGCTCGCCGATCTCGAGCGTGCGGTAGTGGTGCACGACCGGTTCGACGGTCAGGTCGGGAAAGCCGACCTCGGCCGCCACCACCGACTCCTGTCCGTAACGCCGGTGCAGCCCGAGCCGACGGATGGCCAGCGAGTTGCTGAACACGCTGGTGGTCAGGTCGACGTCGAAGGCCATGTCCAGATCCGGCATCGGCGGCGACTTGCCGGCGCCGTCGAGCCACGGGCCGCCCGGTGTCCGGGTCAGCGACAGCCCTCGCTCGGTGGCGGCCGAGTCGCTGCGCAGCGTGACCCGCCGAGTCCGCCCGGCCGCGTCGCACAGCACGGAATAGGAGGCGCCGAAGCTCTGCTTGCCGACCCGAACCAGGTATCCCGACGCGCGTAGGCCTCGTTCGGTCATCACCACGCGCACGGTTTCCAGCCGTCGCCCGTCGTCGGAGGACCAGGAGAAGAACCTGGCCGGGCCTTGGTCGGGGCTCACGATGCGTACCGTATCGGCCACCCACCGGATCTTGCGCGCCGGCGGTCCCGTGCCGTTCGGGCCCCACCCGATCGGGTCCGGCCCGGCCCGCCCGGAAGCGGTGTCGGCGGTCCGGCCGACGCTCATCGCAAGGGCTCCGACGACCCGTCGAACGCCGCGAGAACCTTTCCGAATTCTTCGATCTCGGCCGGCCCCGACAAGTTCGGCAGGCTGACGAAGACGGTGTCGACACCCTTGCCGGCCAGGCCCCGGTACCGCGCGATGTGCGCCTGCGGGGTGCCGGCGTGGTGCGCCGCGGCATAGGCGACCGCCGGCCGGCGTCCCCGGTGCCGCTCCACCAGGCGAGCCACCTCGTCGGAGGTCGCGCCGACGATCGGCACGTCCAGCACGGTCACCCGCAGATCCTCGCCCGACCGGCCGGCCGCCGCAGCATGGGACCGGAACACGGCGAGCTTGCGGTCCAGATCGGCCGTCGACGGCAGGTTGCAGCCGTCGGCCAGTGCGGCGGCGATCTTCAGCGTGCGCCGTTCGCCGGCGCCGCCGACCAGGATCGGGATGCGGGACGGGCGCGGGTAACAGGTGGTCTCCGGGAACGGCCCGAACGGCTTCGTGCCCGGACCCCAGAACGCGCGCAGTACCCCGATCGTCGACTCCAGTGCGTCGAGTCGGCGGCGCGCGGACGGGAAGTCGGCCGAAGTCGGATCGGTCGGATCGAGCGCGGTGCCGGGCAGCCCGTACGCGAGGTGCTCCCGGGCGAACCAGCCGGCGCCGAGCCCGCAGAACACCCGGCCCGGCGCCAGCGCGTCCAGGCTGGCCAGCATCTTCGCCAGCAGCGGCGCGCCGCGGAAGGTGACCGGGGTGACCAGCGGTCCCACCTCGATCCGCTCGGTCACGCCGGCCAGGAATCCCAGCGCCACGTACGCCTCCGGGATCGGGTCCCAGACCCGTCCCACCTGCGGGATCTGCAGCAGGTGGTCCATGACGGCCACCGCGTCGAAACCGGCCTGCTCGGCGGCCACCGCGACGTCCCGCAGCCAGCCGCGAGGATCATCGCCCCAGCCGAACGCGGACACTTGCAGCCCGAACCGCAGCCGGGGCCTGGCCGGCGCCGAGTCGGCTGCCCGGCCGGCCGGTGCCGTCCCGGCCGGCGGTCCGGTGACCGGCTCGGCCGTGTTCACCGTGAGCAGCCGGTCGAACCCGTCGCCGGTCAGGTCGATCTCACCGGTGCGCCGGTGCTGCGAGCGCAGCGCGGGGGCCGGCACCGGACGATCCCGGGCCCGGTTGCGCGCCCGGCACACCTCCAGCGGCGTGCTGAAAACCACCGCCACACAAGGCATGCCGGCGCCGCGGGCCAGTGCCGCGGCGGCCCGGCGCCGGCCGGCATCCAGGCCGAGGGTGTCGACGACCGCGGTCAGCCCGCGCCGCACCCGGGCGGCCACCATCGCGTCCAGGATCGCGAACGCGTCGGCCGACGCGTCCAGGTCGGCCTCGCCGCTGCCCACCATGGCTCGCAGCCGGTCGGCGGAGACCACCTCGTCCGTCGCGAAATGCGTGCGGGCCCAGGTGGTCTTCCCCGAACCCGACGGGCCGATGAGCACCACAACAGCGGGCCGGCCGATCTCGGGCATGGACGGGTGGCTACCGGCCGACCCAGCAGCCGCTGGGTCCGGTCAGCGGACTCATCTCGCCATCATGCCGGCAGACCGGCCACGCTGCGCACCAGCGGTCCGGTCCGGTGCGGAACCGGGGTGTCCAGCGCGATCGACGTGGACGCCCGGACCACCGCGGGATCGCGGACCACGTCGTCGATCACCCGCTGCAGGTCGGCGTTGGACCGCGACACCAACTGCACCAGCAGATCCGCGGCCCCGGTGATCGTGTGCACCTCGATCACCTCCGGAATCCGGACCAGGTGGTCGATGACGTCCTGCCGTCCCCGGCCCTGGGCGATCTCCACGGTGACGAACGCGGTGACCGGGAAACCGAGCGCCGCGGGGTCGACGGTGGGCGCCAGGTCGGCGATCACCCCGCTGCGCTGCATCCGGTCCAGCCGGGCCTGGATGGTGTTGCGCGCGGCGCCGAGTCGCCGACCGGCCTCCAGCACGCCGACCCTCGGCTCGGCCGAGAACAGCTGCAGGATCGCGCCGTCGAGGCGGTCGATCGTCATGGGAGCCCTCCTGTCTGAGCATTATGCTCAGTCAACCGATGAATCTACTCGGCACCATGCGCACTGTGTGGCCTGGATAGCCCACGTATTGCTCATCGGCCGGGCGCCTGCGCATCCTGGCAGGCATCCCTGACCGTGCCCACGCGAAGGCGGCATCCCGATGACCCTGACCGCGACCGACGAGCCCGGCGACACCGCCCTGCGCGACCTGGTGGGCCTGGTCGACCACGACTGCACCGTCGACCCGTTCCCGGTGCTCGGGATGGACGCGGTGGTGTTCGTGTGCGGCAATGCCACCCAATCCGCCCAGTACTTCCAGTCGGTGTGGGGCATGGACCTGATCGCCTACCGGGGCCCGGAGACCGGCCACCGCGGTGACGTGGCCTTCGTGCTCAAGTCCGGGTCCGCGCGGTTCGTGCTCGTCGGCGGCGTCGCGCCGGACAGCCCGTTGCTAGACATCCATCGCGAACACGGTGACGGGGTGGTTGATCTGGCGATGGAGGTGGGCGACGTCGACCGCTGCGTCGACCGGGCCCGGGCGCAGGGCGCGCGGATCCTGGTCGAGCCGCACGACGAGTCCGACGGCAACGGCACCGTGCGGCTGGCCGCGATCGCCACCTACGGGCACGTGCGGCACTCGCTGGTCGACCGGCGCCGATACACCGGTCCGTACCTGCCCGGCTTCGTGGCCGCGACGACCACCCGGGTGCGCCCGGCGGGCGCGCCGCGGCGGCTGTTCCAGGCGCTGGACCATGCCGTCGGCAACGTCGAACTGGGCCGGATGAACGAGTGGGTGGACTTCTACAACCGGGTCATGGGCTTTGTGAACATGGCCGAGTTCGTCGGGGACGACATCGCCACCGAGTACTCGGCGCTGATGAGCAAGGTGGTGGCCAACGGCAATCATCGGGTCAAGTTCCCGCTCAACGAGCCGGCGGTGGGCAAGCGCCGCTCGCAGATCGACGAGTACCTGGAGTTCCAGGCCGGACCGGGCTGCCAGCACCTGGCGCTGGCCACCGGCGACATCCTGGCCACCGTGGACGAGTTGCGTGACCGGGGCGTGCGGTTCCTCGACACCCCGGACGCCTACTACGACGATCCGGAGCTGGCCGAGCGGATCGGCCGGGTCCGGGTGCCGGTGGCGGAACTGAAGAAGCGGCGGATCCTGGTCGACCGCGACGAGGACGGTTACCTGCTGCAGATCTTCACCAAACCGTTGGGCGACCGGCCGACCATCTTCTTCGAGCTGATCGAGCGGCACGGTTCGCTCGGCTTCGGCAAGGGCAACTTCAAGGCCCTGTTCGAGTCGATCGAGCGTGAGCAGGCCGCGCGCGGCAACCTGTGACCGCCGCCGTGTCCGGGCCGTCAGCAGCGGGCGGGCGCCACCACGCCGGTCACCTCGCCGAGGGTGAGCCGGCTCCCGTTCGTCGACGGCGCGCTGCCGCCGATCGTCACGATGTCGCCGTCGGCCAGGAACGTCCGGGACGAACCGTCGGCCAGCGGGACGGGACGAGTGCCGTTCACCGACAGCTCCAGCAGCGACCCGGCCTGGTCCGGTGCCGGTCCGGACACCGTGCCGGACGCGAACAGATCCCCCGTGCGCAGGCTCGCCCCGTTGCTGGTCAGCTGCGCCAGCAACTGCGGTCCCGTGTAGTACATCGCCGCGAAAGGTGGCCGGCTGACGGTCGTTCCGTTGATCGTGACGGTCAGGGCCAGGTCCAATCCCCACGGCAGCCGCCGATCGTCGGCCAGGTAGTCGAGCAGCCGGTGCGTTCGGGGCGGCGGATCGGTGCGGGCGGCCGCGAGCGCGCCCAGCGGGGTGATCCAGGGCGAGATCGACGTGGCGAACGACTTGCCGAGCATCGGACCGAGCGGCCGGTACTCCCACGCCTGGATGTCCCGGGCGCTCCAGTCGTTGAGCAGGCAGATGCCGAACACGTGCCCGGCGAACGCGTCGGCGGGCACCGATGTGCCGCGCTCGGAGCCCACCCCGACGACGAACCCGACCTCGGCCTCCAGATCGAGTCGCCGGGTCGGCCCGAACACCGGTGGGTCGTCGGGCGCCGGGCTGCACTGGCCGCAGGGCCGGACCACCTCCGTGCCGGATACCACCACCGTGCCGGCCCGGCCGTGGTAGCCGATCGGCAGGTGTTTCCAGTTGCGCGGCAACGGGTCCGCGTCCGGCCGGAACATCCGGCCGACCGCCGCGGCATGCCACTGGCTCGCGTAGAAGTCGACGTAGTCGGCGACCGTGAACGGCAGGACCGCGCGTGCGTCGCCGGCCGGTTGCAGGCACGGCTCGACGGCGGCCCGGCGGGCCGGGTTCGTGACGGCGGCCCGCGCGAGGTCCCGGACCGCGGACCAGGCTCCCGGACCGGCCGCCAGCAGCGGGTCCAGCGATCCGGCTTGCAGCAGCGGCGCGGCCTCGTGCCGTTCCCGTTCGGCCAGCGTGGTCAGGTCCAGCACCTGATCGGCGATCCGCACGGCCACCCGGCGATCCCCGCCGGCGGTCTCGATCACCCCGTAGGGCAGGTGATCGTCATCGAAACCCGACCCGGCCGCATTCGGGACCCAGGACGTCACGGCCGAACCCTAACCCCACCGGGAGGCGATCACGATGGCCCACTACCGCCGCGTCGGTGACGTGCCGCCCAAGCGGCACACCCAGTTCCGCGACGAGAACGGCGCGCTGCTGGCCGAGGAGCTGATGGGCGAGGAGGGCTTCTCCGCCGACTCCTCGCTGCTCTACCACCGGGGCATCCCGTCGGCGATGGTGGACGCCCGGGTGTGGGAGCTGCCGGACCTGGCCACCCGGCCGAACCACCCGCTGATGCCCCGGCACCTGAAGCTGCACGACCTGTTTCCCGGCGCGCGACCGGGCATCGGTGTCGACGTCGTCACCGGGCGCCGGCTGCTGCTGGGCAACGGCGACGTGCGGATCTCGTACGTGGTCGCCGGTGCACCGAGTCCCCTGTACCGCAACGCGATCGGCGACGAGTGCGTGTTCGTGGAGGCCGGCGCGGCCACCGTGCAGACCGTGTTCGGCGAGCTGGTGGCCGAGTCCGGGGACTTCGTCGTCGTGCCCAGGGCCACCGTGCACCGGTGGGTGCCGGACACCGCCGCCGGCCCGTTGCGCGCGTACGTCGTCGAGGGCAACAGCCACATCGGCCCGCCCAACCGTTACCTGTCCCGATTCGGGCAACTCCTGGAGCACTCGCCGTACTGCGAGCGAGACCTGCACGGCCCGGCCGCGCCGCTGCTGGTCGACGGCGATCCGATCGAACGGGACGTGCCGGTCCTCACCAAGCACCGGGGCGACGCGCCGGGCGGGATCGTCGGCTCGATCGTGGTCGGCCCGCACCATCCGTTCGACGTGGTCGGCTGGGACGGCTGCCTGTATCCGTACACGTTCAACGTGCGCGACTTCGAGCCGATCACCGGGCGGGTGCACCAGCCGCCGCCGGTGCACCAGGTCTTCGCCGGGACCAACTTCGTGATCTGCGCGTTCGTGCCGCGCAAGGTCGACTACCACCCGTTGGCGATCCCGGTGCCCTACTACCACTCCAACGTGGACAGCGACGAGATCATGTTCTACGTCGCCGGCGACTACGAGGCGCGCAAGGGTTCGGGCATCGGCCCCGGGTCGGTCAGCGTGCATCCGGGTGGTCACTCGCACGGGCCGCAGCGCGGCGCGGTGGAGGCGTCCCTGGGCAAGGAGTTCTTCGACGAGCTCGCGGTCATGGTGGACACGTTCCGGCCACTCGAGCTGGGTGAGGGCGGCCGGGCGTGTGACGACGGCCGGTACGCGTGGACCTGGTCGGGACGCGGCCCGGCGGGCTGACGGGAGGGCTCAGTCCGTCTCCGGATAGCGGGCCTGCACCCGCAGGTCCGCGCCCGCCCCGGCCAGGCCGGTCACGTAGCCGCCGGCCGCGCCGACCGCCAGCAGCTGCTCGATCAGGTCCTGGCCACCCAGCGTCATCGGCTGCAGGCCGGCTCCGCGGGCCTCGAACCGTCCGCGGGCGAGGTGGCCGCCTTCGGCCAGCTTGAACAGGGAGCCGGTGGAGGCCAGCGAGCCGCGGGCCACCCCCATCAGCCCCAGCGCGTCGTCCAGCGCGTCGACCAGTGCGTCCCGGTTGGTCTCGCACATCGCGCGGATCAGCTCGGGTCGGGTGCCGGCGACCCGGGTGGCGTCGGCGAACGACGACGCCGCCAGGGACAGCGCCAGCGCCCCGCCCTGCGCGCCCACCTGGGCCAGCGCGAGGGCCATCACGTGCGGCAGGTGCGAGATCCGGGCGACGGCGGAGTCGTGCGCCTCCGCCTCGGTGGGCACCACCCGGCTGCCCAGCCGCAACGCCAGCGCGGCCACCGCCGACCAGTCGGCCGGGTCGGTGTCCTCGGTCAGGCAGGTCACCCAGGCGGCGCCGTCGAACAGCGTCGGATCCGCGGCCGCCCAACCGGAGGCCGCGGTCCCGGCCATCGGGTGCGACCCGACGTACCGGGCGCGCGGGACGATCAGCGAAACCTCCTCCGCCACCGCCGCTTTGACGCTGGCCACGTCGGTCAGTCGCACCCGGGGGGCGTGTTGGGCCACCTCGCGCAGCAGGCTGCGGAAGGTGGTCACCGGGGAGGCCAGCACCACCAGCGCGTCGTCCCGCGCGGCGCCGGCCAGCGCCCCCTCCAGCGAGGGCGCGACCGCGAACCCGTCGGCCTGGGCGGCGTCCCTGGTGGCCAGGCTCGGCGACCAGCCGGTCACCGGCAGCACCGGGGCGGCCGCCCGGACCAGGGATCCGCCGATCAGCCCGAGGCCGAGCACGCACACGGCCGGCGGCAGCAGCGAGGCCGGGTCCGGCGGCGGGCCGTTGTGCATGGGGACATCATCGCCGTTGACCGCGCGGGGTCCCGCGGCGACCCGGTTCGGGCACCGCGGCATGGCCGTCACCGCCCCGAGGCCGTAACGTTCTCGATGTGAGCACGGCCGGGACGAAAGCGACCGAGGGATTCGGGGTGGCGGTGACCCGCGAGGACACCACCTGGCGGTGTTCGCTGCTCGCACCCGAGCTGCTCGACGACCTGGACGGGGTGATCACCGGCCTGCGGCGGGTGGCGACCAGCGGTCCCGTGTTCGCGATGCTGGCGATCGACGACGAATTCTTCGTGATCGTGCGCCCGATCCCGGGCGGCGCCGCGCTGCTGCTGTCGGACGCGACCGCGGGCCTGGACTACGACATCGCCGCCGATGTGCTGGACCTGCTGCAGGTGCAGGTCCCGGAGTACGACGAGATCGACGACGACCCGTGGCCGGAGGGCGACCTGGGGCTGCTCGCCGACCTGGGCGTGAGCGAGCAGGAGATGCAGCTGATCGTCGACGACGTCGAGCTGTACCCGGACGAGCAGCTGTCGATGATCGCCTCCCGCTGCGGGTTCGCCGACGCGTTCACGGCGATCATCGAGAAGGACTGACCCCAACCGGATGACCGGGGCGCCGCCGCGGGTCTCGGACGTCCGGCTGATCCGCCGCGCCTTGGCGCTGGCGCGGCGCGCCGCGGACACCGGCGACGTGCCGGTCGGCGCGCTCGTCGTCGATCCCGCCGGGGTGCTCGTCGGCGAGGGCTGGAACGCCCGGGAGGCGACCGGCGACCCGACCGCGCACGCGGAGATCGTGGCCCTGCGGGCGGCCGCGGCGGCCGCGGGAACCTGGAACCTCGCCGGCTGCACGCTGGCCGTCACCGTCGAGCCGTGCACCATGTGCGCCGGCGCGATCGTGCTGGCCCGCATCGACACCGTGGTGTTCGGTTGCTGGGAACCCAAGACGGGCGCCGCGGGATCGCTCTGGGACGTGCTGCGCGACCGGCGGCTGACCCACCGGGTGCAGGTGCGGGGCGGGGTGCTCGGGGACGAGTGCGCCGGCGTGCTGCGGGACTTCTTCGCCACGCACCGCGGCTCGGCAGGCTCGGCACAATGACCGGCATGCTGCTCGGCGTCTACAGCTTCGGCGACATCCACCCGAACCCGGTCACCCGTGAACGGGTGTCGCCCGCCCAACGGATGGCCGACCTGCTGGAACGCATCAGACTGGCCGAGCAGGTGGGGCTGGACTTCTTCGGGATCGGCGAGCACCACCGGCCGGACTACGCGGTGTCCTCGCCGGCGACCGTGCTGGCCGCGGCGGCCGGCCAGACCAGCCGTATCGGTCTGGGCAGCGCGGTCACCGTGCTGTCAACCGAGGACCCGGTCCGGGTCTACCAGCAGTTCGCGACCATCGACCTGATCTCCCGGGGACGCGTCGAGCTGATGGCCGGCCGGGGATCGTTCATCGAGTCCTACCCGCTGTTCGGCGCGAACCTTTCCGACTACGACGCGCTCTACGACGAGAAGATCCAGCTGCTGCTGGCCGTCGACGCGGGCAACCCGGTGACCTGGTCGGGGCGGTTCCGGCCGGCCCTCGACGAGGCGGTCGTCCTGCCCCGGCCGTACCCCAAGCCCGGGCTCGGCGAGCACCTGCGGATCAGTGTGGCCACCGGCGGCAACCCCGAATCCTCGGTCCGCGCGGGAATTCTCGGGCTGCCGGTGAACTACGCGATCATCGGCGGGCAGCCGGCCCGGTTCGCCCCGCTGGTCGACCTGTACCGGCGGGCGTTCGAGCAGACCGACCGGCCGGGGGCCGTGCGCGAGGTCGGGGTGTCCGGGATGGGCTTCCTCAGCGACGACGGGAAGGCGCTCGACCGGTTCTTCCCGTACTGGCTGGACTCGATGCGCCGGATCGCCCGCGAGCGCCGGTTCCCGGCACCGGACCGGGCGTCCTACGAGGCTCAGGCCGCGCCCGGCGGGGCGTACTTCATCGGCCCGCCGGAGCAGGTCGCCGAGCGGATCGTGGACCTGCACGCGGTGCTCGGGCACGACCGTCAGGGCTTCCAGATGGACCTGTCCAGCGTGCCGCAGGCGGACTGCCTGCGGGCCATCGAGCTGCTCGGCACCGCCGTGGCGCCGCTGGTCCGGGCCGAGCTGGGTTAGGGCTCGGTCAGGATTCGGCGCCCTGCCCGCGCAGCGTGCGCCAGGCCAGCGCGGCGGCGGCCAGCACCAGCACGACGGCGATCGCCGAGGTGATCACCACACCGCCGTCGAACGCGTGCCGGGCCGACTCCAGCAGCTGCGTTCCGGCCGGCTCGGGCAGCGTCGCGGCGACGGTCGTCGCGCCGCCGAGGGTCTCCGACGCGCTGGTCGCCGCGGCGTCGTCCACCCCGGCCGGCACGACCACCCGAGCGGCGTAGACCGCGGACAGGATGCCGCCGAGCACCGCGGTGCCCAGCACCGCGCCGAGCTCGTACGCCGTCTCCGAGATCGCCGACGCGGCGCCGGCCTTGTCCGCCGGCACGCTGGACACGATGACGTCGTTGGAGATCGTCTCGGCCGCCCCGATGCCCAGGCTCAGCACCATGAAGGCGGCGCCCAGACCCACGGCCGTCGGGTCGTCGGCGGTGAACAGGATCGCGACGTACCCGGCGGCGCTGACCAGCAGGCCGCCGGTGACCACCACCCGCGGCGAGAGGATCCCCACCAGCGGGACCACGGCCAGGCCGGCGACGATCGTCACCACGAGCCCGGGCAGCAGGATCAGGCCGGCCTGCATCGGGCTGTAGCCGAGCACCAGTTGCAGGTGCTGCGCGACGAAGAACAGGAACCCGACCAGCGCGAACACCGCGAGCAGGTTGGCCAGCACGGCCCCGGTGAACGCGCTCCTGCGGAACAGTCGCATGTCCAGCATCGGGTTGGCGCGGGTCAGCTGCCGGCGGACGAACACCGAACCGGACAGCAGCCCCAGCGCGACCAGGCCGATCGACAGGGTCGAGAAGCCTTCGTGGGCAATGGACTTGATCGCGTACACCAGCGGGGTCATGGTCAGCAGCGACAGCGCGATGCTGGCGACGTCGATCGGACTCGGGTTCGGGTCCCTGGATTCCGGCACGAAGATCGGCGCCAGGATCAGCAGCAGCACCAGGACCGGCACGGCCATCAGGAACGCCGAGCCCCACCAGTAGTGCTCCAGCAGGAATCCGCCCACGATCGGGCCGAGCGCGGCGCCACCGGAGAAGCCGGCGGCCCAGATGGCGATCGCCAGCCGGCGCTGCTGCCGGTCCACGAACACGTTGCGCAGCAGCGAGAGCGTGGACGGCATCAGCATCGCGCCGAAGAAGCCGAGGGCCGCGCGGGCGGCGATCAACCATCCGGCGCTCGGCGCGTAAGCGGCCAGCGCGGACACCGCGGCGAAGCCGACCGCGCCGACCAGCAACAGCCGGCGGCGGCCGATCCGGTCGGCGAGGCTGCCCATGGAGACCAGCAGGCCGGCCAGCACCAGCGGGTAGATGTCCACCGTCCACAGCAGTTGGGTGCCGGTCGGCGTCAGCGCCTGGGAGATCGAGGGCAGCGCGAAACTGAGCACGGTCGCGTCGACGGCGACCAGCAGGACGGGTAGCAGCAGGACCGCGAGCGCGGTCCACTCCCGGGCACCGGCCCGCGGTGCCGTGTCGCCGGTCCACGGTGTTGTGGAGCCGGTCCACGGTGCGCGCGGGACGGATGCGATATCGGTGACCGGCGCGCCTGCTGCCTGCTCGGCGCGCGGGTGCATGGTCGAGGTCATGATCAACAACTCCAGGTAGGGGTACTTTCGGTGCTTTACTTTACCGACCAGACGGTACAGTAACAAGTTCGATTGCCTGGTGGTGGACCGGATCACACCCGCTACCGTTGAACCGTGCCGCCCCCGCCTGCCGCCCGCGATCGGGTGCTCGACGCGTTCGAGCGACTGCTGGTCAACCGTGGTGAGCGGGCCGCCACCCTCGACGCGGTCGCCCGCGAGGCGGGTGTGTCCAAGGGCGGGTTGATCTACCACTTCCCCTCCCGCGAGGCGATGGTGGAGGGCCTGCTGGACCGGATGCGGGAACGGGCCGCCCACGACCTGGCGGCAATGGTCGCGGCGCCGGAGGGTGCGGTCGCCTACTTCCTGCGCACCTCGCAGTGCGCGGGTACGCCGTTCGACCGGACGTTGGTGGCGGCGACCCGGCTGCGCTCGCACGCCAGCGCCCGAGAGGCGCTGGCCGCGGTGCAGCAGCAGTGGTACGACGCGGTCCTCGCCGACGTCGCGGACGAGACGATCGCCCGGATGGTCATGCTGATGGGTGACGGGCTCTACTACGGTGCCTCCGCCCCCGACGCGCTGGCCGGCACCGATTCCCCGCAGGTCTCGGCGTCCGTCGACGAGATCGTGGAGCTGATCTCCGAGCTGGTGCGGCTGCGCTCGGCCGCAGGTCCCCGCCCGCCCGAGTGAAGGTTCTTGCCCGCTCAGCGGCCAAGAATCTTCACTCGCCGCATACCACTGACCGATGCCACTGAGCGCCGCCGCCTGACCGGCCGCCAAAGGGTCCGGGCTCGCATCGGCAGCCGGTATAGTCTCCGCCGGTAGCGTGTCCGAGCGGCCGAAGGAGCACGCCTCGAAAGCGTGTGAGGGGGCAACTCCTCCGTGGGTTCAAATCCCACCGCTACCGCCACGACCAGCGCAAACGCCGGAGCACCTCCCATCGAGATGCTCGGCGTTTGACCCTCGAGATCGGTTGCAATCTCAAGGGCCACCCAGGAGTGGTTACCGGCCTGGCTGCGATCGGCCGCCGGCCAAGTTCAGGACGAGCACCAGATCAGCTCTCAGACCCCGGTGAGGCGCCCATCGCGAACGCCCGTCACCGCGAGAAGCCTCTTCCACTCGGTGTAGTCGGTGCGCGGATCAATCGGCCCACCGTGGCGTGGCGAATAACGAATAGCCGCCGGTCGAGGTCTGGGCTGCCGATGCCCGCCAGCTACCTGAGTCGCGATGTCGTCACAGTCGGACGACCGGCTGGCTGATCAGTCCGACCGTCCGTTGGCCGGCTCGTGACTTCGTCTCCGCCGTCTCTGTTCGTTCGTCACCTTCGGTCAACTGCTGGGAGCAGATTCCGCCACATTCAGCTCATTCGAGGGAAAGTTGAAGCGGATCGTTGCCTTCGGCCATGTGCTCTGTCAATGATGGCTGAGAACACTGAAATCAGAGCCAAAAGGAGGAGAACGCGGCGTTTTGTCGAGGCAGCGCAATAGATCCGCTAGGGGAAGGTTGTAGGAAATGCCAGGTAGCCAGCTTGATGTCCAACTCGTCCGCCTCTGGCGCAGATGGATCGGACAGAATGGCCGACGCGTTGCGATCGTGCTTACCGTCACCGCTCTGATTTCCACGCTCGGAACCTCGCCGAGTTATGGTGCGCCAAATGGCGCGACGACATGGGGATAGCAACTGCGCCCTAGTAATAACCGCTTCCTATCAAGAGGTCGGAGAATCAGAAATCCGGGGCATCTCCGCCGGTACAATAGTGGACAGTCCGCAGGTTACGAAGTTCGATTGTGCGGACGGTAGTGGAGTGCAAACGAAAAACGCCAACGTATTCACGGCTCCAGCCTCCACCCAAGACTACGGGTTCGCCCTTCTCGGCCCGGCCTACCCGAACTACTCGGCGTCCGATGCTAATGGTACCTTCAATGCCCAGATCACCGTCAGTGACCCGCAGTACCCCGTTCTCGCCTTCGGATATCAGCTTAGCGCGGCGCACGTGGGAGCAGCCCAAAGCGACGTCGCCGCCGCCGTCGACTGGGCGGACGATCGCACCACTCCTTGCCATTACGGCGCGGTACATCCAGCCGGATACTCCTTCCATTGGTCATGTCTTACTAAGAGCGGCGCGCAGGGCTATCTGAACGGACCCTTCAGCTACAGTTTCGGTGGCGGCACGGCTACCGTTACAATTTCGTTCAGAGCGAACATGCAGTCCTGGCCGGGTGGCTGAATATGGACTTTTTTCGAGAGGCAGTTTTGTGCGACATGCTCCTTGGCTCCAATGATTGGGCGGGCCCAGATGGCGTCGAGTAGCATCAGGACCGCGGCATCAGTGGCTCTGCGCGACCCGCGCTACTACGGTGTCGAGTTGAGTATCGACGGGATCGATGAATATCCATACGATCACTCGTTCGTGCTCGTTAGGATTCGGCACCCAGCTGGAATGTATAGCGTTCAAGTCGCACTCGAATCAAGCATTTCCGAGCAGATTCGTACGATCGCCGATAGAACCCAGGATGAGTTAATCGGCACAGTCGTGGACTCGTCATGGCCGCGATGCTCCCTGCATCCCGATACGCACCCTATGGAGGCATCCGTCGTGGACGCGTGCGCGTGGTGGACCTGCCCGAGGATCAAATGTCCGATAGTCAAAGTCGGTAGCCTAGGGGGTAAAGGGAAAGAGTCAATAGATGACGGTGAGAGCGTTTCGTAAAAATACCACTCTGACCGGAACGCGCCCCTGCCGGAGAGGAGATGACACATGAGGCGCATGTCAGGGCGGCCGGCGTTCGTCAGGCACCGTGTTGATCTTGAAGGCGTGGTCGGTCTTGGTCTTGGTGTACGAGTGCAGCCTCAAGGGTGATCACGCAGGTCGCACCGGGGAGTGATCACCGGCGCTGAATCACCGCACCCGCCACGCGGACGCCCTTGCCGGACCGGCGCACTCGTGGCAACGAGGTGGTCCTTTGCAGTGGCAAAGTGACACCGCATTCGCGCGAGGTTGATGCGCTATCGCAAAGGAGGGCCCGGCCGAGCCCACAGGCTTCGAGTTGCGCGCCCACTGGGCGACGCGCGCATACCGGCGACGACGACCTGCCGCGTTCCGTTGATCAGGCGTCGGTGTCGGTCAGGTGTCGGCCGGTTTGGTCGCGGTGACCAGCAGCGGACCGCCGACGCCGGCGCCGGCCGCCAGATCGGCCACGAATCCGGCGAGCCATCCGAGAGCGTCCAGCGACCATTCCACGAGTTGACCGTTGAATGTCACCCGGTGCCGGGGTGGGCCGGCCCATAATTCGTCGGTGAACGGCGGATCGATCGTCCGGGAAGGTGCATCCGACAACGATCGGCAGGTGAACACCTCCTGTTCCGACCGGATAATGCGCTCGCCGATCTGCGACGCCGCGGACATGATCGACCGGTCCTGGCCGCCGTCGATGACGATCTCGACCGCCGTCCTGGCGTGTGGGTCGCGCTCGGCGAACCAGTGAATGGTGCGCATCGACGGCACCCGACCGGATCGTGCGGCGCCGACGAGCCCGCCGACCGGCAGCAGGACCTGCAGGGCCCGCAGCTCCATTCGGCCGGCGGCCGTCGTGGCGTCCCCGGCGCAGCGCAGGAACGGCTGTACGGGCAGCGGGCGACCAGCGGCCACGGCGCTGGCCTCGACCTGGAACCAGGAGATCAGTCCGGTGTCGGCGGCGTCGATCGAGTGGTGCCAGCCGGCGTCGTTCATGCCCCACAGCCCGGCCGCGGGTGGCCGGTCGTCGGGTGGATCGCCACCGGCCGCCCGATCGTCGAGCCATCCGAGGGCCATCGAACGCTGATGGAACAACTGGTAGGCGTCATGCTCGGAATCGGGCGCGCGCCAGGAGTGGGGAAGCAGCCGGCCGTAGAGGGCCGCGAACATGGTGCCCGCGGTGCGTGACACCGCGGGCACCATGGCCGGTCCAGGGCCGACCCTGTGTTCCGACATCCCGATATCCTCCAGTCACAGAGCGGCGTCGATCGGCTGCCCGTGCTCAGTACACCCGGCACCCCACATCCGCTTGACGGTAAGGCCATTCGCCGGTGTCCCATTCGCCGATCACGTCGACATCGACATGATTCCGCCAGGATGTGGGCAGGCTGTTGGCGCAGGCCGCGCGGGCCACCGTCCGGTTGCTGCTGCCGCTACCGGGCTTGAGCGTCTTGGTGGGCGAGCAGGCCTTCTGCCGCCAGGTGTTGTCCGTGTACCACTCGTACAGGCAGTTGTAGACGTTGGCGCGGTCGCCGCTGCAGTCGCCCCGGTCCCACCAGCCGTGGCCGGACACGTCACCACCCGAGCGATGCGGGTTGTCTCGTCCGCTGTCCGGTGTGCAGACGAGCGCCTGGGCGCTCGTGCCGGCGTCGGGGTCGGTCGCGGTGGCCGGTGTGATGGCCCGGCCGGCGCTGTCCAGGTACACGGCGGTGGCGTCGGCCGCCGGGCCGGCGATCCCGGGTTCGGCATCCGCGTACGACACGGTCGCCGCTCCCGTCGACCCGGTGGATTCCGCGGCAGCGGCCGGTGTGACCACGCCGGCGGTCACGCCCATGCCCACCACCAGGGTGGCACCCATCGTCACGATCCGTTGTCTGAGATTCAACGCATTTCCCCCTTGAAATGTTGAACTCCGATACGCGCGCCAATTGCGCGTATCACGCACTTCCTGGCCTCTGTCCGGTTCGCCCCCTTTCGGTGCATATGCCGGTCGGACGGCAAGAAAACGATAATGTTCGATCAACGTAGCTGAATTTCCAGGTGATCGGCGACGGCCGATCGGAGGAGAAATGCGGGGCGCAATTGAGTGATCGCGTCCTTTTGCGGTCACTCGATCTGCTGAGACCGTCCCTGGAACGATCGACAGGGCCGCCGATCAGTTGCGTGGTGCGATCCTCAAGGGGGACCGGTACCGCGGTCCGGCGCGCTCGCCCGGCCAGCGGCACTCGGGGATCGCGGGTCGAACATCCTGCCCAGCGGCCCACTCGAGCCCAGGAACTCGACAAACAGACCAGGGCACGCGGTCATCAAGTTCTGAGCATCCACCGCGACCCCGAGTTCGCGCGAGGTAGATCCGGCCAACTCGACGATGCGGGGCAGACTATAGAAGTGTTCCATCACGAGCACCGCGTTGAAACCGGACGACTCGGCCGCGCGTGCCTGTGCGGCCCTGGCGGAACAGTCGGTGGGCGAGGTCTCCCGGGTGTGCCAGCCGCCTTCGGAGCGACGCCCGGCGGCGCGGGCGGACCCCGGAACGGCCAGGGGCGGCCACATCAACGAAACGCGCCGTCATGTTCGAGCAGATCGAACCACTCGACCTGGAAGTGATGACTTGGCCGGAGGACTTTCCCTGCTCATCAAGACATCCCACGGACGTAGTGCTTAAATCCTGCTGATCCAGTTCTGGACAGTCGCCATTCCTACAGGAAGGCGAGCCACCCAGGCTTGCAGTGAATCGACCAGGAACGACACAAAAATGTATATTTCGAGCGCGCCATTCGCTACGCTCCGAATTCCGGTCAGCACGACGTTGTAGTTGTCTATAGTGGCGCCCACATGGTTCGACGCCGCTTCGAATTCCATTTTCGACCAAGGTTGCGGTCGAATGATCAAGGACGCGCTGAATATCGGAGCGAGTCGGCTCCGCGCCCACTCTGCATGGTCAGTCAGTGCGACAACTACGGTTCGCCCGTCAGGGGTTGGCAAGAATCTTAGGCTGAGCAGCTTCACTATGTCGCTGTCGTCCAACCTGGAGCGGGCATCAATCTGCTCGGCCAGACTCCAACGCACGGCATCGGCGGGAACCTCGCCCGAAAAAGTCGGTGTGCCACTCCACCAGAAATCCGGAGTCTCGACCCCAGGTCGCAGCTTCTGAATGTCGAACGCTTGACCAGTCCATATTCCTTCGGCGTGAATCAGCGGCGGAAGGGTGGACCGCCCAGACGTACCGATGGCAAGCGTCCGATCGTCGGGAGAGGCAACGACCGAGAGCGCCTTGTTCATGCTCAGGTCAAACTTTTCTGGTGTGATTACCTGCTGGCCTGAGACGCTCCACAGGTGGCCTTTCGCCGCGATCAATGAACCGGGTTGGAGTCCTCTTACTTCAAGCGGCCTATCCATCGGATGGTTGAAGGGAGTCATTGAACCACCGCACCGAGCGCTCTCTGGCATCGTCCCATGTCGCGGCACCGTAGCCCGGACTCATGCGATCATAGAAGTCCGCACCGACGTTCCCGTACGTGATCATGTCATGTATCAGACCCGCTGATATCAGGCTCTCATGCGCCCGCTCGTAGGTAGCCATCGTTTCCTTGTCCGATTTCACGTACAGCGTGAGGAGGTTCATTGTGCGCATCGAAGTGAAATCCGGCTCAAGTACGAAAGGGACGTTGATCAGGACCGCGGCTGTCATAGCCAAACTGCCGTCTGCAACCAATTCCCAACAGTCCCGTCAGCCGTCTCGGGTGACGCGCCGATTCTAGCGGATGGTGAACCGCATCCAGAAGCTGGCCTAGGTGAAGCACAGCACATCTCCGTCGACGAGGCTAGTGACAAGCCGCCGTTCTGCATGTTTTTGCTTCGTATGGGTGATATGGGGAACACGCTGCGTGAAATCGGGCAGATGGTTGTTGGTGGTCTAAATGTGTCAAGCTCAGTACCATTCGCCGATGAGACTTTATGTTCGTTTGCGTGCCGAAGCACGCTCATGTGCCGACGGTGGACTATCCGCAGACAGTGGTCTTGCGGTTCGAGGACACCTTCGAGTTGGGCCGCACCGCGGTGGATGCGGCGCCCGGCGAGATGGTCCGGGTCTACGACGCGGCGAGGACGGTGGTGGACTTGATGCGGCTGCGGCACCGGTTCGGCGAGCCGGTGGTACACACGGCGCTGCGCCGCTATCTGGACTCGGCGTCAGCGCGACCCGCCGACCTGTTGACATTCGCGCGAGAGCTTGGCGTGTTCGGACCTGTGCGCATCGCGCTGGACATTGCAAGCGCCCTATGAGCCGCCCGACGCGGGACACGGCGGCTGGCCGGGCGTACTTGGATCTGCAGAACCGCGCTCGCCGTGAAGGCCGGGATTGGCGTTGCATCTGACAGTATTCGACTTACATGGTTCGACCAAGAATGGCACTCAGCAGCGGTCGTTCGATCGTCTCGGGGTGAACCTGCATGCCAGTGACCTGGGTCAGGAGTTCAGCCCCTGACGCGGAAGTATTCGGAGTGCCAGCCAGCAGGCCAACTTCGGTGATTTCGTTGAGATAGCGGTCCGGCTCCGCGCCATATCGAAATGTGGGTAAGCTCAGATCCAGTCTCGTCGTCACGCGCCCGTGATGCGCGCTCTGGAAGCTGTTCAACGCTGTATTGCATGCGAGCGAATATGCTTCGCCTTCCGGTCCGGCCGCTAGTCGACGAAGCGTCTCATCGCTCGCCCCTACGATGCTGAAATGCTCGACCGCGTAATACCAGTCGCCGTGTCGACCGATCCGTACCCGCGGAGCGCCGGGGTCGTCGTCAGCCTCATCAAACGATGCGACGACGATTGAACCGGTGTCTGCGTCGAACGCATCGAGGATGACATCGTCGCTTGAATCGGTCGTCCTGGCTAGCGTAATCGTCAGGGCAAGATGCTGGTCAATCCAGCCGGTGAACCACTGGTACAACAGGCGCTCCAGAGTGAAGGGGCTTTTCAGGGGCGGACAGCGATCCGGAATGGATCGCCATCCAGCACGGATTGCTCATTCAAGGCGGACGCACTCGACCGATGTTCGCATGTGCTATGCGTGCCATCGTGCTGGTCTGGCGCACGATTTGGTCACGTGCGATCGGCGCGGGCCAGAATTCCAGGAGATACCGGTCAGGCGCGTCTTCGACATCACCCAGCGCGCCAGATTGCCGGCCGGCGTCCATGCCGGTCGCGCAGTAGCGAACCCGGTAGCTGCCGGCGTTCGGAACTGGCACGTGGTGGATGCTGTCACCACTCCAGCCCAGGACGGTCAACTCCGGCCCGACCAGTTCGATCGATGCATCGACGGCCTCTTCCCACTCCGCCGAGAGTGGCGGTGCCTCGCCATAGAAATTGACATCGACAGGCACCCTGCCCATGTGGAGACCAGTGGTAAGGAATAGTCCGGTGCGTGTCCGTGCGCCGCAGAGCGCATTCGACTGGCCGTAAAACGACTCTTCGAAGAGCGGCTGTCTGCCACCCGCCGCTCCCAGCACGTAGAACTGGGAGTAGCTGACCCCCACTCCGTCGCGCAAGCTGACCACTGACACCCACCATCATCGAGACGTCAAACCGCGACAGCACATCACGTCGCGGCATTCCCGGCCATCAGGCGGCAGGTTCGATGCGCGTGCCACAGCAGCCCCGGGGCACCAGCCGGACCGGCAGGACCGTGTGCCGTGGCAACCGCTTCTCCGGATTGTCGATCCGCTGGAACAGCCGGTTCGCGGCGACCTTGCCGAGTTCGGTCGGGTCCTGGTCGATGACGGTGACCGGCGGCGTCAGGGTGTCGGCCATCGGGAAGTCGCCGAATCCGACGAGGTCGATGTCGGTCCGGTGGGCCGCGCGCAGTTGCCGGACGATCGGCATCGAGCATTCCGGGTTGGCGGAGAAGATGGCGGTCGGCGGTTCCGGCAGCGCCAGCAGCCGGGGTACGACGGGCGTGATGTGGGCATTCCACGAGACCAGGAACGGGTCGAGGGCGACGCCACCGTCGAACAGGGTCAGCTCGTAGGCGGTGCGCCGCCGTGCGGTGGTGGGCACGTTGGGCATGTCGCCGGCGAACGCGATCCGGCGATGCCCGTGCTCGAGCAGATGGTCCACCGCCGCGCCGGCGCCGGCGTTGTCGTCGTGCACGACGAAGGCGGCGCCGAGCTTGCGGGGGCGGCGGTCGACGAAGACCATCGCGGTCCGCTCGCGCCAGGTACGTAGGTACGACTGGTCGTCGGCGATCGGGGCGGCGATCAGGCCGACGATGTTGCGGCTCAGCAGCGCCTCGATCGCGGCCTGTTCGCCGTCGGGGTCCTGGCCCAGGCAGGTCAGGTACACCGCGGACCCGCGATCCCTGGCTATCCGCTCGACGGCATCCACGACCTGCCCGAAGAACCCGCCGACCGACGGAACGGCCACGCCGATCGCGGTGTCCTGACCGGCCCGGAAGCTGCGGGCCATGACGTTCGGAACGTATTGCAGTTCCTCGACGGCCTGGAGCACGCGGGTGCGTACCTCGTCGGAGACGTAGCGGTCGTTGTTCATCACCCGGGAGACCGTCTTGGCGCTCACTCCGGCCAACCGTGCGACGTCGCGCATCGTGCTCACAGTTGTCCTCCTCAACCGCCAGGTCCAACGGCCGTGCGGACGCGCTCGCCCCGGTCAGTATGTCATCGATGACAGAAGCCGCTATGTCATCGGTGACAGAAACTTGAAGAAATCTGCCTGACACCGGTGACATACACCGGTCGCATGCCCTACAGTTCTCCTCGTTGAGACCCGCGTCACGACCAGAAGCCGGCCGTTCCGGCCGTCCCCGCGGGTCCCAGTCAGTCCTGTCCCGATCATCAGAGCCCTCCGGACACCAAGCGGATCACCGGGTGGCTTCTTATGCTTGCCCGCGGACCGTTGCTCGGCCCGCACGTCACCCAAGGAAGGGGCGCTGTTGTGAGTACGGAATCGGCAGCACCGGCGAAGAGGACCAGCACCAGGGTCCACGTGCAGAAGTTCGGCACATTCCTGTCCGGAATGATCATGCCGAACATCGCCGCGTTCATCGCCTGGGGCCTGATCACGGCGCTGT
>CAZCEH010000020.1:0-84277 GCA_964497705.1 uncultured Actinomycetes bacterium | reverse complement strand
CACCGGACATGGGTGTCCTCAGCTCACCCGAGGGAGCTGAGGGAGCTGAGGACATTGAGGGCCCGAGCAGAGGACATTTAGCGTCCGAGCAGAGGACACCCATGTCCCCCCACCTAGAAGACCTAGCCATAGACCTAGCCAATCCTGAGATTGAGATTCATTCCCATACCGATACGTTTCGTAACGCGCGCGAGCCCGGGCATCGCAATGGGAATGATCTTGAGTCAGACCGGCCACCGACCGGGTCGCTGCGGATCGTCCTGGCCCATCTGCCGCCTGACGTCCGCGCCCGGGTGCTTGACGACCCCGATGCCCTCGCCGAGGCGCGTCGGTTGTGCACCGCCATTCCGGCGCCTCGCCCCGACACGGACGCGCACCGCGGCCTGACCGCGTGGGGCGGCGTCCACGGCGTCAGCCCCGTGCTCAAGCGGCTACGGCGGCTCGCCCGCAGCCGCGGGCCCTGCGAGCGCTGCGGCGCCGAGGCGGGCGCTGGGCGCGGCTTCCGCACCCTGCCCGACGGGCGACCCTGCCCGGTCTGCCTGCCACGGAAGGCGGCGTGATGAGCACGACCACCGTTCGCATCCGATGCCGGCACTGCCGACGAGTCACCGAGCACCTGCGCAGCGCCAGGGCCGGCTGGCTGGTCTGCGACATGTGTGGCACCTGGCGCGCCGTGCCGCGCGAAGCCGCGTGCCCCGCTCCGATCCCGACCCGCATCCCCGGCGCCGGCACCTTCGCCGAGCTGTCACAACCACCACAGGAGGACTGACCCATGCCCACTCAGACCGTGCGCCTGCTTCGCCAGCCGGTCGCCACGACCCGAACAGGGCCGCCCGAAGGGGATTACCCCAACCCGGCTCCCGAAGCCGTTACAGAGGGCGCCCATTCAATTGTTTCGGACGTGTCGACCCGCGTCCGGCAGGCCGCACGACGCGCAGCCACCCGAGCCCGCTGGACCGCCGCCGGCCGCCGACGCGGCGACAAGATCCGCACGAACACGCCGCGCTCACCCCGCTTCCATGGCCGCGCTGGGACCTGTGTGGCCGTCAACGACGCCGGGACCGTTGAGATCGGCGTCAACCTCACCGGCGGCGACCGCGTCGACGCCTGGTTCGCGCCGCACGAACTGGTGAGCCAGTGAGCGGCGCAGCACAACGGGGCACACCTGCCGAAGCGATGGAGGCCGCCCGGACATGGGCTGCCACGGCTCTGCTGGCCGACGTCACCGAACTGACCGCTGCCCGCGACCGGTACGCCCGGGCTGTCGACCGATGGAACGCGACGCTCGTCGACCTGGCCGACCTGCTGGAGGATGCCGGCGTCACCGGCGGACCCGTGCGCTGGGACCACGACACCCAGACGCTCACCATCGATGCATCGGTACTGCCGTTGCTCCCTCCGGTGGCGCCGCTCCGGGCGACCGTGGCCAGGCGGCCGTGACCCGCCCGAAGGACCCGGACCGGCAGCGCCGCACTCGGACGACGAAGGCAGCGATCGCCCGCGTGGAGCGACAAGCACGCGCCCTGGATCTGCGCCGCGAGGGACAGAACTACCGCACCATAGCCGCCGAGCTGGCTGTGTCTGTCTCCACGGCGCACAACCTGGTCGTCTCGGCGACGAAAGCGATCCCAGCCGAATCCGTCGACCAGCTCCGGGCCGTCGACGGCGAGCGCACTGAACAGCTCTGGCGCGTCGCCTGGGCCGCCGCGCAAGGCGGCGACCCGAAGTCGATCACCGCGGCCATCAAGGTTCTGGAACGCCGCGCCAAGCTGCTCGGGCTGGACATCGATCCCGAAGCGCAGGCACCGGAAATGAGGGTCTTCATCGACGCGCGAACCCTGCCGAACATCCCCGACAGAGCCCTCGGCGCCGCCATCGCCGTCGAAGGCGGCGCGCTCCGCGAACTCATCACCAACACCGACGACTGACCGTTGTTCGGACCCCCCATCGAACAAATCAACATGCACTCGCGAACCGAACAAGTGCCTCGCCGCCGCGGGGTCGAGAGGAGACGAACGTGGCACACGTCGAGGACCGATGGACCCGGCCGACCGGCGAGGTCGACGCGAAGGGCAGCCCGGTCCGGGAGCGGACCGGGCGGTTCGGCCGCGGGAAACGCTGGCAGGCGGTCTGGACGGACCGGCCCGGCGTGCGGCGTCGCAAGGCGTTCAGCACGAAGGCGGCCGCGGAGGCCGCATTGAGCAGGGTCGCCGTGGAGCAGGCGGAAGGTCGGTATGTACGGGCGAAGGCGGATCGGCGCCCCCTGGGCGAGCTGTGGGGGCCGTGGCGCGCCGGCAAGCGGCACCTGAAGCCGACCACCCTCGCGGGCTACGACACCCACTGGCGCCGCCACATCGAACCGCAGTGGGCCGATGTGCCGGTCGGCGACATCGAGCGGCACGACGTCACCGCCTGGGTTGCCGACCTGGACCTGGGCGCCAGTCAGCGGCGCGCCATCGGCCAGGTGATGATGCAGCTGCTGGACCTGGCCGTCGACCGCCGAATGTTGCCGGCGAACCCGTTGCGCGGAATGGCTCAGCCGAAGGTGGAGCAGTCGCGGGTCCGGTACTTGACCGAGCGGCAGGTGCATGACCTGGCCAAGGCGATGATGCCGCACGACCTGGAGGTATGGCTGCTCGCCCTGACCGGGATGCGGTGGGGCGAGATGGCCGGCCTCCAGGTGCGCGATCTCGACGAGGCGCGGGGGCGGCTGCGCATCGAGCGTAACCGCGCGGAGGCCGGTGGCCGGCAATACCTATTGACCACCAAGACGGGGCGCCACCGGGACGTGCCGGTGTCCGGGCGGCTCCTGGACGCTCTGGTCGCGAACTCGGCCGGCCGCGCACCGGACGACCCGCTGTTGCCGGGCCCGAAGTTCACCGGCTGGACCTACAGCCTGTGGCGGTGCCGCTGGGGAAAGGCGTGCCGGGCGGCCGGCCTCGGAGACGTGGGCGCCCACATCCTGCGGCACACCGCTGCATCGCTGGCGATCGAAGCCGGAGCGGACGTCAAGGTGGTCCAGCGGATGCTCGGACACAGCTCGGCAGCGATGACGCTGGACCTGTATGGGCACCTGATGGATCGCCAGCTCGACGTCGTGGGTCAGCAGCTCGCTGCTGCGTTCGGCCGGTTCGATGTGGATGTGTGACTTCCGCCGATCATGGTCACTCGGTGCGACTATTCCTGTGCGGCAGGTAGTTTCCGCCCGGGCCGCGCAAGCTGGGAGCTTCCGGACAGCCACCAGACTGTCCGAGCTGATCGAAACACACTGCGAGACAACGCAATCGTGACAAGGACATCAGTTACAGGAACTCAGGTTCGAACCAGTGGGCCGGCGTGAGCAGCTGCAGAAAGCCCGCCCCGATCCTCGCGGCCGACATGGTGTGCCCCGCCTGCTCACGCCGCGACGACAGCCTGATCCAGCCGGACTGCCCGGCATGCTGGGGCGCCGGCACCATCGCGTTGGGCCGTCCCACCCTGCGCCACTACCCGTCGGAAGTGGCCGCCCTCGCCCTGACCAAGGTGCTGGACCGGGCCATCGAGGAGCTCGCAGCTCGCAGATTCCCTACCCATGCCGCCCGCTGGATGGCGCAACGGGTGGGCATAGCCACCGCCGTCGAACAGGTGCGGCGCATCGGCATCGTCGGCGACCCGCCGCCGGGCACCGTGAGCCCGATCCCGGCCGGCGTCACGCTGGACGTGCTGGGCCGGTGGCGACCCGAGGACGATCACCTGATTTCCGGTGGCGGCGAGCTGGCGGGCGCACCACTGAACGTCGGCATGCTCGGCGGCGACGGCGCCCGGCTCGCCGCGGTGTGCGCACAGCGATGGACCGACAACCGTCAACCGACTACGGCGAGCCGACAACCGCCAGCGGACCTGCCGCCGGACGCATTCCGCGCGTGGCTGGAGCACGGGCGGAAGCCGGATCCGACACGCGACTGGCTGGACGGGCGTGACGTCGCTCGCCTGATGGGCTGGCGGCCGGAGATCATGCGCAGACACCGGGACGAAGGCTTGTTGCCGGAGCCGGACGCATGGACCGGGCCGTCCGGGTTGCGCGCGCTGTGGCGGCCGGAAACCATTGCTACCTGGCGAGCGAACCTGCCGAGCAATGCGAACGGCAAGGATCCGGGCCGGGTCCGCGCGGAGGCCGAGCGGCGCCGCTCGGGTCGACGGCGGCGGTAGCTCGCCCCGATTCGGGGCGAACCGACACTGGGACCGTCCCCCCTCGGGCCGACTCGGCCCGCGAGCATATAGCTCATGCCAGCCGGGACCGTGGAGCGGACGACCATCGAGGTCGCCCTGAGAGACCTCGCGTCACGACCCATGCGCGACCTGGGTCGTGAGACCGACCAAGTGATGCGCGGCATCCAGTCGTCCACCGGCCGCACCCAGCAAAGCACGAACGAGTGGGAGAAAGCGCTCAGGCAGGTCGACACCGCGTTGCGGCGACTGGAAAAGGCGTCCAGTCAGGGGATCGGACGGGTCAGGTTCGAGACCGAAGAGTCCCGATCTGCCATGCGGCAATTCGAGGACCAGCTCCGTCGGAACCAGACCGCCATGCGCGACTTGGGCAAGGCGGCCGGCGAAGCCAACCAGCGACTCGGCGAAGCCCTCCGAGACGTCCCAGACGTGGACGGCCGCGGCCAGCGGGCCGGGTCCGGGTTCAGCTCCGGCTTCGCCAAGGGCATCGCCGGCATCGCCGGCCTCGTCGGGGCCGCGCTCGCCGGCGTGTCCCTGTTCTCCTACGGCAAGGAGTCCGTTGGGCTCGCCTCTGACACCCAGGAGGCGAGCACCAAGCTGGAGGCGATCTTCGGCGACGCCACGAGCGCAGTGAACCAGTTCGCGGAGCAGGGGCCGAAGGCGCTCGGCCAAACCTCGTTGGCCGTCAAGGATGCTGCGGCCACGTTCGGCGTGTTCGGGAAGGCCGCAGGTCTGGCCGGTCAGGAAAACGCCGAGTTCGCTGACGGGCTCGCCGGCCTGTCCACCGACCTGGCCAGCTTCTACAACGCCGACCCGTCGCAGGTGATCGAGGCTCTTGGCGCCGGGCTGCGGGGCGAGGCCGAGCCGCTACGGCAGTTCGGCATCCTCATGGATGACGCCACGATGCGCCAGGAGGCGTTGAAACTCGGGCTGATCTCCACCACCAAGGACGCGCTCACCCCCGCCCAGAAGGTGTTGGCCGCGCATGCGCTGATCATGGAGCAGACCACCCTGGCACAGGGTGATTTCGCCCGGACAAGCTCGGGTCTGGCGAACCAGCAGCGCATCCTCACTGCGACCTGGCAGGAAGGCAAGGCCACCATCGGCCAGGTCTTCCTGCCCGCCGTGACCGACGTCACCACCGCGCTGAACAACCGACTGGCGCCGGCTCTGGAGGCCGTGACGCCGAAGGTCCACGACTTCGTCGCGCTCATGAACGGCGACAGTGCTGACGGTGGCGCGCTCGCCAACACCCGACTCGGCTGGTTGGCCAGCCAGATCTACGCCTTCCAAGAAGGTGGGCTGGCCAATCTCGACATCCCGAAGCTCCAGGCGTTCGTCACCCTGATGCGTGACGGCGACTTCACGGGCGCGCTGGGCGTCCAGGAAGACCACCCGCTGGTGAGCCTGCTGTTGACGCTGCGGGGCGGGGCCCTGTCCACGTGGGAGTCGTTCGGCACGATCTGGGGTGAGATCAAGACCGCGGCGATCGATCTGCGGCAACCCCTGTTCGACATCGCCAGCAGTCTCGCCCAGGCCGGCGCCAGCCTGGGTGTGTCGGCGTGGCAGTTGTTCCTGACCACCGCCGAGCTACTGGCCACCAGCCTGAACGCGGTGCTGGTGCCGGCCCTCACCTGGATCTCAGAGTTCATGCGTGACAACCCTGCGGTGGTCACGGTTCTGGTCGGGGCGTGGGCGACCTACAAGACCATCATCCTGGCGGTCACCGCCGCGGCCAAGCTGTACACGCTCGCTCAACTGGCTCTGAACGTGGCGATGCGAGCGAACCCGGTGATGATCCTCGTCACCGCGCTGGCAGCCCTCGTGGCCGCGGTGGTCTGGGCGTACAACAACGTCGAATGGTTCCGCAACGCCGTCGACTGGGCGTGGGACAAGATCAGCACCGCGGCGAAGTGGGCGTGGGAGAACGTCCTCCAGCCCGTGTTCCAGTGGATCGGCGAGGCCGCTGTCTGGGTGGGCGACAAAGCCGTCTGGCTCTGGCAAAACGCGATCGTTCCAGCCTGGAACGGGATCTCTTCCGCGGCCTCGTGGGCGTGGGACAACGTCCTCCAGCCTGTGTTCTCCGCTATCGGTTCCGGGATTGAAACGGTTGGCGGATTCTTCACCGGACTCTGGGACACCGCACAACAGGTCTGGACCTGGATCGGCGACAAGATCCAATGGGTCTTCGACAACGTGATCAGCCCGGTCTGGGACAACGTGAAGAGCTTTGCCGAAAGCGTCGGCGGGTTCTTCAAAGCCATCGGGGAGGGGATCCAGGACGCCTGGACCTGGATCCAGGACACCGGCGAGAAGATCAAGAACTTCGTCCAGGGCATTGTCGAGTTCTTCACCCCCAGCGGCGCTGGAAACTCACCGACGACGTCCGTCAGCGGCATCGACGTCAACAACGGCGGATCAAGCCCCAGCTATGTCGGATCCTGGGGCGCCTACGAGCCGCACGCCGACGGCGGCCTCCTGACAGGCCCGGGTGGCCCACGCCAGGATCTGCTGCCGATCCTGGCTTCCAACGGCGAGTTCATGGTCAACGCCGCATCCACGGCGAAGTACCGGCCACTACTGGAGACGATCAACGCCGATCGGATGCCAGCCGGCTACGCCGACGGTGGGATGATCGCTGCGGGGCGGACCGGAGCGCGCGACCGCATCGTGCGTTCCGCCGCCGACTACTACGACGTCACCTACCCGATGACACAGTCGGGTGGCACCCCATACACGGGGCCGATCTCTGGCGGTGTCGAGCAGTGGCGGCCGACCGTTCTCCAGGCCCTGGCGCTCACCGGCCAGTCGGCGGCGCTCGCCGACACGGTGCTCCACCAGATGGACACTGAGAGCTCCGGCAACCCGAACGCCATCAATCTGTGGGATTCGAACGCCGCCAAGGGAACCCCCTCCATCGGTCTCATGCAGGTGATCCAGCCGACGTTCGACTCCTATGCGCTGCCCGGCCATAACGCGAACATCTACGACCCGCTGAGCAACATCATTGCGGCGATCCGGTACACGATCGATCGGTACGGCGGGGTGGCTGCCGGCATGCAGGGCCACGCCTACGACAACGGTGGATGGATGAAGCATTTGGGCTTCGGGTTCAACGCCACCGGCCGCCCGGAGGCGGTGCTCAACCCGGAGGAATCGGCAGGGCTGATCGCCATGGCCAACTACGGCGCCTTCGACTGGAAGGGCAAGGACGGCAAAGATGCTCACGTCGTGGTCAACGTCGGCGGGATCACGGTGAACGGTGCCATCTCCGCCGCCGACCTGGCCGACCTGCGGGACGAGGTCGAGGAGATCTTCCGCGACATCGCCAGTGACCAGATGGCGAGGAGCTACTGATGAGAATCGGCGGACCAATTCCCGGGCTCGGCGCCCCCCGGCAGCACGGCCTGTCCGGGTGGTGGCGTGCCATCGTCGAATCGACAGCACCGTTGAAGGTATCGGTGCCCAAACTGACAGGCAGTGGCCAGGCCATCCCCCGGGTCGAATCGGTGCCGTTCGCACTGGGGGATGCGCTCGCCGTCGGCGACCCGGTATGGGTGACCTGCATCGAAGGAAACCAAGACAACCTGCTGGTCGTGGCGAGGCGGGTCCAGTGATGGCCGACCAGCCGACCAGACTCCTCATCCACTTCCGAGAACCGGAGGAACACACCATGCCACAACAGCCGAAGCAGGCCGCGGCCCCGCTCACCAACGCCCAGGCTGCGCACGCCCAGGCGTTGGAGAAGACACTCACTGGCTCACCCGCGCCGGGCGGCGGCGTGCGAGCGTTCGCCGAGGGATTGGCGCGCAAGGGCCTCTGTGTCACCGACAACGGTGAGATCGGATTGGTGCCGACCCCTCAGCCGGTCGTCGCCCGAGCCATGTTCAGGGCGGCCCTCGCCGCCAAGGGGCTCATGACGAGCGAGGACGGCGTACTGCGGACCGTTGCCGAACACGCTCAGTACCGAGCGGGCCGCGAGGCCGACCGCGACGCCGCGAGTGACGAGCGGTTCGCGACGATCCTGAACGGCGCGAACGCCGCATCCACGGCGAAGTACCGGCCACTACTGGAGATGAACGACGAGCGATTCGCCGACCTGATGTTCGGCGCAAACAGAGGCAAGCACCGGTGAATCGGCCCAGCGACGAACGGGTCCAGGTGTCCCTGCCCCGAGATCTCGCCGAACGCTTGGACACCGTCGCGGCCGCTTCCGGCATCGGCCGCTCTCAGGCGGCCCGTGCCCTGCTCGCCGCCGCCCTCCCGCCCATCCCACCGACCGCACCGGAGGCACCCGAATGCCCAGCACGGTGACCGATCCCCCCACCGTCGACCTGAACGATGCTCAGGCGGCGCTCCAGGTGGCCGAATCCCGCGCCGAAGCGGCAGCCGAGGACCTGGAGAGCGCCCGCACTGAGATCGCAGCTCAGGACGCCGCCCTGGACGCCGGCGACCGCACGATCACCCCGGCAGACATCCGGATGGTCGCCAACCGGTGCCGCGCCGCGGAGGCTGCCGACCAAGCCGCCCGGCAGGCTCTCGCATCGGCAGAGGCCGACGCAGCTTTCGCGCAGATCGCCGCCGACGATGCCCAGCTGCTCACCGAGGCGGCCGACCTGGAGGTCGAACGCCAGGCCGTCCAACCCGCATTGGTGGACTACCGGCGTTCCGCGGAGCGTCTGCGCGGCATCACCTTCGACCCGGATCGCCCGATCCGCCCGGCGGCGGTCGCGGCCCGCGAACTCCGCGACGAGTGGCAGCGACTGCACGGCAACCTGTATGACCGGGTTGCCCGATTCAACGCTGAGGTGGAGAAGCTGCACGACCGGGCCAAGGCTGCCGGCATCCCTCGTGTGCGAGTCCGACCGGCGGCGCGGCCCGAGCGCGACGTCGCCGCGCTCCAACTGGCGGACATGGCGCTCGCCAGGGCTGAGGGCCGGTCCGAGATGGTTGCGTTGGGCGCGGTTCCCCGGTCCGCCGTCGAGGCCGTCCAAGCCGAAGCGCAAGCACGTGCCCGGGACCACGCCACCCTGCTGGCCGAAGCAGTCACCTGGAAAGGAATCTCGTGACCACAGCACTCCGCAAGGACGCAGCCAAGATCTACCTGGACCCGGGCGCGGCCACCACCTGCATTGCCGGCGCCGCGATCGTCGGCAAGCGGTTCGTCAAGCTGAACACCATCGGCGGCGCTGGCAATCAGCCGAGCGTGGTCCCGGCAACCGCCGGGACCACGGCCCAGCTCAACGGCTTCGCCTACGGTGTCGCCCACTACTCGGTCAGCTCGGGCGACTCGGTGTCTGTCCTGCGCAGCGGCACCATCGAGGTGACAGCCGGCGAGGACATCACCAAGGGCGACCCGATCGCCGTCGGCGCGAACGGGGTAGCCATGAAGGCGGTCGCCGGCGGCTCACAGGCCGAGACCGAGCCGTTCGCAGTGTCGTCCTGGGCGTCCAGGGTTGTGGGCTTCGCCACCGCTGCGATCGCCAGCGGCCAGTCCGGTCCGGTCACCCTGGCGACCTGAGAACGTCCGGCGTCAACGTCCACCCCGGCGGTCTGATCGGCACGCCAGGGAGCGATGGTCCACCGCCCGCCCAGCGGGCTGCCGGGCCCCTTTCAGGCCGCGAAGGTGGGACCAGCGCCGGCACCAACGTCCTGGCCCGCCCGTTGTCGAGTTCGGGCGGGCCAGGGCCGTCATCATCGACGCGACCAACCAGACGCGCATAAGTTGATCTTTCCGACCCAACGCTTATCCAACGGAATCCGCAGAATCCAACGGAAACCAGCGGAAACACGATGAGCGATCAGCACCGGATCGGCCCAGGTCAGAGGCCACAACTGGAATCCAACGGAAACCGGCAGAATGACCGACCACCTAGCGGGCGGTTAGGGGTTCAAGTCCCCTCGGCGGCTCTCGGTGGGCCTCTGAGCTGCGCTTGTCTGGCCGGTGGGTGGATCGTGCGGTGAACGACCCCACAAACCTCGTACACGCGCGGGTGGGATGACCACAACTTCCTCCAGGAGAGCTGGGTTCAGTTCGGCTGCTGGAGTACCCGACGAATCCGGCGGGACAGCTGTGGCGGGTCCGTGGACGGATGCGTCCTGGGATTACTCAAGGCGCGATCCACGAAGTGATGCCTACCAGGCGGGTCATCGGATCGATCTCACGGCGTTCGCAGTGACAGCGAAGCAGGCGGAATCCACGCTACGGAAGGTGGCACGCGACCGGCTCGTGGCCGAGGCGGCCCGGGTGCAGTCGGTCGATGACGACGTTCGTCTGCTCTCGCCGGCACTGATCGAACTGGTCGCCGAGCGGCTTGAGTTGGCGAGCCGTACCGGGGAGCTGGCGCCGTCGTCCGTCGCGCTGTACGCGGTTGCGCTCAACCACGTGCGGAAGACGAGCCTGGCATCCATGGCCGTCGCCGATGTCAAGCCCGCTGACGTCGCCGCATGTCTGTCGGAAGTGCAGAGCCTGGCCGGAACCACCGGACGGTCCTATCGGGCGGGCACTGGTATGGCGAAGACGACCCGAGCGGTGTTCAACCGGACATTCAGGCACGCCGTCGAACATGGTTGGATCGACACATTGCGCCTGAACGAGCTACTCGACCACTGAGGATGTCGTCTGCCGCGCAATTCAGTATCAATTTGCCACGCTATTTTGCACTCTAAACGGCACTTCGCGCGCGATCCTGCCGCCAACATTGGCAGATAGCGTGGTCAAATAATTCGAACATTCACAGCGGTGCACCACCAACATGGGCCGGTTCGTGACCGTCGACCAGAGGGCTCCCGGCAGCATGGACCGGGTTTGCGGGCCCGCGACCCAGCGGTCTCTGGACCGGAAGCGGCCGGCAAACGGTGTCCTCCGATCGGTGGACCGTCGAATCCACCGCAACTGGAGCAGACCGGGGGACAGTGCCGGCAGGCGCGCGTCGGCAAGCTCTGTCGTGCCGGGCCGAACAGCCCGACGGGCACCCGAAAGGCTCGGATGTTCTATCTCCCTGAGGAGAGACCGACATGAAGTTCGCATCACGAGTTGCCGGAGTCACGTTGGCTGCTGCGGCGCTGTGCGGCCTCGGTGCGGGTGCGGCGTTCGCCGACACCGCGACCCACCCCGGTCCCGACGCGGCCGCAGTGGGCCACCTCCAGCCGGCCGTCCCGGCGGCGCACCAGTCGTCCGACCAGCTCGGGAAGGCACTGTACTCCCGCGGATTCGACGTGGTGAACCTGTCCCAGCACCCAATGGAGCTGATGCAGTTGGGAACCCCTGAGGGGGCGGACGGGACCCTGGACAGCGCCCCGCCGGTGTCATCGATCGTCCAACCCGGCCAGTCGCAGCACTTCGAGGAGACGTACTGGTTCACCAAGGACACCGACATCCGGGCGCTCTACCTGGATGTCAAGCCGGACGGGACACCGGACTACAGCAAGGGCATGGTGTATTTCGACTTCCTCGTGAACGGCGGCGGTGGCACGTCCTCGACGTCCGGTGCGCTCATCGACAGCGACGTACAGGTCAACGCCGACAACACCACCGACACCATGACCGATCCGGCCGGCACGACCGTCTCCTTCACGCCCGACCAGCAGGAAGCCGCCGCGAAGACGCTGGTGCAGCTGTGCCAGAACTCCAACCGGGTCACCTGCTCGTTCACCCCCACCAGCGACGACGCCAGCGGCAAGATCTTCTCTCCGGAGGTGCGGGAGATCAGCGGCAACAACACCTCGCCCACCGAGGACGGCACCCTCGAGATCGACAACGGCCAAGACTTCAGCACCACCGACACCTGGGGCATCAGCGCCACCGTCGACACCAACATCGCCGACATCGTCAACGCCTCGATCTCAGCCAACTACCAGCACAGCTGGACCACCACCACCAGCTTCCTGGCCAAGTACTCCCACCCGATCGCACCGCTGACCTACGGTGAGATCGACGAGCAGGTCCCCGTCGAGCGAGTGACCGGCAACTTCCTGGCCACCATGGGCAACACCACCTTCCAATTCGACGGTGTCACCTTCGACAACCCCATCCCCGGCGGCAAGGGCCAGTACAACTACCACTGGCACCCGCTGAGCAACTGACCACCACCGGCCGGCGCACGCCGGCGCCCGAACGGCCCGCTGCCCAGCGGGCCGTTCGGCTGTGCACGGCCTCGGCGTCGGCCTCCGCCAGCGGCCAAGCCGTGTTGACGAACGCCTCATGACCCAAGTCGCCCGCGTGATGGAGATCAACCAACTCGACGCGCTCGACCCCGACGTCATCCACGCCGCCCGCCAGATGCTTGTCGTCGGCACCAACTGACGGTGCCAGATAGGCAATTCACAGCTTGGGTAGCAGAACGTTTCAATCTGACCCCTTCCGCCGAGCCTGACTCCGACCGAGTCAGGAGGACGAAGGGATGTTGAGCGTGGAGGACTGGGCAGAGATCCGTCGGCTGCATGTGGCCGAGCGGGTACCGATCAAGCAGATCGCCCGGGAGATGGGGATCTCGAAGAACACGGTGAAGGCGATGTTGGCGGCCGACACCCCACCGAAGTATCAGCGCGCCGAGACCGGGTCGGTCGTCGACCGGGTCGAGCCGCAGATCCGTCGGCTGCTTCAGCAGACGCCGACGATGCCGGCGACGGTGATCGCTGAGCGGATCGGCTGGTCGCGGGGGATGACGGTGCTCAACGCGCGGGTGCGGGAGTTGCGGCCGGTGTATCTGCCGCCGGACCCGGCGGGGCGAACAGCCTATGTGGCCGGGGAGATCGCGCAGGACGATTTCTTGTTCCCGGACATCGAGTTGCCGGTCGGGTTCGGGCAGTCCCGCACGGCGACGCAGTTGCCGGTGATGACGATGGTGGTGTGCAAGAGCCCCGCCGGCCTGGCCGGCGGGGCTCTTGGTGGTCATGCTGGCGCGGTGGTGGTCATTCTGTCGTGACTTCGGTGACGGCGGCCCGGGCGCTGGATTCGTCGACGACGGCCTTGTTGGTGGCGTAGGCCGCGACGAGGGCTTGGACGGCCAGGTTGTTCACGGCCCGGGGCAGTCCGCGGGAGACTTGGTGGATCAGGGCCAGGGCGTCGTCGCTGAACAGGGTGTCGCTGCGACCGACGGTCCAGGGCGGTGAAGGTGCCCAGTTTGATCCGCCGCCGAGGGTCGGTTGGCCGACGAGCAGTGCGGCGAACGGTGAGTGGCTGTCCATCTCACTGTTGCCCAGCAGCCGCAGCTCTTCGAGTTGGTCGGCTCCCATCAGGTGCGCCTCGTCCAGGACCAGCACGACAGATCGGTCTCGTTCGTGTTCCTCGGCGGCGAGCAGGTCCATGGTCTGGGTTGAGGATGGGCTCGCCCTGTCCGCAGTACTCGATCTCTCCCCAGCCCGAACCCGCCGGCTTGCAGCGACTCGAGGAAGCGGACGAAACTCCCGTGGTCCATTCGGAATGGGCGGGGCCGTTGCCGGATCTGAATCTGATTGGAACAGCCGGGGCAGCGGAGATTGCAGGCCAGCGAAGGCTCAACTTGTAACTTGACGATGCGGCGCTCGCCAGCCGATCCCGGAACGGCTGGTGCGGTCGCAACCAGGCACACCGTTGGCACTCCTCCCAAGGAGCTCGGCCAGTACGTAACTCACGGCGAACGTGCTCGAAACTCGGGCGGTTCAGCTTGGGGGAGCTACCTGATCGAATACGAAGCAGTCGGGGTCGGCGCGCGGTTTGCGATCAGCCGCCGACCATATCTACGTTCACGCTGACCGCGCTACGCCACTATGCGGGACTCAACTCCGTGCGCTCGGCAGGTAAGAGTGACTCGAATAGCTCAAGTTGGCGAGCGTCCTTGGCGAGCACGCCGATGGCGACCGGCGGGCTGCCGAATCGAGCGAGCCGAGCGGCGGCCCTGGCCGGGCCACCGTGGCACGCCTTCACGGATCGCCCACCGCGAGTCATCCCGGATATCCCGGACATTTAGGATCTCGCTCGGCAGGTGGGACGACATCCGGAGATGGGGGAGTCCGATCGTGGACCTTGAGGCTTTGCTGGAACGCGATGTGATCCTGTCGGCGCTGACCGAGTTGCTCGATGGTGCGGGTGGGGGTCTGGCGGCGACGCTGTTCCTGGTGGCCGGAGCCGGGCTGGGGAAGTCTTCGCTGCTGGACCGGGTGGCGCAGTTGGCGCGCCGGCGGGGCCTGGTCACCGTGCGGGCTGGTGCCGACGTGATGGAGGCCGGGCTGGGATTCGGGCTTCTTGATCAGATCATGCTCGGACCCGACGGTGTCTCACCGGCCGCCGGGCCGGAGCCGGGACCGGGAGTTGACGCCAGGTCGGCCCGGTTCGCCGGTGCCTGGCACGACCTGCAGGCGAGGTCCGGGGGTGTGCTCGTGCTGGACGATCTGCACTGGTCGGACGTGGAATCGCTGGCCTTCATCTCCTTTCTGAGTCGCCGCCTGCGCACGCTGTCCTCCCGATGGAGCGTGGTGGGAGCGCTGCGGCCGTGGCCGCAGCATGCGCTGCAGGTGTGCCGGTCGCTGGTCCACGACGGGCACGCCACGATGATCGAGCTGCCGCCGTTGACCGAGCCGGCCACCGCTCGGCTGCTGCAGGCGCGCCTCGGAGCGCCGGTCGACCGCAGGTTGGCTCACCAGACCTGGGCCGCGACGGCCGGGAACCCGCTGTTGCTGCACCAGGTCGCGGAGATCATGCACCGCGGCGGTCGGGTCGAGTACACGGCGGGTACCGTGGCCGAGGTCGCCGGTCGGGTGTTGCTGGCCCGGTTCGGGGGTCTGCCGGAGACCGGGATGCGGTGGTTGCGGGCGGCGTCGGTGTTGGGCGCCAAGTTCCTGCCGGAGGTTGCGGGCGCGGTCGCCGGTCTGGACGAGGCCACGCAGGCCGCGGCGATGGAGGCGGCGCTCTACGCGGGAGTGATCACCGCCGATGGTGACGGCCGCTGCGAATTCCGGCACCCGCTGTTCCAGGACGCCGTCTACCACGATCTGCCGACCCCGGTGCGGGTCTTGCTGCACGGCCGGGTGATGCGTGAGCTCGTCGACCGGGGTCTTGAGGCCGAGGCTGCGGTGCACGCGATTTACGCGCACCGGGTGGGCGACCGGATGTCGATCGACCTGCTGACCCGGACCGGTGCGGCGGCGCTGGCCGCGGGAGCGTTCGACACCGCCGTCGACCATCTGGCTGCGGCGGTCGAGCTGTCCGGTGCGAACCCGGCTCCCGACCTGCAACTCTCGTTGGGGGAGGCGTTGGCAGCCTGCCGACGACCCGCCGACGCGGTGCCAGTCCTGGCCCTGCTCATCGACAATCGTGACCTGTCGACCACCGGCAGGGTTCAGGCGCTCAGACTGCTGGCCCGGGTCGAGGACGCGCTCGACCGGACCGCCGCGAGCGGCCGCCACTACGGGCAGGCCGCGGAGGCAGCCGAGTCGATCTCGGCCGAGCTGACCGTGGGTGTGCTGGTCGAATGGGTGCAATCGCTGACCTACCCCGATCCCTGGCGGGCGCTGCCCATCGCCGCGCGGGCCCGTCGCCACGCGACGGCGTGCGGTCCGCTGCTGCGCTGGCGGGCCCAGATCGCCTGGGTGAACGCCGCCCTGCTGTCCGGCGACCCCGCCGCGTTGGTCGAGATCACCGACCCCGACGAGCTTTCCGTACTTCTCCGGGAACCCGACGGAATCCCGCCCTGGGCGGCAGCGGCGGCCACGATCACGATCGCGATTCTGACGCAACGGTACCAAGCCGATGACGAGGTATTCCGCCGGAACCTGGCCGGCGCTGCGCTGGCCGGGGCCACCGACACCGCGGTGGGCTATGCCATCTCCCACACCTACGGCCTGATCCGGTTGGGCAGGTTGAGCGACGCCCTCGACACGTTGGGGGACGTGCGTACCTGGCTCGACGTGGCACCCAAATGGGAGGCGCTTTTGCATGCCGGGTACGCCGAGATCCTGTTGTTGACCGGCCGACTGGACGAAAGTCGTGTGCAGCACACCCGGCTGCGGGAGTTGGCCACCGTTCGTGAGGATTCACACGCCCAGCTATATGTGCATGAGATCGCCGGCCATCTGGCCCTGCGTACGGGGGACCTGGATCGGGCTTGCGACGAGTACCGGCGGCTGGAAGAACTCGACACCCACCGAAGAGTCGGTGACGCCTACCTGAGCGTCTGGGCCGGCCACGCCATCGAGGCGTACCTGGCCGCTGGGCACCGCGGCGACGCCGACCGGGTGATCCAGCGGCTGTGCGAGCTGGCCATGGTGTATCCGAGCCAGTGGCCGCGGATCGCCCTGGAGACCGCCCGCGGAATGCGCGCCGACGCGGACGGCGACCCGATCCGGGCGGAGGAGCACTACCGCGCGGCGCTGGCCCATCACGATCACGCCGACCTGCCCCTGGAAAAGACGCAGACCCTGCTCGCCTACGCCGGGTCGGTGCGCCGCCACGGGCACACCGTCCGCGCTCGCTCCCTCCTGCGGGAGGCGATCAGCATCGGCCAGGAATGCGGCGCGCACTGGCTGGTCGAGCAGGCCCGCACCGAACTGGGTGTCGCGGGCGGCCGGTTCCGAACCCCACATCCTCCCGACCAACTCACCCCGGCCGAACAGCGGGTCGCCGACCTGGCCGCCGCCGGCCGGTCGAACCGGGAGATCGCCGCTCACCTGGGCGTTTCCGAAACCACGGTGGAAACCCACCTCGGTCACGTCTACCAGAAGAAGGGCATCACCTCCCGGCGGCAGCTCACGGGCGCCCGATAGCCGAACCCAATAGATCCTGGGCTTTCCAGGAGGACACGAGGCCTTCGCCCTTGCAAGCTCGGACCGGGCGCCGGCTCGAAGTCGGGCTCGACCGGAGGCAGCCATGACGCAACGGGAAACGCTCGTGACATGAAACTGATTCTGGATCTGGAGAGCGTGGAACCCCTGACCGGGTCAGTCGCCGATCCGGTCACCGGAGCAACCCGCCCGGTTGCCGGGTGGATGTCGTTGATGAGCGTCATCAGCGACATGACCTCGTCCGTCCGGCAACGCCATTCCTTGCCGACAGTGCAGGACGAACCGCACTCCCGGGCAGATTGACTGGGGGACAAGGAAGGTCGGACGCGAGGACAAGCAGCAACGCAGTGCTTCGGTCGCTCGGAGCGGAGTCGAACCAGCGGCAGCGACGCGCGGCGATAGCAAATCATTCGATGACCTCGGCTGTTTCGGATCAGCCAAGCCAGGTCGGTACACCGAATACAGGGGCAGTGATGCGTTCGGTCGTGAACCATACGTCGTGTGTGCCACGTTCCCGTCGTCAACGGGTCGTGTTCGTCAGGTCTGCTGTCCTGATGCTGGTGTCGCTGCTGATGGCGGGGATGCTCTCGGGCACAGGTCCGGTCGATCTCGCCGTTGCGGCGGCTTCCGCCGCCGACGGCTCGTCGTCCGGTCAAGGTTATCGGATGGTCGATCTGAAGGGCGCGGTTTCGGCGTTCGGTGATGCGCAGTCGTTCGGGTCGGTCTCCGGGCTGTCACCTATTGTGGGTATCGCGTCGACGCCGACGGGTCAGGGTTATTGGGTGGCGGACGCGACCGGCCGGGTGAAGGCGTTCGGTGATGCGCCGGCATTGTCGGCAGCTTTGCCGAAGTCGCTGCCGTCGCTGGTGGTGGATATCGCGGGCAACCCGGCGGGGGGCGGGTTTTGGTTGCTGGATGCGTTGGGCCGGGTCACGGGTGCGGGGACGGCGAAGGTCTATGGTTCGCTGTCGGGTGTGCCGCGGTCCCCGGTGTTGGGGATGGCCGCGACCCCGTCGGGGCGTGGTTATTGGGTGGTGACGGCCAACGGCCAGGTGTCCAACTTCGGTGACGCACCAGGCTTGGGCTCGGTGTCTCCGGCGCCGGCTCAGCCGGTGGTGAGGATGGCGGCGACCCCGACGGGTGGCGGCTACTGGATCGTGACCGCCAACGGTCACGTCTACAACTTCGGTGATGCCCAGCCATTCGGATCGCTGTCGTCGCCCGCCGATGTTCCCGTTTCCGGGATCGGGGCCACACCGTCGGGGAAGGGCTACTGGTTGATGGACCTGAAGGGACGGGTGTCCGCGTTCGGGGACGCCGCCTCGCTGGGGTCCAAGGCGGGCGGTACCGGGGTAGTGGCATTCGCCTCGACCCCACCGGGTCGGTTGTCGATCCGGTTGTCGGCCGACTCGCCGGTCGCCGCAAATGGTGTCGTCCGCTACGTGGCCACCGTGGCCAATACCGGTCAGCGAACCGTCCGCGGTGTCGCGGTCAAGCAGGTTCTGCCGTCCGATGGAACCTTCCTGTCCGCCACGCCGACGGCCACTCCGTCGTCGGGGAGCATTTCGTTCCCGCTCGCAGACCTACCGCCGAACGGCTCCGCCACCACTGTCGTGCAATGGCGTGCACCGCCCACCCCGACGACGCTGAGCAGCACCGCCACCGTCACCGCCGGAAACGCACCCGACGCCTCGGCGAAGGCCGACGTCGTGGTCCAGCCAGGACCGGCAGCCACCCGACTGGCTCTCACCGCCCCTGCCGCCACCACGAGCGGGAGTCCGTTCGATGTGACCGTGACGGCGCAAGACGCCGCCGGGAAACCGGTCGCCGGCTACACCGGCACCGTCACCTTCGCCGCCGACACACCGGGCGGGGCCCTGCCGGCCGACTACGCCTTCACCGCGGCCGATGCCGGCACCCACCGATTCACGGCGACCCTGCGCACCGCCGGCACCACCAAGCTCACGGTCACCGACACCCACCAGTCGTCGCTGACCGCAGCCGCGACCGTCGCCGTGCGACCGGGTGGCTTGGATCATTTCGGGTTGGCGGTGGTCGGGTCGCAGACGGCCGGAGCCCCGTTCACGGTGTCGGTGACCGCGTATGACGCCGCGGGGAACATCACGACCGACTACACCGGCATTCCGGCGTTGACCGGCACCCTGGGCAGTGCGAGCGGCTGCGGGTCGGGATGCACGCCCGGCTACGCACTCGACAAGTTCACCGCCGGTGTGGCGACCGCTCATGTCACCGGCTACAAGGCCGAGACCGGTCGGACGTTGACGGTGTCCGACGGGTCGACCACCGTGACCAGCAACCCGTTCGACGTCGCCGCCGCCGGTGTGCGCACGGTGACGTTGGCGCCGGCGACGGCGACGATCACCGCCGGCGCGACCCAGGCGTTCACCGCGCAGGGCACCGACCCGTACGGCAACCCCCTCGGCGACGTCACCGCGGCCACCACGTTCTCGATCGCGCCGGACGGCTCTTGCGCCGGCGCGTCCTGCACCGCCGGCACACCGGGACCGCACACGGTGACCGGCACCGACGGGCCGGCCACCGGGACCGCCGCGGTGACTGTGACCAGCGGTGCTCTGGATCATTTCGGGTTGGCGGTGGTCGGGTCGCAGACCGCCGGAGCCCCGTTCACGGTGTCGGTGACCGCGTATGACGCCGCGGGGAACATCAAGACCGACTACACCGGCACCCCGGCGTTGACCGGCACCCTGGGCAGTACGGGTGGTTGCGGGTCGGGATGCACACCCGGCTACGCACTCGACAAGTTCACCGCCGGTGTGGCGACCGCCCACGTCACCGCCTACAAGGCCGAAACCGGCCGCACCCTGACCGTGACCGACGGACCGACCACCGTCACCAGCAACCCGTTCGACGTCGCCGCCGCCGGTGTGCGCACGCTGACCCTGGCGCCGGCCACCGCCACCATCACCGCCGGCGCCACCCAGGCATTCACCGCGCAGGGCACCGATCCGTACGGCAACCCCCTCGGCGACGTCACCGCGGCCACCACGTTCTCGATCGCGCCGGACGGCTCTTGCGCCGGCGCGTCCTGCACCGCCGGCACACCGGGACCGCACACGGTGACCGGCACCGACGGGCCGGCCACCGGGACCGCCGCGGTGACTGTGACCAGCGGTGCTCTGGATCATTTCGGGTTGGCGGTGGTCGGGTCGCAGACCGCCGGAGCCCCGTTCACGGTGTCGGTGACCGCGTATGACGCCGCGGGGAACATCAAGACCGACTACACGGGCACCCCGGCGTTGACCGGCACCCTGGGCGGCACCGGCGGCTGCGACCCGACGTGCACGCCTACGTATCAGCTCGGCGTCTTCCGCAACGGCGCCGCGCTCGGAACGGTCACCGCCTACCGGGCGGCGACGTCCGAGACCCTGACCGTGACCGACGGCGCGATCCACGGGGTCAGCAACGGCTTCCCGGTCACCCCGGGCAGCGTCCACGACATCGCCCTGAACCCCGCGTCGAGCACCATGCCCCCCGGGCAGGCGCAGGCCTACACGGCGATCGGCACCGACATGTACGGCAACACCCTCGGCGACGTCACCGCGGCCACCACCTTCACCATCGCGCCGGACGGTTCCTGCGCCGCCGCTTCCTGCACCGCCACCACGACCGGCCAACACACCGTCACCGGCACCGACGGAACCGTCACCGCCACCGCGACTCTCACCGTCGACGTCTACCAGGCGCCGCCGCTGGACACCTCGCACACCACCACCACGGCCGACGACCTCGCCTTCCTCTACACCGGCCCTCACCCTGTTCAGGTCGGTGTCGCGGACGGCACCATCAAGCCCGCGATGGCCTCCGGCATCCGCGGAACCGTCCGAAACTCCGACGGCACAACCCTGTCCGGGGCCACGGTGATCGTCGCCGACCATCCCGAGTACGGGCAGACCGTCAGCCAGGCCGACGGCAGCTACGCGTTGGCGGTCAACGGCGGCGCCGTCCTGACTATCGACATCTCTACGCCCGGGCGGCTTCCCGTCCAACGCACCACCCAACTGCGCTGGCAGGACTGGGCTCACGTCGACGACGTGGTCCTCCTACCCGTCGACTCGAACGTCAGCAGCATCGACCTGACCGCGGCCACACCCATCCAGGTGGCCCGCGGATCGGTGGTCCACGACGGCGACGGCACCCGCCAGGCCACCCTGCTGTTCCCCGCCGGCACCACCGCCGACATGGTCATGCCCGACGGCAGCAGTCGACCGGTCAGCACCCTGCATGTGCGCGCCACCGAGGTCACCGTCGGCGACGCCGGCCCCAGCGCCCTCCCGGGCGAACTCCCCGCGACCAGCGCCTATACCTACGCCGTCGACTTCAACGCCGACGAAGCGATCACCGCCGGCGCCGACACGATCCGGCTCAACCACCCCGCGATCGGCTACGTGGAGGACTTCCTCGGCTACCGCACGGGCATCCTGGTGCCCAGCGGCACCTACAGCCGCTCCCAGCACCGCTGGATCGCCGGACCCAACGGCGTCGTCGTGCAGATCCTGTCCATCACCGGCGGCGCCGCCGACGTCGACACCACCGGCAACGGCACCGCCGACAACACCGGCATCGACATCAACGAACGCCGCCAACTCGCCCAGCTCTATACCCCCGGCACGAAACTGTGGCGGGTCCCCGTCCCCGAGCTGACCGACCCCGACTGGAACTGGCCCTACACCCTGCCCGACGGCGCGATCGCACCGCCACCGCAACCACCCGACCAGCCGTCCACCGACGGTGAATGCCACACCTCGGGTTCCGACATCGGTTGCGAGAGCCAGTCCCTGGGCGAACACCTGGCCATCCCCGGGACCGACTTCACCCTCGACTACGCCAGCGACCACCAATCCGGCTACGCCGACGCGTTCAGCTTCGACATCCCCTACGGTCCCACCGATCCCAAAGTGAAGATCCCACCGAACCTGGTCGCCGACATCCAGATCGTCGTCGCCGGACGCGATCTCTCACCGCATGGAAACGGGGTTGCTCTTCCTTTCGGTGATCCGACCGGCATCACCGTCGCGACCAATGACAGCTACCACTTCACGTGGGACGGACTGGATGCCTTCGGCCGCCGTATGCAGGGCACCCAACGCGTGTCCTACCGGGTCGGATACCGCTACAAGGCCGTGCTTTGGCAGGCGCAGTCCTCTTCAGGGATCGGCGCGTCCGGGCCGCCGATCTTCGGCGGGCCCGCAGGTGGTGTCGTGAACGGCGTCGAGCCGCTGTTCACCCGCAAGGAGATCGAGGTCTGGTCACCGTGGGTCAACCGCACCGTCGGCCTGGTCAACGACGACGCCACCGGTCTCGGCGGCTGGACCCTGTCCGGCACCCGCCCGTACGACATCGGCCTGCAGACCCAACAGGGCGGCGGCCGGTCGCTGGTCGGGGAACGCTCCACCGCCACGCTGCACACCATCGCCGGAACCGGCGCGATCGCCAACACACCCGACGGCGTCAACGCCGCCACGTCCCCGCTGGGGACCATCAGAGCGATGACCCGGGGACCGGACGGCACCGTCTACATCGCCGAATCCGGCAGCGGCAACGACCCGTACAGCCGCATCCGCACCGTGTCACCCACCGGCCGACTGGGCACCCTCGCCGGCACCACCAACGGCTTCGCCGACGGCCCCGGGACTTCGGCGAAGTTCGGCCAGATACAGGATCTCGCGCTGGCCCCCGACGGATCCCTGTGGGTCGCCGACTGGGACAACTCCCGCGTCCGCCGCGTCACCCCGGACGGCACGGTGTCGACGATCGCCGGCACCGGCACCCCCAACGGCAACCCACCCGCCGACGGAACCGGCGCCCTCCAAGGGCGTCTGCAGCCCAACAAGCTGGCCATCGCACCCGACGGCACGGCCTACGTCGCCGACGCCAACGCTCACCGCATCTACCGGCTCGGCACCGATGGGAAGCTCTACACCCACGTCGGTCCCGGCAACGCCGACCAAGGACTCGGTGCGATCGCCCTCGGGCCGGACGGCACCCTGTACTACGGGGACTTCAACAGCCTCCGCAAGATCGACCCGACCGGCACGATCAGCACCGTCATCGCCTCCAGCGGAGGCTTCTCCGGCGGGGACGGCGGCCCCGCCGCCCAGGCCACCATCCAAGGCTCCATCACCGGCCTGGCCGTCGGCCCGGACGGCAGCATCTACCTGTCAGAAGGCGGGGACAGCGCCGGCAACCACATCCGGCTGATCCTGCCCAGCGGCACCATCACCACCGTCGTCGGCATCGTCCCCGGAACGCAAATTGGCAACGGCGGATTCGTCGAGGGCTACCCCGCCCGCGGCATCAGCATCACCCCTGGCGCGATCACCGTCCTGCCCGACGACTCCGTCGCCTTCGCCGAAGGCGTCTTCGGCAACAACCGGGTCGTCAAGGTCACCCCGGCGTTGCCCGGCGTCACCCTCGACCAATTCACCATCGCGTCGCCGGACGCGAGCACCCTCACCGCCTACGACGCTGCCGGCCGCCCACAAACCGTGTACAACGCGCTGACCGGCGGCACGATCGCCAGCTACACCTACGACCCGCAGGGCCGCATCCTGACCGCCACCACCCCCCGCGGGACCCTCACGATCACCCGCGACTCGTCCGGGCAGCCCACTGAGATCACCGCTCCCGGCGGACATGCCCTGCGACTTCAGTCGGATGGCAACCAGAACCTCGTCAAGATCACCGACGAGCCGACCAGCAGAACGATCGTGCTGTCCACCACCGGCGACGGGCTGCTCACCTCGCTCACCGACCCCGGCGGAACACACTCCTTCACCTACAACGTTCTTGGACGCCTCACCAAGGACGTCGATCCGGACGGCCGCACCGTCACTCTGGCCCTGTCGCGGTCGGCGATCAGCCGCACCGTCTCCGTCTCCATCAACGGAGCCACGCCGACCACGCATCGCACCGATCTGAACGCCGACGGCTCACAGACATCGACTCTCACCGCACCCGGCCAACACGCCCAGACCGTGACCCAGAATGGCGCACTCGTCACCGCGACCACGCCGGAAGGGGTACGGACCCAGGAGAGCTTCGCTGCCGACCCACGATTCGGCATGCAGTCGCCGTTGCTCGTGTCCGCCACGTCCACCGAACCCGGAGGACGCACCATCACCGAAACCCATTCCCGCGTGGTCACGCTCACCAATCCGGCCAATCCGTTGAGTGTCACCACGCTGACCGAAAGCACCACCGGCCCCAGCGGCACGACGACGACCACATTCCAGGCTGCCGACCGGAGCGTCACCGTCCGCACACCCGCAGGATCGACCAACAAGATCACTGTCGACGGCGTCGGCCGGGTGATCACCGCACAGGAGGACCCGACGGTCACGGCAAGCCGGTATCACTACGACACCGGCGGCAACCTGGACCAGCTGACAGTCGCCGGATCCGTCACCACGTACACGTACGACGCGGACGGCCGGGTCCTCACCGCAACCGACGCCGCCGGCCGCGTCCAGCGTTACGCCTACGACGACATCCATCGAACGGTGACGACGACCTCCCCGGCCGGTCGCCAGTACGTCACCAGTGAGGACTCGGCCGGCACTACCTCAACCCTGCGAACCCCTCAGGGCGGCGCCGACACCTCGACGTCCACCACCCACGGCGAGCTGATCAGCTTCGGCATCGCCGGGCAGAACCCGCTGACCGTCACCCTCGACGCCAACGGCCTGCCCGCTTCAACGACGCTGCCGTCCGGCACCGTTCTCACCGACACCCGCAACGCCGCGGGACAACTCACCCAACAGTCCGGCGGTGGCGCCGTGGATGCCTACGCCTACAACGACATCGGTCAAACGACCACGGTCTCCCACGATCCCGGCGGTGGCGGAACGATCAACGCGGCCGCCCTGACCTGGTCCGGCCTCGACCTCACCCATGTCGATACGACCGGCACCGTTGCCGCCGGCTACGACTACACCTACGACAACCAAGGTCGCCTCGCCAGCTACCGCATCGCCGGCCAACCGGCGCAGAATCTCCAGCGGAACGCCGACGGCCTGCTGACCATCATCGGCCCCGCCACGATCGATCGAAAAGGTCCGGCAGGAGCCGCAACCACCATCACCGACGGCGCGCGCACCGAAACCCGAAGCTACGACGGCAACGGGCGGCTCGCCTCCCGCAATGTCACCGTCGGCGCATTCACCTATGGATCCACGTTCACCTACGACAACACCACCGGTCAACTGACCGGCCAGCACGAAACCACCAACGGGAGCCCGGCCGACACCAGCTATGCCTACGACCCGGACGGCTGGCTCACCGGTGTCACAGCCCCGTCCGGCTCAACCACCTACACCTACGACGGCGACGGAAACCGCCTCACCGCAGGCTCCACCGCCGCCACGTTCGACGCCGCCGACCACCTCACCAGCCACAACGGCGCCGCCTGCACCAGCGACGCGAATGGCAATCTCACCAGCTGCGACGGCAACACCTACACCTACGACACCCGCGGGCATCTCGCGTCGGCCAGCACGCCCACCGGCACCATCAACTACAGCTACGACGCCTCCGGCCGCCTCATTGCCAGAACCGACAGTCAAGGCACAACCCAATACCTCTACGCCAACCCGGCTCTTACCCTGCAGGTCAGCGAAATTCGAACCAACGCACAGACGCTCACGTTCGACTACGACGACCAGGGAAGGGTCATCGCATTTCATGACGGCGCGAGCGTGAAGTACGTTGTCACCGACCCACGCGGCACGCCGATCGATTTCGTCGATCCATCAGGCGCCCTGACCAATGCAGCGACTCGGGACGCGTTCGGCAATCCCAAGCCTGTCCGATCACCAATCAGCATCGGCTTCAGCGGCGGAATCGAAGACCCGGCTACCGGCTTGGTTACTCTCGGCGCACGAACATATGATCCGGCGCTAGGTCGATGGTTGCAACCCGACCCGGCTCTGCTGTCCGGGACAGACGCAAATCTCTACAGATACTCCGCAGGCGACCCTGTCAATCTCACGGATCCGACAGGGCTGATCTTTGAAGACTGGCAGGACTGGAATACCGCGATCAATTCGATAATATACGCAGGCTTCCGCGACAAGACCATTGCCGCCCCTGCCTTCGGCGTGTCCTGCCCGAAGTCGAGCCGGCCAAACCGGGGGCCGTCGAGTAACCCCTTCGCCGGTGTTGATTGGGGCAACGTTGATGTCGAGAAGTGGGTACTGAGGATAGGTGCCGCGGGATTGCTCATGAAGCAAGCGGCCGACGCGGTGAAGGGGGTCACAACACTCGTCGAGATAAACGGAGTGCGAGGGCTTATGCTCGGCCGTGTTCCCCTCAGCGCTATATCCGCGGTGAGCGTCGAGGGTGCGGGCCCTGCGGTCGCGGTGAATGCGGGTGCCACGGCCTTTTCGGCAACGATCCTTGCGTTCGGAGTGGGGTACCTGGTCGGCACCGGAGTCAATGCCGTAGGGGACCATTTCTTTGGTGGGGAAGGCTTTGGAGGTTGGTTATATGACCAAGTTTACGGAAAATAGGCGGCGGCGGGACGGATTCATCCCGTACGGTGCTCCTGCAACGGGCCTTCGAGCAATGGGCCGCTCGTTTGTCACGGAGGTCGGTGATCGGGCCGAGATGAACCGGCGCGCCGCGGATGACAGCGGTGACGGGCCCGGCGACTCGCCAAGCGCATCATCCGGTGTTGAGTTGTTCGACAGCCCCGAGGAGGCCGCCCTTGCGGGCTGGGCGCTCGTGCATCCGAGCGCCGAACGGCAAGTGGTGGGAGTTGGGTAGCGCCGGCGCATGAAGCAATGAGTCGGTCGATCGGCTGGCGGAACGAGCGATCCGGGCCGCCCATCCGGTTGCGCCGCGACGGCTGGTGGCGCAGCCTGGCCCGAAGGAGCGGGGAGGGGCACGCCTGAGTCCGCGGGGGTGGGTGACAGATGTGGGCCGGGACGACCAACGACTGCAACAGCACCTGGCTGTTGAACGGTTGAAGATTCTGGAGGTGATCGAGCAGGCGTTGCGCCGTTACGCGGAAATCATGCCGGCGCTGTGGGAGTGCGCGGACCGCGAAGAAGCCCTGGCAGTCATTCAGGACCTTCTCGATGTCGACGCGGTGCGCGCTCAGGCCGTCCTTGACCTGCAGTGGAGTCGCTCGATCAGGGATCAGCGCGTGATTCTGGCACAGGAACGTGCCCGGGTGAGGGCGGTCGTGGAGCTGGGTCTGCCGATGGACAGCGACCGGTGAGGCTCGGCCTGACCGGCCGGGGCTGCTGCCAACGACTGCGCAGGCTGGGGTTTGGTCATCCCGTCGACGGGCGTGATCGCACTCGCACGTGAACGCGTCGGCCGGCTTCGGGCAATACAGGGTATGGGGGCAGCGGTGGAGCCGGACGGGGACGGCGTGGACTCGTGGTCCGACCCGAGTTCGGGGGATCCGGCGGTGGTGTTCGCCGGTTTGTTCGACGAACACGCGCCGGGTCTGCACCGTTATCTGAGCCGGCGGGTCGGTGCCGCTGCCGACGACCTCGTCGCCGAGACGTTCCTGGCGGCGTTGGCCGGCCGGGACGGTTACGACCGGACGAAGGCGGATCCGAGGGCCTGGCTGTACGGGATCGCCACGAATCTGCTCCGCCGTCATCACCGGCAGGAACTTCGCGGGCTGGCCGCCACGGCCAGGGCCTGCGCCGGGGACCCGCCCGGGTCCGATCCCGGGGACGTCGTGCCGGACCGGGTGGATGCTCGCAACCGGGTTGGCCGGCTGGCGTCGGGCATCGCCGATCTGTCTCCCGACGACCGTGACGTGCTGCTGTTGACCGCCTGGGCGGGTCTGGCTAGCACCGACGTTGCCCAGGTCCTGGGTGTTCCGGTCGGCACCGTCCGATCCCGGCTGCATCGGGTTCGCCGGCAGCTTCGATCCCACGAATCCTCCCGGTCCGACGTCGGCGACCAGGCCGGTCAGCATGTCAGGGAGCAGCGATGACCGATCGCGACGGGATCACCCGCATGTGGAGCGACGACGAACTCGATGAGGCGCTCCGCGAGCTGCATGCCGAGACCGTGGACGCCGCAGCGGCGTTGGCAGGTGCACGAGCGAGACTGCTGACTGCCGTGCGCGGTCCGGCTCCGGCCGCTCCGGACAGTACTCGGCCCGTGCCCTTGTCAGGGGCGGTCGGCGCGATCACCACCGGTTCGACGGCGGCGGATCCGGCGGCCCGGCGTCGACGCCGCTGGTGGCGGACCGCCCTGGCGGCGGGCGTGGCCGCCGTCCTGGTCGGCATCGGAATCCTCGTTCCATCGTTCGTCACCGACCGGCACCGGCCGGTCAACTCGGCCGAGGCTATCGGGGTGTTGGACCAAGCCGCGGTGGCTGCGGTGGGAGCATCCGACGAGCCGGTTCGGCCCGGTCAGTACCGGTATATCGAAACCCACGCATGGTGGACAACTTTCAGCGGGTATCAGGTCTTCCAGGACGAGAACCTGATCCGCATCTGGGTGCCGGCCGACCCCGACGCCTCCACCGAGGATTGGATGCTCGATCGCCGACCCACCGGGAACCGGGTCTGGATCGTCGGCGACGAACAACAGGCACGCGACGACGGCACCTTCATGGACGCGTTGGACACCGGTGTCACCCTGCGAGCGACGGCACCATGCGGGAACTTCTACACCCCGGGACCCTGTCCTCGGGCCGGGTCCTGGCAGGACCCCACTCCGGGGTTTCTCGCCGGCCTACCCCGCGATCCCGCCCAGCTGTATTCCAGGCTCCAGGCCGATGCGCCGGCCAACGACCGAGGTTCCGCGGAGCTTTTCGTCTACGCCGTGGATGCGTTGCGGACCGGCCTGGTCCCGGCCGATCTGCGGGCTGCGCTCTACCAGGCGTTGACCCGCATCGACGGCATCGAACTCACCGACCAGGCGGTGAACCTGGACGGGCGGGTGGGCACCGCCATCGGCATCGACGACGGCCAGTTCCGGCACGACATCATCATCGACCCCGTCACCGGAACGTTCATCGGTGAACGGGAGGTACTCACCGACGACTACGACCGCGCACCCGATGGCACCACCATGAGCTACAGCGCCGTGCGGACCGCTGTCGTCGATGCCATCGGCACCGTCCCCACCTGACACTCTATGACCGAAGGGCCCACCATGACCGACACGACAGCACCCACGCACCGGCGGATACCCTTGACCTGGGGCGATGGCGCGACCGCACTGGCAGCGGTCGCTGTCGGCGTGTTCGGAGCGATCTCCTACTACGGCGACACGATCCTGCGGCCGTTCGCGCACACCTTCGGGATCTGGATCCTGCTCGTCGCGGTGGTCGGCGCCCGGCAATCCCTGTTCCGCGGGGCGATCCGCGGCGGCGCTGCGTTGCTGATCAGTGTCGTCTCGTTCTTCTACGGCAAGCAGATCTACTACGACATCCTTTACCCTGGGCCGGGTTTCCCCTACCGGGTGGCGCCGACCGACCTGCTGTTCTGGGGCATGCTCGGCCTGGTCGGCGGGGCCGTTCTCGGCGTCGTCGCCTCCCGCATCGGCCCGGCCGGGTGGGTGCCCGCCGCCGCCGGTGCCCTGCTGATGGGCCTGCTCCTCGCCGAAGCCTACCACTGGTACGACACCAGGGGGCAGGACCTCCCGATGGCCTTCGCCCTTGCCGGGATCGTCGTGATCGGCGCCCTCGGACACCGCAGTTGGCGGCATATCGGCGACACCGCCGTCATGCTCATCCCCGGAACCGTCATCGGATATGTTCTGGTCACCATCCCCGACTGGGCACAGGAGTATCTCCGGCTCTGACCTCACGCCCCGTCGTGCCGCGCATCGCCATCTGTGGATGGTTGAGCGAACCGCCGGATCAGGCGGCTTCTTTCGGGTCGACGTGGCCGGCCCGCACCAGGACTCGAGCGGGTGCACGGAACGACAAGAGCCCGATCATCGGCGGCTCGGGTTCCAGCAGTTCGAGGTGGCCGAGTTGGGCTGCGGTGCGAGAGAGCACCAGGCCGGCCTCGCGTCGGGCCAGCCGGGCACCGAGGCAGCGATGAATCCCGAGGCCGAAGGCGAGGTCGGGGTCGCCGCCGATGCCGGTCAGCCTTAGCAGCAACTCTGTTTCCGCCGCCAGGTCCTGCTCGCCGATCCGGGTGGGCCGGTTGACGATGCGCCGCCAGGTGTGCACCGAGGATTGCTCGGCCAGGACGGCGTCGACGATCTCATCGGCGACAGTGACATCGCCGCAACGGTTCCAGATCAGCGGATCGCCCAGGGCACGCAGGAAGCAGGTCGAGATCAGCTGGCTGGTGGTCTGCTGTCCGGCGATCAGCAGGAAGTAGCAAGCCGAGCAGATCTGCTCGTCGGTCAGGCCGAGCTCGATCAGTGCCGCGAGCAGGCCCGTGCCGACGGCCCGCCGCTCCTGGACGACCTGCGCTCGCAGCCACGAGTAGAACTCGGCGGCCTGGCCGGCCAGCAGCTCCTGTCGCTCGGGATCGGGTGTGCCCCAGAACAACTCGAGTGACGCCTCGCTCCACCGTTTCAGATCGCCGATGTCGTCCATCCGTATGCCGGTCATTCGCTGCAACGTCAGTGCGGGCACGGGACCGGCGACGGCCTCGACCAGATCGACCGGATCGCCCAGCTCCAGCCGGGCCCGCGTCTCGGCCAGGTGTCGGTCGGTCAGCTCGATGATGGTCGGTGTGATCGTCTGCACCTGGCCGGCCGAGAAGAACCGCGCGACACAGCCGCGGACGGCCCGATGCGACGGCCCGGAATTGTTCGCCAGCATCGGCGGCAGGGCGAACCCGGCGCGGTTGAGAATGCGCAGCGACCGGACCGTCATGGTGCGGTAGGCGGTCAGCGCATTGTCCGGGCCGAAGGTGTCGGGATCGAGCAGCACGCCGCGGACCGCCGCCGGATCCCGGACGACCCACATGCCGACATCGCCGTCGAAGGCGACCGGGCAGCCACCCGCCGTCACCGGACGTCCGTCCGGCCCGAGATGCGATGCGGTCGACATGCGATCAGCCGTGCTGCTCACCGTGCCGGACGCAGCGGGCCGTCCAGCCGACCGGGTTCACCTGGACAACCATGCGCCGACCGCAGCTGTGGCAGTACCGGGGTGGTTCCAGTTCCGACAGCCGCCGGCAGGCCTCGTGCGAGACATCGTCGGGCGAGCCCTCCGGCCGCCCGCAGCGTCCGCAGAACACCTGCTGGGCGGCCGTCCCATCGGCGGTCACGGCAGCTCGCGCCGCGGGCTGTCGTGTCACAGCGTCGCCGCGAGCGCCTTGATCGGCATCTGGAGCTCGTCGAGCAGGTCGAGATCGGTCGCCGCCGGTCGGCCGAGGGTGGTCAGGTAGTTGCCGACGATGACCGCGTTGATGCCGCCGAGGATCCCCTGACGCGCACCCAGATCCCCCAGCGTGATCTCCCGTCCGCCGGCGAAACGCAGGATGGTGCGGGGCATCGCCAGCCGGAACGCCGCGATGGTCCGCAGCGCGTCGCGGGAGTCCATGACCGGCAGCGCCGCGAACGGGGTGCCCGGCCGCGGGTTGAGGAAGTTCATCGGGACCTCGTCGGGGCCGAGTTCGGCGAGCTGCGCCGCGAATTCGGCGCGCTGCTCGACGGTCTCGCCCATGCCCAGGATGCCGCCGCAGCACACCTCCATCCCGGCGTCGCGGACCATCCGCAGGGTGTCCCACCGTTCCTGCCAGGTGTGCGTCGTCACCACACTGTCGAAATGCGACCGCGCGGTCTCCAGGTTGTGGTTGTAGCGATGCACGCCCATCGCCACCAGCTCGTCGACCTGTTCCTGGGTGAGCATGCCCAGCGAGCAGGCGATGTTGATGTCGACCGCTTCCCTGATGGCGGCGATGCCGGCGGCGACCTGCTCCATCAGCCGCTTGTCGGGTCCGCGGACGGCCGCGACGATGCAGAACTCGGTGGCCCCGGTTTTCGCGGTCTGCCGCGCGGACTCCACCAGGCCCGGGATGTCCAGCCAGACCGATCGCACCGGTGAGGTGAACCTGCCGGACTGGGAGCAGAAATGGCAGTCCTCCGGGCAGCCGCCGGTCTTCAGACTGACGATGCCCTCGACCTCGACTTCCGGTCCGCACCAGCGCATCCGCACCTGGTGGGCGAGTTCGAGCACGGCGCCGAGCTGATCGTCGGGCAGCCGCAGCACCGCCAGGACGTCGGACTCGCTCAGTCCGATGCCCGAGCCCAGGACCTGCTCGGCGGCTCGGGCCAGCACCTGCGCGTCAGTGTCTACGACCGTCATCTGCTGATTTCCTCTCGTGGTGATGGGCCATGCGTGTGGATGAAGGACCGGATGTCGAGTGTCCCGCCGAGCGTGGAATCCAGCGAGCGCACGGCGATCTCGCCGAAGGCGGCCGGCGTCGACCGACCGGCGCCGGCGGGCAGGACACCCCGGATCGGTGCGCCGGTGTAGCGGGAGAGGTCGGTGAGGTTGCAGCGTTGCGCCAGATCCGGCTGTGCGGGCCAACTGCCGATCACCACGCCATGCAGCGCGATGCCGCGCCCGGACAACGCGGCCGCGGTCAGGGCCGCGATGTTGAGCACACCGAGTTCGGCGGTGGCAACCAGAATCACCCGCAGGTCGATGCCGGAATCGGCGGACAGCACGTCGATCACGTCGAGCAGCGTGCGGTGGTCGGCGTTCAGCCGCACCAGCAGGCCGCCGGCGCCCTCCACAACGACCAGGTCGCGGTCGGTCACCGCGGTGATCCCGTCCGCCAGGTCACGGATCGTCGGGCCGGGTTCGCCGAGTCGGCGGGCCGCCGTCTCCGGCGCGAGTGGTTCTGTGTAGCGGGCGATCTCGTGCAGGTCGGGGTTCCCGGTGAGCCGGCGCACCTCGGCGAGGTCCCCGCCTGCGCCCGGTGCGGTGCCGGTCTGGATCGGCTTCACCACGGCCACGGTCCGGCCGGCCCGCAGCCCACACGCGACGAGAGCGGCCGTGACCACGGTCTTGCCGACGTCGGTCCCGGTCCCGGTGACCACGGTGACGCTCACCGGTGCATCGTCCTCAGGTCGCTCACGCTGCGGCCACCTGCGCGAAGGTCCGACGGAACCGGTCGACGTCGGCGTCGGAAAGGGTGGCCCGCGCGGTGATCCGCAGCCGGGCGGTGCCGGCCGGTACCGACGGTGGGCGGAAGCAGCCGACCAGAATGCCCTCGTCGCGGATGACGTCGGCCATCGCGCGTGCCCGGGCCGCCTCCCCGATGATCACTGGGACGACGGCGGAGTCGGTCACCGGAACGCCGCAGGCGTCGGCGAGTTCGCCCGCGCGGGCGAGGACGCGACGGGCCAGCTCCGGTTCGTCGGTAATGATCTCGACGGCGGCCAGGGCCGCGCCGGCCGCGGCCGGGTTCAGACCGGTGTCGAAGATGAACGTGCGGGCACAGTCGACGAGATGGTCGATGACCGCGGGTGCGCCCAGCACGGCACCGCCCTGCGCGGCCAGGGATTTCGACAGCGTGACGGACGTGACGACGTCCGGCTCCGCGGCGATGCCGGCTTCGGCGACGGCGCCCCGACCGCCGCCGCGTACTCCGAGACCGTGCGCGTCGTCCACCAGCAGCAGGGCGCCGTGCCGGCGGGCGAGCCGATGCCACAGCGCCAGCGGCAGCAGGTCGCCGTCCGCGGAGTTGATCGCGTCGATCACCACGACCGCCCGGGTCTCGGTCCGGCCGGCCAGGACCCGATCCGCCCGAACGAGGTCGCCGTGCGGGATGACCCGCAACCGCGACCTGGCCAGCAGGCAGCCGTCGATCAGCGACGCGTGATTGGCCCGGTCACACACCACGAGGCAGTCCGCGCCGGCCAGCGCGGTGATCATGCCGACGTTCGCCAGATATCCGGACGAGAAGACCAACGCCCGTGGTGCGCCGATCAGGGCGGCCAGGGCGTCCTCGAGATCGCGGTGCAGGGTGGTCGAACCGGTGACCAGTCGCGAGCCGGTGGCGCCGGCGCCCCACGTCCGCAGCGCCTGCCCCGCGGCGGAGGTCACCCGCTCGTCCCGTGCCAACCCGAGATAGTCGTTGGATGCCAGGTCGAGCAGACCGGAGTCGCCGGCGCGCGGAGTCAGCCGCCGGACGACCCCGGACGCGTGGCGTTCCGCGGCCGCCGCCGCGAGCCAGTCGAAGGCGGGGGAGCCGTTCACCGCACCTCCGCCGCTTCCGGCAATCGAGAGCCGGCGGTGGTGCTGGCCAGCACGGCGGCCCGGATCGCCCGGGTGATCAGGGCGACGTCGTCGTCGGAGGTGATGTACGGCGGCATGGTGTAGATCAGATCGCGGAAGGGGCGGAGCCAGACGCCGTGCTCGGTCGCCGCGCGCGTCGCCGCCGCGACGTCGACCGGCGCATCCAGCTGCACCACCCCGATCGCGCCGAGCACGCGGACATCGGCGACGCCCGGCAGCCGCTCGATGCCCGCCAGCCCGGTCCGCAGCGCCGACTCGATGCGCGCGACCTCGGCGGACCACTCCGTGCTCAGCAGCAGATCGACGGATGCCAGCGACACCGCGGCGGCGAGCGGATTGGCCATGAAAGTCGGGCCGTGCGCGAGGACGCCGGCACCGGAGACCCGGTCGGCGACGTCCGAGGTGCACAGCGTGGCCGCCATGGAGAGGTAGCCGCCGGTCAGCGCCTTCCCCAGGCACATGATGTCCGGGCTGACCCCTGCATGGTCGGCGGCGAACAGCCGGCCCGTCCGGCCGAATCCGGTCGCGATCTCGTCGAAGATCAACAGCACCTCGTAGCGGTCGGCCAGCGCGCGGAGCATGCGCAGGTACCCGGGATGGTGCATGACCATGCCGCCGGCGCCCTGCACGACCGGCTCGATGATGATCGCAGCGACCTCCTCCCGGTGCGCGTCGAGCGCGTCGACCCACCCGGCCTGCTGACCAGGATCGACCGGCCGGTCGAAGCCGCGGGGCGGGGCTGGCACGAAGACCTGACGCGGCAGCATGCCCGACCACATGGCGTGCATGCCGCCGACGGGATCGCAGACGCTCATCGGGTGCAGGGTGTCGCCGTGGTAACCGCCGCGCCACGTCATCAGCTTGTGCTTGCCAGGCCGACCTGCGGCGATCCAGTACTGCACGGCCATCTTCGCTGCCACCTCGACGGCCACCGAGCCGGAGTCGGTGAAGAACACGTGCTGCAGCGGGTCCGGGGTGATGTCCACCAGCCGGCGGGCGAGCGCGATGGCCGGCTCGTGGGTCAAGCCGCCGAACATCACGTGGCTCATCCGGTCCAGCTGCCGCCGCACGGCCGCGTCCAACACCGGGTGCCGGTAGCCGTGGATCGCCGCCCACCACGAGGACATCCCGTCGACCAGCGAGCGCCCATCCGCCAGCCGGAGCCGGACGCCCTGGGCGGACGTCACCAGCAGCGGTTCTTGCTCGGCCGGAATCGGGCTGTACGGATGCCACACATGCCGTGCGTCGAGCGCCATCAGCTCGGCCGTCCGCACGTCGCCACCCGTCACTGGGACTTCTTCTCCCGTCCGCCGCTCGCACGAGGCCGTCCGCGGCCGCGTCGTGCTCGTCCATTCTGGTCGGCCCGCGCGCTGGCGCGCTCGACAGAGGCGGCGTCCGTTGTCCGCGGACCCTATCCGCTCGCAAGTGTGGGCCGACGGCCCGCCGCGGCCGCCTTGACAAGGTACCCCCGGGGGGTACTGTGGACGGCGGGTAATACCCCGGGTGGGTATCTGGACGGGCGGAGGATCTGATGGACGACGCGCAGACGGCGCCGATGGCCGGACCGAGGGCCGCGGATGTGGATTCCGATGAACCCGACCACGGCCAGGTCGATCACGGCCAGGTCGAGCACGGCCATGCGCCGCACGGCTACATCCACGAGAAGGACGCCTACCTCAAGCGGCTGCGCCGGGTGGAGGGACAGATCCGCGGGCTGCAACGGATGGTCGAGGACGAGAAGTACTGCATCGACATCCTCACCCAGGTGTCGGCGGTGACCAAGGCGCTGCAGTCGGTGGCGCTGGGTCTGCTGGACGAGCACCTGAGTCACTGCGTGGTCCGGGCCGCCGCCGAGGGCGGGGACGAGGCCGCGGCCAAGGTCCGCGAGGCGTCCGAGGCGATCGCCCGGCTCGTCCGGTCCTGACCCGATTCGCGACAAGGAGAGACCCATGAGCATCACGACGACCTATGACGTGTCCGGCATGACCTGCGCGCACTGCGTGTCCGCGGTCACCGGGGAGGTCGGCCGGCTGACCGGAGTGTCGGACGTGCGGGTGGACCTGCGGCCCGACGGCCCGTCCCGGGTGACGGTCGTCAGCGCCGGCCCGCTCCCGCTGCACGCCGTCCGCGCGGCGATCGACGAGGCGGGCTACGAGCTGCGAGCAGCGCCATGACGAGCCAGACCGTGGATCTGGAGATCCAGGGGATGACCTGTGCGTCCTGCGCGGCCCGGATCGAGAAGAAGCTGAACCGGATGCCCGGCGTCGAGGCGTCGGTGAACTTCGCGACCGAGAAGGCGCACGTCCTGCTGCCCGAGGGCACCGCCGTCGACGAGGCGATCGCCACGGTCCGGGCAACCGGATACGACGCCACGCTGCCGCCGGCCGCACTCGTGGCGTCCGAATCCCTGGCCGAACCCCCGGCCGAACCCCCGGCCCCGGCCGAGGACCCGGAGGTGGCCGCGCTGCGGCAACGGCTGCTCGTGTCCACCGTGCTGGCCGTGCCGGTGGTGGCGTTGTCGATGATCCCGGCGCTGCAGTTCACCTACTGGCAGTGGCTGACCCTCACGTTGGCCGCGCCCGTCGTGGTCTGGGGGGCCTGGCCGTTCCACCGGGCCGCGGCGATCAACCTGCGGCACGGCGCCGCGACCATGGACACCCTGATCAGCCTGGGCGTGCTGGCAGCGTTCGGCTGGTCCCTCTACGCGCTGTTCCTCGGCGGCGCCGGCATGCCCGGCATGACGATGACGTTCGACCTGTTTCCGGGCACCGGCGGCACCGAGATCTACCTGGAGGTGGCCTCCGCGGTCACCGTGTTCATCCTGGCCGGCCGGTACTTCGAGGCTCGCGCCAAGCGCAGGTCAGGTGCCGCCCTGCGGGCCCTGCTGGACCTGGGGGCCAAGGACGTGGCGGTCCGCCGATCCGGCACCGAGGTGCGAGTTCCGATCGGCCGGCTCGCCGTCGGCGACGAGTTCGTGGTGCGCCCGGGCGAGAAGATCGCGACCGACGGCGTCGTCGTGGAGGGGTCGTCGGCGGTGGACACCAGCCTGCTGACCGGCGAGCCGGTGCCAGTGGAGGTCGGCCCCGGCGATGCGGTGACCGGGGCCACCGTGAACGCCGGCGGGCGGCTGGTGGTGCGCGCCACCCGGGTGGGCGCCGACACCGCGCTGGCCCAGATCGCCCGGTTGGTCGAGCAGGCCCAGTCCGGCAAGGCACCCGTGCAGCGGTTGGCCGACCGGGTGTCCGCGGTGTTCGTCCCGGTGGTCATCGTGCTGGCGCTGGCCACCCTGGCGTACTGGCTGCTGACCGGGTCCGGTGCGGAGGTGGCGTTCACCGCGGCCGTCGCGGTGCTGATCATCGCCTGCCCGTGCGCGTTGGGCCTGGCGACGCCGACGGCGCTGCTGGTCGGCACCGGCCGGGGGGCCCAGCTGGGCATCCTGATCAAGGGTCCGGAGATCCTGGAGTCCACTCGCCGGGTCGACACGATCGTGCTGGACAAGACCGGCACGGTGACCACCGGCGCCATGCGGCTGGTCGACGTGGTGGCCGCCGACGGCGTCGAGCAGGCCGAGGTGCTGCGGCTGGCCGGTGCGCTGGAGGACGCCTCCGAGCACCCGGTCGCCGGGGCCATCGCCGACGGTGCCCGCGAGCGCGTCGGCACGCTGCCCGCGGTCGAGTCGTTCGTGGCCACCCGGGGCCTGGGCGTGACCGGCGTGGTCGACGGCCATGCGGTGGCGGCCGGCCGCGCGTCCTGGCTGGCCGACGAATGGTCGCAGCCGCTGGACGACTCGCTCGCCGCGGCCGTCCGGCAGGCGCAGGCGGCTGGGCGGACCGTGGTCGCGGTCGGCTGGGACGGCGTCGCGCGCGGTCTACTGCTGGTCGCCGACACGGTCAAGCCGACCAGTGCGCAGGCGGTCTCCCAGCTGCGCGAGCTCGGCCTGCGGCCGATGCTGCTGACCGGCGACAACGCCGCGGCGGCGGCCAGTGTGGCCGCCGAGGTCGGCATCGACCCGACGGATGTGGTCGCCGAGGTGCTGCCCGCACAGAAGGCGCGCACGGTGTCCGATCTGCAGTCCCGGGGTCGACGGGTGGCCATGGTGGGGGACGGGGTGAACGACGCCGCCGCGCTCGCCCAGGCCGATCTGGGCATCGCGATGGGCACCGGCACGGATGTCGCGATCGAGGCGTCCGACCTGACCCTGGTGCGGGGCGACCTGCGGGCCGCGGTGGACGCGATCCGGCTGTCCCGGCGCACCCTGGGCACCATCAAGGGCAACCTGTTCTGGGCCTTTGCCTACAACGTGGCCGCGCTGCCGCTGGCCATGGCCGGCCTGCTCAACCCGCTGATCGCCGGGGCCGCCATGGCGTTCTCGTCGGTGTTCGTGGTGAGCAACAGCCTGCGGCTGCGCCGGTTCCGGCCGCTGAACCCGACCTGAGCCACTTGAGCCATGTGCAGGTTCAGCGCCGCCCTGAACCTGCACATGGCTCACGTGGACGCGTGCGGAGGTTGCCCGAGCCGCGCTGAACCGGCGCCCGTCGGGGACCACCCGGGATGGCGCCGATTGCTCTCAGGCGTGCGCGCCGTGCTCGTGCTTCTGGTGGCCGGCCGGCTCGAGCTGGAACGTGGAGTGCTCGATGCTGACCGGGAAGTGCTCGGCCACGCAGGTCTGCAGTTCGTCCAGCATCTGCGGCGCGTGCCCGTCCTGGAAACAGGAGTCGTCGACGACGACGTGCGCGGTCAATACGGGCATGCCGGTGGCGACCTGGGAGGCGTGCAGGTCGTGCACGGCCCGCACGTGGTCGAGTTCGAGCAGGTGCCGGCGCACCTCGGCCAGGTCCAGGCCGCGCGGCGTGCTCTCCAGCAGGACGGCGGTGGTCTCCCGCAGCAGCTTGATCGTCCGCGGCAGGATCAGCGCCGCGATCAGGATGGAGACGATGGCGTCGGCCCGGTCGTACCCAGTGGTGGCGATGACGATCGCGGCGACGATCACCGCCAGCGACCCCAGCGCGTCGCCCAGCACCTCGAGGAACGCCGCGCGCATGTTGAAGTTGCTGCCGCGGCCGCCGGCCAGCACGAGCAGCGACACCACATTGGCGACCAGGCCCACCACGCCGAAAGCCAGCATGATCCCGGAGGCCACCTCGGGCGGCGCGAACAGTCGTTGGATGCCCTCGATGAGGATGACGGTGCCCACCGCCAGCAGGACCGCGGCCTGCAGGGTGGCCGCGAGCACCTCGGCCCGTAGATAGCCCCAGGTCCGGCGGTCGGTCGGAGCCCGGCGGGTGAGCGCGGCCGCGATCAGCGCGATGACCAGGCCAGCGGCGTCGGTCAGCATGTGGCCGGCGTCCGCGAGCAGGGCGAGGCTGCCGGAGATCACCGCGCCGATCACCTCGACGACGAGCACGGTGCAGGTCAGACCCAGGGCGATGGCCAGCCGCCCCCGATGGTCCGGGCCGGCGCCGTGCGTGTGGGTGTGGCCGCCGCTCACCGCGCGGCCCCCCGCATGATCGTCACGGGCAAACAATACAGAATCGGCTGAATAATGCCGCGTCTGGTGGTCGACTCGGTCCGGGGGCGTGCTGCGTCCGGAGGTTCGCCGCGTCCGGGGTGGGATGCGCTTGATGGTCGACCGTGTCCCAGAGGGGATGCGCTTGGTGATCGACCACGTCCGGGGGTGCGCCGCCGCTGGGATAGGTTCGTGCCCGATGTCCTCCCTGGTCAGCCGGGCTCGCAGCACGATGGCGCTGTTCGGGCCGGCCTTCGTCGCGGCGATCGCCTACGTCGATCCGGGCAACGTGGCGACCAACGTCACCGCCGGCGCCGTCTATGGCTACCTGCTCGTCTGGGTCGTCGTGCTGGCCAACATGATGGCCTGCCTCGTCCAGTACCTGTCCGCCAAGCTCGGCCTGGCGACCGGGCTGACGCTGCCCGAGGCGTTGCGGGACCGGCTGCCCAACGGCGCGCGGCTGGCCTACTGGGTGCAGGCCGAGATCGTCGCGATGGCGACGGACCTTGCGGAGGTGCTGGGCGGCGCGATCGCCCTGGAGATCCTGTTCGACCTACCGCTGCTGATCGGCGGGGTGATCACCGCGGTGGTCTCGACGGCGCTGCTGCTGGTGCAGGACCGCCGCGGCCAGCGGTCCTTCGAACGGATCATCACCACGATGCTGGTGATCATCGCGGTCGGCTTCGTGGCCGGCCTGTTCGTGGAACCGCCGTCGCCGCGTGGGATCGTCGGCGGGCTCCTGCCGGCCTTCGACGGTGCCGGCAGCGTGCTGCTGGCCGCCGGCATGCTTGGTGCCACCGTCATGCCGCATGCCGTCTACCTGCACTCCGCGCTGGCCCGCGACCGGCATGGCCGGCCGTCCGCCGAGCATCTCCCGCGGCTGCTGCGGGCCACCCGCTTCGACGTCGGCGCCGCGATGCTGCTCGCCGGGGCGGTCAACCTGGCCATGCTGCTCGTCGCCGCGACGTCACTGTCCGGAGGCACCGAGGAACTCTCGCTGCAGGCCGCGCACGACGCCATCGGACAGTCGCTGGGCAGCGTGATCGCGGTGCTGTTCGCCGTCGGCCTGCTGGCCTCCGGCCTGGCCTCCACGTCCGTCGGCTGCTACGCCGGCGCCGTGGTGATGGCCGGGCTGCTCCGTCGGTCCGTCCCGTTGCTGCTGCGCCGGGTGATCACCCTGGTGCCGGCCATCGTCATCCTGGCCGTCGGCATCGACCCGACCCTGGCGCTGGTGCTCTCCCAGGTCGTGCTCTCCTTCGGACTGCCGTTCGTGCTGGTGCCGCTGGTGCTGCTGACCCGGTCGCGAGCCGTCATGGGCCCGGTGGCCAACCACCCGGCGACCACGGCGGTGGCGGCGGTCGTGGTGACCCTGGTGATCGCGTTGAACCTGGCGTTGATCTACCTGACCGTGGCCGGCTGACCCGGTTCGGTCCGACCCGGTCAGCCGGCTGCGGGTGCCCGGTCAGCCGTCTGCTCGGTGGTTGCTCGGTCGGTGGTTGCTCGGTCGCTCGCTCGGTCGAGTGCCGATGCGAAGCGCCGCAGGTACAGCGGCCAGGCGTCGTCCCCGGCGAGCGCGGCGGCGGCCTGCTCCCAGCCGTCGCCGTGGCGGTCGATGTGCCGGTGTTCGACCTCGACCCGGGTGCGGTCCGGACCGAGTTCGACGAACCGGATCTCCACCTCGCTGGTCCGGTCCGGATCCGGTTCCAGCTGCCACCGGGGGCTGATGTCCCAGCTGATCACCACCCGATGCGGCGGCTCGAAGGCCAGCACCCGCGCCCACCGGCACTCCGACCCGTCGACGCCCCGGTCGTAGACGTGACCGCCGACGTGGGTCTCGAAGACGGTCTCCGCGATCGGCACCGCGAGCAGGTTGTGCTCGCGCGGCTTGATCTGGTCGAAGTGCTCGGTGAACACCCGGAACGCGATGCTCGCCGGGGTCTCGACGACGATGTCCGCGAACACGGAGGTGCCTGGTGAGGTGCTCATTGCGACTCCTTGCCGGGGGATGGATCGGTCCGCTCGGCCAATTCCTTGAGGTCGGTCCGCTCGGCCAATTCCTTGAGGTTGGCCAAGGTGGTGTGCCAGTAGCGGTCGAGTTCGGTGCGCAACGCGGCGAGCCCGGTCGAGTCGACGGCGTAGATCCGTTTGGTGCCGAGCGGGCGGACGGTCACCAGGCGGGCGTCCTTGAGCACCTTCAGGTGCTGAGACACCGCCGGGCGGCTGACCGTCAGCGTGGTCGCGAGCTCGGTGACCGACTGCGGACGCTCCGCGAGCCGGGCAAAGATGCCCCGCCGGGTCCGGTCGCCCAGGGCCACCCAGGGATCGGCTCGGTAAGTCGTCACGAACGGTAAGTTATAACTTACGGATAGGCCGGTCAAGGACGAGCGCTGGACGCGATGCGCACCAGGACCGAAGATGACCGAAGATGACCGATTCCTTCGCCGCCGACGTCGCCCTGACCGGGTTGGACCGGGTCACGGTCGCCCAGCCCGACGGCACGGTCGTCCTGGCGGACTTCACCCTGCTGGCCCGGCCCGGCGAGTTGCTGGTGGTGCTCGGCCCGTCCGGCTGCGGGAAGTCGACGATGCTGCGGGCGATCGCCGGCCTGCTGCCGGTGCGCGGCGGCCGCGTGCTGATCCAGGGACAGGACGTCACCGCCCTCGGGCCGCCGCACCGGGACGTGGCGATGGTCTTCGAGGGCGGGCAGCTGATGCCCACGCTTGACGTCGCCAGGAACATGGGCTTCGGGCTCACGGTCCGGCACACTCCGGCGGCCGAGGTGCGGCGCCGGGTGGAGCAGGAGTCGCGGCGGTTGCGCATCCGGCATCTGCTGGGTCGTCGGCCCACCGAGATCTCGATGGGTCAGCGCGGGCAGGCGGGCATCGGTCGTGCGCTGGTCCGGACGCCCAAGGCGTTCCTGCTGGACGAGCCGCTCGCGCACATTGACCCGCAGGAGCAGACCAGGATGCGCCACGTGGTTGCGCAGACGGTCAGGGCGACGGGGGTCAGCACGATCTACGTCACCCACGACCAGAGTGAAGCGCTGGCGATCGGTGACCGTGTCGCGGTCATCGAAGCGGGTCGGGTGCGCCAGCTGGGCTCGGCCCGCGACCTGTACGACCGGCCGCGGTCGCTGTTCGTCGCCGACTTCGTCGGCCAGGTGCCGATCGGCGTGCTGACGGCGCGGCCGGTGGTGTCCGGCGGTCTGGCCGGCTACCGCGTCGGTGACCGCACGCTCATCACCTGGCAGGCGCTGCCCGCGGCGTTGGCCGACCGGATCGGGCGCGAGGTGACCCTGGGCCTGCGGCCGGAAGCGGTGACAGCGGCTTCGCGCGATCCCGACCCGGACGCCACCGTGCTGTCGGGCCTGGTGCGCGGGCTGGTGCGGACCGGCCGGGAGACGTTCCTGACGATCGAGCTGGTCGCCGGTCGGTTGGTGGCCCGGTTCGACGGCCGCGCCACGATCCGGGTGGGAGAACCGGTCGCGGTGTCGGTGGATCCGGCGGCTGCTCACGTGTTCGACCCCGAGACCGGGCGGGCGTTGCACCATCCCGAGGGGCATTGACGGCGCGACACCGCCGGGCCCTCCGCAGCCCAGCCCCAGGAGATGCCCGCCTGGAGCGGCGGCGTGCGGAACATCCGGCGCGCCTCGAACGACGGCGTGCGGAACATCCAGCGCGCCTCGAACGACGGCGTGCGGAACATCCAGCGCGCCTCGAGCGACGGCGTGCGGAACATCCGGCGGATCGCCTGGAGCGGCGGCGTGCGGAACGTCCGCCGGCCTTGGACGGACCGATGCTCCGCAGCAGCCCAGGCTCGGACGGGGTCCGCACCGCGAGGGATGTCTTGCGGAACGTTTGTCCGGTGCTGGACCGGCGGATGCTCCGCGGCGGCCTGATCCGTGGCCGGTTTCGTGCCGTGAGTGACGGTGTGCGTACCATCAGCCGGCGTCACACCGTTGGATGTTCCGCGACCGTTGGATGTTCCGCAGGTCTAGAGCCGGAGCCTGGCCGTGGTGTCGGCGAGCTCCGGCGCAGAGCCGGTGAGGCGTCGGCGCGCCGGCGGCGGAGCCGGCAGGGCGTCCTCAGATTCGGCCGCGGAACATCCGCCGGCCTTGGACGGACCGATGCTCCGCAGCAGCCCAGGCTCGGACGGGGTCCGCACCGCGAGGGATGTCTTGCGGAACGTTTGTCCGGTGCTGGACCGGCGGATGCTCCGCGGCGGCCTGATCCGTGGCCGGTTTCGTGCCGTGAGTGACGGTGTGCGTACCATCAGCCGGCGTCACACCGTTGGATGTTCCGCGACCGTTGGATGTTCCGCAGGTCTAGAGCCGGAGCCTGGCCGTGGTGTCGGCGAGCTCCGGCGCAGAGCCGGTGAGGCGTCGGCGCGCCGGCGGCGGAGCCGGCACGGCGTCCTCAGATTCGGCCGCGGAACATCCGCCGACGCTGGACCTGCGGATCCTCCGCGGCCACCGGATGTTCCGCAGTCTCGGCGTCGCGTCGCGTCGCGCCGCACGTCACAGCGCCGCGAGCGCAAGCGTTGGGCGGCCCGGCGAGGGCCACGGACCCGCAACCGCGGCGGCGCCCGAAGAACCGTGACGCCGAAGAACCGTGACGCCGAAGAACCGTGACGCCGAAGAACCGCGGCGCCGAAGAACCGCGCCGCCGAAGAACAGTGACACCGACGAACCGCAGTGACACCGACGAACCGCAGTGACACCGACGAACCCGCGGTGTCGCCAAGCAGGGGCGGTGGCCCGCGACACAGGAGCGTCGCGGGAAGTTCACGGGCCGCGGCTTGTTCGTCGGCCCCACCCCTGGTTGACTGGAGGTGCGTCGGAACGATCGGCGGCCCGTATGGCCGGAGGTTTCCGACATAGTCCGCATCACCGGCCCCAGAGCGCGCCTCTGTCGAGATGCCGTGTCTAGCGGATCTTCGTTTTACCGCCGGCCGCAGCACCCTTACCGGCCTCTCCCTTCGAAGGAGCTCAATGAGCACACCCGTCCCCGCCACCAGGGCGGGACGTTGTGACTGCTGTTCCACCGCTTACCGGGCGGGCACCCCGATCGTCTGGGACTCCACCGTCACCGGATGGGTCCTGGCCCATCACCGAAGCGCAGGGAGCCGCCGCTGACCCGGCCGCCGCCCGCTCGTCCCGCACCACATCGCCGCACGAAACCGTCCGCTCGCACCACAACGCCGCACGAACCGCCGGCACGCGCCACATCGCCGGCACACGCCGCGCGAACCGCCTACCCGCACCACACCACACGCGCCCAGTCGCACGCCGGACGACCGCCCGACCCGAGTCGCCGGGGGATCATCCCCTCCGGAGGTCCTTCGGTGGTCCGGCCTCTGATAGACCGGTCGTATGACGTCCGAGCACCTGGAGATCGAGAGCAAGTACGACGCCGCACCGGACCTGCCGTGGGTCGACCTGAGCTCGCTGCCCGGGGTGCGGGCCCTCGCCGAGCCCACCGAAACCCAGCTTGACGCCATCTACTACGACACCGACACGCTCGCGCTGACCAGGGCGGGCATCACCCTGCGCCGCCGGACCGGAGGGTCCGACGCCGGCTGGCATCTCAAGTTGCCGGCCGGCGCCGGCGCGCGCACCGAGTACGGCGAGCCCCTCGGCCGGCGGACCACCGTCCCGGCGGCGCTGGTGAATCGGGTGCGGGTGCACGTCCGCGATCACGACCTGCGACCGGTGGTCGGGATCGAGAGCCGCCGCACCGTGCACCGGCTGCTCGGTGACGGGCAGGCCGTACTGGCCGAGGCGGCCGACGACGTGGTGGCCACCGCTGATGTGGGCAAGGCCGCCGCATCGGACGGCGGTGCGGCGCCGCGGCCGAGCTGGCGGGAGTGGGAGATCGAGCTGGTCGACGGGCCCGCCGAGTTGATCGACGCCGCCGACGAGGTGATCCGCGCCGCCGGCGCGGTCCCGTCACCCTGGCCGTCCAAGCTCGCCCGGGCGTTGGACGGCCGGCTGGCCCAGCTCCCGGCCCGCCCCCGGTTCAGCGGCTTCACGCCTAAGAGCCGGGCCCGCGACGTGGTGCAGGCCCACCTGATCGAGCAGATCGACGTCATCATCAACCGGGATCCGCAGGTCCGGACCGACGAGCCGGACGCGGTCCACAAGATGCGGGTCGCGACCCGCCGGCTCCGCAGCGCGCTGGCCACCTTCCGGCCTCTGCTGGACCGGTCACAGACCGACCCGATCCGCGACGAGCTCAAGTGGATCGCCACCGAACTGGGCGGGGCGCGCGATGCCGAGGTGCTCCGCGAGCGGCTGCTCGCCGAGGTCGCCGCCGAACCCGACGAGCTCGTGCTCGGCGGGATCGCCGCCCGGATCTCCACCGAGCTCCGCGGCCGGCACGCGAAGGCGCACGCCGACCTGGTCGCCTCGCTCGACTCGACGCGCTATTACCGGCTGCTGGATCGGCTGGACGCGCTGGCGCTGGACCCGCCGTTCACCGCTGAGGGCGACCGCAAGGCCCGCCGGGTGCTCACCAGGTGCGTGCGCAAGGCCTATCGCCGGGTGTCTCGGCTCGTGGAGGCCGGCCCACCGACGGACCCGCGCCAGCGCGATGCCTGGTACCACGAGATCCGCAAGGCGGCCAAGCGACTGCGGTACGCAGGCGAATCGGTCGCCCCGGCCTTCGGCGCGAAGGCGAGCCTGCTCGCCGAGCGGGCCGAGGCGCTCCAGGAGGCGTTGGGCGAGCACCAGGACAGCGTGGTCGCCCGTACGGTCCTGCGGGAGTTGGGCGTGCGGCTGCACCTGGACGGCGACAACGCCTTCACCATCGGCCGGCTGCACGCCCTCGAGCAGACGCGGGGCGACCGGGCCATCGCCGACTTCGAGCGGACCTGGACGGCGCTGTCCGACCGGGCCACAATCCACTGGTTGCGCGCCTGACGCTGCACCGGCCAGGCCTGACAATCCGCCCGTCGAACACCTGACGCCTGGTTCACCCATCCACCGCGGGAGATGTGATGCCCCGACTCAACGCCGCCGCCCGCGACCTCATCGCCTCCGGCGCCCTCGCCCACCTGGTCACCGTCAACCGGAGCGGCTCGCCGCAGGTGTCGGTGATCTGGGTGGGTCTGGACGGAGACGAACTGGTCAGCGGCCACCTGGACCCCACCCAGCTGAAGATGCGAAACATGGCCAGGGACCCACGGGTCGCCCTGTCCTTCGAGTCCGCCGTCGTCAACCCGATCGGGCTGCGGGAGTACCTCGTCGTCCACGGACGGGTGCGGTTCACCGAGGGCGGCGCGCCGGAGTTGCTGTCCCGGCTGGCCCAGACCTACATCGGGCCGGGTGCGGTCTTCCCGCCGTTCCCCGACCCGCCGCCCGGGCTCGTCGCGCACATCGCCATCAGCAAGATCGGCGGCATCGGCGACTGGGCCGAGCCGGAGGGCTGACCGCACGCCCCGCCGGCACGGACCGCCGGAACAAGCGCCGAAGCCTGCGCGCACCTCAGGTGGTTCCTACAGTCGCGCCGGCAGGCCGAACCGTTCGAACAGGGCGGTGTCCAGGAAGTAGGTGATCCGCGCGATCCGGTCGCCATCGAGATCCAGCACCTGGATGGAGAACGGCAGGTGTCCCTCGGGCGCCTGCTTGTAGGCCGCGAACGCGGGGGATCCGTTGACCTGCAGGGGCAGCAGTTTGGAACCGCGGCATTCGTGACCCGGCCCGAGGTGCCAGGCGGCGATGTCGTCGCGGCCGGCCAGCCACAACTCGTAGGGCGGCATCGACGCGGTGGCGTCCTGGCGCAGCAGCAGAACCAGCGCGTCGATGTCGTAGCTGGTGAACGCCCGCACGTAGCCGGCGAGCAGCGTCTTCTGTGCCTCGTCCATCGGGTCGACGTGCCCGCCGGCGTCCGGATCGATGCTGGTCAGGGTGGCGCGGGCGCGTTGCAGGGCGCTGTTCACCGAGGCAACCGTGGTGTCCAGCAGGTCGGCGACCTCCGCCGCGCTCCAACGCAGCACCTCGCGCAGGATCAGCACCGCCCGCTGCCGCGGCGGCAGGTGTTGCAGGGCGGCGATGAACGCCAGCCGCACCGTGTCCTTCTGCACGGCCAGGTCGGCAGGGTCGGCGCCCGCGGTCAACACCTCGCCGTCGGGCATCGGCTGGATCCAGGTGGCTTCCGATCGCGGTTCGCCCAGGGACTCCGGGACCGGCGGCCGCGCCGGACCGAAATCCATCGGCAGGGCCCGTCGGTTGCGGCTGTTCAGCATGTCCACGCAGACGTTGGTCGCGATCCGGTAGAGCCAGGTGCGCAGCGACGAACGGCCGTCGAACTTACCCAGCGCCCGCCACGCCCGGATCATGGTCTCCTGGACCGCGTCATCGGTGTCGAACGTGGCCCCGAGCATCCGGTAGCAGTACCCGGACAGCTCGCGGCGATGGTCCTCCAACCGCCGCTCCAGGTCGGCTCGGTCGTCACCGCCCGTGGTCGACGACGACTGCGTGGCGAGTTCGGACATGACAGCGCCCTCCCGGGGGATCGTTCGGCGAACGGTTCCCACTCTAGGAGGGCGCTGTGACAGCCCGATCGGCTCGTGTCGCGGGCCCGGCTCAGCCGGCCGGGGCGTTGACGATGATGTTGCCCGCCTTGCGCACGTAGAAGCTGGCGATGGCGAACACGATGCCGGCCATGATCGCCCAGATGGCGATCAGCCAGAGCAGGCTGACCAACAGCGCGGACGGGTTGAACAGGGCGATGATGCCGAACAGCAGGGCCAGCACGCCCCAGGTGACGAACCAGCCCCACCCGGATCCGGGCTGCCGGCGCAGCGCCAGGCCGCCGACGACTCCGGAGATGCCGGCCAGCAGCGCCCAGAACGCGACCAGGAAGGCGATCACCGTCGCGCTCTCCTTCGGCCACGCCAGGATGACGATGCCGGCGAGGATGGCCAGGCCGCCGACCACGAAATCGCCCGCCGCCGGTTGTCCAGCTCTCCGGTCGGAGAACCCTTGGAAGATCGACATGATGCCGTCGATGAACAGGTAGGCCACGAAGATGATGGCGAAGACCCACAGCGACTGTCTGGGCCAGATCAGCATCGCCATGCCCAGCAGGATCAGCACGACCCCCCGGACCAGGATCACCCACCAGTACTTGGCGGCAATCTCTCCCATGCCGCGCACGCTTGTCGTCATGATGACTCCTCACGGCGGACGGCCGGCGTCCGCCCCGTTACCGTTCTGTCCGCTCGTTCCGCGGCTCCATCGTGACGCTATCAACGCAGATGAACGGTTCCGTCGATCTTGGGTGTCATCTTGATCTCGGATCCGGACGGGGCTCAGACCGCCTCGTCCGCTTCGGCCGGTTCGTCCTCGATGTCGTCCGCGTCCAGCGCGCCGACGCCCATCAGGCTGGAATCCAGGAAGGCGTGCTCGTCGGGCCGGTGCCGCAGCACGGTCTGCATATAGGACGCGGTGGCGTAGTCCATCGAGATCTCGTGCCCGGCCGACTCGGACAGGACCCATCGGTGCTCCAGCACCTCGTGGAACACCTCCGCCGGCTCCAGCTTCTCGGCCAGCTGTGGCGGGATGGCCTCGATCACCGGGTCGTACACGTCCGTGACGTAGTGGTGCGCGACGGTGTCCTCGTCCACGTCGGTGCCGGGCATGACGGCCTGTGAGCGATAGGTGTCCAGGTCGTTGAGGATCCGGCGAGCCTGGTTCTCCTGCACGTTGATGCCGGTCAGCGCGAACAGCCGCTTGCGATGGTGGCCGGCGTCGACGACCTGGGTCTGCACCATGACGTGCGGGTCGCCGTCGGTCTCGTTGATGTGGATCTGCGCGACGTCGAAGCCGAGCTCGTTCAGCCGGCGCAGCCGCTGCTCGATCCGCCACCACTCGTCGTCGCCCATCGTCTGCGGCGCGGTGAGCAGATCCCAGAGCCGCTCGTACCGCTCGATCACCGACATCGCAGTCTCCAGCGGGTCGATCGAGTCGGCCAGCAACCCGGACATCTGCAGGTCCAGCAGCTCACCGGCGAGGTTGGTCTCCACGATGTCCAGGTCCTGCAGCCGCTGGCCGTCGGACAGGCTCTCCCGCAGCTCGCCGGTCTCGGCGTCCACCAGGTAGGCGGCCAGCGCCCCGGCGTCCCGGCGGAACAGCGTGTTGGACAGCGAGCAGTCCTTCCAGGCGAACCCGACCAGGTGCAGCCGGACCAGCAGCTCGGCGAGCGCGTCCAACAGCTTGATCTCCAGGTCCGGGTCCATCCGGCGGGAGAACAGGGCCCGGTAGGGCAGCGAGAAGCGCAGATGCTTGGTGACCAGGGCGGCGTCCAGCGGCTCGCCCTCCGGGGTCATCCGGTTCGCCACCACGCCGACCGCCTGAACCACCGGCAGCTCCCGCTTGGCCAGCTCCCGCAGCAGCTCGTATTCGTGCTGGGCCAGCCCCTGGCTGATCTCCTTGATCGCATAGACGATGCCACCGATTCGGACAAATCGGACGATGTGCCGGGAGATTCCGCGCGGCAACGACACCAGCTTGTCCCGGGGCCAGCGTTCCAACGGGGTCGACCAGGGCAGCGTCAACAGGTCCGTGGGGTCGGGGCCGGTGGCGAACTGCATGCGCACTCGGCCAGCCTGGCACAGCGGGTCACGGCGGACGCGACGTGGTCGGCGCCGGGGTGCGCCCGCCGGATCCGGTCAGGGCGTGATCAGTTCGCCCGGGGTCGCGACCGGCTGCCCGTCGGCCCCGTCATCGACGCCGTGGTCAACACGGTTGTGCACGCCGTCGTCCACCCTTTCGTCAACGCTGCGGTCGGTGTCGCCGCGGGCCGCCAACGGTCGCCGCAGCGCCGTCGCCAGACCGAGCGTGACCAGCGCGGCGCCGAGGATCACGGCGGCCATCGCCACCGGCGACGACGCGTCGAACATGCCGGAGATCGGCGCGATGGAGGCGCCCACCGCGAACTGGATGGCGCCGAGGAGGGCGGCCGCGCTGCCCGCGCGGTGGGCGTTGTGCGCCAGTGCGATCACCGGCACTGCCGGCAGCAGCAGGCCCGCCGTCAGCAGGGTCAGCATCAGGGTGCCGGCCAGCGCCCACGCCGGCAGGCCCAGCAACGCGATGACGAGCATGGCCGTCGCGACGACGACTCCGAACGCCACACCGCCGAGCAGCATGCGTTCCGGCCGCACCCGCCCCAGCAGCGCGCCGTTGATCTGTGTGCCGGCGGTCACCGCCACCGCACCGGTCGCGAAGATGACGGCGAACTGCTGAGTGGTCAGCCCGTAGCCCTCCTGGAACACGAAGGTGGCCGAGGAGACGTAGCTGAAGATGCCGGCGAAGGAGAACCCGCCGGCCAGGGCCAACCCGATGAACACCGGGTCGCGCAGCAGCGAGGCGTACGAGCGGCCGGCTGCGCCGAGCCCGCCGGGTCGCCGTCGCTGCACCGGCAGCGACTCACCCAGGAACACCAGCGCGAGCACGAACAGCGCTGCGCCGATCACCGCGAGCGCGACGAACATCATCCGCCAGGTGCTCCAGAGCAGGAACTGCGCGCCGATGATCGGTGCCACGCTGGGCGCGACGCCCACCACCAGCATCATCCGGGCGAGCGCCTTGCCGACCTGGATGCCCTCGAACCGGTCCCGGATGATCGCCGTCGACAGCACCATGCCGGCAGCGGCGGTGAAGCCCTGGACGAACCGCAGCGCGGTGAGCATGGCCACCGAACCGGCGACCACGATGCCCAGCGACGCAACCACGTACACCGCCAGCGCCACCAGCAGCGGCAGCCGCCGGCCGAGCGCGTCGGACACGGACCCGATGATCAGCTGACCCAGCGCCAACCCGGCCAGGGTGGCGGTGATGGTCAGCTGCACGGCCGCCGGATCGGTCACCAGGTCGGTGGTGATCTGCGGAAACGCCGCCAGGTACAGGTCGATGGTGAACGGGCCGATGGCGGTCAGCGCGCCCAGCAGCAGAATCAGGGAGGCCGGGAGGCGAGTCGCTGGGATGGTGGTGCCGACGGTCATTGGGCGGACGCAGCTCTCTGACAGGTGGTTGACATTCAAACCACACATGAACCCGCGGCCGCGGCTCGGCATTCCATGACCCGCCGCGTCAGAGCGGGTCGGTGACCGCGATCACTCGAGATCGTCGGGCCGAGATCGTCGGGGCCGAGGCCGGCGGGCGGGCCGGCGTTCAGCCGGCCGCGGCCCGATGGCACTGGTCGAATCGCCGGTCGACGGGCTCAGGCCGGCTCAGGCCGGCTCAGGACGACTCAGGAACGGCCGCCCGGACCCGTCCGGGCCGGGCCGCCCGGCCTGGACACCGCGCGCATCCGCCCGGTGTCCAGCGGCGAGTCGTCACGGAGCGCAGGTCCGCCCCGGTGCCGGCGACTTCGGTTCCGCGGGAGCCGTTGTGGGCCGGTTTGGTCGGCGGGCGGGGTGCGCCGCTCCCGTCCCCGGCCCGCCGGCGGCCGGCCGCCCAGCGGCGTGGGGTGCAGCATCTGCCCGGCGGTCCGGATGATCTCCAGCGAGTCGGCAAGCGGGTTCATCCGGTTGGCGCGCGGCCGCCGCATCTGACCCAGCACGTCCAGGTCGCGCAGCACCCGCTCGACCGCTTGCAGCACCGGCTCGGACAGCTCCCAGCCGTTGTCGGCGTCACCGGCGTCCATCATCCGCAGGTCGTCCGCGCGGTCGCGGGCCTCCCGCAGCCGCTCCAGCGCCGTCGCCACGTCCTGCTCGGTGTCCTTGACGTGATCGGTGCCCTCGTCCATGGCCAGCTCACCGAACGCCTCGATGGTGGCCGCGACGTCCTCCAGCATCGAGGCGAACACCAGCCGCAGGTCCTCACCCTGGGACGGGTCGACCGTGGGGTGGTCCCGGACACCATCCAGGATCGAGCGGAACATGCTGCGCACGGTCACCGACGTGTACTCCAACGCGTCCAGTTCGGTGCGCAGGCTGCTGCCGGTGTTCGGCACCACCAACGCGCGCGGGTTGAGCCGACGACCCTCCTCGGCCTGGCGCAGCGCCTTGTCGATCTCCGGCACGTTGCGCGACAACCGGCGGGCGTCGTCCATCCAGCGGATCGCCTGCGTCTCGGTGACCGGATCGGCCAGCTCGGTGGACGCGGTGCGCAGCAGGAACGCGAGCTCGGTGGCGAACCCATGCACCGCGCGGGCGGCCGACGCGCCGCCGGTCTTCGGCGCGAACACCAGGTTCACCGCCAGACCGACGGCCACGCCGATCATCGTCTCGGTGAATCGGTCCATCGCCGCCGACTCGGCCCCGCCGACGGCCAGCACCAGCATCGCGCTGATCGGCACCTCCAGCATGTGCGGGCCGAGTCGGAGCAGCTGTCCGACCAGGATGGACAGCGCGATCAGCAGGCCCAGGCTCCACCAGCTGAGCCCGAAGACGCTGGAGAACGCCACCGCCATCAGCACCCCGATGGCCACGCTCGCCACCCGCTGCACCCCGCTGGTCAGGCTGTTCTTCAGGGTGATCTCGACGATCAGCAGCGCGGTCAGCGGCGCGAGGATCGGCGTGGTGCCGGGGAAGAGCAGCAACGCGACGATCCACGCGGCGACCGCGGCACCGGTGAGCCGGATGGCGCGGCCCACGGCCGCCCGGCCGCGCAGCCTCAGCCGGGACATGCCGGCGTCGACGAAACGGCGAATGGTTGCGTGCATGCTCGGCCCGCTCCTCTCCAGTGGACGCGTCCACCTCTTGTGACATGAGGGTGACGTCCGACCCGGCCGGCCGGATGGTCCACGGTCGTGTGATCTGCCGCATCGTAGGGTTTGACAGCCGGCACCGGCATGACGGTGCGCGAGCCGACCCGAAACCCGAGGGACCGCCGCATGGACCTGCATGACGCGCTGCACCGGCTGGCCGACGCGCACGGCATCGCCACCGAGTTCTGGGACTGGCGAGGACGGCACGTCGCGGTGTCGGACGAGTCAATCACCCGGGTGTTGGCCGCGCTGGGTGTCGACGCCGCCACCCCGGAGGCGGCCGAGCGGGCGCTGCGGGAACAGCAGGATCGGCCCTGGACCCGGATGCTGCCGCCGTCGCTGGTCGTCCGCTCCGGGTCGGCGGCGCCGGTGAACGTGCACGTCCGGGACGGCACGGACGTCTCCGTGTGGATCGAGCTGGAGGGCGGGGGCTCCCGGTCCAACCTGCATCAGGAGGACGACTGGACGCCGCCCCGACTGCTCGGCGGCCCGTCGGGCGACCGCCTGGTGGGCCGGGCCACCTTCCGTATCCCGGACGACCTGCCCCTGGGGTACCACCGGTTGAAGGCCTGGTCGGACGGCGACGAGGCGTCCTGCGCGCTGATCGTCACGCCGGGGTGGGTGGGTCTGCCCGACCGGATGGGCGGCCGGCGGGCCTGGGGCGTCGCCACCCAGCTCTACAGCGTGCGATCGCGCCAGTCATGGGGCGTCGGTGACGTCGCCGACCTGGAGGACCTGGCCGTCTGGGGCGGGGCCACGCTCGGTGCCGGGTACGTGCTGGTCAACCCGCTGCACGCGGCCGAGCCGTCCGGCCGGATGGAACCGTCGCCGTACCTGCCGACCACCCGGCGGTTCCAGAACCCGATCTACCTCCGGGTGGAGCGGATTCCCGAGTACGCCGACCTGCCGCCGGCCGACCGGATCGCCGTCGAGCAGCTGCGCTCGGCGTTGCGCGCCGAGCTGGACGGGCTGGACACCATCGACCGGGACCGGTCGTGGGCGGCCAAGGCGCGGGCCCTGCGGCTGGTGCACGCGGTGCCGCGATCCGCCGGCCGGGAGATCGCCTACCTGGCCTACCGCGACCGGGAGGGTGCGGGGCTGGACGACTACGCCGCCTGGTGCGCGTTGACGGACCGGCACGGCCCCGACTGGCACGAGTGGCCGGAGCCGCTGCGGCACCCCTCGTCTGCGGCGGTGGCCCGGTTCCGCGACGCGAACGCCGACGACGTCGACTTCTACCGGTGGTTGCAGTTCGTGCTCGACGAGCAGCTCTCCGCGGCCCAGGCCGCGGCCCGCCGCACCGGCATGACGCTGGGCGTCATGCACGACCTGGCGGTGGGCGTGCACCCGGAGGGTTCGGACTCGTGGAGCCTGCAGGACGTATTCGCCCAGGGCATCAGGGTCGGCGCCCCACCGGACGCCTTCAATCAGGCCGGGCAGGACTGGGCCCAGCCGCCGTGGCGGCCCGACCGGCTCGCCGAACGGGAGTACGCGCCGTTCCGGGACATGGTGCGCACCGTGTTGCGGTCGGCCGGCGGGGTGCGGGTCGACCACATCATCGGGCTGTTCCGGCTCTGGTGGATCCCCAAGGGCATGGGCCCGACGGAGGGCACCTACGTCCGCTACGACCATGAGGCGCTGATCGGCATCCTGGCGTTGGAGGCGTCCCGGACCGGCGCGCTGGTGGTCGGCGAGGACCTGGGCACGGTCGAGCCCTGGGTGCGCAAGTACCTCGCCGAACGGGGCATCCTCGGCACCTCGATCCTGTGGTTCGAGTACGAGTTCGAGGGGGACGGGCGGCCGCTGCGGCCCGAGTGGTGGCGGGAGTACTGCCTGGCCTCGGTGACCACACACGACCTGCCCCCGACGGCCGGTTACCTGGCCGGCGACCACGTGCGGTTGCGCGGCTCGCTCGGCCTGCTCACCCGGTCCCTGGTCGAGGAGTTGGCCGCCGACGACGCCGAGCGGGCGGCGTGGATCAACGAGCTGCGTCAACGGGGGGCGCTGACCGGGGCCACCGCTTCGGTGCTGGCGGAGACGCTGGATCCGGTCGGGCTTGACTCGGTCGGGCTTGACTTGGCTGGGCTTGATTTTGCGGGGCCGGGTACGGCTGGTCCGGGTTCGGGCGGGCCGGGTACGGCTGGTCCGGGTTCGGGCGGGTCGGAGCTTGCGGGGCTGGAGGTTGCCGGCCGGGGTTCGGCCGGGTTGGATCCGGCCGGGCAGGAGCTGGAGGCGACTGTCCGAGCGCTGCATCGCTACCTGACCTGGACCCCGTCGAAGCTGATCTGCGTGGCGCTGACCGACATGGTGGGGGATCGGCGCACTCAGAACCAGCCGGGCACCATCGACGAGTATCCGAACTGGCGGGTGCCGCTGGCCGGCCCGAACGGTGCGCCGATGACACTGGAGCAGGTGTTCGAGTCGCGGCGGGCCAGGGCGCTGGCTGAGGTGGTCAACGAGTCCTGACGTGGGCGGCGGCGTCTGGTGGCGTCGGGCCCAACCCGCCCCGCACCTCGGGCTACTTCTCTGTGGACCTTCGCCTCACGTCGTCCGACGCTCCGCGTCAGCTCACTCGCGAGCGGATGCGGGCCTCACCGGCAGACCTGCGGAACATCCACCGGCCCCACGCCGTCCGATGCTCCGCGCCAGCTCACGCGCTTTGCACCTGCGGCTGCGTGTCTGCGGAACATCCACCGGCCCCACGCCGTCCGATGCTCCGCGCGCGCTCCGCCTCGACTCGCTTTGCACTTGCGGCTGCGTGTCTGCGGAACATCCACCGGCCCCACGCCGGCCGATGCTCCGCGCCAGCTCACGCGCGAGCGGGTGCCGGCCCACCCGCCAACCTGCGGAACATCGGGTGGCCGGGCTGGGGAGGATCGGGCGGCCTGGCGCGACCGGATGTTCCCCGCGGGTGCTCGGTCGGCTCACGTCGACCTGCGGTCCGGCTGTCGAGGCGCGCGGGCGAGATCGACATGCCGTCTGATCACCTGGCGGCGCCGAGTCGGTCGGCGGCGGCCCTCGCGGCCGCGCCGGGGTCGTCAGACTGGGTGATCATCCGCACCACTACGGCTCGAGTCGCGCCGTGCGCGATGACCGCCTCCAGCCGGTCCAGGTTTTCGATGCCGCCGATGGCGAACCACGGGCGGCCATTCTGGTGAGCGGCCGCGTGGTCGAGCAGGCCCAACCCAGCGGCCGGCCGCCCTGGTTTGGTGGGGGTGGTCCAGGCCGGTCCGGCGCAGTAGTAGGCGACGCCCGGTTCGGTGCGGGCAGCGTCGAGCTGGTCGGGGTCGTGAGTGGACCGGCCGATGAGTACTTCGTCACCGACGATTCGTCGCGCGACGGTGACCGGCAGGTCGTCCTGGCCCAGGTGCAGGATCGGCGCCCCGGCTGCAAGCGCCACGTCGGCGCGGTCGTTGACCGACCAGAGCTTGCCGTGCCGATCCGCTGCCTCGGCGAACACCTCCAGCAGGCGTAGCTCCTCACGCGCCTCCAGCCCCTTCTCCCGAAGCTGAACGACGTCTACTCCGTTCGACAACACCGCATCCAGGAACTCGGAGAGGTCACCCTGACGGGCTCGGGAGTCCGTGCACAGATACAGCCGGGCGTTGGCAAGGGCGTGGTGGCGGTCGGCGTCGGGGATGAGGCGGGGGTCGGTCACGGGCGGACCATAGTCGCCGCGGCTTGCCGGGGGTGGATCGGCGTGGTTGCGGGGCTCGTCGAGGTTCGAAGCAGCCCCTTCGCCGGGCCTCGCCTACGGACCCGCGGAACATCGAGCTGGGCCAGGCGGGTCGCGGAACATCCACGTGCCTCAGACCGTCCGATGCTCCGCACCAGCTGAGGTCCACCCCGTTTCGGGCGCCTTGGGACGGTCTTGCGGAACGTCCACCGGCCCTGGGCCGGGGGATGTTCCGCAACCGCCGGATGTTCCGCTGTCCCTGCGTCGCCGTCATCCTGACAGCGGGCGTCGATCGAGCGGCGGACGCGCTCGTCGGGCGCCCGCACGCCCCACGCCGGGCTGGGGACGCCCCGCGTCGGAGCGGGCCGCGGCCCACCGGCGGCTCCTGCGCCCGCCACTTGCGCGGACGCCCCTCGCCGGAGCTGGCTGCGGAACATCGAGCTGGGCCAGGCGGGTCGCGGAACATCCACGTGCCTCAGACCGTCCGATGCTCCGCACCAGCTGAGGTCCACCCCGTTTCGGGCGCCTTGGGACGGTCTTGCGGAACGTCCACCGGCCCTGGGCCGTCCGATGCTCCGCAACCGCCGAATGTTCCGCAGGTGTTCCGCTCACCCGACGGATGTTCCGCAGCAGCCCGACGGCACGTGGTTCGTTTCGCCCGACCGGGAGCTCTTGGGGATGATCCGGCCGCCTCTCGCTCCCTCCGCGCCTCGGCGCCCCGGCCGCGTTACGCATCCCGGCCGCACTCCGCGCCCCGGCGGCACCCTGCGCCCCGGCGGCACCCTGCGCCCCGGCGGCACCCAGCGCCCCGGCGGCATCCAGCGCGCCGGCCGCGCCGCGGCCGCGCTCCGCAGCCCGGCCGCGCTCCGCAGCCCGGCCGCGCTCCGCACCCGACGCCCCGGCCGCGTCCCGGATGCTCCCGCGCCCGGGCCCGGCCGCCTGTACCGCCAGGGCCTCCGCCGCGCTGCTGTAGGGTCCTCGGCCGCGGTGCCGTAGGGTGCGAGGTGCACGCGGGAGCCCGATGGGATCGGGCTGAGAGGGTGGCTGCCAGCCGCCGACCGTCCGACCTGAACCGGATCATGCCGGCGTAGGGAGTCTGCCTCGGACGGATCGGCACCGGCTTCGCCGCCGAACCCGCCGACACGAAGGGTTCCAGGCGTGACGCGGTCACCGGATGTGCTGGTCATCGGGGCCGGGGTGATCGGTCTGGGTATCGCCTGGCGTTGCCTGAACCGCGGTCTGACGGTCACGGTGGCCGACCCGGCCCCCGGCTCCGGGGCGTCCTGGACCGCCGCCGGCATGCTGGCTCCGGTCACCGAGCTGCACTACGGCGAGCAGCCCCTGCTGGAGCTGAACCTCGCGTCGGCCGCCCGATATCCGGCCTTCGCCGCCGAGCTCACCGAGGCCACCGGCCGATCCATCGGCTACCGCCGCACCGGGACCGTCGTCGCGGCGTGGGACGGGGCCGACCTGGCCGTGCTGCGCGACCTGGCCGCCTTCGCCGGATCGCTCGGCCAGACCGTGCAGCCGCTGACCGGTCGGGAGCTACGTCAGCTCGTCCCGGGCATCGCGCCCGGCCTGCCCGGGGGTCTGCTGGCCGAGGACGACCACCAGACGAACAACCGGCTGTTGCACGAAGCGCTGCTGGCCGCGGTGTCGGGCGCCGGCGGCGTCCTGCGACCCGAGACCGTGGCGCGGATCGACATCGCCGCCGACCGGGTGCGGGGGGTCACGACCGGCGGCGGCGACGTGCTGCCCGCCGGCACGGTGGTGCTGGCGGCGGGTGCCCACTCGGGTCGGATCGCCGGACTGCCGCCGCGGGCCCGGCCCCGGGTGCACCCGGTCAAGGGCCAGACTCTGCGGCTGCGGATGCCGATGGACGCACTGCCGCCGCGAATCGTCCGGGGCAGCGTGAAGGGCTCGCCGGTCTACCTGGTGCCCCGCGCCGACGGCGAGCTGGTGATCGGCGCGTCGTCGGAGGAGGCGGGGTTCGACCGCTCGCCGCGAGCCGGCGCGGTGTACGAGCTGCTCCGCGACGCCCAGTCGCTGCTGCCGGCGGTGTCCGAGGCCGAGCTGGTCGAGGTGAGCACCGGACTGCGCCCCGGATCGCCGGACAACGCTCCGCTGATCGGGCCGTCCGGCGTCGCCGGCCTGATCGTCGCGACCGGCCACTACCGCAACGGCATCCTGCTCACCCCGATCACCGGTGACGGCGTCGCCGCGCTGATCGGAGACGGCGCGTTGCCGGCTGCGCTCGCTCCCTTCACTCCGGAACGTCACGCACCACTGGAGGTTCGATGAACGTCACGGTCAACGGACGCCCGCGCCAGGTCGCCCCGGGCACCAGCCTGCAGACCCTGATCGGCGGGGAGACCGGCGGCGGCCGCGGCGGCGCGGCCGCGCTGGACGGGGAGGTGGTGCCCCGCTCCCGGTGGGCGTCGACGACCCTGCGGGACGGCAACGCGGTGGAGATCGTCACGGCGGTGCAGGGTGGCTGAGCTCGACGTGGTGAGCAGGATCGCCGGCGACAGCCCGACCAGCGAAAACCCCGCCAGCGAAAACCCCGCCAGGGAAAGCCCGACCAGCGAGGTCACCGCCACCGAGAGCCCAGACGAGGGCACCGCGGAGGGCGCCGCCGGCGAGGACATCGGCGACGAACCGTTCGTCATCGCCGGCGTTCCGCTGTCCTCCCGGCTGCTGCTGGGCACCGGTGGCGCGTCCAGCATGGCGGTGATCGAGCAGACCATCGCGGCGTCCGGCACGGCGCTGTGCACGGTGTCCATGCGCCGGCACGGGGTGGCCACCGAGGGGTCGCTGCTGGATGTGCTGGACGCCCGCGGCGTGCGGATCCTGCCCAACACCGCCGGCTGCCGGACCGCCCGGGAGGCCGTGCTCACCGCGGAGCTGGCCCGCGAGGCGCTCGAGACGAATTGGGTCAAGCTCGAGGTCGTCGCCGACGAGTTCACCCTGCTGCCCGACCCGGTCGAACTGCTCGACGCCGCCGAACAGCTGGTCGGCCGAGGTTTCACGGTGCTGCCCTACACCAACGACGACCCCATCCTGGCCCGCCGTTTACAGCAGGCCGGTTGCGCGGCGGTGATGCCGCTGGGCGCGCCGATCGGCACCGGCCTTGGCCTGACGAACCCGCACAACATCGAGTTGATCGTGGCGGAGGCCACCGTGCCGGTGATCCTGGACGCCGGCATCGGGACCGCGTCGGACGCGGCGCTGGCCATGGAGCTCGGGTGTGACGCGGTGCTGCTGGCCTCGGCGGTCACCCGGGCGCAGCGGCCCGCCCTGATGGCGTCGGCCATGAAGCACGCGGTGCTGGCCGGACGCGCCGCCCGGCTGGCCGGCCGGATCCCGCGCCGGCACCACGCCCAGGCGTCGTCACCGGTGCACGGGATGGCCGTGCTGTAGGCAGGTCTCGGCGGACACCAGCGAAGGGTGGCCGGGAACGCGAAACCGCCCGGCCGAGCCCCTGCGGGCTCGAACCGGGCGGTTCGGATGGAGCAGACCGGCTCAGCCGGCGAAGGCTCAGACCTCGGGCTTGACCGCGGCCAGGAACTTCTCGGTGTAGGACTTCTGGTTCGCGACGAGACGCTCGGTGAAGTCGAAGTAGGCCGCGGAGACCTCCTCGACGGTCGGCAGGCCCTCGGGGGTCGGCAGCGACGGGACGTTCTTGGCGGCGTCCTTGGCGACGTCCGGGATGGCCGAGGTCACCCGGGCGACGGCGTCCAGGGAGGCGTCCTGGATCTTCTGGATCGCGGCGAGGTACTGCTCGGCGGCTTCGGAGGCCTGCTTGGCGAAGTCGGACATGGTGTTCCTTTCGGGTTGTTGGGAAGTTGGCGACGATGTCTTCTTCGTCCCAACCGTCATGCGTAGTCTACCAAGCACTGCGAGGTCCGTCAAGCAGTGCGTGGTGGATGATTCCGACCTCGACCCCAGAGGCCTGGGCTACCGCTGCGTCGGCCGCCGTCCTCCCTCATCGGACCGGACGAGGCCGGCGGACCGGACGAAGCCGGCGGACGGCACGGACTGGACGGCACCGGCCGGGACGACACCGGACGGCACGGCACCGCCATCGGATTGAAGGACGCCGGTGACCTCCCGGGGACGGCCGCCCTCCACGTCGAGGTAGGCCATCGCGAACACCGGACGGATGCACCCGTCGGCCCCGACGATCCGGTACCGGAGCGCGACGACGCCGCCATCGGAAAGCAGATGCCGCCACGCCTGCACGAACGCATGGCGATCCTGCGGATGGCGATGCGCCAGCAACAACCGGCCGTTCGGCCGGATCGCACGGGACTGCTCCGGCCCGTACCCGTGCAGCCGGAACACCCCGGATGACCACCACCACTGGCCGGTGATCATGGACAGCCGGAAGCCGCCCTTGATGCCGGCCGGGCGTTCCACGTGTTCTTGGCAGTGCGCCTTGTGTAGGTCTTCATCGGTCGGAGGCAGGGGATTCGCCATCGGACCGCTCCCCTCGGGATCACCTGGGATGTCCGGTATCAGGTATATCCCGTGGCGGCCGAAATGAAACCGGTCTGTGAGCAAATGAACGCGAACGGCTCACCGGTCGGCCGGCAGAACCTGCCGTATCGAAGGCCGGCCGGCGCGCGGTCGAACTGCCGATCAGGGCGCCTTCTGCTTGACGTAGCTGCCCGGGGCGTCCTCCAGCGGCGCGTATTCGGCGCTGCCCAGCTTGGCGGGCGCCTTCACCTGTCTCCCGGCGCTCCCCGCGAGCCACTCGTACCAGGTCGGCCACCAGCTGCCGGGCTGCTTGTCCGCCGCCTCGAACCAGGCGTCCGGATCGGCCGGGGTGCTGCCGCCCTCCGGCGTCACCCAGAAGTTGCGCTTCATCTTGGCGGGCGGGTTGATCACCCCGGCGATGTGGCCACTGGCGCCGAGCACGAAGGTCGTGTTGCGCAGCAGTTGGGTGCTCTCGTAGGCCGACTTCCAGGGGACGATGTGGTCCTCCTTGGACGCGTACACGAACACCGGGATGTCCAGCGCCCCCAGGTCGACCCGCTGGCCGCACATGGTCAGCGCGCCGGGCTCGCGCAGCTTGTTCTCCAGGTAGGTGTTGCGGAGGTAGTAGCAGAACATCGGGCCCGGCAGGTTGGTGTCGTCGCTGTTCCAGTACAGCAAGTCGAACGCCGGCGGCGCCTGCCCCTTCAGGTAGCCCTTGACCACGTACGGCCAGATCAGGTCGTTGGCCCGCAGGGCGGCGAACACCTGGGCCAGCTCACTGCCCTTGAGCAGCCCGCCGTTGCCGATCGCCACCTCCCGGGCGGCGACGCCCTCCGGGGTGACCAGCAGGCCGATCTCGCCGGTGTCGGTGAAGTCCAGCAGGGTGGTCAGCAGCGTCATGCTGGCCGCCGGGTGCTCGCCGCGGGCGGCCAGCACGGACAGTGCGCTGGCCAGCAGGGTGCCGCCGACGCAGAAGCCCAGCGTGTTGACCTGGTCCGCCTTGCTGATCTTCAGGGCGGCCTCGATGGCAGTGAAGATGCCCTGCTCCAGGTAGTCGTCCCAGGTCAGCGTCTCCTGCGACGGGCCGGCGTTGCGCCAGGAGACCAGGAAGACCGTGTGCCCCTGCTCGACCGCGTGCGCGACGAACGAGTTCGCCGGCTGCAGGTCCAGGATGTAGTACTTGTTGATGCACGGCGGCACGATCAGCAGGGGTCGCTTGTAGACCTTGTCGGTGCTCGGCCGGTATTGGATCAGCTGGATCAGCTCGTTCTGCAGGACCACGCTGCCGGGGGTGGTGCAGACGTTCTTGCCCACCTCGAACGCGGTCTCGTCGGTCATCGAGATCCGGCCCTTGGCCAGATCCTCGGTGAACAGCCGCATGCCCTCGGCCAGGCTCGCCCCACCGGTCTCCATGGCCAGCTGCAGCGCCTCCGGGTTGGTGAGCAGCGTGTTGGCCGGGCTCAGCGCATCGGCGACCTGGCGCAGCGCGAAGCTCCATTGGGCTTTGGACCGGTCGTCGATCGGTGCCGCGTCGAGCGCCTTCTGGGCCAGCTCGGTCTGGGCCAGGTAGGTCTTGGCCACCAGGTCGTAGCGGGGGTCCTCGGCCCATGCCTCACCGCTGAATCGGCGGTCCTTGATGCCGCTGTCGCCACCCTTCCCGCCGGTCGCGCCCGTGAACGGGGCCCAGAACGCCTTCATGGTGTCCACCTGCCATTGGGTCACCTGGGCGACCGCCTTGGTCCACGGTGCGGCCGCGGCGCTGAGCGCGGCCGAGGTGTTCGCGACGTCGCCCGACGGCCACAGCACCATCGGGTTCTGGGTCTTGATCAGGTCGGTGAGCCAGGCGGTGGGGTCCGGCAGGGGTGAGTTCATCGACGCTCCATGGTGATGGCGGCCTGAATGAGCATCAAGAGCCTGCCATGTCGTGGGCCAGCACGCCGCCCGACCGGTCGCGGCCTTGCGCCGCTTTCCGCTGGGTGGTGTGGCACGCCGGATGGTGTCACGATGACGTCATGTTGACGGCTCTTGACGCCAACATGTCAGGTGGTGGATAGTCATCGCATGACTAATCAGGGACGGCGACCGGTGCCACGGGCCAGCCCGCTGATGCTGATGGTGCTGGTGCTGCTGGCCGAGGCGCCGATGCATCCGTACGAGATGCAGCGCGTCATGCAGGCTCGGGGCAAGGACAGCGTGGTGCGCGTGCAGCGCGGGTCGCTGTACCCGGCGATCGAGCGGTTGGCGGCCGCCGGCCTGATCGAACCGGTGGAGACCGAACGCGAGGGCCGGCGTCCGGAGCGGACCGTCTACCGGATCACCGAGGACGGTCGGGAGACCGCCGAGTTGTGGTTGACCACCATGCTCCGCACCGTCCGCAACGAGTTCCCCGAGTTCGCCGCCGCGTTGTCGTTCATGCCCCTGGTGTCCGAGCAGGACGCGCGGGCCGAGCTCACCGCCCGGCTGGTGGCCCTGGGCAAGGGGATCGCCGCCATCCGGTCGGTGACCGTCGACATGAACGAGCGGTTCCGGCTGCCGCGGCTGTTCCTGATCGATACCGAATACCAGTTGGCCCTGCTCGAGGCGGAATACGCCTGGGTCAGCGCGGTCGTCGACGACATCGCCGAGGGTCGGCTGTCCTGGGACGACGACCAGATCCGCCGGTGGGTCGACGACATCCAGCGGCGCACCGGGCTGGTGCCGGGCATGCCGCGGCCGATGCCGGGGAACCGGCCGCCTTGACGGCCGGGAGCGGGCCGGTGGCGTGCGCCAACACGCCACCGGCCCTGGGACGCGGCCAACGACCGCGCCGCACCGCGTCAGCGGGCGATCACCGAACCGACGGAATCAACCACACACAGTGCAAGGAGATTTTCCCATGTCCGCAACCACCGCGGGATCGACCGGCGGCGCCGTGACCGTCACCGGCGTTCCCGTGCACGGACACCGGCCGGTCCGGCCGGTGCTGGTCATCACGGTGTTCTGCCTGGGTCTGTTCATGACCCTGCTGGACATCACCATCGTCAACATCGCCATCCCCGACCTGGTCACCGATCTGAACGCCACTCTGGAGACGGTCCTGTGGGTCGGCTCGGCGTACTCGCTGGCCTATACCGTGCTGCTGATCACGTCCGGGCGGCTCGGCGACATCCACGGACCGCGCCGCCTGTTCCTGCTGGGACTGGCGGTGTTCACGGTGGCCAGCCTGGCCTCCGGGCTGTCCCAGACCCCCGGTCAGCTGATCGCGTTCCGGGCCGCGCAGGGCATCGGCGCCGCGCTGCTGGCCCCGCAGGGACTGCCGATCATCACCTCGATCCTGCCGGCCGAGAAGCGCGGGCCGGCATTCGCCGCCACCGGGATCATGTCCGGGCTCGGTGTGCTCGCCGGACCGACCCTCGGCGGCCTGCTGGTCACCCACGCCGGCTGGCGCTGGATCTTCTTCCTGAACATCCCGATCGGCATCGCGGCGTTCGCGCTGGCGTTCGTGTTCATGCCCGACGTACGGCCCGGACTCAAGCACCGGCTGGACCTGCCGGGCGTCGCGCTGCTCACCGCGGGGCTGCTGTGCGTCGTCTTCGGGCTGATCGAGGGGCAGCGCTACGACTGGGGCACGGTGGCCGGCTTCGTGTCCATCCCGCTGATCATCGCCGTCGGCGCCGTGCTGCTCGGCCTGTTCCTGTGGCGGCAGGTGCGCACCCAGGATCGCGAACCGCTGCTGCCGTTCCAGGTATTCAGTGACCGGACCTTCACCGTGATGACCCTGGTGCTGCTGGCCATGGGTTTCGCCATGGTCGGGGTCTTCCTCCCGCTGACCATCTACTACCAGTCGGTGCTCGGCCTGACCGCGGTGGCCGCGGGCCTGGTCGTCGGCACCCAGTCGATGGCCATGATGATCACCTCCGGAGTGGTCGGCGGGCTGTCCGGCTCGGGCCGGATCAGCATGAAATGGGTGCTGATGGCCGGGCTGCTGTTGTTCGCGGCCGGCATGACCTACGTCGTGGTGGTGGCCGCGCCCGACTCCGGTCAGTGGAGCTTCGTGCCCGGGCTGGTGACCGCCGGGATCGGACTGGGCTGCGTGTGGACGCCGGTCTTCGGCCTGGCCACGCGGGACATGCCGCCGTCCCGGGCCGGCATCGGGGCGGGCGTGCTGGACACCGTGCAGGAATTCGGGGCGGTGCTGGCCACTGCCGTTCTCGGTGCGCTGCTGGCCAATCGGCTCGCCGACGCGCTGGTGTCCCAGGCGCGGGCCGCCGCGGCCGGATTGCCCGAGGCGGCCCGCGAGCCGTTCGTGGCGGGCATGACGCGGGCCGCGAGCGGCGGTTTGCAGGTCGGCGCCGGTCAGCCGCAGCAGGCGCTGCCGGCCGACGTGCCTGCTGCGGTCGCCGACCAGATCGGCGCCGCCGCCCAGCACAGCTTCGCCGCGGCGTTCACCGACGCGATGGGCCCGGTGATCATGGTGGCCGTCGGGGTGATCCTGGCCGCGGCCGTCACCGTGTTGTTCGTCCGGTCGAAGGGCGGGCCCGCCCTTCCGCCGACTTGAGCCATATGCAGGTTCAACGACCCCGCGAAGCCGCATATGGCTCAAGTCGACGGGGCGGGGGGACCGGGGGTGGGGAGGCCGGTCCGGCCGGACCGGCCTGACGCCGGGGTGCGCGGCCGGTCAGACGTGCCGGGCGACGATCACCGGGCACCGCGCGTGCGAGATGAGGGCGCGGCTGTTGGAGCCCAGCAGCATGCGCGTGAATCCACCCCGGCCGTGGCTGCCCACGACGATCACCTGCGCCTCGGCGGCGTATTCCAGCAGGGCCGCGGACGGGCTCTTGCGCACCAGAATGTGCCGCACGACCACCTCCGGGTACCGCTCGCGGCATCCCGCCAGGCATTCGCTGAGCAGCGCGCGTTCCTCCTGGAGCAGCACCTTCGGGTCGACCAACGGTGACTGCAGCCGACCGTCCAGGAAGAAGTCGCTCCAGGCGTGCACGGCGACGAGTTCGGCGCCGCGCACGGACGCCTCGTCGAAGGCGAAGCCGATCGCGGTGTCGCTGAGCCGGGAGCCATCGACGCCCACCACCACCGGTCCGGACGGCTGGCCCGCGAAGCCCGTGTGAATGACGGCTACCGGCACCGGGTTGGACGACGCCACCGCCAGCGCGACCGACCCGACCGGCACTCCGGGGATTCGCGCGGCGCTGCCGGCTCCGACGACGGTGAGGATCGCGTGCTCGGAGGCGGTCCGCACCGCGGTGGCGGCTCGCGCGTAGGTGGCCAGGGTGTCGACGGACAGATCCGGTCGTCCGGCCGTGAGCGCCGATCCGACCCGGTCGAGCAGACGTTGGCTCTGCTGCCGGATCTCGAACTGCATGTCGTTCGGCAGGCTCTCGTAGTCCGGATAGCCCGCGTTCTGCGGCAGCACGTAGCCGTGAACCAGGCGCAGCACCGCGTGCCGGCGCTGGGCCTCGTCGGCCGCCCAGTCGGCCGCGGCGGCGGCCGCCTCCGACTCGTCGATACCGACGACGATCACCCCGCCGGGCGGATGGCCGCCCGAACCGACCCTCGTCGACGCCTCGACCGGAGCCACTCCTGCCGGCCGTCCGCCGGCATCGCTGCCTGATTCGTCGTTGCCCATCGCTCGTCACCCTTCCGACACCCAGATCGGTCAGGATTCGACTGTGCACCGGACGGCCGCCGCGAGGCAGAGCCGAAAGACCCCTTGGGCGACGGTTCGGCGCCCGCTGTGGCTGCCGGAGACCGGTGGCTCCGGTCAGGCCGCGCGACGGAGCCGGGCCTCGGCGGCGCGACGCAGGCCGGCGACGTCCACGTCGAGATCGTCGAGCAGGCGCCGAACCTGCCGGTCGTCGGAGCGCAGGATGCCCAGCAGCACGGCCTCGGCGTCGATCGAGTTCAGGCCCAGCCGCAGCGCCTCCCGCAGGCTCAGTTCGAGCGCCTTCTTGGCGTCGCCGGTGAACGGGATGTGCCCGTGTTCGGCCGGGCGGCGCCGGCGGAACCGCCAGCGGCGGGACGACGGCGGATCGGCGTCCAGGGCGCCGGCCCCGAACGTCGATTCGACCGAACTGCGGACGGCGTCCAGATCGATGCCCAGCGCGGACAGCGCCGACTCGTCCAATCCGCCGCGACCGTGCTCGGCCAGTCGGCGCAGCAACGCCGCCCGGCCGGCGCCGTGCTCCTCCAGCAGTCCACCCGTCGAGCAGCCGGCCCCGGTCAGCCCGACCAGCAGGTGCGACCCGCGGATGGCCGGGTCGTGCAGGGAACGCGCAACGTCCTGGGCGTCGACGACGGCGGCGCGAGCGTCCCGGCTGAAGCGTTCGAACATGTCAGATCCTCCGATGGTGCTTGCGATGGACCGCCTGCTTGGAAACCCCGAGCTGGTCCGCGATTTCCTGCCAGGACCAGCCCCGGTCTCGAGCACTGCGCACGTGCAGGACTTCCAACCGCTCCACCAGGGTGCGCAACGAGGCGACCGCCCGCAGGCCGACCTGCGGATCGGCGCTGTCGAGCGCTCCGGCCAGGTCGCTGGCGGTTGAGGCGGCCGCCGAGCTGGCGGTCGGTGTGGTGGTCATGGTGTCAACATAAGCTGACACTCAACAGATGTCAACTGATGTTGACGTTGGCGGCCCCATCGGGTTTCGCCTGGGATCCACCTCGGGCGAGAACGGTTGTGAGACAACGCACGGCCGGTCAACGACCGGCCGACGACCGGCGTCTCACCCTTTGCCTGCTGACCAGGCGACACGACCGAACGACCGAACCGACACGAAACCGATACCCATGCAGACCCCCGCACCACGACCGGACTCCGGTCGCTCGACCGACGACGACACCGTGCTGCTGGACGCCGACGCGATCCGGCGGGCGGCGGCACCTCGATCCACACCACCGCCACCATCACCACCGATGCCGCCGACCGTGCGCGCGGCCGGCCCCGCCGCCGGCTCGCGCCCCTGGCCGGCCGGGTCTGCCGCCGGTCGGCAGCCCTGGCCCACCGCCCCGACGGCGGTCGCCGGTCGTCCCGGCGTGGCGCCCGGGTCGCCGGCGACCGGCCCGTTACGGAACCCGGACACCGACACCGCCACCGACACCGACACCGACACCGACAAGGACGGGGACGATCCGAAGTTCTCGCTGACCGCAACCCAGGTGGTCGCCAGCATGTCGGCCGCGATCGTCGCCGCCTTCATCGGCGCTCAGCTGGGGGTGGCCGGCACCATCGTCGGCGCCGCGCTCGCGTCGGTGATCTCCGTGGTCGGCAGCGCGGTGATCGGTCATTCCCTGCTGGTCACCCGCCGGACGGTGACACGCACCGTGCAGCATGCGCGCGGAGGCGGGTTGCCGGACCAGCAGGAGACCATCGACCGGACCGTCCTGCTGACCGCGGTGACGCGACAGGACCTGCAGCACGCGGCCCTGATGGGCGCGCCCACCGGAGCCGCGGGCCGACTGGTCGGTGGCAGGTCCGTCGCCGAGCAACCCGCAACGCCGGCGACGCCGCGTTCCCGATCCTGGTGGTCCCGGCCGGGCCGGATCCGCTGGGCGCTGATCGGCCTGGCCACCTCCGTGCTGGTCTTCGCCGGGGCGCTGGGCCTGGTCACCGTGGTCGAGGCGGTCAAGGGGGCGCCGATCTCCGGCGGTTCGCAGGGCGGCTTCTCCGTGCTGGGCGGCCACGGCGGCAGCGGGGGCACGGACGGCGGCACCGACGACGGGGACCCGTCGACCTCAAGCGCCGTGACGCCGACGACCACCGCGGTGACTGGCTCGTCGACGGCTCCGACCGACTCCTCGACAGCCCGGACCAGCCCGACCACCACCACCACCGCGCCGTCGTCGTCGAGCAGCTCGCCCTCGACGACGTCCACCACCTCGCCGTCGACCACCCCGGCCAGCCGGGCTGCGGCGACCTCCGGAGCCGCCGGCACGAGCTGACCCGCTCGAACCGGTGAAGCCTCCGAACCGGTGAAGCCCTTGTGCCCCTTTCTCCTGGCGGGCCGGCCCCGCAGGGGCCGTCCCCTCAGGTGAACCTGGCCGCGCGGGGGGCTTCGTCGCCGCCGGGCCGCCTCGGGGAGCCGCGCTGATCCAACGTTCAGCAAACCGGACAAAACGGCACCCAAAGTGGGTGTTGGATCAGCGCGGGACGAGATCCAGCCCGACCGGCACGACCGAACCCGACATTTCGGTCACCAGGAGGTTCGACTGATCAGCGCAGCGACCCCGCCGAGGCCTCACCGGGGCCACCCCGGCGCCGGACACGCCCACGGCGCAGCCACGGCCCGGATCCGCTGCATGTTGGAATGAGCGTGGAATGACATCCGTGTGTTTCGGCTGTCGTGAATCGTGCTGAATGGGGAGGACCCGACGTGGATAGCGCCGCCGCGCCGCAGCCGAACGGCAAGGACACCACCGGTGCGGCCACCCAGGCCGGCACCGAGGGCGGGCTGTCCCGCCGCGATCGGGAAATCCTGGCGTTCGAGCGGCAATGGTGGCAGTACGCCGGCGCCAAGGAGCAGGCGATCAAGGACCGTTTCGACCTGTCGCCCACCCGCTACTACCAGGTACTCAACGAGATCATCGACAACCCGGCGGCACTGGCCGAGGACCCGCTGCTGGTGCGCCGGCTGCGTCGGCTGCGTACCAGCCGGCAGAAGACCCGATCCGCCCGTCGTCTCGGCTTCGACGCCTGACGGCCCCGCGGTTGCCGCGGATCCGGCGTCTGCCGACCCTGACGGGTCAGCCGCGGCCGACCGCTCCGTGATCCGTCCGGCCGTGATCCGTCCGGCCGATATCGCACAGCACGGCCAGGGCTCGCCGGGTGTGGGCGACCGCGTCGGCGCCCACCGCGTCCGTGAGTTCGGCATCCACCCGCGCCCGCGCATCGGCCTGCACTTGCGCGGCGGCGGCGCCGCGGTCGGTGAGCGTGACGGTGAGCCTGCGGCGATCGTTGGGGTCCACCGCACGATCCAGGTAGCCGCGCAGCACGAGTGCATCGACGAGTTGCCCGGCGGCCTGCTTGGAAATCCGCAGTTCCTGGATCAGCTGGCTCAGCGGCACCTCTCGGTCGATGGCCAGGCCGCCGATCATGTACAGGCCGTTCGCGGGGATGTCGTCGAATCCGGCATCGGCCAGCGCCCGCCGCATCGCCGAACCGTAGGTCGAGCGGGCGTGCCGCAGCAGAGCCGGCAGCGGAATGTCGTCGTACCACGGATGTTCCGGATCGGTCACGCCTGTCAGCATGACTGTCTCGACTATTGATAGTCAAGAAACACGACTAAAGGGCGTCAGGGCTGCCGGCGCCAGGCGCTACGCGGCCGGTCCCGTGCCGCGGTGCCCCGCTGGTACGACGACGGCGAGCCGTCCGACAGCCGTCCGGCGACCCGCTGACGGCGCGGTATGCGCATCCTGACCCGGCGACTCGATCGGCGCGGTCGCCGGCCGGCCGGCCGGCGACGCTCCGGGTGGTTCTTGAGGTAGTAGTACTTCCATACCGCGTACGGGATGTGCAACAGGTACACGATCATGCCGATGACGGTGACGATCTCCGGCTCGTAGAACAGCGCCGCGACGCCCAGCACCAGCAGGATCAGCATCGGCACGATCAGCTGTGCCGGCAGCCGGACGGACTTGAGCGCGATCGTCGGGATCCGGGACACCATCAGCAGGCCGATCAGCACGATCCAGCCGGAGACGACCAGCGGCTGGGCCCAAATGCCGTCGAGGCCCAGCCGGTTGGACAACAGCAACGGCGCGGTGACGATCAGCCCGGCGGCCGGGGTGGGCACCCCGGTGAAGAAGCCCTTCGCCCAGGGCTTGGGCTCGTCGTCGAGCAGCGAGTTGAAGCGGGCCAGCCGCAGGGCCGCGCACACCGCGAACAGCAGGCAGACGACCCAGCCGTAGCCCTGTCCCTGGTCGCGCAACAACCAGACGTACATGATCAGGGCCGGCGCGACGCCGAAGGAGATGCAGTCCGACAGCGAGTCCAGTTCGGCCCCGACGCGGCTCTGCGAGCGCAGCCACCGGGCGGCCGGCCCGTCCAGCGAGTCCAGCACGGCGGCCGCGCCGACCGCGCCGACCGCCAGCCGCCACTGACCGCTCATCGCGAAGGCCACCGAGGTCAGCCCGGCGCACAGGGCCAGCACGGTGATGGCGTTGGGCAGGAAGCGGACCCCGGGGACCCCACCCATCAGCCGCCGGCCCCACCCGCGCCGGACCGGTCGGCCAGCTCGGCCAGCACCGTCTCGCCGCCCACCGCCCGCTGTCCGGTGAGCACCCGGACCCGGCTGCCCGGCGGCAGGTAGGTGTCCACCCGCGAGCCGAACCGGATCAGCCCGTAGGTCTGGCCGGTGGCGACCACTGCCCCCGCCCGCACGTCGCAGACGATCCGGCGGGCCACCAGGCCGGCGATCTGGGTGACCACCACGGTCCCGCCGGTGACCGGGTCGATGATCAGCGAATTGCGCTCGTTGTCGTCCGATGCCTTGTCCAGGTCCGCGGACAGGAACCTGCCGGGACGGTAGGCGACCTCGCGGATCGTCCCGTCGACCGGGATGCGCTGGATGTGCACGTCGAAGATGGACAGGAAGATCGACACCCGAGGCAGCGGGATCGGCGGCAGGTCGAACTCCGGGGGCGGCGGCGCCTCGGTGATCAGGCTGATCAGGCCGTCGGCGGGAGCCACCACCAATCCGGCACCGATCGGACGGACCCGAACCGGTGCCCGGAAGAACGCCGCGGACGCCGCGGTGGCCGCCAGCCCGGTGGTGGTCGCGAACCGGCCGGCCCGGCGCAATCCGAGCGTGCGCAGCAGCAAGCGGGCGCCGAGGGTGGTCGCCGCCGCGCCCAGGACGATGGGCCGGCCGCCCGGGTGGATGGGCGGGACGGTCGACCGGATCAGCCCGATCAGGTGGGAGCCGGGTCGTGTGTCGGCCATTGCCGGAAGTCTCGCCTGCCCTTTCGCCATCGGGGACGCTGCCGCTGGAGATTCCGCCCGACGTCGGATGCGCACCACGGTAGCGGAGGCGACCGTCCGAATCGCGTCATCGGCTGGTCGACGGCGCTTCGCGCTGCTGGTGGAAGGTGCCGACGGACGGTGTGGGACAGTTCGGGCGGGGCCGTGGCCGGGTCGTCGCCCGGGGCCATGGTGGGCCGGCCAGTCGATCGGGAGGGTCAGGTGTCGGACGGATCCGGCGAGTCGTCGCTCAGCTTCGAACGGGTCGTCTTCTTCAGCGACGCCGTTTTCGCCATCGTCATCACCCTGCTCGTGCTGCCGCTGGCGGCGGAGTTCGAGGTCCCGGAGGAGGAGTCGAACCTGCTGCACGTGCTGGGCGACCTGTGGCCGCACATCCTGAGCTTCCTGATCAGCTTCCTGGTCATCGGCCAGTTCTGGATGGCTCACCACCGGATGTACCGGATGATCGACAAGTACGACGGCGGGCTGCTCTGGTTCAACCTGGTCAGCCTGCTGACCGTCACCTTCATGCCGTTCCCGACGGCGGTGATGGGTGCCTTCGAGGACGACGAGCACCACCTGTCGATCGTCTTCTACGCCTGCTCGCTGGCCGCGACGAGCCTGTCGATCGTGGCGATGTGGCTGTATGCACGCAGCCACGGCCTGCTGGCCGCGCACGCCACGGCGGAGCAGATCCGGGGCTTCACCATCGGCTCGGCGGTCACCGTGGTGCTGTTCGTGGTCGGCATCGGGGCCGCGTTCTTCGGGTTGTGGGCGGCCGCCATCTGCTGGCTGGCGCTGATCCCGGCGACCCGGATCCTGTTGCGTCGGTCATTGCCTGCATGAGACCGGGTGTCACGGCCAGTACCGTGACCGGGTGAGCGCATCCGTTTCCGACGAGGTGGCCGGCACCCGGTCGGCCGCGCTGCCCCGGGTCGCCGTGGCCGACGTGGCCGTGCGAATGTTCGCCGAGCAGGGCTACCAGGCCACCTCCGCGACGGCGATCGCCGAGGCGGCCGGAGTATCGCGCAGCACGTTCTTCCGGCATTTCCGGTCCAAGGAGGACGTGATCTTCGCCGATCACGACGAACTGCTGGACGCGATCACCGAGTTCTTCGGGCGGGAGCACGCAGATCCGTACCGGGCGGTGTGCGAGGCGGCGGCGATGGTGTTCCGGCGGTTCCGGGACCGGCTCCCGGTGGTCCAGCTGCGGGACCGGGTGGTGCGGCAGACGCCCGAGCTGCGGGATCGCGAGCTGGTGACCACCAGCCGGTACGAGCGGCTTTTCGCCAGCTACCTGCGGCGCCGACTGCCGGCGGAGCCGCCGCTGACGGCGATCCGGTTCGCGACGGCGGTCACCGCGACGCACAACTACGAGCTTCGGCGCCTGCTGCGGTCGGAGGTGGTGGACGAGCAGGAACTGCTCGCCGAACTCGACGCCGTGCGCGCACTGTTCGGTGTCGGACCGCCGGTGCCCGGCAGCCCGGAGCGGACCCCCGAGGTGGTCGTCGCGGTGTTCCCGGCGTCCACCTCGCCCGAGCGGGTCGCGGCCGCGGTGCGGGAGCGGCTGACCGACTCCGTCGCTCAGGGCAGGTAGATCTCCTGCAGCTCGGTCACCCGACCGTCGGTCACCACCAGCCGCCAGGGGCTGTGCCCGCCGTTCCGGGCGATCTCGGCCGCCACCGTCGGCAGGTCGCCGGGGACGCTCCGGGTCCCGCCGTTCAGGGTGCTGATCGCCGCGTCCGGCGCGACCGCGACCACCCGCAGGGCCGGATTGACGTTGCGGTAGTACCAGCCGGAGCACCGGTTGTTGTCGGTGCCGGTGACGCCGTCCTGCGCGCACGCCTGCTGGGCCGCGGCCCCGGTGAACCAGTCGATCTTGTCCACGGTCAGCTCGGACCGGGCCGGGTCGACCGCGGTGACGAAGCCGTATACCTCACCGGACAGATCCGTCGCCGACGTGCCGGTGCTCGATGCCGTGGTCGATGCGCCAGTCGAGGCCGTGACGGTGCTGGTCACGGTGCGTGTGGTGACGGGCATCGCCGGGGTCGTGATGGCCGAGGCACCCGTCACCGCGTCGGACGTCGAGGAAGCCGGGCCCGCTGTGCCGGCCGCTGTCCCAGCCACTGTGCCGCCCGCTGTGCCGGCTGAGGTGCCGGTGCGCTCGTCGTTGACGGTCGGGGTGCCGGCCATGCCGGCTGCCGCGCAACCGGAACCGGCGAGCGCCAGGGTCAGCGCCGCCACCGCCGCCAGCGTCCGGGCCCGCATGCAGCCGAACGATAGCCCGCCGGGCATCGGCGGGCCGTGATCGACCGGCCGGACGACCGGTCCGGAGCACCGCCGATCACCGATCGGACGTGGCCAGCGCGTCGACGACGGCCGCGCAGAACGCCGGCAGATCGCCGGGTCGGCGACTGGTGATCAGGTTGCCGTCCACCACCACCGGCTCGTCGACCACCGTCGCGCCGGCGTTGGCCAGGTCGGTTCGGATGCTCGGGTACGACGTCAGCGTTCGTCCCTTCAGCACGTCGGCCTCGACCAGGGTCCACGGACCGTGGCAGATCGCGGCGACCGGCTTACCGGACTCGACGAACGCCCGGACGAAGCCGACGGCGTCCGCGTCGAGCCGCAGCTTGTCCGGATTGACCGTGCCGCCGGGCAGCACCAGCGCGTCGTAGTCGGCCACCGACGCCGAGCCGACGAGCAGGTCGACGGGGTACTCGCCGGCCGGTTCCAGGTCGTGGTCGCGGGCCTTGACGGTGCCCTCGTCGATCGAGATCAGGTCGGTGCGGGCGCCGGCGGCCCGCAGCGCGTCGCGCGGCTGCACCAACTCGACGCGCTCCACACCGTCGGCGGCCAGGATCGCCACGCGGCGGCCGGCGAGTTGTTCGGACATGCGTTCCTCCTTGGGCATGATCTGTCCCGTGAGCTCGAGGACGACGTACCCAGGGCGCGGGGCGGCCCAAACGCCGGTGGACCCGCCTGCGTGGGTGGTCGGAGCGCTGCGGGCCGCCGGGTGCGTCTTCGCCGAGGACGAGGCGGCGATCCTGTCCGAGGCGGCGAGCGGCCCGGACACGCTGGCCGGGATGGTTCGTCGACGCGTCGCCGGTACACCGCTGGAGTACATCGTCGGCTGGGTCGAGTTCGCCGGGCTGCGCGTCGGCGTCCAGGAGGGGGTGTTCGTGCCGCGCCGGCGCAGCGAGCTCATGGTTCGCGAGGCCGTGACGTTCCTGCGCGGGCGGTCCCGCCCGGTCGTGGTCGACCTGTGTTGCGGCTGCGGCGCGATCGGGATGGCGATCGGCGCGTCGACGCCGGACGTGCAGCTGCACGCCGCCGACCTCGACCCGACCGCGGTTCAATGCGCCGAGCGCAACCTGGCCGCGACCGGCGGCCGGGCCTACCAGGGCGACCTGTTCGACGCGCTGCAGCCCGACCTGCGCGGGCGGGTGGACGTGCTGGCGTGCAACGCGCCGTACGTGCCGACCGCGGCGATCGCCCTGATGCCGCCGGAGGCCCGCGACCACGAGCCGGCCGTCGCCCTGGACGGCGGGACGGACGGCACCGACGTGCTGCGCCGGGTGATCGCCGGCGCCCCGGACTGGCTGGCGGCGGACGGGATGCTGTCCGTCGAGGTCGGAGAGAGCCAGATCGCAGTCGTCACCGCGGCTCTCGAATCGGCCGGGCTCGTTCCGGCGATCGTCGAAGACGACGAGGTGGGTGGGATGGTGGCCCTCGGCCGCCGCCCGCGCGCGGCCTGAGCACGCGGCCCGGGCGTCGTCCCGGGCAGCGCCCGCCGGGCCTCGGCTACCGTGACCCGGTGATCGCGCAGCATGCGTCCGCGGCGGTGGCCCGAGAGCCCGGCGGCATCGTCATGCCCATCGGCGGCGCGGAGGACAAGGTCGGCCGGATGACGGTGCTCCGCGATGTCGTCCGGCTGGCCGGCGGACCCGACGCCCGGATCGTGGTGATCTCCACCGCGTCCTCGCTCGGTGACGAGATCACCCACGCCTACCTGCAGATCTTCACCTCGCTCGAGGTGACCGAGGTGGTCGGCATCCGCCCGGAGAGCCGCGCGCAGGCGGCGTCGCCGGACCTGGTGGCGGCGGTGGCCGAGAGCACCGCCGTCTTCATGACCGGCGGCAACCAGGTCAAGCTGGCGGCCATCGTGGTCGGCACCCCGCTGGGGGAGGCCGTCCGGGCCGCACACCGTCGTGGCGCGCTGGTCGCCGGCACCTCGGCCGGCGCCAGCATCCTGTCGACCCACATGGTCGCCTTCGGCAGCGGCGGTGCCACCCCGAAGTTCCGGATGAGCCAGGTCTCCGAGGGCCTTGGCCTGCTGCCGCAGGCGATCGTCGATCAGCACTTCACCCAACGGAACCGGTTCGGCCGGCTGCTGTCCCTGGTCGCCGGGAACCCGGCCCAGCTGGGCATCGGGGTGGACGAGGACACCGCGGCGATCATCGGGCCGGACGGGCGGATGGAGGTCAAGGGCCGCGGCGTGGTCACCGTGATGGACGGGTCCGACGCGCTGACCACCGCCTACACGGCCACCGGCACCCAGCCGCTGATGATCTCGGACGTGCGCCTGCACAGCCTGCCCCGCGGGGTGGTGTTCGACCTGGTCGAGCGCCGGCTGCTGGCGGCGCCGGGGTTGCCGGACACCAGCGGGCCGCCGGCGCTCGCCCGGCTCGGCGACGTTCCGGCCGGCAGCCGGCCCGACACCCGGCGCATCGCCGTCGAGGGTGCCCACGAGACCACCGCGGAGCTGCGCCGACGACCGGCGTCGTCGTGAGCCCGGCAGGCCCCTCGATTTCGTTCAGTCGGTCGGTGTGCTTTCCGCGACGACCTTTGCGTTCGCGCGCCGGCGGTTGTCTATGCGTCGCCACAGTTCGCCGCCGCGCAGCCTGCGAAGGTCTGGGACGAGTCGCGACAATCGTCGGTTCCGAGCCAGCTGGTGCGCCGGCCCGAAGTTGAGCGCGAGGACAAGCAGACCCACCATCGCAGGTGTGCCGAGTAACATCGGCAGCCCCACCTGCTGGGCCCGTGCCGGCGATTCCACGATCGCTGCAAGGGCGGCGATGGTCAGCGCCGTTGCGACGAAGAATGCCATCAGAGTCCAGTAGATCAGATACCACCAGTCGCGGAGCAGCCAGGCGAGAACGAGTCGGTGGCCGATCAGGAGGCTGATGCCGCCTGCGATCAGGCTAGCCAGCATCGAACGCCACAATCGGTCCGGAATGCTCCAGAAACTGTGCACCAGTTCGTCTGGAAACGTCCACAGGAGCCCGACACCGAGCAGGAAGCCGGCACCGATCAACACGATGGTGGACTTGGCGAGAACGATAAGCCGGTCCCGGCGGCAGACCTTCTCGAGGTTCTGTCGTGCGCGCCGAGCGCCTCGCTGGATTCGTTCGACATGCTGCTCGCGAACCCAGTTGGCGAAGGCCGGATTCGCGCTTCTGGCCCGCCCGAGCACGGTCATCGAATCGGCCGCGATCGCGGATGTGGCGCCCGCGATCAACAGCAATGCGCATTCTCCTGGCAAGCCCCAACCATCGGTATTGACATTCCAGACAACCGCGAGCACGGCGATCGCGACTCCGATCGCGCCGAGCACACCGACGGTGGCCGTCAGGAAAGTGCGACGGGCCTCGTCGATGCCCTGCGAGTTGTTCGCTTGGGGGTCGGCCAGCCCTCGAACCGCCACGGACACCGCGACGACTAACGTGGCGATCACTGCCAGGATCGCCAATGCCGAAGGCGCCTCGATGTGAACCAGCGATTGCTGAAGTCGATGGTTGGCCTGTTCATCGAGTCCGTTCGGTGGGGAAAGCAGGATCAGCGTGTGCCAAACCAACCAGCCGGCAGCGATAATGGTGCCGCCAACGAGCAGTCTGACCCATTGAATCCAGATGTCTCGGTGGTGCTGCCACTGCACGCCGAACCGCACATTCTGCTCCGGCGAGAATTCGATAGCCGCGGGCCAGTCGTCGCCTCCGTCGCCGATCGGAGTCCCGGATCCGCGATCCAAAGTGTCGACCATGACTCCCCCTTGCGTAGTGGCGGTGACCGCCAGATCGGATCGGACGACGTCGTCGTCGTGCCGCCTGACTTCGCGAGTGGGCAGCCGGACAGCCTGCCTGATGCCCACCCCCTCAGTCAAGCGATCCGGCGAACGAATTCGACCGGGCGAACGAATGCGTCAGGAGGCGTCGGCGGCAGGGATTGCGTGCCGCGTGATCTCGTTGAGTATCCCGACGAGCGAGTCGACGTGGGCCTCGGGAAACAGACTGTCGGGTCCGGTCGGTGCACGGTCGGTGTAAGGCGACTCGAAGAGCCGGCCCGGTTCCATCGCTCCGTTGGACGTGAGTTCCTCGACGATCAGGCCGACAAATCGAACCTGGTCGACGGTGAACCGGGAGCCGTCCAAGTAGTCGGCGAACGCTTCCTGGGCGGCGTACCGGTCCAGGCCGACCAAGGAACGCACGAAGATACCAAGGCCACCTGGCCGGTCGGACGCCCACGCCAGGTCCACCCGACGTCCGCCGGATGCGACGAGCATGTCCTCGAGCGCGGTCAGGTCCTCGGGTGTGAGCTGCCGATTGCGCCGTAACCGTTGCAGAGCAACGTGATCCTCGTGCCGGCGCAGGTAAGCCGCGGCCTTGGCCCGGAAGCGTTCAAGGTTGGTGCCGGGACTGGTGCCGGGTAGGGCGACTTCGGTCGCGGTGCCCAGTTCGTCTTCGAAATCGGTGTACACCGGGCTGCGCCGGGTGATCTCGATGAACCGCACCAGTCCCCGGACCCGCAACCGGGCCAGTTCGAGCATCGGCAAGGTGGTGTCGACCCACCACTCGTCGCCGGCGATCGACTCGAGCAGGACCGACTGCTCGGCGACCGACGGAATCGCGGTCTTGCCGAGCAGGGCGACAGCGATCGCCTGGATGGTCTCCCGGACCCGTTCGGAGGTGACCGCGTCGCCGTCCAATTGCGCCAGCTGTCGGCGCAGAATCAGCAGGTCGAACCGCTTGGCCTGCTCGTCGGACTCCTTGACCGATGACGGTAGGCCGCTCAGGCTCAGCGCGGTCTCGGTGTCGTCGGGCTTGAGCGTGTCCCAGGCTTCTCGCCGGCCGAAGCGCTCGACCGCGTGTCGGTGCGGGCGCACCAGCACGTTGTCCAGCGTCATCCCGGCGACGAACCGGTGCAGCAGGTTGGCGGTCTCGTTCCGTAGCGCGGTGTCGGTCCCGGTGGTGTCCAGGTCGGTGACCAGCACCAGCCGGGACTCGAAGATGCGCTGTGTCAGCGACTTCTGCGTCGATCCTTCCGATCCGGGGAAGTCTTGACTGAAATACTCGAGGTTGCCGCAGAAGTCGAAGACCAGGAAGTCGCGCTTATCCGCGCCGGGGCCGAACAGGTCCGAGCGCAAACGGGTTCCACGGCCGATCATCTGCCAGAACTTGGATTTGGCCCGGACCAGCTTGAAGAAGACGAGGTTGACCACCTCGGGCACGTCGATGCCGGTGTCCAGCATGTCGACGCTGATGGCGATGTGCGGGGCTTTGTCGGCCACGGAGAAGTCGTCGATCAGCTTCTGCGCGTACGTCGTGCTGTGCGTGATGACCCGGGCGAGATGGCCGGCGTCCTTGGGCCATTGGAGGTCGAAGCGCCGTTGGATGAACTCGGCGTGGTCCTGGCTCTTGGCGAAGATGATCGTCTTGCCGATGCGCTCGCCACCGGCCACCTTGTACCCGTCCGTCATCAGGATGGCCAGTACCTTGTCGACGGTGTCCTCGTTGAACAGGAACCGGTTGATCTCTTCCGCGCCGACCTCGGTGGGTGGGTCGCCTTCCCCCCAGTCCAGCGTGTCCCACTGGTCCTTCTCGTCCTCGGTCAGGTCGTCGTACCGGATGCCGTGTCGGAGGAACTTGGTGCCGACGGCGACGCCCCGCGGGGGAACGAGAAATCCGGCGTCGACAGCCTCGTCGAGGGGATAGGCGTCGGTGGGGACGCCGTCTTCCAGGTGGAACAGCCGATAGGTGTTGTGGTCGACCTCGTCCTTCGGGGTGGCGGTGAGGCCGACGAGCAGAGCATCGAAATAGTTGAAGATTGCGCCGAACTTGGCGTAGATCGAGCGGTGGGCCTCGTCGATGACGATGAGGTCGAAATAGCCCGGGCCGAAGCGGCGCAGCCCGTCCTCGGTGTTGTTGATGATGTTCATGGTGGTCGGGTAGGTCGACACGTAGACCCGGCCGTCGGCATTGCGTTCGGTGACCAGGTTGACCGTGGTAGCGGCGGGCAGGTGGGCCTTGAACGCGTTGGCCGCCTGGGTGACGAGGGCGGTGCGGTCGGCCAGGAACAGCACCCGCTTGACCCAGTTCGCCTTCATCAGCTGGTCGACCAGGGCGATGACGGTGCGGGTCTTGCCGGTACCGGTCGCCATGACCAGCAGGGCCGCTCGCTGATGACGGTCGAAGGCGTCGTCGACGGCGCGGATGGCGCGTACCTGGTAGGGCCTTTCCACGATGTCGTGGTTGATCGGGACGTCGCTCAGCGGCCGGCGGGTGCGCCGGCGCTGGATCAGGAGTTCCAGTTCGTCACGCGTGTAGAACCCTTGGACCTCGCGGGGTGGGTAGCCGGCGGAGTCGTCCCAGAGCCAGTGCTCGTAGCCATTGGTGTAAAAGATCACCGGTCGGCGGCCGAACTCGCGTTCCAGGCAGTCGGCGTACAGCGCGGCCTGCTGCTGGCCGGTGCCTGGGCTGGTCCGGGTGCGTTTGGCCTCCACGAGAGCCAGCGGGAGCCCGTCGGCGCCCCAGAGGAGGTAGTCGACCTTGCCCTTGCCGGTCGGGCTTGGCATCCCCGTCACGGGGTACTCGCGGTCCCGCTCGTCGGCGAGCGACCAGCCGGCCTCGGCGAGCAGGACGTCGATGAACGCGTCCCGGGTCGCGGCCTCGTTGTAATCATGGTCGTCACGGGCGGTGGTCGCCGCCTGGGCCTGCTCGATCTGCTCGCGAAGCTTGGCGATTTCAGCCTCGTGAGCCTTGAGCGTCTCGTCCTTCTCGGCCAGTTCCAGCGCTCTGGCCTCGTCCTGCCGCCGGTACTTCTCGGCGAGCTGGCGGACGTGCTCCCGGCTGAGCGGGGCGGCCTTCGCGGCCAGGCTCGGGTCGAACTGGGAGGACGTCGGCACGCCGGCCGGATCGGTCGAGTAGTGGAACGCCGTCCACACCATCACATGGAACAGCTCGCGCAATACATCGGCGGCCGCCCGCGGGGCGATCGCCCGGTTCTCGTGGACGGCCCTGTTACCGCTCTTGCGAATCAGGTTCAGTTTGTTGACGAGGCCGTTGCCGACCTTGGCCCGAAAGGCCGCGTCGTTGGACATCGCCGAAAGGTCGTCGCTGTACGGCTTGGCCAGCGCCATCAGGTCGTAGAGATGCCTGACGAGCCCTTCGATGGCGCGGCGGGCGTAGAAGCAGGCCGAGCGGGGGTCGGTGGTCAGGTAAGACTCGGCGCGCGCGCAGTCGTCATGAACGATGGGCAGCGTCGCGCGGACGAAATCGAAATTACCCACGGTCGTGGGCGACGGCATTCTTCGCGTTGATCCGCTCGCGCGTTGCGGGCACGGCCCCCACCTCCCGCAGCGACGATATCCCAGGTCGTCGCTCCGAGCGGGGGCCCGGCGATCTCTCGATTTCGGTGGAGGGTGCGGCCTGCGGGTTCCGGCGGCGGCCCCGTCCTCCGGCCACCGTGTCGTGGCGCTGTCGCAGAGGGTCCCCCGAGTGTCGGAGTGACCTGTCAGACTGTGTCTGCTGGTCAGGTTGTCCTGAGGTCGAGCAGGAGGAGGTGGTGGCCGGTGTCCTCGTCGTTTCCTGTCGATCTGACCGCGGTCCTCACCGGAGCCTCCGTCGGCCAGCTTCGGTATTGGCGCCGGCAGGATCGGCGACTCCTGGTGCCGGAGATCTCCTCCAACCCGGCCCTCTACTCGTTTCGTGACCTGGTAGCCCTTCGGACGGTCGTCCGGCTGCGGCGGACGCATTCGCTACAGGCGATCCGAACGGCGTTCAGCAACCTGCGCGAGTTCGACCTCACCGAGCACCCGTCGCAGTATCAACTGGTCGCCCACGGGAAGTCGATTGTCCTGATCCAGGAGGGCAAGGAGGCAATGGACCTGGTGAAGTCCCCGGGCTCGTATCTGCTCGCCACGATGGACAACATCTTCGCCGAGTTCGAAACCAGGAGCGGTCGTCAAGTCGTCGACTTCCTCGCTCCGCGGCCGCACCTGGCCATCCGGGAGAAGCGTCTCGGCGGGTGGCCGACCGCGGAGAACAGTCGCGTGCCGTACGACTCGATCGCCGCGCTGATGGCGACCGGCGAAGTGTCGGCCGCCGACGTGCCGCACTACTACCCGTCGGTGACGCCCGAGGCGGCCGCGGACGCCGCCAGCTTCGCCGCGGAAGTCGCCGCCGCCCACAAGGCCGCGTGAGTGCGCTTCTTCATCGACGAGCAATCGAACCCGGTGCTCGAGGTGCTCCTGAACCACATCTTCCGGCAGCACGAGTTCCGAACGTTTCAGCAGGAGAATCTCGCCGGTACCGAGGATCGCGAGCTGTTTGACGTGCTGGCGACGCGGGATTTCAACGCGATTATCACCGACGACCGTGGTCAGCTGCAGCGGCGGGGTGATCGGACCGAGCGGGACCGCCTGCGCGCCGCGTCGCTGCACTGGATCGGCTACAAGCGACCGAACCTCGGAGGCCCGGCCGGGCTCGCAGTTGCGGCCGGCGGGCTCTTGGCCGGATTCCCGGCTGCGCTTGAAGCGCTGGCGGAAGCGGCTGTGCCGACGGCAGTCACCGTGCGTGGCTCCGTGCGGTTGCCGACGCAGCTGATCAAGGTCATAGTGCTGTGACGAGGCTGGAGGCCATGCTGCATTGGGTTTGGAGAATCACAGCTCGCCGCGGAACGCCCGGGCCTGAAGTGAGGCGAATAGCTCGTTATCGGCCGCAAGCGCCTGCTCCACTAGTGCGCGCTGTTTCTCTGCTGCTGCCGCGCGCTCAATGAACAGCTGCTGTTCGCGCAAAGGGGGCACCGGCACAGGCAATGCTTTCAGTTGCGTTGAGTTAATGGACGCGATTCCCGTCGTTTGTTTGGCGGCGCGGAGGAAGTAGCTTCGGGCTGAGCGGCCGGCTGTGAACGCCGAGAGGTATCCAGGCAGTACTTGGTCCGTAGTGACACGGACTCGAAAGATATGATTCTGATGCAGGCAGACTGGAAGTTCGTCGCGCCAGAGGGTTCCGCGACCGAGCTTGTCCGGGTCGCCACCCTCAGTGAGAAGGAGGTCACCTTCCCTCAGCGAGTATCTCTCGACTTCCGCGGCGGTCGCCTCAATTTCTTTGACGATATCCAGGTTGAGATGGCCCGACTGAACGTTGACGACTGCAAGGTATGGCACCGTTGTGGTCTGGCCCGAAACCCTGCGACCTTGGTGATACCTGAGCTGACTTCGGCGATCTCGTGAAGAAGGTAAACCTCGCTCGAATAATTGCCGAACATCTCGGCGAATAATGAGCCTGGAAGTTCTCTGAGGTGCGCCAGCGACTTGCCCCGCTTGTTACGCAAAGCGTCAGCATGGTCGAGCAGCGCCGCGATTCTCTGCTGCTCGGCCAAGTCCGGCGCAAGGAGGGGTGTCTCAGCTGCGCGTTTGAGGTTGAGGGGCTCTTCCGATTTGAGGGTGTAGCGCCCGGCGCGTCGGTGCCGGTGTAGAGGC
>CAZCEH010000019.1:0-95412 GCA_964497705.1 uncultured Actinomycetes bacterium | reverse complement strand
TTGCCCATCGCCCCTCCCTTGTGGCGATGTCTCCACGTTACGAGGGGAAACCCAGACCGTGGCAGAAACCGGCTCAGGTGGTCCCATCACGCTGGCGGGCGACACGCGGTACTGGAAACCTCTTTGACGACCTATTGGCAGCCCTCACCGAGCGGCGACAGATCCACTCGCGTGCGGTCGCCTGCAAAGTGGCGTCAAGTGCGAGTTTGCTGGCGCCTCGTTTCCGCTCGGACGCAATTGCAGCGGCAACCCTGCATGATATCGGGTATGCATATCCGGTCACCGGGTTCGATCCGATCGATGGAGCGCGACTTCTGGCTGGGCTCGGGTTTTCCCGTCTCGTGTGCCATCTTGTGGCACAACACACTGCCAGCTCCTTGGAGGCGGACAGTCGAGGGATGAGTCTGTCAGTTCTTAACGAGTTCAGTCTTGATGCAGGGCAACTTGATCCGGTGGACATTGGCAAGACGCACGGCCTGTTGTGGTGTGCCGACCTTACTACGGTCCGGACGGTGAAGATGTTGGCGTTGTGGATCGGCTGAACGAGATCTACGTCCGTTACGACCGGATGATCCAGTACGCCGCTTCGTCGTGAAGGTGCACGACCTGTTGATTGCTGCCGGTCAACTGCCGATCGGGTCGATCCAGGTTCCGGTCTCGTCGATTGCCCACTGAATGCGAGTCCGCTGGCTGCGATCCATCTTGAGTTCGTCGATGTCGGCGACGGGCACCCACTTGACGATCGTCGTCTCGGAGCTGGGGGTGGGCTCACCCGCGACGTAGTCGGCGCGGTACACGATGGTGAACTCCTGGCGGACTTCGTCGTTGCTGGTGTAGTGGATGACGTGTCGCGGGTCGGTGTAGATGCCGGCGACTCCGGTGAGCGTGACGTCGATGCCGGTCTCTTCCTTCGTCTCCCGCACCGCCGTCATTGACAATGATTCACCCGGGTCGTGCGCACCGCCGGGCATCGACCAGTTGCCGTTGTCGGATCGGCAGGTGAGCAGGACGGCGCCGTCGCGGAGGACGAACGCGGTCGCGCTCGGTCTGACGCTGTTGGCCTGCGGCGCAGCGGGGTCATCGAAGTAGTCGATTCGCATGCCCATACGACGAGGCTACCGGGTGATCACCTCGTCGCCGGCGGCCCAGACACGGTCGTAGGCGGCACCGTAGTAGTCGAAGAGCTGCCCGCCGGGCACCCGGCGCAGGTGCAGCACGGGGGAGCGGGCGGCGTAGGCGCCGAAGGTGTGCGTGTTGACCATCATCGACTCGTCGAAGCGGAACAGGCTCGCGTACAGCACGGTCCGATGGGTGCGGATCTGAACCCCCGGCAGGTTCGCCACCTCGCTGAGGTACTCCAGCGTCGATCGGCATCGCTCGGGCAGGGTCGGCAAGCCCTCCTCCCGACCGCGCTGGCGTACGGCTTCGCACCGGCTATCCCCGAGCAGGATGCGGAGCGAAACGCCGGCGGCTGCCTTGGATCGGATGACCTCGACCAGGTCGTACGCCTCGACCAGAAACCCGCCGGAGTAGACCAGAACGTCGATCTCGGTGGTCGCCTGCTTGAACAGCGCCGTCCAGACGTCGCCCGGCACGGAGTTGCGCGTGGGCCACATGGTCACCAACTCGGCCGCGGTGGTGTTCCTGGCCTGTTCGGTGCCGAGAAGCTCCGGCCAGTAGTAGGTTTCGTCGTGGCCGAGCACCTGAACGACTCGTGCCCGGGTGTTCGGGTGGGGGATGCGGTTCCTGGTGATCCACCGCTCGACTGTCTTCTCGTCGACGTCGACATGCTCGGCCAGTGCCGAACGGGTCATGCCAACGGCGAGCAGTCCGTTTCGTAACCGCTGGTTCGCCATGAGTCCTATCCTACGCCCAAGGCGTCCCTAAAGATCCCGATACTGCGGTTGGAACGTCCCTCAAGGTCCCGCCATTGTGGATAACAGACGCACGGAAGACCGTGCGCAGGCCGGGGCCACCGAAGGTGGCCCGGGCGTTGGACCGCGCGGTCCAGGCCGTCGCTCCTTCTCTCGCTGGAGCGCCAACCGGGCCCGCCACACCCGCTTGCGCTGCTTCGGCGGCGCCGGTGACCGCAGCCCACAGGGAGGAGTCGGTGATGGAACGGACGCTGCTCACGGCGGAGGAAGCCGCCGAGAGCCTCAAGGTCGGCCGGTGCAAGGTCTATGACCTGATCCGCACCGGCGAACTCGAGTCGATCAAGATTGGCCGGCTGCGCCGGATCCCGGTCGACTCGCTGCGGCGGTTCGCGCAGCGACTCCTGTCGGAAGGGCTGGAGTGAGCGCCCGGAGGGCTGTCGGCGAGGGGAGCGTCTTCCAGCGCAAGGACGGTCGTTGGGTTGCGGCCGCCTTCGTGCCCACGCTGCAAGGCGGGCGTCGCCGAGTGGCTCAGTACGGCAAGACCAAGGCCGAAGCCAAGGCCGCGCTCCGCGAGATGATCGACCGTGCGGCCAAGGACATCCCGGCGCCACCACCCGGCCTGAACGTCCAGGACTACCTCGCCGAATGGCTCACACACATCGAGCGGCACGTCAGGCCCACCACCTTGAAGGCGTACCGGGCGAACTGTCGGCTGCACATCGTGCCGCGGATCGGCCGGACGAAGTTGGCCAAGCTCACCGTCCGCGACGTCCGGCTGATGCTCGACGACCTCCGTCGCGAGGGTGCCGGCGCTCGGACAGTGCAGTATGTCCACGCCACCCTTCGGGCCGCACTCGAACACGCCTACCGCGAGGAACTGGTCTCGCGGAACGTGGCCAAGATGGTGCGGGTCGAGCGGCCGAAGGCGAATGAAAAGGAGCCGCTTTCGGTCGAGGAGGCCCGCAGGCTGCTGACTGCCACGCGGGACGACGATGACTACGCGCTCTGGGTCGTGATGTTGATGCTCGGGCTGCGGCGCAGCGAGGTCTGCGGCCTGCGCTGGGACAACGTCGATCTGGACGGCCGCACGCTCAGTGTCATCCAGAGCGTGCAACGGGTCGACGGAGAGCTTCGCGAGTTGCCGACGAAGACCAGGCGCTCGACAAGGACGATCCCGTTGCCGGCGCTGGCCGTCGACGCGCTCGTTCGGCACCGGGACGGGACGGCGGCGTCCATCTCGGCCGCGCCCGGGTCGGTGTACGTGTTCGGCACCCGCTACGGCACGCCGATGGAGCCCCGGAACCTGACGCGGAAGTGGACCAAGCTCGCCGAGCGGGAGGGGATCCGCAAAGTGCCTCTCTCCACGGCCTCCGGCACGCTTGCGTTTCATTGCTCCTGTCGCTGGGCGTCAATCCGCGCACGGTGATGGAGATCGTTGGGCACAGCGCCCTGGAGATGACCATGAACGTCTACGGACATGTGAACCTGGACACCCAGAGGAGGGCACTCGATGAACTCGACCAGTCACTGCGATAGCAGCTCCCTGCTATCAAATGCTGCTATCAAACGATCATCAGGAGGGATCATGATCACTTACACCCGCCCTGACCTGGGCAGACGTGGTGCGCCATCAGGGACTCGAACCCCGAACCCGCTGATTAAGAGTCAGCTGCTCTGCCAATTGAGCTAATGGCGCATGATCCCGGGCTGGCCCGGGACCGGCGATCACTGTACATGCTCAACACTGCCCAACGCGAAACGCCTGGTCCAAGGCTCACGCCCGAGCCGAGATCGGCGGCGAAGCTGACCGGAACCGAGCGGCCTGTGACCCCGAGCACGGCATCAGCCCCTTCGCGTCCAACCGGCGGATTCCGGACGCGCAGTGCAACGGCACTAGGCGAAGAGGCGCCGGTCAGCCGGCCACTGGCCAGCTGCATCTGTGCAGCTCAGGGGGCTCTTGCCAGCGCCGGGTAGCCTTGGCGGATCAGCTGCGGGCACAGCGACGGTGCTGCCCGCCCCTCGGAGGAACCCATGGCGTCAGCGAGCGGACGGCCGTCCGGCGCCCAGCCACGCGCCGCCCGCCTGGCGCCCGGTCCGTTCCTCGCGTTGCCCAGCGGGGCCAGCCCGACGAGCCAGCGCACCCGCCTGGAACGCGCATACGACGCGTTCCTGAGCACCGGTGACGTGGCGTCGGTGCGACCGGTGGTGGCCGATTCGTGGCGGTTGTCCCGGGCGAGCGGGGTGAGTCCGGACGGCGTGTTGCCGGTCGTGGACCTGCTGGACGACGAGTTGGAGGCCTATCGGTCCGCGCACCCGCTGGCCGCGGTGATGCCGCTGATCAGGCGGCTACTCATCGAGGAAGCCGAGGAAGCCGGGGCGATCGTGGTGGTCGCCGATGCCGACGCCCGGCTGCTGTGGGTCGACGGCGACGCCCGGCTGCGCCGCCGGGCCGAGATGATGAACTGGGTGGCCGGATCCCGGTGGGACGAGCGGGTCGCCGGCACCAACGCGCCGGCGGCCGCGGTGCGGTTGGACCACGCGTTGCAGGTCTTCGCCCGCGAGCACTTCGCCAGCAACGTGGCCGGCTGGTCCTGCACCGCGGCGCCGATCCACGATCCGACCACCGGCGCCGTCCTCGGGGCTCTGGACATCACCGGCCGCGACGACGTCGCCGCCCCCGCCGTACTGGGCCTGGTGCGCGCGGCCGCGACCGCTGCCGAGACCGAGCTGCGCATGCTGGCCCTGACCCGACGTTCCGCAAAACCGGCCCGCCGCACTGCCGGCAAGTCTGCGGCAGCGTCCCTGCCCGTGTTGACCGGCGCCCGGCGATTGAGTGTGCTCGGCCGGGACCGCGCACTGCTGGGCGTGCAGAGCGACCCGGTGAACGGCACCGAGCTGTCCGTACGGCACTCCGAACTGTTGTTCCTGTTGGCCAGGCACCGCGCCGGCTACACGGCGGACCAGCTGGCCATCGCGTTGCACGAGCGGGACGTCCCGGCCGTCACCGTCCGCGCCGAGCTGAGTCGACTGCGCTCGTTGGTCCCCGACCTGGGGCTGTCCGGGCGCCCCTACCGGCTGACCTCGCCGCTGCCCACCGACGTGGACGCCGTCCGAAAGTGCTTGTCCGGCGGTGATGTCGCTGGCGCGGTGGACGCCTACCCCGGTCCGATCCTGCCCTGCTCCGAGTCTCCCGAGGTGCAGGCCGAACGGGACGAGGTGCACCGCGAGATCCGTTCGGCCGTGCTCGGTTCCACGAACCCGCGAGCGGTGTTGCGGTTCGCGAACCGGCCCTGCAGCCGGGAGGACGTGCTGGTCTGGCGGCACGCCGTCCGGCTGGCCCCGGCGTCCACCAAACCGGTGCTGATCGAGCACCTGCTGCGGATCGAACGGGACCTGGGCGGAGTGCCCGTTCGTCCTCGCTGATCGGCCGCGTTTCTACGGGCGGATCGGGCCGCGGGCCGGTGATCGTGCTCGTCGACGCGCAACGTTGGTGCAACGGTCGCATTCCTACGGTTCACCGCATCGATCGGCTCTGGATGGGCCGAGACGAACCGACGAGGAGGTCGATGTGACGGTCTATGCGACGCCGGGACAGCCCGGCAGCGTGGTCAGCTACCAACCCCGTTACGACAACTGGATCGGCGGCCAGTGGACACCACCGGTGAAGGGCCGGTATTTCGAGAATGTCACCCCGGTCACCGGTCAGCCGTTCACCGAGATCGCCCGGTCCACCGCGGAAGACATCGAGCTGGCCCTCGACGCGGCGCACAGCGCGGCCCCGGCCTGGGGAAGGACTTCGCCGGCCGAGCGTGCGGTCATCCTGAACAAGATCGCCGACCGGATCGAGGCGAATCTGGAGAGCATCGCGGTCGCCGAGAGCTGGGACAACGGCAAGCCGGTCCGCGAGACGCTGGCCGCCGACATCCCCCTGGCGATCGACCATTTCCGCTACTTCGCGGGCGCCATCCGGGCCCAGGAGGGTTCGATCTCGCAGATCGACGCGGACACCGTGGCGTATCACTTCCAGGAGCCGCTCGGCGTGGTCGGGCAGATCATCCCGTGGAACTTCCCGATCCTGATGGCGGTCTGGAAGCTGGCGCCCGCGCTGGCCGCCGGCAACGCGGTGGTGCTCAAGCCGGCTGAGCAGACCCCCGCGTCGATCTTGGTGCTGATCGAGCTCATCGGCGACCTGCTGCCGCCCGGAGTGGTGAACATCGTCAACGGGTTCGGCGTGGAGGCCGGCAAGCCGCTGGCGTCCTCCAAGCGGATCCGCAAGATCGCGTTCACCGGTGAGACCACCACCGGCCGGCTGATCATGCAATACGCGTCGGAGAACTTGATCCCGGTCACCCTGGAGTTGGGCGGCAAGTCGCCGAACATCTTCTTTGAAGACGTTGCAGCGCAGCAGGACTCGTTCTACGACAAGGCGCTTGAGGGCTTCACCATGTTCGCGCTGAACCAGGGCGAGGTGTGTACCTGCCCGTCCCGCGCGCTCATCCAGGATTCGATCTACCCGGATTTCCTGGCGGACGCGATCGCCCGCACCGAGAAGGTCATCCAGGGCAACCCGCTGGACACCAACACCATGATCGGTGCCCAGGCCTCCAATGACCAGCTGGAGAAGATCCTTTCCTACATCGAGATCGGCAAGGCCGAGGGCGCCAAGGTCCTCACCGGCGGCGAGCGCAACGTGCTGTCCGGCGATCTGGCCGACGGCTTCTACGTCCAGCCGACGATCTTCGAGGGCGACAACTCGATGCGGATCTTCCAGGAGGAGATCTTCGGGCCGGTGGTCGCGGTGACCTCCTTCGCCGATCCCGACGACGCCCTGAAGCTCGCCAACGACACGCTGTACGGGCTGGGCGCCGGCGTGTGGACCCGCAACGGCGCGCTGGCCTATTCGACCGGCCGCGGCATCCAGGCCGGGCGGGTGTGGACCAACTGCTACCACCAGTACCCGGCCCACGCCGCCTTCGGCGGCTACAAGCAGTCCGGCATCGGCCGGGAGAATCACCACATGATGCTTGACCACTACCAGCAGACGAAGAACCTGCTGGTCTCCTACGCGCCGAGTGCGGTCGGATTCTTCTGATGCCGCAGGGGATCTCGGCGGCCGACGGTCGGTCGGAGGCTGGCGCCCCGGCAGTGGATCCGGTTGACCGGGTGGCGCTGACCGCGAAGGCGGTGGCGTTGCTGTCCGAGCTCACCCAGGTGCACGGGCCGCTGATGTTCCACCAGTCCGGCGGCTGCTGCGACGGCTCCGCGCCGATGTGCTATCCACTCGGTGAGTTCCGCGTCGGCGCGGCCGATGTCCGCCTCGCCGAGTTGGACATCGGCCTGCCCCAGGCAATTCCGTTCTGGATGTCGCGCGCCCAGTTCGAGTACTGGAGCCACACTCATCTCACGGTGGACGTGGTGCCCGGGCGGGGCAGCGGTTTCAGCGTGGAATCGCCGACCGGGCAGCGGTTCCTGATCCGATCCCGGCTCTTCACCGACGAGGAGTCCACGCGGCTGACCGAGGTGGTGGGCGGAGGCTGACAGCTCTTCCGGTCGCCGTGCCGAGCAGCCACGGCACGGCGACCGGGGATCACGAGCGGCCGTCCCACTCGCATAACGGGTGCGAACGACCTCTCGTCGATGCTACGGTGAGGCCATGACATCCCGGTCGTCGACCTCGCGCCTGTCCTGGTGGCGGAACGCCTGACGGCGTTCCGTGATGTCCCCGACCTCCGGCCGCCGCAACGCGGCCGTCGTGGAGGTTCTCCACTTCGCTTCCCCTCCTGAGGTGAACGCGGGCGACCGTCGCGGTGGCCCGGCACCGAAGGAGTCCCCCAGATGACCGCCCCCAGCGCCGTGCTGACCGCAGCCGACCGCGAACCGTCCCTCGACGAACGGATCCGCCGCAACCCCAACGCGTTCCGGGTATTGTCCGGCGATCGGCCGACCGGCCCACTGCATCTGGGTCACTACTTGGGTACCCTCGCCAACCGCGTGCGCCTGCAGAGCCTCGGGGTGCCGGTCACCATCGTCATCGCCGACTACCAGGTGATCACCGACCGATCGCACACCGGACCGCTGCGGGACCGGGTCCGGACGCTGATCGCCGAATACCTCGCCGCCGGCGTCGACCCCGATCGCACGGTGATCTTCGCCCACTCGTGCGTTCCTGCCCTCAACCAGCTGATGCTGCCGTTCCTGTCGCTGGTCACCGACGGCGAACTGCGTCGCAATCCCACCGTCAAGGCCGAGGCGCTGGCGGCCCGGCGGCCGCTGGGCGGTCTGCTGCTGACCTACCCGGTACACCAGGCCGCCGACATCCTGGGCACCGGCGGCACGGTGGTGCCGGTCGGGCGCGACCAGTTGCCGCACCTGGAGCTGACCAGGCTGATCGCCCGCCGGTTCAACGAGCGTTACGGCCCGGTGTTCGCGCCACCGGAGGCCCTGCTGACGGCGACTCCGAACCTGCTCGGACCCGACGGCGCCAAGATGTCCAAGACCCGGGGCAACACGATCGCGTTGGGCGCCACGGCCGACCGGACCGCCGAGATCGTCCGTCGCGCGCAGACCGACTCGACCCGGCGCATCACCTTCGAGCCGGCGACCCGTCCGCAGGTGGCGAACCTGCTGGCGATCATCGGCGAGCTCGCCGGCCGGGATCCCCGGGACGTCGCGGCCGAGATCGGTGACGGGGGAGCGGCCACCCTCAAGCGGCGGGCGGTCGAGACGATCAACGACGAGCTGCGGCCGCTGCGGGCCCGGCGCGCCGAACTGCTCGCCGATCCGGCCTACCTGGACAACGTTCTGCTCGACGGCACCGTTCAGGCCACCGCGCTGGCGGCCGACGTTCTGGACCGGGTTCGGCAGGCGATGGGCATGGACTACTTCGGCGGTCGCCGGCCCGGCTGAGAGAGATCGCCCGCGGGCTCGGCGTCGCACATACGACGGCCACCCGGTCGCTGGCGGGTCGTGACGAAGTGCCGGCATCACCATCACGCACCAGCGGGGCGAGGCCACGCACCTCTCCGGCCTCACCCCGGGCGCCCAGATCATCGGCGCGCACTATGTCGGAAATGCCCTTGACCAGGGAAACGTGAAAGCAAACCAGCCCCAGCATCGAGATGCTGGGGCCGATACCTGAGGTGAGCGACGGGACTCGAACCCGTGCAGGGCACGCACGGGACGCCGTCTGATCAGGCATTTCGCGGGATCTCAGAGCATCTCGTCAGCACCCGCAGGCAGCCCGCTGCTGACATTGTCAGCATGCCCGGGGCCCCCGTCATCAGGCGATCGGCTCACCGAGCCCGCCCTTGCCGGGCCGCGGCGTCAGACCCAGGGCGACCCGATTGATCCACTCCGGGATGGGGCGACCGAGCCGGGTTTGCGTGATCTGTACGAGCTTGGCGGCCGCGATCTCGGACTTGGTCGGCAGGCGGTTGCGATCATCCTGCGCCTGGTCCGTCGACATAGACGTGGAGGTCATCGCGTTACCTGTTCTTCTCATCGTCGTTCGACCTGCCATCATCGTCCCGCTCTACGCCGGTCGGCGCCAGGTCGGTTAGCTCGTCGATCCCTCCGCATCCTGGATGATCTCATCGATGTATGGCTGGACATGCACCGAAGCGGATTCCTGCACGATGTTGCTCAGCAGGCGTCCGGCCTGACCCGGCGGATGGCGTCGAACGGAGAGGTGCCGGGGATCATCGGGTCGTTCATCAAGCGACCCGTCGCTTCGGATCGGTCGGAACGGTCGAGGGTCGCAGCGGTCCATGCCAGACGTCGACTGGCTGAACGCCGAGGGCCCGAGCCCAGGCGATGAGGAGGAGGTCAGAGGCCTTCTTGTTGCCGGACTCGACGTTGCTGATGCCGGCCGCAGTGATCCTGAAACCCTGTTCGGCGATCCGCTTGGCCAGCTGCTCCTGGGACCACCCATGAGCGAGTCGGAGGTCTCGGATCCGAATCATCGGCCCGAGGGGGTTGGTAGCGGGCATAGCGCTAACTATAGAGACAGGTAGCGACAATCGCAAGGTCATAGCGCAAGGTGGTCGCCACTTGCGCTACCACCTGCTGAACGACAACCATGTAACTCTGTTTGGCGTGGTCAGCCGGACGCGAGCTTGTCGACCCGGTTCTGTACCTGTCACACCGGTTGCGCCATGCTTGCGCCATGAGCGATTGGGAACCGGGGTGGGCAGCGCTAGCGCGAGCCACGAAGGCTCGACGGGACCGACTGCGAATCAGTCAGTCGGAGGTCGAACGGCGCGGGGGGCCGTCGACAGCGACACAACGCAAGATCGAGAGGCAGTACGCCGACAACATCACCTCAGAGGCTCTGTTCCAGATGGACGAAGGTCTGGGGTGGTGGCGCGGGACGAGCCAAGCCATCGTTGACGGCGACCTCGGCATGGATCTAAGGAGCTTCGCTGAATATGTCGAGGACGCCATCAACGACACCCGCGAATTGCGCGCCAAGGGCATCATCTACCCCGTCATGCCGCGCGAACGGATCGCACAGCCCAGGCCGGCATCCTCCAAACCTGCCCCGCCGAAGTCGAGCCAGCCTGTCAACTGGGGCGAGTTGGACCGGGCGTTTCGCCACGCAGAACGGTACGAGTCGTTGCGCGACGTCGACCCTGAGTCGCCGGCATACGCGCCGGCGTTCACGGCAATCACTGACCAACTGTCCCTGGACACCCTGCACGACCGCATCGACGGTCTCGATCGCCCACGCAAGTTGAAGGTAAGCGCATTCGTCGACGAGCTTCGCCAACCTGGAAGGGAAGACCATGCACAGGCACCGCAACAGGTCGAAGACCCGGGAAGCGCGCCGGTCAGCCGCAGGAGCGGGGGCTCGGGCCGCCGGGGAACCTCCATAGACGCACCTGAAACGCCGCCGGCGGAGTCCATGGACAAGCTGCGCAAACTCAACGGCGAGGGCGACCAGGACACGAAACGGTCACGAGATGATCCCAAGTCCGGCTAGCCCGGTTAATTGCCCCTTCCGGGTGACGACTCACTACCCAGGGTGCACATAGGTTGTCCTGACCAATGCGCCGGGAGGGGAAGCCTGCGCCGAAGGGGGAACAATGTCGCTCGATGCCCTCGTCCAAGCATGGCGACTGGGCTACGCCGACGGACAGCGGGAGACGCTGGAACAGTTTCAGCACTGCCGTTGCCAGCCGCCACAATCACCGACCAACGTCATCCAATTGGATGACTTCCGTACCGGCGCGCGCCGCGACGGAACCAACTGAGGGGGGAGAGATGAAGGGGAGAATTGCAGCCTGTGTTTTGGCTGCTGCGCTATTGCTCGCCGGTTGTTCGAGCGGAAAGCAATCAGGGGGTGCCTACACGCCGAAGTCCGATGACGAGTTGGCAACCCTGGCGAAATCACTCGGGCGGGACCCGAAAACGTTCGACGGGTTGAGCGTGGCGTCCATGGACGGGACCTACGTGATCGGCCGTGACCTCAAGCCGGGCGACTACCGCACAACTAGCCCGGCCAAGGGTGTTGATCCGACGAGCTGCAAGTGGGAGCTGCGCTCGCCCGACGGCACGCTGGTCACCGACAGCACCGACCTCGGGGGCTCGATGCCCGACCGGGTCACACAAGGCCTGCGGACCGGGCAGACCTTCATCACCGAGAACTGCGGGCTCTGGGAGCAGTTCTGACCAGCCGCCCCAGGCGAGCTGCCCGACAATGTCATTCCGATTGATCGATACCGGCGAAGCCGACGAGGAGACGATAAACGATGAGGTTGCGGGGGCCCGTGGTTTGGTTAGGTGCGGCTCTCCTGCTGGTCGCATGTGGCGGCCAGCAGGCACCGGCGGCCGTTACCGTGCGGGAGACGATCATGTTGCCGTCGACGGTTACCGCATCTACGACAGCACCTGCTTCGTCAACTTTGCCGTCGAGCTCGCGCGTCAGTGACACGGGCGGTTCCCGTCTTGTAGGTGCGACTGATGTTCAATTTCCCCCCGGCGATCCTGGAATCATCTCGGTTGTAGCCGAAGGGCATCGATCCTCCGGCGCGTTCGGAACCCAATGGCCAATCGTCATCAGAAACAACACCGGCGGTGAGGTCTGCGATGTGAAAGCAACTATGGCCGCCACGTCTGGTGGCAAGCTCGTTGGCTCGCATAGTCTGAACTCGGTCACGCCGGCGGCGGTCACGGATGGGGGCATCGCCTTTGCGTCAGCGTATTTCGAAACTCAGGTCCCAGAAGATGCAACAGTCACGTTCACCTTTACCCACAAGACGCATGGGTGCTGGACTGAGCCGGCCTACATTGACGAGGTGAACGTCATCGGCGCCAGCATCGTCGGGAAAATCAGGGCTGGCAGTCAGAGAATCAGTGGGCCGATCAGTGTCGACATCCTTTGTATGGATCCGGATGGTCAGCCGGTGTCTGGTGGCGGGGCCAACGGGTTCGCCGAACAGGACGAGCTCGATGCCGGACAGACTGGCACATTCTCTGTCAATGCTGGAACGGGTTCCTGTGATCGCTACTTACTCGGCGCAAGCGGGTACGCTTTCTGAGGGTTAACGAAATGGAGGGGAATTAGAATGGTCGGTCGTCAACTGAGGGTGGCGGTTGTCGGTGCGTGCGTGGCTGTTCTCTTGACGGGGTGCGCTGGAGCGTTGAGCGCGGGCACATCTCCGGTAACCGTCACCGCGACAAGAGTGATTGCGTCGCCGATGGCCAGTCGGCCGCTGCTGTCAGCTTCGACTGTGGCTGTTTCGCCGTGCGCCGAGATGGCTCGGCAGGGAACTCTGGTCCTGGATACCTATGAGTCATGGCGTGCTGCCAGTGCCGCGCGCGCGAAGGCCGAGGCAGACTATCGAGCCGATCTGATCTCGTTTGAGGAACTGGCCGCCGTCCAAGACGAGGCGGCCAGTTGGGATATGAAGATCAACCCCGTCTCGTTCGATTACACCAACCTGGACAAGCCACCTGCGTGTGCCACCCTGGATCTTGCGTACCGGAAAGCGCGGGCTGCCGACGACAAGCGCGCCTATTTCTCAGACGACAAGGCCGCTGCGGACGCAGAGTATGCGGCGGCGCGCGCCGAGTGGGACGCCGCTGCCGCGAAGGCCACAGGGTGAAGGCCACCCGACCAATCCAGTCTGATCGATAGATCGGTATAGAGGCGGGTTTACGGAGGAAACCATGAGCATGAGTCCGCTGTCGAATACACCCACCGTCCGGCCGTTCGTGTTCGACGGCGGCGCCGGCAGTTACATCGGCGTGAGTATCGGCGCGTTTCTGCTGACGTTGCTGACGCTCGGCATCGCGACACCGTGGGCGGTTTGCATGCTGTACCGGTGGAAGACTGAGCACACCATCGTGAACGGCTACCGGCTGCGGTTCACCGGCACTGGCGGTGGCCTGTTCGGGAACTGGATCAAGTGGTGGCTGCTCATGATCATCACGCTCGGGATCTACTCGTTCTGGGTCGTGCCACGCGTGACGAAGTGGACGGTCGAGCACCAAGAGTTCACCCGGGCGGGCTGAGCGATGGATACGAGAGGCGTGTTGGTGGGCGCTTTCGTGGCGGTGTTGCTGTTGGCAAGCTGTTCGACGGCGCAGCAAGAGGCGAGCACATCGTTGACTTCCGCGCCCGCGTTCGTCATGGACCCCGCGGTGGCGGCCAAGGAGAGAGCTGCGGTTGTGGAGCGGTATGACCAGCAGGCCGCGGCCGGGGCGGCTGCGGTCGAAGCGGAGAATCAACGTCGGGAGGCTGCCCGGGTCGCTGCCGCGCAGGCGGCTCAAGCTGCGGCTGAGCAAGCGGCAGCGTCCCAGGCGGCCCAGGCGGAAGCGGATCGTCAGGCGGCGGAGGCTGCCGCCGCAGAGGAGGAAGCACAGACTGCAGAGCCGGAACCGGACCTGTACGACACCGGCTGGTACGACGCCCGCGGGTGGGTGTCACCGGAGACGGCGCAGCGGGCGAAGCAGGCGGGCATTCAAGCTGGTGACACGGTGCCGAACTACCTGCGGTGCGGGACGATCTGCGGCGAGTCACCCACGTCCGGCGAGGTCCAGCAGCAAGCCGATCCGCCAGTGGTCAGCTTCGATGACGGCGACTCAGCTTTGTGCGCTTTCCAGGTCCGGGGCACCTGCTATCCGTCAGCAGATGCGGCCCGCGCCGCCGGCGAAGGCGAATGAAATTTAGACTAGCCCGACGAGGGCTTCCGCGGCTGCCCGCTGCTGGGCGGGTAGCACGTGGGAGTAGCGGTCGACAGTGGTCTTGATCGATTCATGCCCAAGTCGGCGTTGCACGGTGAACATGTCGACGCCGGCGGCGAGCAGCCAACTCGCGTGCGAGTGACGAAGGTCGTGGATGCGTGGACGGGGATCGATGCCAGCTCGTTCGATGGCGACCCACCATGCCCGTTCGCGGACGTTGGACAAGTGCAGGGGCCCCCCGGTCCGGGATCGGAACACTGGGTCAGCGGGTGCCATGCCAGCGATGTGGCCGGCGATCTGGTTGGCCAGGGTGTCGGTGATGCTGATGGTCCGCTTGCTGCGGCGGGTCTTGGTGGTGCCAACGTACGCCTGACGATGCTCGTCCTGCTTGACGGCCCGCATAATCCGCGCGGTCTTCGGGTCAGTGCCGAGGGAGAAGTCACCAGCCCGCAGCGCGGCGAGCTCTCCCCAGCGCATTCCGGTCCCTGCGAGGGTACGGAACAGCAGCTGGTAGTGCCCACCGAGAAGGCCCCCGAGCTCGGTGTCCAGGAGCCGCCACTCGTCGTGGGTGAGGAACCGCATCTCGACGTCGTCGTGGTCGCTGCGCCGGGGGAGTTTGATGCCCTTGCATGGGTTGTTGAGGCAGTGCCCGGCCTTCACCGCGGACGTCAGCGCGGCAGACAGCAGACCATGGCTGTTGGCGATCGACTTGTCGCTCATGTCGGTGGCCACAAGCGTTCGCAGCCAAGCGGAGATCCGGTCGCTGGTGAGGTCTCCAACGGGGACGGATCCGATGTGTGGGGTGATGTGCAGGGCCGCGTCCTTGCGGTAGTCGCTGCGGGTCCTGGCAGTCGCGGCGGACAGGCCGGTGATGTGCTCATCGATGATGAGGGTGACGGTGGGCGTCCGTCGGGCGACGGCGTCGGTGATGGCCAGCGCCGAGGCTAGGTCGTGCCGGCAGTCGGTGAGGATGCGCGCGAAGTTCTCGGCGTTCCGCGGATCGTCGAACGGCATCGACTCCTGCTTGCGGGTCGACGGGTGGCGCCAGAGGACCGTGTATGTGGGCGGGTGATTCTTGCGGGGTCGCTCCCTGACGAACGCCATCATGCCTCCCGAAATAGGCACTCATCCGGGGATCGACTCAGTGCCTGACCTGCGGTTACTCCGGCAACGGTACCCGTGTTTTGTCATCAGATCCAGCGCGGTTGTCATCACCGGACGAGTCCATGCAGGTCAGACCTGGGGTGAGCGACGGGACTCGAACCCGCGACCACCGGCACCACAAGCCGGGGCTCTACCAACTGAGCTACGCTCACCGCGACCGGCGCACCGCACCTAACGGCGCGCGGACCGGGAGGAGTCTACAGGCTGTCCGCGGGCGGCAAGACCACCCGTTCACCGTCGACGGGCGTGTACCGGGCCGACACCTCGGCCGCCATGGTCAGCACCTGATCGCCGGTCGGCCCGGGCGGCGGGACGAACGCGGTGCCCCGGTAGTAGGCCAGTTCACGGATCGACTCGGTGATGTCGGTCAGCGCTCGGTGCGACATTTCCTTGGCCGGCTGGCCGAAGTAGATCCGCGGGTACCAGCGCCGGCACAGTTCCTTGATGCTGGACACGTCGATCATCCGGTAGTGCAGGTGGCCGTCCAGCTCGGGCATGTCCCTGGCGATGAATCCCCGATCCGTCGCGATCGAGTTCCCGGCCAGCGGCGCCGACTTCGGCTCCGGCACGAACTCCCGGACGTAGTCGAGCACCATCCGCTCGGCCTGCGCCACGGTGACGGTGGATTCCCGGACCCGATCGGTCAGCCCGGACTTGGCGTGCATCTCGGTCACCACCTGCGGCATCGCGGCCAGCGCGGCGTCGTCGGCGTGGATGATCACGTCGATCCCGTCCCCGAGGATGTTCAGGTCGCTGTCGGTCACCAGGGCGGCGATCTCGATGAGTCGGTCGGTCCCCAGGTCCAGACCCGTCATCTCGCAGTCCACCCACACCAGTCGATCGTTCACGCTTGGTGACAGTAGTCGGACCGTCGGACAACACCGCTAGGCTCCGGGTCGAATCCGATCGGGGAGTGGCAGATGAGCACATCGGCAACGGCGGGCGAGGCGGCGCAGCGGATCGCCCAGGGCTACGACACCCAGGCGCCCGCGGTCGTGCTGGGTTCGGTGGTGGTCGAGAACACGGTCGACCCGAGCGCGCTGGTGCGGATCCCGCTGTCCATGTTCAACCGGCACGGCCTGGTCGCCGGCGCCACCGGTACCGGCAAGACCAAGACGTTGCAGCTGCTGGCCGAGCAGCTGTCGGCGGCCGGCGTTCCGGTGTTCATGCCGGACATCAAGGGCGACCTGACCGGTCTGGCCGTGCCGGGCGAGGCGAATCCGAAGGTCCAGGAACGGGCCCGCGACACCGGTGACGACTGGTCGCCGACCACCGTTCCGACCGAGTTCCTCTGCCTGAACGGCCAGGGCACGGCCGTCCCGGTGCGCGCCACCGTCGACTCGTTCGGACCGATCCTGCTGGCCAAGGTGCTGGGTCTCAACGAGACCCAGGAGTCGACCCTCGGGCTGATCGTGCACTGGGCCGACGAGCGGAAGCTGCCGCTGCTGGACCTGAAGGACCTGCGCGCGGTGATCATGCATCTGACTGGCGACGAGGGGAAGGAGGACCTGCGCGGGCTGGGCGGGGTGTCCAAGGCAACCGCCGGGGTGATTCTGCGTGCGGTCACCAACCTCGACGCGCAGGGCGGCGACCGGTTCTTCGGTGAGCCGGAGCTGCAGGTCGCCGACCTGCTGCGGGTCGCGCCGGACGGTCGCGGCACCGTCACCCTGTTCGAGGCCGCCGGTCTGCAGACGAATCCGGCCCTGTTCTCCACATTCCTGATGTGGCTGCTCGCCGAGCTGTTCGAGCAGCTTCCGGAGGTCGGTGACCTGGACAAGCCCAAGCTGGTGTTCCTGTTCGACGAGGCCCACCTGCTCTTCGCCGACGCGTCGAAGGCATTCCTGCAGGCGGTGCAGCAGACCGTCAAGCTGATCCGTTCGAAGGGCGTCGGTGTGTTCTTCTGCACCCAGCTGCCCACCGACGTGCCCGGTCCGGTGCTGTCCCAACTCGGCGCCCGCGTCCAGCATGCGCTGCGGGCCTTCACCCCGGACGACCAGAAGGCGCTGAAGGCGACCGTCAAGACCTACCCGGTGACCCAGGATTACGACTTGTCCGCGGCCCTGACCGGACTGGGCACCGGCGAGGCGATCGTCACCGTGCTGTCGGAGAAGGGGTCGCCGACTCCGGTCGCCTGGACCCGGATCCGCGCGCCGCGGACCCTGATGGCGCCGGCCTCGGAGGCGACCGTCAGTGCCGCGGTCGCCGCGTCGCCGTTGCTCGCCCGGTACGGGCAGGACGTCGACCGGCAGTCCGCCTACGAGATGCTCACCGCACGCCTGACCCCGGCCGGCCCGTCGGCGTCTGCTGTTCCGGCCGGACCTGCCGGATCGCCGCAGCCGGGACCGACGATCGGCGCAGACGGGTGGCCGACGATCACGCCGGACAATCCCCATCCGGATGGGTCACCATCGGCTCCTGCTCCCGCGCCGGCCCCGCCGGCCGCGGACGGCGGAGGCGGTTTGGCCGAGGTGCTGACCAATCCGGCGGTCACCTCGTTCATGCGCTCGCTCGGCAGTTCCCTCGGCGGGTCGTTGGGCCGGTCGATCTTCGGCACCCGCAAGCGGCGGCGCTGAACCCGCGCTGGATCCGTGCCGAATACGTGCCGAATCCGTGCCGAAATCGGCGCGGAAACGAATAGGGGTGCTCGGACGTTGACCCACCGTGACGGCGGAACGTCGTCGCCAGACATGGCCGGCCGGTTGAAGGGGGATCTCACGTGGACACGCTCCTGTGGATCGTGATCATCGCGGCGATCGTGGTCGCCGGCGTGTGGTACGCACGTCAGCGGAGCGCGACCGCCGCACGATCGTTGGAGGATGCGCAGGCCGAGGCCCGGCGCTGGGCGGAGCGCCTCGGCGGGCAAGTGTACTCCCTGGACCCACGCGACGATCCAGCCGCCAAGCAGGCGCTGGCCGATGCATCCGAGCGGTACACCGCCGCCGGCGCCCAGGTAGAGCAGGCCAAGTCGGTGCAGCAGTACCGACTGGCGCAGCAGACCGCCTACGAAGGTCTCTATTACGTGCGGGCCGCCCGTACGTCGCTCGGCCTCGACCCCGGACCGGAGCTGCCGCCCATCCCTGGACAAGAACGCGCTGGCGCGGTCACCGAGGACCGCACGGTCACTGTCGAGGGGCACCGGTATGAGGCCTCGCCCACGCCCGGCCGCGGCACGCAGCACTACTACCCGGGCGGCATGGTCGCCGGCCGTCCGGTGCCGCGCGGTTGGTATTCCGAACCATGGTGGAAGCCCGCGCTGGTGGCAGGTGCCTGGGGCGTGGGAACCTACCTGGTGGCGTCCACCCTGTTCTCCGGGATGGCGGGGATCGGGTGGGACAGCGGCTATGACGCCGGGTACGACGCCGGCTTCGACGCCGCCGGCGGGGCGGACGCAGGTGCCGACCCTGGCGGGGATGGTGGCGGCTATGACGGTGGCGGCTACGACGGGGGTTTCGACGGCGGCGGGTTCGACGGTGGGGGTTTCGACGGCGGCGGGTTCGACGGTGGGGGTTTCGACGGCGGCGGGTTCGACGGGGGCTTCTGACAGGTGGCCGACGAGATCACCGAGATCGCCGGCCGACCCGTCCTGCTACTGGCTGCCGACGGCCCGCCGATCAGCGCCGGCAGCGACGTCCCGGACATCATCGGCCAGACCTGGGGCACCGGCGCCGACCTGGTGATCATTCCCGCCGGGCGACTCGCCGGCTGACCGTCGCCGACCGGCGGGCAGCTGAGCCGGGCGGGTCGGGCACCGTTGGCGCGAGTGAACCTGGCTAGGGTCCAGGCCATGAATCAGCCGGCTGCCACCCGCCCCTGGTACGTCCCGATGCGCGCCCGGGAGCCCGGGCAGACGCACCGGGTGTCCACCCCGCTGGAGCTGCTGTTCGACCTGTGTTTCGTGGTCGCGGTCGCCCAGGCGGCCGCCGGCCTCGACCACGGATTCATCGAGAATCACGTGTGGGCCGCCGTCGGCGCCTACCTGATGACGTTCTTCGCGATCTGGTGGGCCTGGATGAACTTCACCTGGTTCGCCTCGGCCTACGACACCGACGACGTCCCGTACCGGCTGTTGGTGCTGGTGCAGATCGCCGGCTCGCTGGTCATGGCCGCCGGCATCCCGCGGGTCTTCGCGGACCACGACTTCACCGTCATCGTGATCGGGTACGTGATCATGCGACTGGCCATGGTCACCCAGTGGCTCAGGGCGGCCGCCGCGGACCCCCCGCGCCGCCGCACGGCCACCCGGTACGCGGTCGGCGTGGCGGCGGTCCAGGTGTACTGGGTGTTGCTGCTGTTCCTGCCGCCCGGCTGGGTGCTCGCCGGGTTCCTGCTCGGTGTGGTGCTCGAGCTGGCGGTCCCGGTGATCGCGGAACGCCCGGAACCGACCACCTATCATCCGCACCACATCGCGGAGAGGTACGGACTGTTCACCGTCATCGTGTTGGGCGAGTCGGTTACCGCGGCCACCCTGGCGTTCCAGGGAGCGCTGGACGAATCGGGTGAGCCGGCCACCGTCATCGGCATGGCGGTGGCCGGCATCGTCACCATGTTCTGCCTGTGGTGGATCTACTTCGACCACGAGTCGCTGCCCGAGATGAACGCGGTCCGCGCGGCGTTCCTGTGGGGCTACGGGCACTACCTGGTGTTCGCGACGGGCGCCGCGGTCGGGGCGGGCCTGGTGGTGGCGGTCGCGCACGAACGAGAGTCGACCGAGGGCATCAGCTACGTGGTGTCCGCCTCCGCGACGACGGTCCCGGTGGCGATCTACCTGATCGTCATCACCGTGCTGCGGGCGCACCCGGGCCGGCCGCGGATCATCCCGTGGGCCACGTCGATCGCCGCGGTGCTGGTGCTGGCCGACACCTTCGTGCCGGCACCGCTGTACCTAACGGCCGGAGTGCTGGCGGTGCTGGTCGCCGTGCTCGTCGCGGTGACCCGCAGCCGCGCGGTGTCGAGGTAATCCGAGCCCGACGTGACGGGCAGCGGTCGGCCGCCGGCGCCTATTCGGTCAGCGCCGGGGGCGCCGCATCCAGCGCGGCCTGGATGGTGGCCATCAATTCCCGCGCCGATGTCGCCGTGAGCTCGATCGCCACCCGCGCCCACGGCCCACGACTCGGATCGGCCAGGTCGATGTTGAGCGTGTGCTCGGCCATCGCATGCACCGGGTGGTCGAAGTAGGCCGTTGCGCGGGTCACCGAGAACCACTGCCCGCCAGGGCCTTTTGCGCTGCCGGTGATTTCGCTGATGGCGGTCGCGTAGGTGCACATGTCAGGCTCCCAGGGTCCGGGCGAAGAAGTCAGCGACGCGTTCCCACCCGTCGTTGGCGGCGGCGACCCGGTAGCCGGGCCGGTTGACCGCGAAGAAGCCGTGGCCGGCGTCGTCGTACCGGTGGAATTCGTACTCCTTGCCGTACTCCCGCAGCAGCCGTTCCAACTCGTCCACGTGGGCCGGTGACGGCGTCTTGTCCTCGTTGCCGAACAGGCCCAGCAGTGGGCAGTGCAGATCCGGCAGCAGGGGAACCAGGTTGGTGATCTTGAGCGGCCATCCCTCCGGCGGGATACCGGTGACGAACGCGCCGTAGCAGTCGACGGCGGCGTCCAGGTCGAGCCGGCAGGCCGCCAGCACCGACTGCCGTCCACCCGAGCAGTAACCGATCACGCCCACCTTGCCGTTGGACGCCGGCAACGCGCGCAGATAGGCGGCCGCACCGGCCACATCAGCGACCAGCCGGTCGTCCGGGACGCCACCGAGCGCGCGCACGGTCGCGGCGGCGTCGTCCGGGTCGGCGCCGGGGGCCTCCCGGTGATACAGGTTCGGGCAGATCGCGTCGTAGCCGAGCGTCGCGAACCGCCGGACGATCTCCTTGGTCGCCCGGTCGAAACCGGGCATGTGGTGGATCACCACGACCCCGCCGCGGCGATGCCGATCGGCCGGCCGAGCCAGGTACGCCTCGACGGGTGTCCCGTCCGCACCGTCGATCTCGACGAATTCGGTGATCATGGCCTCGCTCATCGCATTGCCCTCCCGGGACGCCTCGCACGCCAGCTCACCGGCCCATCGAAGCACGCGACACGAGCGCGCAGAGCGGCCGTGCATACTTAGGTGATGCAAGCCTTATCCGCCGACATGGTGCCGGTCCGGGAGGTGGGTCGACCCGCCTACCGGCCCTTCCGGGCGCGGGTCGGTCGGGTGAAGCGGTTGACGCCGTCGTTCCGGCAGGTGACGTTCACCGGGCCGGACCTGCACGAGTTCGGTGACGAGGGCATGGACCAGCGGATCAAGCTCATCCTGCCCGGCCCGGCCGGCGTGGCCGATGACCTCGGCGCGGGCGACGGCGACCGGGCCGCCGCCGGCGGGTGGTATGCGCGGTGGCGGTCCTTACCGGACGAGGCCAGGCCCGTCCTGCGCACCTACACGGTGCGTCGAAGCCGGCCCCGGCGCGGCGAGGTCGACGTGGTCCTGGTCGATCACGATGCGCCACATGCGCTCGGGCCGGCGGTTCGGTGGTTGCGCGCCGCGGCGCCCGGCGACGAGATCGTGCTGGTCGGGCCGGACGCCCGCAGCACCGACCGGCACCAGGGCATCGACTGGCGGCCCGGTGCGGCGACGCGGCTGCTGCTGGCCGGCGACGAGACCGCGGCGCCGGCCATCGTGGCCATTCTGGAGAGCCTGGCTCGCCGTCGCGACCGTGACACCGTCACCGCGCGAGCCTTCCTGGAGGTGCCCGACCGTCGCGACCGGTTGCCCGTCGACCTCCCGGACCACCTCGGTATCCACTGGCTGGCCCGCGGTCAGCGACGCCACGGCGACCTGCTCGGCCCGGCCGTCACCGGCTGGCTGGACGAGCACCGGCGGCTGCTCGACCAGGTGCGGGCGACCGGCGAGCAGGCCGTCGTCGACGTCGACGTCGATCGGGAATTGTTGTGGGACAGTCCTGATCCGGCCGGCGAGGGCTTCTATGCATGGATCGCCGGCGAGGCGGCGGTGGTGAAGGCGTTGCGCCGGGCAATGGTCACCGACCGCGGGATCGATCGGCGTCAGGTCGCGTTCATGGGTTACTGGCGCCTGGGTCAGGCCGAACGGCAGTGACGAGGACCGGTCGCTGGGTGCCGCGTGCGATCATCCGCCCGGAGGCGCGGCCGATGTCGATGCCGGTGCCGGTGCCGCGCGAAGCGTGCTCGCCGCCATCGCGGCCACCGCCGCGGCTCCCAACTCCCGACCGAGCGCCGTGTATGCGCCGTACTGACCGTCGTCGAACCACTGGTCGGACGTGCTGTCGTTGGGGAAGGTCGGATTGCGTAGCGCGTAAGCCAACAGCGGATACGGCAACTCGGGCCACAGCGCCGCCTTGGCCACGACCAGCGTCCCGGTTCGATTGCCCTCGGGCAGGCCGGACTCGGCGGGATAGGTGAACCTGGCGGTCATCACACCGCTGCCGGACAGTCTCGGGTTCAGGTCGGTGAGGGCGTCGCGCGGGGCAACCGGTTTTCCGGTGCCGGGCGTGGTCGCGAAGGGCGTGTCCGAGAGGTCGACCTCGACGCCGAGTTCCTGGTAGGCCAGACAGATCACCTTGGCCAGGGTCGATGCGGGCGGCGGATTGTCGCCGCTGGCGTCGATGCAGTAGATGGTCGTGCACCGTCGCCGGAACAGCTCGATCAGTCCGAGGTTGTCGTAGAACCCGCCGTCGGTGACCTGAACCAGCGGTGCGTCGGCGGGGTGCAGCCCGAACAGTTCCCGCAGCAGATAGCTGGTCCGGCGTGCCGACGGCAGACCTGGTTCGTACCACCTGCGTCCGCGGGCGAGCTGCGTATTGACGAACCGCGGGTTGGGCATCCATGCGCCGAGCCGGATTCCCGTGACGGCGAAAAGGGTTTCGTACCACTTGGAGTTCTGGGCGCCGGCCGAAGCGGCCAATGCGGCACCGCTCAGCGCGACCGCACCCTGCACGGTCAGATCCCGTTGGAACCGTTTGGGGGCGATCCGCTCGAGCACGTCCGTTGCGCAGTAGCCGATCTCCGGCCCGCCGACGAAACGGCTGCTGAAGGTGTAGGAGACGCGGCTGGAACCGGGTGGTGTCCTGGCGTCGCCGACGGTCGCGGATGCCGCGAAGATCACCTCCGGAAACGCGGCGCCGGCTTGCGAATCCATCCGTGCGTAGGACGACAACGTTGTGCGTTCCATCGGGTCGTACGGCACCGGGACGACCTTGCCGGCCTGCTCGACGGCCCGGACGGCGAACGCGCGGGCGAGGCGCTGCCGGTAGAAGGGGTGCAGGCTGAGCGTCGTCTCGTCCATCAACCCACCGATGATCGAGATGGCCAACACCAGCAGGCCCATCCACAGCAGGCCGGTGCTGACGCCGTGCTGATCCGGCGGAGTCGTGGCGGTACCACCGAACAGCAGCAGCCAGCAGAGCCCGAGCACGGTCAGGGTGACGACCACCAGCAGGATCTGGCCGATGCCGCGGGGGACGGCCGCGGTGATCGTCGAGGAGTCCGCGGCACCCCTGACCTTGGCCCGGTGTCGCCAGAGCAGGGCCGCCAGGCTGGACACATAGGTCAGCAGAACGGTCGCGATCGAGTTCGGCACGCTGACCAGGAATTGGAACTGGTGCAGCACCCACGCCGAACCCCAGATGACCATCGGCAGCACCACGCCGACGATCACCACCGTCCAGAACACCGCCCCCAACGCGTGTGTCGTGCTGCTCAGCCGGCGCTGCAGCCCGTATCGCTCCCGGGTGGTCGCCAGTTCGGCCAACGACCAGGTCCCGGCCGCGAGCACGGCCGGGACGGCGATCGCCCACCACACCGCGGGTCCGATGGTCGGGGGCGTGGGCGACATGGTCTGCCACCCGGTCACGCCGGCGTCCAGCACGGTGATCGGGACATGCCGGTAGAAGTATCCGGCGAGCATGCCCAGCACGATCGCCGGACCGAACAGCACGATCAGGTTCAGCATCAGGTGCTGGGCGAGCAGACCGAGCGCGACGACGGCTTCGCCTGGGTTGCGGGCGATGTAGCTGGCGTTGCGGCGAATGTGGTCCTCCTCGGCGCTGCCCTCGGCGAAGACGGTCTGCGGATCCCGCAGAACGGTGCCGTCGACCGGGGGAGTCGGGTCGGCTCCGGCCAGCGCTTGCGCGAACGCGCCCGCCGTGTAGCCGCCACCGGACACCGCCACCAGATAACGGGCCCTGGTCAGTGCCTCCTCGCGAAAGGTCTTGTCCTGCAGGACGCCCAGCATCACGCTCGCCGCTCGGATGCCGCCGCCGGACAGGCCGACGCCGATCGGTGCCTTCGACCGGGTCGCCGGATCGACGGCCTTGTCCGGGCCGAGCCCCCAGTCGTATCCGCGACGCCAGCGAGCGCGCAGGCCGGCAGGATCCGTGGTCGGTCTCGGATCGGCGCGACTGCCGCCGGGTGTCAGGTCAGCCGCTCGGTCCGGGGTTGAGGTCGACTCGGGCGGACCCGGGTGGCGCGCCGCGGTGATCCGCCGGGCCCGAAGGGCGAAGGAGACCAATCGAACCAAGCCCAGGGACAAGCCGATGCCGGCGAGCAGCGCCGCGGGCGGCGCCATGCTCATGCTGATCACCGCGGTCACCGCGGCGAGCTGTGGCCATGCCGCAACCGCCGCGACCATTCCGGTCGCCTCCGCGACGATCAACGCGCCGGCGGCGAAGAACGCGAACCCGGCGATCCGGCGGACGTTGGCGTCGACGACCACACGATGGGCGAGCGCGGTGCCGAGCAGCATCGTCGCGCCGGCGGCGGCCGCCAACACAAGGTCGGGACCGTTCGGCGGCAGCGGCTGACCGGTCAGGGCGGCGATGTCCCGGTCGATCCGCGCGCCCCGGGCGAGGGCAGTGGCGGCCAGCGCCATCGCGGCCACCGCGGCGGCGACGAGCACGATGCCGCCGGAAGTCCGTTCCAGGCGGAGGTCGTCGCGCAGGCTCCTTCGGTCGTCCTCGCCCGGATGCGCCCTCTCGTCCGCTCGTGGCGCACCCACGATCGGCAGGACCGCCTCGACCATGCGAACCCCCATCAACAAATCGGCGTGTTCCCCACTCGGATGCATGATTCGTGCACTCAGATACAAACCGGGCTGCCGGGCCGGCCGATAGGTAGGCCGCAGTGCCGCCGACTCCCGTCGCTCGGCTGCCTGTGTGCTGCCGAGCCCGTCCCGCCGGAGTCGGATGACGGCGGGTCCAACCGCTACGCTCAATGCTTCGGCGCTCGTAGCTCAGCTGGATAGAGCAGAGGACTTCTAATCCTCCGGTCGCAGGTTCGAATCCTGCCGGGCGCGCATGGTCTGACCTGCGGTGATGGGTGCCTGAGGGACCGGCTGTTTGATCAACTTCGTGTTGATTTTTGTCGGGTGGACTTGCAGTTCCCGATGTCGGTGGTTTGGTCATGGGCGGTTGTCCCGGATGGTCGCCCAGGCGCCGCGGGATACTTGGCACCGCCGTTGATCGCGAAGCTGGGTAAAGATAGGCCCGATCCTGGGTTACCGGTCGGCAAGTGGTCTAGACTGGCGGGTGCCTGCTGCAGTAGCGGCATGGAAGTGAGCCCGGTAGCCGTCCGGACGGTCGGTGAGCCGGGCTTCGCGCTGTCCGGTTCATTCAGACTGAGCGGGTGTTCCCGACGGCGGACGCGACGGTCTCGGCGATGACCAGCACGACCGCGCCGCCCATCGCGTACCACCACGGGATGTGTGTCGAGTGCGCCACGGAGGGCGCCGGGTCCGAGGCGAACGAATACTGCTGGGCCGACCGGTCGAACCGGAACTGGTTGATTGCCTGCACCGTGAACCTCATCGAGCAGTCTCCGTGCAGGTCGCAGCCACCTGCCGCGCTGACCGCGATGCCGCCGTCGGCCGAGGTCAGAGTGAGAGCGTCGAGGGTGGGGTGGTAGGTGATGGCGCCGACTTGGCAGGAGGCGAGCGGGATCGTGATGCCGGGTGGGAGGGTTGCCTGGGCCGGTTCACCGGCGACGGTGAAGGACGCCCCGGGCAAAAGCGCGCACAGGGCAGGGACGAGTTCATTCGACAACACCAGGCCGGCGGACACCGCGAATGCGGCATCGACCTCACCGGCGTAGATCGCGGGATCGAGCACCGCCGGCGGCGAGGTCTGGACCGACGTGCCGAGAATGGCGAGATACCCACCGTACGAGGCCAGTTCGGTGTTGGGCGGCGTCAGCCAGCCCTGCCCCGGCGCGGACGGTTGAATCGATGCGAACGCGAACGTGATCGCCGCCGCGTCCTGGACCAGGGCCATGGCCAACCCGTCGAGGAGGATGGGCTGCAGGTCCGGATCCAATGACGGCGTGCCCAGGAATCCGTTCAATAGCGAGTCTCCGGACTCGCCGGGGCGATTCACAGTTCATCAAGCGACAGGGAACGGTCTCCTATGCCCACGCCCGAAACAGCCGCCGCTGCGCCTCGATGCTGTTCAACTTCGCCCTGCGCCACGACGCGGTCCACGCCAACCCGGTCGCCGGTGCCGCGCGGATCGCGGCCCCGAAGCACAAGCCGAAGGCACTGGCCTTCGACGAGGTCGAGCAGATCCGTCACCCCGCGCGGACGTGGCGCACCGGGAAGTCGATCAGCGGCTCGCGCTCCGACGGCCAGGTCTGCGACGTGATCGAGGTGCTGCTCGGCACCAGTGACCGGATCGGTGAAGCTCTGGCGCTACGGGTCTGCGACATCGACGACAGCCGGGCCTCCGAGGGGTTGCCGATGCGGGTCACCGTGGAGGGGACGCTGGTGGCGATCAAGGGCAAGGGCATCTATCGCCAGGACCACCCCAAGACGTCGAACTCTCGCCGCACCCTGGAGGTGCCCGAGTTCACCGCCGAGGTCATCCGGAGGCGTCTGAAGGTCGTGGCCGATAGGGCATGGGCGAGGATCATCTACAGTTCTTCACCCGCAACGACACCCCGCTGTCGATGAACAACGTCCGCTGCACCCTGCGCAAGATGCTCGCCGACGCCGGGTTCTCCCACTTGGACGTCTCTCCGCACACCTTCCGGCGTACGACGGGCACCCTCATCGCGCGGGCGACCGATGCCAAGACCGCTTCCGAGGTCATGGGCAACAGCGAGGAGATTGCCCAGCGCCACTACATCGGGCCCGAGGCCCCGGTCCCGCACGCTGCGCCCGCGATCCACTTGCGGGTCCTCGCGCCGAGGAAGTCCCAGGATGTTGCGTGAGCGGGGAGAGACGAGAATCGCCGGCACAGCGAGACGGTCAAAAGTATCACGCTTCCGTTACACTATTGCCATGACGACGAAGCCGCTGGCACGAGACGAGCTGTGGGAGATCGCGACCACACAGCACGGTTTCGTGACCGCTCAGCAGGCCACCGAGGCGGGCATTGGCAAGCAAGCGCTCCAGATGCTCGTTCACCGCGGCACGCTGGAGCGAGTAGCCCACGGCGTCTACCGCTTCCCACCGTATCCAGTCGGCGAGCACGATCAACTTGCGCTCGCAGTGCTGTGGACTCGGGTGCCCGAGGCAGTGCTGTCCCATGAGACCGCACTGGATACCTACGGCATCAGCGACGTCAACCCCAACCGCATCCACCTCACCGTCGGCAAGCACCGCCGCTTCCGAAGGGCGGGCGGCGAGGACTACGTCGTCCACTACGAGGACCTCGACGCCAAACAGATCGGCTGGTGGCAGGAGATCCCCACCGTCACGCCTGCGACGGCCATCCAGCAATGCATCGCGTACGGAACTCCGACGTATCTGCTGCGGCAGGCCATCGAGCTCGGTCATGCGCAGGGCTACCTCAAGACCGCCGAACGTGACGCGTTGGCTGAACGGTTGGAGGCACGCCATGAGTGACCAGCCCATCGGCTCCCGGCTCGCCGCCCTGCTGGGGACGCTGAAGCCGAAGACGAAGCAACCGGCCTCGACCAAGGTGCTCAACACCTGGATCACCCAAGCCGAAGGCCAGCTCGGCGACGAGGCGAAGGGCGGGCGGCTCGGTTGGTTGGTCGCCTCATCGGTCGCGATCGCGGCGGTGCAGCGCGGCCTCGATGCCGACGGCAGGCGGTTGTTCCTGCTCAAGGGTGGCACTCTGCTTCAGCACCGACTCAACGCGACCGCCCGCACCACCAAGGACGTTGACGGTCTGATCCGAGGTGACATGGATGCCTTCTTCGAGGTGCTCGAAGACGTACTCGATGAGCCGTGGGGGCCACTGGCTCTGCGTCGTGGCGAGGTCAAGGTGATCGACGTGCCGACCAAGATCGTCAAGCCCCGTCGGTTCGACATCGTCCTCGATATGCGCGGCGTGACGTGGCGGCGCATCCAGTTCGAGGTCTCACCCCGACGAGGCCGGCATCGGCGACGACCACGAGACCATCGAGCCACCTCCGCTCGGTGGCTTCGGCCTGCCCGACCCCGACGCACTGGTCGGCATCGCGATGCGGTTCCAGATCGCCCAGAAGCTCCACGCCGTCTCCGACCCGCACGAGCCGCCGGACTCGATCAACGACCGCGCCCGCGATGTCGTCGACCTGCTCCTCCTGCGCGACCTCATCGCTACGACGGACAGCCCGACGCTGGCCGAGGTGCGCGAGGCTGGGGTGGCCGTGTTCGAGGCTCGCGCGGCCGAGGCTGCGGAGTTGGGTCGACCGACGCGGGTGTGGCCGCCGACCATCGCCGCTCAGGGTCACTGGACCGACGACTACGCGCGGGCCGCAGCCTCCGGCGGCATCGAGCTCTCACTCGACGCTGCCGTCACAGAGGTGAACGACTGGATCGTAGCCATCGCCGATAGTCGGTAAGGCTCAGGCAGTCGACCACGGCAGGACGCCGAGGTCGCGCGGCCCGGCGTCGATCCCGAACCTCGTCCACGACATCGCCACCAAGCTCGACACCGCAGGGGTCTACGAGCCTGCTGACATCGCGGCTGTCGTCGATGCGTGGGTGAAGGGCAAGGGCAACCAGGCCATCGACTCGGCCTTCGCGCCGACGCTGACCCGGTTCCACACTCGGCAGGCGAACGTAGTCGTTACGGACGACAAGACTGAACTCGATGCGCTCGCGATCTTCACCAAGGACCTCGGCAGCTTCGTCCGCGTCTACGACTTCATGAGCCAGATCGTCGACTACGGCAGCGCCGACCTGGAGAAGCGCTCCATCTTCTATCGGCTGCTGTCCAAGCGACTACACGACCGCACCGACGCCGACGACATCGACCTCTCGTCACTCTCGCTGGTCGCCGTGCGTCAGATCGACAAGGGACAGACCGACCACGGCCTCGGCGACAAGGTTGGCCTCAAGGGCATGACTGAGGCTGGGTCGGCCGAGAAGAAGGACCCCAAGATGGTCGCCCTCCAGGAGGTGATCGAGCGGCTGAACGACCTGTTCGGGGCCGAGGAGTTCACCGCCAGCCAGCCCGAGCCGTTCGTACGTGCCCTCATCGACCGGATGCTGGAGAACGAGGGGCTCGTCCAGCAGGCCCGCGTGAACAGCGTCAAGCAGTTCGCCGAGAGCCCCGACTTTCGACGAGGCCGTGGTTGACGTGATTGCTGACAACCAGACCGCCCACGAGGTGATCGCCGACTACGTTCTGGTCCGACGCCCCCGGTCGCCCGGTCCTGATCCTCGCCCTCGCCAAGGCGTTCCATGAGTTGGCAGCCGAGGTCGACTGATCTACTCGCCCCAGACCCTGGGGCCGTCCACGCAACGATCTACAACGCCGGCCACCCGGGACGCCATGAACTCACCGCCCGGACAGCTTGCCTTCGGGCCGTCGTCGTCGACGCCGCCGCACACGGTCACCACCTGCTCGTCCTCGAGCAGGACGACAGCCTGATCCGCACGACCGACGCACCCTCTACGCTGCGGCGGACGCCGCCGGATGCCAGGACAAGCTCACCTACGAACACCGCCGCGCCGAGCACGAGCTCCTCCTCGCCATCCCCGATGCGATCGCCTGGTGCTGGGCCAAGGGCGGCCACTGGCGCGACCGGGTCCAACCGCCGTCGGGAACTCGCTCGCCGCCCTCGTCGGCCGAGGTGTCGCGGCGAACGGTCTGTCGGCCGAGCCACCCACCACGATCAGCTTCACCGGCATCCAGTCGTTCGTCACCTCGGCGGCGTCCTGGACCCCCGGTGGCTTGTTGTTGCAGGCCGGCGAACAGGCGCCGGCCCGCGCGTAGCTCCAGGAAAGGACGCCCCATGACACTCACGTCGCGGCAGGATCGGACCGTCGTCGTCGACGACACGGCGCCGTCCACGTCGATCCGGTTCCAGATCCCCGGCCTGTTCGGCGCGCCACCCCTCGGCTCGACGGGCCGGTTCGGCCCGGGACCCTCCCGGCGCCCGACCGACCCGACTCCCAACTACGACACCCTGGGCTGGGACACCGTCTACGCCGTCAAGGCCCCGCAGGTGAACGAGGCCTTCGCGAGGGCGGGCGCCATTCCCACCGCATTCGCCGACACCTTCCTGGGTTCGCTCGCGACCGTCACGATCAGCGGGGTCTTCGGGGCGTGGTCCATCACCCCCGGAGGCAGCGGCTCCCTGATCAACCTGCTGGTCCCCTTCGCGAGCGGCACCGCGGAGGTCCAGGCGGCGAACGGCGACCACAGCTACCCACTCGACGGCGGCAGCGTCGAGATCCAGGTGTCGCTGGAGTATCTCGCGCAGACCGTGACACCGTGGACGGTCGACGTCCAGACGGCCACGCGGAGTTCCGGTACCACGACGGTGGTATTGGCGGCGACGCCGAGTGAGCCGCTGGCGGTGGGGCAGGTCATCGTCCAGGCGGGGCTGCAGGCGGTCGGCACCACGACGTTCGATCGTCAAGTCACCGTGTCGTCGGTGGTCAGCGCGACGTCCTACCAGTACACCGACGCCCAGCCGGACGACAGCGCGACCGGGGGGACCGCCTCACTGCCGGCCTCCGTGCAGAACCTGTACATCAACAAGACCCCTCCTCCCGGCACCTCCGCCGTGTCGGTCATCATGAACGCCAGCAGTCCGGCGGTCCCTGGGCTCACCGATCCCGAGATCCTGAGCCTGATCGCGGACGCCTTCGGCGACTACTTCAACGGGCACCTGGACGTCATCGACGCGGTGTTCAACAGCGTCAACGTCAACATGACGGCCGACAACGGGGCGTTCGCATGGCTGATGCCGACGAGCGTCGGCTACGGGTACTACGACACGAACGACAACAATATCCAGGACGCGATCTTCGCCGTCCTCGCGATGGTCCAGCAGGACGACGAATCGGCCAACGCGTTCCAGGTGGCGCCTGGCGCCATCCCGGGCGGAGCGGACGCCGGTCTGTCCGTCGGGCCGGCGGCGTTCTACACCAACATCGTGATTCCGTCGCTTCCCGCGGCGATCGCCGCCGGCGGCGGACCCGCGATCGACACGTCCTACTTCGCTTTGGGCAGCGACCGGACGTCGGTGGTCAACACCAAGAACGTCCCCATGAAGTCCGTCAGCGTCGAGGGCACCTCCTACAACCCGGAGATCATCGACCTCGACATCACGATGAACGACGACATGCTGCAGATCTACACGAAGGTCCACGTCCCCATCGTCCCGGGGATCGACACGTACGCCGAGAGCACTTGCTACCTCACGATTTCCGTCACGCCGACGGACGGAGGCGGCCAGACCCTCGCGTTCACCCAGGCCAAGCCGCCAGTTCAGGACCACTACACGGAGGTCGCCACCTGGGTGCACATCACCGAGGCCATCATCGTGCTGATCGGCATCATCCTCGCCGCTCTCGCGGCCGTGGCAATGCCCGGCGCCTTGGGCATCGTCGCGGGCATCGTCATCGCCCTGATCGCCGGCATCGCCGCACTCGTTCCGGAGATCATCGCGTGGGTGGCCGGCGACGGGAGCGGCAAGCGCGTGGGCGACCTGGGCGTGCTGGTCACCGAGTTCTCCAAGCCGTACGTCTGGCCGGGAGCCAGCAGCTTCACGGTCACCTCGAGCGGGATCAACGGTGTATGGCAGCTGGGTGGATCGCTCTCGACTGCATGACCATCGTCCTCCGGGCCGGCCGACTGCGGACACGCCGTCGGCGGGCAACACGTTCCACGCTCGTCGGTGCTGGATGCTCGTCCCATGGGTCTGATCCGCGCCGTCCTGTCCGACGCGCAACGCCGCACGCCGGCCGACGGGGACGCGTCCTGGCGGCGCGGCCAGTACGTGCTGGAGCGGCACCGATGATCCGGGAGCCGATCGAGCAGACGCCGTCCTACCTGGCCTGGAACCGGACGATGGAATGGCCGCTGATGGGGGTCGCCGTCATTTTCGGCGCGATCTACGCCTGGCAGGTTCTCGGCCGTCTGCAGGGCACGGCGCTGCTGGTCAGCCAGGTGATCGTGTTCGGCAGCTGGGTGGTCTTCGCCGTCGACTACGCCGTGCGGCTGGCGCTGACCGCGCAGCGGCGCCGTTGGTTCTGGGGCAACCTCCTGTCGCTGCTGGTGGTGGTGCTGCCGGTACTGCGGCCGCTGCGGCTGGTGCGGCTGCTCACCCTGTTCACCGTCTTTCGGCGGGCGGCGGGATCCGCGCTGCGAGGTCAGGTCCTGCTGTACGCGACGTCCTCCACCGTGCTGTTGGTCCTGGTCGCGTCACTGGCCATCTACGAGGTGGAGCGGGACGCGCCGGGCGCGGACATCACCACGTTCGGCGACGCGCTGTGGTGGGCCTGCGTGACCATCACCACCGTCGGGTACGGCGACCTGTCACCGGTCACCCCGGAGGGCAGGGTGATCGCGGTGGCGATGATGGTCTGCGGGATTGCCCTCCTCGGCACGGTCACCGCGACCATCGCCTCGTACCTGGTGGAGTCCGTGGCGGCCATCGACGAGGCGAACCAGGCCGCCACCCGGGCCCAGATCGACGAACTCACCGAGAAGGTCGATCGGATGCACGAGCTGCTGGCGGCCGGGGTGAGCCGACCGGCCATCGCGGCGCCGCACGGTGCGACGAAAGCCGGACCGGTGAATCCGGACATCCCGACATGACCATTCAGCTGGTTGGTCGAACGGGATCGAGCTGCCTGGTGCTGGGTGATGAGTTTGTGGGCCGCCCGCCGTCACACAGAGCATGACCTTCATCAACGACGAACTCCGGCCACTGGACGAGCAGGCGTTCGGCGCCCGCGTCGAGCCGCACCGCCGCGAGTTGCACGTCCACTGCTATCGCCTGCTCGGGTCGTTCGAGGAGGCCGAGGACCTCGTGCAGGAGGCGTTCCTCCGGGCGTGGCGCCGGCGCGAGACGTACCAGGGCCGGTCGTCGGTTCGCGCGTGGCTGTACCGGATCGCGACGAACGCCTGCCTCGACGCGCTCGACAAGCGCCCGCGGCGGCCCAGTGCGAACGGCGAGATCGGCTGGCTGCAGCCCTATCCCGACGAGCTCCTGGAGCAGCTGCCGGACCTGCGGGAGGGCCCCGAGGACGTGGCGCTGGCGAAGGAGACCGTCGAGCTGGCGTTCGTCGCCGCGATCCAGCACCTCGCGCCGCTGCCACGGGCCGTGCTGGTGCTGCGCGACGTCCTGGGCTGCTCGGCCAAGGAAACCGCGCGGCTGCTCGAGACGACGCAAGCATCGGTGAACTCGGCGTTGCAGCGCGCACGGGCCGGGTTGAGGAACAACCTGCCCGAGGACCGCGAAGCATGGCAGCATGCCGCCGAGCAGACCGCCGTCGAGCGGGACCTGCTGGCCCGTTACGTCGAGTGCAGCGAGCGCGCCGACGCGCAGGGCCTGGCCGCGCTCCTGCACGAGGACGTCCGATTCTCGATGCCGCCCACGCCCGGCGTCTGGACCGGCCGGACCGCGGTCGTGCAGGGCTGGATCGACGGCGGGTTCGGATCGGAGGCGTTCGGCAGCATGCGCTGCGTGATCACCCGCGCCAACGGTCAGCCCGCGGTCGCGGCCTACGTGCGCAAGCCGGGCGACACCGCGTACGAACCGATGGCCATCGACGTGCTGCGGGTGCGGGACGGGATCGTCACCGAGATCGTCACGTTCGACCGCGCGGTGTTCGAGCACTTCGACCTGCCCGCCGCACTCGATGCGACGATGGGTGCGAGATGACCACCCCCGTCACCGTCACGCCGGTCCTGGTCGCCGACCTGCTCGTCGAGGGCGGCCGGATGCCGGTCTACGTGCACGTCATCGACCACCCCGACGCGCGGGTGCTGGTCGACACCGGCCTCACGCAGCTGCACCCGGCGGTGGCAGACATGGACCCCCGTCTGCGACCGTTGGGTGAGCAGAACCTCGACCTGGCCGGCATCGACATCGTCGTCAACACGCACCTGCACTTCGATCACTGCGGCGGTAACCACCTCTTCGCCGGCAGGCCGATCTACGTCCAGCGTCGCGAACTCGACGACGCGCGCAGCCAGGACGACTACACCATCCGCGAGTGGGTCGATGCGCCCGGCGTGCGGTACGTGCCGGTCGACGGCGAGTTCGGGCTGCTGCCCGGGCTCCGCCTCGTCCCGGCGCCGGGCCACACCCCCGGCACTCAGGTGGTCGTGGTCGACACCGTCGAGACCGGCGGGCGTCCGGTCGTCGTCGGCGGCGACGTCGCCGTGTGGCACGGCGAACTCGACCAGCCGCACACCGACGGCCAACAGCGGGTACGTGCGCTCGACCCCGAACTGGTGTGGCTCACGCACGAGCACGAGCCGTGGCGACCACGCACCGCGTGAGCGGCGCGTTCGCCGGTGCGGCGAGATCGTGGCCACCAGCAAGCCAGACCCTGTCCAGGTAATCCGGACATCCGGGTCGTGCGAACCACCGGGCACCGGGACGCGGGACCGATGCATCGGCACCTCGGTGAGCTGGCGTGACCGCGGGCAGCGTGGCCGGATACCGAACAGGATGCGGAAAAGTCCGGAACCGACCCGTATTCTTCGAGAATCTCGCTGCCGCGACGGGAACCGCGACATGACCCGTTCAACGGCCGTCGAACTCAACGGTTCCAGGAACCAGATCCTGGGCCGACGTTTCCCCTTCACCCCGACCGGGAACATCAAGCGTGGAGTCACCCAGCCCGAACTCATTGGCCCGGGCCGGATCCGGTGACCCGGAAAGGACAGGAAGAATGATCATCCTCGGCGTGATCCTGCTGATCCTCGGCTTCGTCTTCTCGATTCCGGTGTTGTGGACGATCGGGTTGATCCTGGTGGCTGTCGGTGTCGTACTGATGATCTTGGGCGCCACCGGCCGTGCGTTCGCCGGACGTCGGTATTGGTACTGACGACGCTGGATAACGCGCCTCGGTGCGAGGCCCGGAGCGCCTTCGGTCACCGGCCTTCGTCGTGGGCGTCGCGCGGGCCGGCCCGCCCCGCGTCCGGGCGCCGCGACCCGATCGGAGTCGACGTGGCCGGCAGTTCAGTCCGCGGTGACGAATCGGCGTCGGACGCGTTTGTCGTAGCGGTCGCCTCCGCCATTCACCGGCCTGCCCAGGTACTGGCCGAGCGTGACGCCGGCGGCCAGGGAGAGCCCGACGGCGGAGGCGCCGACGAGGGCGGCCAGTCCACCATCGACGTCGGCGGCGACGACCATCGCGAACAGACCGTCGTAGATCGCCAGCCCGGGCAGCAACGGCACGATCCCGCAGACCGCGATCAGTTGTGGGGGAATCCGCAGACGGTCGGTCAGCACTTCCGCGCAGAACCCGACGACCGCCGCGGCGATCCCGCTGGCCAGCACCGGGCCGGCGCCGAGCCGGCCGGTGACCCAGAACGTGGTCCAGGCCAGCGCGCCGGCCAGCGCGGCCAGCCCGACCGCGCGCGGCCGGGCATGCGAGACCACAGCCCAGAATCCGGAGATCCCGGCTGACGCGACCAACGCGACGCCGATCGGCACCGGCGAGGCCGAGGTATCGACGACGGCCAGCGGAACATGCGCCCGCTGAGCCAGATCGAGCACACCGGCGATACCCACGACAATGCCGACCGTCAACGTCACCACCTCGAAGGCCCTTGCCCCGGCGGTGACCGGGAAGCCGCTGATCGCATCCTGTGCGGCGCTGACCAGCGACAGCCCGGCGAGCAGCACGACGATGCCGGCCGCGACCACCATCGAGCTGCGCACGTTCACCTCCCACGCGACGAGCAGGACGGCGACCCCGGTGGCCAGCGCGGCCCCGGCCGCCTGCTGGAAGAACGGCGGCAGAGCCCACCGGTTCAGCATCCGTAGCACCTGCTCGATCAGTGCGGTGGTCAGCGCCGCGAGCAGCGCCTCCCACCACCCACCGCCCAGCAGGAATCCGAAGCAACCGGCGACGGCCGCCCAACCCAACGCGTTGACGGTCCGGCGATACGTGGCGGGTGCCGCCAGAACCGCATCCAGCCGCCGGTGCGCCTCCTCGACATCCAGGCCATTCTTGGCCACTGCCCGCGCGACGTCGGTGATGCCCTGCAGGCGGCTGTAGTCGGCTCCGCTCGTGCCCACGATCCGCACCGCGGTCAGCGGCACCGCGCCCTCTCGGTCGTAGCTGACCGTGATCGACGTGAAGGTGATGTCCACGTGGCAGCTGAGCAGCCCGTACGCGGCGGCGACCCGCAACACCGTCGCGGTCACGTCGGCCGCGGGCGCCCCGACGGCCATCATCGATTCCCCGATACGAAGCGCCAGTTCCAACGCCGCATGCGCGGTCTGGTCGTCCATCCCGCTGGGCTGGGCCCGTAACCCGATCGGAGCGGTCGGCGGGCCGGTCCCCCCGATCGCGCGCCAGGCCAGCTTGGGGATCCGCACCGACGGCTTGTAACGACGTCGTCGCCAAATGGACACGGCTCCCAGGTTACGGCCCGATGACACATGAAACAACCAGCAGGGCAACAGTTGTCGCGTGACCTCGGTCATTGCCTCGACCCAACCGAAAGGCGCACAAGGCACTGCCGGTGACCGTTGATCCGGTCGGCAACATGTTGCCGCCATGCGACTCAGGCCGTCCGGAATTCATCCGCCGCGTCGATGAGCCAGTCGGCGAGGTAGTTGGCGAAGGACTGGCGCACCAGAACGGTGAATTCGACGGTGCCGTCGACCGTGTCGTCTCCGGCCAGGAGCACGACACCGGCCAGGCCCAGGGTGGTCTGCGCGCTGGATCCGGGCCCGAACACCGAACGGTGCAGGTCCAGCGAGCAACCCTTGGCCAGGATGTCGTGGACATGCCGGCCGCGCAGGGTCATTTCGACCCGTTGCCCGGAGACGTCGACCGCGGCCCCGCCGGACGGTGTGACCGCGTCCCGCAGGTCGGCCTCCTGGGTTTCCAGCACATCCAGATCGCTGACGACCAACCATTCGCCGGGCCCGAGCCAGATCACCGTGCCGGCGGGACCCCGGACCCAGGTGTTCGGTCGGGTCGGCGGGGTGACACCCAGCAATGCCGTGACCGCGTCCGCGGCCGGGCCGCCGGGTTCGAACCGCAGATCCGTCATGGTCAGGAACGGATCGACGTCGACCCGACAGCCGTCCGGCAGCCGATCGAGTGCGTCCAGTCGAGTCCGCAGGGGATGCGTTCGCTGCAATCGACTAGCCATCGCGACGGCTTCCTTCCGGGTCGACCAACACCGAACCGGTGACCTGCGCGGGAACCAGAACGTCGCCCACCGGTACGTGGACGGTCTCCCCGATGCGGGACTGACCCGCCTTGACCAGCGCCAGGGCGAACGGCCGGCCCAGTTCGGCGCTGCGGTAGCTCGACGTGACGTGGCCCAGCATCGGGACCGGTGGCGGCGGCAGTTCGCCGTCGGCGCGGAACTCGATGATCTGTGAGCCTTCCGGCAGCACCGTGTGGGCGTCGGTAGGCAGCAGCCCGACAAGCTGCTTGCGCATCGGGTTGCGGTTCTCGGCCCGGTCGAAGGACCGCTTGCCGACGAAGTCGACCTTCTTCTTGGACACCACCCAGTCCATGCCCAAGTCCTGCGGGGTGACGGTGCCGTCGGTGTCCTGACCGATGATGGGGTAACCCTTCTCGGCCCGCAGCACGTGCATGGTCTCGGTGCCGTATGGGGTGATGCCGTACGGCTGGCCGGCCTCGATGATCCGCTCCCACACCGCCTTGGCGTACCAGGGATTGACATACACCTCGAAGGCCAGCTCGCCCGAGAAGCTGATCCGGGCCAGCCGGACCGGCACCCCGTCGAGTCGGGCGTCCTGCCAGCTCATGAACGGGAACGCCGCGTTGGACACGTCCACCTGCGGGAACAACGCGCCGATGATCGCGCGTGACTGGGGCCCGACGACCGGGAAGGTGGACCACTGCTCGGTCACCGAGGTCACCGACACGCGCAGGTCCGGCCACTCGGTCTGCAGCCATTCCTCCATCCAGTCCAGGACTCTGGCCGCGCCGCCGGTCGTGGTCAACGCCAGGAAACGGTCGTCCGCGAGCCGCAGCGCGGTGCCGTCGTCGATGACCATGCCGTCGGTGCCGCACATCACCCCGTACCGGACGCGTCCCGGTTTGAGGCTGCTCATCAGGTTGGTGTAGAGCCGGTCCATCAGGATGCCGGCGTCCGGACCCTGCACGTCGATCTTGCCCAGGGTGGAGCCGTCCAGGATGCCGACGCCGGTGCGGACGGCCGCGCACTCACGAAGGACGGCGGCCTCCATGTCCTCGTCGCCCTGCGGGTAGTACCGGGCCCGCTTCCACTGGCCGACGTCCTCGAACACGGCGCCCCGGGCGACGTGCCAGTCGTGGGTGGCGGTGACCCGTTCCGGGTCGTACAGGCTCCCGCGGTCGCGGCCGGCCAACGCCGCGAATGCGACTGGAGTGTAGGGCGGCCGGAACGTGGTGGTGCCGGTCTTCTGCACCGGAATGCCCAGCAGCTCGGCCACGATGCCGGAGGCCACGATGCCGGACGTCTTGCCCTGGTCGTGGGCGGTCCCGATGGTGGTGTACCGCTTGACGTGCTCGACGGCGCGCATCCCGGCGCCCAGGGCGTGCCGGACGTCCGCGACGGTGGCGTCCCGCTGGACGTCGACGAACTGCACCGATCCATCCGGATCATCGGGATCGGGCACTCGCCAGAGCACGATCGGCGCGGTGGTGGCAGCGGTCGCGGCAACCGGATCATCGACCGGTGGCCGCTCGACGACCTGCCGGTCGGCGACACCGGCCTGAACCAGCGCGATTTCGGCGGCGTCGCGGCCGGCGCGCAAGCAGCTGACGAGGTCCAGCACCCCGTTGGCGGCGCCGGCCGGCGTCAGCCCGTCGACCGGCCGGCCGGGCAGGAAGGCGCCCAGTTCGTCGTCGTAGCGCAACCGGCCCCGGGCCTGGCTGAACAGGTGCACGGCGGGGTTCCAGCCACCGCTGACCAGCAGCACGTCGCAGGCGAGAGCCTGCTGCTCACCGACCTGCCCGTCCTTTCCGTCCTGGCCGTCCTGCCAGGGCGCGACGAGCGAGTGGGTGATCCGTTCGGCACCTATGGTGTCGACCACGACATGGTTGGCGCGCACGTCGATGCCGCGGCTGCGCAGCCGATCGGCCCACTGCTGCGGGGCCTGCGGGCGGGCGTCGACGACGGCGGCGATCTGCACACCGGCGTCGGCCAACTCGACCGCGACGGGGTAGGCACTGTCGTTGGTGGTGAACACGACCGCCGTCGAGCCGACCAACACCCCGTACCGGTGCAGGAAGGTCCGGGCCGCATGGGCCAGCATGATCCCGGGCCGGTCGTTGTTGCTGAACACGACGGGGCGCTCGTGAGCGCCGGCGGCAACCACGATGTGCTTGGCCCGGATCCGCCAGATTCGTTGCCGCACCTGATACTCCGGCGGGTCCGCACCCAGGTGGTCGGTGCGCCGCTGCAGAGCCAGCACCAGGCCGTCGTCGTAGACGCCGAACGCGGTGGTGCGCTGCAGGTGAACGACGTCGACGGTGGCGGCGAGTTCGGCGACGGCGGCGTCGACCCAGCGCTGGGCGGGGGCGCCGTCGATCCGGTCGGTGGACCCGAGCAGGGCACCGCCGGCCTCGGTCTGCTCGTCGACCAGGGCCACCCGGGCGCCGCCGCGGGCGGCGGTCAGGGCGGCCTGTAAGCCGGTCGGGCCGGCGCCCACGACCAGGGCGTCGACGTGCAGGTGCTTGCTGTCGTAGCGGGCCGGGTCCGGGGTCTGCGCGAGCCGGCCCTGTCCGGGGATGCCATGCGCGGCCAGACCCTCGTACAACTCGGTGGTGGCGGCCAGCAGCATCGGCTCGGGGAACGGCTCGGTGATCTGCACCAGACCGCCCGGGTCCTCGGCCCAGGCGGCCGCGATGCCGCGCGGCCGGCCCAGCTTGAGACTGGTGCCGGTCTGATGCCGACCGGCGGCGAGCAGCGCCGAGGCCAGGGTGTCCCCGGGGTGCCCGGTCAGGCGCTCCCCGGCGAACTCGAATGTCAGGGTGCCGGACCGGTCGATGCGTCCGCCCTGGGCGGTGCGGAACGTGCTCACGTCATCACCGGCTTCTGCTCGTCGATGCGGTAGACGGCGTGGATCTGGTAGGTGACGGTGTCACGCAGGGCGTTGAACCAGCGACGGCAGCCGACACTGTGACTCCAGCGTTCGGCCCACACGCCCCTGGGGTTGTCGCGAAAGAACACGTAGCGCGCCCACTGTTCGTCGGACAGGGCCGCCGGGTTCTCCGGGTAGTCGACGTGGGCCTGGCCGCCGTAGTGGAACTCGGTTTCCTCGCGCGGCCCGCACCACGGGCATTCGATGAGTTGCATCGGGCTTGCTCCTGGGTTGTCGGCGGGGTTCAGTGGGCCACGCCGGCGGCGCCGTGTTCGTCGACCAGGGCGCCGGTGACGAATCGGTCGAGGGTGAACGGTTTGAGGTACGGATGGATCTCGTCGTTGGCCAGGGTGTCGGCCAGGCACCAGCCGATACCCGGCGTCGCCTTGAAACCGCCTGTGCCCCAACCGCAGTTGAGGAAGAGGTTGTCATAGGGGGTGCGATCCACGATCGGTGAGGCGTCCGGGCAGACATCCACGACGCCCGCCCACGCCCGCAGCAGGTGGGCGCGGGCGAAGACGGGGAACAACTCGACGGCCGCGGCCATCTGCCGCTCGATGATGTGGAAGGCGCCCCGCTGGCCGTAGCCGTTGTAGGCGTCGATGCCGGCGCCCATCACGAGTTCGCCCTTGTGCGCCTGGGAGACGTACACGTGCACCGCGTTGGACATCACGACCGTCGGGTGCACCGGCTCGAGGATCTCCGAGACGATCGCCTGCAGGGGATGGCTCTGCACCGGGGTTTTCAGACCGAGCATGTCGGTCAGGGTGGTGCTGTTGCCGGCCGCGGCGAGCAGAACCTTGCCGGCGCCGATGGTGCCGCGGCTCGTCCGCACCCCGGTGATCCGGTCACCGTCGACGTCGAAGCCGGTGACCTCGCAACCCTGGATCAGGTCGATGCCGGCTTCGTTGACTCGGCGGGCGAATCCCCAGGCGACGTAGTCGTGCCGGGCGATCCCACCACGCGGCTGATAGGTGGCGCCCAGCACCGGGTATCGGATATCCGATGAGGTGTTGACGATCGGGCAGAGCCGCCGGACGTCTTTTGGGTCGAGCCATTCGGCGTCGATGCCGTTGAGCTTGTTCGCCTCCACCCGGCGGACGCCGTCGCGGACATCCTGCTCGCTGTGGGCGAGGTTGAGCACGCCCCGCTGACTGAACAGGATCGACATCCCGAGGTCGTCTTGCAGGCCTTCCCACAGTCTGAGCGAATGCTCGTAGATGGTGGCGCTTTCGTCCCACAGGTAGTTGGACCGGATCAGAGTGGTGTTGCGAGTCATGTTGCCGCCGCCCAACCAACCCTTGTCCAGCACGGCGACGTCGGTGATGCCGTGGTTGCGGGCCAGGTAGTGGGCGGTGGCCAGGCCGTGCCCGCCGGCGCCCACGATGACGATGCCGTAGCCGCTCTTGGGTTCCGGGTTGTGCCACAGGAATCGGGGATGGTCCGGCAGATCGGCGCCGGGCCGGTAGGGCAACGGCGTGGTCATCAGGCAGCACCTGAGACGGCGTCGGCCAGTTCCGGGTACAGCGGGAAACGGACGGCGAGAGCGGTGACGCGATCACGCAGGCCGGCCAGGTCCTCGTCGGCGGTATCGGCCCGCAACGCGGTGGCGATGATGTCGGCGACCTCGGTGAACTCGTCGGGCCCGAAGCCGCGGGCGGCGAGGGCGGGGGTACCGATGCGGACGCCGGAGGAGATCATCGGGGGTCGCGGGTCGAAGGGTACGGCGTTGCGGTTGACGGTGATGCCGATGCAGTGCAGTCGGTCTTCGGCCTGCTTGCCGTCCAGCGTGGAGTCGCGCAGGTCGACCAGGACCAGATGGACGTCGGTGCCGCCGCTGATCACGTTGATGCCGGCGGCGCGGGAGTCGTCGGCGAGCAGCCGGTCGGCGATGATCCGGGCGCCGTCCAGGGTGCGTCGTTGGCGCTGCGCGAACGCGGGTTCGGCGGCCAGCTTGAACGCGACGGCCTTGGCCGCGATGACGTGTTCCAGGGGGCCGCCCTGCTGGCCAGGGAACACCGAGGAGTTGAACTTCTTGGCCAGGTCGGCGTTGGCCAGGATGATGCCGCCGCGGGGGCCGCCGAGGGTCTTGTGGGTGGTCGAGGTGACCACGTGGGCGTGCGGGACGGGGGAGGGGTGCAGTCCGGCGGCGACCAGGCCGGCGAAATGGGCCATGTCGACCATCAGGTAGGCGCCGACCGAGTCGGCGATGCGGCGGAATGCGGCGAAGTCCAGGTGCCGGGGGTAGGCCGACCAGCCGGCGACGATCAGTTGCGGTTGATGTTCCAGGGCGAGTCGCCGGACCTCGGCCATGTCGACCAGGTGGTTGTCCTGGCGGACGTGGTAGGCGGCGACCTGGTAGAGCTGGCCGGAGAAGTTCAGTCGCATGCCGTGGGTCAGGTGGCCGCCGTGGGCCAGGTCCAGGCCCAGGATCGTGTCGCCCGGCTTGAGCAGCGCGGCCATCGCGGCGGCGTTGGCCTGCGCCCCGGAGTGGGGCTGCACGTTGGCGTACTCGGCGCCGAACAGGTCCTTGAGCCGTTCGATCGCCAGGGTCTCGATGACGTCGACATGTTCGCAGCCGCCGTAGTAGCGGCGGCCGGGGTAGCCCTCGGCGTACTTGTTGGTCAGCACCGAGCCCTGCGCCTGCATCACCGAGATCGGCGCGAAGTTCTCGCTCGCGATCATCTCCAGGGTGGACTGCTGACGAACCAGCTCATCGGTGATCGCCGCGAACACCGCCGAATCGGCGTCTCGAAGGGAACGACCCAACACCGAGCGAGCGTCCACATCGGCCGGCGCCGCGTTGGCCTGCACAGTCATCCAGGTCCTCCTGGTCAGTAAACGATAATTGATATATCAACGCAATGAGAACTGTAGAGCGTCCAGCCGGGTTCGTCAATCTGTGGTGCGCGATCGATCCCGGACGTTCGAGCGTGCCCGTTCGCGGGGGCGGGTTGCGGCGTCGACGGGTTGCCGCGGCGATGGGTGGCTCAGACGACCGCTTGGACACTGGACTCGAACCCGACGACGTGCTCGTGTGCGAGGGTCGTGGCCGGTCGGCACGGCCGGCCGATGGTGACCCACCGACAACAATAGTGAACCAAAACAAGTATCTGAGGCCAATCGCATTTGTACATTAGAAGGTTGAGGTGATATATTACCCGGGCGGCGGCCCGCGGCTGGCCGGAGTCTGTCCAGGGCGAGCAGGAGAAGTCATTGACTGTCAGTGTTTTCGACCTGTTCAAGGTGGGCATCGGTCCGTCCAGTTCGCACACCGTCGGCCCGATGAAGGCTGCCTACCTGTTCGCCTCCCGACTGCAAGCGCGGGGCCTGATCGAGACGACGTCTCGGGTGCGGTGCGAACTGTTCGGCTCGCTGGGTGCCACCGGCCACGGCCACGGCAGTGTCAAGGCGGTGGTGCTGGGCCTGGCGGGCGAGCAGCCGCAGCTGGTCGACCCCGTCGCGGCCGACCCGCAGGTGGCGGCCGTCCGGGACGACGGGGTGTTGCGCCTGGCCGGTACGCACGACATCACGTTCTCCGTCGACGACGACGTGGTGCTGCACCGCCGCGAACGGCTGGACTTCCACACCAACGGCATGGTGTTCCACGCGTTCGACGAGGCCGGTCATCTGCTGGAACGCCGCGAGTACTACTCCGTCGGCGGCGGCTTCGTGCTCGAGGAGGACCAGACCGGCACCCAGGTGCTGGTGTCCGATCCGACGCCGGTACCGCACCGGTTCACCACGGGTGCCCAGCTGCTCCGGCTGACGTCCGAAACAGGTTTGAGCATCAGCGATCTGATGCTCGCCAACGAGAAGGTGTGGCGTAGCGAGGCGGAGATCCGGGCCGGGTTGCTGCACATCTGGGACGTCATGCAGGAATGCGTGGGGCGGGGCGCTCGGACGAGCGGTGTCCTGCCGGGCGGTCTCAAAGTCCGCCGGCGGGCGGCCGAACTGCGGGAGCGGCTGCAGGCCGGTGCGGACGAGTCCGATGCGCTGCGTGCGATGGAATGGGTCACCCTGTACGCGTTGGCCGTCAACGAGGAGAACGCGGCCGGCGGGCGGGTGGTGACCGCACCGACCAACGGCGCGGCCGGCATCATTCCCGCGGTGCTGCACTACTACCGGCAGTTCATCGACAGCTACTCGGACGACGGGGTGGTCCGATTCCTGCTCACCGCCGGTGCGATCGCCCTGCTGTTCAAGGAGAACGCCTCCATCTCCGGTGCCGAGGTCGGGTGCCAGGGCGAGGTCGGCTCGGCCTGCTCGATGGCGGCCGCGGGCCTGGCCGAGGTGCTGGGCGCGACGCCGGAGCAGGTGGAGAACGCCGCCGAGATCGGCATGGAGCACAACCTGGGCCTCACCTGCGACCCGGTCGGCGGCCTGGTGCAGATCCCGTGCATCGAACGCAACGCAATCGGGTCGATCAAGGCGATCACCGCGGCCCGAATGGCGCTGCACGGCGACGGCCGCCATCACGTGTCGCTGGACAAGGCGATCAAGACGATGCGCGAGACCGGTGCGGACATGAGCGTGAAGTACAAGGAGACCGCCCGTGGCGGACTGGCGCTCAACGTCATCGAGGTGCCCTTGAACGTCGTCGAGTGCTGAACGGTGGCGTCGACGAGTACGTTCGTGCTGACCCTGAGCTGTCCCCGGCGGCCCGGCATCGTCCATGCGATCACCCGGGTCCTGTTCGAACGCGACGCAGACATCACCGAACACCGGCAGTTCGACGACGCGGTCCGCCACCGGCTGTCCCTGCGCACGGCGTCCCGTGCCGGCCGAGCGTGCACCGAGGCGCAACTGGCCGAGGGCCCGATCATCGAGCAGGAGGTCGTCCGGATCGACCACACGTTCGACGCGCGCGCACTGACCACCGTCGGACAGGACGCCGAGGCGCCTGCCCTGTCCCGCGCGGTCCGCTGGCACTGCCAGAGCCGGATCCTTCTCAACGGCCGCAGCACCGTCTCTTCCGCTGAGCGCCACCTGCCCGTCGGACGCGCGGGCAAGACCTCGCGCGCCGGCCGAGCATAGGGTGACGTTCCGGCCGGTGAACAGTGCCGGCACGGGGTTGACGGGAGGGGTACCGGGTGAGCACCTCGGACGGCGCCGCAACCAGCCAGGGACGGCTCAGCGATCAGGCCTACCGCCAGATCCGCGACGCGATCATCGGCCTGCGCCTGGAGCCCGGCGCGCCGCTGGTCGACCGGGCCCTCAGCGAATGGCTCGGCATCGGCCTGACCCCGGTCCGCGATGCTCTCAAACGCCTGACCTTGGAACGGCTCGCCGTCAGCTATCCCGCCCGGGGCACCTACGTCTCACCCATCAACATCGCCGACGCGTCGGCGTTGAACGAGGTCCGGGTGCAGCTGGAGGGATTGGCTGCCTCTCTGGCGGCCGAACGCGCCACCCCCGCGCAGAAGCAGACCCTCCTGGAGCTGGTCGCCGACCTCGAGCTCGAGCACGACGACCGCTCGACGCACACCGAACTGGACGGCCGGGTGCACCGAGCCATCTATGCCGCCGCTCGCAACGACTTTCTCGAGACGACCCTGAACCAGTACGCGAATCTCGCGCTGCGGATCTGGAATCTGGGGCTCAAGCGGGAGCCGGTCGAGATGCGAAGTGTGCGCACCCAGCGCGAGGTGGTGGAGGCGATCGTGCGCGGGGACGGCGAGGACGCCAGACGGGCGGCGGAGGAACATCTGCTGGGCTTTGCCGCCAATGCCAACTCTCTGCTGCGGGCCTTCAGCCAGGATGGACCCGGTCGCCCGACCTCTCCGTGAACACTCGACGTGACCGAGCTCGAGGTGGCCGAGCTCGACACGGCCGAGAAGGCTTGAACTAGGTCTTGACGGGCTACGCACAGCGCCCTACATTTATCAGGTATATCAATGAGATGTTGCTGGGTTCCTCGGTCTGTCCCCGTAGCCATCCACTGATCGGGCTCCGATGTGCGGCCGCCGGAACACCGATGGCCGTTCAGGGTCCGACGAGGGTCGAGCTCGCCGCGAAGTACGGCATTCCCGCCGGCACCGCTGTTCTGCGTCACGCACTGACCACACGCCACCTCCTTCATCGAGGAAAGAGGACTGATGTCCGAAAGTACGAATGACAGAATGGCCGCGGCGAGCGACGTCTCCGCGGCGTCCAAGCGACGCTTCTTGATCCGGCTGACCGCCGTGCTGATCGGGGGGATGTTCCTGGACGGCTACATTCTCGGGACGATCGGGACCGTGATCGGCAGGATCGGGACCGACCTGAATGTCACGGAGGTGTGGGAGGGGCTGATCGCGGCGTCGGCGTTGCTGGGCATCCTGTTCGGCTCGCCGATCGGCGGCTGGGCGGCGGACAAGTTCGGCCGCAAGCCGCTGTTCATGGTCGACATGGGTCTGTTCGTGCTGGCGTCGGCCATGCAGTTCTTCGTGGACTCGCCGGTGCAGTTGTTCCTGGTGCGGTTGCTGATGGGTATCGCGATCGGCATGGAATATTCGGTCGGCTGGCCGCTGATGTCCGAGTTCTCGCCGGCCAGGCTCCGCGGTCGGCTGCTGGGCGTCACCGTCGTCGCCTGGTATGTCGGCTTCATGGTCGCGTTCCTGGTGGGCTACCTGCTGACTACCTACACCACGGTGGATTGGCGGATCATCCTGGGTTCGAGCACGATCCTGGCGATCGTCCTGTTCGTCGCCCGGCTCGGTCTGCCCGAGTCGCCGCGCTGGCTGTGGAACGTGGGCCGCAAGGACGAGGCGCGGGCCGTCGCCCACCGGTACATGGAAAGCGCCGAAGACATGGTCGACGTGGAGCACGAGGACACCCAGAAGGGCACCATCGGGATGCTGTTCTCCGGGGAGCACTGGCGGGCCACCCTTTTCACCTCGATGTTCTGGTTCTGCGCGGTCGCCCCGTACTTCGCGATCGGCACGTTCGCCGCGAGCGTGTTGGAGTCCTACGGCCTGAGCAGCGGTCTGGCCGGAGGGTTGGGCCTGTCGGCGCTGGCCGCGGCCGGAGTGGCGGTCACCGTCCTGCTGATCGACAAGGTCGGCCGTCGGGTGCTGACCGTGCCGGGGCAGTGGCTGTGCACGGCCATTCTGGCGGTCATCGGCCTGTGGGCGGGCGCCCCGCCGGTCGTGGTGCTGATCCTGTTCCTGGTCTTCTCGTTCGTCAACGCCGGCTACAACACGCTGACCAGCGTGTACCCGGGCGAGCTGTTCCCGACCGAGATCCGTGGTCTGGGCACGGGCTTCGCCGCCGCTGTGAGCCGGGTCGGGGCCGGCGCCGCGACCTTCGGGTTGCCGGTGTCGGTGGCCAGCCTGGGCATCGGGCCGACCATGCTGATCGCCGCGGGTGTCGCCCTGGTCGGGGCCGCGCTGTCACAGTGGCTGGCCCCGGAGACCAAGGGCAAGAGCCTGACCGAGACCGCCGCCAGCTTCAGCCACTGACCGACGGCGGCCCGGCACATCGGCCGGGCCGCCGGGCGAGAACGGCGCACATCCGCGTGTCGCGGGCTCGCGTCGTCAAACCTGCCCGCCGGAACACAGATCCGACGCAGCGACCCATCAAGAGATGAAAGGTAGTAACCAACCCGTGAAAGACGTTGTGATCGTCGGTGGAGGCCTGGCCGGACTGTCTGCCGCCTGGAAGCTGCGGCACTGGGACACCCTGGTGCTCGAGTCCGGGAACCGGGTCGGCGGCCGGATCCGCTCGGAACGTCGGGGCCGCTACTGGCTCAATTGGGGCGGGCACGTGTTCGCCGGGGCCGGCACCTCGACCGACGCCCTGCTCAACGAGACCGGCATCGCCGCCACCCAGGTGCCCGGGTCGCTGGCCGGGCTGTCCATGAACGGCAAGCTGCTGCTCAAGGGTCGCATCGAGACCTACCCCTTCCGCATCCCGATGACCAACGCGTCCCGGTTGGCGATGGTCAAGACCGGGTTGAAGGTGGGCAGCAAGGTCCTCAAGTACGCCAAGGTGGTGCAGCAGCGGCCGGGCGAGGACCCGGCCGTGCGTCAGCAGCGCATCTACGACTTCGAGAACGACCGCAGCTTCGCCGATTTCGTCGGCGACCTGCCGACCGACGCGGAGGCGCTGTTCCGGCCGACGGTCACCCGGTCGGCCGCGGACCCGGACGAGTTGGCGGCCGGCGCGGGCATCGGCTATTTCAGCCTGGTCTGGAACATCGGCGCGGGTCTGAACCGGGGCATCATCGGTGGGCCGTCCACTCTCACCGAGGGCATCGCCGCGGCCCTGGGCGACCGGGTGCACCTGAACACCCCGGTCCACGAGATCGTGCACCGGAAGAACTCCGTCATCGTGCGGTACCGCGAACTCGGCGTCGACCGGGAGGTCGAGGCCCGTTACGTCGTGTTGGCCACCCCGGCCACCGTCGCTCACCAGGTGGCCGTCGACCTGCCCGGCGATATTCGCGACGCGCTCGGCAAGATCGTCTACGGCCCGTACGTGGCCGCCGCGTTCCTCACCGACGAGAACTCGCCCCGGCGCTGGGATTCCGCCTACGGCATCGCCACCCCCAAGCGATCGTTCAACATCATTCTGAACCAGGCCAGCATCGTCCGCGGCGGCGAGACGGCCCGGCAGCGGGGCGGGAGCATCATGACCTTTTCCCCGGCGAGCCTGGCTCGCACGCTGCTGGAGAAGACCGATTCAGAAATCACCGCGATCTACCTTCGTGACCTGGACCAGGTGCTGGACAAGGACTTCAGCACCCTGGTCGTCGAATCGCAGATCCAGCGCTGGGAAACCGGTGCGCCGTATTGCTTCCCGGGGCGGGGCAAGCTCCAGCCGACGCTGACCCGGCGCGGCGGCAGCCGGGTGTTCCTGGCCGGCGACTACCTGGGCACCCTCTACACCGAGACCGCCATCTCCACCGGCTTCTCCGCCGCACAGGAGGCCGCGAGTCAACTGGCCACCGAGGGTCAGCAGGGCCGCAAAACCATCGCGTTGACCACCCCGACCACCGTCAACTGACCGACAAGAACCAAGGAGACACGACATGACCCAGCAACTTCGGGGGATCCTGACCGCTCTGGTCACCCCCTTCGGCGCGGACGGCGAACTCGATGAGGCCGCGCTGCGCGCGGTGGTCGACCGCTCGATCGAGGGTGGCGTCCACGGCGTCGTCGCCTGCGGTTCGACCGGCGAGTTCACCGCGCTGAGCTCGGACGAGCGGCGCCGCATCGTGGAGATCGTGGTCGACCAGGCCGGCGGCCGGGTGCCGGTGATCGCCCACACCGGCGCGACCAGCACTGCCGAGGCGATCCGGCTGTCGCGGCACGCGGAGAAGGTGGGCGCGGACATCGTGATGGCCATCGCGCCCTACTACGAGCCGTTGACGGTCGACGAGACCACCGACTACCTGCGCACCGTGGCCGGCTCGGTCTCCGTTCCGGTCATGCTGTACAACATTCCGATGGCCACCGGCCAGGACCTCGCCCCGGACACCGTCGGCGCGCTGGCCCGCGAGGTCGAGAACATCGAATACATCAAGAACACCACCATCGACATGGCCCAGTCCGCGCAGCTGATCCACCACTACGGGGACGTCATCTCGACGTTCGTCGGCTGGGACAGCCTACTCCTGGCATCCGCTGTCGAGGGCGCCGCCGGCGTCATGGCCGGCACCGGCAACATCGTTCCGGCCGAGCTCGTCGCGGTCTGGGACGCCGTCGAGGCCGGCAACCTCCAACTGGCGCGCGACGAGTGGGACCGCGTCTTCCCGGTCGTCGACGCCGTCATGCAGCAGCCGTTCATGCCGGCCGTCAAGGCCGTCGTCAGCGCCCTTGGCCTGCCCGTCGGTCCGCCCCGCGCCCCGATCGCGCCGCTGGACCTCGCGGCCACCACGCGGATCGTCGACCTGGTGGCGGCGACCCGGCTGGTCTCCGCCTCCTGACGTCGGGGCCGTACGCACGGAGCGCCTCTCGTGGATCGGATCCCCCAAGGCGCTCCGTGCGGTGGATCGTCGAGTGGTTGACGAGCGCCCGGCCGCCGGGCCCGGACCATCCTTGCCGCGAAAGGCCTTCCCCATCCCGTGGACGGGCCTGGCATTTGATATGTCAATTCGAAGTAATCGAACACCCGGGGTCCCGTTGATCCCGTCTGTCCCACGGCCACTGGAGGCAAGGAACCAATGAGCGTCCTGAGCAGGTCCGATATCGCCGCGACGGTACGTCGCGCTTCCGCGGATACGACCCTGGTCGACAAGGAAGAGCTGGCACCCAGCGGCCAGTTCATCGACGGGGCTTTCCGGCCCGGCAGCTCCGACGAGGTCATCGACGTCGTCAACCCCTGCACCGAGCAGGTCATCACTCAGGTCGCGGCGGGGACGACCGAAGACGTCGACCGGGCGGTGGCCGTCGCCGTGCGGGCCAAGCGCGCGTGGGGGCGGCTGACTCCGAGGGAACGGTCGCTGATCCTGCTGCAGATCGCCGACCGGGTCGAACAGCACAGCGACCTGCTCGTGCGGTTGGAATCGGCGAACGCCGGCAAACCGCGCGCGGTGTCCGAGGACGACGTGTCCAGCACCGTCGACTGTTTCCGGTTCTTCGCCGGTGCCGGGCGGTCGGCAACGTCGCAGGCCGCCGGCAACTATGCCGAGAACCACCTGTCGGTGATCATCCGTGAGCCGCTGGGCGTGATCGGCGTGGTCACCCCGTGGAACTACCCGCTGCTCATGGCTGCCTGGAAGATTGCGCCCATCCTGGCCGCCGGGAACACCGTGGTCATCAAGCCGTCTGAGCAGACGCCGCTGACCACCCTGAAGTTCGCCGAACTCGTTGCCGATCTGCTGCCGGCCGGCGTGCTGAACGTGGTCACCGGCACCGGATCGGTGGTCGGTGCTCGGCTCTCCGAGCATCCCGACGTCGACATGATCGCGCTCACCGGTTCGGTCAACAGCGGCCGAGCGGTGGCCCGGAGTGCCGCCGAGTCCCTCAAGCGGGTCCACCTCGAGCTGGGCGGCAAGGCCCCGGTGGTCGTCTTCGAGGACGCCGACCTGGCCGGCGCGGCCAGCTCCGTCCGGGCCGCCGGGTACTGGAACTCCGGCCAGGAGTGCGGCGCCGCCTGCCGCGTGCTGGTCCACGAGTCGGTCGCCGACGCCTTCGTCGAGCACCTGGTCGACGAGGTCTCGACCCTCGTCGTCGGAGAGCCCGGCGCCGGAGACGACATCGAGATCGGCCCGATGGTGTCCAAGGCGCATTTCGACCGCGTCAAGGGATTCCTGGAACGGGCCGCGCAGGCCGGCCTGCGTGCCGCGGTCGGCGGATCGGTCCTGGCCGGCCCGGGCTACTTCGTGGCGCCCACCGTGCTGGTCGACGTGCCGGACGGCGCCGAGGCCGCCACCCAGGAGATCTTCGGACCCGTCGTCACGGTCGAGACCTTTGCCGACGAAGACGAGGCAGTCACCCGGGCCAACGCGGGGCCCTACGGTCTGTCCGCCTCGGTGTTCACCGAGGACGCCCGCCGTAGCCACGACATCGCCGCCCGGCTGGACGCGGGCACCGTCTGGGTCAACTCCCATCTCGTGTTGGCCACCGAAGCACCCTGGGGCGGGTTCAAGGGTTCCGGCTACGGGCGGGACCTGTCCATCTACGCGCTGGACGACTACTCCCGCACCAAGCACGTCATGCACAATCACGGCCGCTGACACAGCCCGAGGCATCTGCGATCCCATCACCGCGGGATCACAGATGCGTTGGCTGCCAAGGTGAAGCGGATCCCGACCCCGGGCGTAGACGTGGGCCGCCGGCCCGGGCGGCGAAGCCGAACGGCATTTCATCCATCAGGTATCTGACTGACAGACCGTCCGGTTGCATCCAGAGATACCTGTCGTCTATCAATGGTAGAATCACGATGTGTCGCTCGGGTTGACCGACCTCAACGAGGCCCCCATGTCCCTGGCAGACCGTGCTTATCTGTTCCTGCGCGACCGGCTGATCACCTTGCAGATCCGACCCGGCGAGCCGATCGACGACGTCGCGGTGGCCGGCGAGTTGGGAGTGGGGCGGACTCCCGTCCGAGAAGCGCTCAAGCGGCTCGAGGACGACAGTCTGGTCATTGCCTACCCGCGCCGGGGGACTTTTGCGACGAGCGTGGACATCACCGATCTGGCCCACATCAATGAGATCCGACTTCACCTGGAGCCGTTGGCGGCCCGTCGCGCGGCCGAACTGGCCACCCCGGCCCAACGGGCGGAGATGCGGGAGCTACTCGACCAACTCGCAACGATCAGCGATCCATCCAGGACCGGCACCGAACTGATGCGACTGGACCTGGCCGTGCACCGCACGCTCTATCGCGCCGCCGGGAATCCGCATCTGGAGAACGTGCTGATCCGCTACCACAACCTGGCCACCCGGATCTTCTGTCTATTCCTGGACCGGCTGCCTCAGGTCGCCGACCACGTCAATGAACACACCGCATTATTGACCGCGATCCTCGACGGTGACGCCGATCGAGCGGCCGCCGTTGCCCGAAACCACGTCGCCGGATTCGAGGCGGACGTTCGCTCCGTCATCTGACCCGAACGCCTGTCCGGGGCTTCATGGCTGGGGCAGGGCAGCGCCGGCTCGTCGTGCCCGCGGTGACGCGGACCACGTCCGCGGCACGTTGCCGCTCGCACACCACTGATTCGCCCGTGCGGCCGTGCGTAGCAGATGTCTTCGCGATGCATCTCGTCGGCCTGGATGTCTGGGCCGTCGGAGTCGTCTCCCGAACCTCGGTCCGCTGGCCCCATCTCATCCTGGCCCATCTCTTCGCTCGGACGTGGAGCCGACGACCAACCCTCGGACAATTGCCGATGCTATCCGCGGAGGGGGCCGTCCTCGTCTGCCGGGTCAGTGATCTGGCGTTGCGTGATGGGCTCTGGCCGATCGTCGGATCCCTGCCCCGCTGGCGGGTCGATCAGTGGCCGATGCCACGGTTTGCCGTTCCACCGCACGGATCCCGACAATCGTGGCAGGAAGAGGTCTACGCCGAGGACGATCCCGGTCACCGAACCAGGCTCCTCGTGTCCCATGACCAGGCCGCGACGCGTCGCCTTCCCGAAGGTGGCGTGGCCGCCGCCACGTTCGCCGAGTACCGACTGGCGCAGCTCCTGCGCCCGCGCCTCGTCGACGCCCGGATCACCGACGGTCGAGGTGACGCCGAGGCGGCCCTGGCCAGCTGAAACGCCGGACCACGGCGATGTCGCGTGATCGTCGCACTGTCAGCCGGCGGTGGGGGTGATCGCGGCCGCGACCGCGGCGAGCGTGTCGGGTACCAGCGCGTAGTAGGCCCACTTCCCGCGCTGCTCCCGCGCGAGCAGACCGGCGTCGCTGAGCACCTTCAGGTGATGCGACACGGTGGGTTGGCTCAGCCCGACCGGCTCGATCAGGTCGCACACGCAGGTCGCGCCCCTGCCGGCATTCGCCGCGATCATGGACACCAGCCGCAGCCGGTTGGGTTCGGCCAGCGCCTTGAGCAGGCCGGCGAGCCGTTGAGCGTCGGCCTGGCCCAGCACCTGCCCGGTGGTCGGACTGCAGCATGCTGCGAGGTCGGTCAGCCGCAACGCCGTCCGGCGCGGGGTCGTGGTCACCCCTTCACTCTGCCACACACATTGACAGATATCGATGCGTGCCGCAGGGTAGATACATCGACGAACGTCGATGTGACCGCGAGGACGGAGGATGCCGGTGGACGAGAATCTGCGGGATCAGGTGCGGGATCGGTATGCGCGGGCGGCGTTGACCGTGACGGAGATCGGTTCCCGGGCAGACTGTTGTGGAGGCGGCGCCGACGCGGGGTGTTGCGGGGATGGCTGCGGGTCGACGGTGCTGGACGAGGCGGGGGCACCATTCGGCGCGGGCCGGTATGAGCCTGGCCAGGCGTCGGACCTGCCGCGGCCGGCGGTGCTGGCCAGCCTGGGCTGCGGCAATCCGGTGGCGGTGGCCGAGTTGCGGGCGGGCGAGCGGGTTCTGGACCTGGGTTCCGGAGGCGGCATCGACGTGCTGCTGTCGGCGAAGCGGGTCGGATCAAAAGGGTTCGTCTACGGGTTGGACATGACCGAGGAGATGCTCGAGCTGGCCAGGGCGAACGCGGTCAGGGCCGGCGCCACCAACGTGGAGTTCATCAAGGGACACATCGAGGACGTGCCGCTGCCCGACGCCGCGGTGGACGTGGTGATCTCCAACTGCGTGATCAACCTGTCCGTGGACAAGCCCGCGGTCCTCGGGCAGATGTTCCGGGTGCTGACGCCGGGCGGCCGGATCGGCATCTCCGACGTGGTCGCCGAAGACCGGCTGTCGCCGGCGGACCGGGCCGACCGCGGCTCCTTCGTCGGGTGCGTCGCCGGCGCCCTGTCCCGGGCCGAGTACCTGGACGGGCTGGCCGCGGCCGGGTTCGTCGACGCCGACGTCACCTTCACCCACGAGGCCGCGCCGGGCATGCACGCAGCGATCATCGTTGCCGGCAAACCGGTCTCGGTCAGCTGAACGAACGCGAGCCGGTCGTCGTCATTCACTTCCGGGATCGCGACGGTTGGGCGACGGTGAACGTGTGGATCCGGCGGGTGATCTGGTCGTAGGCGGCGTCGAAGGCCTCGTCGGTGCCGACCCGGACCGGGTCCGGGATCGACCAATGCAACCGCGGCAGGGCCGGGTCGAGTTCCTCGTGGGCACTGTCGCAGACGGCGACGATCAGATCGGTCGGGCGCAGGATCTGGTCGACGTGGGCGGTGCGGGCCCGCCCCAACCGCAGCCCGTGCCGGCGACCGGCGGCCACCGCTCCCGGATGCACCCGATCCGCGGGATGGGTGCCGGCGCAGGCCACCGGCACCGCGCTGATCCGTGCCCAGGACGCGGCCGCCAACTGCGAGCGGGCCGAGTTGCGGGTGCAGACGAACACCACCCGCCGGTCGCCCGCCAGGGGTGGTGCCGAGGGGACGACGCTGCGGATCAGCGGGTCCTCCAGCCGCAGCTGCACGTAGCCGCGGCGACGGTCGGCCTCGGACGGCACGCGACGGACCACTCCGGCGTCCTGCAGCACCCGCAGGTGGTGGGCCAGCAGGTTCGTCGCGATCCCGAGTTCCCGGCCCAACTCGCCCGGTGAGGCGTCGCCGGGAACCAGGCGGTCCACGATCGCCAACCTGGCAGGCTCGCCCAGCGCGGCGTACACCCTGGCCCGTCGCGCCAACCCGTCATCCATCGATTACCTCCATGACCATTGAGACAAGTATGGTTGAGTCAATCGGTCGGTCAAGTCCGGCCGGTGGTCCCGACCGATGGAGGTTCCGCGGTGTCCGACAAGCCCAGCGTGTTGTTCGTGTGCGTGCACAACGCCGGCCGCTCCCAGATGGCCGCCGGGTTCCTCACCGCCCTGTCCGACGGACGGGTCGAGGTTCGCTCCGCCGGATCCGCACCCGCCGACCAGATCAACCCGGTGGTCGTACGGGCGATGGCCGAGGTCGGCATCGACATCGCCGACCAGCATCCGACGATCCTGACCACCGACGCGGTGCAGGCCTCCGACGTGGTCGTCACCATGGGCTGCGGCGACGCCTGCCCGATCTTCCCCGGCAAGCGCTACGAAGACTGGAAACTCGACGACCCCGCGGGACAGGGCATCGACGCCGTCCGGCCCATCCGCGACGACATCCGCACCCGCGTCGAGCGGCTGATCGCCGACCTCGAGCCAGCCGGTTCGAGCACCGTCTGAGGTGACGTTCCGGCGACCTCGTCACCCATGCCGATGATCGGTACCGTGCTGCCTCGTCGTGATCCACCTCACCGTCCGCGTCCGGCGAGATGGAGACAGCGCGTTTGCGACAAGCCTAGGTGTCGCCGGCGGCCTGGCGTGCGGCGGCCTGGCCGGCGAGGTGGAACCACCTGACGCGTAGCGGCTCTCGCGCTCGAGCGGGGTGCCGGGTGGGGACGGTCCGGTGAGTTCGTGGGCGGACCGCGGTGTGCGTGCCGGTCTCAACTACGCCCCATCAAGCTTATGGATCGATCCAAGATTGGGGGTTGACCTGAGCGCGGCGCCGCGTCCATACTCGTCGAGAACGATCCAATTTGTCAGGACATATGTGCCGTGGAGTCCGCGTAGTCGCGAGCGTTGTGGAAGGGGTCTGCGTCTTGATCGAGAAGTCCGCCTCGCATGGTGGTTCATCGGCTCGTGCCGAACCGGATGGCAGCCGGTTCTCGGGACATTCTGATCATCGTCGGACGCGCTCGTGACGGAAGACTTCAGCCCACCGAATGGGATCTCCGGTCGGCAACTCCATGGTCCGCCCGCCGACGCCCAGTATATTTCCGAGATTGCCAGGCATCTGACCTTCGCATTGTTCAGGTGTGTTCGTAAATTGCAGCGCGATGGTCTGCCCGCACCTCGCGAAATCGACGAACTGGCACTTTTCGTGATGAAGTCGGCAAGCCGTCGCGACGAGCACCACTATCCCGAGGTCAACCTCCGGGCCGGTCAGCCCGGATCGCTGGCCGGTCAGCTCCTGGTGACCAAGCAGGAGGCCGCCGAGCGACTCCACGTCTCGGTTCGGACGGTCGAGCGCCTGGTCGCGGCCGGCCGACTGCGCCAGATCCACGTCGAGCGGCTGGCCCGGATCCGCGTCGCGGACCTTGAGTCGTTCGTGGCGGACATGGGCGACGAACCCGGCTGCGGAACGGCGCCGGCCGGACCGAACGAAGCCATGCCCGCGGGCGAGCCGGCCGGTTCTCGATCGGATGCCGACCGGTACGTCAGGTCCGCCCTGCAGTCAGGTTAGAGCGACCGCGATTCCCCGCTCGATCCGGGATTCTCTCCGGCCACGCGGTGAGCGTGCCGGAGGCGACGCCGCCGAGTTCGCCCCGGCCTGCCAGGACGCGACAACCCTCCGCCGGCCGGTGCGGCATGCCGCACGATCGTCGCGTGTTGATCGAGCTTGCGGCGACGAGCGGATCCCGCAGCGGCCATCGGCATGCCGATCGAGGGTCACGGGCACGTCGTCCACCTGGAATCGCAGCATGACCGCGACGGCGATGGCCGCACCGTCGCACCCCGCCGAACGGGCGCGATGGCTGGTCGGCCCGGGGGGGACCGGCATGGACGGCACCGACGCCGTTCGCGCGCGGAGGGTGGCTCGGCCGACCCTCGACCGAGGCGTCGTGCGGCGCCTCGAGAAGAAACGACAAAGGAGTCAACAATGGCGCACGGCGCATCAGCCAGCGAAATGAAACTGCCACCGCTCACGGACGGACCGCATAAGAAACGTCTCGGCCTCATCGCGATCATTGCGACGTTCGGCGGCCTCCTCTTCGGCTACGATACCGGCGTCTCCAACGGCGCCGAGCGTCCGATGCAGGAGCAACTCGGATTGACAGATATCCAGGTCGGCATCGTTCTCAGCTCACTCGTCTTCGCCGCGGCCTTCGGTGCGCTGATCGGCGGCCAGGTCTCCGATGCGATCGGCCGCCGCAAGACGATCATCATTCTTGCCGTGTTGTTCTTCTGCGGGACAACGGTCGTCGTCCTCTCACCCGGCTTCGCGGTCCTGGTCGCCGGGCGCGTGCTGCTCGGCCTCGCCGTCGGCGGCGCGTCCGCGGTGGTGCCGGTGTATCTCGCCGAGATGGCGCCGTTCGAGATCCGTGGCTCGCTCGCCGGGCGCAACGAACTCATGATCGTCGTCGGTCAGCTCGCCGCCTTCGTCGTGAACGCGATCATCGCCGCCACCCTCGGGCACCTCGACGGCGTGTGGCGATTCATGTTCGCCGTCTGCGCGCTCCCCGCGATCGTCCTGTTCTTCGGCATGCTGCGGATGCCGGAATCGCCGCGCTGGTACATCGAGAAGGGCCGGAACGACGAGGCTCTCGCCGTGCTCGAGACGATCCGCTCCAAGGACCGGGCGGTGGCCGAGTTCGCGGAGGTCGAGCACGTCGCGGAGGAGGAGCACGAGCAGGCGAGCCAGGCGCTCGGTTTCCGCGCGGTGCTCTCCAACCGGAATCTGCTGTTCATCCTGCTCATCGCGTGTGGTCTGGGTATCGCCCAGCAGTTCACGGGTGTGAACGCGATCATGTACTACGGCCAGCGGATGCTCGCTGAGGCGGGCTTCAGTGAGTCGATGCTCGGGTGGGTGAACATCGCGCCCGGCGTGATCGCGGTGATCGGCGGTACGACCGCGCTGTACCTGATGGACCGGATCAACCGTCGCACCAACTTCCTCTGGGGCCTCGGGCTGACGGCTCTGTCCCACGTGTTGATCGTCATCGCCATGAACCTGCTCCCGGTGGGCAACCCGGCACGTCCATGGGTGTTCCTGCTGCTCATCGTCTTCATGATCGGGTCGATCCAGTTGTTCCTCAACCTTGCGGTGTGGGTGTACCTCTCGGAGGTCTTCCCGCTGCACATGCGTGGCATCGGCATGGGTGTTTCGGTCTTCGTGCTGTGGATGGCGAACGGCGTCATCGCGCTCAACGTGCCGGAGGTCGTCGCGATCCTCGGCATGGGCCTGTTCGTCATCTTCGCGGTGGCGAACGCGATCTCGTTCCTGTTCGTGCTGAAGTTCGTCCCCGAGACCCGCGGCCGCACGCTGGAAGAGCTGGAGGAACACGTCACCGACGGCAGCATTTTCCACACCATTGGCGCGAAGAAGTAGGCCCGCGAACACCGACATTTCGCTGATCAAATCCGCGCCGAGCCGGACAAACCCGGCACGAAAACGCGGCAATGATCAGCGAACCGGTCTGGAGAGGGCCGCCGGCCGGCGTGGCAGCCACGCGGACACTCGCCCACGTGCCCGGTGCCGGTCGGCGGCCGGTCACCCCTCGGCCGACGGCTACGCATAGATCGATCCAAGCCAACTCTTGACCACCGTCCCGCTGGGCTTCATACTGGGTCCGATCTAGAACGATCCAAGCGTTGAGATGTGGAACCGTCCAAGACGTTCAACCCTCTACCCACGACCGGAGAAACTGCTCGTGAGCACACCTGTGCGGGTCGGCATTGTCGGCTGCGGCAATGTTGCCCTCAACTTCCACGTTCCCGCCTACCGGGGCGCCGGCGGTCGGTACGAGATCGTCGGCCTGGCCGATCCGACCCCCGAGCGACTGGAACTGGGGCGGCAGACCGCCGAGTTGACCGCGGACCAGACCCATCTCGATCCGGCCGAGTTGCTCGCCCGCGACGATGTCGACGTCATCGACGTGTGCACTCCGCAGCACCTGCACCGAGACCTGGTCGTCGCGGCCGCCGCCGCTGGCAAGCACGTGCTGTGCGAGAAGCCGATCGCGGCGGTTCCGGCCGATGCGGCGGCCATGGTCACCGCGGCCGCCGACGCCGGAGTGGTCCTGGGCGTCGTGCACAACTACCTGTTCTTCCCCGAGGTGGTGGCCCTGAGGGCGATCATCGACTCCGGCGAGATCGGCGACGTGCGGACCGTGCGGGTGGACATGCTCGGCGTGGTCGACTCGCCGGGCGCGGCCGGCTACCAGCCCCGGTGGCGCCATGACCCGGCCGCTGCCGGCGGCGGTGTGCTGATGGACATGCTGCACGGTGTGTACCTGGCCGAGCATCTGCTCGGCGCCCCGGTCACCGCGGTGTCGGCCTTCGTCGACAGCGCCACCGACAGCGCCACCGACGGCGACGCCGTCGAGGGGCTGGCCCTGTGCCGGCTGGAGGCGGGGCGTCGCGCCGCCGTGGTCAACGTCGGGTGGGGGATGGGCCCCGGTGGCGTCGCCGTGCACGGCACCCGAGGTCGGGGGGTGGCCCGGTACCGGGCCGATGGCACGATGCCGTGGGCCCCGTTCCAACAGCTCACCGTCACCACCGCGGACGGCACCCGCACCGTGGACCTGCCCGCCGGCCAGGAACTCGGCCCACTGGTCGCCGACGCCATGCGCGACACCGTCATCGACCTGGCCGACGCGATCGCCGTTGGCCGGACCCCGGCCGCCGACGGCGCCGCAGCCCGGCACACCCTGGAAACCACCGTCGCCGCCTATGCCGCGGCCGCCCTGCAACGGACCGTGACCGTCCCGCTGCCCGCCGACGGTCCGCTGGCCGAGCACGGCGTGGTCGGCCTGAGCCGGATGGACATCCCGGCCGATTCCCCGGTCCGGCGGCGCGGCCTGTTCACCCTGACCCCGAACGGAGACTGACATGCAGCTCGGCCTGCTCACCGACAGCCTGTCCGAACTCGGCCGCGCCGAGGCCCTCGACCTGGCCGCGGAACTGGGCGTGCAGACCGTCGAGATCGGGCTCGGCGGCTCTCACGGCGGCTGGTCGCCGGCCCCGCACGCGGACGTGGAGGAACTGCTGGCCGACGCGTCGGCCCGGGCGAGCCTGCGCCGGGACATCGCCGATCGGGGCCTGCGGCTGGAGGCCTTCAATGCCGCGGGCAACCCGCTGCACCCGGTCCAGGGCGAACGTGACGATCACATCCTGCGCGGCGCGCTGCGACTCGCGGAGGAGTTCGAGATCGACACCGTGGTCACGATGTCCGGTCTGCCGGCGGCGCCGGGAGACAGCTTCCCGGCCTGGATCACCACGGTGTGGCCGCCGGAGAACCTGACGCTGCTCGACCACCAGTGGACGGTGGCCCTGGACTACTGGGGCGAACTGGCCGCCGAGGCCCGGCGGCGCGGGGTCCGCGTCGCCGTCGAGATGCACGCCAACCAATTGGTCTACAACGTGCCGGGGCTGCTGCGGCTGCGGGCGGCGGTGGGCGAGACGGTCGGCGCGAATGTCGATCCCAGCCACCTGTTCTGGATGGGCGCCGACCCGATCGCCGCCGTCGAGGCGCTGTCCGGCGCGATCCACCACGTGCACGCCAAGGACACCCGGATCGAGGATCGGGCGGCGGTGACGTCCCGGTTGGAGACCGTCCCCAACGAGCGGACCGGCGAACGGGCGTGGAACTACGTCGCGGTCGGCACCGGTCATCCCGACGGCGTCGCCTTCTGGGCCCGGTTCGTCGAGGCGTTGACCGCAGCCGGCTACACCGGCCCGTTGTCCATCGAGAACGAGGACTACACCCTGGATCAGCCCACGTCCGTGGCCCAGGCCGTGCGCACCCTGCGAGAGGCGCTCGAGTCGGTCCAGGTGACCCGCCGATGACGACACCCGACCGGAGTCCGCTGCGGATCGGCATCCTGGGGGCCGCCCGGATCGCCGCCGAGGGCATCGTCGAACCGGCGCGGGCCCTCGGGCACGAGCTGGTCGCGGTCGCCGCCCGGGACCGGGGCCGAGCCGAGGCGTTCGCCGCACGGCACGGTGTGCGCACCGTGCACGACGACTACGCCGGCGTGCTGGCCGATCCCGAGGTGGAGCTGGTCTACGACGCGCTGGTCAACTCGTTGCACGAGCGGTGGAACATCGCCGCGCTGCGGGCCGGCAAGCACGTGCTGTCGGAGAAACCGTTGACCAGCAACGCCGACCAGGCCCGCCGGGTTCGGCAGGTGGCCGAGGAGTCACCCGGCCGGATCTTCGAGGGCTTCCACTACCTGCACCACCCGGTCAACCTCGCGCTGCGGGACGCGGTCCGGTCCGGCCGGCTCGGGCAGGTGCAGCGGGTGGAGATCGTGCTCGCCATTGCGGGCCCGCCGGACGGCGACCCGCGATGGTCGCTGGACCTGGCCGGCGGGGCGACCATGGACCTGGGTTGCTACGTGCTCAGCGCCGCCGGCGAGTTCGGCCGCTGGGTCGGCGGCGAGCCCCGGATCACCGCGGTCGACGCGACGCTCAGGGCGCCCGAGATGGACGCCGCGATGACCGTCGAGTTGGCCTACCCGGGCGGCATCACCGGACACTGCGTCTGGGACATGAACGCCGCCGACCGGACCATGACCTGGACCGTGATCGGCACCCGCGGGCAGGCGACCTCGCCCGCGTTCGCCGTGCCGCACATGGACAACCGGCTGGTGATCACCGACGGCTCCGGCACCACCGAGCAGGCGCACGGCGACCTGACCTCGTACGCCTACCAGCTCGCCGACGTCGCCGAGTCGATCCGCGGCGGAACGCCCTTCGCGTTCACCCTCGACGACTCGGTCGCGAACGCCGAACTGATCGACGAGTGCTATCGGCAGGCCGGACTGCGGCCCCGCGGCGCCTGACCCCGGTCGAGCCGGCCGGCACCTGCGCGCCCCGCGGCCGCCGTACCGTAGCGGCATGTCTGCGGTGCGCCCCCGCCGGATCCTGCTGGAGCTGGATCTCACCGAGATGCCGATCGACCAGGAGCCGGACGACCCGCTGGGCCGGCTTCGCAGTCGCGGGCGGCACCGGCTGCGACCGATCCTGCGCGCACTGCACGAGGCGGCCGGCGACCCTCGAGTGGTCGGCCTGATCGCCCGGGTGGGCGGCGCCCTGCCATGGGCCGGCATGCAGGAGCTGCGCCAGGGTGTGCGGGCGTTCGCGGCCAGCGGCCGGCCGACCCTGGCGTGGGCGGAGACGTTCGGTGAGGAGCCCGGCGCGATGGCCGGCTACGTGCTGGCCACCGCGTTCGATCGGATCTGGCTGCAGCCCGGCGGCGAGCTGGGCCTGCTCGGGGTCGGGGTGGAGACCACCTTCCTGCGCGGCGCGCTCGACCGGTTGGGCATCGAGCCGCAACTCGACCAGCGGCACGAGTACAAGAACGCCGCCGACCGCATCATGCGGACCGGTTTCACCGACGCCCACCGGGCCGCGCTCGACCGGCTGGCCGAGTCCGTGTTCAGCTGGGCGGTCGAGGCCATCGCCGAAGGCCGCCGGCTGGACGCCGACACCGTGCGCGCCCTGGTCGACGACGGGCCGCATCAGGCGGACCGGGCCCGGCAGGCCGGCCTGGTGGACGCGCTCGGCTACCGCGACCAGGCACAGGCGGCGATCCGCGAGCGCGTCGGCGAGTGCGAGCCGCTGTTCGCCGATCGATGGCGGCCCCGCCGCCGGCCACACCTGCCCCGCCGGCCCCGCGGCCACGTCGCGCTGGTGGAGGTGCGTGGCCCGATCACCTCGGGTCGGTCCCGCCGGCTGCCCACCGGCCGGACGGCCGGCAGCGACTCGGTGGGTGCCGCGGTGCGCGCCGCCGCCGCCGACCACCGGGTGCGGGCCGTGGTGCTGCGCGTCGACTCCCCGGGCGGGTCGGCGGTCGCCTCAGAGACGATCTGGCGCGAGGTCAGTCTGCTGAGACAGGCGAAGCCGGTGGTGGTCTCGATGGGCGAGGCGGCGGCGTCGGGCGGCTACTACATCGCCTGCCCGGCGCACGCCATCCTGGCCCAGCCGTCGACGGTGACCGGGTCGATCGGCGTCTTCGGCGGCAAGGTGGTCGTGCAGCGGCTGCTCGACCGGCTCGGTCTGAGCACCGGCACCGTCACGCGGGGCGAGCACGCGCTGATGTTCTCGGCCCGGCGACGCTTCGACGCACAGGAGGTCGAACGGCTGGCCGCGGCGCTGGACGCGGCCTACGACGACTTCGTCGCCAAGGTGGCCCAGGGCCGCGGCCGATCGGTCGCGGCGATCGAGTCCGTCGCCAGGGGCCGGGTGTGGACGGGCAGTGACGGCGTGGCCGCCGGACTGGTCGACCGGTTGGGCGGTTTGCGGGACGCCGTGCAGACCGCGCGTGCCCTGGCCGGCCTGCCCGACGACGCGCCGGTCCGGCCCGCGATCCGGCTCGGGCCGTTCGCCCGGCTGACCCGGCCGAAGAACTCGGCGGATCCCCGCGCGAGCGTCGCGGCGGACTGGCCGAGGGTGACCGACCTGGCCGCCACGCTCGGCGTGCGCACCGTCGACAGCCTGCAGATGCCGCCCATCCGGCTTCGCTGACCGGCGCCGGGCGGGCCGAGCGGTCCGGCGGCGCCGGGCCCGCGACGTATCGTGAGACGGTGCCGAAGTGGACGTCGCCCGACGCCGGTGACGTGACACCGAGCAAGCAGACCGGCGAGCCGCACGCGTCCGACGTCCCGTCGGCCAGCCAGCCGGACGCCCGCGATCCCTGGTCCGTGACCGCCGTCGTCGTCGCCGCCGCGGTGATCGCCGGCTGTGTCGCCGCCGCGCTGGCGGCCATCGTGCCGCCCCGGACCGACATCCCCGGCCTGCCCAGCGCGGGTGAGTTCACCCAGCTGGCGCTGCCGGCGGTGAAAGCGGTCGTCGACTTCGCCGCGGCGCTGACCGTCGGCTGGCTGCTCGGCGCGGCCTGGCTCGCCCCCGCCCAGCGCAGCGGCTTCCTCGACGTCGGCGGCTACCGGTGCATCAAGGCGGCCTCGCTGGCGGCCACCGTCTGGGCCGTCGGCTCCTTCGCGCTGATCCCGCTCATCCTGTCCGACACCCTCGGCCGTCCGGTCGACCAGTCGTTGTCGGCGGACTGGGTGATCAGCGGGATCTCCGCGCTCAACAGCGTGCGGGCCGCGCTGATCGCCGGGATCGCCGCGTTGCTCATCGCGATCCTGGCCCGCGCCGTCCTGCACCCCGGTTGGGCGGCGGTGCTGTTGCTGCTCGCGCTGGCGGCCCTGGTGCCGCAGGCCGACTCCGGCCATTCCGCGTCGTCCGGTGACCACGACGTGGCGGTCGACAGCATGATCTATCACCTGGTCGGCATCAGTATCTGGGTCGGCGGGCTGGTCGCGCTGGTCGGACTGACCCGGCAACGGGTCGACCATCTGGACGTCGTCGCCCGGCGGTACTCGGCGGTGGCCCTCGTGGCCTTCATCGCGGTGGCCGCTTCAGGGCTCGGCAACGCCTGGGTGCGGATCAGCTACCTGTCCGACCTGTGGACCACCCCGTACGGCCGGCTGGTGCTGGTCAAGGCCGGTCTGCTGACCCTGCTCGGGGTCATCGGCTACCTGCACCGGCGGCGCACCCTGCCGGCCGTCGCCCGCGGCCGGCGGCGCCCGCTGATCCGGCTCGCGCTGGTCGAGGTGACGCTGATGGCGGCCACCATCGGGGTGGCATCGGCCCTCGCCCGCACCGCCACCCCGCCGCCGACCGGCGCGGCGCCGTCCGACCTGGAGCTCAGTCTCGGCTTCCCGCTCGACGGCCCGCCGACGCCGCTGGCCCTGCTGACCGACTGGCGCTTCGACTGGCTGGTGGGGACCGGGGCGATCGTCGCGGCGGTGCTGTATCTGGTCGGGGTGCGCCGGCTGCACCGGCGGGGGGACCGCTGGCCCCCCGGGCGCACCGCGGCCTGGGTGATCGGCTGCCTGATGATCGTCCTGGCGACGTCCTCCGGCCTCGGCCGGTACGCCGTCGCCCAGTTCTCGATCCACATGATCGCGCACATGACGCTGGGCATGATCGCGCCGATCCTGCTGGCGCTGGGCGGCCCCGTCACGCTGGCCCTGCGGGTGCTGCCCGCCGCCGGCCGGGGCGACGTGCCGGGCCTGCGGGAAGGCATCGTCTCGGCGATGCACAGCCGGTTCGTCCGGTTCATCACCCATCCGTTGCTGGTCTTCCTGCTGTTCGTGGCCTCCTTCTTCGTGCTCTACTTCACCTCGATCTTCGAGATCATGATCACCTCGCACGTCGGCCACGTGCTGATGAGCCTGCACTTCCTGGCCGTCGGCTACCTGTACTACTGGGTGATCATCGGCGTCGACCCGGCCCCGCGGCAGGTCCCGTACCTGGTGAAACTGGCGATGCTGCTGGGCGCGCTGCCGTTCCACGCGTTCTTCGGGCTGGCCCTGATGAACACGCACTCGGCGATGGCCGCCGACTACTTCTCCGGGCTGGGCCTGCCCTGGGTACCCGACCTGGTCGCCGACGAGCGGCTGGGCGGGTCGATCGCCTGGGGCGCGACCGAGGTGCCCATGATCATCGTGATGATCGCGCTGCTCGCCCAGTGGGCCCGCAGCGACGAGCGCGAGGCGCGCCGGTCGGACCGCAAGGGGGAGCGGGCCGACGAGGAGCTGGACGCCTACAACCGGATGCTCGCGCAACTCGCCGAACGCGACCGGGAGGCCGGACGGCCGGGTGCGCCGCGCAATCCGCCGTGACCCTGCGCATCCGTCCCGAGCGGCCCGACGACGTCCGGGCGGTCCAGGAGGTCATCGGGGCGGCCTTTCCCGAGGTCGGCGGCGTCGTCGTGGAGGCACGGCTGAACGACGAGCTGCGGGCCGACCCGGCGTGGATTCCGGGTCTGAGCCTGGTCGCGGAGGTGGACGGCCGGGTGGTCGGCCAGGTCACCGGCAGCCACGGAGTGCTTGCCGACCCGACCGGTGCCGTAGCCGACCGGCGGCTGGTCGGGGTCGGTCCGATCTCGGTGCGGCCGCCGGAGCAGCGCGCCGGGATCGGTCGGGCGCTGCTCACCGGCCTGGTGGTCCGGGCGTCCGAGGCCGGCGAACTCGCCCTGGTCCTGCTCGGCGATCCCGGGTTCTACGGCCGGTTCGGGTTCCGGCCGGCCGCCGAGGCCGGGATCGCGCCGCCCGATCCGGGTTGGGGCGGCTTCTTCCAGGTCCTGCCGCTCCGGGACGTGCAGCCGCCGTTGATCGGCCGGTTCACCTACGCGGCGCCGTTCGGCCGGCTCTGAGTCACGAATCCGGGCCTGGCCCGCCGAGCTCGCCGACTGACCCCCGCGATTGGTCCCCATGCCCGGATCTGTCCACATCCGGCGCTCGCCCGTGGCGGGCCATGGCCGGTGGCTGGCAGCGTCGTCGGCAGATGCCGGGCCGGACGGCCCGGCCCGACATTCCGAGGGGCGAGCACCATGAGCCATGCGGCATCGATCACGTTGACCGGACGGGCGGGCACCAACCCGCAGGTGTCCACCGGATCCACCGGCGACCGGGTCAATCTGCGGGTGGTGGCAACCGAGCGTCGCTTCGACCGCGGGGTCGGGGAGTGGGTGGACGGCGACGAGTTCGGCGTGACGGTGGTCTGCTGGAACACGCTGGCCAGCGCGGTGCTGAGCACGGTGCGCAAGGGCGACCCGGTGATGGTCAGCGGCCGGATCGCCACCCGCCGGTTCGAACGGGACGGTGTCACCCAGTACTTCACCGAGGTGAAGGCCGATTCGATCGGCCTGGACCTGGCCCGTGCCGGTGGACGTTTCGTCCGCGCCGCGCCCGACGCCCGGGACGGTTCGGCGGTGGCCGGAGGCGCCGCCGATCAGCCGGGCTCCGCGGTGGGAACCGCCGATCCGGGCGTGGACCGGCGCGCCGACGGGGCGGGCGGCACGGCCGAGCACGTGCCGCCCGGGATGGACGACGTCGACGACCCGTGGGGGTTGCGGGACGAGCCGACCGCCGCGGCCGGCGAGTTGGTCGGCAGCGGATGACCGCGCCGTGTGCGGATGACCGCGCCGTGTCGAGTGCCGGCCCGGCGCCCGGATTCAGTCGGTCGGCCCGGGCGTGCCGTCGTCGAACAGGCCGGTGGCGGACAGGTCGGAGACGGTGCTCTCCAACTCGTCCAGGTGTGTGCGGGTGATGCTGAGCAGGCGGTTGCGATCGCGGGCGACGAACGCGTCGAGCATCTGGCGGTGCTCGCCGTGCAGCTCGTTCCGGTCTCGTTGCCGGATGTGCGCCATCGGTTGGAGCGGTTCGGTGATGTTCCAGACCAGCTCGATCATGTGCATCAGCCGCGGCATCCGGCAGGGCGCGGCCAGCGTCATGTGGAACCGCCGGCTCTCCCGCTGGTACGCCCGATAGTCCCGATCCCGCATCGCCCGGTCCAGCGCGTCCAGCGCCTCGGCGGCCAGCCGGTCGTCGTCCGGTCCCGCCGAGGCGACGGCGGCGCTCAGCGCGGCGATCTCCAGCACCCCCCGCACGACGTACAACTCGCGGAACTCCTGCGGGGTAAGCCTGGCCACCGTGTATCCGGCGCGGGGCTGGTGGTCCACCAGGCCCTCGCCGATCAGCGTCTTGAGCGACTCGCGGATCGGGATGCGGCTGACACCGAACAGGTCGGCGACCTCGTCCATCGGTACCGGGGTCCCCGGGGCCACGTCCCCGGACAGGATCGCCCGGCGGAGTTCGGCAAGGATCGCCGGCTGGGACAGCCCGGCGCGTTCCGCGCGCAGGATCGCCATCAGCGACGAGGAGGAGGTGCGCCGGGTCGACTCGGGACCGTTCACCGGGGCAGTGACCATCGGGTCATTGTCCGCCCCCGGGCGGTGTCCGGAGCCTCAATGGACGATGGTGAATCCGTCCAGCAGGCCGACGTAGTCCTTGGCCGGCGGGGCGGCGTACTCCGACCGGGTGCTCGTGGCCAGGCCCAGGGTGATCAGCGATTCGACGGTCTTGGTCGCCGCCGCGACCCCGTCGACGACCGGCACGCCGACCTCCTCGGCGATGTGGCGGCACAGGTCGGCCATGCCGGCGCAGCCGAGGACGATCACGTCGACGCCGTCGTCCGCCACGGCCCGCTTGCACTCCTGGGTGATCGTCTCCCGGGCCGAGGAGCCGGGGATCTCCAGGTCCAGCACCGGGATCTCGCAGGCCCGGACGTTGCGGCAGAACCCCGACATGCCGTACCGCTCGGCCAGTTCCCAGGCCCGGCCGGTGGTTCGCCCGAGGGTGGTCACCACGCTGAACCCGCGGCCCAGGAAGCTCGCCGTGTGCATGGCGGCCTCGGCGATGCCGACCACCGGACCCTGAGCCAGCTCGCGGGCCGCGTCCAGCCCGGGGTCGCCGAAGCAGGCGACGACATACCCGTCCACCCCGTCCACCTCGCCCAGCGCGATCTGCTCGAGCAGGCCGGGAACGGCGAGAGCCTCGTCGTAGTGGCTCTCGATGGAGGCCGGCCCCATCGTCGGGCTGGTGGCCTGGATCCGGGTGCCCGACGCCGCAACGGCCCGGGCGCACGCGCCGATCTTCTCGGTCATCGAGGCCGTGGTGTTCGGGTTGATCACCTTGACGAGCATGGGTCCATGTTCCTTGTTCATGTCGGGGTTCATGTCGGGGGGCGACCGGTCCCGCCGCCGGTCGGATGCGGTCCGGCCGGCGGCGGGCGGTGCGGGATGCGGTCAGGACGCCGGCGCGGCGGTGCCCTGCTGCTCAGGGGTGGGGTAGTTGGCCTGCACGGCGAACAGCCTGCTGCCGACCAGGTAGAGGGCGAAGGCCAGGCCCGCGCCGATGAACCAGGTGTAGGTGGCCGCCTCGGCGGATCCGAAGAACACCACGGCACAGCCGACCAGCGCGGAGATCACCGTGACGACGATGGCGATCGGGTTGTAGCCCTTGCGGTAGTGGTAGGTGCCGTTCGGGCTGAGCGTGTAGAGCGCGTCGACGTTCACCCGGCGCCGCTTGACCAGGAAGTAGTCGGCGATCAGCACGCCGTACAGCGGGCCGATGAACGCGCCCAGGGTGTCCAGGGTGTAGTGGATGGTCTGCGGCGAGTTGTACAGGTTCCAGGGGGTGATGAGCACCGAGCCGACCGCGGCGATCATGCCGCCCATCCGCCAGGAGATCTTCTGCGGGTTGACGTTGGAGAAGTCGAACGCGGGGGAGACGAAGTTGGCGACGATGTTGATGCCCACGGTGGCGATCATGAAGGTGAGCGCGCCGAGGATGACGGCGTAGACGTTGTCCAGCCGGGCCACCGTGTGCACCGGGTCGATGATCAGCTCGCCGAATACCGGCCGGGTGGCCGCCGCGGTCACCACCACCAGCAGCGAGAACACCAGGAAGTTCACCGGCAGGCCCAGGAAGTTGCCCTTGCGAACCGCGCGGAAGGTCTTGCCGTACCGGGCGAAGTCGCCGTAGTTCAGCATCGGCCCGGAGAAGTAGGACACGACCAGGGCGATCGCGGACAACAGCACCGGCAGCACGGCCCAGCCGGTCAGCGTCAGGCCGCCGTCGGCCAGGTTGAAGTCGATGTTCTCCCAACCGGCCTCGGCGACCAGGTAGATGGCCAGCGCGAACATGACGACGTACACCGCCGGACCGCAGAAGTCGATGAAGCGGCGGATGGCCTCCATGCCCCGCCAGAACACGATGGCCTGGGCGATCCACATGATGCCGAAGCCGATCCAGCCCAGCAGGGACAGTCCGGCGAACCCGTACTGGGCGGTCTCCGCGTAGGGCGCCAACCCGGGCCAGAGCTTGATCGCCAGCAGGACCAGGGCGACCGAGGCGAGGTAGGTCTGGATGCCGTACCAGGCGACCGCGATCAGGCCGCGGATGATGGCCGGGATGTTCGCGCCGAGCACTCCGAAGGAGATCCGGGACGCGACCGGATACGGCGTGCCGGTCGCCTGGGACGGCCGGGCGACCAGGTTGCACAGGAAGTAGACGATGGTGATGCCGACCAGCAGCGCGACCAGGACCTGCCAGGCGGCCAGGCCCAGCGCGAACAGGCTGCCGGCGGTGATGTAGCCGCCGACGCTGTGCACGTCGGACATCCAGAAGGCGAAGAAGTTGTAGGAGCCCCATGTCTGCTTCTTCAGCGGCGCGAGGTCCTCGTTGGTGAGCCGGGCGTCGTAGTCGGGCTTGATCACCCCGGCGCCGGCCGGGTGTTCGGGGGTCATGTCGTGCATGGACAGATGGTGGTGCTCCGAGGCACCGACGGGCTCGGCGATGGGACTGTCCTGTTTGTTGGTCATGTGGCTCCTACCGATCGACATCTGGTCCGGGCACGGTGGTGGGGGACACCGGGGAAACGCGACACATCGGCGTAATGTGTCTGTCGAATTGCGTTGACGCCTTCCGGAATGGCGGGCCAACAACTGCCTGTCAATTCGATGCGAACAGCATCCAACGACGGCGGCGGACAAGCAAGATATATCGCGCCGGACGGCGGGAATATATCCCGGCGCCGGCTCGGGACCGACCCTCCGGGGCCGGGTCCAGTCGGCCGTGCCGCGACCGCTCGGATACGAAAGTGCTTTTAAGGCAACAGAAGTCGCTCACAAGGAGTGGTGAATCGGGCCCCCGCGCACCCGCCTCGGCGGTCCGGCCCGACCGCGTCGGCCGGGCGGGCGCCGGGCGACCCGGTCTGCGCGCGGAATCGCTCGGAGCATCGTCGGAAACGATTCGGAAACAATGGCGCAACGAAACCGACGCACATTGTCGCGAATCAGCTGCCGCGGGCGTTGTTGGTCGATTCCATGACTGAAAGATAGGCCTGTGTGTTGGTCTCCGCGCTGGCGTGGTGCCCGTCGGGAATCTCGGCGATCCGCACGTCGAGGCCGTTCTCGGCGGCCAGCCGGCGCAGCGTCGCCTCGGCCGCACCCACCCGGACCACCCGGTCGTCGGTCGGGACCTCCGGCCGGAAGTAGACGATTCGGGTGCCGGCGCCGAGGTCGCGGGCGATCGCCTCGATGTCGATCCGGCGGATCACCCCGTACTGGTCCTTGATCAGCTCGGTGGAGATGCCCGGCCCGCCGATCTTGTCCTGCCATACCTGATGCACCTTGAACAGCAGGTCGTGCCAGCGGACGTCGACGAACGGGAACCGGCCGGTCGACCACTGTTGCTGCTGTGCCAGCACCTCCGCGGTCAGCCGGACGCCCACGCCGCCGTCGGTGTGCAGCGCCTCGGACAGTCCGGTCAGCGCATCGGCCTGGGTCCGTCCGACGTCGCGGACGTCGGAGGCGCTCAGCGGCGTGCAGTCCAGGTAGATCACCCCGAGCCGGGGTGGAGCCGGCCGGTCCGGCTCCGCGCCGGCCGCCCACCTCGTGTTGGACGCGGCGACGACGGCGGCGAAGCCGGACGGGTGCGACGACCGGTCCGGACCGTCGGCATCCACCTGGGCCGGGACGGGCCGCACGTCCGGCGCCGGCTCCGAATCCAGTGTGCGGCGGTAGTCCTCCCGGGAGTGCTGCAGGTGGCGGGCCAGCTCCAGCACCACGTCGCCGCCCATGCTGCTGCCGAAGAAGTCCACCCGGTCCGGTCGGTACCGGGCCACCAGGGCGTCGAACTTGTCCTCGATGTCGCGGTCGTTGATGCCGGTGCCGTAGATCAGGCTGAACACCCGGCCGTCGTCCGCGGCCAGGGCGGGCAGCAGGGCCAGCGCCGGACCGGTTCCGCTCTTGCGGTTCAACCCTCCGGCGACCACGGTGATCGTGCCGCCGGTCCGCTCGGCACCCGCGGGGTCGGCGCCGACCTGGACGAATTGGGCGCCGCTGGTCGGCCAGAACAGGCGATCGGCCAGGTACTGGTCGGTCCTGAGGACACCCCACAGGCAGGCCAGCACGCAGCCGGCCACGGCCAGCGGGAACCACCAGGTGGCCCGGTAGGCGGCGCGGCGCTGGGCCCGGGCGAGGCGGCTGCGAGCGCGCGCGGCCGGCGAGTCGTACTCCGGCGGCGCCGGCGGCATGGGCGCCATGCCTGCTCCCTTGACCATCTCTTTACCTTCTGCAGACAGTCTGCCCGGCGCGCAGGGAGCTCGGACAGGGCTCGGGAGTGACCTCGCCCTCTCGCTCGGCGTGACCACCCCATCGGGTCCGGCACACTGTAGGGCGGCGTCGCACCGCCGGCCGCGGGTCACGCGGCCGGGGGATTGCGTCAGGGTCCCCGGCGGATCCGGGCGACCGGATCGCCGGCTCGGCAGGTTTGAGAGGATTGTCCGAAGTGCCGGAATTTATTTATACGATGAAAAGGGCCCGCAAGGCCGTGGGCGACAAAGTCATTCTCGATGACGTCACGATGTCGTTCTATCCGGGCGCCAAGATCGGCGTGGTCGGCCCGAACGGTGCCGGGAAGTCGACCATTCTGAAGATCATGGCCGGGCTGGACACGCCCAGCAACGGCGAGGCGTTCCTGACCCCGGGCTTCACCGTCGGCATCCTGCAGCAGGAGCCGCCGCTGGACGAGTCGAAGACGGTGCTGGAGAACGTCCAGACCGCGTTCGGCGACCTGAACGTCAAGCTCGCCCGGTACCACGAGGTCCTCGCCGAGATGGAGACCAACTACACCGACGAGCTGCTGGAGGAGATGGGCACCCTCTCCGAGGAGCTGGACCACGCCGGCGCCTGGGACCTGGAGGCCAAGCTGGATCAGGCGATGGACGCGCTGCGCTGCCCGCCCGGCGACTCCCCGGTGGACATCCTGTCCGGCGGTGAGCGGCGCCGGGTGGCGCTGTGCAAGCTGCTGCTGTCCGCACCCGACCTGCTGCTGCTCGACGAGCCCACCAACCACCTGGACGCCGAGTCGGTCATGTGGCTGGAGCAGTTCCTGTCCTCGTACGAGGGCGCGGTGCTGGCCGTCACCCACGACCGGTACTTCCTGGACAACGTGGCCCAGTGGATCGCCGAGGTCGACCGCGGCCGGCTGATCCCCTACGAGGGCAACTACTCCACCTACCTGGAGAAGAAGGCTGAGCGCCTGCAGGTCGAGGGTCGCAAGGACGCCAAGCTGGCCAAACGGCTGAAGGAGGAGCTGGCCTGGGTGCGGTCGGGAGCCAAGGCCCGGCAGGCCAAGTCGCGTGCCCGCCTGCAGCGGTACGAGGAGATGGCCGCCGAAGCCGACCGCACCCGCAAGCTGGACTTCGAGGAGATCCAGATCCCGCCGGGACCGCGGCTCGGCGCGGTCGTGGTCGAGGTCAAGGACCTGCGCAAGGGCTTCGACGACCGGGTGCTGATCGACGGGCTGTCGTTCACGCTGCCGCGCAACGGCATCGTCGGCGTCATCGGCCCGAACGGTGTCGGCAAGACCACCCTGTTCAAGACGATCGTCGGGTTGGAGGAGCCGGACGGCGGGACGGTCAAGGTCGGCGAGACGGTGTCCCTGTCCTACGTCGACCAGGACCGGACCGGCCTGGACCCGAAGAAGACGGTGTGGCAGGTGGTGTCCGACGGGCTGGATTACATCAAGGTCGGCCACGTCGAGATGCCCTCCCGCGCCTACGTGGCGGCCTTCGGCTTCAAGGGTCCGGACCAGCAGAAGCCGGCCGGGGTCCTGTCCGGCGGTGAGCGGAACCGGCTGAACCTGGCGCTGACCCTCAAGATCGGCGGCAACGTGATCCTGCTCGACGAGCCCACCAACGACCTGGACGTGGAGACTCTCGGCTCGTTGGAGAACGCGCTCGAGCAGTTCCCCGGCTGCGCGGTGGTCACCTCCCACGACCGGTGGTTCCTGGACCGCACCTGCACGCACATCCTGGCCTGGGAGGGCACCGACGAGGACCCGGCCCGGTGGTTCTTCTTCGAGGGCAACTTCTCCGACTACGAGAAGAACAAGGTCTCGCGGCTCGGGGTGGAAGCGGCCCGGCCGCACCGGGTCACGCACCGCAAGCTCACCCGGGACTGACCCGGCACGACGAAGGCGCCGCCGGGATCCGGCGGCGCCTTCGCATGGTTCGGACGCTCTCGCCCGAGGTCGTCAGCGGGAGAACACGCACTTGTCGTTCGTGCACCGCCAGCCGGCCCGCTCGGTGGGCTCGGTGAACGCCCCGCAGGTCGGGCAGGCGATCGGCGCGCCGATCTTGAGCAGGGCGGTGGCGTATGCGGAGTCGTTGGACGCCGTCCTACGGGGGCGGCGCTGGGGTTGTTCGGAAGATGTCATCGGTCGTCTCCGATCGGTCGCTGTCATGGTCCACCGGTATGGACGCCCAATCCTGGGCGCACGTTGACACATCGTGAGCGGGCTCATCCCGCGCGGGCAAGCGCTGCGGGTGCGGGTCTCATCGACGGTTCGCGGCACGCGCGGCCGTCACCCCGACACCGGCGAGCACCGCGGCCAGCAGCAGCACCCCGAGCAGCGCCTCGCCGATGTCGGCACCGGCCGTCGGCGGCGCGGTCGACGGGGCGGGCGCGACGACGGCGGCGGTGGCGATCAGGCTCGGCACCGGGTGGTCCGACGACGGGTCGGGATCGGTCCACCCGGTCTGCTGGTCCCCGCACAGCTGGATCGACGGGAAGGTCACGGTCGAGCCGGGGGTGGCCGTGATGCGGGCCGTCACCGTCACCGTCGCCTGCTGCCCGGTCGGCACCGGCGGCCCGGTGAAGGTGACCGTCCCGGCCTCGACGGTGGACGACCAGCCGTCCAGGTCGGTACCGGCCCCGGTGAATTGCACGCCGTCGCCGGCGTCCACCCGCACACCGGTGGTGGAACTGTCCGGCGTGCAGCTGTGGTTCCAGGTCAGCGTGACCGCCGTGGTGCCGTCGCCGTTCGGGGTGGCCGAGTCGACCGCGACGTGGGCGGCGGCCGCCGGCGCGGTCCCGAGCAGCGCCGCGACGGCAAGTGCGATCACCGTGGCGGCGCGGCGCGGCCCGCGGCCGGCTCTCCGCTCGCTCATGGGATGTCCACCTGGATGCTCGTGCTCGGCTGGTCGAATTCGGAGGTGCGGACCGCGATCGTGACCACCCACTGCCCGGACAGCGGCAGGTCCAGGACGGACTGGTAGGCGCCCGGCCCGGTCCCGGACACCGGCCGGGTCAGCGGACCGACGCCCGCCGCGGGCATGGTGACCGACACGTCGGGGTCGGACACCGGCTGCACCGGTTGGCCGGCCGGGTCGGTGATGGTGAACTCCAAGGAGTTGATCCCGGTGCTGCCCGGGGTGACGCGCGCGGTGACCGTGTCCGAGCCCAGGGCGGCGGTCTGCTCGACGGCGCCGGTGGTGGTCGCCGATCCGGACGGGCTCGGCGTGGTGCCGACGGTCGGGTTGGCGTCGACCAGCCACCCGGTCACCAGTAGGACGGCGACCAGCACGACGGCCTCCGCGGTGACCGTGCGGCGCAGCCGCGGCCAGGCCGCGTCGACGGCGGGCGTACCGACGATCCGCGGCACCATTCGGTACCGGTTGTAACCGGCCACCGCGACGGCGCCGGCCACCAGGGCGAGCTTGACCAGCAGCGCTTGGCCGTAGCCGGTGCCGACCAGGGCAGCCCAGGAGCCGAGGATCCGCCAGGCCATCAGTCCGCCGGTCACGGCCAGGACGGCGACCAGGACGGCGGCCAGGGTGGAGAACCGCGCCAACGCAGCCGCGGTGGACTCCACCAGGGCCCGCGGCAGCGGCCGAGCGCGGATGGCCGTGGTGGTCGGTCCCCTCCGGGGCGCCGCGGCGGTGCTGCCGGCCGCCACCGATCGACCGGTCGCCCGCAGCAGCAGGCCGAGCCCGATCAGCCCGCCGAACCAGAACGCCGCCACCGTCAGGTGCATCAGGTCGGCGGTCAGCACCAGGGCGACGGGACCGTAGGCACGGGTGTGCCCGACCACCGCGAACGCGCCCACCGCCAGCCCGCAGCCGGCCAGGGCGGTGCCCGCACTGGCCGCCGTCCTGGTGCCGACCGCCCAGGCCGCCTCCCAGGCCAGCAACAGTCCGGCGCCGGCCAGCACCAGGGTGACGCCCGCGTCCTGGCCCAGCTGAGCGGTCCAGGTCGACGGCTCCACCAGCCCGGACAGGGTCCGGAAGCGCTGTCCCAGCTCGGTCAACGGCAACAGCAGCAGGGCACCGGCCACGCCGGCGCCGGCACACCAGGCCGAGAGGCGCCGGATCCGGTTCCGGACCCGCTCGTCGCCGCGGCCGCGCAGCACCAGGACGTCGAACGCGATCAGCCCGCACGCGGCGAGCACGCCCAGGTAGGCCAGGGCCTGCGCGGTGGCGGTGGCGATCCGCACCGCGGTGTCCTGCTCGGCGCTCGGCACGGCCACCGTGCCGGCGGTCCGCTCGCCGACGGCGAAGGTGAAGCCGCCGGAGACCGGGTGGGAGTCGGCGGAGATCACCTGCCAGGACACGATGACCGTGCCGGTGCCCAGCGCGGCCGGGGTGATCACCACCCGGTTGTCCACCACGGTCACCGTGCTCGGCAGATCGGTGCCGGCGGCGTCGAGCAACCGCACCCCGCCGTCGTCGACATGCACCTGCTCGTCGAAGGTGAGCGTGACCGTCGCCGGCGCCGTCGGAAGCAGCGCGCCGTCGGGCGGGTCGGTGCCCAGCAACGAGGCGTGGGCCCACGCCGGCGCGGCGCCCAGCAGCAGCATCACGCAGGCCGCCGCGGCGGCGAGGACGGCCCCTACCAGGGACCGTCCTCGCCGTCGCCGGGGTGCCGGACGGGTCACGGGCGGCGGGTTCGAACCAGTGCGATGCCGCCCGCGATCAGCCCGAGCACCCCCGCGACCAGGCCGGCGATCGCCAGCCCCGTTCCGGAGCTCGACGACTCGGATGCCGCCGTGGCGGCGACGTCCGCGCTGCTGACCGGGGTGGCGGACGCCCCTGTCGACTGATCGGTCGAGGGCCCAGTGGACTGCCCGGCCGGCTGGTCGGCCGAGCCGTGCCCGGTGCCGGACGCGGCGGTCACCTCGAACGAGGGCGCCGGATGAGCGGGCTCGGGCTGGCCGGCCTGCTGCTGCTCGATCCAGGCGGTCTCGCCGACCTCGCAGGTCTGGATGACCGGGAACTGCAGGGTCTGCCCGGCCACGTCGGGGATCTGCAGCGACAGCACCAGGGCGTCGCGCAGGTCGGCCGGCAGCGGGGTCTTGGCGGTGTAGACCACCTGGTCGACCCGCTGGGTCAGCTGGTCACCGTCCTCGTCGGTGGTGGGCGGATCGAGCTGGGCCACGACCTTCTGCACGTCCCAGTTCGGGTTGACCGACGGCGTCACCGCGGTCACCTGGTCCGGGATCTTGATCGCGATCTTCGTGGTGGCCGAGCCGTCACAACCGTGCGGCACGCCGAAGGTCAGCAGCGCGTACGACCCGGCCGCGGTGGTGTCCGTGGACACGGTGACGTGGGCGCTCGCCGCCAGCGCGCCGCCGAGCGTCAACGCCCCGACACCCGCGGCAACCACCACGGTTCGAGCGCAAGCGCGCAGGAAAGACTTACTCACAACAGGAATCTCCTCGAATGGAAGCAGAAAGGGGTGGCCGGACGCGGGCATCACGCGTCAGCGGCCTCGACGCCAGCGCGCGAAACGATGACGTCAGAGACTGAACGGCGGACCGGCCCCGCAGGACCGGCCCATCAGGATGAGCTCGGCTGCGCGGGCGGGTCTCGTCGTTGTCGGCAGGGTCCGGCGACCCGCGCTGATCAAAGACTCACGAAACCGGGCAAAACGGCGCTGGAAACGGGTATCTGATCAGCGCGGAGCGGGATCCGGCTCGGCCAAGACCGGTTTTCGGGCATGTCGGTCGCCAGGAGGTTCGGTTGAGCAGTGCCGGCGGCCCTCGCCGCGGCGCGACGATCGACACCACCCGCGGGGTCGACGACGGTGGGGCGGGCCGGACCGGTCCGGACACCCGCGGCTCGACCGCGGCGGCGGTCGGCACCCGCGCCGGCCGCGCGCCGCGCAGCCGCAGGCAGCGCAGCACCGGATCGAGCGCGGTCACCAGCAGCCCGGCCAGCACGCCGGCCACCACGTGCGCACCGAGCATCGCCGGGGCGGTCGCGTGCGCGGCGTGGCCGGTGCCGTCGCCCTGCGCCAGCGCTTCGAACACCGGGTGCAGGCCGACCTGCGCCGATCCGATCGCGACGGGCAACGCCGCCGGCCGCCAGGTCCGGCGCAGCAGCGGATACCCGATGACGGCCGTCACCAGCACCAGAACCAGCAGGGACGTCGCCGGCGGCACCCCGCCGCCGGCCGCCGCGTGGGCGAGCACGGTCAGACCCACGGTGATCAGCCCGAACACGAGGCTGCGTGCGGCGATCACGCCGCGAACCCTACTCGGCGCCGGCCCGGTCAGGTGGGCGGCCGCCGTGAGCCGGTGCGGCGCGACACACCACCGAACACCACCACCGAACACCACCGAACACCACCACCGGACCGCGCCGTCCGGCGGCCCGGCCCGCCGGACAGCGCGACACGCCGATGACACGCCGAACCCGCCGGACACAGCGCGACACGACATGTGTGTTGCGCGGACGCGCCAGCCCCCAGATGTAGTGTTCCTGCTCGTTGGAGGTTCCGCGCCGGCAGCGTGTCGGGGCGGAGACAACAGGGAACCCGGTGCGAATCCGGGACTGCCCCGCAGCGGTGAGTGGGAACGAAAGCCGTCTGTCCCGTGGGAGGGACAGCACTGGGCCCGTGACGGGCCTGGGAAGCGACGGCCGGTAGGTGGTTGCGGTTTCGGCGACAGCCGGAACGGGTCGTGCCCGCGAGTCCGAAGACCTGCCTTCGATGCGTGCGCCGCCGGTGCACGCCGCCGGTGCGCCCCGTGGGAGGGCCGCTGCGGAACCCGCGGTCCACCTGGTGGCCGGCGGGGCGCCGCATCATCTCCCCGAGTCGCGCCGACACGCCGACTCGCGAGGAGAGAGCCCGTGACCGCCACCCTGACCGCCACTCCGATCGGCACACCGCCGGAGTCGGCGACCGCGCCACCCACCGCTCCGACCGACCCCACCCAGCCGGCGCCGGCGATGCGGGTGCTGCGCCGGGACGGCACCCCCGCCGACTTCGACGCCGGCCGTATCGCGGTCGCGATCACCAAGGCGTTCCTGGCGGTGCAGGGGGAGTCGGCCGGTCGCTCGTCCAGCCTGCGGGCGTCGGTGGCCGAGCTGACCGAGGCGGTCACCGGCACCCTGCAGCGCCGGTACGGGACAGTGGGCCGGCCGGTGGACCTTGAAGAGATCCAGGACCAGGTGGAGTTGGCCCTGATGCGCGGCGGGCACCTGGACGTGGCGCGCGCCTACATCCTCTACCGGGAGGAGCATCGGCGGGCCCGCGCCGAGCGGGACGAGCCGCGACCCGCGGCCGCCCGTGACACCCCGATCCAGGTGCTGGCCGCCGACGGGTCCCGGGCGCCGCTGGACTGGGCCAGGTTGCGCACCCTGGTCACCGATGCCTGCGCCGGGCTGGCCGACGTCGACCCGGAGCCGGTGCTGGCCGGCGTCGCCAGCACGGTCTACGACGGCATCGGCGCCCGGGAACTGGGGTTGGCGCCGATCCTGGCCACCCGGGTGCTGGTGGAGACCGAACCCAACTACTCCCAGGTGGCCGCGCGGTTGCTCGGCGATGTGCTGCGCACCGAGGCGCTGAGCCACCTGGCCGGCGCCCCGACGACGGCGACCGCCGCCCAGATGAACGAGCGGTACCCGGCGTACTTCGCCGCGTACGTCGCGCACGGCGTCCAGCTCGGTCAGCTGGATCCGACGCTGGCCGAGTTCGACCTGGACCGGCTGGGCGCCGCGCTGGACGGATCCCGGGACGGCGAGTTCACCCTGCTCGGGCTGCAAACCTTGTACGACCGGTATTTCCTGCACGAGCGCGGCGTCCGGTACGAGCTTCCGCAGGCCTTCTTCATGCGGGTCGCGATGGGTCTGGCCGTGCGGGAGATCGACCGGGAGGGCCGGGCGATCGAGTTCTACCGGTTGCTGTCCTCGTTCGACTTCATGTGCTCCACGCCGACCCTGTTCAACGCGGGCACCACCCGGCCGCAGCTCTCGTCGTGCTTCCTGACCACCGTCGACGACGATCTGTCGTCGATCTTCGCCGGCATCCGGGACAACGCGCTGCTGGCCAAGTACTCCGGCGGCCTGGGCAACGACTGGACGCCCATCCGCGGGATCGGCGCGCACATCCGCGGCACCAACGGCTCCTCGTCCGGGGTGGTGCCCTTCCTGAAGATCGCCAACGACACCGCCATCGCGGTCAACCAGGGCGGCAAGCGCAAGGGCGCGGTGTGCGCCTACCTGGAGACCTGGCACATCGACATCGAGGAGTTCCTGGACCTGCGCCGCAACACCGGCGACGACCGGCGGCGCACCCACGACATGAACACCGCGCACTGGGTGCCGGACGAGTTCCTGCGCCGGGTGCGGGCCGGCGGCACCTGGACGCTGTTCTCCCCGGACGAGGTGCCGGACCTGCACGAGAAGTACGGCACCGAGTTCAGCCGCCGGTACGCGGAGTACGAGGCGGCCGCCGACCGCGGCGAGATCCGGGTGTTCCGGCGCGTGGACGCGGTCGCGGTCTGGCGGCGCATGCTCACCGCGCTGTTCGAGACCGGGCACCCGTGGATCACCTTCAAGGACCCGTGCAACCTGCGCTCCCCGCAACAGCACGTCGGGGTGGTGCACTCGTCCAACCTGTGCACCGAGATCACCCTCAACACGAAGGCCGGCTCCGGCGACAACTCGACCGCCGAAACGGCGGTCTGCAACCTGGGTTCGGTGAACCTGGCCGCGCACGTGGGGGGCGACGGGTTGGACGTCGAGCGCCTGCGCCGCACCGTCACCACGGCCGTCCGGATGCTGGACAACGTCATCGACGTGAACATGTACACCATCCCGTCCGCGCGCCGCTCCAACCTGCGGCACCGGCCGGTCGGGCTGGGCCTGATGGGCTTTGCCGACGCGCTGTACGCCCTCGGCCTGCCCTACGCCTCCGACGAGGCGGTCGAATTCGCCGACGCGTCGATGGAAGTCCTGTCCTACTGGGCCATCTCGGCCTCCGCCGAGCTGGCCGCCGAGCGCGGGCGCTATCCGTCGTTCGACGGGTCGCTGTGGAGCCGCGGCATCCTGCCGATCGACTCGGTGGCCATCCTCGGCCGGCACCGGGACGGCGCCCTCGAGCAGGACACCACCACCCGGTTGGACTGGGACACGCTGCGGCAGAAGGTGATCACCGTCGGCATGCGCAACTCCAACGTGATGGCCATCGCGCCGACGGCGACCATCTCGAACATCGTCGGGGTCAGCCAGTCGATCGAACCGACCTACCGGAATCTGTTCGTCAAGTCCAACATGTCGGGCGACTTCACCGTCATCAACGCCCATCTCATCCGGGTGCTCAAGCAGCGCGGGCTGTGGGACGAGGTGATGGTCGCCGACCTGAAGTACTTCGACGGGGCCCTGGCGCCGATCGACCGCATCCCCGACGACGTCAAGGCGCTGTTCGGCACCGCCTTCGAGATCGACGGCTCCTGGCTGATCAAGGCGGCGTCACGCCGGCAGAAGTGGATCGACCAGGCGCAGTCGCTGAACCTCTACGTGGCCTCGCCGAACGGACGCAAGCTGGACGAGCTGTATCAGCTGGCCTGGACCCTTGGCTGCAAGACCACCTACTACCTGCGGTCCAGTTCGGCCAGCCACGTGGAGAAGTCCACCCTGCGCGGCACCGACGGCAAGCTCAACGCCGTCTCGCCGGCCGAGCTGCCCGTCCTGCCCACCACCGAGCTCCCGCAGGCCGTCACCGACGGCGCCGCCTGCTCCATCGACAACCCTGATTGCGAGGCCTGCCAGTGAACGCACCCGTGAGTGCCAGCGGGCTGGGCGAGATCGACCGCTCCGGCGGCCGAGTCTCGGTCGGCGACAAGGCGATGATCAACGCCCGCGCCGACGTGAACCAGTTGCTGCCGCTCAAGTACACCTGGGCCTGGGAGAAGTACCTGGCCGGCTGCAACAACCACTGGATGCCCACCGAGGTGTCCATGCAGGCCGACATCGCGCTGTGGAAGTCCCGGGACGGTCTCACCGACGCCGAGAGACTGATGCTCAAGCGCAATCTCGGCTTCTTCGCGACGGCCGAGTCCCTGGTCGCCAACAACATCGTGCTGGCCGTGTACCGGCAGCTGACCAACCCCGAGTGCCGCCAGTACCTGCTGCGGCAGGCGTTCGAGGAGGCGGTGCACACCCACACGTTCCAGTACATCTGCACGTCGCTGGGCCTGGAGCCGGGCGAGCTGTTCAACATGTACCGGGAGGTGCCGTCGATCACCGAAAAGGACGCCTGGGCGTTGCAATACACCCAGTCGCTGGAAGATCCCGGCTTTCGCACCGGAACCTCGGAGAGCGACCAGGCGTTCCTGCGCGATCTGATCGCGTTCTACGTCATCTTCGAGGGGATGTGGTTCTACACCGGTTTCGCCCAGATCCTGTCTCTTGGCCGGCGCAACAAGATGGTCGGCATCGCCGAGCAGTACCAGTACATCCTGCGGGACGAGTCGATCCACCTGAACTTCGGCATCGACGTGATCAACCAGATCAAGATCGAGAACCCGCACCTGTGGTCGGCGCAGTTCCAGGCCGAGGTCCGCGACATGCTGGCCAAGGCCTGTGATCTGGAGATCGCCTACGGCCGGGACACCATGCCGACCGGGATGCTCGGGCTGACCGCGGCGCAGTGCGAGCAGTACATGCACTTCATCACCAACCGCCGGTGCGCGCAGATCGGGCTGGCGGCGCTGTACCCGGACACGGACAACCCGTTCCCGTGGATGAGCGAGGTGATGGACCTGCGCAAGGAGAAGAACTTCTTCGAGTCGCGGGTGATCGAGTACCAGACCGGCGGCGGCCTGGCCTGGGACTGACGGACCGGTGTGGCGAGTGGACGAGAGTGACCGCCGGGGGTCACTCTCCTCCACTCGCCCGATCCCGCGGACGGTCGTCGGGGCGGGCCGCGCCGGGTCAGCCGGCGGCGCGTACCCGGGTCGCGGCGGTGACCAGATTCGCCAGGCTGGCCAGGGTCTCCGGGTAGCCGCGGGTCTTGAGGCCGCAGTCCGGGTTCACCCACAGCCGATCGGCCGGGAACGACGACGCGGCGTCGCGCAGCTTGCCCTCGATCTCCTCGGCGGACGGCACCCGGGGCGAGTGGATGTCCCACACACCCGGGCCGACCTCGTTCGGGTACGCCGCCTCGGTGAGCTCCCGGGTGATAGCCATGTCCGAGCGGGAGGCCTCGAGGCTGATCACGTCCGCATCGAGATCGATGATGGCCGGCAGGATGTCGCCGAAATCGGCGTAGCACATGTGGGTGTGCACCTGGGTATGGTCGGCCACCCCGGCGGTGGCCAGCCGGAACGCGCGGACCGCCCACCGCAGGTAGTCGGCGCGCTCGTCGAGACGCAGCGGCAGGGTCTCCCGCAGCGCCGGCTCGTCGACCTGGATCACCGCGGCGCCGGCGGCCTCCAGGTCGCGCACCTCGTCCCGCAGCGCGAGCGCGACCTGCGTCGCGGTGTCCCCGAGCGGCTGGTCGTCCCGGACGAACGACCAGGCCAGCATGGTGACCGGCCCGGTCAGCATGCCCTTGACCGGCCGGTCGGTCAGGCCCTGCGCGTAGGTCGTCCACTCCACCGTCATCGGCGCCGGCCGGGACACGTCACCGGCGAGGATCGGCGGCCGCACGTACCGTGTGCCGTACGACTGCACCCAGCCGTGCTGGGTCACCACGTATCCGGCCAGTTGCTCGGCGAAATACTGGACCATGTCGTTGCGTTCGGGTTCCCCGTGCACCAGCACGTCCAGCCCGAGCCGCTCCTGCTCGGCGATCACCGACGCGATCTCGGCGCGCATCGCGCCGCGGTAGCCGGTCTCGTCCAGCCGGCCGGCGCGCAGATCGGCGCGGGCCGTGCGCAGCGCGGCGGTCTGCGGGAAGGACCCGATGGTCGTGGTCGGCAACGCCGGCAGGTGCAGCCGTGCCCGCTGCCGCTCGCGCCGCGTGGAGTAGTCGGCCGAGCGACTCGTGTCGGTGTCCGTGACGGCGGCCACCCGGGCACGGACCGCGGGGTCGCGGGTGATCGGCGAGGACGCCCGGGACGCCAGTTGCACCCGGTTGCGGTGCAGGTCGCCGGCGACCGCGTCGCGGCCGTCCGACAGCGCCCGGGCCAGCACGGCCAGCTCGTCGAGCTTCTGCCGGGCGAAGGCGAACCAGGGCGCGATCTGCGGGTCCAGGTCCTTCTCGTCGGCGACGTCCAGCGGCACGTGCAGCAGCGAGCAGGACGCGGCGACGTCCACCCGGCCGGCCAGCCCGAGCAGCGTGCCCAGGGTCGCCAGCGCGGCGGTGAGGTCGGCCCGCCAGACATTGCGCCCGTCGATCACCCCGGCCACCAGGCGCTTGCCGGGCAGCCCACCGATCGCCGCGAGCGCGGGCAGGTTCGCCGCGGCCGGCCCGGTGAAGTCCATCGCCAGGCCGTCCACCGGGGTGGCCGCCAGCACCGGCAGCGCGGCGCCGAGCCGGTCGAAGTAGGAGGCGACCAGGATCTTCGGCCGGCCGGGTGAGCCACCCAGCACCCGGTAGGCGCGGTCGACCGCGGCCAGCACCTCGGCCGGCTGCTCCAGCACGAGCACCGGTTCGTCCAGTTGCACCCACTCGGCGCCGGCGGACCGCAGTTCGGTGAGCAGCTCGACGTAGCGGGGCAGTAGCCGGTCCAGCAGGTGCAGGGGCGAGAAGGCCGGGTCCGCGCCCGGCTCCGGCTTGGCCAGCAGCAGCAACGAGATCGGGCCGAGGACCACCGGGCGGGTGGTGAAGCCGGCGGTGGCGGCCTCGGCCAGCTCACCGAGCGGCTTGCTCGCGTCCAGGGTGAACTCGGTATCCGGCCCGAGTTCGGGCACCAGGTAGTGGTAGTTCGTGTCGAACCACTTGGTCATCTCCAGCGGCGCGACGTCCGCGGTGCCCCTGGCCATCGCGAAGTACCGATCGAGCCGGGCCCGGGCAGTGCCGTCCGGGTGGCCGTCCGGGTCGCCGTCCGGGTCGTTGTTCGAGTCGCCGTCGGGGTCGTTGTTCGGGTCGCCGTCGGGGTCGTTGTTCGGGTCGCCGTCGGGCACGGCCGCGCGGTGCCGGTCCGGGATCGCACCGACCATCCAGGCCGCGTCGAGCACGTGGTCGTACAGGGTGAAGTCGTTGCTCGGCAGCTCGTGCAGACCGTGCTCGTGCAGCTCCTGCCAGCGTTGCCGGCGCAGCTCGCGGGTCGCCGCGGCCAGCTCGGCGACACTGAGCCGGCCGGCCCAGTAGCCCTCGACCAGCTTCTTCAGCCGGCGCTGAGGACCCTGCCGCGGGTAGCCCAGGACCGTCGCCCGGGCCTTGACCGGTGGTGGCGGTGTCGTCATCGGAACTCTCCTTCGCGAGTTCACACCCCGAGGAGAACCGCCGTGGGCCCGGGCCGACGGCGCGACCGGCCAGGCGGCGCCACCACATTCGGCCACGGCCACGACCCACCCGCGAGGTCGGATGCCACCGCGCCGGCGGATACCGGCGCGGGCAGCGGGCAGGTCTTCGGACTGGTGGGCCCGGCCGGTGCGGGTGCACCGGCCACCTAGCGGCCGTCGCTTCCCAGGCCCGCCACGGGCCCAGTGCTGTCCGGCGAGTGCCGCTGTCCGGACTGACGGCTTTCGTTCCCATTCACCGCTGCGGGGCAGTCCCGGATTCGCACCGGGTTCCCTCTTGCGTCGGCCGCGTCGCCCCGTGGGGCGGGCACGGCCGAACCAGCTGCAGACAGCAGCATAGTCGGCCGTCCCGCACGACCGATGTCCGCCGACCGACATGCCCGAGTCGCCCTTCCTGGTCAAGGTGGATCCGAGCCGGCGCTGATCAAGGCATAGGCTCCAGCAGAAGGTCGCACCGGAGCGCCCGGCCGGGCACGGGTGTGCGTCCGGAACGTGGGAGAAAGCCAGCGATGAGCGGGGTCGGCCGATGACACAGACTGAATCGCGTCCGCCTGCCCACCACCTGGCCGCCGCGACGGCCCACCCCGTCGACCCGTCGAGCGCCGTCGGGCGGGCCATCGCACGACGACCGGACCTCGCGTCCATGATCGAGTCCTACTTCCGGCACGTGCCGCCGGAGGACCAGCCCAAGACGCCCGAGGACGTGCTGTCCATCGTCGACGGTCACTGGCGGGTCGGTCAGCGGCGCCGGCCGGGCGAGGTGCGCATCCGGGTGTTCAACCCCGCGCCGTCCGGATCGGACGGCACCGGGTGGACCGACACCAGGACCGTCATCGACATCGTCACCGACGACATGCCGTCCCTGGTCGACTCCGTCATCGGGGCGCTGACCACGCAGAACGTCATCGTGCACCGGGTGCTGCACCCGATCCTGATCGCCTGCCGGGATGCCGACGGCGACCTGCTCGCCGTGGTCGACGAGTCCGCGCGGGGCGAGGACGCGGCGTTGAACCTACGCGAGTCCTGGATGCACATCCTCATCGACCGGCTGTCCGACGCCGAGCGCGCGGAGGCCATCGAGGACTGCCTGGGGCTGGCCCTCGACTCGGTGCGGGCCGTCGTCGGGGACAGCGGCGCACTGACCGCGGCGGTCGCCACCGCGGCCGGCGAGCTGCGCAGCACCTTCTCGCCGCGGTCGGCGCAGGAGGTCGCCGAGGCGGCCGACTTCCTGTACTGGCTGATCTCCGGTCACATGAACTTCCTGGGTTACCGCCGCTACGACGAGGAGCCCGGCGCCGGGCTCCGGCCGGTGGACGGATCGGGACTGGGCATCCTGCGCGAATCGGTGGCCGGGCCGGACGGCGACGACCTGGTCGGCCAGAACCCGACCGGCGAGCCGCACCACCTGCTGCTCACCCAGGCGTCGGTGCGGTCCGCGTTGACCCGGGACGTCCCGCCGTTCGAGGTGCGGGTGCGCATCCTCGGCCCGGACGGTCGGGTCACCCGCGAGCACCAGTTCCTGGGCGTGTTCACCGCCCGGGCGCTGAACGCGGAGATCACCACCACGCCGGTGCTGCGGTTGACCGTCCAGGCCGTCCTCTCGACACTCGGCGCGGCCCCGGACACCTACACCGGGCAGCGCGCGCTGGACCTGCTGGCCACCTACCCCCGCGCCGAACTGTTCTGGGCCGAGCCGGATCTGGTCGTCGAAGTGATCAGCAGCGTGCTGCAGCTGGCCAGCCGCCGGCGGCTGCGCGCCTTCCTGCAACCGGACCCGTTCGGCCGGTTCGTCTCGGTGATGGTGTACCTGCCCCGGGACCGGTACACCACCGGCTGCCGGCTGGCGATGCAGCAGATCCTGATCGACGCGTTCCACGGCACCGGCATCCGGTACACCGCCCGGGTCGGTGATTCGCTGCTGGCCGCCGTGCATTTCACCGTCAGCACCGACCCGGCGCACCGGATCGAGCCCGATCTGGGCGCCCTGACGAAGGCCCTGCGCGGCACCATCCGCACCTGGGAGGACCGCCTGGTCGCCGCGGTGGTCGGCGGCGGTGACGAGGACCTGGACACCGCGGGAGCGTTGTCCCGCTACGCGGACGCGTTCGACGAGGCCTACAAGGAGACGTACGAGGTCGAGGAGGCGGTCGCCGACCTGCGCCTGCTGGACCAGCTGACCGGGCCGGACGACCTGGCGCTGAAGATGACGCCGGGCCGCCGGGACCAGGTCGGCGACTGGCGGCTCAAGCTGTACGTCACCGGGGGCGCGGTCACCCTGTCCCGGGCGCTGCCGGTGCTGCAGACCCTGGGCGCGGAGGTGCTGGACGAGCGGCCGTTCGAGGTGCGGCGGGGGGACGGCGAGCCGTCCCGGATCTACGACTTCGGGCTCGCCTTCCCCGGTGAGGCGGCCGCCCGCGGCGCCGCCGACGACGAGTTGCGGACCCGGATGTCCGAGGCGTTCATCGCGTCCTGGTCCGGCCGGGCCGAGGTGGACGGGTTCAACCAGCTGGTGCTCGCCGCCGGGTTGACCTGGCGTGAGGTCGCCGTTCTGCGGTCCTACGCGCATTACCTGCGACAGATCGGGACCCCTTACACCGAAAGGTATGTCGAGCAGGTCCTAAGCGCCCACCCGAGGATCACGGCGGATCTGGCGGCGCTGTTCGCGGTCCAGTTCGACCCGGACCTGTTCACCGGCGACCCCGACGTGCGGTCGGCCGAGGCCGACCGGATCGCGCAGGCGGTGACCAGCGCGCTGGACGCCGTGACCAGCCTGGACGCCGACCGGATCCTGCGCACCCTGCTGTCGGTGATCACCGCGACCGAGCGCACCAACGAGTACGTGACCGACGAGCAGGGCAACCGGCGGGACTACCTGTCCATCAAGCTGGCACCGGGCAAGATCCCCGGCATGCCCAAACCGGTTCCGGCGCATGAGATCTGGGTGTATTCGCCGCGGCTGGAGGGGGTGCATCTGCGGTTCGGCGACGTGGCGAGGGGCGGCCTGCGCTGGTCGGACCGGCCGGAGGACTTCCGCACCGAGATCCTGGGCCTGGTCAAGGCGCAGGAGGTGAAGAACGCGGTCATCGTGCCGGTGGGCGCCAAGGGTGGCTTCGTGGTCAAACGGCCGCCCGCGGCGACCGGTGACCCGCAGCTCGACCGCGAGCGGTACCAGGCCGAGGGCATCGCCTGCTACCGCATGTTCATCGCCGGGCTGCTGGACCTGACCGACAACCGGCACGTCGGCGCGATCATCCCGCCGCGGCAGGTGGTCCGCCGGGACGGCAACGACTCCTACCTGGTGGTCGCCGCGGACAAGGGCACCGCGACGTTCTCCGACATCGCCAACGGGGTGGCGCACGACTACGGGTTCTGGCTGGACGACGCGTTCGCCTCCGGCGGCAGCGTCGGCTACGACCACAAGGCGATGGGCATCACCGCCCGCGGCGCCTGGGAGTCGGTCAAACACCACTTCCGCGAGCTCGGGGTGGACACCCAGACCCAGAGCTTCACCTGCGTGGGCATCGGCGACATGTCCGGCGACGTGTTCGGCAACGGCATGCTGCTGTCCCAGCACATCGAGCTGGTGGCCGCGTTCGACCACCGGCACATCTTCATCGACCCGACCCCGGATGTGGGGGAGTCGTTCGTGGAGCGGCTGCGGTTGTTCGAGCTGCCGCGGTCGTCGTGGGCGGATTACAACGCCGAGCTGATCTCCACGGGCGGCGGGGTGTTCCCGCGGTCGGCCAAGTCGGTCGCGATCACCGCGCAGATGCGTTCGGTGCTTGGCCTGCCCGGCGACGTCACCGCGCTCACCCCGACCGAACTGATCCGGGCGATCCTGCTGGCACCGGCCGACCTGCTGTGGAACGGCGGGATCGGAACGTACGTCAAGGCCTCCACCGAGCAGAACCTGCAGGTGGGCGACAAGGCCAACGACGCGGTCCGGGTGGACGGGGCCGACCTGCGGGTCAAGGTGGTCGGCGAGGGCGGGAACCTGGGCGTCACCCAACTCGGGCGCATCGAGTTCGCCCGGGCCGGCGGCCGGATCAACACCGATGCGATCGACAACTCCGCGGGCGTGGACACCTCCGACCACGAGGTCAACATCAAGATCGCCCTGCAGTACCGGGTGGAGCGTGCCGACCTGGACGAGCAGGGCCGGCTCGCCCTGCTCTCCTCGATGACCGACGACGTCGCCCGGCTGGTGCTGGCGGACAACAAGGGGCAGAACCGGGTGCTCGGCGCGTCCCGGCTGCACGCGTCCGCGATGCTGTCGGTGCATGCCCGGCTGATCGACGCGCTGGTCGAATCGGGCCGGCTGGACCGGGCCCTGGAGTTCTTGCCCACGCACACGCAGATCAACGACCGGCTGGCCGCCGGCGAGGGGCTGGCCAGCCCGGAACTATGCGTGCTGCTGGCCTACGTCAAGGCCGGGCTGTCGTCGGCGATGCTGGCCGGCTCGCTGCCGGACGACCCCGCCTACGCCGCCCGGCTACCCGAGTACTTCCCGAAGGCGATGCGGGACGGGTCGGCGATCGCCCAGCGGGCCATCGCCGAACACCCGCTGGCCCGCGAGATCGTGACCACCGAGACCGTCAACGAGATGGTCAACCGGGCCGGCCTGACGTTCGCGTTCCGGCTCGAGGAGGAGATGGCGGCCACGCCGGACGACGCGATCCGCGCCTACACGATCGCCAGCGCGGTCTTCGACCTGCCGTCGGTGTGGCGCCAGGTGGAGGCGTTGAACAACCGCGCGCCGGCGCTGACCCAGGACACCATCGTGCTGCGGGTCCGCCGGGTGCTGGACCGGGCGGCCCGGTGGCTGCTCACCCAACGGCCGCAGCCACTGGACGTGCGGGCCGAGATCGACCGCTACACCGGCCCGGTCGAGCGGATGACGCCGCTGTTGCCCACCCTGGTGCTGGGCGAGGACATGGTCTCGGTGCAGCAGGAGATCGTCGAGCTGACCGAGGCGGGCAGCCCCCGCGGGCTGGCCGAGGCCGTGGCCTACGGCCTGCACACCTACAGCCTGCTGGACGCGGTGGACGTGGCCGCGGACAGCGGGCGGGACCTCTCGGAGTCCGCGCAGTTGCTCTATGCCCTGTCCGCCCACCTGGACTTCGACCACCTGCTGTCGTCGGTGACCGCGTTGGAGCGGGGCGACCGGTGGCACGCGCTGGCCCGGCAGGCCCTGCGGGACGACCTGTACCGCTCGCTGCGGCGGCTGACCGCGGACGTGCTGTCCACCACCTCGTCCGAGCAGGACGCGCAGGCCAAGATCGAGCAGTGGGAGAAGCAGAACAAGTCCCGGCTGGCCCGGGCCCGGCGCACCCTCGGCGAGATCAGCCGGGTGTCCGTCACCGACCTGGCGGAGCTGTCGGTGGCTGCCCGGGAGATCCGATCGATGATCCGCTGACCGGCCCGTTCGTGGGCCTGCGGCAGACTGCACGGGCGGGCGTGACAGGCGTCCTGGGAGGGTGGTGCGGTGAGCGAGGCTTGCCGAGCGAATCATGTGCGGTGAGCGAGGCTTGCCGAGCGAATCATGTGCGGTGAGCGAGGCTTGCCGAGCGAGTGATCGGTGTTGTCGTCGCAGCGTTCGAGCCGGGACGGCGGAGCTTGTGAGGCGGCTTGGGAGGGCGGTGCGATGAGTCAGCGATACGTGACCCAGGTCCGGGTGCGATGGTCCGACCTGGACGCCTTCCGGCATGTCAACAACGCCAGGACGGTGACGTTGCTGGAGGAGGCCCGGGTCGACTGGTTGTTCACCGAGGCGAACTTGCACGGTGTCGACCGGCTCACCGAGGGCATCGTGGTGGCTCGGCTGGAGATCGACTACAAGCGGCCGATCGGCATGCAGTTGCCGGTGACCGTCTCCATGGGACTGACCAGGCTCGGCAATGCGTCGTTCACCGTCGACTACCTGCTCAGCCAGGCCGGGGCGACCGCGGCGACAGCGTCGACGGTGCTGGTGCCGGTGGATCCGGTGACGTTCAAACCGCGCCGCCTGGACGACCGGGAACGCGCCTTCCTGGAGCGTTACCGGGCCCACGGGCCGTCCGAGGCCTCCGCCGTGATGGCCCCGGACGGCTCGAACGGGCAGGCATGGCCACGCTGATCCCCGCCGAGCGGGCCGACCGGGACGACGCCACCGCGTTCACCGGCCGGGTGGCCCGCTGGGACACCACCGGACTGATCAGGCTGCGCGGCGACGGCGACCTGGTCCGGCTGTGGGCGACCACCCCGTTCGACGCTCTGGTCACCCGCGCGATTCGGGGCCGCGTCACCCCACCGGATGTCACGGTGCACGCCGGCAACCTGCTGTCCGGCCTGGCCGTCGCGTTGGCCGACGAGGTGGACCCGGGGGCGCCGGCCGATGCTTCCTGGCGTTCCCAGCTGCCGCCGCGGGACGGATGGGTGACGGTGGACTCGGTGCCGGCCACTGTCTTGGCGGCCTTGGCCGAGGAGGGGGCGACCGGGGCGCGTGAGCGACCCGGTCCGGCCGGCGCCGCGTCGACCGCCCTGCTGGACACCGAGGTGCTGACGGTGACCGGAGCGGGTATGCGGGTGGTGCTGAACCTGCGGATGGTGTTCGCGCTGTCCGGCATGGGGTTCGCCCCGTCGGTGCCGGGGGAAGAGGTGCGGGTCAGCGCGACCGATGCCTGGGCCCGGATCGACGCTCGGTACGGGGCGGTGGTGCGTCGGCGGCACGCGTTGCTGCCTCTTCTCGTCTAGTTGTGGTCGGACTCCGGTCCGGTTCGAGTGCTGCGAGGTCGGTTGTTCCGCGGTGTGGGCTGGGCCCTTGACGGCTGGCGTGGTGGGTGTGGCTGTTGGGTGTGGTTGCGGAGCATCGGCTTGTGCTGGGCCGGCGGAAGTTCCGCGGCCGCCAGTTGTTCCGCACTGCGCTGGACGCGTGGGCCGCTGGTTCGCCGGATTGCGGAGCATCGGCTTGTGCTGGGCCGGCGGAAGTTCCGCGGGTGTGAGCTGGGTGTTGGTTGGTTGGGTTGGCGGGTGTGGTTGCGGAGCATCGGCTTGTGCTGGGCCGGCGGTTGTTCCGCGGCCGCCAGTTGTTCCGCACTGCGCTGGACGCGTGGGCCGCTGGTTCGCCGGATTGCGGAGCATCGGCTTGTGCTGGGCCGGCGGAAGTTCCGCGGCCGTGACTTGTTCCGCACTGCGCTGGACGCGTGGGCCGCTGGCTCGCCGGATTGCGGAACACCGGCTCGCTCCGAACGGACGCATGTTCCGCGGTGTGAGCTGGACGATTGCGGCTCGGCCTGCTGGCTGTGGCCGCGGAACATCCGGTGGCGGTCAGCCGGCTGGGTCGGGTGGCAGCGGCAAGAGCGTGTACCCAGCGGCCTGCAGGCCGTCGATGACGCCGGGCAGGGCGTCCAGGGTCTGTTGCCGGTCGGCGCCGCCGGCATCATGCATCAGGATGATCGCGCCCGGACTCACCGCGCCGAGCACGTTCGCGACGATGACGGGCGCCCCGGGTTTGGTCCAGTCCTTGGAGTCGACACCCCAGCCGAGCAGCAGCGTGCGAGCCTGCTGCGCGGCCTGATGAACCGGGCCGTCAGCGGTGCCGAAGCTGCCTTCGGGGGCGCGCAGATACCGCGGGGTGAGGCCGGTCGCCTGAATGACCGCATCCTGCGTGCGGCCGATCTCTCCGGCCAGCACGTCCGGACCCAGGGTGTCGAAGCCGGTCGGGTGGTCCCAGCTGTGGTTGCACACCGTGTGCCCCTCGGCAACGATCCGCCGGATCATCTCGGTGTTCGCGGCGACCTGCTGGCCGACGACGCAGAACGTTGCTTTCACTCCTTTGGCCGCGAGGATGTCCAGCATCCGGCCGGTGGCCGGCCCTGGACCGTCGTCGAAGGTCAGGTACGCGACCTTGCCGTCGCCGGTCCAGCCGAGCACCGTGGTGTAGGGCGCAACGACCGGGGTAGGCGCGGGGGGCGGTGCCGGCGTCGGCGCGGCTTGTGGTGGCGGTGCGGGTTCCGGAGTCGGCGGCGGTTCGGCCGGTGAGGGCGGCGCGGGCTCCGGAGCCGGCGTGCTGCCGCCGGGCACGGTCACCGGCGCGGTGAGGTTTGCGATGGTGCCGGCGATGGTCAGCTCGGGCACGGTCACCTGGATCGGCGATGGCCGAGGCGACGAGGACGCCGCGGAGGAGTTGGTTGGCTTCGCGATCGCGCCGAGACCGACCGTCTGACCGGGTAGCGCACGGTGTTCGGTGGCACCGGCGGCGGCACATCCGACCGCGGCCGCAGCAAGCATCGCGAGAGTGCCGGCCAGCACGGCCCGGCCGGTCCCGCGATGCATGCGTCCATGGGATCATTCGCGCAGCGACAATTCGGGACGCGCCACGCCGGGTCCACACGAACGAGCCGGCCGGATCAGTGCGGTGAGTTGACCAGACTGTCCGCGGCCATCTCCAGGTAGGCCCACAGCTGCGCGCGGTGGTCCTCGTCCAGCCCCGCCTCGTCCACCGCCACCTTCATGGCGGCCAGCCAGTGGTCACGCTCGCGAAACCCGATGACGAACGGCGCGTGCCGCATCCGAAGCCGGGGGTGCCCGCGCTGCTCGGAGTAGGTGCGAGGGCCGCCCCAGTACTGCTCCAGGAACATCCGCAGGCGGCCCTCCGCCGCGCCGAGATCCGGCTCGGGATACAGCGGCCGCAGCACCGGATCGGCCGCCACCTCCTGATAGAAGCGATGCACGAGGCCAACGAACGTGGCGTGGCCGCCCACCTCGTCGTAGAACGTCGTCGCGGATCCGGTTGCGGTCACCGGCACATTCTTCCGCACGGCCGATACGGGCAGGCCCGGTTGGTCGCCGCCGCGTGCATGGTTCGCGGTCTCTGGTTGGCTCACGTCGCCACCTTTCCGGGTTGCCTCGCGGGCTCGGCCACCCGGACGCGGTGCCGGCGCCAGCTCCCATGGTTCGCTCGGCAAGCCTCGCTCACGTCGCCACCTTTCCGGGTTGCCTCGCGGGCTCGGCCACCCGGACGCGGTGCCGCCGCCTGCACCGATGGTTCGCTCGGCAAGCCTCGCTCACTGGTGCACCATCTCTAG